>JBBAKI010000032.1:0-1094 GCA_040403595.1 Sediminibacterium sp. | reverse complement strand
GTGTGAGAGGCGCACCCTATCGGAATTATCCGGTAGGGCCGTCTACTCGATTAGCTGCTGTACTTATTCTGATTTTGATAAGTCCTCTGTATTCTGAATGTTTAAAAGTATAGTGTTACCTGCAAATTTGGTTAATACTTTTTCCATCAAAATAGCTTCTTTGTCTGCCCTTGCTTTTTCTTCCTTAGTATTGTCTGTTTGTAATATTAAAAAACTGAAAGTCGAGGCTACTTTTTCACTTGCAAAAGCAATTCTATCACTATGGTCTTTAAGTCTAGTTTTTAAGCGTCCTTTGCCAATATATGTCGGATAACCTCTTCTGTCGTGAATTGCATAAACACCTATTAAGTCAGGCACCTGGTCAATTTCTGTTTTTATAAAAGGTAAGCCTACAAATAATTTTTTCTCGTCATCTTCTTTACCAGTATTAGGCTTTTCAATAGGCTTGTTTTTTACTTTACTGATTCTTTCAAGCGTTTCTTGAATTGTCTTTTTGGTCTTAAATTGTGGATTGGTCGTTATTCCATTTACAATAAGATTTATTGTTTGATATGATAATGAACTTTCATTTGAAAATTCAATTATTGACAATCCGAGTTCTGTTAATTGGTCATACAACCAAGTACTATAATTTTCTTCCGGTTCAATGCCTTCAACAATGGAGTCTGCTTCTTCGGGGTTTACATTCTCTGTTATTAATTTATCAAGTTCTGAGTCAATTTGCTTAAACCGTTGTATAGAAAGTACTCTTTTTTTTCTATAGAGTTGGCTTATTTCAGGTTGATAAAGTTGTATTGCTTCTGCAAGGTCGTGTTGTGTCAACCCGTACCCAAGAAGTTTTCCTATTTTAGATGAGATGCTTTCTTGAAGTACTGTCAATTCATCGGTTACTTCAACTTTTTTAGGTCCTCTTTTTGCCATTTTTTTATGTCTATGTTGTCTTTATTGTGTCTGGTAGTATTGCAGCTAACGGTTTCGGGCTTGGCGAAGGTGGCGATTTTCACCACAAATGTTGATGCGGAGAACCAAACTTTGATTAACCACAAATGTGTCTGCGGAGCACTGAACCGCCACTTTTGCCAAACCCGTGTGTG
>JBBAKI010000031.1:0-1410 GCA_040403595.1 Sediminibacterium sp. | reverse complement strand
TCTGCGATTGAAAGGCATCTAATTCTCTTTGACTTGTTATTAGGTGCAGTTTTGAAGCTTCATAAAAAGCATCTGATAAAGATATTAAACCGCATTGTTCTAATATTTTAAGAGCAGAGTAAGTAATATGTGCTTGCAGTTTAAATCTTTTGCAAAAGGATTGGATGTCAAAATCAAAACTATCTTCAATCATAGCACCCGTGGGTATGCTCAAGTAATCGCATAAAGATTGGTACACCCTTTTGATTTCTTTTTCGGGAGGAAAGTTGATGTTTATCCTGTCCAACAATTCCATTTCATCAGCCCCATTAAAAAGCAAAACGCAATAAGCCTTCTTTTCATCACGGCCTGCACGACCAGCCTCTTGGTAATAAGCTTCAAGTGTTTCAGCAGGTTGATAATGCACCACCAATCGGCAGTCGGGCTTGTCAATGCCCATTCCAAAGGCATTGGTACAAACCATTACTTGCGTTTTGTTTTGCGTCCACTCGTTTTGTTTTTTTATCCTATGTTCATAGGGCAAACCTGCATGGTAATAATCTGCATTGATTTGATGGTATTGCAAAAAGCTAGCTAGTTCCTCTGTTTTCTTTCTGTTGCGTGCATATACCAAAGCAGAGCCTTTTACTTTTTGGATTATATGGATAAGCTGCTCGTCTTTGTTTTCAATGCTTTTTACCACATAACTAAGGTTGGCTCTTGTAAAGCTTTTCTGAAAAACATTATTCTGTTTAAAACCCAATTGACCTTGTATATCCGCTACTACTTCTTTGGTAGCGGTAGCTGTAAGAGCTATGACAGGCACTTTTAAAAAACTTCGTACTTCGGCTATTTGCCTGTATTCAGGTCTAAAATCAAAACCCCATTGGCTGATGCAATGTGCTTCATCAACAGCCAAAAGGCAAATGTTCATATACCTAAGGCTATCTCTTAGCGATTCTGATTTTAAGCGCTCGGGGGATAGGTATAGAAATTTGACATCATCATGCATGCAATTGTTAAGGGCAATGCTGATTTCGCGGTAGTTCATACCACTGTATATGGCTTTGGCTTTAATCCCTCTCTTGTTAAGGTTTTCCACTTGGTCTTTCATCAAGGCAATAAGCGGAGAAACCACTATACAAAGACCATCCATAGCCATGGCAGGTACCTGAAAACAAATAGACTTGCCTCCACCTGTGGGTAACAATGCCAAGCTGTCGTTGCCTGCTAGTACCGATTGAATGATATCCTCTTGCAAGGGCCTAAATTGGCTATGACCCCAGTATTCTTTAAGGATTTTATGTATATCGGTGGATGGCTTCAAGGCTTTGGTTTAGGAACCAAATTTAAGAATTAATTTGGTAATGAAGTTCGTATAAATCTCGACTTGGCATGATACCAAATCTCGTGCTTTTAATCAATTGTTTG
>JBBAKI010000030.1:0-1429 GCA_040403595.1 Sediminibacterium sp. | reverse complement strand
TTTTTCTTTGAAGCCAGCAAATGGGAAAAATTAGTAGATCGATTAGCAAAGCGGGGTTCAAGTTTGCCAATTATTGCAGGGGTATTACCAATTACTAATTTGAAACAATTAAATCGAATGAGTGAATTAAGTGGAACCCAGATCCCAACCGATATTTTAAGTCGATTTGAGGGTAAAGAAGAAAAGTCGGAAGAAGTAAAGAAAATCGGAATTGATATTTCTACTGAACTTGGTGAGAAATTATTAGAACTCAATGCACCAGGAATTCACTTCTATACAATGAATTCAGCTGAGTCAACGGTAGCAATTGCAAAAAACTTAGGGTTAATCAAATTATGAAAAAAGATGAGTTCTTCTTAACCTGGCGCGGTCTACATGGGGATGCAAATATTTCGGGAATCGTTAAGGCCTGGCTGAGCATTTCATATATGGCGGTTAAGCCGCTCTCCAAAGTGAGAATAACTCCTAATGTTTTAACAATACTTGGTCTTTTATTTGGTGTGCTGTTATTTGCGAATGCCAAAACATTTTGGGCACCTGCACTACTTGTTCTGTCCTTAATTTGCGATGGTATAGATGGTAGTTTGGCAATAGTTACTAATAAATCCACAAAATGGGGAGCGATTTTAGATTCAACAGTAGATCGGTTAACTGAAATTTTCTGGGTACTAGCACTCTATAAAGTTGGCGCAGATTTAAATCTCCTAATTATCGTTTTATTGGCTGCCTCAGTTCAAGAGTATATGAGGGCTCGTGCTGCTGGGTTAGGAGTTTCAGAGGTTGGAATTGTCACCTTTGCCGAACGCCCAGTACGGGCATCATTTGTATTTATTGTATTTATCTCTCTGCAATTTAATTTTACAATCTATAACCAAATAATTATATTTTGGCTTGTACTTCAGTTAATTAGCTTGTTCACGCTAAGTAGATTTACTTACTCTAAACTGCGCTAAGCCTTACCAATGGCATTTGCAACAATCTCTGCACTTATTCCAACTAATGGCAACCCACCACCAGGGTGGGCAGAGCCACCAACACAGAACAATCCATTAATTTTTGATCTATTCCGGGCTCGTAGAAAAGCTGATGCTGCTGAATTGCTTGAAGTTCCGTAGATAGAACCACCGGGAGCTAGCGCATAATTTTCTAAATCCGCTGGGGTTCTAAACTTCATAAAATCTAGTCGGTTTGAAACATTTAAACCAAGTTGATCAAGCTTTTTAATAATCTTCTCAGCATACTTATCACCGCCACTATTCCAATCCCAGCCATTTTCTAAATCATGTCTTGGGGCATTGACCAATACAAACCAGGATTCTTTATCTTCCCCTTTTACCATCGAGTTATCTTTTGGTGCGCATACATAAATAGTTGGATCTGATACTGGTATTTTTTTTGTAAAAATATCATCAAACTCTGCATCGTAATT
>JBBAKI010000029.1:0-1488 GCA_040403595.1 Sediminibacterium sp. | reverse complement strand
TTATGCCAGTTACTGTAAGCCAATTTCATATAATGCGCAATTGCATGGGCAAAGCCGGCTTTCTTTTCTTGGTCTGTTTCGGCCATTGCTTTATCAATCACCAATTCTAAGTTTTTACCTAAATGCGCATATCTAATTTTACGCTTAGGGTAAGGCAAAGGATCTGGTTTTTGCTTATAGGTTTCGCGCGTAGGAATTGGATAAGGACTCTCTACATCCAATTCAAAATTACTCATAAAAAACAGGTGATCCCATAATTTATGCCTGTAGTCCTCGATATTTTTTAGCTGGGGGTTTAAAAAACCCATTAACTCCACCACGATATGGGCCTGCTCCTTTCTTTTGTCGCGGTCCTCAATAGTCATAAGATGGTCAACCATCCTTTGAACGTGACGGCCGTATTCTCTCATCCCCATTATGCTTCTCGCTGTATTGTACTCCATGTAAATTAACTTCGTCTGACAACAAATGTAAGGCTTTTTAGGGTAATTTTCCCCAACATCAAAAAGTCACCGTTATCCTTAACATCAGGCGCAAATTCTTTTCCCCACATCAAAAATCGCACCGCGGTTTTTTCTTATCTTCGTACCACTATGGAGCAATTGTTACAACAAATCGAAGACATTAAAAAGGAAATAGCGGCAGCGACAGGTGCTACTTCTGCTGAGGTGGAAGCTTTCCGTATTAAATACTTGGGAACCAAAGGTTTGGTGAAACAAATTATGGGGGAGATGAAAAATGTGCCCAACGAACAAAAAAAAGAATTCGGACAAATCTTAAATGCTTTTAAAATTGCAGCCGAAGAAAAACTCGAAATATTATTAGCGGGCTTAGGCGAAGCAGATGACAACAGTGCAAGCATTGATATGAGTTTGCCTGGGGATGAAATAACAGTGGGCACCAGACATCCTTTAAATTTAGTGCGTAATCAAATGGTTTCTATTTTTAAACGATTAGGATTTGCAGTTGCAGAAGGCCCAGAGATTGAAGATGATTGGCACAATTTTGGTGCCATGAATTTACCAGCAGATCATCCAGCGCGCGATATGCAGGATACTTTTTATGTGAAGGAAGCAACAGATGAAAGTGCTGCATGGTTATTGCGTACACATACCAGTAGTGTGCAAGCGCGCGTGATGGAAACACAAAAGCCACCGATTCGTGTAATATGTCCAGGCCGTGTTTATCGCAATGAAACCATATCAGCGCGCGCGCATTGTTTTTTTCATCAAGTAGAAGGATTGTATATTGATGAAAATGTAAGCTTTGCTGATTTAAAACAAACACTTTATTTTTTCGTACAAGAAATGTTTGGCAAGGATGTGAAAGTAAGATTCCGCCCAAGTTATTTTCCATTTACGGAACCAAGTGCTGAGATGGATATTAGTTGTCAAATTTGTAGTGGCAAAGGATGTAATATTTGTAAGCACACCGGATGGGTTGAAATTTTAGGTAGCGGTATGGTACATCCTAATGTGTTAAAAAACT
>JBBAKI010000028.1:0-1642 GCA_040403595.1 Sediminibacterium sp. | reverse complement strand
CTAGGAGATCTACTAGAAGTTTCAACTCTCATATGAAACTCGGGCCAGTCGATCTGTGATTAAGTATTTCCAAGAGTGATTAACTAAGGGTAAACAAAGAGGCTTTTGTGGATGAAGTACCAGTGAAGATCACACCAGAATGGGTTGATTAAACTGAAATGAAATATAGAATTTGGCCTATGTTTACTAAAACTTTAGGTGCACTGCTTGCCGCATTATTACTCTTTCCTCAACCTGCCATTGGCGCAGGTCGCGAAGAGCCTCCTGCACCTGTGGTGGAGCAGAGCAAACCACAGCCGACTGCAACACCTTCGACTACAAAAAGTGATCCATCTCCAACCGCTGCGCCAACAGTTAAAACTGTAACCAGTGAGTTAACTGCAATCCGTATCTCTATAAATTCCGGTCAATACACCACCGCTCTAACCTCATTAAAGAGTGCCGATATGAGTTATCCAAATAATGCAGATGTAAATAATTTACTTGGCTATACCAGCCGTAAGCTAAAGCAGTACTCCCAATCTGGTACCTACTACACCAAGGCGTTAAAGATTGATCCAAAACATTTGGGAGCACTTGAGTATCAAGGTGAACTATTTATGACTTTAAAGAAAACCTCATCTGCAAAAAGTAATCTGGCAAAGATAAAGGCAATTTGTGGCACAAGTTGTGAGGAGTACATTGATTTAAAGAAGGCGATCGGTAATAAGTAAGTAACAACTAGTATCCTTAAGATTATGAGGATATTGATCGGCCTGCTTAAAGCTTGCCACTTTGGGCCAACTATGACGGTAACAATTACCTCACTACTACTTGCCACAAATCTTTGGTGGGAAGGCCCAGCCCTTGTCATAGCTTTTGGGGTATTTCTTGGCCAACTTTTAGTTGGCTTTACTAATGATCTAAATGATTACCAGGATGATTTAAAACATAATCGCAGTAATAAGCCTTTAGTAAGTGGCCAAATTACTACTACTCAATTAAAACGAGCGATACAGATTGTTGCCCCAATTGCTGTGGTGGTAAATATTGCCGGCCCCCTTGGAGTTAAAGGTGGACTTATTTATCTATTTGGCGTTGGCATGGGTATCTCATACAACCTCTACTTCAAATCAACACTACTTTCACCACTTCCATATGCAATTGCATTTGCAGCTTTAGCCTCCTGCATAGTGGTGGCAACTGATCGAAACCCACCACTTTGGTTAATGGCAGCAGCCTCCTTACTTGGTGTTGCCGCCCACTTTGCTAATGTGCTGAAAGATTTAGATCAAGATCTAACCTCTGGTATTAAGGGATTGCCGCAAAGATTAGGCAAAAAATACTCAAGGATTATTGTTTCTAGTCTTTTAATCACAACAACCTTGCTATTAAATAACACTCATCCAAATACGCCTTTATTGATAATTGGTCTGGTTGCATCCGTGATTACCTCATTTGCACCAAATAAACTGATGTTCTCTTGCCTAATGATTACGGCAATAATTGATGTGGCATTGCTGATTAATGCTGCCGGGTCGGTAATTGGTAGTTCAGTTATTTAAAATAGGTGCTTAAATCAATCCGCCATCTAATCCAGCCAATACTGCTTTAGCTCGCTGCCTAACCTCTGGCATATCCTTTAATCTATTGATACCAAATA
>JBBAKI010000027.1:0-1879 GCA_040403595.1 Sediminibacterium sp. | reverse complement strand
CTAACAAATCAGATACAGTGGATGAAGAAGAAATGCAAGAAGTAGTAGAAAGCGTTTTAGGTAATGATGCATTGAAACCAGTGGGTGAATTAACCCCTGAGCAAGTGCTTGATGCAGCAACAGCAATCTTAAATGCCACTGCAGATACTACTTTCAAACATAAATTGGCAGGTATCGTAGCTCGCAAAGCATTACCTGGAAAACGTGGTGGATTTACGCAAAAAGCCACAGTAGGAGGACAAACCATATTTGTGCGTACAGGTGAATACGAAGATGGAACTTTGGGTGAAATCTTTGTTGACTTACACAAAGAAGGTGCAACCCTACGTAGTTTGATGAACTGTTTCTCGATAGCAGTATCATTAGGCTTACAATATGGTGTACCATTGAGCGAGTACGTAGATAAATTTACTTTCACTCGTTTTGAGCCAGCAGGTATGGTAGCAGGACATGATAATATTAAGAGCGCAACCTCTATTATCGATTATATGTTCCGTATGTTAGGTTTCGAATACTTGGGTATTGAAGAGTTTGTTCAGATTCCTCCAACCGAAACACAACGTAGTCACTTAGCCGTGAACCAAGGTAAATTAAACAACTTGGTAAACAGAGTAGCTCCTCAACATGTGCAAGAAGTGGTAAGTGCACCGCAAGCTTCAGAGCCTGTAGCACCTACGCCTATTGGATTTACCAGAAGCGAAAACGTGAAAACGGATGTACAAGTACAACCGATGGCTAAAGCAGAAAGCAGCATCGTAAAACCTAAATCAGGTAATATGTTTGGTGATAATTCAGCACCAAGCTGCAGGGCTTGTGGTAACATGACCATGAGAGCAGGTACTTGTTATACTTGTATGACTTGCGGTACGACAACGGGATGTAGCTAGAATTTGCAGGCGAGGACGCCTGCAACGGCAATGTGCGGCTGCCTTCCCCCTTTGAAGGGGGCAGGGGGATGTAAAGTCCCTTTCCTTTGGAAAAGGATTTAGGGATAGGCTTCTTTCCAACGCCACAATTAACTAGCCCGATGTGGGGGCACATGAATATATACAATCCCTCATCTTTGAAAAAAGGTGGGGGATTTTTTTGATTGAATTATATTATTAGTTTTGAATAAACAAAACCTCTATAAATAAACATGAAGCCACTTTTTTTCTTATTAACTTTATTTAGCATTACGCTGAGTCACGCACAGATATCAAATCCCAGCGATACTTTATTGGCAAATGTTAGAAAGAAAATTGCTCTGATAAATTATACCTCTTGTGTTACCAAGTCAAATTCAAAATTCAATCGCAGGCATATTAAAATAAAAGCTTGGGACAAGAACTCAAATTCCTATCTAAAGAAGAAAATGAAAATTACCAAATCAGGCGTAATCATTGGAAAATTTAAATATTCAGACAAATACAATAAACTACGAGGTATCTTAGTAAATGACAAAATAATCAATTGTGCTTGGTTTATTAAACAAGGCAAATCCGAAGAAATTCATGCCAAATATTTGAATGGAGAATACCTTTTTTATTATTTGAAATATTAACTTAATTATGATAAACATCTTACCTTGCTGTTCGACATGTTATTGCAGCGCATGTCGAACAACTTATAAAAAGGATTTAAATCCTCAGGCTTAACCTAGCCAAAGCATTGAAATCGGATTTTAATTGAAAAAGAGTTTTCAACTCGGGTAATAAAAATTAAGCGTTGCAGGGGAGAAGCCTGCAACAGCAAAACCACTATAGGAAAAATATTCAAATAATTTTTATATTCGTAGTATGATTATCCGCTCAGTTGAAATAGATACAGAAGAACATGCGAAACAATTTGACGAGATGGTAAATAAATTGTCGTATGTAACAAAGAACAAACGTCAATC
>JBBAKI010000026.1:0-1928 GCA_040403595.1 Sediminibacterium sp. | reverse complement strand
AAAGGTGGTCAATTTGCTCCGGAAAAGGGTGGTCAGTTTGACCGGTATTTCCACAGTATGAAGAAATAACACTTAAATACAGAAACAACAAAAACTTATATTTTAGAAACAAAAAAAGAATAGGATAAATAAAACAGACCCGATTGGTTCGGCTCTAACATAAAACAACTGTCACCTCGTAGCCCGAGCTTTCAGTTACACAGCCCACAAGCTGTTATGTACAACCTTAATAAACACAAACAAATTTTAGAACAAGACGGTAACAAGTACACATTAGAAGAGACAAAAATTATTACAGAATTTCTAGAATTATTGATAGAAGTTCAAGGTGCAAACTTAAAAAAGTATTTAAAAGATGATTAAAGCAGCATTGATGGCTCGTGTATCGAGTGATGAACAAGCGAAAGGATATTCGCTAGATGTTCAATTAGACAGTTTAACAAAATATTGTGAACGCAATCAAATTGTTATTTCTAAAGTTTTTAAAGAAGACCACTCTGCAAAAACATTTGATAGACCCGAGTTTATCTCCTTTCTAAAACATCTTAAAAAGAACAAAGGAAGTATAGACCTTTTATTGTTTACCTCATGGGATAGGTTTTCGAGAAATGCTTTTGAAGCCTATCGCATGATAGACGAACTTAAGAAATATGGAGTGCAAGCACAAGCCATAGAGCAACCCATAGATTTATCCATCCCAGAGAACAAATTAATACTAGCGGTTTATCTGAATATTCCCGAAATAGATAATGATAGACGCTCCATGAAAACCATTGGGGGTATCAGAGGCGCAAGGAAAGCGGGGCGAATTACCTGCACAGCACCGAGGGGGTATTCAAACAAACGTGACGACAGAAATAAGCCTATCATTGTTCCAAATGAGCAAGCAAAGCATATTGTAAACGCTTTTGAATTAGTGGCAAGTGGAACTCCAATGGAAGAGATAAGAAAAGAATTAGCCATCAATGGAGTTAAAGTATCAAAATCTCAAGTTTATGTAATGTTTAAAAATCCAATTTATTGCGGAATGATTCGAGTGCCAGCAGGGGAGAATGAAAAAGAATATTACACAAAGGGCATACATGAACCAATTATTTCGGAACTGTTGTTTAATAAAGTACAAGATGTATTAACTGGTAGAAGACTTGCAACAAATAGACAAAGTACACTGGTAAAAAAGGCTGAACTGCCTTTAAGGGGTGTTTTGATATGTGACAACTGCAAGAACCACATCACAGGAAGTGCATCAAGAAGTCAGACAGGTAAAAAGCACTTCTACTGCCATTGCAACCATTGCAAGAAGCAACGTTATCAGGCTGAAAAAGCAAATGAGTTGGTAGAAAATTTGCTAAAAGATTTGTCAATATCAAAAGACTATAAGAGATTATATCATTCTATGGTAAGTGATTACTTAGGTGTAGCAAAAGACCCCGAAAGCGAAGAAAAAAGGATGAAGGAAATCAAAGCCCAAATTCAAGTTGAGAAAACAAGGCTAGATAATTTGCAAGACATGTTTGTTGATAATAAAATATCGCATGAGGACTATTCAAACTTGAGAAGAAAGTACGAAACTAAAAAGCTAGAATTAGAGCAAGTGCTTGCAAACAAAAAAGAGTTAGAAGATACAATTAATAAGAGATTAGAAAGTTCACTCCAAAAGGTATCAAACCTAGCCGAGATATACGAAAACACAGACTTGAAGTCCAAATCAAAATTTTTAAGTTCGATTTTCCCAGAAAAATTCAGTTTTGATGGAGAAAAATGTCGAACTACAAAAATAAATGAGTTAATCCGTCAAGCTATCAGTATTGATAGGGGTTTCAAAGGGACAAAAAAAAGACAACTCTCAAAAAACTTGGAGTTGTCTTGCATGGTAGCCTCAGCGAGAATCGAACTCACATCAAATGTTTAGGAAACATCTATTCTAT
>JBBAKI010000025.1:0-2216 GCA_040403595.1 Sediminibacterium sp. | reverse complement strand
TTAAACCTTGGTTGTAATTGGTAATATCTATGTAACCACCTGTTTGGAAATCAGGGTAGATTTCAAACTTTTTGTTTTTATAATAATCAATGGTAGCTTGAATCAACTCACAAAAATTGTGAGGTAAAATCTTGGTAGCCAAACCCACAGCGATACCTTCAACCCCTTGGGCAAGGAGCAAAGGGAATTTCATCGGAAGGGTTATAGGTTCTTTTTTGCGGCCATCATAGCTGCTTTGCCATTCGGTAGTTTGTTTGTTAAAAGCTACTTCTTGGGCAAATTTTGAAAGACGCACCTCAATATAACGAGGAGCAGCAGCCGAATCACCTGTGCGCATATCGCCCCAGTTTCCTTGGGTATCAAAAAGGATTTCCTTTTGACCCATGTTTACCAAGGCATCGCCAATGGCTGCATCGCCATGTGGGTGGTACTGCATGGTTTGTCCGATAACGTTAGCCACTTTATTAAATCGGCCGTCATCCATTTCGTTTAGGGCATGCAATATCCTTCTCTGAACGGGTTTTAAACCATCTTCAAGGGCTGGCACGGCACGCTCCAAAATTACATACGAAGCATAGTCTAAAAACCAGTTTTCATACAGGCCATTAACGGCAGTTATATGAAACTCATGGCCTTGCCCATTATCTAATTCTTCAATGTTGTTATTTTCTTCCATTACTTAAAACACAAATCTCCTAAAAATGAAGTAGCGAAAATAACAGACAATTCAGAAAGGCTATGCACATTTTTTGTGGAGAAAATCAAAATGTCTTCAATGGGGCGGGTTGAGTAAGGATAAGAGGCCTTTGAGGGCTGCAATGTAGTATTAGCATTATTAAATAATAGAACCCACCCCTAGCCCCTCCAAGGAGGGGAATTGCTCCGCAAATGGCCAAAAATTATCAGCCTAAAAATCCGTTCAAGAAACCAATTTTATCAGTGCATTGGCCGTCACCCTAAGCAGAGTCGAAGGGTCTAGGTGGGAGAAAGATAATATCAGAAGAAGCATTTTGTCTTTAGACATCAGGATTTGATGCCTCAAAAGGAAAAAGAGAAATAATTAGATAAAAGATTATTCAAATCTTTTAATTTATTAATCTTTCAATCTAGTTTGGTTTATCCTATTTTGCAGGGCTTAAATTTAGAATGACGAATCATAAAAAACAAGACATCAACATTAAGGGCGCTAGGGTGCATAACCTTAAAAACATTGATGTTACGATAAAAAGAAATAAATTAACAGTTGTAACAGGTGTATCAGGAAGTGGAAAATCAAGTTTGGTTTTTGATACTTTGTATGCCGAAGGACAGCGCAGGTATGTTGAGAGTTTGTCTGCTTATGCCCGTCAGTTTTTGGGTAAAATGAACAAACCTGATGTGGATTATATTCATGGCATTTCACCCAGTATAGCCATTGAGCAAAAAGTAAACACCAGAAACCCACGCTCAACCGTAGCCACCACTACTGAAATATATGATTATTTAAAACTATTATTTGCTCGTATTGGCGTTACCTACTCGCCTATTAGTGGCAACGAAGTAAAACGCCATACGGTTGAAGATGTAACCAAGAAAATTGTAAGCCTTGCTGAGAGCACAAAAGTTTATTTGTTGGTTGAGATAAAATCAGAGTCAGATACACTAAAAAAACAACTAGAGACATACCTGCAAAATGGTTTCAATCGATTGATGTTGGGAGAAGAAATGATGCAGATTGAGGATTACCTTGCACTAGAACCTCAGCTAACTAAAGCCGCGAAACCTAAGAAAGTAAGTAGTAAAAAGGCAGTTGCAAATCCTGAAAAGGAAAACCATAAGTCAGCAGCAGAAGCTTTGACTGCGCTCAGCATGACTTTATCTTTGCTTATTGATCGTTTTGCGATAGGTCAAATAGATGAAGATTTTCAAGCCCGCGTATCAGATTCAGTGCAAACGGCTTTTTATGAAGGGCATGGTGAATGTGTGCTTCATATGGTGAACGAAGAGGGAAAGATTAGCAATGAGATTTTCAATAATCGTTTTGAATTGGATGGGATGCAGTTTGAAGAACCAACGGTTAACTTTTTTAGCTTTAATAATCCTTATGGTGCTTGCAAAACCTGCGAAGGTTTCGGCAGTGTTATCGGAATAGATGAGGACTTAGTAGTTCCAGATAAAAGCTTAAGTATATACGAAGATGCCATTGTGCCTTGGAAAGGCGAAAAGATGCAAGAATG
>JBBAKI010000024.1:0-2257 GCA_040403595.1 Sediminibacterium sp. | reverse complement strand
AATTGTCTTGGTCCTAGCTGCATTTGTTTTTATGTTAGGTTTCCTAAGCCAATACCTATTGCAAAATGAAATCATGCCAGCGAATAAAACTGTGAATTCGTCTAAAACAAACCAAGTGCAAAATGAGAAAGATGCGTCAACTGTTAAATCAAATAAAGCTCTTTCTTATGTAGCTCCAAAGAATGAGAATAATGACAATAGCCTAGATGCTCAAAATACCAAACCTCAACCGAAATCTTATTTGAAGAAAGGCAAGTATAGAAAATTAGCAGCCATAAGGTTATTGGCGGAAGGCAGAAAAGCAAAGATTATGAAATCAGCAAATACAGAGAGGACAGTGATTGAAAGTAATCATGCCGAAAACCTAACAAGCAAACCAAATGAAAATACCATATCGGTTATAAAAAATGAAGTAGGAAGCAACGTTTCTGCACCCTTGTCTAGCAAGGATGTCACATCAGTTTTACAACAAGTGGAACTTCCAGCAACTGCAAATGCTGAAAAAGCAGAAGACAAAACATTACATACTGATAGTTTAAAAAATGTATTGAGCCCAATTGCTATAGCAGTTCCTCAGACTGCCAATGCTGAAAACTACAGCATGCCTGATGAAATGCCGTTAAGCAATTATTCGATTACTGCTTTTACTGGTTATAATATGTGTTACAATCATTTGGTTAATCCAAACACAGCGGGTAAAGATTTCACTAAGAACATTGCACTAAGAAACAGTGTTGAAGCACCTACAGCAGAATGGACAGGTGCATTTTTGGCTAATTTGCATTTGAATGCTAAATGGTATTTGTCAAGTGGAATTATCCTTACTAATTTTAGACAAGACTTGCGTTTTGGGGTTCAAAAACCTGTGAATGAATTGTATGGGGGAGAAGAGAATGCCTCTTATGTGCATAATACTGATTCCATTACTAGCAATGGCGGACAGACTGGCATTATTAGTTATTCATTCACTGAAATTCCATTTTTTGTGAGTTATAAATTTGCACAAAAACACAAATTTGAATTTGAATTACAAGGTGGATTAAGTTGGGGCATATTGTCAGGCGCTAATGCCCAAATGGTAGATCAATACAATGTGGGATTGCTTCAGATAAACAGCAAAACCGATTTCCCGCCACTAAGAAACGTATTCTTTTTTACCATTCAGCCGATGGCATCTTATAAGTTAAATTCTGCTGTAAATATTGGTATCATGCCCACTTTCAAAACTAGCCTAAACTCAATGGTTGCCACTCCTTACTGGGTGCAACAATATCCTTATTTTGTTGGCTTGAATGTGTTTATCAGAAAAAGATTTTAAGGGAGGGGTTAGGATTCAGGGTATAGGGATTAGAAAACTAGATGTTATAAGTTTTGAAGTACCATTTTTATTAAATTTACTCTAATGCCTCCTCCCTCAATCCTTACTCCTAAAGAGTAATCATATCAAAACCAACATAAGGTACTAACACCTTTGGCACTTTGATCCCTTCAGGGCTTTGGTTGTTTTCAAGTATGGTGGCAAGAATGCGTGGCAGGGCCAAGGCACTTCCGTTTAGGGTATGAGCCAAGTAGTTTTTACCATCTTTTCCTTTAATACGGCATTTTAAGCGATTGGCTTGAAATGATTCGAAGTTTGAGGTACTGCTCACTTCTAGCCACCTGCCTTGTGCAGTGCTATAGGTTTCAAAATCGTAGGTTAAAGCTGATGAGAAACTCATATCTCCACCGCAAAGTCTTAATATGCGGTATGGCAACTCAAGTTTTTCTAGTAAACCTTGAACATGTTTAACCATGTCTTCCAATATCTCATAGCTTTTGTCAGGGTGTGCAATTTGCACAATCTCTACTTTGTCAAATTGGTGAAGGCGGTTTAAACCCCTTACGTGAGCGCCCCAAGCACCTGCTTCGCGTCTGAAACATGGTGTATATCCAGCATTTTTTATAGGAAGATCTTCTTCTCTTAAAATCACATCACGATACAAGTTTGTAATAGGCACTTCGGCAGTTGGAATCAAATACAAATCATCCACAGTGGCATGATACATTTGTCCTTCTTTGTCGGGCAATTGACCAGTACCGAAACCGCTATCAGCATTTACCAATAGGGGAGGCATAATTTCATGGTATCCCGCTTTGATGGCTTCATCCAAGAAGAAATTAATCATACCGCGTTGCATGCGTGCACCCTTTCCTTTGTAAACTGGAAATCCAGCACCAGTGATTTTATTACCTAATTCAAAGTCAATTAAGTCATATT
>JBBAKI010000023.1:0-2557 GCA_040403595.1 Sediminibacterium sp. | reverse complement strand
TCAACTTTAGATGCTTGTTTTATTGTTTTTTCAGTAAGTGTATCTATTAATTCATCGGCTTCTTTTACTGGCTCTTCATTAAATACATCTGCTGCTACTTTTTTTGCAAATTGTTCTAGTGTTAGCTTAGATACTTGTTTAGGACTCAAATCACGAATACCAAACTCCTTTGCAACTGCTTTCCATATTTCAGTAATCCATTGTCTAAAGTCTGCTTTTTTAGATTCTGTAACGAACTTAGCCCCTTCATCTGCAATAGCTTTTGCTAATGCTTCTTCTGTCAAATAAGCATTGTAAGCTTTGCTACCCTTTTTACCTATTTTTAAAGCTTCTGCTTGGTAGTTCTCATCTGACATTACATCTGCTAAGTATTGAGAGCCTGCAATCTTTCCTAAGCCTGCTTTATATAAGTCTTCTCTATTTTCTTTTGCCCAATTCACCCAAACGTGACCAGCTTCTTCCATTGTGGTTTTAGCTGTTATCTTCTCTCCGTTTAGGTATATTTTACCATTGTGAGTGAATCCAAGTATTTCTCCTTTTAGTCCGTAATGAAATAATGGTTGACCTTGCTCTACTGTTGCTGCTAACTCTGGTGTTATGTCTATGGAGTGTTGGGTTGAATTGTCTGATTTTATTTTTGCAACAAACGCTTCTGCATCGCTTTCTTTTTCAAACTCGTGTCTTTCGCCTTTGTATTCAACAATATCAATGTCATCGCTATCCGTTGTCCATTGATAGTCTGCATATTTTTCACCAATAGGAATCTCCACCGTCTTCGGTACTTGCTTAAACAAACTTTTAGCTACATTACCTACTATCCCTAAACTGTTTTCTGTTGGTGAACCATAAAAGCCTTTCATTCCTTTACCCTGCACCTTAAAATCTTCACCACTTAACTTTTCGCCATCTTTTGCTTGTAGTATTTTATTGGTTAAATCTTTACCGATAACATCTTCTAAATTTTTGCCATCAACATTACCTGTTAAATTATTTCTGCCACTTTCTAAAATCTTACCATTAGCATCAATTTTATACGCACCATCAGAGTTGTTTTTTGCTATAATATAAACCATTTTTTCGCCATTCTTTGCATGTGTTACATCAACACTTTCTAAAGTTGCACTTAAATCATACCTATCATTTTGTTGCTCCCCAGTAGTCCAAGCAATCTTATCAGCACCTTGTTTTACTGCTTCTTTAAGGGCTACTTTTAAACCTAATTTTGTCCAAGCGTTTGTGTCTGTTACGAAAGGGGCGGTAGGTGTTTTTCTTGCTTCTTCGTTTTTACCATACTTATTTGCTAAGTGTATTAATTCAGAATGAAGGTCTTGTTTTGAAAAACCGTCACCTGTTTCTTTTGACATATCTGCATATTGCAAACCGTCTTTCATTAACCTGTACGATTGTCCACTTGGGGATAATTCAACTTTTGTATTTTCGGGTGTTAATGTAACTGCCTTATCACCAAACCCTTCCTTCTTACCTTGCTGCCCCCAATCACTTTGTACTTCTTCGAGGAATAGAACTTTTTTACCTTCTGCATCTACCCTTGTATTCATTCTTAAATGAACAAGTATGTTGGGTTCGTCAAAGTGGGATGATTTGAATTTAGATTTATCAATACTTTGCAGTTTTTCTTTAGCCGCAACCATTTCTTTTACCGCCTTCTCATAATTTTCGTATTCATTACCTTTTTTATAGAAAGCAAACTGAACTTCGCTCGCCTCATTATGGCTTAAATTGGAATAAAACCTTGTGCCGTAAATTTCTTTTGTTTTAGCATCCAACGGCTTTAACGCTTCTCCCACTGCCTCAATTGCTTTATTGTATTCGGCTTGTAACTTAGTTTCTAAATTTTTATTTTTATTAGCATCAGGCATTGTAACCAATACCTCCTTGTAGTTTTCCTTTTCGCCATCGATTTGGTATTGGGAGAATTTGGTATTATCTTGTACAACTTCTTCTTCTGTCGCTTTCTTTGATATATTATATCCGTTTAATCCATTTACTTCACGATATTCTTTTGCTTCTTTTTCAGTTGCAAATCCTTGTGAAATATCATTCCATCCTGTATCGTGTACGTAATAACTTTCTGTCGATAACTTTTTTTGTCCCTTTACTACCTCAACAACTTGTATCCTATTCTCTTTTAAGAACTGTTGAATATCTGATTTAGATACTGAACCTTGTTGTTGTGCAAGCCAATCTTTTAATCCTGTCCATTTTGCTTCTTCGCTATTGGCATATTTTTCAATCCATTGTTTTGCAAGGAGTTTATCTTGCTTAACTTCATTGATTACTTTATCTAATGGCGAATAGAATCCATTTACTACATCTGCATTTACTGGCTTAACTTGCTTTTGAGTACCATCTGGCATTGTAATATTATATCTAATATCACTTGTATTGGAATCAAATGTTGTATTAGTTCCATCTGCTAATTCTTTTGCTTTAGCCATTAAAGCTTTTGCATTGTCAAATATCTCTGTTCCTATTTTTAAAAATGCTTTTTTGATACGAGGCAAAACACCTACTTTTACTGCTTCGCTTTCTGTTG
>JBBAKI010000022.1:0-3709 GCA_040403595.1 Sediminibacterium sp. | reverse complement strand
CAAGTTTGAAGGTAGTAGGTGATGCCCCAACACCAAGGACAGCAATCTCTACACCGGATAAATCAGCGGTCTTAATCGCAATTCCCGATGACATTGTGGCGATCAGAGTTAAAGATATTGCGGAGAATTTATGGTGGCGAAGGTCGGTGCGAGATGAGTTTGTGGGCGCATTAGCTCGCGGCGGCAAAGTAGTTGGCTTTTCGGCAAATAATGAATATGTTGTGCAGATATGAAACTAAATGAAATTGAACTACGAATAATTCACCTGCCATTAGTTCGTCCATTTAGAACCTCATTTGGCACACAAACCTCTCGTGAGGTTTTGATGGTTAAAGTTACAAATGAAAATGGCACAACCGGCTGGGCAGAGTGTGTTGCGATGTCTGAACCACTTTACTCACCTGAGTATGTTGCCGGCTGTCTCGATTTCATGAAGAAATTTTTAATACCAGCATTAAAGAGTAAGCCAGATATCACTGCAGAGGATGTGCCAGTAATTTTAAAACCGTTCTTAGGCGGCCAGATGGCAAAGGCGGCCCTTGAAACTGCAATTTTAGATGCACAGCTTCGGGATCAAAAAACATCTCTTGCTACTTATCTTGGTGCAACAAAAAGCAAAGTTGAATGTGGTGTTTCAGTTGGAATTGCAAATAATTTAGAGGCACTTACTGAAGAGGTTAAATCCTACGTTGATGGTGGATATCGACGAATTAAGTTAAAGATTGAACCAGGTTGGGATATTGAAGCGGTTAAACATATTAGGAATTTATACCCACAGATCCCGCTTCAAGTTGATGCAAACCAAGCGTATTCAAGAGATGATGGAAAACATTTAGCCAAACTTGATGAGTTTAATTTATTACTAATAGAACAACCATTAGATGAGCACGATATTTTGGGCCATGCACAGTTATCAAAAGAGGTTAAAACTCCAATTTGTTTAGATGAATCAATTATTTCTTTGCAATCAGCCGAAGACACACTTGCCCTAAAGGCGACCACAATTATTAACGTTAAACCTGGCCGAGTTGGTGGATATATTGAATCGGTAAAAATTCATGATCTATGTTTGAAAAATAAGATTCCAGTTTGGTGTGGTGGAATGTTAGAGACAGGAATTGGTAGAGCAGCTAACTTGGCACTTGCTGCCCTTCCTGGATTTACCTTGCCTGGAGACACATCAGCCTCTGCTCGCTATTTTAAGCAAGATATAACAACTCCATTTGTGATGGAAGACGGATACTTAAATGTTCCACAAGGCGCAGGCATTGGTGTTGAGCCTGATCTGGATTTCTTAGATCAAATTACTACACATAAAGAAAAGATTTAAATTAGAGCGTAAGATTTGAGCATGAATTCGGTTGGAAGATTTAATCAAAAAATTGCCACAAAAATAACCAGTTTTGTTAGCACTATGTGGTGTGCATATATCTTTGCAGCAATCGCATTGATCTCACTGCCTGCAGCAATTAAAAGCGGTGACCGGATTATTATTGTGGCGTGGGTAGCGCAGACTTTTTTGCAATTGGTATTGCTTTCGATAATCATGGTTGGCCAAGATGCTTCATCAAAAGGAATGCAACAGAAAATTGATGAAACTCATACTGCATCTTTAGCTGAGTTTGAATTAGCTAAAAAATCTCAAGAGATTGCAAATAAAGAGATGGCTGCGTTAAAGGAAATAACTAGTGAAATGCATCGGCTAATTAGAGATATCGAAAAAAGAAATAAATAATGGAAGTTAGAGAAGTATTAAGTCATAAATATGTAAAAAGACTATTTCTTGGCCGGTTTATTTCTAACTTTGGCAATGGTATGGGGCCGATTGCATTAGCTTTTGGAATTCTTGGACTACCAAATGGTTCAGCCAATATTTTAGGTTTAGTACTTGGCACCACAACTGTCTTATTTTTAATTATGGCCCCATTCGGCGGAGTAATCTCAGATAAATATGGCAGAGCAAGAATGGTTGGCTTAACCGATATGGCTGCTGGCTTGATTTTATTTGTCCAGGTTGGATATTTTGCAACTGGACATGTTCCAATCGCAGTTTTGTTAATTGTTAATGGTTGTTTTGGAATTTTATGGGGAATTTTTTGGCCGGCATTCGCCGGCATTATGCCCGCAGTTTTACCAGAGCAGGGGTTACAAAAAGGAAATGCAATTAATTCTTTAGTATCTAATGGTGGAATCATTCTAGGAGCGGCATCTGCCGGAATTTTAATTGATGTATTTGGAGCTGCTGTAACACTTGGGATAGATGCCGCCTCATTTTTTATCTCCGGGCTAATGATATTTTCATTTAGACATTTAACTCCCAGGACTGAACATAGTGAAAACACAATGCTTGATGACTTAGTTCATGGCTGGCGGGTGTTTCTCTCCTTTAGCTGGATTGCAATAATTGTTTTAGCATTTTCATTTATCGTCATGTGTTGGGCTGCAGCTGAAAATGTATTAGGGCCTTTAATTGCACTTGAACATTTTAATGGGGCTAAATCTTGGTCATTTGTAATTACTGCTGAATCTGCTGGCTTAATTGTTGGCTCTTTGATTGCGATTAAAGTAAAACCAAAGTACCCAATGAGATTCTTAATGCTCTCCTCATTCACAGTTACTTTGTATATTTGGTCATTAGCAAAGCCACAAAGTTTGTTGCTAATTGCATTTTGTGCATTCTTATTTGGTATTACCTTAGATTTATGGGGCACGCTTTGGAGCACAGCGTTGCAGCGCAAAGTGCCTAGAGAATCACTATCTAGAGTTTCATCCTTTGATGCGATGGGGACAATGATGTTTAGACCAATTGGGCTAGCAATTGCTGCCCCACTTTCGGCTCTTTTAGGAATAGAAACCTTTGTATATATCTTGTCGGCGATCACAGTTGTTGCGATTGTTTTACCCCTATTTAATAAGGGCGTATGGAGCATGAGTTATGAAGATTCACCTAACGATAAGATCTCTCTCAGGTAATTTGCAGATATCCCCATTACGATAAAGAAAAAACTGATTACGGAGAGAATATGAGAAATACATTTTTTAAGTTGCTAACTGGTTTTGTGATTGGCGCTACCGCCGTTGGTGGATATGCAATTGCAATACCAAATAATGTGCCAGTAGTTAAAGCTTGTATAGATAATAAAACCAATGCTTTATACGCTTCAAAAAATGGAAATTGCGCAAAGGGACGAAGTGCAATTGATATTGGCGCAACTGGTGCAAATGTTAAAAGTATTGCTCAATTAGTTTCACCCTCCGTAGTTTCAATTGAGGTTAACTCATTAGGTGGTGGTGGAACTGGCTCTGGCTCGATCTATAAATCTAACTCCGATATTTCATACATAATCACAAATAACCATGTTGTTTCAGATGCCGCCGCCGGTGGCACGATTGATGTGGAATTAAATAATGGCGATGTTTATCCAGCCACGATTGTTGGTCGTAACTCTGAGTATGACCTTGCAGTAATTTCAATTAAAAAAGGATTTCTACCAGAAATTCCAACAGGTGATTCATCTTCTATCTCAATAGGAGATCCAGTAATTGCATTTGGTTCACCACTTGGCTTATCTGGAACTGTAACTAGTGGAATTGTCTCAGCATTAAATCGACCAGTAACAACTGGTTCGGCAACAGCAGAGAGCTATATGGATGCAATTCAAACCGATGCGGCAATTAATCCAGGTAACTCTGGTGGTCCATTAGTTGA
>JBBAKI010000021.1:3359-5869 GCA_040403595.1 Sediminibacterium sp. | reverse complement strand
CGCACAAATGGCACATTTGGTTTTGCCCGACACACAAGCCAACGCTTCGCAAAACCAAAAGAGCCATTTTTTGCCAACGCACCACAGACAGACAACAATATGAGTACAGATAAAAATCAAAATCCTGAACAAATTGCCCGTGACAAAATCGACTTGATGTTGAAAGAAGCGGGTTGGATTGTTCAGTCAAAAAACGAAGTGGACTTGGGAGCAGGCAGAGGCGTTGCTTTGAGAGAATACCAAGCCGAAACCAAGTTTGCGGACTATGTACTTTTTGTTGACAAAAAACCTGTAGGAATTATTGAAGCCAAAAAAGAAGACGAAGGACATAAACTAACAGTTGCCGAAGACCAAGCCAAAGAATATTCAGTTGCTAAACTTAAATATTTAGACAACGACCCTTTGCCTTTTGTTTTTGAAAGTACAGGAACAATTACACGTTTTAGAGATACACGAGACCCAAAGCCAAGAGGAAGAACAATTTTTTGGTTTTACAAACCCGAAACTTTGGCGGAGTGGTTACAAAAAGACAAAAGTTTAAGAAGCCGACTTTTAGATATTCCTGCTTTAAATGAAACAGGGCTTCGCCCTGCTCAAATTAAGGCGATTAAAAATTTGGAAACTTCTTTTAAAAAGAACAAACCAAAAGCCTTGATACAAATGGCAACTGGTGCAGGTAAAACTTTTACAGCTGCTACTTTTGTTTATCGTTTATTGGAACACGCCAAAGCCAAACGCATTCTGTTTTTGGTGGACACCAAAAATTTGGGCGAACAAGCCGAACAGGAATTTATGGCTTTTCAACCTAATGACAGCAATCGTAAATTCACAGAGTTTTATAATGTTCAGCGATTGACTTCAAGCTATATCGCTTCCGATAGTCAGGTTTGTATTTCCACCATTCAACGGATGTACGCCATTTTGAAAGGCGAAGAATTGGACGAAGGTGCAGAAGATACCAACCCAAATGAAAACTCTTGGATGGAACAACAGCGAAATAAAAAACAGGCAATCCCTGTTGATTATACAGCCAGAGTTCCTATTGAGCAATTTGATTTTATCGTTATTGACGAGTGCCACCGTTCCATTTACAATCTTTGGAAACAAGTATTAGATTATTTTGATGCTTTCCTCATTGGCTTAACAGCCACACCCGACAAAAGAACTTTTGGTTTTTTTGAGGAAAATGTAGTCAGCGAATACACTTACGAAGAATCGGTAATTGATGGCGTAAATGTGCCTTATGATGTGTACAATATCGAAACGGAAATTTCTCAAAAAGGAAGTGTAGTGAAAGCAGGTTGGTTTGTAGACAGACGAGACAAACTCACCCGAAAAAACCGATGGACACAGGAAGATGAAGACACCGAATACCTAAAAAACGATTTGGATAAAAAGGTAGTAAACCCAAGTCAAATTCGTAATATCATTCGGCAATATAAAAAGGCATTGGAAACTGAAATTTTCCCAAACAGAAAAGACGAAAACGGAGAATATGAAGTGCCTAAAACATTGGTTTTTGCTAAAACCGACAGCCACGCAGATGATATTATCAAAATCATTCGTGAAGAATTTGACGAAGGCGATGATTTTTGCAAAAAACTAACTTACAAAATAGTAGAAGACCCAAAATCGGTATTGAACCGTTTTCGAAATTCATACTATCCACGCATTGCTGTTACGGTAGATATGATTGCCACAGGTACAGATGTAAAACCTTTGGAAGTATTGCTCTTTATGCGAGATGTAAAAAGTGTAAACTACTTTGAACAAATGAAAGGCAGAGGCACACGAACCATAAGCAAAGATGCTTTGCAAATGGTTTCTAAAACAGCCAAAGCCAAAACGCATTTTATTATTGTTGATGCCGTTGGCGTAACCAAATCTAAAAAAACCGACAGCCGACCTTTGGAACGAAAACCAACCGTTGGGCTAAAAGATTTATTGGGAGCAGTTACAATGGGTGTTGCTGAAGAAGATTTATTTCTTTCATTGGCTAATCGCCTTATCCGTTTGGAAAAAGAAATTACCGACAAGGAAAAAGAAAAATTACTGGAACATTCCAAAGGCAAAAACTTGAAACAAATTTCAAAAGAATTGTTATCAGCTTTTGATGATGATGTAATTGAAGAAAAAGCAAAACCAATTATTGAAGCAATACCAGTGCAAGACCGAACGCCTGCATTGATTGAGCAAGCCAAACAAGAAGCACAAAAAGAATTGATTGCAACGGCAACTTCTACTTTTAACGGTAAGCTAAACGACTACATTGAAAAAGTTCGAATAGAACACGAGCAAATTATAGACAGCCACAATATTGACAAAGTTACCAAAGCCGAATGGGATACAACCTCGGTGGACAAAGCCAAGGAAATTGTAAAAGATTTTAGCGAATATCTTTTAGCCAATCAGGACGAAATAAAAGCCCTCACTATTTTTTACAAGCAACCCTACAACCGCAGAAACATTACTTTTAAAATGATAAAAGAAGTGTTTGATAAATTGAAATT
>JBBAKI010000021.1:0-3259 GCA_040403595.1 Sediminibacterium sp. | reverse complement strand
TACCACATAGAAATTGAAGACTTGGACTTTACACCATTTGACGAAAAAGGCGGACGAGGCAAAATGTACCAGCTTTTTGGTGCTGAAATGAACGACATTATTAACGAACTTAACGAGGCATTAGCAGCATAATGAGAGAAGATTGGATAGAAGTTGAGTTACAAGAAGTTTTTGAAACTGTTACAGGAAATACACCTTCAAAACAGGAGATTGATAATTATGGACAAGATATTCCATTTATTAAACCTCCTGATATTACCAATAGTGCAATCAAATCCATTTCAGAATATTTAAGTAATAAAGGCAAATTGAAAGCGAGGGTTTTACCTTCAAATTCCGTTTTAATTACTTGCATAGGTAATTTGGGTAGAGTTGGTTTTAATAAAGATGAAGTTGCTTTTAATCAACAAATAAACGCAATTCTTCCAACCGATTTTATTGATTTTAAATTCACTTTTTATCAAGCTCAATCTGGAAGTTTTAGAAATCAACTTGAAAGTCTAAGTACTTCTACAACGGTTGCATTAGTAAATAAATCAAGTTTTAATTCAGTCAAAATTGAAGTCTCCCCCCTTCCCATTCAACGAGCCATAGTTTCCAAAATCGAAGCTCTGTTTTCCGATTTAGACAATGGCATAGCCAATTTTAAAAAAGCACAAGAGCAACTCAAAATATACCGCCAAGCGGTTTTGAAAAAGGCGTTTGAAGGAGAACTCACCAAAGAATGGCGAGAAAAACAAACCAACCTACCCACTGCCGATGAACTTTTAAAACAAATAAAAGAAGAACGCCAAAATCACTACAACGAACAAATAGAAGTTTGGAAAAAAGCGGTGAAGGAGTGGGAGAAAAATGGAAAGAAAGTTAGTAAACCAACGAAGCCACAAAGTTTAGTTTCATATCCTGAAATTGAACAAAATGATTTATTGCCAATTTTAAATATGGGCGAACTGGTTACTCAAATATCAGTAAAATTAATGCCTGATGATGCACCGAATATGCCATTTATAGGAATGGATTGTTTAGAAAAAAATGCCCTTAAACCGCACTTTACCTATAAATTTAAGGAGTTTAAAAGTGCAGGAAATTGGTTTAATACTAATCATATACTTTATGGCAGAATGCGACCTTACCTCAATAAAGTTTATCACGCGGAATATGAAGGTGTTGCTTCTGGCGAATTTATTATTTTAGAAACAACAGAAAGCATTTTACCTCAATACTTAAAATTAATTTTGCACCAACAGGACTTTGTTCATTGGTCAAATAGCCAATCTTCTGGTGATAAACCAAGAGTGAAATATGAGCAAATCGCTTTGTATAACATCACAGTTCCAACTGTTCAAGAACAAACCCAAATTGTTCAAGAAATAGAAAGCCGTTTATCTGTTTGCGACAAAGTAGAACAAAGCATAACTGAAAGCATTGAAAAAGCCGAAGCACTTCGCCAAAGCATTTTGAAAAAAGCATTTGAAGGCAAGTTATTGAGCAAAGCAGAAATAGAACTTTGTAAAAAAGAAACCGATTACGAACCTGCCAGCGAATTGCTCAAAAAAATAAAAGCCGAGAAATTGGCAAAAGAACAAGAGAAGAAAAAACCAACCGTTAAAAAGAAAAGCAAGAAATAATATGTCAGAAAGTGCAATAGTATCAAAAGTGTGGAATTTCGCCAACGTCCTTAGAGATGATGGTGTGGGTTATGGTGATTATTTGGAACAAATCACCTATTTGCTTTTCCTTAAAATGGCTGATGAACTCAACAAACCGCCTTACAATAAAGGTTTACCATTTCCAAAACTCAAAAACGCCCAAGGCGAAGAAGACCCAAATGGCGAAACTTGCGACTGGCAAACCTTATCGCAAAAACGAGGCTTGGAATTAGAAACTTTTTACAACCAAATGCTTCGCAGTTTGGGTAGCGAAAAAGGCACTTTGGGACAAATATTCGTAAAGAGCCAAAACAAAATTCAAGACCCTTCCAAACTTTTAAAAATCATTGATATGATTGACAAAGAGCAATGGAGCTTGATGGGTACAGACATAAAAGGGAAAATCTACGAAGGTCTTTTAGAGAAGAATGCAGAAGACACCAAAAGCGGTGCAGGGCAATATTTTACGCCTCGTTCATTAATCAAAACTATGGTAGCTTGTCTTCGCCCTAAACCAATGAAAACTATTATAGACCCTGCTTGTGGCACAGGTGGTTTCTTTTTAGCCGCTTACGATTTTATAAAAGCCCAAGACTTAGACCAAGAAGAAAAAGCGTTTTTAAAAAACGAAACTTTTTACGGAAATGAAATTGTTGCCAACACACGCAGAATGTGTTTAATGAATATGTTTTTGCACAACATTGGCGAAATAGACGGAGAAACATTAATCTCTTCGGCAGATGCTTTGGTTTCAGACAATGGCAAGCGTTACGATTATGTATTAGCCAATCCGCCTTTTGGTAAAAAAAGCAGTATGACCATTACCAACGAAGAAGGCAAACAAGAAAAGCAAGATTATATTATCAATCGTCAGGACTTTGTAGCTACCACAGCAAACAAACAACTGAACTTTATGCAACACATAAAAACACTTTTAAAACTCACAGGCGAAGCAGCAGTTGTACTTCCCGACAATGTTTTGTTTGAAGGTGGTGCAGGAGAAACGGTTAGAAAAGAGTTGATGAAAACAACAGAACTGCACACCATTTTACGATTGCCGACTGGTATTTTCTATGCACAAGGTGTAAAAGCAAATGTGTTATTTTTCGACAACAAACCTGCATCCAAAGAACCTTGGACAAAAGACGTTTGGATTTATGATTATCGAAGTAACATAAGCCATACGCTAAAGAAAAACCCTTTGCATTTTGACCATCTGCAGGACTTTATAAAACTGTACAATCCCGAAAACAGAAACAAAAGAACAGAAACCTGGAACGAGGAAAATCCTGAAGGCAGATGGAGAAAATTTGCTTATTCAGAAATCATTGAACGAGATAAAACCAACCTTGACATATTTTGGATTAAGGACAAAAGCTTAACCGACTTAGACAACTTGCCTGACCCAGATGTTTTGGCAAACGAAATCATTGAAAACATAGAAGCAGGACTAAACAGTTTTAAAGAAATAATGGAGACAATAAACGGAGACGAATAGCCAACGCAGTAGTCAAGCACATTTGCAGGTCGCACAAGCCAACGCTAAAGCCAAAACCTGCAAAAGAGCTTGCCTACCCCAACGCACCGACAAAAGACAATGCAGCAAAAAA
>JBBAKI010000020.1:0-6072 GCA_040403595.1 Sediminibacterium sp. | reverse complement strand
AACGGCAGTTCCGAGGCCCAACAGCACCTGTAACAAAGCTTTTCAATCATAACAAATAGTCAAAAAAAAAGAAAAACCTTTGTATTTTACAGATATATGGTAGGGATTTTTTATATAGGTAGCATTTTTTGTGCTTTAGTTACAGTCTATATTTTACTGTATAATGAAAATGCAATAAAGACATTTGCCAATTACTTACTGGCCAGTTATTTTGTTTTTTGTATTTCTTGTTTATCGGTCTATGTTTTGATTTTATATGGATTGATTATTGATGTGCCGTATATATACAAAATCACAGCTCCTATAAATTTTCTATTGCCCCCTATTGTTTATTTATATGTTCGTGTAATTCTATTCAACAAACAAAAATTAAACACTTTAGACTTCTTACATATAATTCCTTTCATTTTAGTTCTAATAAATTATTTGCCATTCTATCTTTTACCAATTAGCAATAAAAAAGATATAGTAGTAGCATTATTAAAGGATATCAATACATCCTATAAAATACAATTGGGATATTTATCTGAATATGCAATTAATATTTTCAGGATATTTCAAAGTTTAATTTATCTAATTTTTCAATGGAAATTAATTATAACATTCAACAAACAGAATAAAAATATTGAGATTGAAAAACAAATCAATAATGTAATAAAATGGCTTAAAATTTTTACCTCTCTTTCAACTATATCATTGATTGCATTTCTATTACTAGCATTTATTGCTTTTGCATTTCATAATATTTATGCAGATGGATTTATCTTTGATTTGCCCGATTATATATTCGCAAGCTGCTTTTTTGTTATTAGCACCTATCTACTTACGCATCCTTCCATATTTGCAGGACTCCCTTTTATAAAATACAAAGAAACGGCTTCAACATTAATCCTTAATCAAGTCGACTATGTAGCTTATATAGAGCAAGATTATTCAAATGAAATAAGAAAAATTCTAGAGTATTTTGAAACCCAAAAACCTTACTTAAAAAAAGGTCTAAATATTAGCCAAGTAGCAGTAGAAATTAATATTTCTTCAAAACTGATTTCTTTCATTATCAACCAACATTTCGAAATGAGATTTAATGAGTTTATCAATAAGTACAGGGTTTCTTATATTAAAGAAAAAATTAATGAGAACTATCTTGATTCTTTTACCTTAAATAGCTTAGCCTCAGAGGCAGGATTTTCGAATCAAACTACATTTATAGCTGCCTTTAAAAAAAATGAGAACTTCACTCCATCCGAATATTTATTAAACCTGAAACTGTAAATAAGGTTGGGTAGCTACAATTAAAGGAAATAACCTATTACTATTTTTAATTTTCCGATTTCTTAAAGCCAAACATGCCATCTAAGCATGAGTGCGGCTCATTTTTCGATTTCTTTATGGGATGACTTTTCTAAACTACAGAAAATATTGGCCTATCCTAGCCTTTTTCTATTTTGTTATTCCATTCCAGCTTATTGCGCAATCAATTTCCCCATATACGCTAAATAATGGCGGCGGCTCAACGCAATACTTGGAATGGAGCATTACCGAATCAGTATCAGTCGCTTCTTTTATTATCCCAGGCTTTTCCATAAATACTGGGGTTTTGCAACCTCTGACCAATGTAGTTACAGGTATAAATGAATTTGGCCCGGCTGTATTTGGCAGCCAAATCACTATGGGCCCTATTCCTACCAGCCATATGCTACATCTGAAAACTAGGTTTACAGAAGCAGGCAAGCTATCAATTCAAATGATAGATGCAAAATCGATCATTGTTTTATCACATGAAGCAGGTATCATTTTTGGTAGATATGAAAAAGATATTTCATTGGAAGAATATCCTTCAGGTGTTTTTTACATAAAAGTATTTTTTAAACCCATTACAGGAAATACAAAAACCGGAATTTATAAAATTATTAAACTATAGAAATTATAGAATGCAAACACAAAACTTATTTCATAAATCCATTTTCTTTTTTTTACTCTTATTTGTATTTATAAATACGCAAGCTCAAACCGGATTAAATTTTCAGGGAGTAGCTAGAACTACAAACAATGTAATATTGGCATCACAACCAATTAGTTTGCGACTTAGTATTTTACAGGGAAGCGCATCTGGAACTGTAGAGTATTCGGAAATAAGAAAAGTAACAACCAATGTACAAGGTTTATTTGCAATTGTCATTGGAGATGCAGACGCAAGTAGTACAATTGGAAATTTCAGTACCATTAATTGGAAAAACACGCCTAAGTTTTTAAAAATTGAAATGGACGCAGCTGCAGGAAATAATTTTATTATCATGGGCACTACTCAGTTTCAATATGTAGCCTATGCGCAGTTTGCAAATAGTGTAGATGCAGAAAATATCCAAGGTATGCTCCCAGTTACCAAGGGAGGTACTGGAGTGGGGAGCATCACAGCGCTCAAAACAAGTTTGGGTATCGACCAGTTGAATAACACCTCGGATGCCAACAAGCCCCTCAGTACATCTACCCAGGCAGCTTTGGAGACTAAAGTAGACAAGGTTAATGGAAAAGGGCTCTCCGCGAACGATTACACAAGTGCTGAAAAATCAAAACTCTCGGCCATCACCGGAACCAATACTGGGGACCAGGATTTAAGTGGCTATGCCACCGCCGTTGCTGTCGCATCCAAGGCAAATACTGCAGACGTAATTACTGCATTGGCCACCAAAGCAAATGCTTCAGATGTCACAACCGGTCTTGCATTAAAAGAAAACGCATATAATAAATCTAGCGCAGCTGATTTAGGTGGTGCATCACCAAGTGACGTTTTATTCCCTACCCAAAAAGCGGTGAAAGATTATGTAACTGCCAGTGCTGCTTCTAGTGGTGTTGCTGATGGTGGAATAACTACAATAAAATTAGCTGACCTTGCCGTAACTGATGCTAAAATAGCCTCTGGAATTAACAAATCGAAAGTAGGGCTTAGCAATGTAGAAAATACTGCATTAAGCACATGGACTGGGGGTAACAATATAACTTCTCTTGGAACAATTTTAAGTGGCACTTGGAGTGGAACTGCTATTGCAATTTCGAATGGTGGCACCGGTGCTACTTCTGCTGCTTCTGCAAGAACCAATTTGGGATTAGTTATTGGCACTAATGTGCAAGCACCACTAATTGCCGGCACTGATTACCAGACACCCTTAACAGCAGGGACCAACTATATTGTACCAAATAGTGCTATTGCCGCAGCTACAAAAACTAAAATCACCTACGATACAAAAGGATTAGTAACTAGTGGTGCTGATGCAACTACGGCTGATATCGCCCCAAGTACGAATAGAAATTATGTAACGGATGTCCAAGCAGGAGTATTATCAAATACATCTGGCACCAATACTGGTGATGAAACTGCAAGTTCAATTAAAACTAAATTAGGAATCGCAACTTTAACCGGAATTAATACTGGTGATCAGGATTTAAGCAGTTATGCTACTAATACATCTCTTGCTTTAAAAGAAAACGCATCTAATAAATCTAGCGCAGCTGATTTAGGTGGTGCATCACCAAGTGACGTTTTATTCCCTACCCAAAAAGCGGTGAAAGATTATGTAACTGCCAGTGCTGCTTCTAGTGGTGTTGCTGATGGTGGAATAACTACAATAAAATTAGCTGACCTTGCCGTAACTGATGCTAAAATAGCCTCTGGAATTAACAAATCGAAAGTAGGGCTTAGCAATGTAGAAAATACTGCATTAAGCACATGGACTGGGGGTAACAATATAACTTCTCTTGGAACAATTTTAAGTGGCACTTGGAGTGGAACTGCTATTGCAATTTCGAATGGTGGCACCGGTGCTACTTCTGCTGCTTCTGCAAGAACCAATTTGGGATTAGTTATTGGCACTAATGTGCAAGCACCACTAATTGCCGGCACTGATTACCAGACACCCTTAACAGCAGGGACCAACTATATTGTACCAAATAGTGCTATTGCCGCAGCTACAAAAACTAAAATCACCTACGATACAAAAGGATTAGTAACTAGTGGTGCTGATGCAACTACGGCTGATATCGCCCCAAGTACGAATAGAAATTATGTAACGGATGTCCAAGCAGGAGTATTATCAAATACATCTGGCACCAATACTGGTGATCAAACAATTAGTTTAACTGGAGATTTAACTGGAACAGGAACTAGAACAATTACAGCAACAATGGCAAACAGTGGAGTGACAGCAGGCAGTTATGGAAATGCTTCAAGTATTCCAACTTTTACTGTGGATGCAAAAGGAAGATTAACTGCTGCAGGAACTGTGAGTGTAACTTCAACCGGCGTTCCTTATACTGGTGCAACGGGTGCAGTAAATTTAGGGGCATATGATTTAACTGTAAATGGATTAAGAGTAGGTTTAGGGGGGGGTGCAGTATCCGGAAATACAGCTTTAGGGGCAACTGCTTTAAATGTAAACACTACTGGAAATTATAACACTGCGGTTGGTGTCCGTGCTTTAGAAACCAACACTACTGGATCTTATAACACTGCAATAGGCTTAGAGGCAAATGTCGGTACTAATAATTTAACAAATGCAACAGCAATAGGGTACCGAGCAATTGCTACTAATAGTAATTCCATTCAATTGGGAAGCTCGGGAGTAACGAATGTGAAAACCAACGGAACATTAACTGCAGGTACAGTAACTTATCCAAACACCCATGGTTCAGCTAACCAAGTCTTGAGCACCACAGGTAGCGGAACACTAGCCTGGACTTCACTTTCAACCGGCGTTCCTTATACTGGTGCAACGGGTGCAGTTAATCTAGGTGCATATGATTTAACTGTAAATGGATTAAGAATAGGTCTCGGAAATGGAGCGAGATCAAGCAATACAGTATTAGGTAACAATGCTTTAATTGCCAATACAACTGGAACTTCAAACACCGCACTTGGAACTGGGGCTTCAGCTAAAATTACCGAAGGATATGGTAATACATCTTCCGGTTATATTTCACTTTCTAATCTTACAACTGGCAATAATAATACCGCTCTAGGATACTCTTCATTGACAACAGTTACAACAGGAGGTAACAATACTGCCATAGGATATCTAGCCGACATAGCTGGCACTAATGTTTCCAACGCAACTGCGATTGGAAATTCTGCTCTAGCAAGTGCAAGTAATACTATACAATTAGGTAATAACAATATAACAATAGTGAATACTGCTGGAAAATTACAAACTGGGGCAGTTACATATCCAAATACCGATGGGACAAATGGTCAATTATTAGCAACAGATGGTGCAGGTAATATAAATTGGGTTTCAAATGATGTACCAGTTGCTAGTACAGTTACATTAAATAGCAATCCTTTTGTTTTAGCAAATTTATCAGTTGGGAGCATAAATTATGATGCGAACTATTCAAAGATGAATTATATGAAAGTAGGCAATATGGTTTTCTTTTCCGGAAGCTTTGGTTTAGTTTCAACCTCTGGAAGTAGTATAAGTAGCTTTAATTTACCCTTGCCAATTGCCTCTACATTTACAAATTCAATGGACGCCGTTGGCGTAATATCTACAAGTGTTGGAGTAACTGGAACAATCGAAGCTAATACTGGAAGTACTAAATATCTTAATTTCAAGTTTAGGTCAGATAATTCAAAAATGGATTGTGTGATATATTTTTCTGGGAGTTATATTATTAAATAAATAAAAAATATTTCGTAAGCTTCACTCCTGCCATCGCCTTGACATCCCCAGCAAATTCATCCAAACTGGTTCCTAAGGTGGCTACAAAGCCTATCACAAAGTGATAGGCTTTTTTAATGCGACACAACGAAGAAAGCTCGCTTTCGTTAGTTAGGGAGCGTTAAAAAAGCCAAAAGCAAACGAAGTTTGATTTTGAAAGGCTTTGGGTAAGGAGCCCACCAAGGAAGTGGGCGAAAGGATTGAGCCGACAGTCCCGTTTGCCCACCGAGGAAGTCGTTTTGAGCATAGCGAAAAACGGCAGTTCCGAGGCCCAACAGCACCTGTAACAAAGCTTTTCAATCATAACAATGTAAATCGTCAGCATAAAGTGGACAAAATATAGTCTAAATTAGTAGAGTGT
>JBBAKI010000019.1:0-8491 GCA_040403595.1 Sediminibacterium sp. | reverse complement strand
GAATCCTGTCTTCCCGACCAACACAAATAAAGCCTCAGCCAATGCTGAGGCTTTTGTTTTAACTTTACCACCTCATGACATTTAACGATTTAAATTTAAATACAGCGCTTTTTTCGGCCCTTGACGATTTAGGTTATACTACACCTACCACTATTCAGCACAAAGTGTTTGCTGTGGCCATGTCTGGCAAAGACGTTTGTGGTATTGCTCAAACAGGTACAGGTAAAACCATTGCCTATCTCTTGCCATGTTTGCGTCAGTGGAAATTCGATAAAAATAAAGATCCTCAAATATTAATTGTTGTTCCAACCAGAGAGCTTGTTGCACAGGTTGTTGAAACCATCAATAAGTTGTCAAGTTATATGAGTTTGGTGGCTATTGGGGTGTATGGCGGGGTTAACATTAATACACAACAAATTGAAGTAGAAAAAGGAGTGGATGTAATTGTGGCAACCCCAGGTAGGCTTTATGATTTAGCCATGAATGGTGCTTTTAAAACCAAGTACATTAAAAAACTAGTGATTGATGAAATGGATGAAATGCTCAATTTAGGCTTTCGTACCCAGCTCAAAAATATCATGGATTTACTTCCACAAAAAAGACAGAATCTTTTATTTTCTGCAACCATTACACCAGAGGTTACGGCGCTCATGGATACATTTTTTAATGCACCCGAAATTATTGAAGCAGCGCCCACAGGAACACCACTCGAAAATATTGAGCAACAAATTTACCAGGTCCCTAATTTTAATACCAAAGTAAACTTACTAGCGCATTTGATTACAAGTGATGCGAGTATGCAAAAAGTGCTCATTTTTGCAGCTACCAAAAAACTAGCCGATCAATTGTATGAATCTGTAGCCACAAAATTTGAAGGAAGGGTCGGAATAATACATTCTAATAAAGAACAAAATCACCGTTTTAATACCGTTCGTCTTTTTAAAGATGGGACCTATCAATTTTTAATTGCAACGGATATTGTGGCAAGGGGTATTGATATTGCAGAAGTAACGCATGTTATCAATTTTGATACGCCGGACGTACCCGAAAATTATATTCACCGCATTGGTAGAACAGGAAGATTTGATAAAAAGGGTATTGCTATCACATTTACAACACCCAAAGAAGCCCCTTTATTAGAAGCTATTGAATCGCTGATGCAGTATCAGGTTCCAGTCATTGATATCCCTTCGGAAGTTGAAATTTCTACTGTATTAACAGAAGATGAAATACCTAAAGTGATCATGAAGGAAATATCTCAGAAAATTAAAAAAGTAGTGAGCACTGCGGGTCCTGCCTTTCATGAAAAGTCTGCCAAAAATAGCAAGTCAAATGTAAAAACGAGCAGAAAGGATGTGATGCAAAAAAAATATAAGAAGCCTATTAAAAGAGGGGCTAAGAAAAAATAAACATTAATTTTATTTCATAATTAGATACCCTTGGATGCACCTGTATTTTTAGTTACGCCACCTTTTACGCAGCTCAATACGCCGTATCCTGCTACTGCTTATTTAAAAGGCTTTTTTAATACTAAAAATATAAAGAGTGAGCAGGCAGACCTAGGTATAGAGGTTACTTTGGCAATTTTTTGCAAAGAAGGCCTTGTTCAATTATTTACTGCAATTGAGGCTTCACATGCAGGGTTGTTAAATGCAAATTGTGCACGTATCGTTTCACTTAAAGAACGATATATTCATACTATAGATAGCGTTATTTTGTTTTTACAAGGCAAGCAACCTACGCTTGCGCATCTAATTGCAATGCGTCAGTTTTTGCCCGAAGCGAGTGCTTTTGATCAAATGGATGATTTGCATTTTGCATTTGGTAGTATGGGAAAGCAGGATAAGGCCAAGCATATTGCTACCATATATCTAGAGGATTTGGGTAATTTAATTAAAGAGACCATTGATCCTTATTTTGGTTTTAGCAGATATGCCGAAAGTTTAGGAAGGTCTGCTAATAGTTTTGATGAATTGTATGCGGCACTGAATGCGCCAACAACATATATCGATACTGTTTTACTACAAATACTTGAGCAGCACATTACTGATATTACTCCTACACTTGTTTGTTTGTCTGTTCCTTTTCCAGGAAATTTATATACTTCACTTAGGTGTGGGCAGTATATAAAAAATAAGTACCCATCTATCAAAGTGGCCATGGGCGGGGGGTTTGCTAATACCGAGCTCCGTTCATTATCAGACCCACGTGTGTTTGAATTTTATGATTTTATAACGCTCGATGATGGTGAAGCGCCTCTTGAAGTATTAATGAATCATTTGGATGGAAAAATATCCGTGCAGGAATTAAAGCGTTGTTTTACCCTTGTAGATGGTAAAGTACATTACATCAATAATTCTATTTGGCCCGATTATAAGCAAGCAAATATTGGTACCCCCGATTATTCGGGGCTCTTACTAGACAAGTATATTTCAGCTATAGAAGTGGTCAATCCCATGCATAGTTTATGGAGTGATGGACGCTGGAATAAATTAACCATGGCGCATGGTTGTTATTGGGGTAAATGTACTTTTTGTGATATCTCACTAGATTATATAAAAACTTACGAACCTGTTACCGCATCACTACTAGTGGATAGGATGGAAACATTGATAGCGCAAACAGGTCAAACAGGATTTCATTTTGTAGATGAAGCGGCGCCACCATCCTTAATGAAAGCACTTTCGATAGAAATAATACGTAGGAAATTAGTGGTGAGTTGGTGGGCCAATGTAAGATTTGAAAAAAGCTTTACCCGCGATTTATGTCAGTTATTGAAATCGGCGGGATGTATTGCGGTAAGTGGTGGGCTAGAAGTAGCATCAGATAGGCTTTTAGTATTAATTGATAAAGGCATTACGGTAGCGCAAGTGGCTAAAGTGAGCCAACATTTTACCGAAGCTGGTATTATGGTGCATGCGTATTTGATGTATGGCTTTCCAACACAATCAGCGCAAGAAACGATTGACGCCCTAGAAATGGTGCGTCAAATGTTTGAAACGGGTGTGTTGCAATCTGCGTTTTGGCATTTGTTTACCATGACAGCACATAGTCCGGTTGGGCTTGATCCTGATAAATATAAAGTGATCAAGCAAACAAATGAAATGGGAACTTTTGCAAACAATGATATTGTACATATCGATCCTACAGGAGCTGACCATGAAATTTATGGTTACGGATTAAAAAAAGCACTCCTCAATTATATGCATGGCGCATGTTTTGATTTTCCATTACACAAATGGTTTGATTTTAAAACACCTAAAACCACCATTGCCTCTAACTATATTGCTACTGCACTAGCAACACCCGATTACAGCAGTGCAACTAATTATAGAGTCATTTGGTTAGGTGGAACGCCAGTGTCAACAGTTGTTCAGCGTTCTAAAAAAGGCAATCAGTGGGAAGAAATGAATTTACTTTTTCAAACAAATAAAGCGGCTTTAAATATTGCTATAGATCCAGCGCAAGGGAAGTGGCTACTTGAAATACTTGCAGCCTTAACAATTGGCGTAAATTCCGGCATGACCTACGCTGCCGTTAAAGAAAGTTATGAAGCTGCAGGTCTTGAGGATTTTGAACTTTTTTGGGATAATAAACCCGTTACAACGCTTTATAAAGCAGGTCTATTAAGAATATAAGCGATAATGTTTTTTATATTACGATTTATATTTATATTTATTTCATAAATCTCATCGTTATTGAAAAGGCTTGTTTACATATTTTTGTTCTTTTGCTCGTTTAAAGTTGCTCTTTCGCAGTCCGCCAATTATAATGCGAAAGGTCCTGAAGTTGAAAAAAGTAAAGATGGATTCATTCGCTCCTTTATTGGCGACAAGTGGATTCTACATTCATCTGATGGCGATTTACTCACAAAGCAGGGGTTCGACCAAATTAGGTTATTTAAAATTGGTAGAGCTGCCACAAAGCGGAACAATAAATGGGGGTTTATTGATGGTAAGGGAAAATTAATAATTCCATGTATTTATGATTTAGTTGTTGACTTCAAAGATTCAACTGCACTAGTTTTAGTTAATAATAATTGGACGAAAATCAATCGAACTGGACTAATTGTTGCAAATCAATTGACTGAAAATGATTTTGCTGCTTTTGATTTGCCTAACCTAAACGGAGCTACTTTTAGGTTCGATAGTGACGATGCTAGTCAAAATATTTTCTCATCAGGTTTACTATTAAATAATTCATCTGATTTAATAATTCAAACTCATGATGTAACACAGCCATCTATTACTTGTCCCAATAACATTACTTTTGAAAATGGTAATTTTAGTAATTGGAATGCTTTTACTGGAACGACAAAATGTCTTTCATCTCGAAACAATGTAGCATTATCTAGTTCAGGATTTATTAATAACCGGCATACATTGCTTGGTAAAAGTGCTAACCTGGATCCCTATGGCTTATTCCCAATTTCTCCGCAAGATGGAAGTAATTATTGTGTGAAGCTTGGAAATGCCATTAATGGGGCACAAGCAGAAAGTATTAGCTATAATATTTCGGTGCCTCAAAATGCAACCAATTTTAACATTACATACAGGTATGCAGTCGTTTTTCAGGATCCCAGTCATGCAATTTGTGAGCAGCCAAGATTTACGGCAAGGCTTGTAGATCCTGTTACTGGTGAATCATTGCCTTGTGGCAATTTCGAGCATGTGTCTACATCTGGAATGCCAGGTTTTTTTAATTCTCGTATTGATCCAATCGTAAAATGTAAGCCATGGGCAAAAGCATTTATCAATTTATCGCAATATGCAGGAAGGAATTTGAGATTAGAATTTATTACTGTTGACTGTACGAGAGGAGGTCATTGGGGATATGCATATATTGATGTTGATAATAATTGTAGTTTAACTGCAGATGTAACGTATGATTGTGATCCTCCCAATATTACATTGTTGAATGGGCCTCCTGGTTTTCAAGAATATAAATGGTGGGATTCTAGCTTCTCTAAAGTATTGGGATCTACAGAAGATTTAGTTTTAAATCCAGGAAAACCACTAGGCATTAAATTATGGGTAGAAGTTTTTCCATATGCTGGATTAGGATGTAGAGATACATTGCCAGTTACAATAGTAGCCAATTATCCTGTGGCTAATTTTGAAGCTCCAATTCCGCAATGTGAACGTGGAAATATTTTCACATTTAAAAGTACATCATCTACATTAAATGGGTCTATAGTTTTGGAGATTTGGAATTTTGGCGATGGTACCACAACCACTGGTTCAAATGTAACGCATAAGTACAAATTTTCCGGAAACTATGAGGTTAGTTTGGTTGTTGTTGGAAATAATAATTGCAAGGATACTGTTACTAAAACTATAACGGTGCTTCCAAGTCCTTTTGTTTCTTTTCAGGTTCCTCCTGCTCAATGCCTTGATGGTAATAGTTTTGTTTTTGATGGCTTAAATGCAAATAGTCTTGCTGCTGTTACAAGTCATTATTGGAATTTTGGTGATGGTAGTCTTTCAAATACGAAGTCGTCCACCCATGCTTTTCCTGCTACCGGAACCTATAATATAAAATATGCAGCCTATACAAATGATGGATGTGGAGACAGTATTATTCAAAAAGTAATAATTTTCCCTAAACCCAAAGCCTCATTTTTAGAATTTACGCCGCAGTGTTTAGCTAATAATAAATTCCTTTTTTCCAGTACTTCGATTATAGATGCAGCTAGTAATTCAAGCCTAACCTGGGATTTTGGAGATGGCATAACAGCTACCGGTACTAATCCCAATCATAGTTACGCATCAGCAGGTAGTTTTTTAGTTTCATTAACCGTTAGTTCAGGTTCTTCAAATTGTACGGATAAAATTCAAAAACAAATCATTGTTAATCCTCAACCAGATGCGGTGATAAAATCAGTTGGTCCCCTAATTTTTTGCAAAGGCGAGTCTGTGTTACTCTTTGTGCCTAAAGTTTCTGGACATACGTATCAATGGTTTATAGGTGGAATAAGTATAGCAGGAGCTACTCAGGATACGCTTCGCGTCAACAAAGAAGGCGTTTATACAGTAACGGTTCAGAGTGTTTTTGGTTGCAAGGCTAGCTCAGCAAGTCCCGCAACAGTATTAATTCCATGTGAAGCAGGTATTTGGTTGCCTGAAGTATTTACCCCAAATGGTGATGGTATTAATGATATACTCATGCCAATTCTACCGGGCATAAAAAAATTCAGATGCTTTAAAATTTATAATAGATGGGGACAATTGATTTTTGAATCTCGTGACAAATCTAAAGGGTGGGATGGCAACTATTTAGGAAAGCCACAACCCATAGAAACTTATGTATGGCAAATGGAAGGAGAAGATTTGTCTGGTAAGGTTTATACTAAATCTGGTTTAATCTCATTAATTCGTTAAATCAAATAGTATAAAATGAAACTAAAATATTTTGCTATTGGGTTAATTGTTTGTTATTTACTGACAAGTAAAATACATGCTCAGGATATTCAGTTTGGAGATCCTAAGCAAGTAATTCAGTTTTACAATCAGTCTATTATTGAAGAAACTAAATCATCTGTTAGGTTTAATTTTAGAGATGTAAAAGTGCAAAGGCTTTCCGCTTTTAAGTCGGGTATAGGGATGTTAACGATTCCTTTAGCTAAGCGTAATGAAAGTGCAACCTCAAACAAAATATTTGCGACTGTGGGAGGCGGATTTAATCAATCAAACGCTAAATTGTTTACACAATCTTTGGGGTTAGTGGGTATTACGATCATGCAAAAAATCACCCCATCAAATACGTATCTTTCTTTAGGATTTCAGGGGGTGTATAATCAAAATAATTTGAATTTTACATCTGTTACTTTTCAGGATCAATATAATATTTATGGTCCTTTGCCAGGGGTGTCAACTGCTGATCCTTTAGCTGTAAATGCTAGCTATCACTGGTTAAGTATCAATGCGGGAGTATCTTTTTTACAAGTGACAGAGCAACTTAAATGGTTTGTTGGCGGGTCTATTCGTCATATCAATAAACCGGCGGTTTCATTCTCAAAAAATACTTTTTTTGAATTAGCGCCAACTTCTGGATTACAAATGGGTGCTGCATTTAAAAATCAACACACATGGTTAGGTGCCGTAGCTTATTATCAAACAAAATCGGAAGCTTCAGAAACATTATTAGGATTTACAATGGAGAGGGTATTTGGGCAAACTGAAACAACCTCAATTGGAGGTTCGTTGTATTACAGGTTTAAAGATGCTGTAATGCCGCAAATGGCAATTCGTTTTGGTAAAACCAAAGTGTCTTTTTTGTATGAACTTCCAATTCAAACTTCGGTTCGTAGTATCAATCAAAAAACAGGGATAGAATTATCTTTGGTTAAACAGTTTTAGTTATGCAAAAGAGTACTTGCAATCGTTTATTGTTTATTGGCAATGCCCTGATCATTTTTTTGTTCATGTCGTTTGATTTGCATGCACAAGTAACCCAAAAAACTTTTTTGTCATCACAAAAATTTTCAGCAATTGGAGTATCCTTTCAAACACAGGATTTTGGATTTTTTGAAGGTACAAGTAGCGATACTTGTAATTGTTTTGAAGGGAGACCAATTTTTCAGCGTGGTAATGTATCTGCTTTAGCTTCTTATTATAAAAATGTCAATAAAAGGTTTGCTTACAGCATTGCCGTAGGCCTTGGTTATGGAAGAATTAGCAAGAAGTTGCTGCCTTCTACCCAATCAAGTGAAATATGGTTAAATACATTAAAGGTAGATTTATATTATAATTTAGGTAACCCTGCCTTGCCTTTACAACCTTATTTGTATTCGGGGCTTCACTTAAACAGAAATGCTGGACTTAATTATGCGTCCTTGCCTCTTGGTATTGGCATGCGTTATATTCCAAAAACAGCACCTTTTATTTTAAATTTGCAAGTTGCTTATGGAAAAGGGTTAACCAACGAGCTCCGCAATAGTATTATTACGAGTATAGGTTTTCATGTAAATCTTGCTAGAAAAACCGTCATTGAAAAGAAGATTTGCGATACTATTACTTTGCATGATACAATTGTAAAGGAAGTTAAACAGGAGGTATTTATCGATCAATACAAAAAACCCTTTATTGAATTGACAACTGAATATCAAAAGTTACAAGACCGTTTAAAAATTTGTGATTGCAATTTTATAGGTTTGCCAACAATTAGGTTTAAGTCACCTAAAGTAACTGCTATCCAAATTGATAGCTTAATAGCATTGGTAGCATTGAAGTTGCAAGAAAATCCATTATGTAAATTAAGAATAATTGGTTTTGGAAATAGTTCTAAAAAAGAAGTGAATGAAAGTCAAAAACATGCTCAGTGGATTTTCAATTACCTGATTAATAAATTAGGCATTTCAGAAACAAGATTACAAATTGTATATGGCCAAAAAGGGGATCCTACGCTTGTTCAGTTTGAAGGTGTTTTCGAATAATTACTATTTAATAATCGTAACAGAGCCTGTTATTATTTTTCGTCCATTTCTAGGATT
>JBBAKI010000018.1:0-8670 GCA_040403595.1 Sediminibacterium sp. | reverse complement strand
GCCTTTTTTCTGTCATGCTGAATAGTTTGTTGTAAAGCTATTTCAGGACAAGACACTTCTCCTTGTCTATGTTCGTCGTGATCTTTGCCTACTAAAGTGATGGTTTCCATCCTTACTAACTATTTTAATGGCAAAATTAACATAAAATCACTGATTTGTGCCAGTTTGTCAGCTATAAAACGCTAAAAATTCTGTTAATCAATTAGTTTTGCAAATAATATAACTTTAAGGGCATGAAGTATGGCTTAACCTTATTGGTTGTTTTTTTTATTGGAAGTCAGGCTTTTGGCCAGGAAATGCTCAATAAAATTAGAAACGAGTCGGCGCGTACCATCCGAAAAGATGGCGATACTGCTTTTTGGCGTTGGAAAAGAGGCGGTGTATTTAATGCAAATTTATCTCAAGGGTCACTTAGCAACTGGGCAGCGGGGGGTGATAATTTTTCATTGTCCGTTAATAGCTATTTCAACTACTTTTTATACTATAAAAAAGGTCGTCAAAATTGGGACAATAATTTTGATATGAATCTTGGTTATGTTCAAACCACTAGTTTGGGTAGCCGTAAAAACGACGATCGTTTTGATATCTTAAGTAAGTACGGATATAAAATTGATAGCACGGGAAAATGGTATATGTCTGGGCTATTTAATTTTAGGTCACAATATTTTGACGGGTATACGTATTCCAATAATGTACCCAATTTTGCATCTTCTTTTTTATCACCTGCCTACATTTTTTTATCGGCGGGGTTTGATAGTAAAACGTCCGATAAGTTATCCATTTTCTTATCACCACTTACAGCACGTTGGACCATTGTTGCTAATAATATACTAGCCGCACAGGGTAAATACGGGGTACCAAAAGGTCAAAATGTAATGCAGGATATTGGTTTGTTTGCTACTATCAACCATAATAATGTCATCGCCAAAAATATAAATTATAGAGGTCGTTTAGATTTGTTCTCTAACTATTCAAACAAACCAGAAAATATTGACGTTTTTATGACCAATTTTTTCTCCTTTAAAATCAATAAATATTTTTCGGCGAATTACAACCTCGATTTAATTTACGATGATGATGTTAGGCTTTTTGGAGAAAATAAAAATGCGCCTGGTATGCAAATTAAAAGCATGATGGGTATTGGATATACTAGGCCTTTAAACATCAACAAAAAAATGCCCAATGGAACTACTAAAAAAGAAATCCGTTAATTTACTGTTCTCGTTATTTTTTTGCCTCCACTTTTAGTGTGTGTTTAATTTTATTGGCCTTGTACCTAAGGTCTTGATAGTCTTTGTGCATGATGGTTACATGGCCCATTTTACGACCAGACTTGGTTTGCTTTTTACCATACAAATGCACAAACACATTATCCATACTTAATACATCAGCAAGGTTTGTGTACACCGCTTCACCGCTATGACCTTCGGCGCCTAAAATATTTACAATGGCAGAAGGTAATATAGCGTCCGGATTGCCTAATGGATAATTGAGCATGATGCGCCAAAGCATATCATATTGGCTCGAATAGTTTGCTTCTATACTATGGTGTCCACTATTATGAACCCTAGGGGCTGTTTCGTTTACAAAAACTTCTTCCTCTTTAGTAACAAATAATTCTACTGCAAATAGTCCTGGGCTGTTAAATGCTTTTACAAGTTTTAAGGCAATGGCTTCTGCTTTCCAAGCTACTTTTTCCGGTAAAATGGCCGGGCTAATTTGGTAGTCAAGTAAATTTAATACAGAATCAAAAATCATTTCGGCAGGCGGGTATAAAGTTGCAGAACCATCCTGTGCAATAGCCACTATCATGGCAAGTTCTTTATCAATAGCTACCATTTTTTCTAGTATCGAAGGGGCGTCAAAACCTTTTTCAAAATCATCTGTAGTTCTAATAATTTGAACGCCTTTACCATCATAACCACCTTCGCCTAATTTGTGTACGGCAGGTAAAAATGCGTAGTGATGTGGTAAGCTTTCTTTGGTATGTGTAACCACAAAATCAGAAGTAGGGATTTCATTGACTTGATAAAACCCTTTTTGCTTGATTTTGTTTTTGATAATTTTAATGGCACTTGGTTTTGGAATAACGGTAACCCCTTCACTTTCCAATTTTTCTAATGCTTCAATATTTACATTTTCAATTTCGATGGTTAATACGTCTACTTTTTTACCAAATGCATACACGTCATCAAAATTGGCAATGTCACCAAGTATAAAATGATGGCATAAATGTGCGGCAGGGCAGTGTGGGTCGTTTTCCAAAACATAAGTTTCTACTGTGTAATTTGCTGCTGCTTGTAAGAGCATCCTACCCAGTTGTCCGCCACCTAAAATACCTGCCTTCATTGGAGTAATTTTTTGCAAAGTTACTATTTTTGTTTCCATTTTTGTTTCCATCCCTGATAGAGTTGCTGCGCATCAGGCGTGAGGTCTAAATAAAATACGCCGCTAATCATAAGTATAGAAAATAAACCTCCTTTTAAAAGTATGCCTGTCCAGCCGGTGATACCATCAAAAGAAAAATAAGTAATGGCATAAGCAGTAGTTCCCAATAGGAGCGTGTAGGCTGTTTTACGCGTAAATGGTTGCATGTTAAATTTGCGCCGTAAAAATTCAAACCTGATAAAATTATACGTTCCATATGCAAATAGTTCGGCAAAGGCAGAACCAATAATGCCATAATTTTTGATTAGGTAATAAGTGAGTGGTAACCTTAGCGCTAAAAGTACAACACCGCTATAAAAATCGAAACGCCAAAAAGTTGAGGTATTAATAACAATGGCATTAAGTCCAGTGCCTGCATCAATAATGCGCACCATACTTAAAACAAATATGACACCAAGGCCATCTAGGTATTCTTTTTGAATGTGTAATGCAATCATGCCTTCTTTGGCATTGAGCCAAATATTGCCAAAAATAAAAAGCGCCATGATTAATAAATTAATGCAAGAGCGCGCATAAATGCGGTTGATTTCTGGAAATTTTTTATCCTTCCATGCTTTAGACAATACACCAATTGAAACAGCTTGAATGCTTCGTTGTGGCACTTGAATAAGTGCTGCTGCATACTGTGCCCATACAAAAATACCTACTTCGGTTAGGCCTAACATACCAGCAATTAAAAAGCTATCGATAGTGGCAGCAAGGGCTGTAATAAGTGCTCCTCCAAATACAAGTACCTGAATTGACACCATTTTTTTCCAAAACTTTTTAGTTACGCGGCTTACGGTTGTTGGAAAATGTAGTTTGCCTGATTTTATTAAATAGCTGAGTAATATAAAAAACAGGATGATGTACTGAATAGAAAACAAGTAAATGAAAACCTTAAAGTCAATGAGCTTTAAATAAAATAATGCAATTAAAACGGCTGTTAAGAGCCTTAGCCCAGTTTCTTTTAAAAAGTTAGATACTACTGATAAGTTAAGTGCCCAGCTAAAACTTTCTAATACACAAAAAAACAGCATACCCATGGCAAAGGGGAACATCCAAAAATAATAATCAAGTATCAGTGGCGATTTAACCTGGTATTTTTCAATAAAATAAGGTTCAAAATAAACGCCGCAGGCAAGTACCAAAACAAATCCTATAATGGATAAGAAAAACGACCAAGTAATCAGGTCAATTTCCTTTTCTTGAAGGTTGTCTTTATAATAGGGGTAAAATTTATAAATAATGGGCACCACACCAAGTGATCCAAAAGCAAACATGTTTTGGGCAAAATCGGTAAAGATGCGCGTAAGACCATATTCGGCCGGGGTGAAAGATCCATTTCTGGTAAAAAAATAGTTGTTGACAAAGCCAATAGCAAACCCAACATAAACAAGAATGCTGGAAATGATGGTTTGTTTTCTAATGTTACCCATGAACTATTTTATCTACTTTTTTACGTGAACCTCTTTATTGATCGCTTAAAAATAGGATATTCGGTGCCAAGATGCAACAGAGCGCCCTATATAATGCTGTTAAAACGCCTAAACTCACTTTTTTATTGGGTTTAGCGCTTTGTTTATTAGTGTCCTGTTCCCAAAATGCTACTACTTCAAAAAATGTATTTAGCTACAATGAGGCCACTGGCATTGCAACCCTTGATCCGGCTTTTGCTAAAAACCAATCGATCATGTGGGCGGTGCACCAAGTGTATAATACCCTTGTAGAAATTGATAGCAACTTAAATATTGTACCATCGCTGGCAAAATCTTGGGAGGTAAGTGAAGACCGTAAAACCTACCGTTTTCATTTACGCACCAACGTTTATTTTACAAATGATGACGCATTTAAAGGAGGCAAAGGACGACAAATGGTTGCCGCAGACGTGGCCTATAGCCTGGGTAGAATTATAGATAAAACAGTGGCAAGTAGTGGCGCTTGGATTTTTAACAACCGGGTAGATTCGGTGATGCCTTTTGTGATGATTAACGACTCTACTTTTGAACTAAGGTTGCAGCGTCCGTTTCACCCAATTATGGGCATATTAAGTACGCAGTATTGTAGTGTTGTGCCTAAAGAAGTAGTTGAAAAATATGGTAAAGATTTTAGAAGACATCCTTGTGGTACTGGGCCTTTTACCCTCAAGTCTTGGGATGAAGGAGAGGCGATGATACTTCATAAAAATAAAAATTACTGGGAGGTTGATACTGCTGGGGTTCGACTGCCTTATATAGACGCTGTAAAAATTAATTTCTTTGACAACAAAGCCACCGAGTTTTTACAATTTAGACAAGGCAAGCTCAGTTTTGTAAATGATATTGATGCTTCTTTTAAAGATGAAATTTTAACCAAAAACGGAACGCTTAGAAAAGACTGGGAAGGAAAAATAAATTTATTAAAGCATCCGTATTTAAATACCGAGTATTTTGGAATTGTAATAGATAATAATAACTCTATTACAAAAGGGGCAGCTACCAGTAATAAATTAGTACGTCAGGCCATGAACTATGCCATCAACAAAAAACAGTTGATGATGTATATGCGTAATTCAATTGGTATTCCGGCCCAGGCTGGATTTGTGCCTGCGGGGCTTCCATCTAACAATGTTGATTTTGTAAAAGGCTATAACTACAATCCGGCTAAAGCGCGTGAACTGCTTGCTGCTGCTGGTTATCCGGGCGGCAAGGGTCTGCCAACAACTAAATTATTAACGGTTGCTATTTACGCCGATATTGCATCTTTTGCTGCCAAACAAATGAAAGAAGTTGGGATTCCGGTACAGGTAGAAGTGATTCAAAAAAGTTTACTCTTGGAGCAAACAGCCAAGTCTGCGGCATTATTTTTTAGAGCTAGTTGGATTGCCGATTACCCCGATGCAGAAAATTATATGGCGATGTTTTATAGCAAAAATCCGGCGCCACCTAATTATACCCGTTTTAAAAATGCTGAATTTGATGTGCTCTACGAAAAAGCATTGTTGGAAACACGAGATACTGTCCGGTATGAACTATATAGACAAATGGATCAGCTCGTTATTAATGAAGCGCCCATTATTCCGATGTGGTATGATATGGCCATTCATTTGGTGCAACCAAACATAACAGGCTTTAAACCCAATGCCCTTAATTTACTTGAATTAAGGCATGCAAAACTTCCTAATTAGTGTTTTAGTTTTGCCTTAAACACTTTTTCAAACTTCTCTAATTTAGGTGCAATTACAAAGCGGCAATAGCCCTGACCAGTATTACTATTGTAATAATTTTGATGGTAGTTTTCGGCAGGATAATAATTTTTGAAAGGCTCAATGGTGGTAACAATAGGTGCGCTAAAAGCACCGCTTTTATCAAGTGCCTCTTTGTATTTTTGCGCTATTTGTTTTTGTGTTTCTGACACATAATATACTACGCTCTTATATTGAGGGCCAATATCATTGCCTTGCTGGTCAAGTGTGGTTGGATCATGCGTTTTCCAAAATATTTCAAGTATTTCGTCGATGCTCACAACTGCTGGATCAAAAACAACTTTTGCAAGTTCTACGTGACCGGTATTTTTATCACATACCTGCTCATAAGTAGGGTTTTCTACAAAACCGCCGCCGTAGCCACTTTCTACACTAACTACGCCGTTAACACGCTGAAAAAATGCTTCGGTACACCAAAAACATCCTTCTCCTAAATAAATGGTTTCAAGCTTATCTGAAGGGGTACTCATGGGTGGTTTGGTTTTAGTTTTTACGGGTTGACTACATACATTTAGGCAGGTTGCCGCAAATAGGGTTACAAGTAATAAACGCATAAGGCTTTGTTTGTAGTCAAAATTAAGGATCCTTAGTTGATCCACTATTATTAATAAAACATAAAATCTTGTAAAAGGTTTAAGCGCGCTTCGCTTACCTTTGCGCCGGTCTTTTTAACTATGATGCGATTATACCCCGATACCGCCCTTTACCAACTCGAGTTTGACAAGGTAAAAGCACTTTTAGAAGCGCATTGTAAAACTGTGTATGCTCAGGAGCGTGCTAACAATTTACGCATCCATACCCACAAAGATTATATCCATAAAGAGCTGCGCCAAACACACGAGTTTGCAATGCTATTAAGACAGGCGCAGTATTTCCCAAACGATTTTACGTATCACTTACAAAAAGAATTAAAATTATTGGGGATTCCTGGCGCATTATTAGCAGGTGATCAGTGGATGCTCATTAGAAAGTTAACCATCAATGCCGAAAATATTTTTAGATGGTTTGATCCTGAAAAACGCGCTGCATTTAGTTCGATGGCGCAGGTATTAGCAGATGCGTATTACGAAAAAAATATCAAGGAAAGTATTGATGCAGTATTAGATGAACAGGGAGTTGTGAAAGACAATGCATCTGATGATTTACAAAAAATTAGACTGAGTTTATACAAGCGCAGAAACGAGTTGAGGCGCATGTTTGAAAAAGTAATTCAAAAATTAGCCAAGGCCGGTTACACTGCAGATATTGATGAAAGTTTTAGTAATGGTAGAAGGGTAGTGGCTGTTTTTTCGGAACATAAAAGACAAGTGAAAGGAATTTTACACGGCGAAAGTGATAGTAGAAAAACAGCTTTTATTGAACCCGAAGATACCATCGAAATCAACAACGAAGTATTTGCTTTAGAACATGAAGAAGCCAAAGAAGTGCAGCGCATTTTACGTGCACTCACTGCTACCATGTCTGTGTATGCACCGCTATTAACTGCCTATTTACAAATAGCTGGCGAATTTGATTTTATTAGAGCCAAGGCTAAATTAGCTATCGATATGAATGCTAATTTACCGGAGCTACTTGATAAAGCGCATATCGAACTTATTAATGCATACCATCCACTATTATATTTATACAATAAGGGTGCTGGAAAAAATACCATTCCTGTTAACATTAAATTAGACGCGCAGCAGCGTATTTTAATTATTAGTGGGCCTAACGCAGGAGGTAAAACGGTTACCATGAAAACCATTGCGCTTAACCAATTGATGATGCAGAGTGGGCTTTTGGTGCCGGTAAGTCCGGATTCTCAAATGGGTATTTTTAAGCAACTCTTCATACATATTGGCGACACGCAAAATTTGGAATTTGAATTAAGTACCTACTCGAGTCACTTAATGCACATGAAGCACTTTATTGAAGTGGCCAATGGTAAAACCTTATTTTTTATAGATGAATTAGGAAGCGGTAGTGATCCGAATTTAGGGGGCGCTTTTGCAGAAGTTATTTTAGAAGAGTTATCTCGCAAACATGCACTGGGTATTGTAACAACGCACTACCTTAATTTAAAAGTGATGGCCAATCATACGCAAGGTATTATTAATGGTGCCATGCAGTTTGATGAAGTGCATTTACTGCCCCTGTACAAGCTAATAATTGGCAAGCCTGGTAGTTCTTATACGTTTGCTATTGCAGAACGAATTGGCCTTCCTAAAGCGCTTATTAATAGAGCGCGCAAATTAGTAGACGAAGATCATTTTAAGCTTGATAAATTACTAAACCGCACAGAGCAGGACTTGCAACATTTAGATAAAGAGAAATTGCAGCTGCATAAAATGCTGCGTGAAAATGAAAAGCTCAAAAAAGAAATGGAGATTGTGCTTGATAAAGAAAAGCACAACCAACAGGTGGAGTTGCTAAAGCAACAGAACCTTATTACGGAAGACCGAATTGTGTATTTAAAAGATATGGAGCGTAAGCTCAAACAAATTGTACTCGATTACAAAAAGGCCGAAAACAAAAGTGAGGTGGTTAAAAACCTGCAGCAATTACTATTTAAAGGTAAAGAGCAGGTGGTGGTTAATAAGCTTGCTAAAAAGGTAGATAAACAATACAAAGAAACCACTGCGGCACTGCTTGTGGGTAGTCTTGTTAAGCTTAAAAAGAATTATCAGGTAGGAACGGTACTGGAAATAAGGGGTAAAAGAGCCATTGTTCAAATAGGCCAGCTCCCTATTAATGTGGAGCTTTCAGACCTTTCTGTGGTGGAAAAACTCCCAGATTTGCCAAAATAACGCCCTCAAAGTCAATAAAATAGGGTCTTTCAGATTTTTTTTACTTTTTTTTTGGTTGCTGCTTTTCAAACCGTACTTTTACCGCGGAGAGATGGCAGAGCGGTCGAATGCGGCGGTCTTGAAAACCGTTGACTGTTACAGGTCCGGGGGTTCGAATCCCTCTCTCTCCGCATTAAGAATCAAATGCCCCTTTCAGGGGCATTTTTCATTGAA
>JBBAKI010000017.1:0-13848 GCA_040403595.1 Sediminibacterium sp. | reverse complement strand
AACACTCTACTAATTTAGACTATATTTTGTCCACTTTATGCTGACGATTTACAAGTTCCTACGCAAGAATTTATAAGAGTAGACTCTGTTACGTACGAAGGAAATTTTTATTTAAAAGGTGGTCAGCAATATTTGGCTTTACCTGTTAATGGAGATTGGGGTAATAAATACTCGGTTGCAAACAACTCAGTAACTGATTTAAATTTAGGTGGTGATTTTGGTTTCAATTTCTCTGATAACTTCCCTGGTCCTGCAAAAACGGGCATGTATAAAATCCGTTTTGATTTCCAACGTGGTAAGTTTACTGTTAAAGCCGTTCCTTTTGGAATGATGTTTGTAGCTGGTGGTTATCAAGGATGGGCGCCAGACAAAGCTTCATCATTAGGTTCTATTAAAAATGACGAAGATTACCATGGTTTCATTGATTTTGGCACAGCTGGTTCTGAATTCAAATTCACCAGCCAACCAGATTGGAATGGAACAAACTACGGTGGAACTGCAACAGCAATCAGTACAAGCGGCGCTAACTTAAGTGTAGCTACTGGCGGTTATTATTTATTAAGAGCCAATACTAAAAATAGTACTTGGTCTAAATATCTAGTAACTAATGTTGGTATCGTTGGTGCGTTTACCAATTGGGGTGGAAATCCTGACGTTTCATTAACGTATGATAGCGGTAATAAAGTTTGGAAAACAACATTCACACTTGCAACAGACTCTGACCTTAAGTTTAGATTTAATAGCTCTTGGGATGTAAACATTGGAGATGATGGCGGTGATGGCTTATTAGAATTTAATGGTGCAAACCTTGCCATGAAAGCAGGTATGTACGATGTAGTACTTAACCTTTCAAATGGTGGTTACTATACGTATTCATTTACTAAAAAGTAATAGCATACATTTTATAAAAAAAGGGGCGAACCATTGGTTCGCCCCTTTTTTTATGCTGGCAACTTAAATTATTTATGTTTTTCTGAAAGCTCGCCGGCTGTTACTTTAAATGGAAGTATGTTTTGCTTTGGCGGTATGGGGCAGGTGGCATAAGGCGAATATGCACATGGAGGATTAAATGCTTTATTAAAATCAATAAAAGTGTTGCCATTGGTATCTGGTCTAGGAACATATATAAATCTGCCTATATGGTAGGTGTTTATTCCATTGGTGGCATCGCCAAATACAACAAATAAATCGCCAGGACCTTCATTAATAGCATCTAGTACATAATTTTTTCCTTGGTAATCAAAACTTATTTTACCTGCATAATCTTGTGCCGTCGTTTGTCCTAGCATATTTGTAACAAATAAACCACTTGGATTTGGCGGCAATAATTTTGCCGGCAAATTCCAGCTTTCATGAATGGCAAATCTTTTGTTTCCTTTAAAAGTATATAGTGCTGGATTTTTTAAATCTCTAAACCTTAGACCAATTTTATCTTCTCGTTTGATGATACTCCACTTAAACTGCTGATACGTGATTGGCGTATTCAATTTTTTATCTGCATCAAAACAAATGATTGTTTCTGCGTAATCATTTGGGAATTTCGTAACTGCTTTGTCAAATTCAAAACTTACAGTGTTCTCAACTACTATAAATTTACCTAGTACCTGCGGCATATTTTTATGTTTAAAAACAACGGCATTGGTATCACTGCTTCCAAAACTATTTTCTCCTGGGTGAAGCCAAAATAGCCCGGCCAAATTAAGCCAACCGTCTTCTTCTGTTAAGGCTTTAATGCGTAAACTGTCAAAATGCTTAATCGAAGCGGTATACGCTGCGGATGTTTGACATAGTGTTTTGTTGCTAACAACTATAAGGCATAGAAGGGCTGCTATAAAAGCTTTCATGACGCTGATTTTGCGTAAAGTTAGGCGCCTATTTGACTTAATTATCATCAAAGCTTCTTAATATTGTTAAATAATAATTACATATGCGTTTATTTTCTATATATAAGATTTCATTACTCATTTTATTAATAGCTACAGTACCTGTTTTTGCTCAAAAGCAAACGAAAGAACAGTATATTAATTCGTTGATGGCTAAAATGACATTGCAAGAAAAATTAGGGCAACTTAATTTAATTATTCCTGGGGATGGATCGGTTACTGGCACTGTGGTGAGTAATGATGTAGAAGGAAAAATAAAAAAAGGTTTGGTAGGCGGCATGTTTGGCATTGCTGGGATAGAAAAAATTAAAAAAGTACAGGAGATGGCGGTTCGAGAGTCTAGGCTTCATATTCCTATGTTATTTGGTTCTGATATTATTCATGGATATAGAACAGCTTTCCCTATTCCACTTGCACTCTCTGCTAGTTGGGATATGCCACTCATTCAAAAATCGGCTCAAATGGCTGCGCTTGAAGCAACTGCAGATGGTTTAAACTGGACATTTTCTCCGATGGTTGATATTGCACGAGATCCACGCTGGGGAAGGGTTGCAGAAGGTGCAGGTGAAGATCCATTTTTAGGTAGTGCGGTGGCAAAAGCCATGGTAATAGGTTATCAGGGCGGTGCGGGTAATGCAAATTTAGCCACTGGTAATTCACTACTTTCTTGTGTGAAGCACTTTGCATTGTATGGAGCGCCTGAAGCGGGTAGAGATTATAATAGTGTGGACATGAGTAAACTCAAAATGTACAATGATTATTTTCCTCCATATAAAGCAGCAGTAGAAGCAGGTGCTGGTTCTGTGATGAGTTCGTTTAATGATATTGATGGTGTTCCTGCGTCAGGTAACAAATGGTTACTTACAGATGTTTTAAGAAAGCAGTGGGGCTTTAATGGTTTTGTTGTTTCTGATTATACCTCTATTACTGAAATGATTAACCATGGTATGGGTGATACGGCTGCTGTGTCTGCACTTTCGCTCAATGCAGGACTTGATATGGATATGGTGAGCGAAGGTTTTTTAAATACCTTACCAAAATCTTTACAGTCGGGTAAAGTATCAATGACTGCAATCGACGCAGCATGTAAAAGAATATTAGCTTCAAAATATGACTTAGGATTATTTGATGATCCTTTTAAATATTGCAAGCTAGCAAGAGCTTCCGAAGTATTAAGTGCCGATAAACGCGCTTTTGCAAAAGAAGCAGCGATGCATTCTTTTGTACTCTTAAAAAATGACAATCAAGTATTGCCGCTTAAGTCCAATCAAAAAATTGCGCTTATTGGCCCACTAGCAAATGACCGTTCAAATATGCCTGGTACCTGGTCTATTAACGTAGATGCGAAGCAAGCGATTGCTGTATTAGAAGGGTTTAATAACCGCCCTGGTATTGGGTCTAAAGTGATATATGCAAAGGGTGCTAATATTTCTGATGATCCTATTTTTGCTTCAAAAATTAATGTGTTTGGCGAAAAAATTTCTATTGATAACAGAAGTTCTCAAGAATTAATTGCAGAGGCGCTAACAGTGGCTGCAACTTCTGACGTCATTGTTGCAGTAGTTGGCGAAGCTAGTGAAATGAGTGGCGAAGCAGCGAGCAGAACCAGTTTAGATATTCCAGAAAGTCAGCAAAAATTAATTGAAGCCTTGTCAAAAACAGGTAAGCCGCTGGTGCTGGTTTTAATGAACGGTAGACCATTAACCATAAGTAAAGAAGCAAAATTAGCAACTGCTATTTTAGATGTTTGGCACGCAGGTACGGAGGCTGGTAACGCGGTAGCATCTGTACTATATGGTGATTATAATCCTGCAGGTAAATTAACCATGAGTTTTCCGCGTAATGTGGGGCAAGTGCCTATTTATTATAGTATACGCAATACCGGCAGACCCAATGGCGGTGATGTTTTCGGAAAATATAAATCCAATTATTTAGACATACAAAATTCACCATTATTTCCATTTGGTTATGGGTTAAGTTATACTTCTTTTACTTATAGTAAACCAATATTGTCTGCAAATAGTCTTAGCGCAAACACTTCATTAACGGCTACTGTAACGCTTACCAATACGGGATTTTATGATGGTGAAGAAGTGGTGCAATTGTATATTAAGGATGAAGTTGGAAGTATTACAAGACCATTAAAAGAATTAAAAGGTTTTCAAAAAATATTTTTGAAAAAAGGAGAAAGCAAAACGGTATCATTTACCATAGATGAAAAAATGCTTCGTTTTTACAACGCAGATTTAAAGCATGTTAGTGAGAAGGGAAGTTTTCAGGTTTTTGTTGGAACAAATTCTGCTATAGAAAATTCAGTATCTTTTCAGTTAAAATAACTTAATACGCTTGTTATGACCAACCGTCGCCAATTTGTACAAAAGTCTTCGTTACTGGGTATGGGTTTTTTGCTTCAAAAAGCTACTAGTTTTGCTGCTGCTCCATTTACTCAAAATTTTACGAGTAATAGACCAGCGTTAGCCAACCGAAAGTTTACGAGTGCGGCTGTAGAGGCAGTGATTGCACAAGTAAAAAAAGACTTACCCAATCAAGAACTTGGATGGTTGTTTGAAAACTGTTTTCCTAATACACTAGATACCACCGTCGATTTTGAAATGGTTAATGGTAAGCCAGATACCTATGTAATTACCGGCGATATTGATGCCATGTGGCTTAGGGATAGCACAGCGCAGGTTTGGCCTTATTTGCCTCTAACAAAATCAGATAAGCCCCTTCAAACTTTAATTGCTGGCGTTATTAATAGACAAACAAAATGCATTTTACTAGATCCATATGCCAATGCATTTTATAAAGACGTTAATAAAGTAAGTGAATGGAAAGATGACCTTACTAAAATGAAGCCTGGTATTCATGAGCGTAAATGGGAAATTGATAGTTTGTGTTATCCGGTAAGGTTGGCGCATGGGTATTGGAAACAAACAGGGGACACTTCTGTTTTTGACGCCGATTGGAAAGCCGCACAAAAATTAATATTAGATACCTTTACAGAACAGCAGCGTATGACAAGCCAAGGTCCATATAGCTTTCAGCGTACAACGGCATGGGCCACCGATGGCGTGCCACTTAGTGGATATGGATATCCAGTAAAACCTTGTGGTTTAATTGTTTCAACTTTTAGGCCTAGTGACGATTGTACTTTATTACCATATCTAGTGCCAAGTAATATGTTTGCCATCAATATTTTAGGTAAGATGGCGGAGCTGCTTCAATTACCTGCTGTCAATGAGCCAGCACTTGCCAAAAGAGCACTCGCATTAAAAGCACAAGTACAAGCTGCGTTTCAAAAGCATGGAATTATCCAACATCAACAGTTTGGAAAAATTATTGGCTTTGAAGTAAATGGCTATGGTAGTTTTCATATGATGGATGACGCCAATGTGCCTTCCTTATTATCGCTACCATATTTAGGTGCTATTGAACCTAACAATCCACTCTATTTAAATACGCGTAAAGTGGTGCTATCTGAAAACAATCCATTCTTTTACAAAGGTAAAGCTGGCGAAGGCATTGGTGGGCCACATACAGGTGCCGACACTATTTGGCCAATGAGTATTATTTTACGCGCTATAACCAGTGTAGATGATAAAGAAATTACACACTGCGTTAAAAACTTAATACAAACGCATGCTGGAACGGGCTTTATGCATGAATCATTCCATAAAGATGATGCTACTAAGTTTACACGTAAATGGTTTGCTTGGGCCAATACCTTATTTGGTGAGCTCATTTACAAACTTCATCAAGAAAAGCCAGGGCTTTTAAAAAATATATAAAGGCTAGTAATTTTTATATTGCGCTGGGTCTAATGCATTTTTAGTCCAGTGCTTGTAAAACTCCATTACTAGTGCTTTATTGTAGCTTTTTTCTTTTTCTAAGTAAGCGCTATTTTGGGTGTGGAGTCTATTGCCTTTTTGATCTAATACAATAAATACGGGGAAGCCAAATCTTTGCGGAAAGCCAAGCTTAGCAAGGGGTTTACTGTTTTTATTTTCTGGACTATAATTCAGGTGATAGACAATGTAATTGGCATTAACCAGTGAATCTATTTGAGTGTCTTTGGTAACAAATTCGTTGTAACGCGCACACCATATACACCAGTTGCCGCCTATTTGTATAAATACTTGTTTATTTTGTGCGGCCGCTTTTTTATAAACCACTTGTAATGCAGAGTCTACATTTTCGTAAGGGTTATACAGCTTAAAAGCTTTCATGTCTTGAGCCGCTGCTACAGTTACAATAAACGTTGTTACAGAGGCTAATAATAATTTATGCATGGTTTATAGTTTTATTTGAAATCCAGCGCAAATCCAACGGCTTGGCATGATGGCACCTAGTAAGTCAGAATAGGAAGTATTGGTTAGATTGTTTATTTCAATAAATACAGTTCCTTTACGCTTTGTTGTAAGGTAAGAAATTTTGCTGTTCACTAAAAAATAATTGTCAGATAATGCTGCATTAATGGCAGACGCGGTTTGAGTATTTCTAATTTTATATACACTGTTTAGGGCTAATTGTAAATGGTTGGCTCTCATAACAATTTGCTCATTCCATAAAAATTTTGCGTGTGAAGAAATATAAAATGAAGGTGTTTTGTCTGGGCTAGTTGAGGATAACCATACCAGTCCTGTATTACAGCTAATTTCATATTTTTCGCCCCAGGTTTTATTATATGCAATATCTGTTTCTATACCTTTTGTTTGCACCGATGATATATTGGAAGCCAATGAATAGCTACCAGTTATCACTAAATTTTGTTGACGCGGCATCATTGGATATGCAGTAGGGGTCCAATCAATTAAGTTTTTCTGGTCTCTGTAAAATAGGGTAGTAGCCCATTTTAGGCTTGAACCCAATCTGTAATCGAGTCCAAGTTCATAGCTCCATGATTTTTCTGTTTCTAAATACGGGTTGCCAATGCTGCCACTTGTTACAATAGGTTTATTGTAATTGTTGTAACGCTCTGTAAAGTCTGCGTCACGAACGCCTCTGCCAATAGATGCGCGTGTTGTCATATTTCCATTTACCCATGCGCCATTTACTTGTGGAATAATTACCCAGCCATAACTTTGGTCCCAATCTATTCTGACACTTTCGTTTACAAAAAGATTATTGGGAAGTTTATGCGTCGCAATGATAAAGGCACCTCCGTGTGCAAGCTCATGATTGCCCCTGTCGTTCGAAGCAATTTTTTTATGCATCCACTGCGCGCCAGTTACTAGTTGATGATTATTGTTTAGCGTATGTTGTACGCTTCCTTGCGCTACAAAAAGAGACGTTTTATTTTCATTAAAACTACCTGCTGGACTAAATCTAAATTGATCCGATAACTTTTTGTAGGCGACGTCTAGTTTAACTGTTTTGTGGGCATACTGCTTTGATAATCCTAGGTGCGTCCAATTACTTTTTACAATTTCTGAAGCAGTATCGCTTTTAAATGTGGTATAAAAATTTTGTGCATTAAAGTCCCTGCTATCATTGGCGTGTAATATATGTAGCTTCCATCCAGATTCAAATGCGTAGTTAAAATTGGCTGAATAAAATGTATTGTTAAAATAACCGGTAGTACCTCTCAGTGTTTCACCATCTGCTTTGTTTTGTTGTGCTGCAATACTTAGTTTCCATTTATCTTTTTGTACACCCCACCAAATATTGTTGGCACGAGATTGGTATCTGCCCCATTTGCTTCCAACGCTAAGGGTGTTATTGTTTTTTTGCTGTAATCCATTGGTGATAATATTTACAACGCCACCAATAGCATCCGAACCATAAATAGCAGCAGCAGCTCCTTTGATAATTTCAATTCTATTGATGTCGTTTGGATGTAGTGGAATATAGCCGTTAAAATGACCGGTTAATGGATCATTGATACGGATGCCGTCGATAATGACAAGTACTTGCTGAAAAGTCCCACCTCTAATAATGATATCGCTTTGTGAACCAGCAGGTCCTCGCTGTTGGGTTTCTATGCCAGGTAAATATTTTAGTAATTCATCTATACTGCTAATGGGTAAATTTTGTAAGCTCGCCCCCTTAATACTAATAATGTTTTTACCTGTTTCTTTTTCTTGTTGCGGAAGCATGCTAGCAGTAACGACCACGCCAGTAAGTTCATTGGTTTGTGCGCAAACAATAAAAGCGATATTACATAATAGACTTACTAGTAGAATTCGAATCATTGGTGTTGTTTTTTGCAAAGGTAAGGTGCTCCTTTACATGGTATTTACGAAAAAGGGTTAAATTGAAGCATGAAAAAGCCCTTAGTTCTACTCTGTTTTGCTTTTATAGCGCTATATGCAAGTGCGCAAACCAAAACAGTTTATTATAACATGCAAGAATTTACGCTCTTAGGTAGGCCCATGCCAAATCAAACCGTGTATCAGCGCTTTCCGGAGACGATTAAAAATTTACTCCGTAAACCAGTGTGGGATCTTAGTAAAAACCCTACTGGTTTTGCTGTGTATTTTGAAACCAACGCCAAAGAAATTTCTGCCAAATGGAAAACAGGATCTTCCGTTGTTTTTCAGCACGTGGCGGGCACGCTTGTTAAAGGAGTTGACCTTTACGGACTCGATAATGGTACTTGGTATTTTGCCGGTGTTGGAAAACCAAATGCAGCGGTATACCAAGAAGCTAATTTGGTCAAAGATATGGATGGAAACATGCGTCAATATTTATTGTATTTACCTGATTATGAAACTTGCGATTCTCTATTCATTGGCGTTGAAGCAGGCGCAACCATTGGTAAGCCGCAACAAAATTATTTTGAAGGTCAAAAGCCGCTAGTGGTATATGGCACATCTATTGTGCAAGGTGCTTCTGCTATGCGTCCGGGTATGGCGTATCCTGCTCAATTAGAGCGCAGGCTTAAGCGTGAAACGATTAATTTAGGTTTTAGTGGCAACGGTCAACTCGATTCTATGCTTGCTGTTATTATGTCTGGTATCGACGCTTCTATGTATGTGATTGATTGTGGGCCTAATTTAACACCTGCCATGGCGCAGGCAAAAACGGTTCCTTTTTTACGTCAACTGCATGTATTAAAACCACAGGTTCCTATATTAATAGTAGAAAATATTTTGTACCCAACCGCAAAATTTAATACGGTATCAAAACAAAAAATTACAGAAGTCAATCAGATTTTTAAAGATGCGTATGCGTTGTTAAAAAAAGAAGGGATACGTAATTTGCATTATCTAGAAGCGGAAAATTTAATAGGGCAAGATGGTGAAGCAACGGTTGATGGTGCGCACATGACCGACTTGGGATTTTACAGAATTACATTAGCCATTGAACTAAAAATTAAGTCCATTGAAAAATAATCTAATCATAGCTTTTTTGTTTTTTTTATGGGCTTGCAGTGCTAGTAAAAATATGCGACCAGGTAGTTTGCCGCATGCGGTGGCAAATGATTCACTTACCGGCGAAGCCTTTTTTAAAAAAACAGTAAGCTATACCTGGTTAGAGCGGGATTCATTGGCACTTGAATATGCTATGGCTGGACAGCTGCCTGATTTTTATTTTCAGTTTGTGCCCGTAACTACGCCGTTTACACTGCCTAATGGTAAAACAGTGGATGCTACCTTTTATGTGGCCTCCGATTATTTTATGGTGGGTACCAATAGCAATTGGGCACGTGTGCCCATTACACCCATGGCCGCTCAAAAAATTGCTGATGCGTACAATTGTTTTTTGCCAACTCCCGCTATGGTAGATGCTATTTACAAAGCAAGTGTTGTAAAATTAGCACCCGTGCCTATGTATGCGTTTAGAGATAGTACCATTACCATGTGGCAGCATCATTTAATCATTGAAGGGCAGCGAAAAGGTAAAAAGGGCCTGATTGGTGGCATTAAAAAAGATGTGGTACTAAGTAATAAGGTAGCCGAAAATGCAAGGCCCAACAGAGTGGCTATTTATGGGTGGCATAAGCTAGATGGAAAACCTATTCAGCCTGTGTATGCGGGCCATGTAAACTGGTATGTCGATTATAGCCATGGCATTAGACTCATCGCAAAAAAAGTAAAAGTAGAAGGTGCTTGGGTAGATTATGCCACGCTTTTAGGACTTGGGGGTGAAACGAGCATGCTACGGTATTAGCTTTTTATTTTTTTATTTTCTGGTTTAAAAATGTTTGTATACCTAAGTGACTGATGGGTTGCGTAATTTTTATTTATGATACTAAGTTGCTCTAGGTATAAATCTTTTAATTTTTTAGGTCCAATAATTTTAACATTGCCCATCCATCTAAATATCCAACCAAACAGTTCTCGATTGATACCGCAGTGCATTTTCATAAGGTAATTTCCATTACTTAAAAGGGTGATTGTTTGTGTGTTGTGCCAGTAGTAATGACTTAAAAATTCGCCAGTGATACTTGAAAATTCTAGTTCTATGTCATATACTTCATCATCAATATTACCAGTTAATCCAAATCTTTTTTGAAGTTCTGCTTTGGCAAGTGGCAATATCTTTTTATGTGCAAAAGTTTGGTTGGTTATATTGTAGTCTATAATTTTTGAAAGATCAATGGTAATGAACTCGTTTTTCTTTTCTGTAAATCCTGCAGTATAGTATGCACCATTGTGATACACGATTAGCAAGGGTTTTAGCTTAACAGGGTAAGTGATGTCTTTAGTTACAGCAGTGGCGTCGCCATAAATATCAATGATTTCAATAATTTTATTGTTGGCAACAGACCATATAATATCTTCTGAAATTTTATTAAAATCGGTGCTATATTTTCTTTCAAAAAAGTGTGAGTTAAAATTTTGTTGGATTGGTAGCGTGGTATATTTTGTTTTGCTCTGGTGCATTATTTTTTCGGCAATAATATCTCTAAACTTGTTAATGGAATCTCCCCGGCCTTCTGTGATATAGGTTGTCATCGACAGTCTACTGAGTTGATAGGAGTTTATATCATAACCAGTAACCGAAATTGCGCTGTCTGTGTATACAAGCCTATAGGTTTTTTGATTGTGCTGTCCTGTTGTAATTTGAAGCTGTTGATTTTTTCGTAAATAGTTTTTTTCGAGTTGCTGTAGATCATTATAAATTTGTCTATTGGCTGTTGTATAGACTGCTTTGGAAAGTTCCTTGCTTATGTCTTGCACCGTGCGGGGTTCTATTTCTAGGAGCTGGTATATGAAATGAAGCCGTTCAATTTGGTTCATTGATTGCAATTTAAATGCAAACGTAATCAATAAAGTGTAAATATGTACGGGATACCGCTATGTTTGTACTCTACACCACGTTATAAATCGTACTACTCTGGGGGGAGAAGTCATTGATTTAGAGCGTGGTGTTTTTTTTATGCCTATATCTTACACTTAGGGCTGCGTTTTTAGATGTAAAAGGGTCTAATGTATTGTGGTAAATACCTATTAAACCTTTTTGCCACGGGATAGTCTATTATAAACGTTGTAAAGCCTTTTGATATGACAAAATTCGATTACGTAAAAGTTGCATTAATTGCCGTTGGTCTTTATTTGGTTACTTACACCTGTCATAAAGATTGTAGTATTAAAACCTCTTCAAATACAACTCAAGTTGGTACTTTCGTAAAATAAAGTACGACACATGTTGATTAAAAAATTCAGTATACTTCTTTTAGTTTCCTTACTGTTTATCTTTCTAAATTAGGATCCCAAGTAACTTTATTGGTTTCAATGTTTATGATACCTTTTTGCCACCATCTACCGCCTTCATTAAAATAGCCTGACCTTCCTATTTCTATCGAGTTACCGTTTAGTCCTACTCCGTGATAAGCATAGGTTTTAGTTTGATTGGTGTTTCTATTATATACCAAAGTTCCAGTGTTGGTACCAAGGGCTAAGTGGTAGGTAAAAACTACATAGTCGTTACTTAAGTATACTGTATGAGATGTCGAGCCTCTATCTTCCCAACTATAACTATTGTATGTAGAGCCTTGTGGGGAATAACCAAAATCTTCGAGCCAAATATAACTCGTTCCAGAATATTTCATCTTCCCCACCGTTGATTTGATTCTAGCAAATTCGGACGATTTTAGAAAAGATGAAATTTGTGCGTTTGAATAGTTGAAAGAGAAGAGGAGAACTAGGAGAAGAATTTTTTTCATAATAACAATATTAAGATAATCTAGTTTTATTTAAATATATAATCAGCTTTGCTAAAACCTGAAATAAATAGAGAAAAAACGCGCTTCTCAATATCATACGTTAGCAAAATAGTATTCTCTTCTTCATCAATGAATTCGCCCACTGTAAAGCCTAATTCGGTTTCTTTTAACTGTCTCTCAAGTAAAACTATGGCTTTATTATCAACATCGTTTTTAGTAGAAGGTGCTGTGATCATTAATTTATTTCCTACGTAAAGTTGTAGGGATAAATCTGGGTTTAGAATCAATTTCATAGTGTTTAAACGCGTTAAATCTTGGGCAGAAATTGAAATCTTATATCCTTCTCTCATTCCTCTATTAATAGAGGATCCAGATGCTGTCCATTTGCCATTTTTTTTCACGTAATCGTATAAGGTATTTGCCCCAGCAAATCCAGATATAGATTCGAGGTAGTGTTCTCCTACTAACGTGCTTAAAATCTCCTTTTTTGAAAGGTTGTTTGACTGAACATTTTCAAGATCTGTTTTTTTAATATATCCGCGGGTAATGGTGCCTTTTGAATTTTGATAAGAAACATAAATCCAATTTTCATTTTTGTCTTGACAATTAATGGCAACCTGATCTCCTAATACAAGGAAAGCTTTTCTGGGAGTATAACTCAGTTTGCCATTTAGGTTGTTACGGTCATGAAAATATGCCCTATCATTTTTTACATTCAGAATGCATTGTGAAGATTGGCTGAAAACGTTTGAAAAAATGAGAAGACAGAGTGAGATAGATAGAAAAACGCTTTTGTAAAAGCTATTAGATTTTGTAATTGACATATTATTTATTGATGTATTATTCTAAAATTAGCCTGCATAATAATTGATCCAAAAGCCAACCATCTTTGCAATGCCGTTTTTTACTGAAAAAATAGCAACAACATATTCGTCAGGATTTTCTTTTTCACTGGAAAGACAATAGATATTTTTTGTTGAACCAAAACGTTTTGTGAGGGCCTCTTTAAAGAATGGTTTGGCCATAAAGTCATATACTTCGAATGAAGTAGATTTATATTTTGCCATAGAACTTGGCGCATAGTTCATTAATGTCGAAAGGCCATTTACTGGTTTTTCAGGAAGCGCCATATGGAAATTCATATTATCTATCTCATCTAGGTTTTGATCAGAATCAGGTTGATATAAGATTGGCCAATCTGTATATTTCCCATCCACATCAAAAGTGCTGATATTGCCGCCACTTTTTGGCTTGTATTTTAATAGAACCTTTGCCCAAGTTGATTTTAATAACATGTCAGTACTAACCTGACTATAAGCCAAGGAAGTCAAAATCATAAAACATAAGAAGAATATAATTTTTTTCATAAAAACACTTTTAATAAAAATATAATATTAAAATCAGTATTCCAAAAAATGAAATAAAACTGAGTAGTGCCAAAATTTAATAATATCTTATATATCAATATATTACATATTATTAAATATCAATTTTTATATAATTGAATACAAATAAAATTAATAATTATTAGGCTTATCAAGCTTTTACAATTTTATTCTATTATTCAATTTTTCCGCTTAAAGAAAAATGTAAACATCAAATTACTAAATGCTAGTTGCGAGTCTTAAAGTAACCTGCTTCGGTGTACGGTTCTGTTTTGTTACCTATGAGAAGCATTACTATATTCCATTAGCCTAGATATCGGAAGCATTAGGCCACAACAATTTAAAAACCATCCAAAACTACTTTGTGTTGAGCCTTTGTGGTCCCGCCAAGAATCGAACTTGGATCTAAAGTTTAGGAAACTTCTATTCTATCCATTGAACTACGGGACCATCCCTAAAAGGGAAG
>JBBAKI010000016.1:0-19060 GCA_040403595.1 Sediminibacterium sp. | reverse complement strand
ATTTTGATTGATAATTGCATATTGCGCTGCTCCGGTATTGGTTCCTGAATAGACATAGCCTCCTGTAACAGTTGTATTCGCTGTATTTCTTGGAGCGGCGGCAGTACCAAAAGTACCATTTGATTCATTAGTATTTAGTGGATCAACCGGGCACTCCGTAGAATCTAAAATTCCATCATTATCATCATCCAAATCTGTCATATCAGGAACACCATCACCATCCGTATCCGTACAGGCATTGATTGTTGCATCGGTAGCAAAATTGTAAGTATAAGAACCTTTATACAAACCGCTTTCTGTAGAAGTTTCTAAACCATTTGCAAAACCATTGGAACCATAAGGAGCTGGTATCACACTTGATGTTAATCTAGCAGCGCCAGATAAACCAGAAGTTGAAATATATGTTGTACCAGCTTCAACGGCATCATTACATCCGTCACCATCTGAATCAACATCTAAACTGTTTGGTGTACCATCACCATCAGTATCCAAATTAGTACAATTCTGATACGTTACACCGTTCATGGTAAAGCCGGCTTCGTACCAAAATTGATTTCCTCCTGCATAAGACAAAGAAGTGCGTGTATCTAAACCTAATGTAATAGTAGTAGTAATACCAATAGCTGTAAAAGTAACAGACCGTAATCCAGAGCCATTTAAATATGTAGTACCCAATACAAAACCTGTTGATGCATCTACTCCCTTTAAATATGGTTTAATACCTTCAGCATCTACAAAACTACTCATCAAATTTACAGAGAAGGTATAGGTCATACCCGGAATGGTAGAATAGTTTTTATACATTTTACCACATAACTGAGTGGTAGCACTACTTCCAACCGATCCTTGGAAATCGAAATATGGAATTCCACTAGTAAGTCCCATATAATCGAAATTAGAAATGATATTTACCGTAGGTGAAGGATCATAATCAAATCCAGTCCAACCTGAGCAATGGCTAGTAATACCATAAGCTAATGGAGTTGCAAGACATGTAGCATTTGTGGCAACAGAAGTACAAGACATTTCAGAAATATCTAAAACTCCATCATTATCATCATCTATATCATCTAAATTGGAAATTCCATCTCCGTCGGTATCTAAACAAGTATTTAAAGTGGATAATACCGGTCTAATATATTTATAAGTTCCACTGTAAATACCACTTTCTGTAGCTGTTTCTAAATTATTGGCAAATCCATTTGCACCTGTGGTTGTTGGATTTAAAAAGCTTGTAAGACTGTATGCAGAGGTGCCTATCGGTGCAGTTCCTTCTTCAATAGCATCCGGGCAATTATCTCCATCCGAATCTAAATCCACATGATTTAATTTGCCATCACCATCTGTATCATTGCTACAACCAGCTATTGGCATAGGAACTGCAGATGAGCCTAAATTGAAGGTAGCATTAAGCACTCCTCCATAATAACTGGTTCCCGCTACACCAAGTATTCTATAATATTTAAACTTAGATGAAGTTGCTAAACTATTGGTAATTGTAAATACGCCATTTGTTGCAGTTGATGCCACTGCGGCAGATAAATCCGTCCAAACTACATTGTCAATAGAACCTTGTAATTTAAAAGTATTAGAGGATAAATTTGAAAGTTCCCAAGTAGTCAAATTAAAAGACATTCCGGTAATGCCAATATTTGTTTTGGCAGTAAATTTAAAAACCTCTTTACCTACCCAATTTTGACCTGTTGCAAATGCAGAAGCAGTTGTTGCACTAGCATCAATCACATAATCAATATTATATGTAGAATACTGAAGTAATTCAGAACTAACTGCAATTGGTTTCGCAAATTCTGTAACTGGTGTAAAACAATTTGGAGATTCTATGATATCAAGTATACCATCATTATCATCATCTAAATCAACAATATCTTTAACCCCATCATTATCAGAATCCGAACAAGCATTTAACGTATTAATAAGCGCATATTCAGTATAGAAGGATGGATAATTTATTGTTCCTGCTGTTGCTCCTTCATAAGTATTCAATAATCCATTTGCATTATTGTCCAATCCTGTTGGATAAACTGAAGTACTGGTTGCAGTTATTGAACTTCCTGCCTCAATTGCATCACTACATCCATCGTTATCTGAGTCTAAATCTAACCTATTAGGAATACCATCACCATCAATATCAGGGTTACAAGAAGCAGCAATATTATCAGAATTATCAGACCCTCTTTCAAAAGGATTAAATTCATACACCGCTCTATTTGAACTAGTGCCATCTGCAAATGCACCAGCAACATTATGACCAACGTTACCAATCTCTCCCTTTGCGTTCAACATCGGTGTCAAGTGTCCCCCATTTTCAATTACATAAATAATATCTGTATTTAATATGCCATTAGGCAAGCCAGGAACCAAAGCACTCACATTGCCCAATCCAATCATATTTTGAGCTCCAGCTGATCCCCACGAAAGTGGCATACCGGTATTTAAAATAACAGAAGCAGAAGTGTAAGCGTCAGTGGCATTTTGAGCACTTAGATATTCCACATTTTGCAAAACACCTACCCCATCTTTACCCTTCACATTAACCCAAGAAGTTGAATTGGTTAAACTATTTTGTCCTAAAATACCTTCAGAACCAGACCCCAATGCATATACTTTTTTATCTGTTCCTAACAACAAATAAGTCATGCTAGCACTATATGTACCATCTATCAATGCAATCCTAGTTCCATTTGGTAAAGGATTAGTCATTTCAGTGGCGTAATTTTTAGTGGCAGCTGTACTTCCATTTCCTAGATAAACATTAGAACCCCATGTATATAATTTGTTATTTGTAACATCTGCCGCAACCGAACCGCCTGAAGTAGCCTCAATTTGAGCAATATTCGTTAATGGCGTATTTGGCGCTACTAATACTTGAGTAAACCCTTTTGTAGCAGCAGATAACCCTGCGCCGTTAATAGTTGCATCGGCCATTCCATAGGTATACACGGTACCATCCTGCAAAAGGATCATGAAATTATTTGTGGACGCACTAATTGATTTGATGTTTTTAGGATCGATTTTAGAAGGTAGTGTAACTTTTTGGAATGGACTTGCTGCAGTATTTGTTGTACCAGGTAAAATAAAATTGGTATTTAAATAACCCCAAACCCAAATTCCTTTTGTTGTCGCAAGCACGTAGCAACTATTTGAACCTACTGCAGCAATATCAATAATTTCACCTGTATAATTATAACCATTTGCAGGTGTTACTAAAGTAGGGATCGTTTGATCAGTTCCATCTGGTTTTGCATACTGACCAGCAACATAGTAATTTCCTTTAGCGCTTCTAAATAAAGTTCCGTGAAACGCCGAGCTCATTAATTTAGACTTATAGCTTGCTAAATCAACCCAGCTATCATAAAATGGAGCATTGCATTCTTCCGTATCTAACACACCATCATTGTCATCATCAAGATCATATATATCACTAACATTATCTCCATCAGAATCTAAACAAGCTTTAGTATTTTTATCAATGGTATTTAATAATGTATAGGTTCCACTGTATGTTCCATTGTCAACAGTAGTTTCTAATACATTTGCAAAACCGTTGGCACCATAAGGGGCAAGATGTGCAAAATTAGCTGTACGACTTGCTGTTGTCCCACCTTCATATGCATCACTACAGCCATCACCATCAGAATCTAAATCTAAACGGTTAGGAATACCATCCCCATCTGTATCACGATCTGAACAAAATGTTTTTTCTAAGAAAGAATTATTGGTTAATCGAATGTTAGATAATTCTGTTGACGTTGAACCTGCTGAAACCACTAATTTATATGCAGTAGTAGCTCCTTGGAACGTTTGTTTTAGTGCACCATTAATTTTTACAGTTACAGTACCATTCGCAGCAATATCAATACTATACTCTTCGCTTCCTGTTACAGCCCCGTGACTAAAACTCCAAACACCTCCATCAAAATAACCATAGGCTTGTGTTGGCGATAAATTAAATTTATACCCTAAATCATTGTAATTCGCCGGTGTTTGATTGTTTCCTGCCGGTATCAAACCAAACATAACAGACCCTTCAGTTGTTGTTCGATTAAATTTAAGCGATAAAGGTAGTGCAAAATTATCTATAGAATATGAAGACGTCCATCCAGGTGTATTCGTAGTAATAGAATTACTTGTTTTTTTTGTAACTGAAGTGCCAGTAAAGATTACATTTTCCAAGTTTACTCCATAAGTGTAACAAGACACTTGCTCTTGAGTATCTAAAATACCATCGTTATCATCATCAATATCAAAAACATCATTGAGTCCATCATTATCAGAATCTATACATCCATTTATAGATTTAATAATTGCATATTCATAAGTATAGGTTCCAGAATAATTACCAGATTCAGACGCAGTTTCTATTGCGTCGGCAAAACCATTTACACCAAAAGCACCAGAAGCCATAGCATTTGCTACGTTAGCAGTAGTCGCAGTAGCTGTTCCTGCTGCGGCATTTGTATTTGCTAAATTTACAACAGAGCCAGTGGTTAGAGTTCCTAAACCATTGGATTCCTTTGCATCTGGACAACCATCTCCATCGGAATCTAAGTCTAAGTGATTTACAATTCCATCTCTATCTAAATCATTTGCACATATTAATTTTGGATTAGAACTTAACTGATTATTTGCAGTTAAAGTAAAGCTTGCATTTGCAACACCTCCATAATTTGAAGTTCCCGCAACACCCAATAATCTAAAATATTTATACTTTTTATTGGGCTGCAAATTGTTCGTTAAAATTAATGTAGTTGGCGCAGTAGCATAGTTTAAAGAGGCTATTGGAGCAGTATTTAAATTATCCCAAATTACATTATCAGATGAACCTTGAAAACGGAATGTAGAAGCAGCATCCGTTGAAATAGCGCGAAAATCTAAATTAAGCGTTAAATTAGAAATGGCAATTAAACTAGCTGCTGTGTATTTTAAAATTTCTTTGTCAGCAAAAAATTGTCCAGATTTAAAAGCTGAAAAAGTAGCAATAGATTCGTCAATTGAATTTCCTATAGTGTAAGTTGCAGTTTCATTATAGGCTAATAAGTCAGAACTAACGGCAATGGGCTTAGCTAAATCAGCTAATGAATAAAAACATGTTGGCGACTCCACAGCATCTAAAACACCGTCATTGTCATCGTCCAAATCGTTGATATCAGGTACTCCATCACTATCTGAATCCAAACAAGCTTTAACAGAAGCATTAATTGCATTGTTATATGGATAATTTCCATTGTAATTTCCATTGTCAGCAACAACTTCCAACGAATTAATAAAGCCATTGCTCCCAAAAGTATTCGTATTGTCAAATTTGAAATTGGCACTAGTATTGGATGTTGTTTTAGCTTCATACGCATCACTACAACCATCATTATCGGAGTCTAAATCTAACCTATTCTCTACCCCATCACCGTCAGTATCACAGAATCCTGCACTGTTAAATGTATTGAATTCTGCATTCAAATAAGATGGTGCCCATGTATTATCTTGACTAAAAACAATGGTATTAGTTCCTGATAAATTAATAGGCACTTTTTGATATACTGCATTTACTAAAACTAACTCTTTGTAATTTCCAGTTCCGTTTACAAAATCATACCCATAAATTTTAGAATATCCATTATTTCCAATTTTAACTCTTATCAATGGATATTGTGCAGTATTTGGATAATTCCAAACAGCAGCTAATGGATAAATTGGAGTGCCGTCAGCTCTAACAATATCAGTGTATGGTTTTGGATATGGGTTCGCAGCACCCAAAGGAGCAAAATTCAATTCACTCACATTGGTAATATCGGTTCCATTTATTTTTAAATTAAAATTATTATCGAGTGTCCATATATCAATCCATAATTCTTCAGGAAATCCATTAAAACTTTGTGTCATAGTTGCTCCTGAAGCAATATCAAATCTTGAAAGTAAGGGTTGTTTTCCTGGCGCAGGACATTCTACGATATCTAATACGCCATCATTATCATCATCCAAATCAAAAACATCAGCAACTCCGTCACCATCTGAATCCAAGCAAGTACTTAAAGTTTTATTATTGGCATAAGTATAATTGTAAATACCACTATATATTCCACTTTCATTAGCTGATTCTAATGTATTTACAAAACCATTATTTCCAAAGGTAGCTGCAGCTCCCGCGATAATTGCATTTGAAATAGTGGACCTAGCAGTGCCAGAGGCAATTGTTGCCCCTGCTAAATTAGTAACCGAAGCAGATGTTAATGTTGCCGTGATCCCAGCCTCTTTTGCATCTGGGCAACCATCGCCATCAGAATCTAAATCTTGGTGATTTAATACACCATCTCCATCGGTATCATTATTACAAGTAATTTTAGGATGTTCACTTGCATTGTAATCAGATGATACGTCAAAATATACTTCATTCGCATAACCTGTTGCATTTATTCCCCCACCACTAGACCAAAATATATCATAGTATTGATACTTTGCTGCATTTTGTGTTACAGAAAATATATTCGCACTTGTTCCATACTGTGTTGTTGCAGGGTATGGATAAATAATAGACGTTTCAGTTGCGGAAATGGAATTAATGGTTGCGTCATACGTTACTTGCGCGGTTAAATTTGTCCATGTAGTTCCATCATTAGATCCTCTTAATATTAATTTAGTACCGTCATTAAACTGAGAATAAATACCAGTGTATCCTAATATAATTTTAGATAGTTTAACAGGAATATTCATATTAAACTTATAAACTTCTTGACCAGAACCTACTGCAGTAGTAGCAACGAATCTAACATCATAAGATACTCCACTGTTTTTTCCATCTACTAATTTTTGAGGCTGATTTTGTGGACTAGTCATCGCTAAGCCTGATGTTACTGTAATGTCTGGGCGATTCCCAAAATGCCATTCACTATCTGTGTAAAAACATTCTGGTGATTCTACGGCATCTAAAATACCATCATTATCATCGTCTAAATCCGTCATGTCAAAAATGCCATCACCATCGGTATCTTTACAAACAGCTAAATTGGCACTTAAAGCAAATGGATCATATATCGATGTATAATTAATTACGCCTGCCGTAACACTTTCATAAACATTTAATATACCATTCGTATTGGCATCTGCGCCAGTTGGATAAACAGTAACACTTGTTGCACTTAGAGAGCTCTTTGCCTCTATGGCATCGCTACAGCCATCATTATCTGAATCTAAATCTAATTGATTCGGGATGCCATCGTTATCGGTATCTAGACCAACACATCCTGAAAATAAACCAACCCAAGAATTATTTGCGCCAGCTGTTTTATAGAACTCAATCCGTTTTGCAATATTAGATATGCTCAATAATGTATTTGAAATATTACTTGTAGTTGCATCATAAGACGTACCACCTGCTGCAGTAAGCATAATTGAAGCACCTGATGGATAGGTAACATTAACATAGGACCCTTTGGTAATAATATTACTTGCATTTAATTGAATCAAATTGTTTTGTTGATCATATGCCTTTACCGTCAAGGACTCAGATTGATCTAAATCTGCTACTAAAAACTTTACATTTAAATAGGAATCAAACAAGGTAACAGATGCTGCGCTAGTGGCTGATAGTTGAACAACATCAATTGGTGTATTATAAATGGTAGTTGCCACTTTTGCTGTTGTTCCTGCTAATGTCTTAAACAATGCTTTATTATCTTGATAAGTTGCCAAAGCACCAGAAGCAGATGGCGCAACAGCATCTAAAGGAGTCTCACACTTAAACTCTGTTTCATCTAACACACCATCATTGTCATCGTCTAAATCGATTAAGTCCAATATGCCATCACTATCTGTATCTGCGCATTGAGATATACTACGATTCAAAGCATTTGACTCATACTTAGAAAAATAATTAACGAAGCCACCATCTATGGAAGTTTCTATTCCATCTGCTAAACCATTATCACCATAATTACCTGCAGCTACCGCATTTGAAACATTTGCAGTAGTCATCAAAACTGCACCATAGTTGCCATTTTTTACCGTCCCTGTTAACAATGTTCCACTCACACCAGTCTCTAATGCATCCGGACATTTATCTCCGTCAGAATCTAAATCTAAACGGTTTGGAATTCCATCATTGTCCGTGTCTCTGTCCAAGCAATTACGAGAGATATTAAGAGTAGTTCCGTTTTGAGTAGCATTTGTATTGTTGTAATGGATAAATTGAAATGTATTTGCATTTGCAACAGTAAAGGCAAAGAATCCTGCTCCAGGAACAAATGTGGCACTTTTTGCTCTCCAACGAATTGTATTAGCGGTATAATTTACAGGAACATCTACCCATGCAGATCCTATATAAACTTGTAATTCAAGTGCCGGGTCACTTAAGGTAATTGCACGACCATTTGCACTAAAATCAAAGTATTCATCATTTGTTACATAGCCAGATAGAATTTTGGTATTATTACGAATAATAATATTGGTTGGCGCAGAAAAATTGATAGCATAACTCGTTCTAACACCCACTCCTGCATTAACTCCTACTCCTACATTACCATTAACATCCCCTTGAGGAGAACCTACAATTTGACCACCTATAATTGGCTGGGAACTGGAATAAGTAACTAAACCAGATGCATCGATATTTCTACCCGTAAAAATAACTGGGGAAGAAAAATCTAAAGGAACACTAATACCTTCCTCACAGTCTGTGATTCCATCATTATCATCGTCTAGATCTAATTCATCCGGAATGCCTTCACCATCTGTATCAATACAAGCTTTGACTGCACTAAATAATGCATTTGAATAAGAATAGAGTCCTTTATAAACGCCATTTCCTGCTACTGTTTCTAATCCGGTTGCCAAACCATTTGTACTATAAGGTCCTGGAATAGTTGTCGAGGTTAATCTAGCAGCACCTGAAAGACCAGAAGTAGATACGAATGTTGTATAGGATTCAACTGCATCAGAACAACCATCACCATCAGAATCAGTATCCAATCTGTTGGGGATTCCATCATTATCTGTGTCAATATCAACATCACCACATAATATTCTAACTTCTCCCAAAAACATATTATAGGCTGCATTGACTGATTGCCCTACAGTACTTATTTGACCAATGCTAGTTCCATTAATGTCATACCAACCTGCAGAAATATTTAGTTTTATTTTTGAAACATTACTAAAATTTCTAGGAAAATTAAACACTTGTGCACCAGGATTGGCACCACTTGCATTGGGCTGGGAAGTAGTATACATTGGGGTAGTGAATACTTGGCCATTGTTGTATGTAATCTCTACAGTAAAATCTTTGACCGGACCATCTCCACCACCATAATTATATGCATCAGGGGCCCATAATACAATACCTCCTACATTTGAATTAGCAGGTAATACATATTCGATAAAACCAGTTGTTTCAGGCTCTTTCAATAACCACGCATCAGCCAAAGTTGCTGGAGCAGTAGCTAAAGCTGTAAGCCCTGTGCCTGTAAACCCTGTTCCGTCGATAGTACGATCTGCATTACAACCTCCATAAACTGGACTTGAAGTTCCAGATGCAGGAGTAATAAGCGCTGAAGCACCACATACTACCATTTCATTTGTATCCAACACCCCATCGTTATCATCATCAATATCAGCATAATCAGATACCCCATCACTATCAGAATCAGTACAAGTAAATGTTCTAGAACTTATATTATTGGTATAGCTACACTCGTTGATGCCCGTATTTGATGTCCAGGCACTTAAATTAAAAGGTCTTGTTGTTGCCCCTTTATCATTAACGACAGCGAATACAATGGAAGTATTAAATACCAAATTAATTGGAAAAGAAACTGACAATGATGCCCCAGCATCAATAACTGAAGTTGTTTGATAAGTACCAATTAAATTTGCTGCACCTGTCGTAGGATTTGCATCATATAATGCAACATATGTACCCACAGGTAATAAATATGAACCTGTATTGCTAATTGTTGCCGAAACAGTCATGGTAGGACAAACCCCTGTTACCGAATTAATCGTTATGCTTGCATCAGCCACATATGAATAACCACTAGGAACACCATTACCAACAGCATCAGCTAATTGTAACTGTGCTTCGTTATTGTTATAAGCTACTGAACTTGCAGCATTAATTTCTGTTGCTGGTATAGTTAAGTTGCTATTGATATTTACTATGCGGTAGTTTCGTTGGTTCCAATAATTGGGAGCAGCTCTCCAAGGAAAAGTTGTTGGATCACTTCCAAAAACTTGCAACATACTATTTCCCGTAACAGCAATTTCAGCTTGTCCATCATTGTTTAAATCTGCTACAATAGGATATTCTCCCCACGTGCTAGAAGACACAGCTTCGGTAGCATAATCAACAGGGGTAGTTCGGTTACCATTGATAATACGTAGGGTAGATTGATCACGATATACAACCTCACGCAAACCATTTCCATCAAAGTCAAAAGCGGTAATACCCGTACAACCTGACATATCATTTGTTCCCAAAGACCAGATATGCTGAGTTGCAGTACCTGCTGTCGTATTATAATTTAAATTATAAGCAGTAACAATACCAGCGGATCCACTTACAGAATTGATAATTACTGCTTCTGGCAAATCCGTAGATTTGCCTCCTGTTGTTTTATCATTAAATACATTGGCAATTAATGGTAATCCTCTTGTACCATAGTTGAAACTTGGAGGTATTCTTCTAAATAAAAGCGTATTTGCAGCAGTTGTTCCATTAGGATCCCACATAACCACAAACGATGAACCATTATATACAATGTCTAATTTTCCATCCCCATTCATATCCGCAACAGCGGTGGGTCCGTTGTCATTAGCAGCAATTATACTTATTCCAACAATGGTACTTAAGTCTTTTAAAATGGTAGTTACACCTGTAGAAACATTAACACCATATACCCTTGAACCATAAATCAACTCCTTGCCCGGGTTAGTTGAAATAATGTCCGCTACAATTACATCAACAGGTGTTCCTGTACTACCTGAAGTTTGACCAATATATCCTAATGCTGGTCCTGCAACTCGTTTTACCAATGCATTACCAACAATGCCAAATACATCACTTCCCAAAACAATTTCTGCAGTACCGTCCTGATCAATATCAACTATATAAGGGGTTACATCGGTGTTGTATTGAGAAGCTGTTGTAGATTTGTATAAATAATTGGTTTCTGTACCACCTGTACTGGCAAAAATATAAAGAAATCCTGCGGTGTTAACCATCACAACTTCAGGAGCGGAAGATGCATTTCCAATAATATTTGCAATAGCAGGCTGAACCGATCTTACACGTGAAGTCGTTATTACAAAATCCTTTGTTGCTGTAGTTTTATTGGTTCCATCACCCTTGTATACATAATACCCAGAGTAGTCGCTTGCAGGCGCTAATATTTCAGATATTCCATCTCCATTTAAATCTGCAGCGGTCGGTGTTCCACCATTCCAGATTAATGCATTGGATTGGAATTTTTGTACCATTCCCCAAGTGGTTGCAGGAGTTGGATTATATGGCGCTACGCAAGGCGTTTGTGCACTTAAAAAAACACTTATAAATTGAAAAACAAATAATATTAAAATTGCTCGTATTCTACAAACTTTTGATACACGATTCTGAATCATCTAAACTGAATTTTGGAATCGTACAAAAGTGCAATAAGTTGCCTTTTTCTTTATAGAATTAAGTCGAACAATTACAATAAATAGTAATAACTTATTAACAAATAAAAGATGCGAAGTAGATTAATAGATTTAATTCTATAATAATGCATTTGATTTATAGAGATAATTCTTAAAGAATTTATGTATAATATTCACGAGATTTATATAAATCAATCAACCATGATTTCAGTAACCGAAATAGTCAAAGAAGGCATACTAGAAATTAGTTTTTCAGAATTGGTAGACACATTAAAAACCTACCAAATCAAAAACAATAAAGAAGAGGTTGTTATGACAGGTAAAATTACAGGCAATACGCAAAGAAGTTGCTTGTACATTGGACAACTAACACCAGGAAAATATAAGATTTCTATCAATGAAATGCAACCAGTAAATTTTACGGTTGCTGAATGATTATTTTAACAACTGTTCCCTCATTAATTTTACTTGATATTTGCATTTCAGCAAAAATTAATTTAACAAGGTTTCTAATAATTTGATACCCTACCCCATTTCCTTTTTTATATTTAGGAGAAATAAATTGTTCTTTAGACTTAACTCCTGTTAATAAATAATCTACCATTGCTAGGCTCATACCCGAACCCTCATCAGAAACAGATAACACAAATTTATTGGATACTGTTTCAGACGAAATAACAATCTTTCCTTTTGTCGTAGATTTAATGGAGTTCATTAATAGATTATAAATAAGAACTCGCATTGGATCATGCCATCCATAAATTACAAGGCCATCAGGCACGTCGTTTATAATACTTACATTGTCTGATTGCTTAAACGGTAAAATAAAATCAATAATGGAATCTATTAAAAGTTTGACATCAATGGGTTGTTTATGATCTAATTGATTGATGGTATCAAATTTAACCCAGCTTAATAAGTTTGAGGTTAAATACTCCAGCTCTTTTGTAGTTGCTTTAATTTGACCAATTGGTTTGGCCGCATCGGTACCTTTTAAATTGTTTTCTAGATTAGCTGCAGTAATATGTAAATACTTTAAAGGCGTTAAAATATCATGATTCATGATAGCAATTACCTGATCTTTAGCCTGATTTCTTTCCGTTAAATAGGAATTGATATCTTGTAAATTTTTGGTTTTAGCGCTAACTTCAGTTTCTAGTTCTCGTTGCCTCCGCTGGTAAATGATGGTTTTAATTTTAACATAAAGCAAAATCAAACCAACTGTAATTAAAAGATATCCAAAATACATATATGGATGCGCATACCAAGGATAAGCAATAGAATAAGTTACTTTCTTATAATCCCAACCCCTAGCATCCGTATTTTTCCATCTAATTGTTAAAGTGTGAGCACCAGCACGAGGGTTTTCAATTAAAATGACAGGATTTTTAACAGGAATTTTACGCCAGGTTTCTTTACCATCTATGTCGTACTCTAGCTCAATATTTTCTTCAGATATCATACCAGATATACCCAAAATTAATTGCACAACATCAATCTTATGAGATATGGGCGCTCTATTAAAATCAGCCTCTTCGATAAGCAGGTCGTCAAATTTGTATTTATCGACGTAAACATTAGGAGCAATTTTAATTGTAGGTAACGCATTTGGATTAAACTGAATTAAACCATCGATACCTGGTACAGAAATTTTGCCATTAGACATTTTAATTGCACAAGGGGTACACCCTCCGTTCATTTCTAAAATATCTATCCCTTCTTGTTTACCATAGTACTTGTAATTTGGAATTAATTTCTGATTGCCAAAATTTGAAATCAAACTTTCAAAGCTTGATTTAATAATACCTTTATTGGTTGAAATCCAAACATCTTTACCATTTGGAATAAAACAATGGGAAAACTTTAAATAATTATTTTTATCTAGTTCAAGTGGCTTTATTACTCCATTTTGAAATACATAAATACCGCCCCCATACGTACCAATTAAAAAATAGTTTTTATAGTTATAAATGGTTCTAAAGTGGGCTCCTATTGGATCTTTATAAATAAGTTTAATAGTATTAGAACGCAAATTATACAGGTATAACCCTTCGCTAGTAGCTACTAGCACCGTATTTAAATCATATAATGCTGCATCATAAATAGAAAATGTTGCCGGCATGGAGCCATAACTAAATAGCTTTTTTACTTGATCAAACTTATCTAAAACTCCAACTCCCAAATACGAAAACAAATACACCGTATCTCCAATTTCTAAAAAAATACTTCTACTAAAAAAAGGGTCTCGTGTAACCTTATTGTACGATTTTGTTTTTAAATCATATTTAGTAACCCCTAAATAGTTCGTATAGAGCAAAGAACTGTCCTTTGTGGTATACGCTCTTGGATCAGTAACAATATCAAAATATTGTAAACTGGAGCGTGTATCTGATCCAAATAATGCACCAGAATTGGTTTGAATATTTCCATTAGACATCTCCACCTGCGCATATGCAGAAGTACTATTAACCGTATTTAAATTTAATGGCTGCTGTCGCACAAAATATTGCGGATGCGCAATAATGAGGCCCCTGTTATCTGTAGCCAAATAAGCTGTACTAGTAGCTTTATCAAATTGAAAATACCTTATATAATCAGTTGCAGGAACTGAAGGAACTTTTAATTGAAATTGAATAGCACCCTCATTATATGTTAACTCGTAAATATTTCCATTTAATAGTACATATGCATTTTCATTAGACAAATCTTGAAACAACTTAAACTGCTTACCAGATGGGGTATTTGGAATTGATGGAGCTGTTAAAGATGCCACTGGCTTTAACTGCATTCCATTATCATCATAACTCGTAAAATCAATTTTATGTACAGTAGCGTTTGCATTTATTACAAACAATTCATTGTTTAAAACAAAAATGGCGCAATTTTTAAACTCTTTTTTAAGAGCAAGTGTTGAATCCTTAGAATAAAGAAGTAGTCTATTATCTTCTACTTGAAAAAAGTAACTTTCTAATTTAAGCAGCGGATAGCTTATTGAATAATGCTCTTTGGCTTTATTAAGAAGACTTGTGTTATAAACATATGAAAGCATTTCATCGGCCCACCTAATTGTACGTTTTTCTATACCGTATTCTACCTTATTTTTATTGATGGTAAATACAGAGGCATCCTCTGCTGTGCCAAAAATGGTATGATCTGCTTTTTCAACAATATTAATAATCCTACTATTTAATTTAGACTTACCCTTTGCATCACCAAATGTTTGAAAGCCATGACCATTATACCTAAGTAGGCCCGACTCGGTGGCTACCCATAAAAACCTGTTGGCATCATCAAAAACGATCCCTTTTAAGGCATTTGTTGGAAGTCCATTTTCGGTATTAATGCGCTCAAAACTATAGCTTAATTGAGCTGTAGCACTTGTAGTAAAAACAAGAAAAACACAAAGAATAATTACAATTCTAGTAACTAATCTGGTGTACATGCGCTAATTGTAATAAGTGGGTAAAATTTTCGGCCTTAACCTTATCAAAAATAACTGACTTGATAGTAGAAATGGTATTCATTTTTAAACCAAGCGTTGTACTAATTTCTTTGGTACGGTAACCATTAAGCAAATAATGAAGTACCTCTAATTCTCTAACAGCCAAACTTGAAAAAGGATTGTTATCCTTGTCAAACTGTTTTGAAAATGCCAAATCTTCTAGTTTAATAAAAGACTCAATATGTTTTTTGATTTCTGATTCTGAAACCCCCTTGTATAAATAAGAATGAACCTTGTATTTCTTTAAAATTTTACCATACACTTCTATGGGTTGCATAGAATGTATAAGGATAGACAAATCAGGATATAAACGGTTGATATTTTCAATCATTTCCAAGGCATTGCCATCAGGCATGATTAAATCTAAAATAAGATGCGTATACGTTTCGGTTTTTAATTGAGCCATTAAATCAGCACAATTAGCCACCTTATCCACAATAGAAACATTTAATTGTTTGATTAAAGAACCAAGGCCCATTCTTACAATACTATGATCATCTGCAATTAAAACCCTTGTTTCCATAAACGCTAATTTGAATAAAATTACTTAAAAATAAACCGCTGAAGGGTATTAGGACTAATTTTTTTACCAAGCAAGGTTAAATTCTTGTTTATTAAATAAAATAATGGATTGGTAAATGCGTCATACTTTTTTCGCAGCTCCATATTATAAGAATCAAGCTTTACATGCATGTAATTTTCGTTAAGCTTATGTTCTAGAATAAATTCTTTCCAGATAGTATCGTTGGCAATACCATCATTACAAACGGCAAATTTTCCAATGTTCAAATGCGTTTTAGTAGCAATAGCCCTTATTACACTATCCATTTTAGGAAGCTCCACCTTACAGTGCTCGCAACTTGGATCAAAAAATATTAAAACGGTGTAATCATATTGGCTTGCAAAAGCATGTAAGTTTTGAACAACACCAGACGTATCCGGCAAAACTACATTTGCACAAGTATCTAGTAATTTTAATGATTTGATAGCTGCAGCCTCTTGCGTTAGCTGATCTACTAGCTTTTTATCAATAACAGCACAAGGTTTTTGCTGTACATATTTTTGAATAAACCCGGCGTATGCTTCCGTATTATTTTGAATCTCTCTGTTTTTTAAAAGCTTTGTTATGTAATCAAATACATAGGTATATGATTTAGAACTACAATTAAGCTGAAGCATAATGGTATCAACCCCTTTACTAATACTATCCGCTTGCAACGGGATATAAGAAAAATACTCCGTTAGCACATTTCTAAAAATGGGCGTAAACAAAAACTTGGGCTTATTAACATCAAACTGCTTAATAAAAACGTCTCTTCCAGCATAATCCCTCCTACTTGGCACAGACAAGTCCAGTTTATTTAATCCGTTAAAATAAATATAGAGCGCATCATCTGGCTTAAGGGTTTTTAAAGCAGAAGTTCTAAATGCAACCAGCGCATCTGTTTTTACTTTAAAAAAACTAGCTTTTTGAGCTAGGTTATATTTTTTACCCGCTGCTAATTCTTTGGCATACAACGAATCGAGATTCGAAAATGTTTTTTCGATCCTTTGGTAAGCCAGTAAGGTTTTGTTTTTTGCTTTATTGGTAGTTACCGAATCTAAATAATGCGTTCCTGAAAATGCAAACTGCAAACTGTCATTATTTTCAAGTATAAAATAAATGCGCTCCTTAGAGCTCGGAAAGTAAAAAAAATAAACGCCACCAACAATAGGTTTAGCCACTTTAATAGTAACCGGCTTTCCAATTAACCTTATAGTATCTTTTGGGATAAAGTTTTTGTCATCAAATACCGATCCTCTAATATATACGATACTATCCGCCGCCCCACGGCTTGTTACTTTTATTTGATACTGCCCAAGTACTGCTGCAGGTAGTAAAAGAGTAATTAATATATTAAATATAACTTTCATATGATTAGATCCTTTCAAAAGTCGTGTTTAGCAATCAATAATCAAAAAAAGGGCGAATAGAATTAGTTCTATTGAAGTTCGGGCGAGGTAGAGGAGATTAGGTTCGCTGAGCCCTGGATTAGCTGCGCTGAGCCCTTTTAGGGGGGGGCTGCAAACTCACTGTGTAACAAGGTTTTAATCTCTAGTTTTTCCCTTGGAAACCCACTTAGAAAACAAGCGTTCAAAAGGAGGGCTTGATTGTCCGTGTTGATCTCATTTGGTTTCGTGATGATAATGAACCTTATTAATTTATCAAAATGACTTATGATTTTTTAACCCACTCATTAAATTCGCATTAACGGGTCTTTATTTTCAATATCACATCCGCATCTTCGATAAATGCATTGCATGAAGTTAAATACACTTGCATGTCATCCATATTCTCTGAATATACATTTGCACTGAACTCGTGAGCACGTTGTAACATTTTGATATACGTATCACATTCCCGTTGTTTCGTGAATTTCTTTAATGCTCCTAGATAATCCTCTCTAAATACAGTAGGGATTATAATTTTTGATTGTCCTGCTTTTACAAGCTCCGCATTCATCATCACCCGTGCAATTCGACCATTTCCATCCAAGAAAGGATGTACCTCACTAATAACGAACATAATGTATGCAGCTTTGGCAAATGGATGATCCAATGCACTATAAAAGTCATAGCTCTGAATCAATGTACCTCTTACCAAATTATAATCTACAAAGGCAGTGCTTCCAGCAAAATTATTCTTGTCTTTAAAAAGACCTGGTTTTTTATCAACTCTCGCACTCAGCAATATCGAATGTCTAAAAGCTATTATTTTCAAAAACTCTTCAGGCGTTGAAGGCTTAAGTTCCATTTCCTTTTTATTAGAAACTATCTGATACGTTCCTAATACATCATGACTATCATCGTTTCTCGATGGAATTGGCTTGTTGGTTTGAATGATTTGTTTTGCTTCATCAATTTCAAATACTGTTCCTTCAATGTAATTTGAAAAATAGCTTTCGAAAAATGCAAAATTTCTAAAAGATGTTGGAGTAGTATTTTTCTCCTCTCGATATGGGAATTCAATTTGCTGTAATTCACGGAATAAACTTTCAAATAATTCCATCCTTGCAGGATCATAGGGCTTTCCAAATGCCCTCGCTTTTGCCAGAGGTGAACTTAATATTTTTGATGTTTTTGTCGTTAACAAGGCACTAATCAAGCGGTTTAATTTTTCAAACTCCTTTTGCATACCCAATTGCTCAGAGATTCCACGAGCTTGGTCTCTTAATTTATTAATTGCAACTTCGCCATTAACTCGAATGATTTGCTCTAATCGCTCCTCTATTTCTGTCAAACTCAAACATTTTGATTCACTACCTAATTTCTTCGTTGCTTGCAAATTTTCCAAAAATGCACGTGCCTTCTGAGAGGCAGACAATTCACCTGAAAATTTATTATCACCTTCTGTCGGTGAAGGGCCTGAAATAAATTGAATGGTAATTCCAGGAAGCTTTACTTTTTTAGTATAACTCGTAGTTAAAAATATCTGTCCCGTTTTAGTTGGCTGAAATTCAAAAGCAGAGCGATGGCTAAGCATTGTACCAGGGTATATAGTCCCTAAAATCTGAAATAGATTTCTTCGTATAATGCCTTCTATTGGTTCGTTTAAATTAGAAGAATATACCCTTGGGGCAATTTTTCTAATGACTCCAGCAGATAACAATTTTGTTATTTGTTTAGAAATCTTAGCATCCTGTGAACTACATATTATCTCTTGCAAGTGAATCGACCGATTTTTTTCCATTATCCATCAAATTTACCACAACATTAGATAATATTTTCCACTATAATTCATTTTTTAGAGAATATTTTCCATTAAGTCTCGCCCTAGAAAAACCTAGACTGTTTTAGACAATCTGTCTGCGCAGAGAGAGGGATTATGAACCATAACCACTAACTCTCTGTATATCAAGTATTTTACTTCTCTAT
>JBBAKI010000015.1:0-20652 GCA_040403595.1 Sediminibacterium sp. | reverse complement strand
CGTTGCGCTGCTTTTATAAGACCTAGATTTCCTTCGTTGATTAAATCAGATAAAGACAAACCTTGGTGTTGGTATTGTTTAGCTACCGAAACCACGAAACGTAAATTAGCTTGCACCATTTTATCAAGTGCACGTTGATCACCCATTTTAATGCGTTGCGCCAAAGTAGTTTCCTCTTCTGGCGTAATCATTGAAATTTTAGAAATTTCTTGAAGGTATTTTTCAACTGCTTGGGAGTCACGGTTGGTAATCTGTGTAGCGATTTTGAGCTGCCTCATGCTGTCTTACAATTAGTTCTTTGAATAGCTTATAAAGTGGGCGAAGATACAAAATTGCCCTACAAAAACCGCATAAAATGTACTTTTTATTACGATTTGGAATCTTATCTTCGCAGCCATGATAGACTTTAGGTCCGATACTGTAACAAAACCTAGCCCCAAAATGTTGGCCGCCATGTCCAGTGCGCCCGTGGGTGACGATGTTTTTGGCGAAGATCCTACCGTAAATGTCCTCGAAAAAATGGCTGCTAACCTTTTTGGAATGGAAGCTGCCCTATTTTGTCCAAGTGGCACCATGACCAACCAACTAGCCATTAAATGTCATACAAATGCCGGCGACGAGGTTATTTGTGACGAGCTTTCTCATATTTACCAATATGAAGGCGGAGGCATTGCATTTAATTCGGGTGCTTCGGTTCGATTATTAAAGGGCGATAGAGGGCGAATTACGGCTAGCCAAGTGTCCATGTCTATCAATCCAGACGACATTCATAAGCCACCTTCTACTCTGGTGTCTCTCGAAAATACCGTTAATAGAGCTGGAGGTAGTATTTACCAACTAGCTGATATTAAACCTATTAAAGAGCTTTGTTTAACTAAAAATTTAGCACTTCACCTAGATGGCGCTCGGCTTTTTAATGCCCTTGTAGAAACCAAAGACTCGCCTAAAGCATATGGTGAGACATTTGACAGTATCAGCATTTGCTTGAGTAAAGGCCTGGGTGCTCCCATTGGAAGTTTGCTACTAGGTAACCAGGCATTTATTAAAAAGGCAAAACGATTTAGAAAGGTATTTGGAGGCGGTATGCGTCAAGCTGGCTTTATTGCAGCAGCTGGAATATATGCCCTAGAAAATAATATTGAGCGTTTGGCCCGGGATCATACCCATGCCAAGCAAATAGCATTTGCCCTATCTGAACTTGATTTTGTAGGAGAAATACTCCCCGTAGAAACCAATATTGTGATTTTTGAAGTGAAAGGCCGCTATACTGCCACCGAACTTATTAAGGCTTTTCAACCATTTAACATTTTTGCCTTTACGGTGTCGGAACACCAGATTAGATTTGTACTCCATTTAGATATTACCCCAGCTATGGTAGAAGAAACGATAGCTGTATTACATAAATTATAGAATTGAAGCGTTATGTTACCGAGAATTAACCCAACCAACACGCAAGCTTGGTTTGTATTACAAAAGCACTACGAAGAAGAAATGAACCGCAGACATATGCGTGATTTATTTACTTCTGATCCGGATAGATTTCAAAAGTTTTCCATCACTTTAGGCGATATACTTTTTGATTATTCTAAAAATATCATCAACGAAAAAACCCTTAAGCTCTTATTGCAACTTGCCGAAGACTGTAATGTTAAACAGGCTATTGCAGAGCAGTTTGCAGGTGTAGCCATCAATGAAACAGAAAATAGAGCCGTTTTACATACCGCTTTAAGAAGTTTTGATCCAACCCCTATTTTGGTGGATGGTGCTGATATTAAGCCCAGCATTCAAAAAGTTCGTGCACAAATGGAGGCATTTTGCTCGGCAATACATAGCGGATCACACACAGGCTATACCGGAAAAAAAATCAAATACATCGTCAATATTGGAATTGGCGGTAGCGATTTAGGCCCTGTGATGGTAACAGAAGCCTTAAAACCTTACTGGGTAGACGGTATTCAAACCTATTTTGTATCCAATGTAGATGGTACCCATATTGCAGAGACATTAAAAAAAGTAACGCCCGACGAAACTTTATTTTTAATTGCTTCTAAAACATTTACGACACAAGAAACCATGACCAATGCCCAAACGGCTAGAGACTGGTTTTTACAACACGCTACCGATCAAAAACATATAGCACTACATTTTGCGGCACTCAGTACCAACGAAAAAGCAGTGACTGCATTTGGTATTGATCCAAAAAACAGGTTTGAATTTTGGGATTGGGTGGGTGGTCGTTACTCTTTATGGAGCGCTATTGGATTATCCATTGCACTAACGATTGGCTACAATAATTTTGAAGCATTGCTTAAAGGTGCAGAAACAACTGATAAGCACGTAGCGTCTACTCCATTTGATAAAAACATTTCGGTACTGATGGCCCTTATAGGCATTTGGTACACCAACTTTTTTGGAGCACAAAGTGAAGCCATTTTACCATACGATCATTACATGCACCGCTTTGCTGCTTATTTCCAACAAGGCAATATGGAAAGCAACGGTAAAAGTATTGACAGAAGCGGCAATCTCGTTAATTATGCAACGGGCCCAGTAATTTGGGGTGAACCAGGCACCAATGGTCAGCACGCATTTTACCAACTCATTCACCAAGGGACTTTATTAATTCCTTCCGATTTTATTGCACCTGCTATTTCACACAATGCCATTGGAGACCACCACGTAAAACTGTTAAGCAATTTCTTTGCGCAAACAGAAGCTTTACTCAATGGTAAATCTGAAAATGAAGTGATGGTAGAATTCATGAAAACATCGATGGATGAAAAAGATGTAAAACGTTTAACGCCGTACAAAGTTTTTGAAGGCAATAAACCCACCAACTCATTTTTATTAAGAGAAATCAATCCGTTTAATTTAGGAAGCCTCATTGCACTCTACGAACATAAAATATTTGTACAAGGTGTTATTTGGAACGTATTTAGTTTTGATCAGTGGGGCGTAGAACTGGGTAAACAACTAGCCAATAAAGTATTGCCTGAACTTGAAAACAACGATACCATCAGTTCACACGACGCTTCTACCAACGGTCTTATCAATGCATACAAGGCCTTCAGAAATGGACATTAATATTATACCAATTGCAGCTGAACACAATAAGGTACTTGCTACGATTATTAGAGCAGCACTAGAAGAGTTTGGTGCCAATAAGCCTGGTACCGTTTACTTTGATGACAGTACCGATCATTTATATGAACTGTTTGCAAGGGAGCCTCAAAGCTTTTATTTTGTGGCACTGGATGGTGATACGGTTTTGGGCGGCGCTGGCATATTTCCTACCGAGGGGCTAGGTGACACGACTTGCGAACTTGTAAAAATGTATTTAACACCAAGCGCTAGAGGAACAGGACTTGGCAAAAAATTAATTGCTACTTGTTTAGAAGAAGCAAAAAAAATAGGATTCACTAAAGTGTACTTAGAAACCATGCCAGAATTAAAAAAAGCCGTTAGTGTCTACAAAAAATTTGGCTTTACCTACCTAGATGCACCCATGGGAAATACAGGTCACAATGGTTGTGACATTTGGATGCTAAAAGAAATTTAAACGAAATTTTACATTACTTAAATACTACCACTTATCTACCTCTTCGGTGCTAAGGTTATCGCCTGCACTTACATCCGGCTTAGGAGTTGGGGCAGGTGGCACTTCTTCAACAGCAGGAGCAGCAGGTTCTGAAGCAACTTGCGCTTCCGGCGCAGTAGCAGCTGGAGCAGCAGGTGTGTATCCACCTTCTTGACCTTCGTTGTCTTCGTACTCGTGGTTAAAAGCATCAAAATCAAAATCAGGCATTAAATCTGTTTTCACATAATCTACTGCTTCGCCTAATGCTTTTACAAATTTGTTGAAGTCTTCTTTGTATAAAAATATTTTATGACGGTCGTAGCCAGAGTCATCGGCGCGTTTTCTACTTTCTGTAATCGTTAAATAAAAATCACTACCTCTTGTTTCTCTTACATCAAAGAAATAAGTTCTTCTTTTTCCAGCTTTAATTCTTTTGCTGTAAACACTTTCCATTTTCCTTTCGTTATTCTCGTATGCCACAATTGTAAGTTTTAAGTATTAGATTAATGTGCTTAACAAATATAAGATTGTTTGGCAATAAGCAAAATTTTAGAAAAAACTATGAATAACATGTGAAAAACGGCCGCCAATGTGGCTTATTCATCGTTTTCGGTTCGCTGTAACCGATACAGTTCGGCGTAATAACCCTGGGCATCCAACAGAGATTGATGGGTACCCATTTCAATGATCCGCCCATCTTGTAGCACGATAATTTTATCAAACTGAATTACTGAAAAGATGCGGTGTGTGATAACAATGGCCGTTTTTTGGTCTAAAAAGAGTGCCAAATTGTTTAATATTTTATGTTCTGTTTTAGCATCCACAGCACTTAAACAATCGTCCAAAATAAGTAGCTCGGGGGCTTTTAAAAGAGCACGCGCAATGGAAATTCGTTGTTTTTGCCCCCCACTTAAAGTAACACCTCTTTCACCAATAAGCGTATCGTACCCTTTTTCAAACCCTTCAATTTCTTGGTCTACGGCGGCTAATGCAGCTGCTTTTTTAAAAGCCTCCATACCCGCCGGTTCTTTGCTTCCAAAAGAAATATTATCTGCAACGGTATCACTAAATAAAAACACATCTTGTTGCACATAACTAATTTGATGGCGTAATACTTGTACATCAAACTGAGTAAGCGGTACACCACCCAGTGTTATTTGCCCCGAGGTAGGATCATAAAAACGAAGCAGTAATTGTGCGAGGGTAGATTTTCCTGAACCCGTTTTACCCAGCACTAAAACTTTTTCACCCTTTTTTATGGTGAGTGAAAAATTAGAAAGGGCTTTAATACCTGTATGATTGTATACAAAATTTACGTTATCAAAAACGATATCAGCATTTGTTGATGGTTGTACCGAATGGCTTGGTGACGCTACTGCCTCTTTAATGTCTAAAAACTGATTGAGTCTTTTTTGAGAAGCTGCTGCGCGCTGAATCATACTAGCAGTCCATCCAATAGCGCTCACCGGAAACGTGAGCATATTAATATAAATAACAAACTCAACAATCACACCTACCCTGCTTGGATCATGCAATGCTTGCATACCACCCATAAAAATAGTGACCACCGTACTTAGTCCAATGAGAAGCGCCATAGATGGAAAATAAATAGATTCTACTTTAGCTAAATCGATGGCATTTGTTTTATAGTCTTCGCTATTTTTTTCAAAAAAAGAAAACATGGCTTTCTCTTGTACAAAAGATTTAATGACTCGTATGCCCGCATACGTTTCCTGTGCGTTGGTGGTTAGATTGGACAAAAGCCCCTGAATTTTTTCACTCTTTTTATTGATAATACTATTTACAAAATAAATGGTAATCGCAAGAATTGGAAGTGGCGCTAACACATACAGTGTAAGGGTTACATCCTTTTTGAGCATATAATAAAGTGCCAGCCCAATAAGTGTTACCAGGTTTATTAAATACATAATAGCTGGCCCGGTATACATACGAACCCTACTTACATCTTCTGTAATGCGGCTCATTAAATCGCCAGTATTATGCGTTTTATAAAACTCCGCATCGAGTGCTTGGTATTTTGCATACACTTCATTTTTTTGATCATACTCAATATGCCTACTCATTACAATAATGGTTTGGCGCATAAAAAATAAGAAGACGCCACGGCACACCGCTAAAAGCAAAATGGTGATACTACAAATGGCCACGAGTTTTGAAAAACTTATTTGCCGAGTATCTAGCCAATCAATTAAAATGTTTACGAGGTAACTGTGTGTTTGTAAGTGTGCAAATTTGGTGGCACCAGGTAAATGTTGTTGCACCTGACTTACCACATAGCCGGTAATTTGTGGCGCTATTACTGCAAAAAAATTAGAGAGCACTACAAAAAATGTACCCAGCAATAACCGGCTTTTATACTTCCATAAATATTTATTGACCGCTGCTAATTCTTTCACAAACCTTGTGTTGATATATCTGCAAATGTATGATGGAGAACTTGATTCAATCAATTACTTTTGTAACATGCTTACCAACCAAGAAAAAGACTTTATTGACTTTTGGGCTAAAAACAGAGCCGCTCAAAAAACAAGCAAGCGTCCATTTTTAATTGGCCTATCTGCCGGCCTCCTATTTGGTCTACTAGTTTGGGTAGTAGTATTTTCTGGATGGTATACAAGAGCCAGTATGGAAGCCAATAGCAAACTAAGTGGTTTTGTATTTTTTGCGGGCATCTTACTTATTTCCTTTTTTATGGCCTACCTGTATCGCAGTTTTAGTTGGGAAAATAGTGAACAGCAATACAAAGAGCTGTTGGCCAAGCAAAAACGCCAGTCCAATAACCCATAAATTAGCCATTAAGATTTTTAGGCACTTGGGTATTATCTTATTAAATTTGCGACAACTATAACTACTACTTATGAAAAGAAATGTTTTATTGGCTTTTGTATTAGCCTCGTTTTTATTGAGCGCATGCGGTAAATCAGATACGCCATGTGTTCCAGCAACCGTGGCTTCAGAAAAAGCCGCGATGGTGGCTTATTGCACAGCCAATGGCATTACCTATACAGAGCATCCAAGTGGTATTTTATATGAAATCATGGCTCCAGGCTTAGGCACTCAACCTGCTTTAACAAACACCGTATCAACCGTTTACACTGGAAAATTATTAAATGGAACTCAGTTTGATGCGAGTGCTAACCCGGTTAGCTTTTTATTAAGTGGCGTTATTCAAGGCTGGCAAATAGGTATTCCGCTGATTAAAAAAGGTGGCCGTATTAAAATGGTGATTCCTTCTTCATTATCCTATGGATGTACTGGTTCTGGATCAATTCCTGCTAACAGTCCACTTTATTTTGAAGTTTCCCTCACAGATGTTAGATAAATAATTGATTTTCAATAAGTTAGATGAAAAAAGCGGTGATCATGCCTATATTATAGGCATTCCCCTATCTTTGCCGCTCTAAAAATTTATGTAAACCCTTACCAATATGCAACTGAAAGGTTTAGTTCGATTCTTTGCGATAGCGCTGATTTTGATTTGTTTATACCAGTTATCATTTACCTGGTTTGTACGTGGACATGAAAAAGCCATGGATGAAAAAGCGCAAGCTTGGATGAAAAGATTTCCAACGCCAGAACAACAATATCCAGGTGATAAAGAAAAGCAAGCTAATTATGCAGATAGTTTAGCTGAAGTTAAAAAGGAAAGAGTACTTCGTTTATTAGACAGTACTAAAGATACCAAATTGGCTTTTGGTTTAGTTACTTACAGAAGTGCTAAAGAAAGCGAATTGATGTTAGGTCTAGACCTACAAGGTGGTATGAGTGTGACAATGGAAGTAGGGTTAGATGGTTTAATTAAATCATTAGCTAACTATACCAAAGACGCTAACTTTAATAAAGCATTAGACAACGCTGTAGCACGTAAAGCCAACAGTGGCGCTAATCTTATCACTTTATTTGAAGAAGAATTCAAAAAAGTAAACCCTACAGGAACATTGGCTCCTTTCTTTGCTGCGCGCAGTAATGGCAAAGTGAAATTTGATGCTTTAGATAATGTTGTAAACGAATATTTAACTGCACAATCAACTGCTGCATTTAACAATACCTACCGCATTTTACGTACGAGAATTGACCGTTTTGGTGTTGCTTCTCCAAGTATTAATCCTGATCCAGCAAAAGGTATTATCAATATTGAATTAGCAGGTGTAAATGATAAAGAGCGTGTTCGTTCTTATTTACAATCTACAGCTAACCTTCAATTTTTTGAAGTGTATACTTTTGAAAGCAGAGATTTACAAAATGGTATTGTTGCTGCCGATAAAGCAGTACAAGATATGTTAGAAGGTGCTCCTGTTGTAGCTGATACAGCTGCAGTAAAAGACACTGCTTCTAAAAAAGCAACAGCTAAACTAAAAGATAGCGCTAACGCCAATCCAATTGCACGATTAGTTCAGTTCACACAACCTTATAACGATGCCACTGGTAAACCAGTATTCCCTGCTGCCATTGGTTATATTCAATCTAAAGACACCGGTACTTTAAATGGTTATTTAAGAATTGATTTTGTTAAAAACAAATTTCCAGCTAACCTACAATTCATGTATGGTAAATCTGAGGCAAGTACCGATCCTAAGTTTAAAGACATCCTTACTTTATATGCAATCAAAACTTTAGATAATGGTCAGGCCGAATTAGAAGGTGATCATATTTCTAATGCTGCTCAAGATTATGACGATCGCGGTAGAATTGCGATCAAAATGAACATGGATAAAATTGGCACCAACTTATGGGCCAAAATGACCACTAAAAATGCGGGCAGACCTATTGCCATTGTACTTGACAACTTCGTGTATTCTGCACCTAATGTGAACGAGCCTATTACAACAGGTAACTCTCAAATTAGCGGTAGTTATTCTTTAAAAGAAGCACAAGATTTATCTGAAATTTTAGAGAGTGGTAAATTACCTGCTCCAGCTAAAATTGTTCAAGAACAACAAGTTGGTCCTACCCTAGGTAAAGAATCTATTAAAGGTGGCGGACTTGCTTTCTTTATTTCATTCTTGGTAATTTTTACTTTAATGCTCCTTTACTTTAATACAGCTGGTTGGGTTGCCAACGCTGCATTAATACTCAACTTATTATTTACTGTTGGTATTTTAAGTGCACTAGGTTTTACATTAACTGCACCAGGTATTGCCGGTTTGGTTCTTACCATTGGTATGGCGGTAGACACCAACGTACTTATTTTTGAGCGTATCAAAGAAGAACTTACAAAAGGTAAGAGCTATCCATTAGCGGTAACCGATGGATATAAAAGATCTCTAGCACCAGTACTAGATGGTCACATCACTACCTTATTAACTGCTATTATCTTAGCTTACTTTGGACTCGGTCCAGTACTTGGATTTGCAACTACTCAAATTATTGGTATCTTATTATCATTATTTTGTGGTATTCTAGTTTCAAGATTAATTACAGACTGGTACACCAATAAAAATAGACACTTAGAATACTTTACTGGTATTTCTAGATCTATCTTCCAGAAAGCACATTTCAAGTTTATTGAATACCGCAAATATGCATACGCATTATCTGCTATCATATTTGTACTAGGTGTCGCTAGTTTCTTTAACGGATTTGACGAAGGCGTTGAATTTGCAGGTGGTCGTAGCTACACAGTAAAATTTGACAAATCAGTAAATGTTGAAGAAGTAAGAAATGCATTAAAAGCAACATTTGGTGAAGCGCCAATTATTAAAACAGTAAACGCTAACAACCAATTAAACATTACCACTTCTTTCAAAATCAAAGAAACAGGTAACAACGTAGATTCACTTGTTGAAAAAATGTTGTTCACTGGATTAGCAAAACAATTACCTGCTAATTTAACTTTCACAGAATTTGAATCTACTTATAAGCAAAGTTCTCAAACCGTATTACCTACGATCTCTGACGACTTAAAAGCAGGTGCAACAAAAGCAACCGTTATTGCAATGATTGTGATTTGCTTGTTCATCTTTATTCGTTTTAGAGATTGGAGATACTCTTTAGGAACCATCTTTGCCTTATTACATGACGTATTTGTAACACTTATCATCTTTAGCTTTGCGCGTACCATTGTACCGTTCCCGCTAGAAATTGATCAGCATTTTATTGCTGCCGTGTTAACCGTAATTGGTTTTAGTATGAACGATACCATTATTGTATACGACCGTATTAGAGAAGATAGCAGATTACACCCTAGCCTAGATAATGCTTCGGTAATCAATAAAGCCATCAACGAAACATTAAGTCGTACCATCATGACTTCATTAACCGTATTCTTAACCATCTTAATATTATTCATATTTGGTGGTGAAGTAACCAAAGGATTTGCCTTTGCAATGTTAGTGGGTGTGATCACGGGTACGTACTCTTCTATCTTTGTTGCAGCTCCAATCTTAGTAGATTTTTCTAAGAACAAAAAGCTAAGCAAAGCAGCTAAATAATAAGAACCTTCCATCGTTCATAAAAAAAGCCTCGCAAATTGCGAGGCTTTTTTTATACGAAGATTTGAAGAAAATTATACGGCAAATGAAGTTCCGCATCCGCAAGTTTTACTTGCGTTAGGATTACTAAAAGTAAATCCACGGCTATTGAGTCCACCCTGCCAGTCCACTTCCATACCAAACAGGTATAGTTGGTGGCTACCATTCATAATACAGTCAATACCTTCTATTTCAAAGTGTGTATCCTCTGGTAAGGGTAAATCAAAGCCAAGCACATAAGTCATACCGCTGCATCCTCCCCCTTTAACGCCAATTCTAAGGCGCTGGTTGGTGTCAAAGCCGTCTTCAGCTATCAGGCGCTTAATTTCCACTATAGCACCCTCTGTTAAGGTTACTGGAGCCGTTTGTGTAATTGTTGAGCTAGACATAGTATCTAATTTTACGCAAAGCTACTAAGTGCAACGCAGATTGCCTTATTTTTGATAAAATTTAGCAAATGCTTGATACAACAACCTTTTTAACTGTTGTCATTGCCGTAATTATTGGGGTATTTGTAGCAATACTTATTTATCTGCAACAAAAAATTGGGGTTGCCACCAAAGCAGTGGATAAGGATACCAAAATTCTAAAATTACAAGCTTACGAAAGGCTCATTTTATTTGCCAACCGCATTGCGGTTCCGAGTTTAATTACCCGTCTTCAAAACGATGGTAAAAGTAGTTCGAGTATATCCTCTACCGATCAACAACTACTACTTGTAGCTACCATTAAAGAAGAGTTTGAACACAATGTTACCCAGCAATTATATGTATCTAAAATAGCTTGGGACGCCATTACCAATTTTAAAGAAAAAAATATTTTACTCATACACCAAGCAGCTGCAACCCTACCCGTAGGTTCTAATGCTGGAGAACTTAACAGATTACTCATAAGTTTTTTAGCAAATGACCCGTCTGGAGACATGCATCAATTCGTAAGCGAAGTATTAAGCTTAGAAGTAAAACAAATTTTATAATGAGCTCCACTAGTAATAAAAAAACAGATAGCGGCATCGACATAAAAACGGTCTACAACGCATCAGATATTGCGGATAAACAACAGGCCTTAGAAAATGAGCAACCTGGCCAGTTCCCATATACCAGAGGGGTTCAGCCAGATATGTACCGCGGCAAACTTTGGACAATGCGCCAATATGCTGGATTTTCTACCGCAGAAGAAAGCAATAAACGTTACCATTATTTACTATCACAAGGGGTGATGGGGTTAAGTGTTGCCTTTGATTTACCAACTCAAATCGGATATGATAGTGACCACGAATTAGCAGATGGCGAAGTAGGTAAAGTGGGTGTTGCCATTGATAGTATCGATGACATGGAAATACTTTTTAAAGGTATTGACCTAGAAAAAGTGAGTACCTCCATGACCATCAATGCAACCGGATTTATTTTACTTGCTTTTTATGTAGCACTTGCTAAAAAACAAGGCGCCAATTTAATGGCATTAAACGGTACCATACAAAACGATATTTTAAAAGAATACGCTGCAAGAGGCACTTATATTTATCCACCTAAACCATCCATGCGTATCATTACCGATATTTTTGAATGGTGTAGTGTACATGTGCCAAAATGGAACACCATATCTATATCAGGCTATCATATTAGAGAAGCTGGTAGCACTGCTGTACAAGAAATTGCATTTACCTTAAGCAATGGTAAAGCCTATGTAAAAGCGGCGATCGAAAAAGGAATGGACATCAATGTTTTTGGTAAACGACTCTCCTTCTTTTTTAATGCGCACAATAATTTATTTGAAGAAGTAGCCAAATTTAGAGCGGCCAGAACTATGTGGGCCTCTATCATGAAAGAACTAGGTGCCACTGATCCTAAAGCCATGATGCTTCGTTTTCATACACAAACAGGCGGCGCCACACTTACCGCGCAACAACCGCTTAATAATATTAGCCGCGTTACCATTCAAACCCTTGCTGCCGTTTTAGGTGGCACACAAAGTTTGCATACCAATGGTTACGACGAAGCCCTTAATTTACCTACCGAAGAAGCTGCACGTATCGCTTTAAGAACCCAACAAATTGTTGCGTTTGAAAGTGGAGCGCCTGATACCGTAGATCCATTAGCGGGTAGTTATTTTATTGAAAGCTTAACTGCAGAAGTAGAACACAAAGCTTGGGAACTCATACAAAAAATAGATGCGATGGGTGGCAGTGTAGCTGCCATAGAATCTGGTTTTATGCAAGATGAAATTGCAAAAAGCGCCTACGCTTACCAAAAAGATATTGAATCTGGCGAAAAAATTATTGTTGGCGTCAACAAATTTACCATCGATGAAGCCCCTACTACTATTGCATTTAAAATAGATGATAGTATTAGACAGGTACAAATTGATAAAATTAATGCCCTCAAAAATAATAGAGATAATGCAAAGGTTGCAGCTTGCTTAGACGCTATTATAACTGCAGCAAAAGGCACTGATAATATCATGCCACTAGTTGTTGAAGCCGTAGAAAAAAAAGCCACCCTTGGTGAAATTTCAAATGCCTTACGATCTGTATTTGGCGAATTTTAAACTATATTTTATAAACTTTTTATCATGAAAAATGTATCCCTAGCCTTTTTACTTGCTGTTATATCACTTACAGCAGTAGCACAAAAAAAACAAACAGCGGTGGCGAGCTCTACCCCTGCAAACTATGCAGCATTAGTAGCAGAAGTAACGCCTCAGTTAACAACATGGCGTAGACATTTTCATGAACACCCAGAGCTTAGCAACCGTGAATTTAATACTGGTAAATACATTGCCAACTACATGCGTTCTATTGGTTATGAGGTAAAAGAAAACGTAGCTAATACGGGTGTTGTAGCTATTTTAAAAGGTGGTAAGCCGGGCCCTGTGGTAGCGCTAAGAGCAGATATTGATGCCCTACCCGTTACCGAAAGAAACAGTTTATTCTTTGCCTCAAAAGTAGTTACCGAATACAATGGACAAAAAGTGGGTGTTATGCACGCTTGTGGTCATGACGCACATACTTCTATATTAATGGGTACGGCAACTGTGCTTAAAAAAATGCAAGCAGACGTACCAGGTACGGTGGTATTTTTATTCCAACCCGCCGAAGAAGGATCTCCAGAAGGTGAAGAAGGTGGCGCACAACTTATGATTAAACAAGGTGTATTAGAAAATCCTAAAGTGGACGTTGTGTTTGGTATGCATATTAAAACTGAAGTGCCTGTTGGCGAAATTCAGTACAAGGCACAGGGCTTTATGGCTTCTTCAGATTGGATTAAAATTGTCGTGAACGGCAAAGGCGCACATGGCTCAAAACCATGGACTGGTGTGGATCCTATTGCGGCATCTGCTCAAATTATTCAAGGCCTACAAAATATTGTGAGCAGACAAATGGAACTTACCAAAGCACCTGTTGTTATTACCATTGGCGCAATTCATGGTGGTGTGCGTAACAATATTATTCCGGAGTCTTGTGAAATGATAGGTACACTTAGAACCCTTGATCCTGCCATGCAAAAAGAATTACACGAGCGCATCAAAAACACCGTACATCATATTGCAGCAAGCGTTGGCGCTACTGCAGATGTTACCATTAGTACCAAAACGCTGGTTACTTATAACGATCCTGCCCTTGTAAAACTTACGGTACCGTTTTTAGAAACGGCCGCAGGTAAAGGCAATGTAAAAGAAAGAGATTGGGATACGGGCGCCGAAGACTTTTCATTTTTTGGAGAACACACACCTGCCTTTTTCTTTTACCTAGGTGCTATGCCAAAAGGAATGAAACCTTCAGAAGCGTCATTACACCATACTCCAGATTTTTTCATAGATGAATCAGGATTTGATTTGGGCGTTAAAGCATTTTGCCAATTGGTATTTGACTACGCGGGTACCAAAAAGTAATTGATTATTGACGAGCCCCAAACAGTAAGCTTCCGATTCTAACCATGTTGCTACCTGATTTAATGGCAAGTGCATAATCAGCACTCATGCCCATACTTAATACAGCGGTTGGTTGTACATTAAAGTGATGCGTTGTAAATAGCTCGTGCAAGTAATTAAATTCAGAAGCAACTACATCCTGATCATCAGAAAAGGATGCCATACCCATCAGCCCTCTAATGTTTACGTTGGGTAAATGTTTAGCAGCTTCTAATGCATAAGATAATTCGGGTGCGTCCATGCCAAATTTTGTTTCCTCTTTGGCAATATGCACTTGTAACAAACAATCGATTACACGATTATTTTTTAGGGCTTGCTTGTTTATTTCTTGTAGTAATTTTAAACTGTCTACCCCATGAATCAGGTGCACAAATGGAGCAATGTATTTGACTTTATTACTTTGTAAATGACCAATAAAATGCCAGTTAATATTATTGGGCAACACCGCCTGTTTTTCAACAAGTTCCTGCACATAATTTTCGCCAAAATCGACTTGCCCTAATTTGTAAAGCGCCTCAATTTCGGAAGCAGGCTTTAGTTTACTCACCGCTACAAGGGTAACAGATGAATTTGCAAATTCCTGAATAATTTGATGGTATGCTTTTTCATGAACCGCCATAAAACCTTCTATTTATGCAAAGGTACATACAAGTGCTTATTTTCCCATAATAATGCCAGGTTATAAGCAGGGCAACGGTATTCAAACTTTGCAATCGCCAATTTACTCAACGGCCGCTTTAACGGATTGGGCAGCATAGAAGCCATATTAGCAATAAAAAATGGATAGGTACTTTGTTCGATGGCGGATGCATCGATGGTTTGCGCAGCATCAATATTTGTAGCTTCGGCACTTTTAATTCCACCAAAATGCATGCGCGCCGATTGTAATAAAACGGTTTCTAGTGGATCTATACTTATGGCAAGTAGCGAATCTGTATTCTTTAATAAGACAGGTTTAAGCGCAATTAACTCCTCTATATTTTGCTGCTTACCTGCTTGTAATAAACGTGCAAGATGGTATAATATAACCGCCGGCTTAGCATAATGCGGTGCAATAAAATTAGCCTTACGCATATACCAATTGTTTTGAATGGCAGTTGTAATCAGATGTAAAGAAGCCGAATCAGAATTAGTCCATTTTAAATCGTAGGTATTTACAAAGCTGAGTACATTACAAAGTACCGCCATGTCAAAATCGATAGGCATTTTTTTACCAAACCAAGTAGAGTATGCTGGTAATGTAGCAAAAGCTGTAAGCGTATTTTTTACGGTTTTACCCTTTGTATTGGCAAATAGCTGCATGGTGTCATGAATGGCAGCTGCGCGCTCCCGTGTAACTTCCTGAGCCCATAATAAAATAACGGTATCATCACAATCGTCAGGTAACGATTGTGATTTATCAAACCTATTAAGCCAACCGGCATTTGGAAAAATTTGTGGGGTATCGGTACGCCAAAAATTATAGGTGTCTCTCCCCTGCCTATTTTTAAACAACTCTACCGATGACAATCCTTCTTTTACAATTTGATGAATCATCCCTTGTTGAAAAGGCGTACACTGCTTCTGATACTTTTTGAGCGTGAGCACAATAAGACCCGTAAAAAAAACATTGGGGTCGTTTTTAATGTTATTTTTATTGAAAGCATATACCCTAGTGGACGGGAAAATCCCGGGAGGAAACCCTGTATTTATTTGTTGTAGGGCCTGTATCTTTGTTAGCAACTGATAAGACCAAATGGTATCTGTGCTTGTTTGCGCAATTCCACGCAAAGCATGGGCACAAAAAACAACAAATAGTATCGGATGAAATCTTTTCATGAATGGGATAGCAATTTACAAGATTCAACCAATAAACCACCTACAAACCCCTTACCAATATGTATGTAAGACTCTCTATCGTTGTTTACCCTAGTTGGTTAGGCTGGGCTGGGTTTTTATCGATGGCGCTATTTAGATTTCCATTATGGCTATCCAAGGGCCTTACGTTTTGGAAATTGATGGGTACCGGCAAAAATGGAACTTTTGATAAAAATCCGGATTGGAATAGATGGGCGGTACTTGAAGTGTATGATGCTCCTACCTCAACCCCAACATTTATTACTGGTTGGTGGAAACTATTTAACGCTACACCAACCATTTATGAATTAGAACCCATTGAAGGGCACGGACTATGGGATGGTAAACAAGTTTTTGGTGACCTTCCTAAAAATTCAGACTATGAAGGTAAAATAGCTGTACTCACTAGAGCCACCATAAAATTATCAGGCCTTAAAAGATTTTGGGAACATGTTGACGCCATTGCAAGTCAAATGGCAAGTGCTCCTGGTTTTATAACATCGGTGGGTATTGGTGAAGTTCCATTTATAAAACAAGCTACTTTTAGCATTTGGGAATCCAAAGAACTGATGCGCAGCTTTGCATATAAACTTCCACTACATAAAGAAGTGATAAAAAAAACCCACCAAGAAAAATGGTATTCCGAAGATATGTTTACACGGTTTAAAGTGATTGAAAAGTAACGCTACTTGATTACAAATACATAACTATATCTGTTTTCAACTTGCTTGTTCTTGTCTTTATCTAACTCTGAACAATCCATTACAAGTTGCTTTTCACCAATAGGCATTAGCACAAACTGATTCCCTCCATACTTAGCAAGATCTTTTTTGATTTTTTGTGTTCTTCTACTAGACAATGCTTCGTTGTAAGAATCTGTACCTATACAATCCGTAGCTGAAACAACAACAATAGTTACACCGCGTAAATCTTGTAAGCGGTCTTGTAATTCGTTATATATTCTTTTGTCCTGTTTAACAATATTTACTTTATCAAAGTCATGATGCACCATAATATAATCTTTGGTTACAGACTTTAAAGAATCAATAATGGAAGTAAATGTTCTTATTTGTTTAACAATAACTGATACTTCTTTTTTAGGCGTAACAAAATTAAATTGTCCTAAATCTTTATTTAAATTAACATAACCATTAGATCCAATATCTTGAACCGATTTATTACCATTACCGTCTTCAATGAGTAATTGGTATTCACGATTAGGCCTTACATTAAAAGCATAATCACCTGTTGGCCCAGTAATTATGCTATCTATAACTGTTCCAGCTTTAGTACCTTCTGTACCCTTAGAAATTAATTTAACAACCAATCCAGGCTTTTTTAAATTATCAATAGTTACTTCTCCACTTATAGAAATGGTAACCATTTTATACGCGTAAGAAAATATATCGTCACTTCCGTATCTGTTAGAACTAAAATATCCTTCTTGATCTCTAGCACTAAATACTAAATCATCCTTTTCACTATTTACAGGCTTTCCTAAATTTTCAACACCCGTAGATTTGAATTTATAAATATCCAATCCACCTAAGCCTTCATGACCATTGGAACTAAAATACAAGTTGCCTTCGTAAAAAGTAGGGAAAAGCTCATTAGCAGCGGTGTTAATACCCGCACCCGCATTAACAGTAGCATCCCAACTCCCATCTTCTCTTTTATTTACATAATAAATATCTGTGCCGCCAATACCGCCGGGCTGATCACTTACAAAAAACAATCGCTCGCCACCGGGTGTAATAGCAGGATGAAAATATGAGTGAGCTGGATTGTTAAAATATAATTTAACAGGCGCTGTCCAACCATTGGCTACACGCTTGGTACTCCAAATTTCTAATTGCTTAATACCTTTTGCATTTGCTTCGTTACGGGTAAAAAAAGCTTGCATACCATCTGCGGTAAACGAGATAGAACCAAAATTGTAATTACCTGCAAATCCTGGGGCAAATAATGGAGACTCCACTTTTGGCGCACCATTTAATTTTTGTAAATCAAATTGATTTTGCAAAGAGCGGTTATCATTTACTAAAGAAGGTGTTTTATCTGCTATCCCTTTGTTAATCTTTTTTTCTTTCCAATTGGCATAAATAATACTATCAGAATCGATGCCATTTGTGCTAAGCTGATAATATAATTTTGTAAAAGGAAGACCATCCCAACCAAACTCATTTGAATTGGTTACTTTTTTGGCTCTATTTGACTCAAACACAAAACCACTATCTAATAAAGCAGCACCAAACTCGTTATAGGGCGTATTGATATTTAAATACTTAACCTGATAGTCTAAAGAATCTTTATCATATTTAGATCGCGTTAAAAAACCTTGTAACCTGCGTTCATACATACTATACAATGCCGTTGACTTATCAGATTGCATAGAAATTAATTTCTGATACGAACGAATGGCTTGATCATAATGACCAACAGTTGCATAGAGTTCTGCTAATTCGTTTGACTGAACTGGGATTAATGAATCTAACTTTTGATAGAAATAAATAGCACTATCAAATCTATTTTGCATTTTATAACACTGACCTAACATTGACAAACTAGCACTATCTACCTTTCCTTCTTTAATGTATTTCTTTAAAAATGGAATGGCATACGCATACCTGAGCTGACCCATTTCAGTTTTAGCTAAAGTTAGTAAAGACGTTTTTGGCTTTGCAACTTGAGCAGATCCATAATAATGGCTAGCTAAAAAAACAAAAGTGAGTAATGTATATAATTTAAATCTGGTCATGTTAATTCGTTTCAATAATCTTAAAAATACCTGGTTGATTTAATATTGGTTTTATCCTTACTAAACTCGTATCTGAGCATGATTTCATGCGTACCTATCGTATATAGTTTTAAATCAGAAACAGGGACATCATAGGCGTACCCGATTCTGAAATTTCTATTTGCTTGCAGTTCAATCATGCCTAATACCGCATCTTTTGTTCGGTATGAAACACCAAATCCAATGATATCTTTAAGCCAGAAATTTGCATTAAAATCATATTGAATAGGCGCACCAGAAACTACTTTAACCATTGCAGATGGCTTAAACTTAACTTGCTCATTAATCTCATACACGTAGCCAGCTGTTGCAAAAAAATGCATGTCATTTACATTTCGAATACCAGATTTTATCATATCAAAAGTAGCCAACCTAGTACGCATTAAATTAGGCATCGAAGCTCCAATATAAAATTTATCGGTATTGTAAAAAAGCCCAAGCCCTACACTAGGAAGCCACTTGCTATAATTTTGAGAAAAAGCAGGATCTCCTGGTGTAAATCTATTTTCTACTTTTGTAAGATCTGCCCTATAATTCATGGCCCCAAATTGCAAACCGCCCGATAAAATTCCATTTTCTGAAATTCGTACCCTAGCGCTCCACATAGCATTTACACCTTGCGCTCTTTCTACCCCTAACCTATCATCATACATCTGAATCCCCAACCCTACTTTTTTATCATTAAAAGATTGATCCATTGTGATAGATGTGGTTTGCGGCGCACCAGCAATACCTACCCACTGTTTTCGATGAAACATATTCATACTTAACACTTCTCTACTACCAGCATAAGCAGGATTAATAGAAAGCATATTATACATGTACTGCGAATACATAGGCTCGGTTTGAGCAACTACATCTTGCACCAGCATGACCCCTGCTATCAATAAAGAAAAATAATATGTCCTTGTTAAAAATTTCATATGTATCAAATTATCTAATTAAGGTTACTGGTCCAGCAAATTTCTTGACTTCGCCACTAGGCAATATTGCCATCACAGAATAGTAGTAAGTACCAGCAGGTAAATCTTGACCTAACATATTACCTATGCCTCTACCATCCCATTCATTTTGATAATTATTGTTCTGATAAACAACATTACCCCACCTATTAAAGATTTGTAATTTAATAGTTGTTCCGCCTGGTTTTAAAATGATAAACTTATCATCAATACCATCTCTGTTTGGAGAGAAACCGCCAGCAATTACTAAATCAATTCTTGGTATAGCCACTTTATTTGCAAGACCTGCACCACTTACTCTTCCACCAGATAAAACGGTATCGATAGATTGTCTGGATACATTGCCCCACTTAGTTGTAGCCGTTACATCCGCCATATTATTAACATCGCCTACAAAACCATTTGGATTAACGGTTACACTAATTGTTACAGAATCTTTTCCATAACCAACTAATGTACTAGCACTAGTTACTAAATCAATATTAGATCTACCATCATAATTAGCTGATTTAATTAGTGTGCCACTTGCCGTGTAACCTGTTACCGCAAAACTCATAGGAGAAGTAAATACTTTACTTAAATCATCCTTGAGTGTGATATTGGTAATCGTTTCTGGCCTTGTGTTTCTTACTACAACAGTATATACATATTTGAATGTACCGTCAGATTGTAAAACTGGTTTGGTTGCATGTTTAGTAACAAGCATTACTTCACCATTTGGAATTTTATCATTGTTACAATCTGCACTCATCCATGAAGCACTTGGTGTAAGCGTCTGACTTCTTACATTTAAAGAACAAGGATCTACTGGATTGGTTCCCTCCGCTTTTTCTGTAGCATCCGGAACACCATCACCATCACTGTCTAAATCTCTGTAATCTGGTATTCCATCTCCATCAGTGTCTACAGGTGTTGCGCCATTTGGACCTTTTTCAACACTATCCGGTATGCCATCATTATCACTATCCGTGTCTCTGTAATCTGGAATACCATCACCATCAGTATCTACAGGTGTTGCACCATTTGGACCTTTTTCAACACTATCCGGTATGCCATCAT
>JBBAKI010000014.1:5157-23230 GCA_040403595.1 Sediminibacterium sp. | reverse complement strand
GGGACCCCCTGATTATGAGTCAGGTGCTCTAACCAACTGAGCTATAGGCCCTGAAAATTTGGTTGCCCAAATAATCATGAGCGGCAAATGTAAAATATTTAGCCCTAACGCAGGGCATCAATCTCATCATTTTGTAAAAAATAATGCCCTTAATTTGCAGCATGGTTACTCCTGTAAAAAATATCATTTTTGATTTAGGCGGTGTGCTCCTTAATATCAATTACCAATTAACGCGAAAAGCTTTTGAAGATCTAGGTGTTGTAGATTTTGATGCTTATTATACCCAGTATGCAGCCAACCCATTATTTGAAAATCTAGAAGTGGGCACCATTGAACCGGAGGGTTTTTACGAGGCCCTAAGGGAAGCCACCGGTTTATCCCTCACCAATAGCCAAATAGAAACAGCCTGGAATGCCATGTTACTTGATTTTCCGGTAGAGCGCTTGCACTGGCTCAGTCAAATTAAAAGCAAGTATAATATATATTTATTTTCTAATACAAATGCCATTCATTACAATTCATTTATAAAAATATATAGGCAATTGGCCCCTCAATTAGGCCTTGACATGCGCTTTGAGCACTTTTTTAAAACGGCTTATTATTCCCATACACTAGGGCAAAGAAAACCAGAAGTTGCTGCTTTTGAGGCGGTTATTCAAGATGCAAAGCTAGACCCCGCGCAAACTTTATTTATTGACGACACGATCAGCAATATAGAGGGCGCTCAAAAAGCCGGCTTGCAAACCCTATTTTTAAGTGGGGGCTTGTCTGTGCTGGATCTGGGCCTTTAAGGCTTAACTTCTTCAAAATCAATGTAATCTTCTTTAGCAGCAGGCTTGTGCACTTCTGTTTTAGTCTGTCTTTGGGCCTGCGCAACTTGTTCTTGTTGTGCCCTAGCTGCTGCGGCTTGTTGCGCCTGCATTTCTTTTAAGGTGCTTTTTATTTGAGAGCTAGCTTTACTTACAGGCACCACCACATTAAATACAAAGCGGTAGATGGCATAAAATAGGAAACAGTAGAATATAATTTTCATCATAACGTTAAGCGTAATAGATTACAAAGGTAAGGACTCTACAAAAGCAAAATTTGGAAGTTTAGGCCTAAAATCACTATATTTGCATTAGAAAATGAAACAATTGAAGGGAACGGCTACCGTTCCCTTCTTCTTTTTTAATATGTCAACTGAATTACAAATAGCAAAAATTGAGGCCTTAATAGCACAGCTCTTAAAAGAGGAGCCTACCTATTTTTTGGTTTCTGTAAGGATTAAGCCTACTAACAATATTAAAGTGTATTTGGATGGCGACCAGGGTATTGCTATTGAAAAATGTGTTCGTTTTAATAAGCAACTATATAAGCTGATAGAAGAAGAAGGCTATTATCCAGAAGGAGATTTCTCTTTGGAACTTTCTTCTGCCGGACTAGATGAACCTTTAAAATTACATCGTCAGTATGTAAAAAATAAAGGTAGAAATATTGAAGTATTATTTAACGATGGTACCAGCAAAGAGGGTTTGTTATTAGAAGTGGCAGAGGCTGATATTATTGTAGAACACACAGAAGGAAAAGGAAAAAAAATGGTAACACAACAACTCGTGATTCCGTTTTCAACTATAAAATCAACAATGATTCAAATTAAATTTTAAAACTTTTGAAACTTTAAATAAAGCGTTATGGCTAGTATTAACCTCATCGAAGCATTCCAGGAATTTAAAGATGCCGAGAACATTGATCGTCCCACTATGATGAAAGTGGTGGAAGATGTTTTTAAAACATTACTCCGCAAAAAATATGGTAGTGATGATAACTTTGACGTTATCGTTAACGCCGAAAAAGGTGACTTAGAAATTATCCGTCGTCGACTTATTGTTGAAGATGGTGAAGTGATAGATCCCTTATCTGAAGTGGGTTACAGCGATGCTACTAAAATTGAACCCGACTTTGAAGTAGGTGAAGATGTGTATGAAGAAATCAATATGATTGACTTTGGAAGAAGAGCTATTTTGGCTGCTAAGCAAACTTTAGCAAGTCGTATTAGCGATCTTAAAAAGAACGTACTCATTAAAAAATATGGTGATCGTATTGGTGATATCATCAGTGCAGAAGTTTACCAGGTTTGGAAAAAAGAAGTATTGCTTTTAGACGAAGAAGGCAACGAACTTATTTTACCAAAGTCGGAACAAATTCCACAAGACTATTTCAAAAAAGGTGAAAACATTAGAGCTGTTGTAGCGCGTGTTGATCTTAAAAATAATACACCAGTTATTATTTTATCTAGAACAAGTCCACTCTTCTTAGCGAAATTATTAGAGATTGAAGTACCAGAAATTTTTGATGGTTTAATTGCGATCAAAAAGATTGTACGTGATCCAGGAGAGCGTGCTAAGGTAGCCGTAGAAAGTTACGATGACCGTATTGATCCAGTAGGTGCTTGTGTGGGTATGAAAGGTTCTCGTATTCATGGCATTGTGCGTGAATTAAAAAATGAAAACATTGATGTGATTAACCACACCACTAATATTCAACTCTTAATTCAACGTTCTTTAACCCCAGCTAAAATTAGCTACATGGAGTTAGACAATGATAAAAAGCACGCAGAAGTGTTTTTAAAAGCAGACCAGGTTTCATTAGCTATTGGCCGAAGAGGGGTAAATATCAAGCTTGCTTGTGAGTTAACCGGCTATGAAATTGACGTATTTAGAGAAGATGAAGAAATAGTTGATGAATTTGACATTGATTTAGAAGAATTTAGCGATGAAATTGAGGCTTGGGTGATTGATGAGTTTAAGCGTATTGGTTGTGATACTGCTCGCAGTATTTTAAACCTAACTGCGGAAGAACTGGAGCGTAGAACCGACCTTGAAAAAGAAACCATCGAAGATGTACTTAAAGTGCTTCAAGCCGAATTTGACGAAGAAGCTTAAGCAGCGTATAGTTAACTATATTTGCCCTTATTACGGCAAGGATCCACAGCAGAAGCGTTCATACGCTGTGGCATATTTCAATGAACGAATGGACTAAAAAACACTGAATGTCAGAATTGAAAACACCCAGACTGTTAGCCGCCGCTAAAGAGTTCAACATTGGCCAAGATACCTTGGTTGAGTTCTTAGTGAAAAAAGGTTTTAGTCGTGATGAGTTAAAGCCTACGGCAAAACTTTCATCAGACCAGTACTATGCTTTACAAGCAGAGTTCCAAGGAGATAAAGTTGCAAAAAACAAAGCCGATCAGGTAGAGATACCTAAGGTTTCTGCGCAGGCAGAGCCTAAGAAAAAAAGAGATGAAGAAGATCTTTCTTTTGCAAAAAAAGAAGATAAAAAAGTGCGCAAGGAAGAGCCAGTAGCTGATGTTGTAGCACCTGCGCCTCCAGCTCCACAAGTAAAAGCGCCCGCAGTAGAAAAAACAGTGGCCCCAGAAATTGAGTCGCCAAAAGTGATTCATAAAATCGATTTATCTGCGATTGATTCTTCTACACGTCCTAAAAAAGCGGCGAAGAAAAAAACAGGTGACGCACCAGCCGAAGAGGTAGAAAAACCAGCTGCTAAAACTACCAAGAAAAAAGTGGTGGAAGTTGCACCGGTACTAGCTGATCCTGTTGTAGTCGCACCAGCGCCTGCAACAAAGGTTGAAGATGATGCTCCTCCTACGATCGAAAATATTAGAGCTGACAAATTAGAAGGGCCTAAAATTTTAGGAAAAATTGAATTACCTATCAATAGTGATACGCGTCCTAAGCCAGCGGCTAGAGACGAAAAGCGCAAGCGCAAACGTATTCCTGTAGATGGTAAACCTGCACCTGTTGCACCAACACTTGGCGCAGATGGTAAACCGGTAAGTGGTCCTAACAGACCTATTATTGCTGCCAACAACAGAAATAGCCAAGGTGGCGGCGGCGGTGGCCAATTTAATAGAGGTGGCGGACCAGGGGGTAACAGAGGTGGAAATAGAACTGATAGAGGTAAACGTGCCCCTGTCGAAGACAAAGAAATTGATCAAAAAGCAATTCAAGAAAAGATCAGAGAAACCCAAGCGAAGCTTGCAGGTTCGGGCGGAAAAGGGAAGAGCTTAAAAGCGAAATACCGTAGAGCCAAGCGTGACGAAGCAGCTGAAGCAATGGGTGAAATGACAGAAGACAACAAACTACAAGTAACAGAATTTGTTACCGTAAGTGAGTTGGCAAATTTAATGGACGTAAGCTTTGCAGACGTTATTGGAAAATGTATGAACCTTGGTATCATGGTTTCTATCAACCAACGTTTGGATGCCGAAGTTATTGAACTCGTTTCAAGTGAATTTGGATTTGAAGTAGAATTTATAGGGATTGATGACGCCGACGAATTTGATGAAGATGAAGATGAGGATGATGAATCGTCATTAGTAGAGCGTGCGCCAATTGTAACCATCATGGGACACGTTGACCATGGTAAAACTTCATTACTAGATTATATCCGTAATGCAAATGTGGTAGCAGGTGAAGCCGGTGGTATCACACAGCACATTGGTGCTTATGAGGTAACAACGCCAACAGGAAAAGCTATTACGTTTTTAGATACACCGGGTCACGAAGCGTTTACCGCAATGCGTGCGCGTGGTGCTAAAGTAACCGACATTTCAATTATTGTAGTTGCTGCCGATGACGCCGTGATGCCTCAAACAAAAGAAGCCATCTCGCACTCACAAGCTGCAAACGTACCAATGATTTTTGCGGTGAACAAGATTGATAAAGACGGAGCGAATCCGCAAAAGATATACGAGCAGCTTTCTCAAATGAACATTTTAGTAGAAGCTTGGGGTGGTAAATTCCAAAACCAAGAATTGTCTGCTAGACAAGGTTTAAATGTTGATGCGCTTTTAGAAAAAGTATTATTAGAAGCTGAACTATTAGATTTAAAAGCCAACCCTAACAAAGAAGGCTCTGGAACGATTATTGAAGCATCTCTAGATAAAGGTCGTGGATATGTAGCAACTATTTTAGTACAAAATGGTACGCTTCGTCAAGGAGACTTAATTGTTTCTGGACAAAATTATGGTCGTGTTAAAGCGATGTTTAATGAGCGTAACCAGCGTATTGAAGTAGCGCCTCCATCTACACCAGTAGTGATACTTGGTTTAAATGGTGCACCACAAGCGGGTGAGAAATTTAAAGTATTTACAGACGAAGCAGAAGCAAAAGAGGTAGCAACCAAACGTGCACAATTATTGCGTGAGCAAGGTTTACGTGCTAGAAAACATATCACGCTTGATGAAATTGGCAGACGTTTAGCACTAGGTAATTTTAAAGAATTAAACATCATCATTAAAGGTGACGTGGATGGTTCGGTCGAAGCCCTTTCCGATTCATTACAAAAACTTTCGACTGCCGAAGTTGCTATTAGAGTGGTATTAAAAGGGGTGGGTCAGATTTCAGAATCTGATGTACTACTTGCTGCTGCATCTGATGCGATCATTATTGGCTTTAACGTTCGTCCATCTATGCAAGCAAATAAACTTGCAGAAAATGAAGGCGTTGAAATTAAATTATACTCTATCATCTACACCGCCATTGATGAAATCAAGAGCGCGATGGAAGGTATGCTTGAACCTAAGTACCAAGAAAAAATTATTGCCAACGTTGAAGTACGTGAAGTATATAAATTTGATAAAGCCACCGTTGCCGGTTGTTTTGTGCTTGATGGTAAAATTAGCCGTAACAGTAAAATTAGAATTATCAGAGACGGTATCGTTGAGTATCCTAAGGGAGAAGGACAAGCAGCCGAACTTGGAAGTCTTAAAAGATTTAAAGATGATGCCAAAGAAGTTGCATCCAATATGGAGTGCGGCTTAACCATCAAAAACTTTACTGACCTTAAAGTAGGGGATATTGTTGAAGCCTTTGAAGAAGAGGAAGTAAAACGTACCTTATAAATTTTGTTAAAAGCGATCCCGACCCTGTTGTCGGGATTGCGCTTTTAGTACATTTGACTAACTATTAGATTTTTATGAAAAAAATATACTTGTTTGTAGTATTGTTTGCCGCAGTAGGTTTGTTTACAACGAATGTTGCAGCACAGTCTAAAAAAGTGATTGCCGATAAAATTGTAGGACAGGTAGGTGATAAAATTATTTTGCGATCAGATATTGAAAATGCAATTTCAGATTTAAAACGTCAGGCGCAGGGTCAAGAAAACGTTATCATTCCTACAGCATGTCAAATTTTAGAAGGGCAGCTGATTCAAAAAGCGCTTGTACTACAAGGTCAAAAAGATTCATTAAAAATTAGTGAAGACGATATTGATGCAGCACTAGACAATAGAATTAGAGGCGCTATTCAACAATATGGTTCTAAAGATTTACTAGAAGAAATTGCTGGTAAAACCATTTATCAATTAAAGGAAGATTTTAGAGAAGCATTTAGAGACCAAAAATTGGCCGAAGAAATGCAAAAGAAAATTGTAGGCAATGTAAAAATTACGCCTAACGAAGTGCGTGCTTACTATGCAAAAATTCCTAAAGACAGTTTGCCATTTTACGAGAGTGAAGTTGAAATTAGCCAGGTTGTAGTCATCCCTAAAGCCAATAAAGACGTGGAAGAATATGTAGCCAAGCAAATGCTTGATTACAAAAGACAAGTCGAGTCTGGCAAACAAAAATTTGAGCAGCTTGTAAAATTATATTCTGAAGATCCAGGAAGTAAAGATGCAGGTGGACAATACACGCTTAATAGAAATGAAAAAACCTGGGACCCTGCTTTCTTGTCGGCATCCTTTCGTTTAAAAGAAGGTCAGATTTCTCCTGTTGTAAAATCTAAATTTGGGTTACACATTATACAACTCGTAAGCCGCAGTGGCGACGAAGCCGTTGTAAGACATATCTTACGTATACCTCCAGTAACAGAAGATGAAATTAAAGAAACGACTGTTAAATTAGATTCTATTAAAAAAGCATTACTAGCTGGTTCAATTTCATTTAATGAAGCGGTAAGCAAATTTAGCGACGACGAAAACAGTAAGTTTAGTGCAGGCTCTGTAGCGGGTCCTAACGGAAGCGTATTTTTAACCATTGACATGTTAGACAAAGACATGGTAGTGGCACTTAAAAATTTAAAGCCTGGTCAGTACAGCGCCCCTCAAACCTACACCGATGAGCGTTCTCGTAAAGCTGTTCGCCTAATTTATTTAAAGCGCAGAACAGAGCCTCACCGTGAAAATATGCTTGACGATTACAACCGTATTTCTCAGCGTGCTATAGAAGAAAAAAAATCGGCAGTACTAGAAAAATGGTTTAAAGATCATATTCCTACTTATTATGTATCTATCGATAAAGACTACGCAGGTTGCGATGGGCTTAACGATTGGAAAGCGGCGGCTGCTAAGGCTACAGCTGATAGAAAATAAGGGTTGAAATTTTCGAAAAATATGCCGCCCCACCTGCAAGGTGGGGCGCTTTTGTTTGCGCCCCATAGCACCCCCACATAAAAAAATTTTGCAAAATAGATGTATATACATACATTTGTGTTGTGAAACTAGAAAACGCCCTTTTAACCAACAAATTTTCGAGCGAATCCCAAAAAGCTACGCTTAATATTTTGTACACCGCATGGTGGCTAAAAAGAACTGCCAGCAAGGAGTTGAAGGACTTTGATCTTACCCACGAACAGTACAATGTGCTCCGAATTTTAAAGGGAAAATATCCCGAACAGCTTTGTGTCAAAGATATTGGCAGACGTATGATAGAGAAAAGTTCTAACGTACCCCGTATCATAGACAGGCTAGAAATTAAAAAATTGGTTAAAAGAACAGTGTCTGAATCGGATAAAAGAGAAACCCTAATTAGCATTACTAAAAGTGGGTTGTCTATCCTAGAATCCAGTACCAGTAAGCTTAATAAGCTACACTCATCTATTCAAACCATCACGCAAAAAGAAGCAGAACAACTGAATCATTTACTCGAAAAATTAAGAGCAACAGAAATTTAATATTTTTTAAAACAATAGATGTACATACACATAAAATAAAACGTATGAAAATAGAATTACATTTAGCAGCAAATAGAGGCCACGTAAAATTTGATTGGTTAGATACCTACCACTATTTTAGTTTTGGTCAATACAATAACCCTGCACGTGTTCACTTTGGTGCACTCCGTGTTATCAATGATGATCATATTGAGGCAGGCATGGGTTTTGGCATGCATCCGCATGATAACATGGAAATTGTAACCATCCCTTTAGAGGGCGACCTCCACCACAATGACTCTTCGGGCCGAGATGAAATTATTAGAGCTAACGATGTCCAAATTATGAGTGCCGGATCTGGTATTCAACACAGTGAGTACAACGCTAATAATGATAAGCCCGTTAAATTATTTCAGGTATGGGTTTTTCCAAAAGAAAAAAATATCAAACCACGCTATGAGCAGCAAACGTATAGTGCGTTAGACCGTGTCAATAAATTTCAAACAGTTGTAGCACCTAACAATGACAGCGCTGTTTGGATCAACCAAGACGCTTGGTTTTCTTTGGGTTACTTTGAAAGCAATCTAACGCAGACATACAACCTTCACAAGTCAGGCAGTGGTGTGTATCTCATAGTAGTGAACGGCCAAGTAAAAATTGGTGAGCAGGAACTGAATGCAAGAGATGCGATTGCCATTACAGAAACCGATGCATTTGAATTCACTGCTACTGCAAACGCTTCTTTACTCGTTATCGAAGTACCTATGCAGTGGTAATTAACTTTTTTTTATTAAATTTAAACAAACCCTATGAACATTTTAAAACAACTTCCTTCGTTATTGTTAGCCCTTGTATTTGTAGTATTTGGTGCTAATTATTTTTTCAATTTTTTACCAATGCCAGCTCCAACAGGAAATGTAAAAGCTTTCTTTGATTTATTTTATCCAACTAAATATTTATTGGTGATTAAAACGATTGAAGTGGTTGTTGGTTTATTATTATTTTTAAAACCTTCACGCGCACTTGGTCTTTTACTAATAGCGCCAATTACAGTGAACATTTTATTATTTGAATTGTTAATTGCTCAAGCACCTGGTATTGGTGTATTGCTTGTGATTTTAAATGCTGTTGCAATTTATCAGTACAAAGACAAATACATCGGAATCATTAAATAGGTACAAATTAGTATGAATATAGAAATCATCTCCGGAAGTCCACGTACGGGCAGTGTAACGCATAGAGTAGCGCTTTATTTGCAAAAGCAGTTGCGTAATATTTCAAGCCACAACATTGGATTATTAGATGTGCGAGAGTGGAACTTGCCTTTATTAAATACCGTCATTGGTTCACCCGATCAGGCACCTGACCATCTAAAACCACTGGCCAATCAAATGTTTGCGGCAGATGCCTTTATATTAGTGACACCTGAGTACAATGGAAGTTATTCGGCGGCCCTTCAAAACCTATTAGACCATTTCCCCAAGCAAAGCCGTAAAGCCTTTGGGCTCGTAACGGGTTCTCCGGGTGCGCTAGCCGGTGCCAGAGCAAGCCAGCAATTGTTGCTTTTGGTTCCTGGTTTATTTGGTATTGCGGCGCCCAATATGCTGTTAATCCCTTTTTTAGATAAAAAATTCTCTCCGGAAGGCGAATTAACGGATCCTAGCTTTCAAAAAGCGGTAGACACTTTTACCACCGAATATTTATGGTTAGCAGAGAAATTGGCAGCGAAATAAAAGATAAAATACCTACAATATTTAATTGTAAGGAAGTGGCGAAGTTATTAACTTCGCCACTTCTCATTTATACCTACCATGAGCGACGATATCAAACACGAATGCGGACTTGCTTTTATTCGTTTGCGAAAGCCTTTTTCTTACTACCTGCAACAGTATGGTAGCGTAACTTACGGGCTAAATAAGCTGTATTTGTTAATGGAAAAACAGCACAATCGTGGCCAAGACGGCGCAGGTATTGCATCCGTTAAATTAAATACCGAACCAGGCAATCCCTATTTGCACAGAATGCGCAGCAGCGCCACACAGCCTATTGCAGATTTATTTTATACCATAGGTCAAGAAATTCAGGAATTAGAAAAGCACCAACCAGAAATTAAAAGTCATCCGGGTTTAATGAAGGGCCATTTGCCTTTTTTAGGTGAATTGTTGCTTGGACATTTAAGATATGGTACGCAAGGAAAAAACAATGTTGAATTTTGTCATCCATTTATTAAAAGAAATATTTCTCCAGGAAAAAATTTAGCCCTTGCAGGTAATTTTAACCTCGTAAATACAGACGATTTATTTGCTAAAATTAATTTTGAACCAGGACCTTTTCAAAAGCAAAGTGATTTAGCTGCCATGATGGAAGTGGTGCACCATTATTTAGTACAAGAAGATGATAAAAATCCGAATGCTGCAAATATAACCGATGTTTTAAAGCAGGCTACGCCACTGTTTGATGGTGGTTACACCATTGGTGGTTTACTTGGTAACGGAAGTAGTTTTGTGATGCGTGACGCACACGGTATTAGGCCCGCTTATTATTATATTTCCGATGACGTAATTGTTGCTGCATCTGAGCGTGCTGCCATTAGAACCACTTTTAATGTGGGTGAAAATGAAGTACAGGAATTAATGCCAGGTACTGCCATCATTGTAGATCCCAATGGAGACTATCACATTGAACAAATATTAGCACCAAAAGAAAGAAGAGCTTGCAGTTTTGAGCGCATCTATTTTTCTAGAGGCAGTGACCAAAAAATATACAGAGAGCGCATTGCACTAGGTAGATCTTTAAGTGAAACCGTACTTGCAAGAATTGACAATGATTTAAAAAATACAATCTTCTCATATATTCCAAATACGGCAGAAGTTGCTTTTTATGGGTTAGTAAAAGGGATGGAAGCTTACCTTAATAAAATTAAGGTAGAGCGTATTTTAAGTTGGGGTAAAGATTTTACGCCAGAGAAATTAGAAGAAATGGTGAACCGAAAAATTCGCCAAGAAAAAATTGCTATTAAAGACGTTAAGTTGCGCACTTTTATTACAGAAGACGCTAACAGAAACGAGATGGTGCAGCACGTGTATGATATTACGTACGGCACCGTTAGAAGTGGAGAAGATACGCTTGTTGTAATTGATGATAGTATTGTACGCGGCACCACTTTAAAAGAAAGTATTATTAGAATGCTTTCTAGGCTTAATCCCAAAAAAATTATTGTTGTTTCATCGGCCCCACAAATTAGATACCCCGATTGTTATGGAATTGACATGAGTAAGCTAGGCGATTTTATTGCATTTAAAGCAGCCATTGCGTTACTTCACGATACCAATCAAGAACACATACTAACAGAAGTACATCAAAAAATAAAAGTACTAGAGGCGGCAGGTCAATTAGATACTGAAAATGTAGTTCGTGGTATTTACAAGCCCTTTACAACGCTTCAAATTTCAGATAAAATTGCGGAACTGATTACACCTCCCGAAGTGTCTACACCCGTAGAAGTGATTTATCAAACCATCGAAGATTTACATGCATGTTGTCCTACCAATACCGGCGATTGGTATTTTACGGGTAATTATCCTACACCAGGTGGTAACAAAGTGGTAAATAAAGCATTCCTAAATTATATAGAGGGGAAAAACGAAAGAGGTTATTAATAGGGAACAACGTAACTTTAAAATATGTCTGAAGTAATATTTTTAGGTAGTATTTTTTGTTCCATCATTACTGCGTATATCTTATTTTTTAGATTGCCGGACTATCAACAATTCTCTGGCCGTATCCTTGGATTTTCAATGTTGTTTTTTTCATTGGGTGCGGGTATATATTTATTAATTCATTCAGGCTGGATATTACAAGTGCCATATTTATATAAGTCTGCTGCGCCTATCAATTTTCTTATTCCACCATTTGCATACATTTATATTAGGTCTGTTTTACGTGACGAACAAAAATTTAAGGTAAGTGATTATATCCATTTTATTCCTGCAGTACTTGTATTTGTAAATTACATACCGGTATATTTTATGCCCGCACAAGAAAAGCAGGCATTGCTAGAATCTATCATTGATCATTTTTCACAAACCTATTTGGCTGGCAATGGTTATGTGTCCGATAAATATTTGTTTATTGCACGAATGCTGCAATCAATTGTTTACTTGATTTTTCAGTGGAAATTACTAATTAGCTATAAAAAAGAACTGCTTTTAGATAAGTATACGGGTCATACCAACGAAGTTATTAATTGGCTTAAAACATTTAATGCTTTGTTTTCGACGAGCATATTTGGAAACATTTTGCTGTTTGCAATTGTAGCAACAGATCCAAGTTTGGCAAACTCAGAGCAAATCATGCTGATACCTGGGTATATACTTTCTTTTAGCTTTTTAGGATTGAGTACCTATTTACTCATTCACCCGCAAGTGTTGTTTGGTTTACCATATGTAAAAAGTATCGATAGTATTAGTGTACACGATCTACATATTGCCAAAAGAGATCCAATTGTAATTCCAAAAGATTATGATCTGGAAATATATAAATTAAAAAAATATTTTGAGGAAGAACATCCCTATTTGAGTAATGCGCTTAATATCAATGAAGTAGCAGTCGATTTGGATATTCCAGCAAGAGAAGTTTCATTTATCATTAATCAGCACTTTAACCAACGCTTTACAGATTTTGTAAATATGTACCGTATTAAATACGTGAATCAGAAGATCAAAGCAGGTTATTTAAATAAATTCACTATCGAGTCATTATCTAAAGAAGCTGGCTTTTCTTCAAAGAGCACGTTTAATGTAGCTTTCAAAAAAGTGAACCAATGTACACCTTCCGAGTACATCGCTTTGTATGCTGCACAACAGTAAAATAGGTTAATAACCCATCCCAAGTTCTGTTTTCCGAACTCCGTACCACTATTATCTTTTAATTATTTCAATTTTTTCTAAAAACTTTATTTTTAGGGTCATAGAGTTATGTCTAAAAGTCAATCCATTATTGATTTAGATAATTAATATTTAATATGATGAGGTTGTATAGAGGTATGTCGATACTGTAGGTGTCTTTTTCTATCACAAATATTGCGTGATTTTCAGCGTTTTATACAATTCATGCTAGAAAATTTTATTATTCATCAAAATAACCTAACATCTTGATGCGCATAAAACTGTTTGCATTATTTTTTTCGTTTATATGTTTGTTGCAAGCTGCAGCCCAGGATGCGCACTTTTCTCAGTTTTATGCGTCTCCACTAACATTGAATCCTGCCCTTACAGGATTATTTGCAGGAGAGGGAAGAATATCTTCTACTTACCGTAATCAGTGGCAATCCATTAGTAACCCGTTTACTACTGGAACCGTTGCCTTTGATACGAGGGCGCTAAGGCGCATTTTTAAAGAACAAAATGTGTTTGGACTTGGGGGCATGGCGCTATATGACCAATCTAATAACGGCGGATTACGATCACGCTACCTAGCGCTAACTGCAGGGTATAATCAACAATTGGACAAATACGGACACCACAGGTTGGGAATTGGTTTTCAAGCTTCTTTTGTTTCAAAAACAATTGACTACACTAAATTTTTATTTTCACGACAGTTTACACCCATTGGTTTTGATGCAAGTTTGCCAACCGGTGAACCTAGGTCTACACTTGGAGTAAACTACCCCGATATGGGAGCTGGAATATTATATTCTGGCCTCAGCAACATAGAACAGCAGTGGTATATTGGTGCTTCTTACTATCATATTACACGCCCCAACGAATCTATGACTGGTGGCGATGTAAAACTTTCGCCCCGAACAACCATACATGCCGGGTATAATTTTTCTGTGAATGAAATGAGCAAACTCTATTTCAGTGGGCTATATATGAATTCTGCCATTACAAGTGAAGCAATGGTAGGAATAATTTATCAGCGCTATTTAGATTTCTACGAAAAAAAATCAAGCTTTTTAGGGGGCATTTATTACAGACACAATGAAGCCATTATTCCTTACGCTGGTTTAGAATCGGGAGATTTTCAAATTGGTTTATCCTATGATATTAATATTTCTTCATTAAAAACGGCTAGTGAAAGTAGAGGTGGTTTTGAACTTACACTTCAATATGTGTTTGCAAAAGATCCAAGTAAAAACGCGGTTCCAAAATGTTATAATAAATTTTAGTTGGTTCATTTATGAGGGGAAAATTATTCAACATAAAACATTTGCTGCTTGCTATTTTTGTAGTGGGCTCTATATTTTATGCGCCTCATGCTTATGGACAAGATGCAACTATTACTGCCAATATCACAACCGTATGTTCTGGTGATGTTAGCCCAATTATTAAATTTTCCTATACAGGAGTAGCGCCAGATCAAAATGCTATATACACATTTACGTATTCGAAAGATGGAGCGCCTGATCAAACAATTGCAACATCCGCCGGAAATACGTCAGTAGATTTATTGGTTCCTACAAACACAGCTAGAACTTTTGTTTATGAGCTTAAAAGTATTAGCGGGCCAAATGTATCTTCATCATTTATCAACACAACCTTATCTATTGTTGTAAATTCTTCTCCTACAGTTCCGAATGTAACTGGAAATACAAGTTTTTGTTTAGGCACTACCAATCAATTATCTTCAGTTACAGCAGGTGGTACTTGGTCAAGCAGTGATGCCAGTGTTGCAACTGTAGATGCAAATGGATTGGTAACTTCTGTAAGTTCGGGTCAGGTTGCCATTTATTATGCTGTTATAAATAGTAGTGGTTGCACATCCACTAAAATTACTACTGTTAGAGTTTACCCTATACCAACCATTGAGCAAATTACTGGTACTTCCGATGTTTGCGTGGGTAGTACTACAACATTTACAACAGCAACTACGGGTGGAACATGGACTAGCAGTACTACAAGTGTTGCAACAATTAATAGTTCAGGCGTTATAACTGGCATAAGTGCTGGCACTTCTACCATAACGTATAATTATACAAATACACAAACAAGTTGCTCCGCTTCTGCTACAAAAATCGTAACTATTTTGGATGTTCCAACTGTTGCAAATATTGCTGGCACCTTTACAGTTTGTAAAGACGCAACTACTACATTGACAAATAGCACTGCAGGCGGTACTTGGTCATCGAATCTTACAAATATTGCAACTGTTAATGCTAGTGGTGTAGTATCTGGTATAAGTGCTGGAACAGCAACTATTTCATATACTGTTACTGGCGCAAATAATTGTAGTACAACTGTTTCACGTGCTGTTATAGTAAGTGCACCAACTGTTAATCCTGTATCAGTTACTGCTACATCATTATGTGTGGGAGGAACAATCACTGCAACATCTACAACTTCCAGTGGCACATGGACTACAACGAATGCAGGTATTGCAACGGTTAATGCGAGTGGTGTAGTAACAGGTGTTGCAGCAGGAACCGCTTCTGTTGTCTATACAGTTACATCTGGTGGTTGTAGTAATTCGGCTACTTTTGGAATTACTGTTTTAACACAGCCGGCACCTACTTTTAGTTTTACAGACAATCCGTGTTCTGGATCTTCAGTTTCATTCACATCATCTGTAACAGGAGTAGGTACCTATTCATATACTTGGAATTTTGGTGATGGAACCGCAACTTCAAATGCACAAAATCCTTCACACGTATTTACATCACTTGGTTGCGGAACAGCAACTTTTAATGTTACACTTACTGTTACGGATGCCAATGGATGTAGTAATAGTGTAGTGAATACAATTACAGTAAAGCAGCAACCTAGTGTTGATTATGAGGATACAAAAAACAGATTCACACCTTTCAATAATTGTACGTTAAGTTATCCAGTTTCTGCATTTCCAATTACAATAAATAAAAAAAGTGGGGCATCAAGTTGTATTACAGGTTATAATATAGATTGGGGAGACGGTACTTCAACATCATCAAACGTAGTACTTCCGCAAAATCATACTTATACAAGTGCAGGCACCTTTAATTTAACTATAACAGCAATTAGTTCAACAGGTTGTTCATTTTCAAAAACAATAGCAGTAAAAAATGTGGGTAATCCATCGGGCGGTATTGTTAATCCGGGTAGTACAACAAATTTATGTGCGCCTACTGCACCTATAGCATTAGCAATATCTAATTGGGTAAATAATGCTGCAGGAACCATATATGAAGTTAATTATGGTGATGGATCCATTGTTGCCTATACGCAAGAAGATATGGTTGCCTCTCAGTATTATGCAACATCAAGTAATTATCCTGTTCCTCACATATATAACATTACTAGTTGTCCAAGTTCAACCATACCCGTTACTTTAACAATTCGAAATTCTTGTGGTTCAACGGTTGGTTCAACAACAATTGGTCCAATATTGGCAAAGCCAGTTGCAAATTTTAGTGTCGTTTTAAAAACTTGTGTTGGTAGTTTAGTGACATACACAAATACAACTATTTCAGGATATAGTCAAGGTTGTTCCAGTTTAACAAACTATACTTGGAATTTTGGTGATGGCTCAGCGGAAGTTAATACTGACTACATTAGTTCACCTGAAAATATTACTCATACATTCATTGCAGCCGGCACTTATTCTGTTACACTTACTACAGAAAGTTATTGTGGTGTTTCAACAAAAGTACAAGCTATCTGCGTTGAGCCAACTGTATTAACGCCGGCATTTACACTTGATACACAGGAAGGTTGTGGTCCACTAGCAGTAAGTGCAACCAATGGTACTAATGCATCTAATAGTTGTCCGTCACCACCTACTTTTTTATGGGAAGTAACCTATGCTTCTGGATTTTGCGGAACAGGTAATGGTTCTTGGAGTTTTACCGGTAGTACATCTTCAAGTTCAGAACATCCAACATTTAGTTTTGTAACACCTGGTACGTATACTATTAAATTAACCATTACCAATGCATGTGGTAGTGCAAGTATTACGAAAACAGTAAAAGTTAAGCAACCACCAACAGTATCACTTGCTACAATTGCTAACTTTTGTAAAAGTGGAAGTTTAACACCTTCATCTACAATTGCAAGTTGTGCCCCTAATACCAGTACACTTACTTATGCATGGACTTTTACTGGTGCATCCCCTTCGTCTTCTGCAAGTGCATCCCCTTCGGGGCTAACATATGCAACTCCTGGTACTTATTCTATATCAGTATCCGTAACTAATGAGTGTGGAACTACAAGCGTAACAAGCAACACCTTTACTGTACTTCCAGATGGACAAGTGAATCAACCAAACAATCAAGTTGTTTGTAATGGTGCAGCAACGACTGCTGTTACATTTGGTACCACTAATGTTGGAGGAACCACCTCGTATGCTTGGTCCAATAACACAATATCAATTGGACTTGGGGCTAGTGGTACTGGTAATATTTCTTCTTTTTTTGGTGTCAATATAGGATCATCACCAATTATTGCAACCATAACGGTTTCACCTACTTATACAAGTGGGCTCGTAAGTTGTGTGGGTACTTCTAAAACATTTACGATCCAAGTAAACAACGTTGCAGCGGGAAGTATTGGATCCAATCAAACTATTTGTTATAGTGGTGATCCTGCAGCATTTACAAATGCAGTGAGTGGAACAGGTGCAGGGGCCGTAACTTATCAATGGCAATCTTCTACCAATAATAGTACTTGGTCCGATATAACTGGCGCTACTAATGCAACCTATGATCCACCATCTGGTTTAACAACAAGTACGTATTATAGAAGAATTACCATCTCTAAATTAAATGGATACAATTGTAATTCGGTTCCATCAAACGTTGTACTTGTTACTGTTCAAACAACAGTATTCGATGGATCTGTAGCAACCGATCAAACAATTTGTACCGGCGGGGACCCTGTTGCATTTACAAGTGGAGCAAGTGGTTCTGGTTCAGGTGTCATTTCTTATCAATGGCAATCATCTACCGCAAGCATTTCTGCTGGTTTTTTAAATATTTCAGGTGCAACAAGTGCTACTTATGATGTGCCATCTGGGCTTACAACCACTACCTATTATAAACGTTTAACAGTAAGTACACAAAATGCATACGCTTGTTATTCAAATGGTACGAATGTTATTACTGTTACAGTATTAGCAGATCCAACAATTACGAGCCAACCCACAGCTATTACAGAATGTATTGGAGG
>JBBAKI010000014.1:0-5057 GCA_040403595.1 Sediminibacterium sp. | reverse complement strand
GAGCGCGAGCGGAGACGGTTGTAATGCAATAACATCAAATGCAGTAGCAGTAACGGTTCAAACAGTACCAGTTGCTGGAACAATTGCAACTGATCAAACTATTTGTAACGGTGGCAATCCAGATGCATTTACAAGTGTTGCAGATGGAACTGGTGATGGACTTATAACTTATAAATGGCAGTCGTCATTAAATAATAGTTCATGGTCTGATATTTCTGGTGCTACAGGATCTACATACGATGTACCTAATGGTTTAACAGCAACAACATATTATAGACGTATAACAATTTCTACATTAAACAGTATTGCTTGTCAGTCAATTCCTACAAATGTTATTATTGTTACAGTTCAATCTGTACCAACAGCAGGTAGTATTACTGCAGCTCAAACTATATGTAATGGAGGAGATCCTGCTGCATTTGCAAGCAGTGCTGCAGGAACAGGAAATGTAGGTGCCACCATTTCATATATTTGGCAATCTTCTACAGACAATGTTACTTTCAATACTATTAGTGGAGCAAATTCAGCAACTTATGATCCACCTTCTGGTTTAACAACAACTACATATTTTAGACGAATTACTGTTGCTACTTTAAATAGCATTGCTTGTCTATCTGCTGCATCTAATGTGTTAACAGTTACCGTTCAAACTGTGCCGACTGCAGGCACCATTGCGGCGGCTCAAACTATTTGTAATGGAGGAGATCCTGCTGCTTTTACAAGTACTGTAGCAGGAAGTGGAAGTGGTGTCATTACATACAAATGGCAATCATCAACAGACAATGTTACTTTCACCGATATTTCATTAGCAAATGCAGCTACATATGACGCACCAAGTGGATTAACTACAACAATATATTATAGAAGAATTACAGTATCAACATTAAATAGTATTGCGTGTCAATCAGATCCATCAAATGTTCTAGTAGTAACAGTACAAACAGTTCCAACGGCTGGTAATATTGGAGGTGATCAAACAATTTGTAACGGAGGAGATCCTGCTGCATTTACAAATAGTTCTGATGGAACCGGTGATGGTGTTATTACTTATAAATGGCAATCTTCAATAAATAATAGTACATGGTCTGATATAGCAGGCGCAACAGGATCAACTTATGACGTACCTAGTGGATTAACTACTACAACATATTATAGACGTATCACAATTTCAACATTAAATACAATAGCTTGTCAATCATCAGCATCCAATGTACTAACAGTAACAGTCCAATCTGTTCCTGTAGCTGGTACAATTACTGCTGCACAAACTATTTGTTATAATGGAGATCCTGCAGCTTTTGTTAGTAGTGTAGCAGGAAGTGGAAGTGGTGTCATTACATATAAATGGCAATCTTCTACAGATAATATAACGTTTTCGGATATTGCTGGGGCAACAGCCGCTACTTATGATGCACCAACAGGACTCACTGTAACAACATACTATCGACGTATAACAGTCTCTTCATTAAATGGTGTTGTGTGTTTATCAGCACCAACTTCTTCTCTTGCTGTTACAGTTCAATCTGTTCCTACGGCAGGATCTGTTGGCTCCAATCAAACAATATGTAATGGAGGTGATCCTGCAGCATTTACAAGTACAGCTGCTGGTAGTGGTGATGGAGCAATAACATATAAATGGCAGTCATCTATAGATAATGTGACTTTTACAGATATTTCAGGAGCAATAAGTGCTACTTATGATGCCCCTAGCGGACTCACTCTAACAACATATTATCGACGAATAACAGTTTCAACATTAAATTTAATTGCTTGTCAATCTATTCCAACAAATGTAATTACTGTTACTGTTCAAACGGTTCCTACTGCTGGTGCTATTTCTGCAGCTCAAACAATTTGCAATGGTGGAGATCCCGCAGCATTTACAAGTACAACAGATGGCACTGGTGTTGGCACGATAAGTTATATTTGGCAATCTTCTACAGACAATGTTACTTACAATGCAATTGCTGGCGCAACATCATCAACTTATGATGTACCTAGTGGTTTAACTACAACAACTTATTATCGACGAATAACAGTTTCTACATTAAATACTGTTGCTTGTCAATCTGTACCAACAACAAGTATTATTATTACCGTAAACAATGTAACAGCAGGTACCATTACTGCTGCTCAAACTATTTGTTATAATGGAGATCCAGCCGCTTTTACAAGTACTGCAGCAGGAACAGCGCCTATAGGTGCTACTATTACATATAAGTGGCAATCATCTACAGATAATGTTTCATTTTCAGATATATCGGGTGCCATGCTTGCTGCATATGATCCACCAACTGGATTAACAACAACAACTTATTACAGACGTATTACTGTTTCAACCTTAAACAGTGTTGTTTGTTTATCAACGCTTACGTCAGCAATTACAGTTACTGTTCAGTCTGTTCCAACAGCAGGTTCTGTTGGATCTGATCAAACAATTTGTAACGGAGGCGATCCTGCTGCATTTACAAGTACAGTTGCAGGAAGTGGGGATGGTGCTATCACATACAAATGGCAATCATCTACAGATAATGTCACTTTTACAGATATATCTTTAGCGACTTCTGCAACCTATGATCCACCGAGCGGACTCACTGTTACAACCTATTATAGACGTATCACTATTTCAACTGTAAATAGCATTGCATGTCAATCTATTCCCTCTAATGTAATTACTGTTACTGTTCAAACTATTCCAACTGCAGGTATTATTGCTGCAAGTCAAACAATTTGTAATGGTGGAGATCCTGCAGCATTTACAAGTAGTACTGATGGAACTGGGGTAGGTACTATAAGTTATATTTGGCAATCTTCTTTAAATAATAGCACTTGGTCAGATATTGTAGGAGCAAATTCATCAACCTATGATGTGCCAAATGGATTAACAGCGACTACTTATTTTAGACGTATAACAGTTTCTACTTTAAATGGTATTGCTTGTCAATCAGTAGCATCTAATGTATTAACAATAACAGTTCAAACTGTTCCAACTGCAGGAAGTATTGCTACCAATCAAACAATTTGTTATAGTGGAGATCCAGCAGCTTTTACAAGTGTAGCAGGTAGCGGAAATGTTGGAGCTACCGTTACATATATTTGGCAGTTCTCCACAGACAATTCTAACTTTTCAAATATTTCTGGTGCAAATGCTGCAACGTATGACCCGCCAAGTGGCTTAATAACTACAACCTATTATCGAAGAATAACAGTTGCTACATTAAATAGTATTGCATGTCAATCTGTACCAACAAATGTTGTTACTGTTACTGTTCAGTCTGTGCCAAACGCTGGCTCTATTGGTTCTGATCAAACAATTTGTAGTGGTGGAGATCCCGTAGCATTTACAAGTATTGCAGCTTCAAGTGGAGATGGAACAATAAGTTATAAATGGCAATCATCTATAGATAACATTGCGTTTACTGATATTTCTTTAGCTACATCTACTACATATGATGTGCCAAGTGGATTAACAACAACTACATATTATAGAAGAGTAGGTATCAGTACACTAAATTTAAATGCATGTTCTGTAAATACTAATACAATTATAGTTACCGTTAATCCTATTCCAAGTGTTAATACAATTTCTAACCAAGCTGTTTGTGTAGGTCAACAATTTTCTGCTATAACATTTAGTGGCACTGTTGCTTCTACAGTTTACAGTTGGACAAACAATAATACCAATACTGGTTTGGCAGCAAGTAGTACTGGAAATATTTCTGCATTTACAACTACAAATACTACAAATGCTGCAATTATTTCTACAGTAACGGTTACGCCTACTTATACCTATAATAATGTAACCTGTACTGGGTCAACAAAAACATTTACACTTACTGTAAATCCAAAAGCATCCATTGCCAATACAACAGCGAGTGCATGTAGTGGAAGTGCTTTTACAGTTACACCAAGTAATGGTACGGACATTGTTCCATCTGGTACAACGTATGCATGGCCATCACTACCTGAAGTAACGGGAGGATTAACAGGCGGCGCTACAGCGAGTTTACAATCTAATATTAGTGGCACACTCACTAACCCAACCAACATACCACAAACGGCAACGTATACCGTAACACCAACAAGTGGTACATGTGTGGCTCCAACATTTACAGTGGTAGCAACGATTAATCCAAAGCCAGTAGTTCCAACTCAAACAGCAACGATATGTAGTGGAGGAACATTTAATATATCCCCAACAAATAATGCACCAACAACAATCATTCCTTCTAATACTACTTATACTTGGACAGTAGTAGATAATGTAAGTGTTACTGGCGAATCTAATCAAGCTGTTGGTCAATCAAGTATTAGTCAAACATTAACGAACGCTACAAATACAGTTCAAACTGTTACTTATACGGTTACCCCTACAAGCGGTGATGCAGGTAACTGTGTAGGGACAGCATTTACATTAACAGTAACTGTGAACCCAACACCTGTTATTCCAAATAAAACGAGTACGATTTGTAGTGGAGCAGCATTTACAGTAACACCAAGTAATAGCGGTAGTGAAATTGTTCCATTGAGTACAACTTATACATGGACGGTCGCGCCTAATGCAGATGTTACTGGAGAAACAGATCAGGCGGTAGGTCAATCAAATATTAGTCAAACACTAACTAACACAAGTAACACCCTACAAACAGTTGTGTATACGGTTACGCCTAAATCAGGTGCGGCAGGTAACTGTGTAGGTGCAACATTTACAGTAACAGTTACTATAAATCCACGTCCAACGATTGATGCAATTAGCAATCAAGCAGTATGTGCGGGTTCAACGGTAAGTGGTGTTGCAATTACTGGAAGCGTTGTATCAACAGTATATACGTGGTCTAACAATACCACATCTATTGGTCTTGGTGCATCAGGTACAGGAAACATTACTTCATTTACGGCTGTCAATGCAACAAACATACCGGTTGTGTCTACTGTAACAGTAACACCAACATATACCAATAATGCAGTTGTTTGTGTGGGATCAACAGCAACATTTACAATCACCATTAATCCAAAACCAGTAGTTCCCAATCAAACTGCAACCATATGTAGTGGAG
>JBBAKI010000013.1:0-23391 GCA_040403595.1 Sediminibacterium sp. | reverse complement strand
ATACCAACACCAAGGTTTGTCTTTATCTGATTTAATCAATGAAGGAAATCTAGGTCTTATAAAAGCAGCGCAACGTTTTGATGAAACAAAAGGTTTCAAATTCATTTCGTATGCGGTGTGGTGGATTCGTCAATCAATTTTGCAAGCATTAGCAGAGCAAGGTCGTTTGGTGCGTTTACCTCAAAATAAAATTGGCACCTACAATAAAGCCAACAAAGCATATATGGCTTTTGAGCAGGAGCATGAGCGTGAGCCTTCTACCGAGGAATTAGCAGAAATTCTAGAAATGTCTGAAACTGAAATCAACAATATTTTTCAATCAAATACACGTCACACATCATTAGATGCGCCGGTTCACGAAGCAGAAGATGTAGCAATGGGTGATTTATTGCAAGGGTCTGATGACACAGACGAAGACGTAATGAAAGATTCACTCCGTGAAGAAATTAGACGCGTATTAAAATCGTTGAGCCCACGTGAAGCAGAAATTGTAAATGCTTATTTTGGATTAGATGGCGAAAATGGTGTAACCATTGAGCAAATTGGTATGAAATATGATTTAACCAAAGAGCGTATCCGACAAATTAAAGAGCGCGCTATTAAACGTTTGCAAAAAGCACGTTACAGCAACGCCTTAAAAGCTTATTTGGGCTAATTAAAAATAATAAAAGAGAAGCCCCTGCAAGATATTATTGTTGGGGCTTTTTTGTAAAATATAAGTTTATGTCACAAGAAATTTCAGAAAAAGTACACGTCTTAATTATAGGTTCTGGCCCAGCGGGTTACACAGCTGCTATCTATGCAGCACGTGCCAATATGAAACCTTTATTATACCAAGGTATTCAACCAGGTGGTCAATTAACCATTACTACCGAAGTTGAAAATTATCCGGGTTATCCAGATGGTATTCAAGGACCTGAAATGATGGTACATTTTGAGGCGCAAGCCAAAAGAATGGGTACAGATATTAGATATGGAATGGCTTCTAAAGTTGATTTTAGCAAACGTCCTTTTTTAGTAGAAATAGATGAAGAAAAATGGATTGCCGCAGATACGGTTATTATTTCTACGGGTGCATCTGCAAAATGGCTAGGCATCGAAAGTGAGCAACGTTTAAATGGTTTTGGTGTAAGTGCTTGCGCCGTGTGTGATGGATTTTTCTTTAAAGGAAAAGAAGTGGCCATTGTAGGTGCTGGTGATACCGCAGCAGAAGAAGCCGTGTATTTATCTAAACTTTGTACTACGGTTCACATGTTTGTTAGAAAAGAACAAATGCGTGCAAGCAAAGTAATGCAAGATCGTGTGCTTAATACGCCCAATATTAAAGTATACTGGAACACCGATACTGATGAAATTTTAGGCGCACAAAAAGTAGAAGCAGTGCGTATTAAAAATAATAAAACCGGCGACACACAGGAAATACCTATTTCCGGATTTTTTGTTGCCATTGGACATGAGCCTAATAGCAAAATATTCAATGACTTTATTGACATGGATGAAACCGGTTATATCTTAACAACACCTGGTACCACTAAAACAAATGTTCCGGGTGTTTTTGCTGCAGGTGATGTGCAAGATAAAAATTACCGTCAAGCGGTTACAGCTGCTGGTAGTGGTTGTATGGCAGCACTTGACGCAGAACGTTATTTAACTGCTGAAGGGTTGGCTTAAACTTTTATTATGACCCATACCATTCAACTTGTAGATATTTTAATTCATGGATATCATGGGTTATTTGAAGAAGAAAAATTAGTAGGCAATACATTTAAGATCAATGTAACGGTTGCTTACAAACCGGCTACATTTCCCATCACGCGTTTATCAGATACACTCGATTACGCTGCTGTATTTAATCTATTACAAGTACAAATGCAGGTAGCAACTCCATTACTTGAAACCGTTGCTGCAAATTTTACGTTAGCAGTATTCAAACAATTTGATGCTGCAACCGAAGTGACTATTCATATTCAAAAAATGGTACCACCCATTGTTGGTATGGTAGGGTCTGTAGCGGTTGGTTTAACCATGAACAAAAAAGATATCTAGTCATGAAAAAAATAATCTTTTTTTTGGCTTTGTGTTTTGGTGTTACCGTTCATGTCGCACAGGCACAGGATATTCCTACCTTATTAAAAGATGGGCTACAATTAGAGCGTCAGCAAAAAGAAATTGAAGCGCTAGAAAAATACAAACTAGTTTTAAGTCAGGAGCCAACCAATTTAACTGCACTTGTAAGAGCAGCCGAGCTTTCCACCATGCTTGCAGCTTTTAACGAAAAGGATCCCAAATCAAAACAATTGTTTTTATCGTCAGCGGGTGCATATGCCGTAAGAGCCTATATCACCAATCCTAAAAATGCAGAAGCTACTTATGTGATGGCATTAACGCAGGCTAAACTATCTGAAATTCAGCCTGACAATAAAAAATTAATTGAATGCGTGCGTAATTCAAAAATATACGCCGATGAAGCACTTGCGATTAATCCGGGTCATGCAAAAGCAAATTTTACTCTAGGGAAGTGGCATATGGAAATGGCCAACTTAAATCTTGTAAAAAAAGCGGCTGTAAAACTCATGTATGGTGGTTTACCTGAAGGAAGCATGGATAGTGCGGTTGTATATTTTGAAAAAGCTAGAACCCAAGATCCTTATTTTGTAAATGCGTATTTAGAACTTGCAAAAATTTACAATCAGTTACATCAACCAACAAAAGTGATAGAAGTGCTTACAAAAATGGTAAAATTGCCCACCAGAAAAACAGAAGATATTTCACTTAAAGCAGCCGGCGCTCAAATGCTAGCAGCTGCACAATAATATTTACACCATGGACTTACAACAACAATTTGAAGCAGCTTTTGCAAAAACAAAAACATTAACGGAAAAGCCTGACAATGAAACACTGCTTTCGTTGTATTCATTATATAAACAAGGATCTATTGGTGATGCTACCGATGACAATAAGCCAGAAAATGCATTTGATTTTATTGCTACGTTTAAATTTAATGCTTGGCAAAAATTAGCAGGCATGTCCAAAGAGGAATCGATGCAAGCCTACATCGATTTAGTAGACAAATTAGTACTTGGCTAGTTTTTTCCACCGACCACTTTTCATGTAAATAAAGGAAGGGATAAATAGGGTTACCCAATATATCACTTCACTCATCCAGCCCCATTCGATAGGTAATTTGAGGTGCTCAAGTACAATGTACACGTAGCTACAGTATAAAATAATGGCTACAAACTCGCTGTATAAATTCACTTTTGTATTGCCCGTTCCGGTTACCGAATTAAGCCATACCACAGACACAGACATGAGTATAAGCGCCATCGAAACAATGCGTAATACCGGAATGCCTGCTTCAATAAATGCAGGACCTTGTCCGTAAATAGAAAGTACTTGCGTTGGAAAAATATTTAGAATGATGCACACAAAAATGGCCATGCCCGCACTCCACATCATAATTCGGTTAATGACAATGGGTACCTGATCATTTAAATTTTGCCCCATTAAATTGCTCACCATACTATTGGCTGTTGCACCAAAAGCCCAGGTAAAGCAACCAAAGAAACCAAAAATATTGCGCATGGTATTAGATACGGCTAAATCTCTTGCACCATGGTGTTCAATTAAAATATAAAAGAATTCCCAGCTAATGATACTAATAGCATATTGAACAATAATAGGGCTTGAAATTTTAAAAATGAGTTTGCAGTTGATCCAATCAAAAGCCCAGTATTTAAAAAGTTGAAACTGTTTGCTTATTCCTTTTACATGAATTAGAATAAATAAAACAGCGAGTCCCGCAAACTCAGAAATAATGGAAGCATAAGCCGCACCATTAAAACCTAGGTTGGGTAAACCAAATTTGCCATAAATAAAACCGTAATCAAAAAAGATATTGGTAACTGCTTCGGTGGCGGTACCAATAATGAGGTACCTCGTTTGATTGGTACCCACTAGTAATGCATTACGCATTTGATATACAAATAATAGGGGAAGGCCTACAATTCTGATATTTAAAAAGCTAACTGCTTTATCTACAAGTAACGGATCGTGCAGCGCAAATTTAAATAAAGTAGGCACTACAAGCCAGGTTAGTATAATGCCAACAAATGAAAATGCAAGCGCTATTCGAATGCCTTGCGAAAACAAGTTGCCAATTTCTGAAATATTATTTTCACCGGCCCTTCGTGAAATTAGCGACTGTAATCCATTGTTAAGCCCTTGGCCAATAACTGCAAAAATTAAGTAAAACACCCCGGTTATCCCAGCTAGTCCTAAGGCTTCTTGACCCAGTCCACCCAAAAAGATGTTATTGGTAATAAAGTTTATTTGGGGTACCAATATGGAGGCACTGATGGGAAGCGCAATCGCTAATATTTGCTTATGAGAGCTGTTTACCTGTAAATTAGACGTGTTTGAGCTGCTAGACATAGGGTTTGCAAATCTACTATATAATAGTGTGTTCAAATCACCTTCTTTTTTTATATTATTGCACATAAATAAGCAGTTCAAATCAATGGCTATTCAAAAAACATATTCTTTTTATGGGGATGCTTCGGTTCCTTTAACATCAACTGCCGAATTATTGCAATTTGATATTGCCAATGATCATATTGCGTGTTCACTCATAAATATGGGTAACCAAGCAATACAAGCTTTTGAATTTTTTGAATGGGAGTCAAGTGCCGGTGCACAAGACAACAACTGGGCATCTATTTTTTCTGAAGCAGCTGCTGCGTCAAATCTTTTACAAAAGCCTGTAAGTGCAGTTCAGGTTTTTATTAATAGAGCAGAAGCAGTAATTGTACCGATCGAAAAATTTAATACCGAAGCAGCCAACGATTATTTACAATTATTATTTGGACCTGCTGCTCTGACAACACTCAAACACGAAAAAATAAAAAATACGCCATCCCTTATTAATTGTTACCGTATACCCAATCGTTTACTCGATGTTTTAAATACTAGGTTTCCGCTTCATCAATTAGCGCATGCGTATACACCAAACATTACTGGTCTTTATGCCGAAGCTGTTTCTGATAAACCCATGCTAAAACTTCAGTTTTATAAAAATCATTTTATCGCAAGTTTGTTTGTGTCAAGTACACTTCATTTCATACAAAGTTTTTCTTTTACCAGTACCGAAGATATCTGTTATCATCTTTTACATATGAATGCAGCGCACCAAATTGATGCAGCTAGTATTAAAGTTAATATGATGGGCTTTATAGATGCGCGTTCTGCGGCGGCTGTTTGTATCGAACAAGTTTATCCGCTGGTAGAATATAAAAAGCCGCGTCAAGAAAAAGTGTTACCTGCCATGTTTGAAGCACAAACTTCCCATTATTTTACTGCCTTTTTGAAGCCATTAGCATGAGGATCATTTCAGGTAAATATGGTGGACGCCGCATTAGTCCACCCACCAATATGCCACACACGAGGCCAACTACAGATATTGCAAAAGAAGGACTCTTTAATATTTTGCAAAGTAGAATATCTTTTGATGAAATTGAAACTCTCGATTTATTTAGTGGCACGGGTTGTATTAGTTACGAACTTGCATCTAGGGGAGCGGCAAAACTTACCATTATAGAAAAAGATCCCATTATGCAGGGGTTTATCCAAAAAAATATTACTTTATTAAATATTGAGGGTACACAAGTGTTAAAACTTGATGTGTTTGCGTATTTAAATAGTTGTACTACCGCTTACGATTTTATTTTTGCTGGACCGCCATATGCACTTGGTACCATCGATGAACTGCCTAAAATTATAGTAGCTAAAAAACTTATAAAGCCGGGTGGTTATTTTGTATTAGAGCATACGCCTCGTAACGATTATAAAAATTTTGAAGGGTACTCTTTTCAGCGCAATTACGGCACTACTATTTTTTCATTTTTTGTTGCAACATAGTATACTATGAACAAGCAAATATTAAGAGAACTATACATAAATAAACGCCAAGATTTATCTAGTAAAACGCGTTTGCAGTTTGATGATTTAATGCTAATACAGTTTCAAAAAATTGATTTTTCTGCCATCAGAACATTACTCACGTATTGGCCTATGCCGAGTCAATCCGAGCCCAACACGCATTTATTTTCGGGATATCTCCGTCATATGGTTCCTGGACTTACGATTGCTTACCCGGTAATGGATCCGGATGCACATCAATTTACAGCGCATCAAATTGATGCAGACACGGTGTATAAGCCAGGTAAATTTGGTGTCCTTGAGCCCGATGCTCCAAATCCATTAGATCCGGAATCCATCGATTTAGTATTTGTTCCACTTTTAGTTGCTGATACAGAAGGCTATAGAGTTGGTTATGGGAAAGGTTATTACGACCGCTTTTTAGCCACCTGCAATGCGGGGGTGATTACCATGGGTTTTTCCTATTTTGACCCCATCGAGCAAATAGCAGATACAGACCAATTTGACGTACCTTTGCACTACCTCATTACGCCGAGTCGCATCTATGAATTTTAATACCATTTTTCTTACTTCCTTTCGTGTTTTATTATTGCCGCTTGCTGTATTGTATGGGGCATTTATTAAAATACGCAATTGGATATTTGATAAACAGTATTTGAGTGCTGCTCGTTTTAACTTTCCACTCATTTGCGTGGGCAATTTAGCAGTGGGCGGCACGGGTAAATCACCGATGGTTGAGTATTTATTAGGGCTATTACATACCCGTTATAAAGTAGCCACAGTTAGTAGAGGCTATAAAAGAAAAACAAAAGGATATGTTTTAGCAGGTGCTACTACAACAGCACTTGAAATAGGCGATGAGCCCATGCTCTTCCATCAAAAATTTCCATCGGTGCCCGTTGCTGTTGGTGAAGAAAGATTGGATGCCATTCCACAATTACTCCACGACAACAAAGATTTACAAGCCATTATTTTAGACGATGCTTTTCAGCACAGATCGGTGCAAGCGGGTTTTAATATTTTACTCACCGAGTTTGGCAATACCTATAATCATGATTTCTTTTTGCCTACCGGCGATTTAAGAGACGAAAGAGGTTCTGCAAAAAGGGCCCAGGTAATTATTGTTACCAAATGCCCACCTGATTTAACGGAAGCGCAATGGCAAAAAATTATAATGTCACTCCGCCCAAAAAATTACCAGCGCGTATTTTTTACCTGCATCAAATATGAGACACCCTACCATATTTTAGATGTAACAAATAAGCGCCCAATCACTAGTGAGGACGAAGTGCTTTTAATGTGTGGCATAGCCAATCCAAAGCCCCTTAAACATTATTTACACGAGCAGGCAAGAACCTATTACCAACAAGATTACGCAGATCATCATATTTTTTCGATCGATGATTTACAAGATGTAGTTCGTCAATACGATAGCATTGCAGCGAAACATAAATTTATTATCACCACAGAAAAAGATGCGGTACGACTTACTAAATTCCAAGAAGAATTAAAGTCGCTGCCTTTTTATGTGTTACCCATCAAACACTCTTTTTTATTTGACGAAGGCCCTCATTTTGACGAGTTGATCCTTTCATTTATCAATGGGTTTAACACCAACATGCAACATGAGTAAAGAAAAAAAGTCAAAACAAAAAAAGACAGCAAAGCCCATTGTGGTTGCTACTTTTAAAGGTAAAATAGATATCACGCGTTCTGGTATGGGCTACGTTATTGTAGACAACAATGCCATTGATATTATGGTAAAACCTATGGATATGGGCAACGCACTCCATGGTGATACCGTGCGTGTAAAAATTACCCGAGAAAATGGTCGTACCGGTAAAAAAGAAGGGAAGGTTGTAGAAGTAGTAGAACGCCGTCAAACCGAATTTATAGGTCATATTCAGCTCTCCGATAAGTTTGCATTTTTTGTACCAGACACCGATAAACCGATGCCCGATATTTTTATTCCGCTTCAGTTTTTAAATGGCGCAAAAAATAAAGATAGGGTATCCGCAAAGCTTGTAAAATGGGATAAAGACGATAAAAAACCAGTTGGTGAAGTAACCGCAGTCATGTCTCCAGAAGATGAAAATGACGCTGCCATGAAGGAGCTCTTGGCGCAGGCAGGCTTCCCATTATTTTTCCCGCAAGACGTGTTAGAAGCAGCGGAAGCACTTCCTGTTGTTTTAGATGAAGCCGAAATTGCAAAACGTAGAGATTGCCGTGATATCAAAACATTTACCATTGATCCTGTCGATGCTAAAGATTTTGATGACGCTCTTTCTATCCGAAAATTACCAAGTGGCCTATACGAAATTGGGGTGCATATTGCCGACGTTAGTTACTACGTGTTACCAGATACCGATTTAGATGCCGAGGCTTACAAGCGCGCAACGTCTGTGTATTTGCCAGACCGTGTTAATCCCATGTTACCTGAAAAAATTTCAAACGAATTGTGTTCGTTACGCCCCAACGAAGACAAATTTACTTTTTCTGCCATTTTTCAAATTAACGACGAAGCGCAGGTAAAACAGTATTGGCTAGGCCGAACTGTTACACATTCAGACAAGCGCTATGCCTACGAAGATGTGCAAACCATTATTGATACCAAAGAAGGTGAAAATGTAGAAGATATTTTACTGCTTCATAGCCTTGCACAAAAATTAAGGCAGGCCAGATTTAAAAAAGGTGCGATTAATTTTTCTTCACAAGAAGTGCGTTTTACACTGGATGAAAATGGTAAGCCTATTGGAATTACCATCAAAGAAAGTAAACCGGCACATCAATTGATTGAGGAGTTTATGTTGCTAGCCAATAAAACGGTGGCCGAAAACATTTCAAAAATTCAAATTAATAAACAAGCACTTCCTTTTCCATATCGTATACACGATCAACCAGATCCAGAAAAACTGGCGCCGTTTGTACAGTACGCAAAAAAATACGGACATGGTTTTGATGCCAGTTCGCCCGAAAAAATTTCTGCAAGTTTTAATCAATTACTAGAAGATGCAAAGGGTAAACCGGAGCAACATGTGCTCGAGCAATTAGGTATTAGAACCATGGCTAAAGCCGTGTATTCGACACAAAATATTGGTCACTACGGATTAGCCTTTGATTTTTATTGTCATTTCACTTCACCTATTCGTAGATACCCCGATGTACTTGTGCATCGTGTGCTTCAAACAGTACTTGACAACAAGCCTGTTTCAGATAAAAAAATGGAAGAAAAATGTAAGCATAGTTCCGATAGAGAACGTGCTGCCATGGAGTGTGAAAGAGCTTCCAATAAGTACAAACAAGTTGAGTTTATGCTTGACTATATTGGGGATACTTTTGAGGGTGTGGTAAGTGGTGTTTCTAGCTTTGGATTTTGGGTAGAAACCGTGGCCCATAAATGTGAGGGTTTGGTATCCATTGTTGGGCTCTCCGAATTTGACGATTTTAGGCACATAGAATCTGATTATAGCCTTGTAGGCAAAAGGAGTGGACGTACCTTTAAAATGGGCGATAAAGTGTTTATAAAGGTCGTTGCGGCCAATTTAGACAAGCGTCAGCTAGATTATGAATGGGTTCAGGTTCCATAGTCCATTTTAACCCCATTATTTACCTACATTTTGTGTGTAAAATTGTGGATAAAACACCCTCTTTTTGAGGTTCATTTTAGTTTATTTACGTGTTTAAAAAAGTATCTTCGTAAGCCACGGATAATGTGGTTTAAACTCTTGATGCAGATACGTTTATAGACTAGATATTATGGAAGAAAATTTGATCCCAGAACAAACCTCCGACAACGACCGTATTATACAGGTTAATATCGAAGAACAAATGAAAACAGCGTACATCGATTACTCGATGTCTGTGATTGTTGGACGTGCGTTACCTGATGCACGTGACGGTTTTAAACCTGTTCACCGTAGGGTGTTGTTTGCCATGAATGAGCTTGGCAATAATTTCAACAAGCCTTATAAAAAATCTGCGCGTATAGTAGGGGAAGTAATGGGTAAATTTCACCCACACGGTGATGCATCCATATACGACACCCTTGTTCGTATGGCACAAGATTGGACCATGCGTTATACGCTGGTAGATGGTCAGGGTAACTTTGGTAACCAAGATGGTGATCCACCAGCTGCTATGCGTTACACAGAGGCGCGTCTTCAAAAAATTGCAGAAGCCATGCTTGACGATATCGAAAAAGATACCGTTGATTTTCAACTTAATTTTGATGATTCTTTAAAAGAACCTACTGTTTTACCTACGCGTATTCCGCAGTTATTGGTAAATGGTTCTTCTGGTATTGCAGTTGGTATGGCTACCAATATGATGCCGCACAATTTAAGTGAGGTCATTGATGGTTGCGTAGCATACGTAGACAATAGAGATATTACGGTAGAAGAATTAATAGCTTATGTTAAAGCACCCGATTTTCCTACAGGTGGCGTAATTTTTGGTATGGAGGGTGTAAAGCAAGGATTGCTCACTGGTAGAGGCAGGGTAGTGTTACGTGGTAAATGCCAAGTAGACACCAAACAAAGTGGTCGTGAGCAAATCGTTATTACAGAGGTTCCTTACCAAGTAAATCGTGACAATCTAACGGACCGAATTGGACAACTCGTTAACGATAAAACCATCGAAGGTATTTCTAACGTTAACAATGAAAGTAACAAGCGTGAAGGAACACGTATTGTACTTGATTTAAAACGTGATGCAGTTGCACAGGTTGTAATCAATCAACTTTATAAGTTTACCGAACTACAAACGAGTTATGGTATCAACAACGTTGCCTTAACAAAAGGCAAACCTAAAATCATGAACCTCCGCGATCTAATTGTAGAGTTCGTAGACTTTAGAATGGATGTTGTCATTAGACGAGCAAAGTTTGAATTAAGAAAAGCAGAAGAACGTGCGCACATTTTAGAAGGTTATTTAAAAGCACTTGATCATTTAGATGAAGTGATTGCACTTATTAGAGCGAGCCGCACACCCGACGAAGCAAAAGATACTTTAATTGCACGTAGTAAAGAGGAACGATGGTTACTCAAACAGGAAATGTTTGATGAAGTAACCAGTCAGTTATACAAACAAGAAAACGGTTTATCTGAAGCCCAAGCAAAAGCAATATTGGAACTTCGTTTACAGCGTTTAACGGGTATGGAGCGTGATAAAATTATTGAAGAATTCAATGGTTTAATCAACACCATCAAAGGCTTAAAGGAATTACTTGCTTCCGAAGATTTACGTTTTGCACTTATCAGAACCGAATTACTAGAAGTAAAAGAAAAATTTGGTGATGCGCGTAAAAGTGAAATACAATACCTCGCAGATGAAATGCGCATCGAAGATTTAATTGAAGATGAAGATGTGGTGATCACCATTTCTCATTTAGGTTATATCAAGCGTACCTCTGCAACCGAATACCGTCAACAAAGACGTGGCGGTAGGGGTGCTGTAGGTTCAAAAACCAGAGAGGAAGATTATGTAGAACATTTATTTGTCGCGTCTACGCACGATACCATGATGTTCTTTACCGAAAAGGGTAGATGTTTCTGGCTGCGTGTTTATGAAATACCTGAAGGTGAAAAACAATCTAAAGGACGCGCTATTCAAAACCTCATTCAAATTCCGCCAGACGATAAAGTAAAAGCAATTATTGAGGTTAAAAAATTAGCTGATAAAGATTTTGTACAAAATCATTACATCATTTTGTGTACCAAAAAAGGGATCATCAAAAAAACTTCACTCGAAGATTTTAGTAGACCTAGAGCAAATGGTGTTAATGCCATTACCATTAATGAAGGTGACGAATTACTAGAAGCCCGCATGACGGATGGTGCTTCAGAAATTATGTTGGCTTTAAAATCTGGTCGAGCTATCAGGTTTGAAGAAGTTAAAGTACGTGCAACCGGACGTGGCGCGATTGGTGTAACGGGTATTGAAGTTGACGACGAAAAAGATGAAGTAGTAGGTATGATTTGTGTAAACAAAGAAGACGCTACCCGTACTATATTGGTTGTGAGTGAAAAAGGATATGGTAAGCGTACACCTATCGATGAGTACCGTATTACCAATAGGGGCGGTAAGGGTGTCAAAACCATTAACGTTACCGATAAAACCGGAAGCCTCGTAGGTATTTTATACGTAACCGAAAAAGAAGATTTGATCATCACTTGTAAATCTGGTGTAACCATTCGTACCGGCATTCAAGATATTAGAGAGGCGGGAAGAGCAACGCAAGGTGTTAAACTCATCCGAATTGATGAAGGTGATGAAATTGCTGCTATTTCTCAAATTGAAGAGTCTGATGAAGATATCGTTGTTGAAGGCATTGAAGGCATTGAAGGTGTTGAAGGGGCAGAAGCTGAAAATAATGTTGATGCTACTTTTGATGCTTCATCAACACAATCTGGCCCAGATGCTGCTGCCAATGATGTTCAAGGTGAATCCGATAATACTGTAACTAACTAAATTATTTAATAATAGAACTCCCTTTATGAAGAAGATTTTATTACTGCTCATGTTTGCTGTTGCTGCTCAAATGGCTAGCGCCCAAGATTTCAAAAAACTTCAAAACACCATCCTATTACAAAAGTGGGAAGATGCAAAAATTGAAGTTGATAAATTAGCAAATGATGCAAAAGCACAAGCAAAACCTGAATTATATTATTACCAGGCTAAAGTTTATGCTGTACTTTTTAAAGAAGCTGCACTACGTGCTAAATATCCAAACGCAGGAGTTGTTGCCGCTGCTGCTTTAGATAAGTATGGTAGCTTGGATGCTGGCTTTACAAAAATTAAAGATTTAGGTGGTTCAGAGCCATACTTTGATATGTATTCGGCTTACTTCCAGTTGGGTGTAAGTATATTTAACGAAAAATCTTGGTTACCTGCTGCCGAAAATTTTATTAAAGCCATTAATTATATAGATGTCATTATCACAAATAAATGGGCTGCATCTTCTTCCATTACAATGGATACCACTTCATTGTTGTATACCGGTTATTCATTTCAGAATGCAGGTCAAATGGATAATGCTGCAAAATACTATGGCAGACTTGCAGACAGTAAAGTAAACGAGCCATTGTATCTAGATTTATACCGTTTTTTAGTGCAACATTATACCAAGGTAAATAATGAACCAGCTTTTTTTAAATATTTAGGCTATGGTAAAGAATTATATCCTAAAGAAGCATGGGACGAATATGAAGTTGATTTTATTGATGCCAATTATGATTTAGCTAAAAAAACAACTTTGTATGATACTGAAGATGCTGCCGGAAAATTAAATGAGCAAAAATATTTGCAGTTTGGTGAATTGTTTATCAATGTAAAAAACAAGGAAAAAGATTTAGACAGTGCCTCTCAATATAAGTATTCTTTAAAAGCAGCAGATGCATTTAAAAAAGCCTATCAAATAAACAATAGCAATGCACTTGCTATTTTTAACGTAGGTGTCATTTACTATAATATTTTTGGTGAATATGATGATAGAGTAGGTGTAAACATTCGTTCTTTGCGTGGGATCAGTACTGGAATCGAAGATGAATTTGCTGCAAAAAAAGCGGCTGCTAAAACACCGCAAGCTAAAGCTGCTGTAAACAAAGCCATTGCAGATAAATTAGCAGCTACGCAGGCGCCAATCAAAGCTGCTAATGCAGCTTTGGAATTTGAGCTTCAAAAAAATATGGATATCGCTATTGAATCAATTGATAAAGCATATTCTATCTTAAAAGATAAAGACACTAAATCAAGAACAGAAAATAACGTTCTTAGTAAAAGTGTAGACTTTTTAGCAAATATGTATACAATTAAGCGTGATAAGTTTAGAGGAAAAGATACGAAGCAGTATGATTTTTACGATGCTAAATTTAAAGAATTTGATATCTTACATGGTAAGTTTGGCAACTAATTGTAAATTTAGTTAAACGGTAAAAATTTATCGTGTTGAATGGATTGAATAATAGGGGGCTTTGCGTTCAATTTTTCGCCATTCAATACTTTTTCATAGAGTCGTAAATAAGACGACGTCATTTGAATATGTGTAAAGTTTTCCATCACATATTCGTGACAAGTTTTTCTATTAAAATCATGTACACATGCAACAGCATCCGCTAATCCTGATGCTGTTGTTGTTAAATAACCAACCTCAGGAATTACAATTTCTGGTAAAGAACCATAGGGGGTTCCAAACACTGGACAGCCAAAATATAAACTTTCTATAAGGGCAAGTCCAAAAGGTTCATGCCAACGTACTGGAAAAATTAGCCCCTTCGAATATTTGATAATTTCATTTTTTTGTGCGCCACCTTGCATGCCATCAAATCTAACATGGGTATCAAATGTTAGTCGAATCCCCTGATTAAAATTAAAACGAACACCACCAATCACCCTTAGTTTTTGATGGGCCATTTTGGCTATTTGAATAGCACCTTTAACGTTTTTTACTCGCCAAGCGGCGTCACCTAAAAAGTGGAAATAGTTTTTGACAGCGTCTTTATGTAAAATAGGTGCTCCATAATCCTGAGGGTCAATCCCGTTGTGTACATAACAATCTGAACCAAAACGGGCTGCATGATTCTCCGAAACAAACACCGTATTCTGGTCTAATTCTAAGGCATGGTTCAAATTTCCGTGCATGGTTTGGATATAGGGGACTTTTGGAATCTCATTTACGTGATGGTTTAAATGCACCACATCAATACCGTCCGGAATCAAACTATTAAATGGAACCGATTCGTTGTATGTATATACGTTTGCAAATTCGCAACTAGATCCTGGAGCTACCAAATACGAAACTTGATGGCCGGCTTGAACCAGTGCTTTGCCAAGCCACCATATTACTCTTTCGGTTCCACCGTATTTGTGAACTGGGATAGAAGTATTATTTACAATCAAAATATGCATGCGCAATATTAAGTCATTTAAATTGTCAGCCATAGACTAGAGGTTTTGTTTATTCAAACTATCTATTTAACATAATATTAATTATAGGATAAGTTATTAGGTCTAAATCAGAGATATATAGTCAAAATTGGTGTATCAATGGCTAATCTAGTTTGGGGCTAGATTAGTTATATTTGATACTCATTATACCCTAACATAATTTACCTCCATGTTACAAAGACGCAAATTTTTAGAACTCAGTTCTCTTGGTTTATCGGCACTTACATTTTCTGGTTTCGCACCAAAATCTAACAATCTAGTTGGTCAAAAGCCCATTGTAATTTCTACCTGGGGCGAAGGCATTCATGCCAATAAAGCTGCTTGGGCTGTTTTAAGAAATGGTGGCCGAGCACTTGATGCTGTTGAGCAAGGTGTAATGGTTACGGAAAATAGCCAAAACTGCTGTGTGGGTCTTGGCGCCAATCCAGACCGGGATGGTTATGTTACCCTCGACGCCTGTATTATGGACGAATTTGCCAATTGTGGATCTGTAGCATTTTTGGAGCGTATTAAACATCCAATATCTGTGGCCAGACGTGTAATGGAAAAAACCCCCCACGTAATGCTAGTTGGCTCTGGTGCGCAACAATTTGCTGTAGCTGAAGGATTTCCATTAGAATCTGAAAAATTATCACCAGACGCAGAACGTTCTTATAAAAAATGGCTAGAAAAAAGTGAATACAAGCCTGTTATCAATATTGAAAATTCGGGCACTAATTCAAAATCTCAAACGGCATTTGCGCCTAATAAACTAGAAAATGGCAACTGGAACCATGATACTATTGGTATGGTGGCTTTAGACGCTAACGGTAATTTAAGTGGTAGTTGTACCACGTCTGGGATGGGTTTTAAAATGCGTGGACGCCTTGGTGATTCTCCCATTATTGGTGCCGGTTTATTTGTAGACAATGAAGTGGGCGCTGCAACCGCAACGGGTCAGGGCGAAGATGTTATTCGTATTTGTGGATCGCATTTAGTGGTAGAACTGATGCGCATGGGACATTCTCCAGAAGAAGCTTGTAAAAAAGCGGTAGAACGCATTATAAAAATTAAAGGTGATAAAGCGCGTGATATTCAAGTAGGATTTATTGCGATTAATAAGCGTGGTGAATATGGGGGCTATTGCATTCAAAAAGGTTTCAACTTTGCTGTTTGTACTGCAGATGACAGTAATGTTTTGGTGACAGGAAAATATATACTTTAATTTTACGCGTACAAATTTTGATAACATGCTTGAGGTAGCAGTTTTTAATATTGAATCGGCAATTCTAGCGCAGGCCGCTGGTGCCAATCGTTTAGAGCTTTGTGAAAATCCAAACGAGGGGGGTACTACCCCATCTTATGGAACGCTAAGCGTTGTTGCTAAAACAATTTCTATCCCTGTATTTCCTATTATAAGACCCCGAGGCGGCGATTTTTTATATACGGACGCGGAGTTTGAAGTAATGAAAAATGACATTCGCATTTGTAAAGAACTAGGTTTTGCTGGTGTTGTTATAGGTTTATTATTGCCTGACGGATGTATCGATATAAAGCGAACCAAAGAGCTCGTACACCTTGCTGAACCTATGGCTGTTACCTTTCACAGAGCATTTGACAGGTGCAATGATCTAATAAAAGGATTACATGATATTATTGAAACGGGCTGTAAAAGAATTTTAACGAGTGGTCAAGTACCCAGTGCGCCAAATGCACTAGAACTGCTACAAATACTTGTAAAAGAAGCCGGTAATCAAATCCTTATTATGCCAGGTAGTGGCGTAAGAGGCAATAATATTGCAACTATTAAACAGGAAACAAAGGCAAAAGAATTTCATTCGTCGGCAAGAAAAGTGGTGCCCACTCAAATGCAATTTGTAAAAGAATCGATGCAAGAAAATTTACAAAATATGCTAGTAGATGCAGCAGATATTAAAATTATGCTTGCGGCAATTGCTTAAAAAATACCAGAAAATTAATAGAGCATTCTTACTTTAATGGTATCTTTTACTTCTTTTAAAAGTTCCAATGCACGTTTAGATAATTTTGTATCCACATCTAAAACAACGTATCCAATTTCTTCATTGGTTTTTAAATATTGACCAACAATATTAATATTGTTTTTTGATAATGCTGTATTAATAGCACTTAATACACCTGGTACATTGTTATGCATATGTAAAATACGGTGTGCACCTTCTACAGGTGGTAATGCAATGGATGGAACAGAATGTGAACCATTGGTGATACCTCGTTCTAGGTATTGAAACAATTTGATGCTTACGTCTTCTCCAATATTTTGTTGCGCTTCTTCGGTGGATCCGCCAATATGTGGTGTTAATATAACGTTGGATAAACCTTGTAATGGTGTGGTAAACGCATCTCCATTTTTTTCTGGCTCTACCGGAAATACATCGATACCAGCACCACCAATATGCCCGTCTTTAATGGCTTCTGCTAAGGCTTTTAAGTCTACCACTTCTCCCCTTGCATAGTTTAATAATAAGGCACCTTTCTTAAAATATTTAAGGTTTGTTTTATTGATTAAATTTTTTGTTTGAGCAGTTTCAGGAACATGGAGTGAAACGATATCTGATGTGCTTAATAATTCTTTTAAATTTTTTGCAGGCACTGCATTGCCTAATGGAAGTTTTGTTTCGGTGTCATAAAACATCACTTTCATACCAATCGCTTCTGCAAGCACACTTACTTGTGATCCAATATTTCCATAACCTACAAGACCAATCGTTTTACCACGTAATTCAAAACTGCCTTTGGCTTCTTTCATCCAAATGCCATTTTGTGCTGCAATATTTTTATCTGAAATTCTACGAATGAGCATTACTGAAATCCCAATAACCAGTTCCGCTACACTTCTTGTATTACTATAAGGAGCATTAAAAACAACTACACCTTTTTTAGAAGCCGCTTTAATATCTACTTGGTTAACACCTATGCAAAAACATCCAATGGCTTGTAATTTTTTTGCAGCAGCTAAAACTTTAGGAGTGATTTGTGTTTTAGAGCGAATCCCAATTAAGTGAACGTCTTTAATTTCTTTGATTAATTCATCTTCACTAAGTGCGCCAACAATTTTTTTAACATTGGCATAGCCATTTTGCTTAAATTGTTGAACCGCTTTTTCACTAATATTTTCTAAAAATAAAATATTAATTTTTTCTTTAGGGAAACTGGTTAATGCTTGCTTGCTCATGTTTGCAAATTTAAGCAATTGTGTGTAGAAAGTTTAGTTTGAGCAACAGTTATTCACTTTTGTCTCCTGAATACTATATTGTAATATTTTAGCATACCGTTAAAACTAACATATGGTTGCTAAATATCTTTATGCTATTTCTTTCTTCTTTATGCTACTTGCTTGTGGTGCTAAGCCAAAGCCTGATCCATCATCGACTTATAACTTTTCAGTAATTGATACCTCTGCCAAAGAAAAATATGAGGATCAAATAAGGGAGTCTTACCAAGCAATACTGGGAAAGACCGGATTTAGTGGCTCAATTATTGTGGCTAAAAATGGCGAAATATTATTTGAGGACTACCAAGGTTACTACGATATAAAGTCTAAAACTCCGATTACAGCCACTACCCCATTTCATATTGCTTCTACCTCTAAAACCTTTACGGCCATGGCTATTTTAAAGCTATGGGAAGAAGGAAAAATTGATCTAGAAAAGCCAGTCTACACCTATTTAACCGGTTTTCCTTATCCCAATATTACGGTACGCATGCTCCTTAACCACCGCAGTGGCTTAAACAATTATGTCTATTTTATGGTCGATAAGGAGGTCAGGGAAATTAAAGTAAAGGGGAAAAGAGGAAAATGGACTACAATACAGCAGACCATAAAACTACCTGTGATTGTTAAGCAAGGGTTTATAAATAACCATGACATGCTTGATTTTATGATCAAATACAAACCCAAGGTTATTTTTAGCGCTAACAAAAGCTTTAGTTATTCAAATACCAATTTTGCTTTATTGGCACTTATCATAGAAAAGTTAACTGGTAAAGACTACCCAACCTATATCAAGGATGCTATTTTTAAACCTTTGGGAATGAAAAATAGCTATGTTTTTTCTGAAAAAAATATAGGTCATTACCAACCTTCTTATTATGCGAATGATAATCCATATGTACTTGAAAAATTTGATTGTATATATGGCGATAAAAACATATATACAACTGTTCGGGAATTGTTATTATGGGATAAAGCTTTGTATCAAGGATCATTTATAAAACAATCTACGCTCCAAATGGCTTTTGAACCTAATAGTAATGATAAGCCTTCTATCCATAATTACGGGTTAGGATGGAGAATGATAATTAAGCCAGACCAGAAACTTATTTACCACAACGGATGGTGGCATGGTAACAATGCTGTTTTTACTCGATTTATCAATGATACCGCAACTATTATCGTATTAGGTAATAAATTTAATCGTAATATCTACAAAGCCAAGAATATAGCGGCTTCCTTTCTAACCGGCTTTGATTCAACATCAATTGCCGAATAATACCCAATTGAACCTAAAAACTTTATATAAACGGCGCCTTAATTTGGTTGATTTTAAGCCAATTACCCTTATTTTTGCAGACTTTTAAATCTAATTTTTTACTAGATCCAATCGATTATGAACAACATGTTGTTTTATGCCGTTCCGGCGATGGGACTTATTGGTCTCCTTTACACACTCGTTAAATTTTTATGGGTATCTAAGCAAGATGCTGGCAACCCAAGAATGAAAGAAATTAGTGACTACATTGCTGAAGGTGCTATGGCATTCTTAAAGGCAGAATGGAAGATCCTAGGTTATTTTGTTGTGATTGTAGCCTTATTACTTGGTTTCATGGCAAATACCAATGAGTCTAGCCATTGGAGCATTGCAATCTCTTTTGTAATTGGTGCAGTATTTAGTGCAACTGCTGGATACATTGGTATGAAAGTTGCTACTAAAGCAAACGTTCGTACAGCAGAAGCTGCAAAAACTAGTTTATCACGTGCTTTAAAAGTATCTTTTACAGGTGGTTCTGTTATGGGCTTAGGCGTATCTGGTTTAGCTGTTTTAGGTTTAGGTGGTTTATTTTTAATTATCAAACATTTCTTCTCTCCAACTGGTGATGCAGAAGGTATGTTGCGTACCATAGAAATTTTAACTGGGTTCTCTTTAGGTGCTGAGTCTATCGCTTTATTTGCGCGCGTAGGTGGTGGTATTTATACCAAAGCTGCAGACGTTGGAGCAGATTTAGTTGGTAAAGTAGAAGCAGGTATCCCTGAAGATGATCCTCGTAACCCTGCAACTATTGCAGATAACGTTGGTGACAACGTAGGTGACGTTGCTGGTATGGGTGCCGATTTATTTGGTTCTTATGTTGCAACAGTATTAGCTACCATGGTACTCGGTCAAGAAGTTACTGGTGCAAATAAATCACCCTTAGTGGATGCTTTTGGTGGTTTATCTCCTATTTTATTACCTATGTTAATTGCTGGTCTTGGTATTATTATTTCAATCATCGGTACCCTATTTGTAAGAATTAGTGATAAAGCTGGTTTAAACACCGCTACTGTGCAAAATGCACTCAACATGGGTAACTATGGTTCTATGGTGTTAACTGCAGTTGTATGTTATTTCTTAGTAGGCAATGTATTACCTGAAACCATGTATTTACGTGGATTAGAATTTACTAGAAACGGCGTCATTGGTGCGATTGGTGTTGGATTAATAGTGGGTGTGTTAATGAGTATCATTACTGAATATTACACTGCTATGGGTAAGCGTCCGGTATTAAGTATTATCAAACAATCTAGCACAGGACACGCAACCAATATTATTGGCGGATTAGCAATTGGTATGGAATCTACATTCTTACCAATTTTAGTTTTAGCTGCTGGTATTTTTGGTTCATTCTATTGTGCAGGTTTGTATGGTGTGGCAATTGCTGCTGCAGGTATGATGGCTACAACTGGTATGCAATTGGCGATTGATGCATTTGGTCCAATCGCTGATAACGCGGGTGGTATTGCAGAAATGAGTGAACTCCCAGCTGAGGTTCGTGAAAAAACTGATATTTTAGATGCAGTTGGAAATACAACGGCAGCAAGTGGTAAAGGTTTTGCCATTGCTTCTGCAGCGTTAACTTCTTTAGCATTATTTGCTGCGTTTGTGGGTGTTGCAATGCCTAACAATCAACACATCGATATTTATAAAGCGGATGTATTAGCTGCATTATTTGTAGGTGGTATGATTCCATTTATCTTCTCTTCATTAGCGATTAGAGCGGTGGGTGAAGCTGCCATGGCAATGGTGGAAGAAGTTCGTCGTCAGTTCCGTACGATTCCTGGTATTATGGAAGGCACGGGTAAACCAGAATATGATAAGTGTGTTGCTATCTCTACAGAAGCATCTCTTAAAAAAATGATGTTACCTGGTGCAATCACAATTGTATCTCCATTATTAGTAGGCTTTTTAATTGGCCCAGAAGCTTTAGGTGGTTTCTTAGCGGGTGCTACTGTAAGTGGTGTGTTAATGGGTATATTCCAAAACAACGCAGGTGGTGCTTGGGATAATGCAAAAAAATCTTTTGAAAAAGGGGTTGAAATTAATGGAGAGATGTTCTATAAAAAATCGGAACCACATAAAGCATCTGTAACGGGTGATACGGTGGGAGATCCATTTAAAGATACATCGGGTCCTTCTATGAACATCTTAATAAAATTGATGTCAATTGTTTCTTTAGTAATTGCACCAACACTTGCTAAAATGCATCCCACTTCAAGTGCTAGTGTTTCAAAATCTCAAACTATAGAAATGTCTATAATCAGTACTGATACTTCTAAAGTAATTGCAGATACAGCAAACACGGTTACCATTATTGCTGACTCAAAATCTTTAGTGCAAGCGTTACAAGAAGATGGGCTAGCGCCAAAAGATAATGTAAATATTCAGATTAAAGATGGTAACATTTCTGTAAATGGCACCCCACTTACACCGGCACAAAATGAAAAATACAAAAAATATTTACACACTAAAATGGTAGGTAAAGATTAATTTGTAAAATATATAATGTCAAATCCCTCCTCTTTTGGAGGGATTTTTTTTGTACTATTGTAATTCAAATGTTGGTATGGGAAAATATATAAAGCCTACAGAAAAAGAGTTTGAAATACTTACGGTCCTTTGGCAGGAAGGTTCCGCATCTGTTAAAAAAGTACATGAAACGTTGGCTTCTAAAACGGGCTATACCACTACTTTAAAATTGATGCAAATTATGTTTAAGAAAGGGATCCTAAAAAGAGATACGAATACCAAACAACATATTTATAAAGCAAATTATACTAAGGATCAGGCTAAGGAATATAAAGTAAAGCAAATATTGCTCGAATTATTTAATGATGATAAAGCCTTGCTTATTTCTTATTTATCGGAACAACCTACTACCACAAATTTTTAGGACACCAATCACCGTATTTATTGCCTAACTGAAATCCAATCAGAATTTCGTGCGTACCCTTACTAACCGTATTTAATGTAGAGGTTTGTAAATCGTAAGAGTATCCTATATTGATGCTGTTGTTTACATTAAAACCTACCATGGCTGCATAACCTTCTTTAAAACGGAAAGACCCTCCTACCCAAATTAAATCTTGGTACATGAGTTTTGTATTGATATCTATTCCAATTGGAAGTGGACTAATATATCTAATAAGTGCAGAAGGTAATAAACTTAGATCATCAGATACTTGTAATCTGTAACCAGCACTTAAAAAAATATGTGGCACCAATTTGCCTTGAGTTAGGTAAACTTTGTTATCAGAAAAAGCAACATTTTGAGGAACAATTTGCTGTGCAGATAATCCTACAAAATAATTATTTGAATACAGCCAAAGGCCTGCGCTAATGTCTGGCTTAATGGTATTTATAAGTCCACTCGTACCAACTGCAGGGTCAATGGTAGTGGTTCCAAAATTTAGTTTACTGGTGTTTAAACTTAAGTTGGTCATTCCTGCAGAAATACCAAATGATAAAGTGGTTTGACCTGCTATGCCTCTGTGATAAGCATACGTTCCATACGCTGCAAATCTATTGAGCGGTCCAGTTTGATCATTTAAAACGGTAAATCCAACGCCATGATGTGGTTCGGGTGCTTGATAATTTTGCCAATATGCATTTCCCCTCGGATTTTCTCCTGGCGTTCTCATGCTTGTTGGATTTGAAATGCTATATGCTTGTTTTTTTAATGGGCCATGTAATGTCAAGTAAGTGGTTACCGGGGCATCTTGAATACCTTGCCACTGAATCCGATGTGATGTTTTTACATCCCAATAATTCTCTATACCTGCGAGCGCAGGATTGATTAAAAAATTATTTAAAATATACTGTGTATAATACGGACGCTGTTGTGCTACACCTAAAAAGGGCAGTATACATATAAAACTAATGATGAGCGTCTTTTTCATGTCCACTATTTAATAATCGTAACAGAGCCTGTTATTATTTTTCGTCCATTTCTAGGATT
>JBBAKI010000012.1:0-26792 GCA_040403595.1 Sediminibacterium sp. | reverse complement strand
AAACACTCTACTAATTTAGACTATATTTTGTCCACTTTATGCTGACGATTTACAACTTATAGTATTTTTCATAACCCTGAGATTCCGATATCGCTTCATAAAAATCAACAGCTTAAACCAATTTTGGTTTAAGCTGTTGATTTAAAGTCAATAAATATTTTTCTTGCTAGTATAAACTACCATTGCACAAGAATAAAATAATATGCTTCTCACCGCTTGATTCGCCAACTGCAGTAACTAATATGCCATCTTTATTAAAACCTGAATAATATACACTTTCAGCACCTTCATGATAATTTTTTAAACAATAAGATCCTGCGCGTTCTTCATAGTCACTAGGTAGTGAATTTCTAAAATTTGTTCCTGCTTCATATTCTTGGCCACAAAACATTACATATTTTTTAGTGCTGCTTTGTTTGTTGGCTCCTGTTAATTTTTCTGATGATGCTTTGGGATCTTCTTTATTTGTTGATTTTTTGGCGTTAGCTTCCACTTTTTTATAAATAGTACCGTTAACAATCTTTAAGGTTTTATTGTTAGAATCGTATTCAAAATCACCCATAGTCTTGTTAAAAGCTGCTTTTTCCCATATAACTTTTATTTCATCATCACTTACTATAGAATATGATCCTTTCGAGTTAACACCATTTATAGCAGTTCCATTTAAATCAGACGATAAACTGGCTTCATTATTTTGACCTAAAATTATTTCAACAGTTACGCCAGTTTTGGAATAAGCATATGAACCTTTTATGTTTTCTATAAGTTTTCTTTTCTCAATAATAGTCTCTTCCATAGCTTTTACATATGCTATATCAGCACCAATACTTTTCAAAGAGTCAATTGATAGTTTTGCAGAATCTAATTTGAAGTCAGTAATGAATCGATTAGCAGAAGTTGAAAGCCTACTTAGTGCTTCTATATTTGAACCTCCACTATTACAACTAACTAAATTAATATATGCAGGCATACATAGTAAAATGATAAAATAGAAATATTTATTTTTCATGCGTATTGATTTTAAAAATAGAGTACACTCTATTTCAATTAGAAAATAAGTTTCTTAGGAATGATAGAGATTACAAGAATTGTAAATAGAGCTGTTGCGTTAGAATTGCAATAGGTTTAAAGATTTACTTATTTAAATTAAGTTATATATTTGATATACTCTATTTATTATTTCTATTTGTCATTCAAAGTGTAACGCTACGTGGGCTTTATGTAAAAAAGACCTCTATTGCTAGAGGTCTTAGTCGTGTTTTCCCAAACTTTTAAAATATTAATTACTTAAGATTTACAACATCTTTAGTATCATAAATAGGCCAATCGTAGGTTATTTTACCATCTTTATTAATTCCATATGAATTAAATACAACCAGTTTCCCAGTAACTCCTTTTTTAGATTTCCAAGACATTTCGACCCAACTATGACCATACTTATTACCATTAGATATTGTTACTACTTCATAGATAGTTCCTCCCAAATTAATATTACCATCAATTAACGCTCTTAGTTTTTTAAAACCCTCAATGCTTTTTGGAATTGCCACCCCAACTGTTGTATCAGATTTTGATGGCCAAACATTATGAAATGATTTTGCACTATCTGCATAGCATGAAGCAAGATTAGTCCAGTCCCCATTTACGAAATAAGTATTAACATTTTTAATCAAATCTACATCCGGTCCAGTTGTTGTTACTGATCCTGTTGTTTCAATTTTTACTTCAGTTTTTGTTTCTTGGTTTGTACAAGCAACTAATGATGCTGATACAAGAAAACATAATAATAGTTTTTTCATATTTTATTTTTTTGGTGCAGTTGCTGCTTTTATAAGTCCAGTAATATCCATATATTCATCGATATCAACAATTTTATGATCTTTATTGAATTGGTATACACCATAAAACTTGTGTTCAATTTTTACTCCGTTTGCTATAGCATCATCTGTCCATCTTACATAAGCTCTCACTCCTCCATCGGCTATAAAAGTAACTTCATCAACTCCTGGTAAAAGTTTAATATCATTAGCTTTTATGTTAGAAAGTAATTTGTGAAAACCTTCAAGTCTTTGGATTAGTATTGTTTTATTAGCTATAGATTCTTCGCCATAAGTTGGGCCATGTACTTTAACAGTATCAGATATATACGTACTGAAAGTTTTTAAATCATTTTTTGAAAAATTTTCAAAACCATCTAATATAATTTTTGAATTTTCTTTAAAAATTTTGATGTTAGCATCATCACTATTGGTTGTTTTTGTTTCTTGGTTTGTACAAGCAACTAATGATGCTGATACAAGAAAATATAATACTAGTTTTTTCATTGATTTATTATTTAAAAATGATGTATATATAAGAGAAGTCTCGGTAACTAATCCGAAACTTCTCTTATTGTAATTTTGTATTCTTATTATTTCGAACTAAGGTCTTTCCTATAAAAAAGTAATTCATGCCCCACCTCTGCAACACTATTTTGCATGGTTTCAGTAAATCTAATATAAGAGAACCTGCCATGAATTTTTTCATATGTGTCTTTGACTAAGTTATTGTTAGTAAGTGCCCTATCTTTTAATCCATTTGGATATCTAGTCACTACAGCATATTGCGTTGGTCCTGAAGAACTAGAAGCAAAAACTGCTACAGATTGCCCAAGTGCTTTCCAAACAGGCCTTAAGTTTTCAAGAAAAGTATACATTTGATATCCTCGTCCTAATTTCGGAAAATAATGTGTGATGCTGATTTTGTCAGCCCAGTCATTTAGTCCAGTGGTGCTAATTGAATCCTGGAAAGTAGAATATCCCATACTGCCCCTTTCTGTAAGATAGATAGCAACGTTTTTGTTCCAGTCGATTGTTGTGTTTGTTACCTAAGTCACCCCTGCTATCAATGGCATCCCAGCTGGATGGGCCTTCACTTATTTGATAACCACCAGCATCCGGTCCAGATACAATTTCAGAAATTCTCCAGCTCCATTCACCGGTATGATATTTTTGAGCATGGGCGGAAATTCCCTTTTCAAATTCGAGTACTTTATCCATTTTAGCGAATACCCTTTGAGTATTCATAACATTTTTTTGACTTATTCCAAAAAAAGGAACAAGACATAATAGCATAGTAATTTTTTTCATACTAGATGATTTAGAAATAGGGTATAGCCCATTTCAATTAGAAAATAAGTTTCTTAGGAATGATAGAGATTACAAGAATTGTAAATAGAGCTGTTGCGTTAGAATTGCAATAGAGTGGGTGATTTACTTACAGAAGATAAGTAAAATAGTTAATGGGTCATACATTAAATAATATTTAAGTGGGAACTGAGCCGCTCAGATAGATTGTTTTCGTTTTTTATTGACATAATCCATTACAAAACAGCACCTTACACCTTAATGTAAATTTTCTTTTTATCGAGCACATAAACAATGCTCCAATAAAATGCAATCATACATACCGCGTAAAGTAAAGAGCCGTTGCGTAAATCTTCAGAAATAGGTTTGCAAACATGATTCCAAAACCATGGTAAAGCGCTTGTAGTGGTGTGACCTGCCTCTAGGCTTAAGTCTTCGAAACGCAGAAGCGCCAGTACTCTTGGCAAAAAGCCGGATAAGAAAAATATAAAGAGTGGGTTTTTCCCAAACACATCAAAAAACTTGCTCCAGGCGCCTTTTATTTCCTTAAACTCAATTAAATAAATGAGGATGCTAATCGTTACAATGGCAAGGCCTGTAGTGTACAATACATAACTGCTGGTCCATATTTTTTTATTGATCGGGAATACCATATCCCAACAAAGTCCTGCTACAATTAGCACCACACCGCTAATTAATAAATTAGCTAGCATCTCGTAGGTTTTCCCTTTTTGTTGTATGTATTGCCCTACTAAAAATCCAAAAATAACTTGCACAATGCCGGTGAGTGTACTGGTAATACCTTCTGGATCAAATGCGCTGCCTTCGCCATGGTACATATGTGTTTCACCCAAAACAATTTTGTCTATGCCTGTTCCAAAATAGCCTGTCATACTATACGGATCACCCGGTGTGCCAAGGCTCGCAGTAATAAACCAATAAAGTAATAATATGATGCCGCCAAGTACAAAAGCCCCCTTGGTTTTAGTATAGTAAACAATAATAGAAGCAAAAAAGTAAGAGAGCGCAATGCGTTGTAGTACACCAAATATGCGCACGTTTTCCCATTTTTTAGCCACAAGCAACGTGTCTTCCCACTTCATAAATGGACTCCAATTTAAAAAGAGGCCAATACAAAATATGAGAAGGGTACGTGTGGTAATTTTTTTCCAAAATGCTGAAGCTTCTCCGGCTTCAAATTTAGGCATCACAAAAGCCATGGCATTACCTACCGCAAATAGGAAAAAAGGAAACACCAAATCGGTGGGGGTGCAGCCATGCCAAGGGGCATGTTTAAGGGGTCCATAAATGTTTCCCCAGCTGCCAGGGTTATTTACAAGTATCATGAGCGCCACAGTAGCACCTCTAAAAACGTCCAAAGAATAGTAGCGTTGTTGTAGCATTGCGTTTGTTTGTGCTCGAAAGATAGCAAATGTTGGCCTGATTTATGTATTTTGCAGGCCTAAAACTAGCCCTAATAGGCTCATATTATTATTAAGTATCATGGGAAAGAATATTTTAATTACCGGCGGTGCAGGATTTATTGGATCACATGTTGTGCGTTTGATGGTAACGAGGTATCCTGCGTATCAAATTTTTAATTTGGATGCGCTCACGTATGCGGGTAATCTCGAAAATTTAAAGGACATCGAAAACGCCCCTAATTATCATTTTGTAAAGGCGAACATTTTAGATGCAGAAGCATTAAATGATATTTTCCAAAAGCATAACATTACCGACGTGATTCATTTGGCTGCAGAGTCACATGTAGACCGTTCTATTATTTCGCCACTTGATTTTGTGTACACCAATGTAATTGGAACTGTTAACTTATTAAATACCGCCAAAGATTTTTGGAAGCAGGATTTAAGTTACGAAAATGCGCATGATGGATCATGGGACAGCAAGCGTGATCATTTGTTTTATCATATTTCTACAGATGAAGTATATGGTAGTTTAGGTAAAGAAGGTTTGTTTACAGAAACAACGCCGTACGATCCAAACTCACCATACTCTGCAAGTAAAGCAGCGAGTGATCATTTTGTGCGTGCCTACGGTGAAACCTATCACTTACCCATTGTGGTTTCTAACTGTTCTAACAACTATGGCCCCAACCATTTTCCTGAAAAATTAATTCCTTTATTCATTCATAATATCATCAACAAAAAAGCGCTTCCGGTATACGGAGATGGTCTCTACACGCGCGATTGGCTCTATGTGATTGATCATGCACGTGCCATTGATTTAATATTTCATGAAGGTAAAAAAGGAGAGACGTATAATATTGGCGGATTTAATGAGTGGACCAATATTGACCTCGTAAAATTACTCTGCGCGCAAATGGATGAAAAATTAGGTCGTACAAAAGGGGAGAGTGAAGGCTTAATCGCGTATGTAAAAGACCGTCCAGGACATGATCGCCGTTACGCCATTGACGCAACAAAACTAAATAAAGAATTAGGATGGAGCCCATCTGTTACTTTTGAACAAGGGCTTGCTGCTACCATCGACTGGTATTTGCAAAACACAGCTTGGTTGGAAAACGTAACAAGCGGCACCTATCAAACTTACTATAACCAAATGTATACGAACAGATAATGAGAATTGAGCAAACGCCTTTAGTAGATTGTTTTATCGTTCATGAAAAAGTGCATGGCGATGCAAGAGGTTATTTTATTGAAACCTTCAATCAACGTGATTTTAATGCAGCATCGGGTCTCGATATTTTGTTTGTACAAGATAATCAATCAAGGTCTAGTAAAGGCGTATTAAGAGGGCTTCATATGCAAAGGGGTGCGTCTGCACAGGCAAAGCTGGTAAGGGTTTTAGAAGGATCGGTACTTGATATTGCTGTTGATTTAAGAAAAGGTTCTCCAAGTTTTGGACAACATTACGCCATTGAATTAACTGCAGATAACCACAAACAATTTTTTGTGCCCGCAGGATTTGCACACGGATTTGTGGTGTTAAGTGATGCAGCTACTTTTTTTTACAAGGTTGATAAATTTTATGAGCCTGGTAACGAAGTGGGTATTATGTACAACGACACTGAATTAAATATTGATTGGAAATTAGCAGACAGTGAAATCATATTGTCTGAAAAAGATAAAACACTCGGAAGCTTTGCAGCATATGCAGCTTCTTTATAAATTAAATGAGCACATCATGAAAGGTATCATATTAGCAGGCGGATCTGGCACAAGATTGTATCCGATTACAAAAGGAATTAGTAAGCAGTTAATGCCTATTTATGACAAGCCCATGATTTATTATCCGCTATCAATTTTAATGTTAGCAGGCATTCAAGAAATTTTAATTATTACTACACCTGAAGACAGCGTGCAGTTTCAGCGTTTGCTAGAAGATGGTTCTGAACTGGGTTGTAAATTTTCTTACGCAGTTCAAGAAAAGCCAAATGGTCTTGCGCAAGCTTTTGTTATTGGTGCTGATTTTATTGGTAACGATAAAGTAGCGCTAGTGCTTGGCGATAATATTTTTTATGGTGCCGGCTTTAGTAAACTGGTTCAATCATTTAACAACATCGAAGGCGCTGCCGTTTTTGCTTACGAAGTCAATGATCCAGAGCGTTATGGTGTGGTTGAATTTGACGAAAATAAAAAAGCCATTTCTATCGAAGAAAAACCGACGCAGCCAAAATCTAATTATGCGGTGCCAGGTTTATACTTTTATGATAATGACGTTGTTGAAATTGCAAAAAATATCGAACCTTCAGCTAGGGGCGAATACGAAATCACGACCGTTAACAACGAATATTTACAAAGAGGCACTTTACAAGTGGGTATCGTGAACCGTGGTACTGCTTGGCTAGATACCGGTACTTTTGACTCTTTAAGCGACGCTTGCGAGTTTGTGAGGGTTATTGAAAAACGCCAAAGCCAAAAAATAGGCTGTATTGAAGAAGTAGCTTACCGAATGGGCTTTATAGACCGCAGCCAGCTCTTAAAACTGGCTGCTAAATACGAAAAAAGCGGCTACGGGCAGTACTTAAAAGGAATTAAAGGGTAGGTTTAAACAAATTACCGGACTTGTTGTTATTAGGGCATGGATGCATTTACCATTAAAGATTTAGAGAACCTTTCAGGGATTAAAGCCCATACCATACGTATATGGGAACAGCGGTATAACTTTTTGAACCCTTCAAGAACGGATACCAATATTCGCTATTATTCCAATGATGAGCTTATTACGCTGTTAAACATTGCGTTACTCAATAAATACGGGTACAAAATTTCCCATATTGACAAAATGAAACCGATTGAAATGAAAGAAAGAATTCTTTCATTGACGCAGTCTGAGGCGCAACTCGAAAGAATTGTAAACGAACTGATTGAGTGCATGGCAGATCTTCGCATTGAAGATTTTGAATCGGTGTTGGATTTTCAAATTTCAAGTAAGGGCATCGAAAAAACAATCACACAAATTATATTCCCATTCCTCGAAAGAATAGGTATACTGTGGGTTACAAGTCGCGTTAATCCAGCGCAGGAGCACCTTGTAACCAATATTATTAGACAAAAATTAATTGTAGGCATAGAAAAAACGGCACCTACTTTGCAAGCAAATTCTACCGCTCTTTTGTTTTTGCCAGAAGGTGAGCACCATGAGCTAGGTATATTATTTATGTATTATTTGCTAAAAGCCCGTGGCGTAAAAGTCTTGTATTTAGGCGCTAATGTTCCTGTAAAAGACGTACTATATGTGTCTGAATTAAAAGCACCTACGTTTATATACACCCACTTAACTTCGGTGGCTAGCAATTTTAATTTCGAAAAGTTTTTGACTAAAGTAGGCGCTACTTTACCAAAATACTCGGTACTAGTATCTGGTTTACTTACCCAAACGTATAAAAAGGGCGTACCAAGTAATGTAAACCTCAAGCGCTCTTTACCGGAAGTGATGGACTATTTGAGCCATATTGCATAGTTAATTATCCCAATTTTATTACTATATTTACATAAGGAGCTGATAATCAGCTCCTTATTTGTTTAATTAATTTTCAAAATAGTTAAACAAAATTGATGATGGGATGCGAATGTTTGTTTAACTTTACTTTTATAAAATTAAACAAAATGTCTACCCCAGAATTCAACGAACTCATCATCAATAACACGACATTTTTAAAGCCCTTTGCGTTTACGCTTACCCGTGACAATGAGTCGGCTAAAGACTTGGTGCAGGAAACACTTTTTAGGGCACTTGCCAATAAGGACAAATACAATGTAGGTACTAATATTAAAGCTTGGCTCTATACGATTATGCGTAATATTTTTATCAATGATTACCGCAAAAAATCAAAACAAGCAACTGTTTTTGACAATACACCCAACGATTTTTTAATCGACAACAACCAAACTTCTGTAAGTAATGAGGCTATTGCAAAACTCAATTTAAAAGAAGTTCAGGAAGTTATTTATAGCTTACCCATTATTTTTAAAAATCCATTTCTTTTATATTTCGATGGTTATAAATACCATGAAATTGCTGACATGCTAGGTGAGCCACTCGGTACCATTAAAAGCAGGATTCACTTTGCGCGTAAGCTGCTTAAAAACCAGTTGCACCGCTACTAATTTTTGCTTAATTTTATTGGACTTTGAAACAATCTGTACTTATTATTGGAAGCGGTTTTGCCGGCTTGTCTGCTGCCTCATTTATGGCTAAAGCAGGATGGGATGTTACTGTATTAGAAAAACATGAAATGCCTGGTGGAAGAGCTCGTAGAAATAAGGCCGCAGGTTTTACATTTGACATGGGTCCTAGTTGGTACTGGATGCCCGATGTTTTTGAACGTTATTTTAACCAGTTTAATAAATCGGTATCGGACTATTACAAGCTCATGAGACTTGATCCTTCTTACCGTGTATACTGGTCGGATGGTCCGGTGGATATTCCTGCCAATTACAATGATTTAAAAATTTTATTTGAAAAAATAGAGACAGGTGCTGGCCATCAACTAGATTTATTTTTAGCTGAAGCTGCTTACAAATATGAAGTAGGCATTAACAAGCTCGTTCATAAGCCTAGTCAATCCTTAACTGAATTTATAGATTGGGAATTAATAAAAGGTATTTTTAAACTCGATGTTTTTACATCGATTAAAAAACACGTCGCCAAACATTTTAAAAATCCAAAACTGCGTGAACTCATGGAGTTTCCAGTTTTGTTTTTAGGTGCTTTGCCAGAACATACACCTGCACTTTATTCACTCATGAACTATGCCGACATTAAAGGTGGTACATGGTACCCATCTACCGGCATGTACAATATTGTACAAGGCATGTATGATTTAGCCCTGTCTCTTGGAGTACAATTTAAATTTGAGCACGAAGTCACTTCTATTGAGGTAGAAAATAAAATAGCTACACGCGTTTGTACAAGCAAAGGAAATTTTGAAGCGAATGTTATTATTGGTGGTGCCGATTATCACCACATCGAAACAGCGCTACTACCTGCTGCAGCTCAGTCTTACAGTGCTGCATATTGGGATTCGCGCGTGATGGCACCTAGTTGTCTCATTTATTATATTGGCCTCAATAAAAAATTAGTAGGCGCGCAGCACCATACTTTATTTTTTGATACTTCGTTTGCAGTACATGGTGCCGAAATTTATACTACAAAAACTTGGCCCACAGATCCACTGTTTTATATGAGTGTAACATCTGTAACAGATGCTACCTCTGCACCTGATGGCTATGAAAATGTATTTTTGTTAATGCCAGTGGCAACAGGTTTAGCAGGTGATACAGAAGCGGTAAGGGAAAAATATTTAGACCAAATGTTAACCCGCATTGAAAAGAGGTTAGGACAATCTGTAAAAGATGCTATTGTTTATAAAAGGTCTTTTGCGCAATCCGATTTTATATCTGACTACCATGCTTTTAAGGGAAATGCTTACGGTCTTGCTAACACTTTGCTACAAACGGCTGTTTTAAAACCTAGCTGCCGTAGTAAAAAAGTAAAAAATTTATTTTACACCGGACAGCTAACGGTTCCGGGGCCAGGTGTACCACCAAGTTTGATAAGTGGTGAAGTGGTAGCTGGTCAAGTAGTCAAACATTATTCAACAAATAAAACCCCCATCAACTATGATAAACCTGTTTCATGAAGTGAGTCAGGATTGTAGTAGAATAACGACCGAAAAGTATAGCACTAGCTTTTCTTCGGCCATTAAATTGTTGCACAAAGACTTACGTACACCCATTTGTAATATTTACGGCTTTGTTCGTTTTGCGGATGAAATTGTAGATACTTTTCATGATTACGACAAAACACTTTTGTTTGAAGAATTTAAAAAAGCAACCTACGATGCCATCGAAAGGGGTATTAGTTTAAATCCAATACTCCATAGCTTTCAAATGACTGTTAATCAGTTCGGGATTGATCATGCACTCATCGATGCTTTTTTATATAGCATGGAACTTGATTTAGGAAAACACACCTACGATAGAGCAGGCTACGAAACCTACATTTACGGCAGTGCCGAAGTAGTAGGTCTCATGTGTTTGTATATTTTTTGTGAAGGCAATCAGGCGCAGTATGATGCTTTAAAGCCAGCCGCTAAAAGTTTAGGATCTGCATTTCAAAAAGTTAATTTTTTACGTGATGTTAAAGCAGATTTTGAAGGACTAGACCGTATGTATTTTCCAGATTGTGATTTCGCCAATTTCACCATGGCAGATAAATTAGCAATCGAGCAGGATATCCAAAAAGATTTTGACGAAGCCTATGCGGGCATTTTACATTTGCCTATCAAAGCCAGATTTGGCGTTTACGTAGCGTATAAATATTACCTCTCTTTGTTTAAAAAAATACAGCGCTTAGAGCCTGCGCATATTTTAGAATCACGCGTTCGTATTCCAGATTATGGTAAGGCATTTATACTTGCAAAAGCGGGCATCAGAAGTCAACTCAATATTTTATAATACCAGCTGTATGTTAGAAGAAGTAGTACTGGTAAACGAAAAGGATGAAGCCTTGGGTACCATGGAAAAAATGGCTGCCCACGAAAAGTCTATACTTCATAGGGCATTTAGCGTTTTTGTATTTAATAAAAATGGTGATCTGTTAATGCAGCAGCGTGCGTTTTCAAAATACCATAGTGGTGGATTATGGACCAATACTTGTTGTAGTCATCCAAGACCCGGTGAGCAAGTTGCTGATGCAGCGCATAGAAGGTTGCAAGAAGAAATGGGTTTCACCACAAGTCTTACCAAAGCATTTGACTTTACGTATAAAGCAGCTTTTGATAACGGATTAACGGAACATGAGTTTGACCATGTATTTACCGGTATATATGAAGGTCCTGTACATTTTAATCCAAACGAAGTGGCTGCTTATGCATTTATACCAGTACAAAAATTAGAGCAGCAAATACAGGAAACGCCACAGCGTTTTACTGCATGGTTTCATATTGCCTACCCAACATTAAAAGCATGGATGGCAGATTCGCAAAATAAAATACATGCAGCCTAAAAAAGCAATCATTGTTGGTTCCGGAATTGCAGGACTTGCGGCTAGTATTAGGTTGGTGGCGCAGGGGTACGAAGTGCATGTGTATGAAAAATCAGATAAGCCTGGGGGTAAGCTTGGTTTTTTTACTGAAAAAGGATATCAGTTTGATACAGGCCCTAGCTTATTTACACAGCCACATCAATTAGAGGTATTACTAGCGTTAGTAGGAGAAAAGTTATCTGATTATTTCACCTATCAAAAAATGTCCGTTTCTTGTCATTATTTTTATGAAGACGGCACATTTATTAAGGCGTGTGCAGATCCAAATTTATTTGCCCAAGAAGCACATCAAAAAACGGGAGAGCCTATTAGCAATATCAAAAATTATTTAGCAGCCTCCGAAAAACTATATACCCGCATTGGTCAGGTATTTTTAAATTATTCGCTGCATAAATTTTCCACACTTTTTAAAATCCCGCTTTTATCGGCACTAAGTGCATTTAAATTACCTTATGTTACAAGATCGATGCACAAGCACAATGAACGGTCTTTTACGTCCAAAAAATTAGTGCAACTGTTTAATAGATACGCTACCTATAATGGCAGCAACCCTTATGTGGCGCCCAGTATGCTTACATTAATTGCGCATTTGGAGCACAACGAAGGAAGTTTTTATCCATCAGGCGGCATGATTTCAATTACAAATACACTTGTTGCCGTAGCTAAAAAAATAGGGGTTCAATTTTATTTTAATAGTCCGGTTCAAAAAATTACAACTTCAAATAACAAAGTAACTGGGGTAGTGGTTAATGATATAGAGGTTTCTGCAGACGTTGTTGTGAGTAATGCAGACGTTTATTTTACCTATCTCAATTTATTAGAACAGTCTTATAAAGCAAAACAAATTTTAAAGCAGGAGCGCAGTAGTAGTGCCTTAATTTTTTATTGGGGTATCAATAAAGAATTTCCGCAGCTAAGTTTACACAATATCTTTTTTACAGAAAACTATGAAGCAGAGTTTGCGCATTTGTTTGATGTAAAAATTCCATTTGCTGACCCAACCGTTTATATCAACATTACATCTGTATGTGAACCTGGTATTCAAGCGCCAACTGGTAAGCAAAATTGGTTTGTGATGGTAAATGTCCCTGCCAATACGGGTCAAGATTGGGTTGCTATTACTGCGTCTGTAAAAAAAGAAGTGCTCGCAAAACTTGAACGCATGTTGGGTGAATCTATTGAGCCTTTAATTGAAACAGAAAAAATATTAGATCCATTGTTAATAGAAGCCAACACAGCTTCCTATCAAGGGTCGCTCTATGGTACGAGTTCCAACGCACCCATGGCAGCATTTTTACGTCACCCTAATTTTAGCAAAGCGTATAAGGGCCTCTATTTTGTAGGGGGTAGTGTGCATCCGGGTGGTGGTATCCCGCTATGTTTAAAAAGTGCAGAAATTATGAGTAATTTAGTATCAAAAGTGTAAGATGTTATGAAGATTTTTATAGATCAATATAAACTTTCAATTTCTGTTTTTATAGCATTGCTTTTTCATGTGAGTGGTATGCTTGGTATTTTAATTTCTGATCAGGCTGCTTGGTTTGTAGCCAATACCCCGCTTAATCTTTGCATCATGTTTGTGCTATTGATTTGGAACCAACCTAGTTTGTCTCCAAAATTTTGGTACTTTTTTATAATAGCATTTGTTACGGGCATGCTTTCTGAAATGATAGGGGTGCATACAGGTTTATTGTTTGGATCTTATTATTATGGAAAAGTACTAGGCCCTGGACTGATGAATGTTCCTTTTACGATTGGCATGAACTGGTTTGTAGTTGTTTTTTGTTCAGGCTCTGTAATGTCGATGCTGCACCGCTGGTTGCAACACCGGTTTCTAAAAGAAGGGGAAGGCATACCTAAACGCTTAGAAAATATTGCATTTGTGCTAGATGCAGCGCTTGTTGCCGTTTTGTTTGACCTACTCATAGAACCCGTTGCTATTAAGCTTGGTTTTTGGACCTGGCTTACTGCTGATATTCCTTTGTACAATTATGTTTGCTGGTTTTTGGTGAGCGCTGGCTTGTTGGTGTTTTTTAGAAAATGGGAGGCACCTAAACCCAACCCTTTTGCAGTACATTTGTTATGTATTCAAGTGCTGTTTTTTTTAACACTTAGAAACTATTTACCATGATGTATACTTTAGTTGCCATATGCGTTTTCTTGTTAATGGAACCCATTACTTGGGCTACCCATAAATACGTGATGCATGGTTTTTTATGGTATTTACATGAAGATCACCATCAAAAAGGGGATGGTTTTTTTGAAAAAAACGATGCTTTCTTTTTGATATTTGCAATTCCAAGTTGGCTTTGTATCATGCTTGGCAGCATGGCGCAAAATTACTGGTCGGTGGGCATTGGCGCCGGTATTGCTATGTATGGTTTTGCGTACTTTTTAGTGCATGAGATTATTATTCATCAGCGTTTCAAACTGTTTACAAGATCTAATAATAAATACATCAAAGCCATTAGATGGGCGCATAAAATGCATCACAAACATCTAGGTAAAGAAGATGGTGAAAGCTTTGGTATGCTGCTTGTAGCAAAAAAATACTGGGATAAAGTGCGTAAAGACGAAGCCTTTCAAAGCCAAGCATAAGACCTTCATTGAAAAAGCATTACGATTATATTATTACGGGTGCGGGCCTAGCGGGGCTAAGCCTTCTTATGCGCATGATGGAGCATCCTTATTTTGATGCTGCTCAAATATTAGTAATCGATGCCGCTCAAAAAAATACCAATGATCACACTTGGTGTTTTTGGGAAAAAGATGCCGATATTTTTGAGCCTATTGTATGTAAAAAGTGGGATCATGTTTCATTTATTGCACCTTCTTATGCAAGTGAATTGGATTTGGCGCCCTTTGCGTATAAAATGATACGGGGTATTGACTTGTATACCTATGTACTTGAAAAAGCTGCAACAAAAAGTAATATTCGTTTTTGTACCGAGCGCGTAATAGCTGTAAATACTAGTAATACAGTAGCTACCGTGGTACTTGAAAACCAAGCTCTTACTGCTACAAAAATTTTTAATAGCATTTTATTTGAGCCTGCAAATGTGCTGGCGCAAAAGTCTTCTGATTATTTTTTATGGCAGCATTTTAAAGGTTTTGAAATAAAAACGGTAGTGCCTGTTTTTAATGATGCGGTGGCAACACTTATGGATTTTACCGTACATCAAGAGCATGGTACTACGTTTATGTATGTGATGCCCACGTCACCTGCCACCGCTCTTGTAGAATATACTTTGTTTACCTCCCATATTTTAGAAAGCAAAAGTTACGACGAAGCCATTGCTGCCTATATACAAAAAACATATGGCAGCATAGATTTCGAGGTAATACATCAAGAGTTTGGCCAAATACCCATGACCAACTATTCTTTTTCTGGAGGCGCTGGAAACCTTATCAATATTGGCGTTGCGGGCGGTCAGGTAAAAGGGAGCAGTGGGTATGCTTTTCATTTTATTCAAGAAAAAACAAAATCTATTATAGCTGATATAACAGCTGGCCTCAATCCATTAAGAACAGCAAGCTTTTCTCAAAAAAAGTTTCAGTTATACGACGCGGTTTTACTTAGGGTATTACAAGATAAAAAATTAGACGGTGCTGCAATTTTTACTGCTATTTTTTCTAAAAATCCACCGGCGCGTGTATTTCGTTTTTTAAATAACGAATCTTCTTTGTTAGACGATTTACATATCATGGCTTCTGTGCCTTCACGTATTTTTTTACCAGCTGCGTTTTACAGTTTGCTAGGTGTAAAGCGGCGGCGGGCCTAAATTAAAAGGGTACTGTATTTGCAATTCATTTATTTTTGCAACCCACCTTACAATTGGCCTCGTAGTACAATGGATAGTATAAGAGTTTCCGAAGCTCCAGATTCAGGTTCGATTCCTGACGAGGCCACCAATAATCTTTCCCATTTCTTCTTTTTTTCGCTACTTATTAAGTAATATTAAGGACTCAATTTGAGTTCAACCTAACCACTGTATTGTATGTTGTTATTAGGGATAGATCTAGGAACGTCTTCTGTAAAAGTTTCTGCAATGAATGCCAGTAATGGCCAGGTTTTAGCTACTGCGCAATACCCCGAAACCGAGGCTGCCATTATTTCTCATCAGCCTGGCTGGGCAGAGCAGTCGCCCAATGTATGGTGGCAAGATGTACAAGCGGCAATTTTAAAACTAAATGCAACAGGAGCTTTTAATCCAGCTGATATTGGTGCCATTGGGATTGCCTATCAGATGCATGGACTCGTGCTTGTAGATGGTAGTCAAAATGTAATTAGAGATAGTATTATTTGGTGTGATAATAGAGCTGTATCATTAGGTGAAAAAGCATTTGAAACAATTGGTCAAGATTATTGCCTTGGTCATTTATTAAATTCTCCTGGAAACTTTACGGCATCAAAACTTGCTTGGGTCAAACAAAATGAACCTGAGCGCTATTTGCAAATACACAAAATGATGCTCCCCGGTGATTTTATTTCCATGAAATTAACCGGAGAAATTACCACCACTATTGCTGCATTATCGGAAGGGATGTTTTGGGATTTTAAAAATAAAACCGTGTCTAAGGCAGTGATGGATTATTATGGCCTGGATGCGCAGCATATACCAGACATCAAAAATGTATTTGATACGCATGGTTATTTGAGTGAAAATATTGCTACTATATTAGGCCTTCCAAAAGGAATTCCCGTAACGTATAAAGCCGGCGATCAACAAAACAATGCGCTTTCTTTAAATGTGTTACAACCTGGCGAAGTTGCAGCAACAGCAGGCACTTCGGCGGTTATATATGCAGTGTCAGATAGTTTGCAAGCCGATACCGCGTCAAGGGTTAATTCATTTGCACACGTCAATCATACACTTGAACAAAACAGCATTGGTGTGCTACTATGCATAAATGGGGCAGGCATTTCAAATAGTTGGATAAAGCGTAAAATGGGCGCTACTAGTTACGAAGAGATGAATAAGCTTGCAGCTTCTGTAGTGCCCGGGTCAGAAGGTGTGGCCGTGCTTCCATTTGGTAATGGCTCGGAGCGTATGCTCAATAATAAAAATATTGGGGCTCACATATTGGGGCTTGATTTTAATAGACATGAAGTTGCGCACATGTACCGAGCAGTTCAGGAAGGTGTTGTATTTGCAATGCAATATGGTTTTAAAGTACTACAACAAAACGGCGTGCAACCCAGTGTAATTAGAGCGGGTAAAGCCAATATGTTTTTAAGTGATGTATTTGTAGACTGTTTTGTTAATACACTCCAGGTACCTCTAGAGCTTTATCAAACAGATGGAAGTAAGGGTGCCGCTATTGGTGCAGGCTATGGCGCCAAGGTATATGCTACAATAGAGGAAGCTTTTGTTAATAGCAAGCCATTAAGCACGATTGAGCCAACATCAAGTTCACCATATATAAGTTCGTATCAAAATTGGGAACATCAATTAGTACTACAAATCAAAAACAATCAATAAATTTAAAGTATTAAAATAGTAGGTATGTCAGTAGTAACAGGAGCTAAAGAATTTTTTAAAGGAATTGAAAAAATCAAATACGAAGGGACGTCTTCGCATAACCCTCTTGCATTTAGATGGTACAACGAAAATCAAGTGGTGGCAGGCAAAACCATGAAAGCGCATTTTAGATTTGCTTGTGCATACTGGCATAGCTTTTGTGGTTCTGGTGCTGATCCTTTTGGTGAGCCTACGCATTTGTTTGAGTGGGATACAAAATCTGATCCTGTTGAAAGAGCAAAAGATAAAGCGGATGCTGCATTTGAATTCATGACAAAATTAGGCGTGCCTTATTATTGTTTTCATGACGTAGATGCAGTAGAATATACAAATGATGTTCATGAAAATGAAAGGCGCTTACAAGCCATCACAGCTTATTTAAAAGAAAAGCAAGCCGCTAGTGGTATCAAATTACTTTGGGGTACAGCCAATTTATTTTCTAGCAGAAAGTACATGAATGGCGCTGCTACCAATCCAGATTTTACCGTGCTAGCACATGCTGGTGCGCAGGTAAAAGCAGCACTGGATGCAACCATTGCACTTGGTGGTGAAAATTATGTTTTTTGGGGTGGAAGAGAAGGCTATATGAGTTTATTAAACACGAATATGAAACGTGAAAAAGATCATTTAGCAAACTTTTTAAAAGCGGCTAGAGATTATGCTAGAAAAAATGGGTTCACTGGAAAGTTTTTCATAGAACCCAAACCTTGTGAGCCATCAAAGCATCAGTATGACTATGATTGTGAAACTGTAATTGGTTTTTTACGTGAGCATGATTTATTAAACGACTTTAGTTTAAATATTGAAGTAAACCATGCAACCCTTGCTGGGCATACTTTTACGCATGAGTTACAAGTTGCTGCAGACGCTGGATTACTGGGTAGCATGGACGCCAATAGAGGTGATTATCAAAATGGTTGGGATACCGATCAATTTCCTTCTGATATCAATGAATTAACAGAAGCCCTACTCATTATTTTAGAGGCAGGTGGTTTTAAAGGCGGGGGTATTAATTTTGATGCAAAAATTAGACGTAACTCCACAGATCCTGCCGATTTATTTTATGCGCATATTGGTGGCATGGATGTTTTTGCGCGAGCACTTATTACCGCCGACGCTATTTTACAACAATCTGATTATAAAAAAATTAGAGCCGACCGTTATGAAAGTTATGATGCTGGAAAAGGAAAAGATTTTGAACAAGGTAAACTTACCTTAGAAGATTTACGAAATATTGCAATTGCTGCTGGTGAGCCTGCTACCATTAGTGGCAAGCAAGAGTTTATTGAAAATTTAGTTAACAGCTACATTTAATGAATAAAGCGGATGTGAGCACACTATTTGTTGCGCAGTTTGGAGTGGAACCATCTTATGTTGTATCGTCTCCAGGGCGTATTAATTTAATTGGGGAACACGTAGACTATAATAGTGGGTTTGTGCTTCCTGCAGCAATAGATAAGTACATGTATGTAGCCGTTTCTGAAAGAAGCGATAATGCATTATACATGTATGCTGCAGATATTCAAGAAAGTTTTCAAACAAGCTTACAGGATCCATTACAGCATTCAAGTTTAGGATGGCCCAATTATATATTGGGTGTAATAGATGCACTTCAAATAGGCGGGTATACTGTAAACGGATTTAATATCCTTATTACTGGCAATATTCCGGTTGGTGCAGGCGTTTCGTCTTCTGCAGCGCTTGAGTGTGCTACTGTATTTGCTTGCAAGCAACTTTTTAAACTAGATATTAGTAAAGAAGCGATGGTTACAACAGCGCAGCTCGCCGAAAATAAATTTGTTGGCGTGAACTGTGGGGTGATGGACCAGTTTGCGAGTATGTTTGGTAAAACGGATCATGTTATAAAATTAGATTGTGCCGATTTATCGTATACCTATTTCCCGTTTAAACTAGATGGTATTAGTATTGTACTTTTTGACACTTTTGTAAAACATGCTTTAGCGTCTTCGGAATACAATACCAGAAGACAAGAATGCGAAACGGGCTTAGATGCTATGCATAAGCAATTTTCGATTGCGTCATTTAGGGAAGCTACTTTAGCTATGTTAGATGCAGTGGCTATAGTCATTACAGATAAGGTTTACAATAGATGTAAATATGTAATTGAAGAAATTACAAGAATGGAAGCAGCTTGCAAACATTTGCTTGCTGGAGAAATAAATGCTTTTGGAGCGTGCATGTATGAAACGCATACCGGGCTTAGTAAACTCTATGAAGTGAGTTGTCCAGAGCTTGATAAGATAGTGGAAAGTTGCAGTTCAGAGCCTGCCATTATTGGTGCAAGAATGATGGGTGCTGGTTTTGGCGGCTGCGTAATAGCGCTTGTGCAAACGAATGAAGTAGAAGCTATATACGGTCGTATCAATGCTGTGTACGAGCAAACATTTGGGTGTAGCATGGGCAAATATGTGATGCAAATTGGTGATGGCACCGTACTATTATAATCATTTTTACAAAATTTCATGTATGATACAAGCCACAAGTAAACAAAGACAAACCGTCTTTTTGTTATGCTTTTTTGCCATCGGTATTTTTGCAAATTCAGTTTTTGCACAAAGAAATATTTTGTCGCAGGCGTTTACCCAGGGTCAGTTGCAAGGAAATTTGTCAAGTATGGCTGCTTGGCGACTGGAACAAAAAAATAACTACTTACAAAAAGTAGCTTCACTTCCGGATTCAGTTAAAGCAAGGCTTATAAAAGACGGGGAGCGTGGATTAAAGTATGAGTGGCCTGCTATACCTGCAAGTTTATATCTCGATTATAAGATCACCGGTAATCGGTACAATTATGAAAGAAAAAATAATGAGCGCCGAAAAGTATTGAATGAACTAGCCATTGCCGCCATTATTACAAAAGATAAAAAATACATTCCGCAAATTGCCAATGGCATTTGGACACTCTGCGAGCAAAGTACTTGGGTATTGCCTGCGCATGTTGTGGTTCAAAAAGAAAAAACCGGACTCCCTGATCCAAATGAAGTTGTTATTGATTTAGGAAGTGGCACAGCTGCATCTCAGTTATCTATGATTCAATTTATGCTAAGTGATGAACTAGACGCATATTCTAAAGGTATTGGCAAGCGTGTGTTTGCAGAATTAAATAAAAGAATATTTCAACCCTATTTATCACGCAACGATTTTTGGTGGATGGGCTTTACGGGGCAGGCTGTCAACAATTGGAATCCATGGGTAAACACCAATGTGCTTATGACCGCGCTTTACAGTGGGCTTAGTGCAGATAGTGTTGGACTTATTATTGCTAAAACAGTTAAAAGCACAGATATTTTTGTAAACCAATATCCTGATGATGGAGGTTGTGATGAAGGCCCTTCTTATTGGAGTGAAGCAGGTGGCAAATTAATTAGGTTTATTCATGTTTTAAATGGGTTAACTACAAAGCCAATGAATTGGATACCACAAAAGCTTATTTATAATATGGGCAACTATATTACTAAAGTGCATATTGGAGAAAACAATTTTGTAAATTTTGCAGACGCTTTTTCAAAATCAATTCCGGATCCAGAAAGCGTATATTCTTATGGCGCTATCTTTAATGACGCCGCATTAAAATCTTTTGGCGCTTATTTATTTGGATTGCAAAAACATAAATTAGACAATGCAAACATTATAGATTTTTTAGAAACCACCGCGGTATATGATTCGCTTACAACCCTTTCGCCACTAGCTTCTCTGCCAGCTGTATCATGGTTTGCAGATAGACAGGTATTAACAGCTAGAACGAATAGTGGATCTACAAAGGGGCTCTTTTTAGCGTTACAGGGTGGTCATAACGCAGAAAGTCATAACCACAACGATGTTGGAAATTTTGTTGTGTATGCGAACGGCACCCCTGTTTTTGTTGACGCAGGTGTTGGAAGCTATACTGCTCAAACTTTTAGTAGTAGGCGTTACGAATTATGGAATATGCAATCACAGTGGCATAACTGCCCAACAATTAATGGGGTGATGCAAAAAGAAGGCATCCAGTACAAAGCCTCAAATGTTCAATTTGCTCAAAATGCAACAGGCGTAAATGTTTCTATGGATATCGCGGCAGCCTATCCAACGGAAGCTTATGTAAAAAAATATGAAAGAAAATTTGATTTTGATCAAACGAGCAATACCATTGCATTATTTGAAAATTACGAACTGCTCGAATGGAAAGCAGCGCTTGTGCAATCGTTTTTAGTTTACGTAAAACCTGAAATTGAAAAACCGGGTCAACTTTTATTTAGATTACCTGAGGGCACATCTGTTGTATTTAAGTATGATGCCAAATTATTTGATATCAATATAGAGGACAAAATTTTAGACGACGAACGAATTAGTGGTATTTGGGGTAAGCAGTTGTACCGGATACAGCTGGTTGCAAAAGGGAATAAAAAAAGCGGCAAACATAATTTCACGATTTCACTTTTAAATGGATCTAGTAGCATCCAATAATACAATTATGAAAAGAAGAAATTTTATACAACTCTCGTCTATCTTGAGCTTTGTTGGCTTAGCACCTGTTGTAAGTACAAGTGCAGTAGGCGTAAGCGCTTCCAATACCAGTTTACCTACAGGGGCTAAAGACCGTATGTATTGGGTGAAGCTGCTGGATAAAATGGCATCGCCCATTTTATCGTCGATGAGTAAAGGGGAACTCAAAAAAAATATGCCCATGGATTACAGTCCTGCCTGGGATAGTAGGAATAAGGACGTTGCTTATATGGAAGCCATTGGACGTATAATTGTTGGACTTGCACCGTTTGTATCACTACCGGATGACGATTCAGAAGAAGGGCGCATTCGACTAAAAATGCGGGGTCAAATTCATGCATCTTTATCAAATGCAGTAAACTCCGAAAGTCCAGATTATTTATATTGGGGTTCTCCAAAAGTGTCACAGCCACTTGTGGATGCTGCATTTTTAGCACAGGCATTACTATTGGCGCCAGCTGCATTGTGGGAACCATTAGATAGTCAAACCAAAGAACATTTTATTACTGAGTTTACAAAACTTCGAGCCATAAAACCCCCTAACAATAACTGGGTTTTATTTGCCGCCATTATTGAAACATTTTTATTAAGCATTGATGCTCCTTTTGATGCCGTACGTATTGATACAGGCGTAGATAAAATTACAGGGTGGTATGTGGGTGATGGTTGGTATAGTGATGGCGTTAAATTCCATTTCGATCATTACAATGGTTTTGTGATTCAGCCCATGCTAGTAACTGTACTTAGGGTGAACGTTACCAAGGGACGAAGAACACAAGCGGAACTAGACCTGGCTTATAAAAGAATGCAGCGCTACGCTTCTTTTCAAGAAAGGTTTATTTCTCCGGAAGGAACTTTTCCTGTATTTGGCAGATCCTCTACCTACCGCGTAGGCGCTTTTTGGCCACTCGCAACGCTAGCACTTGAAAACAATTTACCAGCAGGTGTATTGCCATCGCAGGTTAGGCCTGCATTAACGGCCGTATTGAAGCGTGTGTTTATCAATGAAACGTTTAATTCAAATGGCCTACTAACACTTGGATTTGTGGGTGCCAATCAGTCAAATATTGCAGATTATTATTCAAATACGGGAAGCATGTATTTAGCCTCTTTTGCTTTTATGCCTCTTGGTCTTCCGGCCAATCATGAATTTTGGACGGCCGCCCCTACAAGTTGGACGCAAAAAAAAGCATGGAATGGAGAAGTATTTTCTAAAGATTACGCCGTAGATTATTAACTTTAAGTTTTTATAAAAATAGTGAAATGAAAAAATACATCGTTGGTTTATTGCTTTTGTTTGTGGCAGCTCAAATGAGTTTTGCACAAACGGCTTCGTCTAAAAATACAATGTCAAAACTTATACAAGACAACTTTACTTTTGCTGCAAAACAATACCAGTATTTAAAAGCAAACACCCCCGATTCTGTAATGCCTCGTAGTTATATGCCAGCAACAGGTAAATCTGTAACGAGTGATACGAAGTGGTGGTGTAGTGGATTTTATCCTGGAACCTTGTGGTATTTGTATGCGTATACCAAAGATGAAACGATTAAAAAAGAAGCAGAACAAAGACTCGCTATTTTAGAAAAAGAAAAATATTACACGGGCAACCACGATTTAGGATTTATGATGTTCTGTAGTTTTGGAACTGCTTATGCATACACCAAAAATCCTGCCTATAAAGACGTTGTTACGATTGCGGCAAAATCATTATCTACTAGGTATAGACCTGAAATAAAATCTATTCAATCATGGAATGCTAGAGGTGCTTTAAAATGCCCTGTTATTATTGATAACATGATGAACCTAGAATTACTACACTGGGTAAGTGATCATGGTGGCGATCCTGTGTTTAAAGAAATTGCTGTAACCCATGCTAATACAACCATTGCCAATCATTTTAGGCCCGATTATAGTTCTTATCATGTAGTAGACTGGGATTTAAATACCGGTACCGTTCTTAAAAAAGTTACAGCACAGGGAGCAGCAGATTCTTCGGCATGGTCGAGAGGTCAAACATGGGGACTGTATGGTTTTACCATGATGTACCGTTTTACAAAAAATCCAGCCTATTTAAATCAGGCTAAAAAAATTGCTCACTTTATATTGTCAAATCCTAACCTCCCATCCGATAAAATACCTTATTGGGATTTTGATGCACCTGGCATCCCTAATGTGCCGCGTGATGCGTCAAGTGGATCAGTTATGGCTTCTGCACTGTTAGAACTTGGACAATTTACTAATGGTGCAGAAAAAAAGGAATATATAAAAACGGCAGAAACGATTTTACAGTCTTTATCATCTCCAGCATATCGAGCAAAGCTTGGAGAAAATGGAGGTTTTATACTCATGCACAGCGTAAGTTCTATTCCTAATAACGCTGAAGTAGACGTTCCCTTAACCTACGCCGATTATTATTTTATAGAAGCCTTAACGCGTTATAAAGATTGGTACTTGAAATAAGGCACCACTAATGGCATTAATTTGCCGCTTGTCTATTTTAACAGCTTGTTTGCGTATTCTTTGTGATGCACATGATACTTTCGTGTGGAATTTCAAAAATATTGTCTCTTAAGAACCAAACAAGCTGCATGTATTCATTTTCTAAAGAAAAAAAACGCCTTTCTATTACCCTTTTTGCGTTTTTGTTTTCATTGTCCTCTTTTGCACAGCTTACCAATTTTAGTGGAACAGTGAATGATACCACCGAAAAAAAGCCTTTGGCGATGGCTTCGGTAAATATATTAAGAGCCAAAGACTCTGTGCTGGTGAAAACGGTACGAACTTCTATTAAAGGAGCATTTGCCGTGTCAAATATTCCAGCTGGTAATTATATTATCATGGTTAGCTATCCGCAATACGCCGATTTTACGGACAAGCTCATACTTAGCGTAACGCCTACAACACTCAATATTGCACTTGACACCAGAGCGCATTTATTAAAAGAAGTGATTGTAAAAAATACAGTATCTGCTATTAGGGTAAAGGGTGATACCACAGAGTATAAAGCCGATAGTTTTTATGTAACACCCAATGCAGATGTGCAGGAACTCTTAAAAAAGATGCCGGGTATACAAGTAAATGCAAAAGGAGAAATTACTGCACAAGGCGAAAAAGTAAACAAGGTACTAGTAGACGGGGAAGAATTTTTTAGTGACGACCCTGCGGTTGTAACCAAAAATTTAAGAGCAGATGTTGTAGATAAAGTGCAGGTGTTTGATAAAAAATCGGACCAGGCTGTTTTTACCGGCATTGATGATGGACAAAAATCTAAAACCATTAACCTACAACTAAAGGAAGATAAAAAAAATGGATACTTTGGTAAAGCCGAAGCCGGCAGCAACTTTAGCCAATATGGATCGGGTAAATTAATGACCAATGCCTTTAAAGGAAAAAGAAAAATTGCTGGTTATGTTACTACCGACAATACCAAATTTGATAATTTAAATTGGGACGAAGCTCAAAATTATGGCGACGGTGCAGGAATGGTTACTGAATTTGGGGATGGTGGTATGTCAATGATGATTACAAGTGGCGATGGCGAAGAAGGCAGTTCTACTGGTTTTCCAAACCAACAATCGGCGGGTGCTACCTATAGTAATAAATTTGAAAAAGGTTCTGTTAATACCAGTGCACAATACAATCGACTGCTTGTGAATGGTATTACAGGTTCTTATAGCAAAACCATTTTACCTATCAACTCTATTGTAAATAATACGCAAAGTACACAACACTCCGAAAAGAAAAAATACAAACTTAATACCACCGATCAGTGGGGTACAGATAGTACAGGATTGTTTAAATTAGCCTTAAAGGCAGCAAGTGTTGTATCTGATAACATCAACAGCTTTAGTGGCGCCTCTTATATTCCCGAAACAGGCAATACGCTAAACAATACAGCGCGTACAACTACAAACAATACCAATGATAAAACATTAAGCGGTTCAATTAGTTACCGCCTTCGTTTTGCAAAAAAAGGCCGAACCATTTCTGTTAATACCGATTTTAATTATGGGGATAAAGCGCAAAATGGTTTATTAAATGCGCAAAACGATTATTATAATGCGTCCAATGTGATTGCTAAAAAAGAAACCATTGCGCAAGCCAAAGAGTTGGCGCAGGTTACTTCTGCTACTAGTATCAATAGCGTTTACACAGAGCCACTGGGAAAAAATTCCTTTTTAATATTGAATTATAAAATAGGATTGGCAGGCAATAATTCGGAACGAAATACATTTGATGCCAAAGCTGGCCAACAGCAAATTAAAGTAGATAGCTTGAGCAACCATTTTAAATTTAATACGGTTAACAATAGTGGTAATATTAGCTACCGCTATGCTGTTAAAAAAGTAAATTTTAATATTGGTACCGGTATTGGAGCTGCTTCTTACAGTTTGTTTGACTATGCTACAAATGCAAGTAGGACAGTAAATTTTACCAACTTTATTCCATCTGCTACATTTAATTTTACACCCAAGCAGCAAAAAAAGTTTGTATTAAGTTATGTAGGAACCACACAAAATCCAACGCTGCTTCAAATACAACCTATTATCGATAACACCGACCCACTTAATATATCAGTGGGTAATGCTAATTTAAGACAGTCTTTTACCAATAGGTTTTCCTTCAACTTTAATAGTTTTAAAGTGATGAAAAGTAAGTATGTGCAGCTCAGTGGCAGTTTTTCTAATACCAATGATGCCATAGCAACTGCTTCAACAATTGATGCGTTTGGTAAGTCTATAAACCAGTACATAAACGTAGATGGTAATTACAATTATGGCGCAGGATTTTATTATAATTTTGAACTCTATAAGGGTATCAATTTTGGAATGAATACAGGTATTAATGGCGGCAGGTATAATAATATTGTAAATGGCATTAAAAACACCAACGACAATACTTCTTCTAGATATAGTATAGAACTTTCTTATTGGGGTGATAAAAAAGTAAATTTTTGGAGTAGTTTTGAAGCATCCAATAATAAAACCGTTTCTAGTATTAGACCAGGCGCTTCCACCAACTACTGGGCCTACCGCAACAATGCAAACATTCAATTCAAGTTTAAAAAAGCTAAGTTTTATATAGACCTAAGTACAGATATCACTGT
>JBBAKI010000011.1:0-86582 GCA_040403595.1 Sediminibacterium sp. | reverse complement strand
TTAAACAACGAAACCCTCTACAACTAAACTGTCCACTTTCTTTGACGACATACAAAAACCTACAAGATGTAGTAACTAGTGCAATTAGTAAACATAAAGACACTTATTATATATGCGCATCAAAAGGTTCAACATGTAGAAATAGTGTAGACGATATAAGATTTTGGTATAACTATATATGGACTAAATTATATACTAATAATGAATGTGATTGGGATGCACCTGCAGCTAGAATTATTCATAACGTAATGAAATCGAATGGATATAAGAAATTTTCAAAAAAGTACAATTTTACAACGGAAGATGATACTATGATGAGAGCTGTATTCTATTATATAATTTCTAGGCCCGATTTTGCTGTTAATGCAAAAGAATATTTATATAACGCAATAGAAGAAAATCAAAATGCAATTATTCGTGCAATCGATAGGGGTGATTTTGATTTTACAGGGGTGAGTTTATGATTTGTATAGTTAAATCGCCGGAGCATAAGTTTAATCTAATGTAGATAAGTTTACATTCAAAAAAAAGATGCAGGTAGTATAAGACCTTCATATCAAAATACTAAATTAGTAAAGCAAGGTACTGCTAAACATTACGATAAAAATAATATACTGGTTATGGGTAAGTTGGAATTACAACTTCAGTTAAATCCAAATATTATTGTAAACTATCCGAGCCACACAATCCAGTACAAAAGACTACAAAAGCGTGCCAAAAAGGACATAAAAAAACTCCGAAATCGAAAGAAATCGGAGTTTTTAGTGCTATTTACTAGCTAGTTTGTGATCCCGCTGGGACTCGAACCCAGGACCCATACATTAAAAGTGTATTGCTCTACCAACTGAGCTACAGAATCTTCACCCTTCACAATCAATCACTTTTTTGTTTCAGGAGTGCAAAAATAAGCGAAATAAAAAAATAGCCAAATTATTAGGGTTCTTTTTTACTTGATTTACCCACATTTCTCGAATTACACCCGTTTACTTACTTATTTTTGAACATAAGTTGTTTTTATGGATCAAATACAAGGAAAAGTTGTAGTCATTACTGGTGGTTCCGATGGAATAGGAAAGGCCCTCGTAGAATTATACTTAGAAAAAGGTGCTAAAGTAGCAACCTGTGCCAGAAATTATGAAAAGCTGTATCAATTACAGTCGGCACATACGGGCAAGCCATTATTTATTCATGCCACAGATGTTAGCAAAGAAATAGACTGCAAAGGCTTTATAGATGCAGTAATCAAAGAGTTTGGAACCATCGATATATTAATTAACAATGCGGGTGTGTCTATGCGCGCTTTGGTTCAAGATGTAGACCTTGATACCATTAGACGTGTAATAAATATTAACTTTTGGGGCACCGTTTACTGTACCAAATTTGCACTTGATCATATTATCAAAAATAAGGGCACTATTGTAGGCGTGTCTTCGATAGCGGGTTACAGAGGTCTTCCGGGCCGAAGTGGTTATTCTGCGTCTAAATACGCTGTTAATGGTTGGTTAGAAGCACTTCGTACCGAGCTTTTGGAATCAGGCACCAACGTCATGTGGGTATGTCCTGGTTTTACCAATTCTAATATTCGAAATGCTGCTTTAAATAGTAAGGGAGAATCGCAGGGGGAGTCTCCAATGGATGAAGGTGCTATGATGAGTTCTGATGAATGTGCTACGCATATTGCACAAGCCATAGAAAAGCGCAAACGCACACTTGTATTAACTTTTACAGGTAAACGTGCTGTTTTTATGAATAAATTTTTCCCTTCCTTAGCCGACAAATTGGTTCGTAAGTTTTTCTTTAAAAATAACGAGCTAGTGAAATAATTAGCAAGTAATTACGTTTAGAAAGAGGCATGCCCATTGTAACGCTTTCTACAGATATTGGCCAACGTGACTTTTTAGTTGGTGCTATAAAAGGTCAGTTCTTACAACTTGATCCGACTACAAATTTGTGTGACATCACGCATTATTTACCGCAAACAAACTTTCCGCAGGCAGCCTATGTATGTGGAAACGCTATTAAGCATTTTCCAGGAGGTAGTTTCCACCTGATTTTGATAAACTTGTTTGAAGGCCCAGCGGAGCATGTGCTCATGGCTAAATTTAACCAGCAGTATATTGTTTGCCCCGATAATGGTCTTTTAACCATGATTACGGGTCAAAAGCCAACTGATCTTGTAGCTATTCCTTTACATAATAAGCATACTTTACTTGAGATAACCGCTGTAATTGCTATGGCTATCAATAAAGTAAGTAAAACGGGTAATATATTAGATGGGGGTGTGGTCATTCCAGCTATCAATGAAATTTATCCTTTAAGACCAACCGTTGGGCCAGATTGGATAGAGGGGCAAATCCTATTTATAGACCAATTTGAAAATGTGGTCATCAATATTACGGCTTCTGAATTTTCGGCTCAGGCTAATGGCCGAGCCTTCAAAATTGTATTTAAACGAAACGAAGTCATTGATTCCATCAGTGCCAATTATACCTCGGTTGCCGAAACCGATAAATTAGCCTGGTTTAACTCGGCTGGATATTTAGAAATAGCCCTTCGAAATGGTAATATGGCAGGTCTTTTTGGGCTACAAGGTTTTAATGAACAAATGCAAAACAAAGGAGGCACTTCCGATACCAATTGGTTTTATCAAACGGTTCGTGTGTTTTTTGAGTAAAATGCCCAATTTTAGTTTAATTTTGCAACGCAAATAGGCCAATAGGCCCTTAATAATCAAGTAATTTAGTTTTTATGGCATATGATGTAATTGTAATTGGTAGCGGACCTGGTGGATATCCAGCAGCTATTCGTGCTTCTCAATTAGGTTTTAAAGTAGCTATTATTGAAAAAGAAAGCCTTGGTGGGGTTTGTTTGAACTGGGGTTGTATACCAACAAAAGCACTTTTAAAAAGTGCGCAAGTGTATGAATATGTAAAGCATAGTGCCGATTACGGTATCAACGCAACAGGTACCCACGATTTTGGTGGTGTGATCAAGCGTAGCCGTGGTGTTGCCGATAAAATGAGTAAGGGTGTTCAATTCTTACTAAAAAAGAACAAGATTGATGTCATCATGGGTTATGGTAAAGTAGTATCAAAAGGTAAAGTAGAAGTTACTGCCGCTGATGGTACCAAGCAAATCCAAGAAGCTAAATACATTGTTATTGCAACAGGTGGAAGATCAAGAGAATTACCAAACTTAAAACAAGATGGAAAAAAAGTACTTGGTTACCGCGAAGCCATGGTATTAGCAGAACAACCAAAATCAATGATTATTGTAGGTAGTGGTGCGATTGGTGTTGAGTTTGCGTATGTATACAATAGTATGGGAACTAAAGTTACTATTGTAGAATTTATGCCACGCATTGTTCCTGTAGAAGACGAAGACATTTCTAAAGAATTAGAAAAGCAATATAAAAAACAAGGCATCGAAATTATGACCAACGCTTCTGTAGAATCTTTAGATACTTCCGGTGCTGGTGTTAAAGCGCATGTTAAAAAGCAGGATGGTTCTATGGTAACACTAGAAGCGGATGTTGTTTTAAGTGCTGTTGGTGTTGTTGCTAATATTGAAAATCTTGGTTTAGAAGAAGCAGGTATTAAAGTAGATAAAGGAAGAGTGATTGTAGACAAATACCAACAATCCTCTGTTGCTGGAGTATATGCAATTGGTGATTGTTCTCCAGGTCAAGCGCTTGCGCACGTGGCTGCTAAAGAAGGTATTAATGCTGCAGAGCATATGGCTTATCTAGAAAAAAAGCACCACCATTTACCTGAAGCAATAGATTACAACAATATTCCAGGTTGCACGTATTGTACACCAGAAATCTCAAGTGTAGGGTACACAGAAAAAGCGGCTAAAGAAGCTGGATACGAAATCAAAGTAGGTAAATTTCCATTTGTAGCAAGCGGAAAGGCAAGTGCAGCAGGCGCTACAGAAGGTTTTGTAAAAGTTATTTATGATGCTAAATATGGCGAGTTTTTAGGCTGTCATATGATTGGTATGAACGTAACTGAAATGATTGCAGAAGCAGTTGTAGCTCGTAAATTAGAAACCACTGCACATGAAATTTTAAATGCAATACACCCGCACCCAACTATGAGTGAAGGATTAAAAGAAGCTACTGCTGCTGCTTATGGCGAAGCAATAGATATCTAAGATCTAATCAAATAATAGGTATAAGGCCGCAAGAAATTGTGGCCTTATTTTTTTGCAAATACTTTTTGCAATAGCGCCGATGTTCTTGCAGCAGGGTTGGCTCTAATGTCTTTTTCTTGCGTAGCAATTTCAGTGTAAATGCCAGACAAAGATTTATCCGTTACGTACGCAACTAAATCTGGATTCATTTTTTTACCAATGAGTGGTATTTTATTGTAAGTGGTTATAATTGTTTCCCAATACCTCGTTGCATTTACTTTATCTAAAGATATTTTAACAATGGGCGAAAAACTTTGTGCAAGTGCAGTGTTGGTTTTTGTTCTCAAATAAGAAGTTGCAGATGTGTCGCTTCCTCTTAAAATATTGATGCCATCGGTAATGGTCATTTCTTTAATGGCAGTTATAAAAATAGGAACGGCAGTTTTGCAAGCATCTTCTGCGGCACGGTTCATACTCACAATCATATCATCCATGAGTTGATTAAACCCAAGTTTTCGAAGGGTCGATTCTATTTTTTGTGCCTCTGGTGGCATGATAATTTTTAATGCTGCATTTTCTAAAAACCCACCAGGGCTAGATAGTTTTGCGGTTCCTGTTTGAGCTCCTTTTTGAAGAGCTTCTTTAAGTCCATTCGCAATATCTCCAGTACTTAATCCCGTTTGCGATTGCGCTGCAATAGACGTTACCTTTTTAAATAAATCCCCAATATTTTGAGCTTGAAGGGTTTGGATGCTACCAATTGCAAGTAAAAAAACTAATTTCTTCATAATAAACCATTTATAGGACTAAAGGTAAGACGGCTAGGCTTCAATATTTGTGAATGTTTTGCTATAGTTAAGCCATCCTGTCCTTACCTTTGCAACGCATAATTTAATAGCTTCATGAAATACGAGAAAGAGATAGGTCGACGCAAGAGTTTTGCCATTATATCGCATCCGGATGCGGGGAAAACCACCTTAACAGAAAAATTTCTGTTATTTGGGGGTGCTATTCAAACTGCAGGTGCCGTAAAAAGCAACAAAATTAAAAAGCATGCTACTTCGGATTTCATGGAAATTGAACGTCAGCGTGGTATATCGGTAGCTACTTCAGTAATGTCTTTCGAATACAAAGACTTTTTAATTAATTTACTAGATACACCTGGCCATAAAGACTTTGCCGAAGATACTTACCGTACCCTAAGTGCTGTTGATAGTGTAATTCTTGTAGTGGATAGTGTAAATGGGGTAGAAGCACAAACAAGACGCCTTATGGAAGTGTGTCGTATGCGCGATACGCCCGTAATTGTTTTTATCAATAAAATGGACAGAGATGGTAAAAACAGATTTGATTTATTAGAAGAAATTGAAAACGAATTACATATTTCTTTACATCCTATGACTTGGCCAATCAACAGTGGTAAAGAATTTAAAGGGGTATACAATTTACATGATAAAAATCTTCGCTTATTTACTGGTGGTACCAAAGCCGACGAAGAAGATATTGTAGCCATCGATGATTTGCAAGACGCTTTACTAGAAACAAAAGTGGGTAAGCGTGACGCTGATCAATTAAGAGAAGACGTAGAACTTATTGAAGGTGTGTATGGTGCATTAGATGCCCAAGATTATTTAACCGCTAAAGTAGCGCCTGTATTTTTTGGCAGTGCCGTTAATAATTTTGGTGTTAAAGAAATGCTGGACACGTTTATTAGAATTGCACCAGTGCCGCGCAGTAGAGCAACCTCTACACGCCTTGTAGAAGTGGGAGAAGATAAATTTAGTGGATTTATTTTTAAAATTCATGCCAACCTAGATCCTAAACATAGAGACCGTATTGCTTTTATGCGTGTATGTAGTGGCCGTTTTGAAAGAAACAAATACTACCACCATGTTAGAAATGACAAAGACATGCGCTTTAGCAATCCGTACACGTTTTTAGCGCGCACCAAAGACGTTATTGATGATGCATACCCTGGAGACGTGGTGGGTTTATTTGACACCGGAAATTTTAAAATAGGAGATACCTTAACAGAAGGAGAAGATTTTTACTTTACAGGTATTCCTACTTTTTCGCCAGAAATTTTTAAAGAACTTGTAAATAAAGATCCTTTAAAAACCAAGCAACTAGAAAAAGGTATTAGTCAATTAACAGATGAAGGGGTGGCGCAGTTGTTTACACAGTTTGGCGGTAATAAAAAAATCATTGGTTGCGTAGGTGATCTACAATTTGAAGTAATTCAGTACAGACTTTTGCACGAGTATGGAGCAGCCTGCGAATTTAGAACCCTTCAATTTTATAAAGCCTGCTGGCTTACATCAGGTGTAGCTGGTAAGCTCGACGATTTTTTACGATTCAAGCAACAAAACGCTGCCGCAGACAAAGATGGCAATCCTGTTTATTTAGCCCAAAGTGAATGGTTTTTAAATACAGAAATTACCAATAATCCAGATATTACTTTTCATTTTTCAAGTGAAATACATAAATAATTCATGAAGTCAAAAACACTACATAAAGACAAGGTTAATATTATTACACTCGGATGTAGTAAAAATTTAGTGGACAGTGAAGTGCTTAGCGGACAGCTAAAAGCGAGTGATATTGATGTGGTGCACGAAAACACCAAGCTAGACCACAATGTGGTTGTTGTAAATACTTGCGGGTTTATTGATAAAGCCAAAGAAGAAAGTATCAACACCATTTTAGATCAACTCGAATTAAAGCGCAGGGGTAAACTAGATAAAGTATACGTAACGGGTTGTTTGAGTGAAAGATATAGAGGTGATTTGGAATCAGAAATGCCAGAAGTAGATGCTTGGTTTGGAACCATGGAACTTCCTTTAATGCTAAAACAGTTTGAAGTAGATTATAAAGCAGAACTTGTTGGTGAGCGTTTTTTAAGTACGCCACAGCACTATGCTTATTTAAAAATCAGTGAAGGTTGTAACCGTACCTGTTCGTTTTGTGCCATTCCTCTAATGCGCGGACAGCACGTGAGCCGAACCATCGAAAACCTAGTTACAGAAGCCGAAGGCCTTGTAAAAAAAGGTGTTAAAGAAATCATGCTTATTGCGCAGGAGCTTACGTATTATGGTTTAGACATTTACAAAGAGCGTGCGCTTCCTAAATTATTACACGCACTCGCAGATGTTAAAGGCCTCGAGTGGATTCGTTTGCATTATGCTTATCCAAGTAAATTTCCATTAGAAATACTAGATGTGATGCGTGAGCGATCCAATATTTGCAAGTACCTCGATATGCCACTACAGCACGCTAGTAATGGTATGCTTAAAGCGATGAAGCGCAATATTACTAGAGAAGACATGTCTGTACTCATTAAAGAAATTAGAGCACGTGTACCAGGCATTTGTTTGCGTACCACTTTAATTGCTGGTTTCCCAGGCGAAACAGAAGATGATATTGAAGAGCTCAAAGAATTTTTACAAGAACACCGCTTTGATAGAGTAGGTATCTTTAGTTATAGCCACGAAGAAAATACCTCGGCTCATGATTTAGTAGACGATGTTCCTGCCGATGTTAAAGCAGAACGCGCACAATCGATTATGGAAGTGCAGCAAGAAATTTCTCTAGAAAAAAACCAAGAAAAAGTAGGACAGGTTTTAAAAGTGATTGTTGATAAAAAAGAAGCGGGTCGCTACCTTGGACGTACCGAATTTGATAGTGTAGAAGTAGACAATGAAGTCGTTATAAATTCCAAACGTAAACTCACTATTGGAGATTTTGTTTGGGTTAAAATAACCAAAGCCTACGATTACGACATTGAAGGTGAACTTGTAGATAGCGAAGGGCGTTCTATATAATGGAAGTAAAACGTAACCGCTAAGGATACTATTAAATAAAGTATTACCAATATACTTGCATTTGCAAAGAATACGTTTGCCCCAAACCAATCTTTTTGGTAGTATAAAATGGCTACAGCAATGGCAGCTTTAACAATTTCAGCTATCAATGCTTCATTACTTCTATCCATGAGTTCGGTTTGGGCATATACAAATGCAAATATAAAAGCACCATACAAAAACATATTAGGGTTTCCAATGGTAGCGATATTGCCAAACAAGAAACTAATAAAAAGTAATAATGCTACCAGTTGCATATAAGACCAAAGTACAAGACTTTTTGTTTCGTTGGTATCGTATTTTTCAAAATGATACACATCTTCAATTTTATCTACTGGATACTGTTGTTCAACATCTGCGGGTCTCCAACCGGTAGGCATAAACCAAATTTTTAATTTACTAGACCAACTTTTAGTTCGCCATGCATCTTTAATGAGTAACCACAAATGCATGAAATTAATTTTAATAGGGTTCCAAGTTTGAACGGCCCTTGTAATACCATATACAGCAGGGATATTAGGATCTTCCTGTTTAAAGGTTCCAAATAATTTATCCCAAAAAATAAAAATTTGACTATAGTTTTTATCTAAATATTCGTTATTGATCGCATGGTGAACTCTATGATGAGATGGTGTTACAATAATCTTTTCTAAAAATCCCATCGTACCAATATGCTGTGTGTGGTACCAGAATTGTGCAAACAAATGAAGCGGTGCCACAATCGCAATTACTTGAGCAGGAACGCCTAATAAAGCCGCAGGCAATAAAAATATCACAAAGATTTTTACAATAGAAGAAATGCTTTGTCTTAAAGCACAGGCTAAATTGTATTCTTCGGAGCTATGGTGTACAATATGATTGTTCCAAAAAACATTGTATTGGTGTGCAATTCTATGGATCCAATAGCCAGCAAAATCAAGTGCCAAAAAAGCAATAATATAGGTGAGTGGGCCAGCCGGCACTTTGGTTAATGACCAGTGCTCAACCATCCAGCCATAGGAGATTACCGCTATGCTTAAACCTAGTACGTCTTTGGTTACATTGGTAACACCAGAGCTTAAACTAGCAATCATGTCAAAGGTTCGTACGGTTTCTTTGCCTTTAAGCACACCATACCATTTTTCGATGAGCACGAGTAATAAAAATGCCGGCATGGCAATTAGTAATATTTTACCATAGCTTTCCATAGCAAGTAATGAGGGATTTGACCCTTTACAAATGTAACTATTCTGATGAATCTTCCATTATTTGCTGCCCTTGTTGTAATTTTAACCCTAATTATGATAAAAGCTGCCGAGCAAGTTGCTTATCCATTAACAGGCTATTTTTCTAGCTTGGTTTCTGATTACCTAGACGCCAATCAAAAATTAGCGCCTTTTTACACCCATGCACCCAATGTAGAAGGTGTAAAGGCTGCCACGGCAGCACGTGATTCGTTTAATACACCAAGGGTAGCGCTTGTGGATGCGTTAAACAAACAGTACGAAGGCGTTAATACACTAGAGGCTGTAACCACTAATATCCAATCTTTAAAAGACAACAAAACCTATACCGTAACTACAGCGCACCAACCCAATTTATTTACTGGCCCACTCTATTTTATTTATAAGATTGCGCATACCATTGCGTTATCTAGTTCATTAAATAAGCAAATACCAGGTGCTCATTTTGTACCCGTTTATTATATGGGTTCCGAAGATGCAGATATTGAAGAGCTTGGCTTTGTAACCATTGGTGGCGAAAAATTAGTTTGGCAAACGGGACAAACGGGCGCAGTAGGCCGTATGAAAGTAGATGCTGAACTCTTAGCCCTCATAAATCATGTGGAAGGTCAAATTGGTGTTTCGGTGCACGGTGCTGCTTGGGTTAGTATTTTAAAAAATACATTTACGATTGGTAAAACAATTGCACAAGCTACTTTTGAAATCGTAGATCATTTATTTGGCCAATATGGCCTTGTGGTGATACTCCCAGATAGTGATAAGTTAAAAATACTTTTTACAAGTGTTATTGAAAAGGAATTAACAACTGGTTTTTCTAATAAAGCCGTGCAGCAAACCATACAAAATTTAAGTACCCATTATAAAGTACAGGCTTCAGGTAGAGATATTAATTTATTTTATTTACAAGACAATAAAAGAGAACGCATTGTTCAAACCAGTAATGGTTTTGAAGTAGCAGCGCTGGGTTTACAATTTACAACGGAGCAAATATTGGAAGATGTTAAAAACAATCCATCTTGCTATAGCCCTAACGTTATTTTAAGAGGCGTTTTTCAGGAAACCATTTTACCCAATATTGCATTTATTGGAGGTGGGGGAGAGCTTGCTTATTGGCTAGAACTTAAACAAGTTTTTACTGAAGCTGCAGTACCATACCCAGTTTTATTACTCCGTAATTCATTTTTACTCGTTTCTGCCAAACATGCTCAGCAGTTACAAAAGTTGCAAATTAACACGATTGCCTTATTTAAAGGTTTACAAGTTATTATTGACAATTTTGTAAAAGACAATACTACAAATCATTTGCAAATAGATACGCAAATGGCTGCCATTGATGCGCAGTACACACTTATAAAAAATCAAGCTGGACGTATTGATGCAAGTTTGGTTCAACATATAGAAGCACTAGCACACCAGCAAGCACAAAAATTAGTTCAGGTACAAAAGAAAATGCTTCGTTCCGAAAAAAGAAAGTTTGAAGTTCAGCAGCAGCAAATAACAAAAATAGTAGCGCAACTATTTCCGGGCGGAAGTTTACAAGAGCGTGTAGAAAATATTGCCGATTGGTATAAAATATATGGCACCCATTTTGTGCGTGCCATAGTAGAAAATTCTGATGATTTTAGTAAAGGTTTTACCCTTTTATATCTTAACGATTAGTTTTTTAGACATCAAAACTATTGTTCCAATCTGATTTTAATTTGTTTACTTTTTCATTTACTTCATTACTTAAATTATTTTTGAAAGTAGCGATTGTATTTGAAACGGTTTCATTGGTAGCCCCAACTATTTGAGCGGCGAGTATTCCTGCATTTTTTGCACCATTAAGTGCAACAGTTGCTACTGGAACACCACTAGGCATTTGTAATATAGACAGTACAGAATCCCAGCCATCAATTGAGTTAGATGATTTTATAGGAACGCCAATAACAGGTAGGGTAGTGATGGCTGCAATCATACCTGGTAAATGAGCCGCCCCACCTGCACCAGCTATAATAACTTGAAGGCCTCTAGATTTTGCCGTTGTAGCATATTCCACCATACGAATAGGGGTTCTGTGTGCAGATACCACCGTAAGTTCAAATGCAATGTTAAACTGCTTTAAAATATTGGCAGCATCTTGCATGATTGTTACATCACTGTCGCTTCCCATGATAATACCTACTATTGGTTGAACGTTGCTCATAGTCATTGTTTATGGTGCAAAATTACTTTATTTTTTTATCTCAAAGCCAAAATCGTAAGCAGCAGTAGGTTTTAGGTATACGGCAGCTTTAGCGCCTGTGATGGTTATTATGATAGATGTTGTAGTGATTGGGTCAAAAGTTGCAATTTTTTTGCGCCCAATGGTTGTACCATCAAAAATCTTCACAAGATTACCAGTTCCACTTTCGTCTTTTGCTTCTATCGTAAAACTTTTAACGCGTTGTCCGTGCTCAATTAACTCCTGCAATACAACCGCATTAAGTTTTGTAGCTTTTTTAAAGGTATAGGTTAATGTTACAAGACCTGTTGCACTATTTTTAGAAACCGGTGTGAGACCTGCTAATACATTTGTCTCAAACGCTTTTTTTCTGAGTGCTGCAAAACCTACAAGTGATGCAGAATCTGCTTCATTAAAAAGGCCGCGTCTATCTGGAGGTACGTTTAATAATAAGTTACCGCCATTGCCCACAGATTTTAAAAACAAATTAAAAAGAGCATTTGGTGATTTTACCTTGTTGTCTTCTTTAGCATGGTAAAACCATCCTGGTCGGATAGAAACGTCTGCTTCGGCAGGTATCCATAATTTACCATTTACATTACCTTGGTTAAGGGTATCTTCTGGTGGGCCACCATGTCCTCTGTAAAATCCAGCTGTGTCTAATAAATTCCAGTTGGTATTACCAATGATGCCACGCTCATTTCCACACCATCTAATACTTGGCCCAATATCACTAAATATCATTAGTTGTGGTTGAAATTTAAATGCCGAATCTTCAAATCTTCTGAATGTGTATTCTTGTTTTTTACCATTAGGGCCTTCGCCGTTTGCACCATCCCACCACAGTTCAAAAAATTTACCATAGCCAGTTAATAATTCTTTCATGGTAGCAATGTAAATGTCATTGTATTTAGGCGTACCATAATCTGGATGGTTTCTGTCCCATGGAGAAATATAAACACCCATTTCGATGCCACCTTTTTTACAAGCTTCTGAAAGCATTTTTACTACATCACCTTTGCCATCCAACCACTTGCTTTCTCTTACGGTATGTGTACTGTATTTAGAAGGCCACAAGCTAAAGCCATCATGGTGTTTAGCCGTTAATATAATGCCTTTAGCACCTGCAAGTTTTGCAACGCGCACCCACTGGTTACAATCAAGCTGGGTAGGTGCAAAAACAGTTGGATCTTCTTTACCATCACCCCATTCTTTATCTGTAAAAGTATTAGGGCCAAAATGTATAAACAAATAAAATTCCTTTTCGTGCCAAGCCAAATGTTCTTTGGTAGGAACGGGTAAAACAGGTTTAATTTTTTGTGCCATACCAACTACTGTAATAAGTAGTACCATTAGCGCAAGGATTGTTTTTTTCATAGTGGCCATTATTGAAGTTGTCTTTTATAAAGTTGAATGGTATTATGTAATCCTAAATATAAGGAATCGCACACAAGTGCATGCCCAATACTTACTTCATGTAAATGAGGGATTGATTTTTTAAAAAATGATAGGTTTTGAAGGTCTAAATCGTGACCCGCATTAATGCCTAGCCCTAGTGTATTCGCTAGTAAGGATGCTTGTTTATAAGGTTCTACCGCAGTTTCTTGAAGCCCTTTTGTAAACGCAGTAGCATAAGACTCGGTATATAATTCAATACGGTCGGTACCAGTTGTTGCAGCTGCTTCCACCATGGTAGTAATAGGATCTACAAATATAGAAACACGAATACCCGCATTTTTAAATAGCGCAATGGTTTTAATCAAATAGTCTTGGTGTTTAACAGTATCCCAACCATGATCGCTGGTGAGCTGACCCTGGGCATCGGGTACTAATGTTACCTGATGGGGTTTCGTATCCAAAACAAGTTTTACAAACTTTTCTTCGGTGGGATTGCCCTCAATATTAAACTCTGTGGTGAGTGCTTTTTTTAAATCATGTACATCTTTATATGTGATATGACGCTCATCGGGTCTGGGATGAACCGTAATGCCGTCTGCGCCAAATTTTACGCATTCGAGGGCTACTTTTATGACATCCGGGTTATTGCCGCCTCTTGCATTGCGTAAAGTGGCAATTTTGTTGATGTTTACACTTAAATGGGTCATATTGTAAAAATACTAAAATCTTGACTCCTTATGCATTAAATTGCAGGCAATTATTACGAACTATATCGATACAAAATTGTTAGTGTAGTATGTCTTACCCATCCTTAGAAGCCTGTTTATTAGATTTAGAAAAAGCAGGTCATTTAGTACGCATCAAAGAAGAAGTTGACCCTAATCTATTAATGGCAGCCATTCATTTGCGTGTATATGAAATGGGAGGACCAGCCATTTTATATGAAAATGTAAAAGGGTCAAAATTTAGGGCTGTTTCCAACTTGTTTGGAACACTGGAAAGAAGCAAATACATATTTAGAAATAGTTTAGACGCTGTTAAAAAACTCATTCAATTAAGGAACAATCCGATAGATGCCCTCAAACATCCACTCGATAATTTTACAGCAGGACTAGCCGCTATTAAAGCGCTTCCTTTAAAAAATCCAATTAACAAGCCGGTTAAATATCAAGAGATTAATATTGCTGATTTACCTCTCATCAAGCATTGGAAAAACGATGGTGGTGCTTTTGTAACACTGCCTCAAGTATACACTGAGGATATAGACAAACCAGGTATTTTTAATGCCAACTTAGGTATGTACCGTATACAATTAACGGGTAATGATTATACCTTAAATAAAGAAATAGGACTCCATTATCAACTACACAGAGGCATTGGAGTACACCAAACAAAAGCCAATAAAAAAGGGCAACCATTAAAAGTAAGTTGCTTTATTGGAGGTCCGCCATCACATAGTGTAGCAGCTGTTATGCCGCTACCAGAAGGTATCAGTGAAATGACTTTTGCGGGTCTGTTGGGTGCTCGAAGATTTAGATATACCTACGAAGACGGATTTTGTTTAAGCACCGACGCAGATTTTGTAATTACTGGAGAAGTATATCCCAACGAAAATAAACCTGAAGGGCCTTTTGGAGACCATCTCGGTTATTATAGTTTACAGCATCCATTTCCGTTGATGCGCGTTCATAAAGTATACGCTAAAAAAGATGCCATTTGGGCTTTTACCGTAGTGGGTCGTCCACCTCAAGAAGACACCAGTTTTGGTCAACTCATTCATGAAATTACAGGTGATGCAATACCACAAGAAATACCCGGATTAAAATCGGTACATGCAGTGGATGCTGCAGGCGTCCATCCTTTATTATTAGCCGTAGGAAGTGAGCGTTACACACCATATACACCCACCAAACAACCTGCCGAACTTCTTACCATCGCCAATCATATTTTAGGAACAGGTCAATTAAGTTTAGCCAAGTTTTTATTTATTACAGGGTCAGACAACGAACATATTGATACGCAAGACACGCTTTCTTTTATGACTTACTTACTAGAGCGTATCAATCTTACACGAGATGTTCATTTTTATACGAACACCACCATGGATACCTTAGATTATTCTGGCACGGGCATTAATAGTGGGAGCAAAGTGGTTTTTGCTGCTTATGGCGATAAAATTCGTGATTTATCATTGCAGGTTCCGGCTGTATTAGAAGGGCTACAAGGCTTTGGTACTGCGCATCTTGCTATGTCTGGTGTTGTATGTATTACTGCACCAGCATATACAAATGCCGAGGATGCTGCAAATCAAATAAATGCTTTAGATGCGCAGTTGTCAAATGCTAAATTAGATGGCGTAGCCATTATTGTTATTTGTGATGATGCAAGTTTTGCTGCACAAACACTTAATAATTATTTATGGGTTACGTATACTAGAAGCAATCCTTCACATGATATGTATGGCATTGGATCTTTTACACAAAACAAACATTGGGGATGTACTGGGCCACTGGTAATTGATGCAAGAATTAAACCACATCATGCGCCCGTTTTAATAAAAGATGAGGCTGTAGAAAAAAAAGTTGATCGTTTGTTTGAAAAAGGCGGAAGTCTTTATTCACTAATTTCTACCCAGGTATGATCGGCTAATAGTCGTACACTAGAAATAAATTGCTTGAAAGGACCATGTCCACCCCATTCCCTAGGAGCTACCAATGAAAGCATATGGTTACCGTCCTTTTTCTCGTATAAATGATAGGTATGGCCAATTTGCGGCTTAAAACCAAGCTTGGCTTCGTAAATCATTAAGCTTAATTCTTTGCGCTTTCTAATTTCTTGAGCTTGCTTAGCTAGCAACTCAATTTGTTGCTTAATTTGATCAAGCTGCATATTGGTTTGCTCTTCCATAGCCCATAAAGCTTTGTGTTTGATCACACCTTCTTTGGTGGGTCTGATGGCAACACCAGCAGCCGATGCTGCATAAGGCATTACACTTAACTGCTTGTGGTAAATTTCTGTATTTGTAAAAGGCTCCCCATTTGAATTGAAACCTTTTTGTGTAATTTTTAAATAGCCATTGGCTAATATTTCGTGGGTAACATCTAAAACCGTTTTTTCTTGTTGAATAAAACGGGTAACGAGGGTAGAAGCGTTGGGTATTTCAGAAAATAGGGTGTCGGCTAAAGTTTGGTTTTCGAAAGGGCGAAATGTAGCATCTGGTACAACTTCATGTTGCGTATAAAAAGCTTCGTTTTCGATACTTACCCAATTGCTGCTAACTAACAAGCTATGGCCATTATTGATGCTCTCAATTTTATAATTTCCGCTTTTTGGTGCAACACCAAATTCAAAAGTGCATTTTTCAGGAAAAAGTTGCCAGCTGGCTAAAAAATTATAGGCTTGAACCATATTAAAAGAGTTAATAATGGTATAACAAAACTGTGTAGTAAAGGTTGAGCATTTTATGAAAATCTTAGTTCATTTGTACAAATTCTGGCTTATGAATTAATTGGCTATTGTACTTGAACCTAAGGCCAGTATTAATACTAATATTGAGCGGATTCATGGTTGAGAGGGTGCGCGGATAATAAAACGCCTTTAACTCGATAGTGCCAAAAACCAGGTTCTCATTTCTGGTTCTGCAACCTATACCAAGGGCCGTGTAAATGTTTCCATTTTTAACAGATTCACCAATTAATTTGATATAACTACTATTGATAAACATAAATGGAGCAAAGCTAAAGCCATAATATTTTACTGTATTATAATACACCTGCTCAAGATTACACGATATTCTGGTAGCCGCTAAAATATTGTCGTTTTTAAAGGTAGGTATACCATATTCGCTATTCAAATACAATGGTTCATTTAATATGGTTTTAAGTTGCTGAGTTGCACTAAGGCTTCCAAAAAGTCTTTTAGACCATTTTGGATTGGATATCTTTTTAAGTTGCGTGAAATATTGAAGCGATGTTAAAATGCTCATATCTTCTAATGTGCCCTTATTTAAATATCCGCCCGATTTAATTATATAATTTACAAAGTTTTTATTGGTTGAAAAATAATCTCTTTTATATTCGACGCCAAAATATGGCCTTGTAATATTGTTCCGCTGTGTAATACCACCCACCATAGAAAAACTATAGCCTTCAGGAACGTCTTCGTTTCGCCCAAAACCATAAATAAAACTAGTATGGTAATATTCTTGTTTAAAAATACTAAATGAAACGAGTCCTGCATCTATACTACTATAATTGTAATTGTATTTTACTATTGCAGTGTCTGGTATTTCACTAAACCTTTTTGACAAGGCCCTAAAGCTTATAAACTTTCGCAAACGTGATTGTAAATTGTCTTTAACCCTTAGTCCTGCACCAATATTGATACCCATCCAACCATCTAATATTCCATACTTATATTGAAACTGTTGATCGTATATCGCATTACTGCCGTAGGTGTTATATGCATCATGTTTGCCAATTTCGAAACCTCCGGTAAAACTATGATAGGGGCTTACGAGTGGTAAATCACCTTTTAAATATAGTGCACGTTCTTCTTTTTTTCCACTGTTAAACGTAGGATAAATGTTATCGATTCCAAATGTTAGATTTAAAAAGCTTCCTGCAATATTTCTTTTGATGTATTCAAAACCAGTTCCAGCGAGTGGTCTTCTATCTAAATCGTACAAAGTTTTAATTTGAATTTTATCACCCAAGCCTAAAAAATTATTATGATTTATTTCTGCATTAAATGACTGCAGGCTTCCAATATTTGCACTGCCCCCAATTGGAAATACGTCTTTCCATTGCACATATATAATTACGCCGTTATTGTCGATAGGGTCATTTTCTGCAAAAATTTGAGCGTCTTGTATAAAAGATATTTCACGTAAAAATTTTTCATTATCGGCAATCAAGTAAGGGTAAAGCGTATCACCAATAGAAAAGAACAAGTTTTTAATCATTGTTTTATTGGTGGTACTATTATAGAGTGCTTCTTGCACAGCAAGTTTAATTTTATTTCCTTTTAATATAGTGTCTTCAAAAGGAGTTGTGTATACAACACTGTTTACCTGAATTTGATTGATAATTTTACCTTCAAATTTTATGAATCGAGACTCGTTTTTTATAACTGCAGCGTTGTTTTGTAATTCAAATTGTGGAGATTCGATCCATATGGCGTCGCCTAATTTTTTTAATAACCCTTTCTTGCTGCGTAATATAAATGTAGAGTCTCTTAAGGTATGAATGGTCGTATCTTCTTGCGCACTAATCCTAGCGCTTATGCCAATAAACGAACTTAATAGAAAAAGTAAAATACAACGATTACGCTTCATGAATTGTTAGGGGCTAAAAACAAATGCCCAACCATAAAGGTCGGGCATTTTTTAAATCCGGGGGAACTATTAATATCTGTATGAATCAGATTTAAATGGACCATTTTGTGGAATGCCCAGGTAAGCTGCTTGCTCAGTAGTTAATTCATCTAATTGGGCACCCACTTTTGCAAGGTGTAAACGAGCTACCTTCTCATCTAAATGTTTAGGTAAAACATACACTTTGTTTTCATAGTTCTTATGGTTTGTCCATAATTCTATTTGTGCAAGTGTTTGGTTAGAGAAAGAGTTACTCATCACAAATGATGGGTGACCTGTTGCACAACCTAAGTTTACAAGTCTACCTTCTGCAAGTACAATTACATCTTTACCTTCAATATTGTAAAGGTCTACTTGAGGCTTAATGGTATCTTTTGTATGGCCATAATTTTCATTTAACCAAGCCATGTCAATTTCAATATCAAAGTGACCAATATTACAAACGATCGCTTTGTCTTTCATGACTCTAAAATGTTTCTCGTTGATGAGGTCGCGACAACCAGAAGCAGTAACAACAATGTCAGCTTCTTTAACCGCGTCAATCATACGCTTTACTTCATAACCATCCATGGCTGCTTGTAAAGCACAAATTGGATCAATTTCTGTAACAATTACACGACAACCAGCACCACGTAATGAAGCAGCAGAACCTTTACCTACGTCACCGTAAGAACCAACAACAGCAACCTTTCCAGCCATCATAACATCAGTAGCTCTTCTAATAGCATCTACTAATGATTCTTGACAACCGTATTTATTATCAAATTTAGATTTGGTAACTGAATCGTTAACGTTAATAGCTGGCATTGGTAAAGTACCTTTAGCCATACGCTCGTATAAACGGTGTACACCTGTAGTTGTTTCTTCACTTAAACCTTTAATACCGCTAACAAACTCTGGGTATTTATCGAGTACCATATTGGTTAAATCACCACCATCATCGAGTATCATATTTAATGGACGATCTTCTGATCCAAAAAACAAAGTTTGTTCGATACACCAGTCACCTTCTTCAACTGTTTGACCTTTCCAAGCAAATACACCCACACCTGTTGCAGCGATTGCAGCAGCAGCTTGGTCTTGTGTAGAAAAGATATTACATGAGCTCCACTTTACTTCTGCACCTAATGCAGTTAAAGTTTCAATTAAAACAGCGGTTTGAATAGTCATGTGTAAGCAACCCGCAATACGAGCGCCTTTTAAAGGTTGACTTGGTCCGTACTCTTCACGGATACTCATTAAACCTGGCATTTCTGCTTCAGCTAATCTGATTTCTTTGCGGCCCCAATCTGCAAGACTGATATCCGCTACTTTGTTTTTTAAACTAAAGTCGATAGAAGAAAGTGATGACATAATTACTAATTTAGATTATTTATGAAGTACAAAGGTATATTTATAGTATTTAATTCTAATAATATATTTACAATTAGAATAAAAAGTTATATTTATAATATATAATAGAATAAATGATCATTTTATGCTTCAAAAAACTAGTCAAAAAGAAGATTCCACTATTGCAAACGGTTTAGATAGCAAAGATCTCGGTATTTTAAAGCTATTGCAAGCCAACGCAAGAGCTACCGTCAAGGAAATTGCTGATAAGGTAGGTCTTAGTACTACGCCGGTTCATGAACGCATTAAAAGGCTAGAGGAGGAAGGGGTAATTACGCAATATGCAACCCTTGTAGATCCCAATAAAGTTAAAAAGGGACTTACCGTAATATGTTACGTTTCGCTAAAGCAACACAATAAAAATGCAGGTGCTAGGTTTATTAAAAGTATTTTAGAAATGCACGAAGTAATTGAGTGCTATAATATTTCTGGGGAATTTGATTTTATGCTAAAAGTAGTTGCAGAAAACATGGATGACTACTATAATTTCCACGTTAACAAATTAAGTGAAGCAGATAATATTGGTCATGTGCAAAGCGTATTTGTAATGGGTATTATCAAGCAAACACATGTGCTTGTTTACTAGCCTTTAATAACAAGTTCCATGATATAATCATCCATAATATACCCACCGCCAATCTCTAAAATAGAAGCTTCTCTTACCGTAAATCCATATTTACTATAAAAATGCTGTGCATTGTTTTGCTTGTTTACTTGCAAATACAAACAACTTGCTGCTTGCGATGTTGCGTAGTCAATTGTTTTGAAAAGTAACGCTTTACCTGCTCCTGTTTTTTGTGCTGTTGGTAAAACGTATAGTTTATTAAGCTTGCATGTGTTATCTTCTTCTTTTGATACAGAAGCAAATCCAATAGTTGTGTTGTTGTGTTCAGCAATATAAAAATGATGTCCTTTATTTATTTGATTCAGTAATGAGGCACTGTTATACATCATGTCTAGCATATAATCTAGCTGCGCTTTACTTATATAAGATCCATATGCTACTGGCCAAGTAACGATTGCAATCTCTCGAATGATTGCAATGTCATGCACATCAGCTTCTCTAATATGTATAGAACTAAACATTATTTGATTTGTAACTGTTTAGATTTTTTTCGCTTGGCAAGTTGCTTGGTAGCCCAGTGACAAATGATGGCAGAACTACTGCCCACAAGTGCACCCATGATTACATCAGATGGATAGTGCTGTCCTAAATAAATTCTGGAATAACCTACACCGGTACTCCATGCAAATGCAGGCACGGCTACCCACCATTTTTTAGTAGAGAGCGCAAGTGAAGTTGCGGTTGCAAAAGCACTTGAAGTATGCCCCGAAGGAAATGAATAATCAGATTCTATTGTGTTTGGAAAGATGCCCGTGTAGGTATGGTAAGGTCTTTCTCTTTTAACCACATTTTTTAAAAGGGAAGTGGTGGCTGTGTTTAACAAAATGACTGCTGCTGTATATACAGCAACTTGCTTTAACGCTTTGTTGTCATGAATAATTCCAGCAACAAAATAACCAACTGGCACGCCAACACTTATGTATTTAGATGTATTTGATAAATTAGTCCAAACTGCACTATTGGGATTGTCTGGATTTATGCGCCTTAACGTGTTAACTTCACTAATTGATTGAGCCTGCAAAGTATTTACAGCCATCAATAAAAGAATAGTTAACGCTAAGAAAAGTTTATGCATAAAACAATTTGATTGATTATAAAGATTGTAAACTTTCTTCTATCGTTGCAATTCTTGCAATAGCGTCGGCTTGTTTTCTTTGTTCTAATTCAACAACTTCAGGTTTTGCATTTTGTACAAAACGTTCATTGCTTAATTTTTTTGTAACACTTTCTAAAAAGCCTTTTTGATAGGCTAAATCTGCTAGAAGTGTTGCTTTTAGAGCAGTTGCATCAAGCTCCATACTGGTACCAATAAAAAACTTGTCTTTTTCTACCGCTACCACAATCGCATTATCAACACTGCTATTGGTATATTCAATACTTGTTGCATTAATCTGCTTGCATAAAATAGATTCAATAGCTTTATACGTAGCAGTGTTAGGCGTTTGAATATGCAGTGTAATGGTATCTTTTGGTTTTAATTGATTCTTATTTCTGGCATCACGAAGAGCAGATATCACTTGTTTTAAAAGTTCACCGCCAGCAACAATTTCTGGATTCGCTTGCCTAACAGGAGCTTCAATTTTATTGCACAAATCATCCTGCTTAGAACTAATTAAATGATAAATTTCTTCAGTGATGAATGGCATGAACGGATGCAACATATGCATCATTTCATTTAAATAATGAACCGTTTTATCGTATACTTCTTTAGAAATAGGTTGTTCAAACCCAGGTTTAATCCACTCTAAATACCAGCTGCAATAGTCATCCCAAATTAGTGAATAAATTGTTTTTAATGCTTCTGATAATTTAAATCCATTTAATAAAACAGCTACTTCTTGTTGTACTTGAGAGAGTCTATTTTCAAACCAATCCATTGCAAATTTTTCATTTTGCGCATCTAAGTTAGTATCGATTCTTTTCTCCCAACCCTGTATCAATTTAAGTACGTTCCAAAGCTTGTTGTTAAAATTTCTACCTTGTTCCAGCGCCGACTCGTCAAATAAAATATCGTTACCTGCAGGAGAAGATATCATAATGCCAAACCTAACAGCATCTGCACCGTATACATCTATAAGTGCTAATAAGTCTGGAGAATTACCCAGGCTCTTACTCATTTTTCTGCCTTGCTTATCCTTTACAATACCTGTAAAGTATACATGCTCAAAAGGTTTTTGATCCATGTATTCATGACCTGCCATAATCATACGCGCTACCCAAAAAAATATGATTTCTGGCGCGGTAACAAGTGTTTGTGTAGGATAGTAATATTTAATTTCTTCATTGCCCGGATTGGATAAACCTTTAAATACTTCAAAAGGCCATAACCAACTTGAAAACCAGGTATCAAGGCAATCTTCATCTTGTTTAATATCGGCGAGGGTAAGGGTTGGATTTTTTTCTTGCAAAATTACAAGTGCATCACTCGCATTAGCGGCAACAGCAACGTTTCCATCAGGTGCATACCAAGCAGGTATACGATGCCCCCACCAAAGTTGTCTACTAATACACCAGTCTTTAATATTTTCCATCCAATGGCGGTATAAGTTTTTAAACTTCGCTGGATGAAATTGAACGGCTTCTTCCATTACAGATTGTAATGCTGGTGTAGCAATTTCTTTCATGCTAACCCACCATTGCAAACTAAGCCTTGGCTCTACCATGGCATCTGTTCTTTCTGAAAAACCAACTTGGTTGGTATATTCTTCTACTTTTTCTAATAGCCCTGCTTCGGTTAAAACAGCAGCCATTTTCCCCCGCACATCAAGCCTATCTTCACCAACAAAAAATTGTGCTGCTTCAGACATTGTACCATCATCGTTGAGGGTATCAATCACTTCTAGATTATATTTTTGACCTAATTGATAATCGTTGATATCGTGTGCTGGTGTCACTTTCAAAGCACCAGTACCAAAATCTAGCGTAACATATTCGTCGGTAATAATAGGAACGCGTCTGTTAATCAATGGAACAAAAACAAATTTTCCGTGGAGATGCTTGTAGCGATCATCTAGTGGATTTACACAAACCGCTGTATCACCAAAGATGGTTTCTGGTCTTACAGTAGCAACAGTAACAAAATCATTACTGCCTTCAATGGCATATTTAATGTGGTATAATTTACTTTGAACTTCTTTGTAAATAACTTCTTCATCAGATAGGGCTGTTTTTGCTTTTACATCCCAGTTGATCATTCTTTTGCCTCTGTAAATATGTCCCTTTTTATGAAGGTCTAAAAACACTTGAATCACCGACTTGTAATAATCTGGATCCATGGTAAATGAAGTACGATCCCAATCTAAACTACAGCCCATTTTTTTAAGCTGTTGCAAAATGATACCACCATATTTTTCTTTCCATTCCCAGGCGTAAGCTAAAAATTCGTCTCTAGATAAACTTGATTTGGTAATACCTCGCTCTCTAAGCATGGCAACAACTTTTGCTTCTGTGGCAATAGAAGCATGGTCGGTTCCGGGTACCCAGCAGGCATTTTTACCTTGCATACGGGCACGTCTAATTAAAATATCCTGAATGGTATTGTTAAGGCAATGGCCCATGTGTAAAACGCCGGTTACATTGGGTGGGGGCATTACTATCGTATAGGCCTCACGGTTATCTGGGGTGCTTTTAAAATAACCCTTTGATAGCCAATGTTGGTACCATCTCGCTTCCGTTTCATTTGGGACATAATTCTTACTCAATTCCATGCTCAAAACTTTGTTGCGAAAGTACAAAAAATGGGGGTGTTTTTTTTTATTTGTATCGGACTTGTAAAAAAGCGAATTTAGGCACTTAAATCAGTGTTTTGAAGTTTGCAGTAGTTGATATAGAAACCACAGGAGGATTCCCGTCGCAACACGGGATAACCGAGATAGCCATTGTATTACATGATGGTGACAAAATAGAAGGAATCTATGAAACACTCATAAATCCCCACCAGCCTATACCGCCGTTTATAGCAAATATGACCGGTATTAGCAATCAAATGGTTGCAGCAGCGCCCTCTTTTGATAAAGTAGCAGCCAATATCTTTAATTTACTAGAAAACAGGGTTTTTGTAGCACATAACGTAAATTTTGACTACTCTTTTGTGCATCATCACTTACAAGTTTCTGGTTATCAATTAGATGTGCCAAAATTATGTACCATTAGGCTTAGTAGAAAGGCGTTTCCAGGTCATAAAAAGTATGGATTGGGTCATTTGTGCCGAACCCTAGATATTCAAATAGAAAACAGACATAGGGCTGGGGGTGATGCCCAAGCAACTGCACAAATTTTGGATCTCGTGATACAGAATAACGGAAAAACACTCATTTCCGAATTGATAAAAAGACAATAATTTTTTAAAATTTCAAGTGTATTTATGGGTTCTTTTGCTCCAACTATTGCCTCGCAATTAAACATTAAGGTATCTCAGGTTCAAGCGGTTTTAGATTTATTTAGTGAGGCTGCAACCATTCCATTTATTGCACGCTACCGTAAAGACAAAACGGGTGGATTAGATGAAGTTCAAATTCAACAAATTGAAGAAGCCTCAAAATTTTTAAAAACTTTTACAGAGCGTAAAGATTTTATTGAAAAAGCAATTGTAGAACAAGGTAAAATGACCGAAGAGCTGCAAAAAAAATTGGACAATGCAACGACACTTGCAGCACTTGAAGATATTTATTTGCCTTATAAACCAAAGCGAAAAACAAAAGCACAAACAGCTAAAGAAAATGGATTAGAGCCACTGGCAACAACCATGCTAGCCCAAGGTAAAGAAGATTTAGAGCAAACAACGTTGCAGTTTTTAAATGAAAAAATAACCACTACCGAAGACGCGCTTGCAGGCGCCAGAGATATTATTGCTGAGCTTATGAACGAAAATGATGTGGTGCGTGCTAAAATGCGTTTACTCTATGAACAAACGGCTTGTATCCAAACCAAAGTTTTATCGGATAAAGAAACGGAAGGCATTAAGTACAAAGACTATTTTGATTTTTCTGAACCGATACATAAAATACCATCACACAGAACCATGGCCATACTCCGTGGTTTTTTAGAAGGCGTATTGCGTATGACTATTGCACCTCACGAAGAGGATGCCCTTACAATTATCGAAACTATTTATTTACAAGAACTAAGCCCATGGCGTGAGCATGTAAAAAAATCTGTAAAAGACGCTTATCGCAGACTCTTACAACCAAGTTTGGAAACAGAATACAGAACATCCTTAAAGCAAAAAGCAGACGAAGAAGCCATCCATGTATTTGCTGAAAATTTACGTCAGTTATTGTTAAGTGCGCCGCTTGGAAGTAAAAAGATACTTGCTATCGATCCGGGCTATAGAACTGGGTGTAAAGTCGTATGCTTAGATGAAAAAGGTATGCTACAACAAACCGAACTTATTTTTATTCATGAAAATAATAGACTCGATCAAAGTGAACACATCATTAGAAGTTTAGTAAAAAGCTATAGCATAGAAGCATTTGCTATTGGTGATGGTACAGCAGGAAGAGAAACCGAAATATTTATTCAAAAATTACAACTTGGCTTACCCATATACTTAGTCAATGAAGATGGCGCTTCTGTGTATTCGGCATCGGAAACTGCAAGAGAAGAATTTCCGGATAAAGACATTACGATTAGAGGCTCGGTAAGTATTGGTAGACGACTTATGGATCCACTTGCGGAGCTAGTAAAAATTGATCCTAAAAGTTTAGGGGTAGGACAATATCAGCATGATGTAAACCAGTTTAGATTAAAAGAAAGACTGGATCAAACCGTTATTAGTTGTGTAAACCAAGTAGGGGTTAATGTAAATACAGCGAGTAAACATTTATTAAAATATGTGAGTGGTGTTACTGGCCCAGTGGCCGAAAATATCATCAATTACCGAACAGAAATTTGTGGATTTACCAGCAGAGATCAATTAAAAAAAGTGCCAAGGCTTGGCGATAAAGCATATGAACAATGTGCCGGATTTTTACGCATTGTAGATGCTACCAATCCATTAGACGCAAGTGCCGTTCACCCAGAAGCATATCCCATTGTTGCATCTATTGCTAAAGACGCCAATATTGCCATTTCAGATTTAATTGGTAACACATCAGTTATTGGATCTGTAGATGTTAAAAAATATATTTCTGAAGTATTTGGAGAACATACCATCCAGGATATTTTAAATGAATTAAAAAAGCCAGGACTCGATCCACGTAAAGAAATTGAGCAGTTTAGTTTTGCCAATATTTATAAAATTGAAGATGTGCAGGTAGGTATGGTGGTACCTGGTCAGGTTACCAATATTACACGTTTTGGTGCTTTTGTTGATATAGGTGTAAAGCAAGACGGCCTTGTGCATGTGAGTGAAATCGCGCACCAATACATTATAGACCCTTCCGAGTTTTTAAAACTGGGTCAAAAAGTACAAGTTAAAGTGACAGAAATAGACATTGCAAGAAAACGTATTGCCCTATCTATTAAACAAACAGAAAACGCTCCAACTAAAACAGCGTCTAATAGGCCTGCAGCGGCAAAACCTGCTCCCGATGGGGACCTGTCATCATTAAGCGTTAACGACGCGCTCCAAGCGCTTAAAAAACGTTTTGGCAAATAAATTAATTTGTACATTGTATAAAATAAAGCACATGAAAAAAATAGGATTGTTGGTTTTATTAGCGCTTGCTACGAGTCAAATAAATGCTCAAAAAAAAGTGAGTCCCATTGTGGATGGCTTTGGAACTGTGTTTTTAATTCCGAATGCCTCAGTAATGCCGGATCTGTCACTTCAATATAAAATCATTGCAGACATTCCTACGGCTGCGGTAAGACCAGACACAATCAATACTGGATTGGAAGCTGCTATTACTTTACTCAATTTACATGGTGCGGGCGGTATTCCTGCCAACCAAATTAAACTTGTATTAGCCGTTCATAAAGACGCTGGCGTTGCTTTATTAAACAATGATGCCTACCAAGAAAGATTCAAAGTAGATAATCCCAATAAAGCAATGGTTGAAGCCTTACAAAAAGCAGGCGTTACCATTACCATCTGTGGACAAACCATGCAAAAGCGAAAAATTGCCCCAGAAGCATTGATGCCAGGGATTCAGATAGCTACTTCTGCCATGACAACGCTTACCACTTATCAATTAAAGGGCTATGCGCTCATGAAATTTTAATCTATTTTTTATCTTTATTTCAAATACATATTTATGCGTAAACATCTAGTACTATCGTTACTCTGTTTTTGTTTTATTCCCGCTAATGCGCAAAAAACAAAAGACAGTATCGTTTATACGAGCTTTAAAGACCTTCCTTTAAAAGCAGAACGTACCATTCGCTTTGACACCAAAGAAGGTACTTTTATGAGCTTGGATATTTCTCCAGATGGCAAAAACATTGCCTTTGATATGATGGGAGATATTTACACCGTTTCTATGGAAGGTGGGAAAGCTAATCAAATCACTAAAGGACTTGCTTTTGATGCACATCCAAGATTTAGCCCCGATGGAAAAAAATTATTGTTTACCAGTGATAGAAGTGGTTCAGATAATATTTGGATTTTAGATTTCGATAAACAAGATACCCTTCAGTTAACTAAAACAAATGTTGAAGATTATGTAAATGCTATTTGGACACCAGATGGCAAATATATTATTGCTGCAAAGGGTAGAAGAACACCAAGACTATGGATGTACAATATTGATGGTGGTGGAGGCATTCAAATCAATGATCAACCAGGAAGTTTAAAAACCATTGATCCTAATTTTAGTGCCGATGGTAAACTTATTTATTATAGCCAGCGTAATGGTGCTTGGAATTACAATGCACTACTTCCGCAGTATCAAATTGGGGTGTATAATAGAGAAAAAGGGGAGTACAATACGGTTACTTCAAGATATGGATCTGCATTTACGCCAACCTTAAGTAAGGATGGAAAATGGATGGTGTATGGTTCACGTTATCAAGATAAAACAGGCCTTGTATTACGTAACCTTTTAAATGGCGAAGAAAAATGGTTAGCATATCCAGTACAAAGAGATGATCAGGAAAGTATAGCACCGCTGGGTGTTTTACCTGGTATGACTTTTACGCCCGATTCTAAATATTTGTTAGCCAGTTATGGTGGTAAAATTTGGAAATTATCTGTAGCTTCTGAAGCACCCTCAGAAATTGCTTTTGAAGCGGCTGTTAATTTAGAATTAGGCCCAAGACTTTATTTTAATTATCCAGTAAAAGATACAGCGTATGCACTTGGTTCTCAAATTAGAGACGCAGTACCTAGTCCAGACGGTTCTAAACTTGCTTTTACTTCATTAAACCGTTTGTATGTGATGGATTATCCAAACGGAACACCTAAGCGTGTAACCAATTATAATTTTGTGGAAGCCATGCCAGCATGGAGTCCTAGCGGTACATCCCTTGTTTTTGTAACATGGAATGATAGTGAGGGTGGTAATTTGTACACGGTTAATGCAGATGGATCGAATGTAAAAAAGATTAGTACAGAAGCTGCTTATTATGCACAACCGGCTTGGAGTTACAATAACCGTATTGCTTATTTTAAAGCGCCTAACCGAATTTTTAAAGAAGCAGAATCACCATCGTATAATGGATCTGAAGCTGTTATGAATTGGATAGAACCTACCGGTGGAAAAGAGCATTTTATTGACAATGCAAATGGAAGAGGTAATATTCATTTTACCACTGATACAGAACGTGTGTTTTTAAATGGTGGTGGTGGAACATTATTATCTATCAGATGGGATGGTACCGATAGTAAAACAATTGCAAGAGTTTCTGGTATTACAACCTATGGCTCTGTTGCAGAGGCCGACCATGAATATGTGATGGGTAAGTCTAGAGCTAATTTAGATCCTGTTAATAATTGTATGCTTTCAGAATCTGCGGGTGAAAAAGAGCCACAACAAATGCCAAGTTCTGCAGATATTATTTTGATGGCACCACAAGGAGATCTTGCGCTTGCTCAAGTAAACAACAACGTTTATGTTGTTACAATTCCTGAAGCGGGTAAAACACCTTCTATTTCTGTAGCGTCGCCGCAAAACAGTAGTTTCCCCTCTCGCCAATTAACTGAAATTGGTGGTGAATTTCCAGCATGGGAAGCAAATGGTAAAAAAGCGCATTGGAGCCTCGGCAATGGCCACTGGGTGTATGATGTTGAGCGTGCTAAATTTGTAGAAGACTCTGTAAAAACGGCAAAAAAATCAGAATCAAAACGAATTTCTGATAGTACGGCTGCATTAAAACTAGCTGGCCCTGCAGCAAAAAAATTAGCAGATTCATTAGCTACTATTGCAAAGGCTGATACTGCAAAAGTAAAATCGGATAGTATTTACAACGCCGAATTAAAGAAAAAAGAAAAATATGCGCCACAAGAATCGCAAGTAAAAGTATACTATCAAAAAGATATTCCTTCAGGTACTATTTTATTTAAAAATGCTAGGATCATTACCATGCGTGGTGATGAAGTGATTGAGCGTGGCGATATTTTAGTAGTCAATAACCGTATACAATCGGTTGGAAGATCAGGTTCTATTAAAGTACCTGCGGGTACTAAAACCATTGATTGTGCTGGTAAAACCATCACACCTGGTTTTGTTGATACCCATTCGCATATGTGGCCTTTTTGGGGACTTCATAAAAACAATGTTTGGTTATATGCAGCTAACCTTGCTTATGGCGTAACTACAACACGTGATCCTCAAACAGCTACGACCGATGTATTAACCTATGGCGATATGGTAGACGCTGGTCAAATTCCTGGCCCAAGAATTTATAGTACAGGCCCTGGCGTTGGCTACTGGATGTATAATTTACAAAGCTTTGATCAAACAAAAAAGGTATTAGAGCAGTACAGTAAATACTACAAAACACAGTACATTAAAATGTACTTGACGGGTAATAGACAAACACGTCAATGGATTATTATGGCTTCTAAAGAGCAAAAGCTAATGCCAACCACAGAAGGTGGATTAGACTTTAAATTAAACATGACGCATATGCTTGATGGATATCCAGGTATGGAACACTCTTTACCAATTTATCCTCTGTATAAAGACGTCACCAAATCTTTTGCAACAAGTAAAATCACACTCACGCCAACATTAATTGTTGCATATGGTGGCCCTTGGGCAGAAAACTTTTATTACACCACAGAAAGCCCATTACACGATCCAAAGCTAAATAGGTTTACACCTTACGAAGAGCTTAATTCAAAAGCGGCCAGAAGAGCGGGTAGCTTAGGTGGATGGTTTACACCAGAAGATCATGTGTTTCAAAAACACGCCGAAGGTTTAAAGAGTATTGTAGACCAAGGAGGTTTAGTAGGTGTTGGTAGTCATGGACAGTTGCAAGGTCTTGGTTATCACTGGGAGCTTTGGAGCATTGCTAGTGGTGGTATGAAACCACTTAATGTACTTAAAACAGCTACCATACTTGGAGCAGAAGCGCTTGGACTGGATAAAGATTTAGGAAGTATTGAATCAGGCAAATTAGCCGATTTAGTAATCATGAATGACAATCCATTAACCAATATCAGAAATACAAACAAGATTCAATACGTGCTTAAGAATGGCCGTTTGTATGATGGCAATACACTAGATGAAGTGTATCCGAATGCTAAAAAATTAGATATTAGTTCTTGGACTAAAGCTGCACCAGTTGTGAATACACCGGTAAAGCAATAGTTGTGATAGTATTAAAATAAAAAAGCGGCATCTATTTTGGTGCCGCTTTTTTTATATTCTAAAATCTAAAATTAATATTTAGGATGTACGCCTGTGTAATTATGAGGCGTTATCTTTTTTAATTCTGCTTTAACGGCTGCACTTACTTTAAGTTTTGTAATAAATGAATGAATCGATTTTTTATCGATACTATTATTACCTCTGGTTAAATCTTTAAGGGCCTCGTAAGGGTTAGGGTAGTTTTCCCTACGTAAAATGGTTTGAATGGCTTCTGCTACAACGGCCCAATTATTTTCTAAATCTGATTTTAATTTAGCCTCGTTGAGCACTAGTTTACCCAGTCCTTTTTCGATAGATTTGATAGCGATGGTCATATGAGCAACAGGTATTCCAATGTTACGCAGCACCGTAGAATCTGTTAAATCTCTTTGTAATCTACTAACAGGTAATTTTGCCGAAAGGTGCTCTAGTAGGGCATTGGCCATACCTAAATTACCTTCAGCATTTTCAAAATCGATGGGGTTTACTTTATGCGGCATAGCACTAGAACCCACTTCACCTTTCTTCGTTTTTTGCTTAAAATAATCCATAGAAATGTATGTCCAGATATCTCTAGACATATCAATCAAAATATTATTGATGCGTTTTAAATTATCAAAATGAGCTGCGAAATAATCGTAGTGCTCAATTTGAGTGGTAAACTGCATACGCTGAAGTCCAAGTCTATCTTCTACAAATTCATTACCTAATTCTACCCAGTTTTTTTTAGGGAAAGCAATATAGTGTGCATTAAAATTACCGGTAGCGCCACCAAATTTAGCCGCATACGGAATATTTAAAAATAGTGCTACTTGGTTGTGGATACGCTCAACAAAAACCATAAACTCTTTACCTAATTTGGTAGGAGAGGCAGGTTGGCCGTGTGTTCTAGCGAGTAATGGAATATTTTTCCAGGTAATGGCTAGATCTTGAATATGCTGCATTAAATTAAAAAGGGCAGGCAAATAATCAAATTCCATGCTATTTTTCCAGCTTAATGGAATAGCTGTATTGTTAATATCTTGAGACGTTAACCCAAAATGAATCCATTCTTTTAATTCGCTACAGTTGGCTTTGTCTAATTGAATTTTTAAGAAATACTCTACCGCCTTAACATCGTGGTTCGTAGTGGCTTCAATTTCTTTAATGGTTTGTGCGTCAGCTTCACTAAAATTCTCTTTTAAATCGAGTAAAAACGCTTTTGCTTTTGTAGGAAGTTTAAAAAACTTTTTATCCGCTAAAAAAACAAAATAATCGATTTCAACAATAACCCTGTATTTGATAAGCGCAAATTCAGAGAAATATTCATCTAATTGTTGTACTTGTTTTCTGTAACGGCCATCAATAGGGGATATAGCGGTTAATTGACTTAATTCCATAATTTGATATCGATTAATGGGTAATTATTGTTTCTTTGCATGCAAATCTACTTCAATTGAGCAAAAAAATACGTGTTGGGGCTGTAAGTTATTTAAATACAAAGCCATTACTCTATGGTTTACAGCATCATGCCGTATATGACAGCATCGAATTAGTAGAAGATTATCCGTCTAATTTGGCCAAAGCCCTTCAGGACAACACCATTGATATTGGACTGGTTCCAGTTGCCGTAATACCTAGTTTACCTGAATCACATATCATTTCAGATTATTGTATTGGTGCTATTGGGTCTGTTGCTTCTGTGTGTATTTTTAGTAAGGTTCCTATGGGTCAAATTCAAACCCTGTATTTAGATTACCAAAGTAAAACCTCGGTGAATCTAGCCCGCATTTTACTAAAAAATTATTGGAAAATAGATGTATTACTTGTAGAAGCACCAGATCATTTTATGGCTCTAATTGACGAAACTACTGCAGCTGTCATAATAGGAGATAGGGCCCTGGAAAAATACAATAGTTATCCTTTTAGGTATGATTTAGCAGAAGCATGGATCAGTTATACTGGTAAGCCATTTGTATTTGCAACCTGGGTATCCAATAAGCAACTTGATACTGGTTTTATTGCTTCTTTTAATGAAGCTAATAAATATGGAGTTGCACATATGAACGAAGTGATACAAACATTGGAAACGTCAAATATTGATTACAATTTATATACCTATTTTACAAAAAATATTAGCTATACTTTAGATGCCGCTAAAAAAGAAGGAATGGCGCAGTTCTTATCTTTACTATAAAAACTACTTATAGTTTTTTGTAATTCTATTTTTTATAAACTTCCAGATGTACTGAAATGAAATCCTGTTTTCGGTGTAAATCACTTCCTTATGATCAATCATCGTTTTTAAATTAGTGAGGTACCAATCTTTGTGCTTATCAACAATATAATTGATAAGTAAAGCTCTATTAGGAAGGGTATCGTTAGCGAGGGTAGATTTATTTGTTTGTCTGTAATACAACAAGTGCTCTGGTATTACATGCACATTTAAGTTATTTTGCGAAATTCGAATATAAAATTCCCAATCTTCGTAACCCATTTTCATGGCTTCATCGTATCCTCCCACTTCATCCCATACTGTTTTTTTAACCATGGCACAGGCTGGACATTGATTGGAAAATAAAAAGTTAGCAGCCGTTCCACCCCTTGGTTTTGAACTACCACTTTTGTTTCCAAAAAACCGGATATAACTGGTTACTACAGCTGTTTGTGGTTCTTTTTCAAATACATTTAAAGCTTTTTCAAAAAAGGTATTGTCAAAATAATCATCGGCATCTAGAGCGGCAATAAAATGACCCTTAGCATGTTTAGCACCCGTATTTCTAGCTCCAGACATACGTGCATTGGTCTGATGAATAACCTGAATTTGTGGGTCGTTTGACAAAGTATTTAAATAGCTAATGGTAGGTTCATCTGTAGAACCATCGTTAACCACAATGATCTCAAAATTTGAATAGGTTTGTTGCTGTAGTTTAGCAATGGTTTCTGGTAAATACTTGCCATCATTATAACAAGGGATAACAACACTAATGTTCGGGTTTGGCATGTTGGTTTGATTTACCTGTAACAAAATATATTAATTTGAACATCGTAGATAGTGCCCGTTTGTTTTTGATAAAAAGGCATATCTAAATTGTCGGCAGCCATTTTAATATAGCAATTAAAACCATCTTCCGAAATAATGCGTAATATAGTTTCCAGTTTATGTGTTTCGCTTGCTAAACCATGGTATTCGATAAACATATTTTTTATCCTGTATAGCTCATTAGCAATATCTTGTATAACCGCATATTCGGCCCCTTCAATATCAATTTTTAATAGATCAATATTTTTGTACTCCGCTATTATAGAAGCTAATTTTACAGTAGGAACGCTAGCACTACTATTTCCAGAAACATCAATACTACTTGCTTCCGATCCCATGTTATTAAATGAAATTGTACCATTTTCTGTCCAAACTGCTGCTTTGTGAAGGGTAAAATTTTGGATGCCATTTTGAAGCATGTTTTTTTGAAAAATATCCGCTAAACTTTCATCTGGTTCAAAAGCAATGAGCGTTGCATTTGGGTAAATGGTTTTAAAGTATAAACTACTAATACCAATATTTGCTCCACAATCTATAATGACAGGATTAGGGCTAGAGGTATCAAAACGATATATTTCACATACAAATATTTCATTATACGTTTTAAGTAATTCGTATGGTCTTTTATATAAAACGGATACTGGGCCAATGGTTCTTAATTTGAGGGTTATATCATCTTCATGTTTGATAATTTTACCTGTAAACCATGGTATAGGCGCAAACCTATTTTGAGACCCCTGCCAATTGAGTTTTTTTCTAATGCCTTGCAGTATATTTGTGATCAAGCCCATAATTACGTTCCATTAATGAATCAACCACTTGTATCTATTTGTATTCCTGCTTATAAAAAGCCCGAATATGTTGTTCGTTGCATTGAATCGGTGCTCAAGCAAACCTACAAGCAGGTTGAAATTGTCATTTCTGATGATTCTCCCAACCAAGATATAAAATTAGCAATAGATTCTTACAAATCTAGCCTCTCCATTAAATATTATCACAACCTTCCAGCATTAAAAAGCCCAATTAATTGGAACAACGCGCTTAATAAAGCAAGTGGCGAGTTGTATATGCTGATGCATCAAGACGATTGGTTTGAAGCAAACAATGCCATTGAAACCTATGTAAAAACCTTTGAAGCAAATCCATTTGTAGATTTTGTTTTTTGCAGAAATACTGCCATACAACCAGATGGTCAAATATTAGAATTACAAGCCATCCCATCCTTATTAAGTGATATGCAAAAGCATCCCAATCATTTAGTAAGGGCAAATGTTATAGGGCCACCTAGTAATACCATGTTAAGAAGTAGTGTTACCGTCAGGTATGACGAAGCTTATATTTGGCTTGTGGATGTAGATTATTATGTTCAGTTACTAGACGCAGGACATGCATATAAATACCTCAATGCGCATTTGGTAAGCATTGGACTGCACGAAGACCAAACCACTGTTTTTTGCCGCAACAACGAAGACGTAATTATTAAAGAAAATATTTGGTTTGCCAGTAAAATGGGGAACAAAGCATTTAAGGATATTTTCATTTATGATTATTATTGGCGCTTACTGCGTAATTATAAAATACGTTCGGTACAAGATATCACCATCACAGGTGTTGAGCAACAAACTATATTACCTGTCATACACCATATGCTTGGTCTACAAAAAAATATTCCAATATCTATTTTAAAAATGGGTGTGCTATCCAAGATCTTTATGTTTTTTAATTATTTGTTTAAACCCAATCATTAAAAAATAATGCTTTCTGTTGTAATTGTAAACTATCATTCTATACCCTGGCTAACAAAGCTTTTTGCTTCTGTTGAAAAAATGTATGCTTCAGAAAATATAGAATGGATTGTCGTAAACAATGCATCTAATCCAAACGATCAACAAACTTTACAGCAGCAGTTTTCTTTTATCATTTGGCTGGAAATGGGCTACAATGCTGGTTTTGCAAGGGCTTGTAATAAAGGCATAGAGGCATCTAAGGGAGACACCGTTTTACTTTTAAACCCAGACACCTATTTTACCGATCATAGTTTAACCACTTGTTACAACAATTTAAAAGCAAGTGAGGCTATTGCATGTGGCGTTCAACTCTATACGCCAGATGGACTCCCGCAATACAGTGCTTCACATTTTATGCGTGGTGGATTAAATTATTTATTAAAAATACCTATTTGGGGAAATGTTTTAAAAAAGCTGGCAACTAGTGTACAGGTAGTTAAACCAAGTTTAGATAAAGTTTCTGGAATACAGCAAGTAGGGTGGATTTCTGGTGCGTTTTTAATGGTTAAAAAAGAAGCAATTGATAAGGCAGGCAAGCTGGATGCATCGTTTTTTTTATATGGCGAAGAAGTAGAATGGTGCTATAGACTTGGTCAAATTGGCCAGCTAGAATTATATGGCAATTTAAGCGTAGTTCATTTAGAAGGCGTAAATATTTCAAATGCAAGTGGGAGTGTGGTCAATGATTACAACCATGTATTTGATAAAAAAGGGTTACAGCTAATGGTATCCAATCATTTATTGGTGCGCAAAGTTTTTGGTATTGGCTGGTGTTTATTCCATTACCTCAATTATATGTGGGGTTCCATTATTTTCCTAGTAGCAAATCCAATCAAGCAAAAGAAAAATGCAATTTTATTTGTAGGTAATTGCCTTAGATTAACGGCATGGATACCTGTAATACTTTTGAATGTAAAAAAGCTCTACAAAGTATTGTAGTTAATTTACAATCCAATTAATCCTTTAAGGGTATCAATTCTAAACTTTACAATGGGCCAAAATTGTTTTGGTTTACCTTTAAGTGAATAAAAAAGACCTAATACAATAGCTGCACCTAGCTTAACTAAATATTCAACAACCTTTTTAATATAACTGAAACTGCCAATGGCTAGCGTTCTTGTTTTTTCGCCACGCCCCATGCCACTAGCAACATTGTATAAATAGGTAGACGTAAGTTTTTTTGTTTCTACTATATGATGTACCACAATAGAAGGGTCGTAATATATCGTGTAATCTAATTCTAAAATACTATAAAAAAGGGCTTTCCCTTCTCCACCAATTCTTACCGTTCCAACAACACCCGGTAGTGCTTCATTAAAACCACCCACTTTATCGTAAATGTCTTTTCTGACAATCATATTAGATTCGAGTGGATATTTGCCATTTTTAAATGCAGTATAAGATTCGCTGTAATGAAAATGTCCAACCATGGATGATACATAATAACTCATCCAAGCTGGCTCATGCGGAATGTATTTTGGAATAATTCTACCACCAAATCCAACACGGTCAGGGTAAGTAGTAATATGCTTTACAATATTTTGTACAAAATCTGGGAAAGCCACCGCATCATCATCCATAAAACAAAGCCATTGTCCCTTTGCTATTTTAGCACCCGTATTGCGGGCAAATGATGCACCTTGTTTTGTTTCGGAAGTAATTGTAAAATTGCCAAGTGGATGCAATGATCTCCAATCACTCGCTATTTGTAAACTATTATCTGACGAATTATTATCTACTAAAATAACTTCAAAATCCTGCAAACTTGCATTACCCTCATATAAACTAGAGAGTGCGCCAGTTATATAACCCGCTCTATTATAACTACAAATAACAATCGAAAGCATTATACTTTATTTGATTTGGATCTTACAAAAAGTACAATAGATCCAATGGCTAATAACCATACAAGGTTTACAGCTACAAGACCAAGTTTATTTGCCAAAATCACTTCTGTAGGTTCAAACTTGAAAGTGATTTTATGTAATCCTGCTGGCACTTCGATGGTGCGTAATACATAATTACATTTATAAATAGGCGTTTCTTTACCATCAATAAATGCTTTCCAGCCATACGGGTAATATATTTCACTAAATACAGCTAACTGTTTGGCAGTAGATGTGCTAGTGTAATCCATTTGGTCATTTTGTTTGCGCACTAGCTTGATGCTCGCTAAACTATCTTTTGTATATACGCTATCTAATTTCCAGTCTTGCTTTTCAACTACCGCTTGGGTTGACGGATCAAAACTTGTAATCGTTTTCATGACTGCAGCTGCATCCTGTTGCAACGATACTTGATGTACAAACCAAGCATTACCAAGTGCATTAGGGTTTACAATGGTATCTTTATTAATATCTCCCTGTATAAAATACTTGGTGTTTAGCATATTGGCAGTAGGCATACAATTTGGGAAATTGTACCACTGATTTTCTATCAGATCTTGATAAATACTGAGTTTTGCAGGATGGTAACCTCCAACACTATTATGGAAGTATGAATTTAAAGCACCTGCATTAAAAGCTGCTTGGATACCACCACGTAGGTCTAAAACCCTGTAATAACTTGTGTCTTTTAATAAGGCTGCATCGGTTGGCGTAGGATTAAAATTCGCTTCTGCTTCTAAGGGGTCGGAAAAGTTCGATTCATTAAAATATTGTAAGTCTACTTTGAATAAATCAAAAAGTGCAATAATACCAATCGCTAAAACAAATATTATTTTACCAATCGTTTTCTTATAGTATAAAAAGATAGCCACAAATAAAACTGCTGCTAGTCCTAGAGATTTAAATAAATCTGACGAAAACATGGCTTGTCTGTCGGCAGCTAAACCATCCACTAAACTTGCAACTGGGGCCTCAAAAGCTGTGCGTTGGTTGGTGTCTGGAATTTGTTGTACCTGCTTAATTAAATCGGCTTCGGTATTACTTTTAAAGTTTTGCGTAGCATAAAAATAGAACGCTACCAAAAATAAACCGGCCGTAATATATAAAGCAGGTTTTATTTTTTGCATAAATGACTGCTTATTATCTGCAAAACTATTTACGATTTCTTGCGCACTTAAAATCCCCATCATACCTAGTAACAATGTAGGAATCACCATAATCATACTTGGCGCTCTAAACTTATTGTAAAAAGGCAAATGATCTAACATAAATACGTTAAAGCTTTCGAAGTATAATCCATAGGACAACAAAAGCGATAAAAGGATAGCACCTCCCATCCAAAAACGGTGTTTGATATTCTTGAATCCAAATCCAATAAGTGCAATTAAACCAAATAAGAATCCAATATATGGAGGGCCAGCAGTATATCCAATACCGCCCCAGTAAAAACGAATATATCCTTGTAGTTGCTGAGCCACTTGTTGAGGCATAGATTGCAAAGCTTCAATCGCTTTAGAGCCTGCTGGATCAATATTATTTGGATCACTACCGCCACCATATACATTTGGAAATAATAGAACTAACGGCTCTGATTTATACATACTATAGTCTAATGCATATGCTTTGCTTAAACCTTCTGTAGATTTAGTACCATCTGCTTTTGCAAGAACAGAACCGCCTCTTATGGAAGCTTTTCCGTAATTATAGGTACTAAAAAGCATAGGTGCGTTACTTAAAATACCAAGTAGTATAACAATCGCGGCACCTGCAAAACATTGTACAATTGATTTATAGTTTTTTGCTTTTATCCATATAATCAAATAGTACAATGATATAAAGCCTGCAATGATAAAAGTATAATAAGCAATTTGAAGGTGGTTGCAACCAAATAGTTCGGTACTTGCAATGGCTAGTAGAATGAGTCCAGCAATAAATTTGCGTTCGTATACGAGTATTAAAGAACCAATAAAAAATGGCATATAAGCAATGGCATGCAATTTGGTGATATGACCTACAATAGCAATAATAGGGTTGTAGGTAGCAAAACCATAACCGAGTGCTCCAACTATGCCTATCAAATAATGAACGCCTAATACCTGCGATAAAAAGTAAAACGCCAAACAAGCCAAGAAAAAATAACCCATTGGTTCAGGTAAGCCCATTTGAAATACCGCGTCTAATTTACCCAGTGAAAATGCAAATGGTATGATTCCTGTAATTTGGTAGGCAGGCATGCCCGCAAACATGCCATTTGTCCAATAAGGTAGTGTTCCAGTAGCTTCTTTACTTTTTAGTGCATCCTGTGCCATTCCTTTCCACTGTACCACATCCGATTGTTGTAATACTTTACCTTGTAAAATTGGTTTACAATAAAGGGTTGCCACAATTAAGAATACGCCAATGGCTATAAGATGCGGAACAATTGATTTTAGGTTAAATTGCTTCATTCGTATGATTTTGTCAACAGTCACAAACCTAACAAAATTTAACTTAAAATGTCCTTTAAATCGCGTTAAATAAAGCACTAATACGTAATTTTAATAGATTATTTAAAACATGAAAAGATTTCAATTTTATTCTAGAATTACATTTATTTGTAATATATTATTTTGTATCTGCTTATTTGTGAGGAGTGTTAAAATAGGTGTTGGAGGAAATGATATTGTCATACCTTTTAGTTCAGCCATTATTATTATGGGTTGGTTTGTGGCACCTGTTCTTACTTTTATCGAAAATATTTACCTGTTTTGGATGTTTATACAAAAACAAGATATAGCACTACCAGCTTGGCGAATAGTAGCTTCTGTTTTGTTTTTAACCGCTCAAATTTTCGTTCATTTTATATTACCCGCATGATTCATTCTATACTAAAAGATAAACCTACCAAACTATTTATAAGTATTGCTGCATTTTTTGTAGCGAATGCACTCATTGCAGAATGTATAGGAGGCAAAATATTTTCACTCGAAAAAGTGTTTGGTATTTCACCTTCTAATTTTACCATATTTGGCCAGACTGGGTTAGCTTTTAACTTAACCTGCGGTGTTTTATTATGGCCCCTAGAATTTATTGTAACAGATATTGTAAATGAGTATTACGGCCCAAAAGCAGTCAAACGAATTAGCTATACTGCAGTGGTACTGATTGTGTATGCATTTATTATGTTTTATGGAGCGATTCATGTTGCTCCCGCTGATTTTTGGATTGGCTCCAAACAAGCAGACGGGATTGATAATATGCAAACCGCATTTGGAGGTATTTTTGGACAGGGTATGTGGATTATTTTGGGTAGTATTTTAGCATTTTTAGTAAGCCAATTAATAGACGTAACTGTCTTTAATAAAATTAAAAAAATAACAGGAGAGAAGTGGGTATGGCTCAGGGCAACTGGTTCCACCGTTGTGTCGCAACTAGTAGACAGTTTTATTGTTTTATTTATAGCATTTAAAATTGGGAATGGATGGACATGGCAGTTGGTGCTTGCAATATGTCTTGTAAATTATGCTTATAAATTTACAATGGCCATTGTATTGACCCCTGTCATATACCTGATCGAAAAACAAATTGACGCTTACCTTGGGCATGAAACTGCACAAAAAATGAAGCGTTCTGCGATGGGAATCGAAAACGAATAATTACTGACCCTTATTAAAAATAAGATCAATTACAATTTTATCGATAGGTAGGCTCATGGTTTCTATTGACAAATTATTGAGTGGTATCCACCTTGTGTGCTCGGCCTGCCCAGTACTATCTGCAACTTCTTTGGGCGTAAAATTAAAAGGAGTAGCCCTTGTTTGTAAAGGTTCTAAACTTATTGGATATACGTAATAATAGATAGAGAGAATTTGATCCCCTTCCCTAAATGCAGAGGGTTGATAGAAATCTGTGGTATAAATATGATCACCTATCGTAACATCTAATCCAGTTTCCTCTTTAAATTCTCTGACTAAGCAATCACGCGTGCCTTCGCCAAATTCAATGCCACCACCTGGTAGTTTGGTGAAATAATTGCCTCTAATAAATTCGTCACTTACTAAAAGCCCATAGGTAGAATCCATAAGTATACCATAAACCCGAACTGTTATATAAGACATGTTAAAACCATTTCTTTTTCATAAAATACCAACTAATAATACCGGCAATAGCTAATGAAAAACCAATGGGAATATAAAAGGAGTAAGGATTATGTGCCCCCGGAATATGATCCACATTCATACCATATAAACTTGCCACCATAACAGGAAGCGATAAAATAATGGTAATGGACGTTAAACGCTTCATCACATTATTTAGGTTGTTACTAATGATACTTGCAAATGCATCTAGGGTACTCGTTAATATGTTAGTGTATATATTGGCCATTTCAAGTGCCTGACTGGTATCTACGATTAGGTCATTTAAAAACTCTCTTTCCTCTTCATTTAACCCTAAAAAATTAGTCCGTTCTAATTTCATCATAAGCATTTCATTGCTTTTTAATGCAGTTACAAAATAAACCAAGCTTTTTTGAATGCGCATTAAATTAAACAAATCAACGTTACTATTGCTTTGGTACATACTAGACTCGTACTGATTTCGTCTAATATTGATTTCCTTTAAGCATTCCATAAAGTTTTGAACCACTTTTTCAAATACTTTAAGAATCATCATGTTTTTTTTGTCTGGATGTCTTTTTTGAAAAGAGTTTAAAAATTTATTAATCGCCCCATTATCAAACGAATTAACAGTAATAATTTGTGTATGTGTTAATATGATACAAATTGGGATCGTTATAAAAAAAGCATCACTATCATTAAATGAATTGTTTTCTGTGGGTGTTTTTATAACCACAAATTTTACATTGTCAGCAATTTCAAAACGAGGTCTTTCGTCAATATCCAATGAGTCTCTTAAAAATTCGATAGGGATATCAAGCTTTTCTGAAAGGTCAATAAATTCTTCTTCCTTAAAAGGAGGCACGAGGTTTACCCAAACACCAACATCCGGCTTATCTATCTCTACGGTTTGACCTTCTATATTCTTAAAATACTGAATCATGCTAGTCTTTTTAAAAAGAATTAAATTGTTACTTGTCCCTCGTATATTAAAGTAGCAGGACCACAAAGCCAAACATTTGTAAAATGCTGAGCATCTACTTTATTAAATTTTATCAATAGATTTCCACCAAGGGTTTTAATTTTTGATTCTTGTTCACCAATCGATTCGCTACTCATTGCAATGGCAGCAGCTGTTACACCAGTACCACAACTAAAAGTTTCATTTTCTACACCTCGTTCATAGGTTCTTACAAAAAGTTCATTTTGCTTCCACTCAACAAAATTAACGTTGATGCCATTTTCTTTAAAAACTTCATTATACCTGATGTTTTTGCCGTTATTATACACATCAAATGAATCAATATTACTTACCGGTTTTACGTAATGTGGTGAACCCGTATTTAAAACAGTAGCATCGTTTTGGTACGATACTTCGTTTATATCAATCATTTTTAAATGTACCCATCCATTGTTGTCTATAACTGCATCGTGTTCACCGTCAGATGCAATAAATTTAAATGCTGGAGGCTTTATACCTTTATCAAATGCAAATTTGGTTAAACACCTGCCGCCATTACCACACATAGATCCTAGGGCTCCATCTGCATTATAATAAACCATTTCAAAATCGTAATTGTTATGATTGTTTAAAAGCATTAGACCATCTGCGCCAATTCCAAAATGTCGGTTACACAAAAAAGCAACCTGCTCATTTGTAAATTGAATATGCCCTTCTCTGTTATCAACAATAACAAAATCGTTTCCGGTTCCTTGATATTTATAAAAATGTAACAACATATTTATAGGGTTGAAATAATGTCTAAAGATTGTTTAATTAAATTTTCTACCGCTGCATTTCCATCTTTACTAAATGTTTGCGAAACCCTGTTTGCAACAATTGCACTTAAACTAAGGCACTTATGCCCTTGTAGTTTACCCAATCCATAAATTGCACTTGTTTCCATTTCAAAATTTGTAATATGGTGTGGTCCGTAATTAAAACCTGTTAATTGATCTATCAAGTCAATGTGCATCAGCGCTAAACGAAGCACCCTGCCTTGAGGACCATAAAATCCAGGACAAGTTACTGTTATTCCTTGATGATAGTTTGTTACAAAATGTTTAAGTAATTTGACACTAGCTGCTGCAATGTATGGGCCTGAAAATGATTTATTTAGGGTAATTTGATCTTCAAAAGCTTTTAAAATTTGTGCTTCTTCACCATTGTTTTCATGTTTATAAAAATGGAGTAGATTATCGATTCCTAACCCATGCGTACTTGCAACATAACTATCAACAGGTATATGTGCCTGCAATGAACCAGATGTTCCAAGTCTAATTATTTGAAGTGTTGTTAACGCTTGTTTAATGGTTCTAGTTTCAAAATCAATATTTACAAGTGCATCTAATTCATTTAATACAATGTCAATATTATCGGGGCCAATGCCGGTAGATACCACCGAAATTCTTTTAGTACCAATATATCCTGTATGCGTTATAAATTCTCGGTGTTGGCTTTTATGTTCGATACTGTCAAAGTGCTTGCTTACCGAAGAAACTCTGTCAGGATCTCCAACTGTTATAATGGTCGTGGCTAATTCCTCGGGGCGCAGGTCTAAATGGTAAACAGCACCTCTATTATTGATAATTAGTTCACTTTCGGCGATTCGTTGCATTTTGTCCTATTTTTAAACAAATTTCGGGTATTCAGATTTAGAATTTTGATTTTCCTTTCTTTGCTTTATTTTCGCAGTCCAATTTAAGGTCCTGTGGCCGAGTGGCTAGGCAGAGCTCTGCAAAAGCTTCCACAGCGGTTCGAATCCGCTCGGGACCTCAAAAACAACAAAATAGCTCCATTTGGAGCTATTTTTTCTTTATTTTAAGTCAAAAATTGTATGAAATACTCTCAATACATAGGAATTGTAGCCTGTTTAGTTGTGCTCACTTGCTCTTTTTTGCCTTGGAGTATTGTGTTTTCTGAGCATATAACCATCTCCGGTTTTGACACAACGGGTACTCGTTTTGGAAGGCCAGGTCTTTTTTTAAACTTTTTTACGGGTTTAGCAATCTTATTATTTGCAATTCCAACTATTTGGGCAAAACGCACCAATATTTTTATTGGAGCGCTTGTGTTTGCTTGGAGTATTAGGAATTATATTTTAGTTTCAACCTGCTTAATGGGGGAGTGCCCTGTTAAACAACCCGCTTTATATGTTTTAGTAACCGCAAGTTTTGTTGTAATGATCATGACGCTGCTTCCTAAAATTAATACTTTTAAAAAATAACCTTTGTCTAGTAGTACAATAGCAATCGTAATATTAAATTATAATGGTAAAAAGTATTTAGAAACTTTTTTACCTTATATTTTACTTACTACCTACAAAGCAGCTACAATTGTTGTTGCGGACAATGGTTCTACCGATGATTCTTTATCTTTTTTAGCTTCAAATTATCCTAACATTACTTGCTTAAAAAGAGATACCAATGAAGGTTTTGCTGGTGGATATAACTGGGCATTATCTTTGGTAGATTCAGATTATTATGTACTCCTAAATTCAGATGTCAAGGTTGAGCCAAATTGGCTAGAACCTATGGTATCATTACTTGATAGTAACAATAATATAGCTGCATGTCAACCTAAAATATTGTCATATTCAAATCCAACAAGTTTTGAATATGCTGGTGCATCAGGCGGTTGGATTGACGCTTTAGGATATCCATTTTCTAGAGGAAGAATATTTGATGTTTGTGAAATAGACAATGGACAATATAACAATGCATCATCAATTTTTTGGGCAACTGGCGCTTCCTTATTTATTCGTTCAAAATGCTTTAGAGAAATGGGAGGGTTGGATGAAAGTTTTTTTGCGCATCAAGAAGAAATTGATTTATGTTGGAGGTTACATAATGCAGGATATTCCATTATGAGTTGTCCAGATTCGGTGGTGTATCATGTAGGTGGTGGCACATTACCAAGAGGCGGCAGGAAAGTGTTTTTAAATTTTAGAAACAACTTATTGATGCTCGGAAAAAACTTGCCTGTTTCAGAACTTTTATGGAAAATACCAGCTCGTTTTTGCTTAGATGCCATATCTGCTTGGAAAGGCGTTTTGCATGGTGATTTTTCTTTCTTTTACGCCATTGTTAAGGCCCATTTGTCAGTGATGGCTATTTGGACAAGGCAAATATTTAAAATGGACAAAACGAGGCTGTTATATCCAAAAAAATCAATGAAAACTATACCAGGTGTATATAACGGCTCAATCATTTGGCAATATTTCATTAAAAAACAAACCAAATTTTCAGAAATTATTTCTGGAAAGCAGTTGTAAATAATCTTTGATACCTTATTTTTGCAATTCCAAATCAATACTATGTCTGATCATAACAATACGATTCCAGAAAAAGACTTAGCCAGTAACTGGGTAAGTTCTTCAAAATTTTTATTTTACCTGCATGTTTTTTGTATACTAGCCTTTGTTTTAGGCGGTTGTTATCGTTTATACAACCAAGGTTATAAAGGTAAACCAGACGTTGAAGTGCAAGGCAGCAGCCAATACAAGCCTGATTACAAATAATTTTATTCAATTTTTCAATAAAAAATTTTGTCAGCAACTGTAGAATCCTATTTTTGCACTCCTATTTTAGTTCTTTACAATTCAAGCGAAAGTAGCTCATTTGGTAGAGCACGACCTTGCCAAGGTCGGGGTGGCCGGTTCGAGCCCGGTCTTTCGCTCTAAATCCCGAGCCTTGTTCGGGATTTTTTTTACACCATGCCCTGGTGGTGGAACTGGTAGACACGCAGGACTTAAAATCCTGTTCGCCGCAACGCGAGTGCGGGTTCGATTCCCGCCTGGGGCACTATCCCTTCGCTTATGCGAGGGGATTTTTTTTGCTATCTTGTGCCCATCATGCCTATACTTTTATTTGATAACTTATTTAGACATCAGCTGTATCCTTTTACGCATACAAGGGCTGTTGGCGCCATAAGGTCAGGTATTTTTACACCACTAGAAAGGTGGCAACATATTGCAGGTGAGGTTGTGCAATTGCATACCACAAAACTGTTACAGCCTTTATACGGCAATCCAAACATCCAATCAAATACCTTGTGGATAGATGCGGCGCTCATTTTAAACAATCATTTAATTGAAAAAATTATAACGTTACAAGCCGGTCAATGCATATACGATAACACCGGTTTGATTGCTGGTGTTGGTGAAACCAATACTGTTAACAATTATTCCGTCACCACAAAGTTGGAAGATCAAAAAAGACTCCATTATGCATCTGATTTAGTGCTAGAGAATGATGCGCAAATTAGATTTGATTTTGAATTAGCGACCGCTGGTAAAACATCGGCAACCATTCCTGATACTTGTACGACTACCTATAAAGAAGATATTTTTATAGAAGACAATGCATCACTTTCACATTGTCATTTAAATGCTAGTACGGGGCCAATTTATATTGCAAGTGGTTCAGAAATTCAAGAAGGATCTTGCATAAGAGGCCCATTTGTTTTATTAAATGATGCCTGCGTTAAAATGAATACCGTGGTGTATGGCGCAACAACTATTGGGCCTAAAAGTATAATAGGCGGTGAAGTAAAAAATAGTATTTTGTTTGGCTATTCCAATAAAGCCCACCATGGCTACCTTGGTGATTCGATCATTGGGGAATGGTGCAATTTAGGCGCCGGCACTTCTAATAGTAATGTAAAAAATACGGCAGGTAGTATTAGTGTTTGGGAAGAATCAACAAACACTAAACGTTATGTTGGTAATAAAATGGGTATGTGCATTGGCGACTATGTAAAAACAGCAATCAATACAAGTATTACAACAGGCGCAACTATTGGCGTAGGTGCCAACGTTTTTTGTGCAGGTCTTACCCCAAATAAAGTCGCTCATTTTAGTTGGGGAATTGACAATACTACCTATCAAATTGACAAAGTCATCGAAGATACGGAAGGCTGGAAAGCGTTTAAGAACGAACCCTTTAGTGATATTGAAAAACAAATGATCCGAACTATCTTTGACTCTTTAATAAATAACCCATCTTAAATATATAAGCAATAAAATAAGCAATCATGAGAAAGCAAATCGCCGCGGCCAATTGGAAAATGAATTTAACCCTTTCCGAAGGGGAAGCATTACTAGATGCTATTAGTGCAAAGCCACATACATTAGCAGTAAACCAAGAGGCTATTTTTGCGGTTCCTTTTCCATACATTTCTATGGCTCAAGCAAAAGTGGGTGCTAAAAAGAATGTGTTTGTTGCAGCTCAAAACTGTTCAAATAAAGCATCGGGTGCATACACTGGCGAAGTATCTGTTAACATGCTTCAAAGTTTATGTGTTAAATATGTAGTGATTGGACACTCAGAAAGAAGAGAATATTTTAATGAAAGCAACGAATTGTTGGCTCAAAAAGTAAACATTTGTTTAGATAATAAAACAACACCCATTTTTTGTTGTGGTGAACCTTTAGCGATTAGAGAAGCAGGTACACAAAATGATTACGTGGCGAAGCAGTTAACCGAATCATTATTTCATTTGTCTGAAGTTGCCATTACGCATGTAGTAATTGCTTACGAACCTATTTGGGCAATTGGAACTGGCAAAACCGCAAGTAGCGAGCAAGCCCAAGAAATGCATGCTTTTATTAGAAGCTATATAGCTAACAAATATGGTGCTGATGTGGCGGATTCTATCTCTATTTTATACGGTGGAAGCGTTAAAAGTTCCAATGCTGTTGAAATATTTGGTCAACCAGATGTAGATGGTGGTTTAGTTGGCGGCGCATCGCTTATTGCAGAAGAATTTGTAGCCATTATTAATGCGCTAAAAAAGTAGTTTAAAGCTTATCTTCGCGGACTTATGAAGCAACTACGTAATTTTTGCATTATTGCACATATTGACCACGGTAAATCTACCTTGGCAGACCGTTTATTGGAACATACCAAAACAATTGGAGAGCGGGACATGATGAACCAGGTGTTGGACGACATGGACTTGGAACGTGAAAAAGGTATTACCATTAAAAGTCATGCCATTCAGGTGAGCTACATGTATAAGGGGGTAGAATATATTTTAAACCTTATTGACACTCCAGGTCACGTAGATTTTAGTTACGAAGTAAGTAGGGCCCTAGCTGCTTGCGAAGGTGCTTTGTTGTTAGTAGATGCCTCACAGGGTATTCAAGCACAAACCATTTCAAATTTATATTTAGCCATTGACAATAATTTAGAAATCATTCCTGTCATTAATAAAATTGACATGGATGGGGCTAAAATTCCGGAAGTAACCGATCAAATTGTTGATTTAATTGGTTGTAAAGCAGAAGATATTTTACTCGCAAGTGGAAAATCTGGTATTGGTATAGAAGAAATTTTAATGGCCATTGTAGAGCGTATTCCAGCGCCATCCGGCAATACTGAAGCGCCTTTACAAGCACTTATTTTTGATAGTGTATTTAATAGTTTTAGAGGTATTATTGTTTATTACCGCATCATGAATGGTGTGCTTAAAAAAGGGGACAAAATTCAATTTGTAGCTTCTGGTAACGATTATTTTGCAGATGAAGTAGGCGTGTTAAAATTAAATATGACGCCTAAGCCTGAAGTAAGGGCAGGAGACGTTGGTTATATTATTACTGGAATTAAAAATGCAAAAGAAGTTAAAGTAGGTGACACGATAACACTTGCAAACAATCCTGGCCCAATGATCAAAGGTTTTGAAGAAGTGAAACCCATGGTATTTGCGGGTATTTTCCCTGTTAATACCGATGAATTTGAAGAACTCCGTGATTGTATGGATAAGCTTCAATTAAATGATGCTTCTTTAACTTTTGAACTAGAAACATCACAGGCATTGGGTTTTGGTTTCAGATGCGGATTTTTAGGCCTCTTACACATGGAGATTATCCAAGAGCGCTTAGAACGTGAGTTTAATCAAACGGTAATTACAACCGTTCCTAACGTAGGATTTATTGCTTATACGACTCGAGACGAAAAAATCATGGTTAACAATCCTACAGAAATGCCGGATCCTGTTAAAATTAGCCGTATCGAAGAGCCTTTTATTCGTGCACAAATTATTACACTCCCTGATTATATTGGTAATATCATGACCCTTTGCTTGGGCAAAAGAGGCATGCTTATTAACCAAAGTTATTTGACACCTACCCGTGTAGAACTCATTTTTGAAATGCCTTTAACGGAAATCGTATTTGATTTCTATGATAAATTAAAGAGTTCAACAAGAGGGTATGCTTCTTTTGATTATAACCCAATTGGATACCGAGATGCAGACATCGTAAAAATGGACATCTTGCTAAACAATGAAAAAGTGGATGCATTAAGTGCCCTTATTCACAGAGGGAGGGCTACCGATTTTGGTAGAAGACTATGTGAGAAATTAAAAGAACTATTACCTAAACAACAATTCCAGATTGCCATACAGGCAGCGATTGGTGCTAAAGTAATTGCCAGAGAAAACATTAGTGCGATGCGTAAAGACGTAACTGCAAAATGTTATGGTGGCGATATTAGCCGTAAGCGTAAATTACTAGAAAAGCAAAAAGAAGGCAAGAAGCGTATGCGTCAAATTGGAAACGTAGAAGTTCCTCAAGAAGCATTTTTAGCGGTACTTAAACTCGACTAATTCTTTTTTTTAATGGTTTGATCTGGATTAACTTCTGGATCTGGATCTAATTCTTTGATACGGGGAAGATGTACCCATTTGCCTTTATTCCAACTAAAACCTTCATAGGTTCCATAAGGTACAAGCGTTTCCTTTTTTTGAGGAATATTTTCTTCACTAATAAGTGTTGCAAAAATGATAAGGTCAAGCTCAGCGTCATAATTCATTTTAACAATGGACTGCTTTTTGTACTCTACTACAAATCTTGATGTGGGTTGTTTAGGTTTAAAATCATCGTTTTTATAAACGAAATAATTGCCACCAAAAACGGGCTTATTATCTGCGTCAAAATACATCACTTCCATCCACTTTTTATGGGTAACAGCATTGTTGCCATCTAGCCCTAGTAAAGTATAATAGGTTCGGTTATTGTATTTTTTTGGAATGATTTTATAATAGATAGCGCCAATCCAGTGCTTGGCGTCTCTGATAGAATCATTGGGAGCGTCTGTGAATTCGGAACAATCAAATAAAGGTACGAGTTGTAAACTTCCATCTTTGGTATGCATTTGAATCGCTCCTTTTTGACGATAGCTTTTTTCATCTTCTAAAAGTAACTGCCAAGTAAATATTTTAAATGTACTATCTGGTGAAAATAGGGTAGACACGGTTATTAAAGAATCAAACCTATGATTAAAAGAAAATGGTGTTTTTAATGTTCTAACAAGTCCTTTGGTAAAAACACTATCTGCTGTAACCCTTTCGGCGTAAGTCTCCCCATTCACAATTTGATACGATGATTTTTTTAATTCATCTTCTAATTGTGCAATATTTTGGGCAGCTAATTGATTACAAATAAAAAGTATAACAAAAAGTATTTTTTTTATCATAGTTATTATAGTGCGTTAGCAAATTCAATTAACGAGTTAAACTTAAAATCAATAGTAGGGTGTGGAAATTCAATTTCTGGATGTGTTGTGGCTAAAAACACACTATGCATCCCAGCGTTACGTGCAAATCCCATATCACTTAAACGGTTACCCACCATGATGCTTTTGGAAAAGACAATTTCAGGAAATTGTTGCTGAGCCTGATAGGCCATACCACATTGTGGTTTACGGTTAGGCGAATCATCAGCCAAATCAGAACAATAATATATAGCATCTATGTTTCCACCACCTAGCTCAATTTGTAATTTTAAAGAAGCGTGAATGGCATCTAAGTCTTGAGCTGTCATAAGTCCTTTACCGATTCCTTTTTGGTTGGTTACAATCACAATTCTTGCAAACAAAGTAGCAAAAATGCGCATGGCATCTACTACACCATCATAGAGTTTTAATTCAGAAACATTTCTGATATAGTCTACATGTTTTTCGTGATTTAATACACCATCACGGTCTAAAAACAGTGTCCAAGAAGGGTCAATATTTTCAAAAATATCCATTAGGCAAATAGTTGGGCTTCTACAAGTTCACAAATAATATGACCAATTAAAATATGGCTTTCCTGAATTCGGGGGGTATCGTTACTTGGCACATTGATGAGTATATCCGATAGTTCGCTCATTTTACCACCCAAAGCACCTGTACATCCAATGGTTACAATGCCCATTGATTTAGCCATTTCAAAAGCCTTTACAATATTTGCAGAATTACCAGAAGTACTCAGTCCAATAAGCACGTCACCTTTATACATGGTACCTTCTACAAGTCTACTATAAATAGCATCGTAACTATAATCATTGGCCACTGCTGTTAGATAAGAACTATTGCAGTGTAATGCATCGGAGGGAAGGGCTTTTCGGTTCTTGTAAAATCGACCAGAAAACTCGGCGGCTAAATGTTGTGCATCGGCAGCACTACCACCATTACCACAAAACTGTACTTTATACCCGTCTTTAAAAGCTTTTGCTACAAGGGTTACAGCCTCATTGATTTTTTGGAGAAAAGCAGGATCAGAAACAAATTGTTGTTTTACAGCAATCGAGCTTTCTATGATGGATTGTATTTTTTGTGTAGACATAGTTTTAAGATATTAAATCCAAAATTTTATGGGTTAATTGGTTCCAATTATACTTTGTTTTTTCAATTTCAATAGCAGGTATAAAATGAGGTTCGCCTAAAGCATATAGTTTTTCAATTCCATTAGCAATAGATATATAATCAGGCTCCGTTACTACACCCACTATATTATTTGGCACCATGGCAGCTAGAGCTCCAACATTGGTAACCAGCATGGGTTTATTAAAATGAAAACAAAGAGGTGTAATGCCAGATTGCGTAGCATGCTTGTAAGGTTGCATTACAAAATCGGTGGCGCAAAAATAGTTGCGCACATCGCTATCTGCAATAAAATCACTTTTTACAATCACATCATTTTTTAAATCCTCCTCTTCAATGAGTTGTAGGTAAGGTTCTTTTTTATCGTAAAATTCTCCAGCGATAATAAGGGTCGGAATAATTTTCCCTTGCTTTTTTAAATATCCAAGGGCCTTCAATAAAAGATCTAGTCCTTTATAAGCTCTTACGAAACCAAAAAATAATATGACAGGGTCAAAAGTGTCAAGTGCTAATTTTTTTCTAGCCTCTAATTTTGAAATGGGTTCGCCAAAATTATCATAGAGGGGATGCACCACAGTAGCAGATGGTTTTTGTGTAAATAGGGTAAGGTCTTTTCGAACCTTTTCGCTAAGCGTTACAAAAGCATCCATTTGACCCACAAAATATTTAGTAAAGAGTGTATCTAAAGGGCGTTTCTCGTGTGGAACCACATTGTCTGCAATGCAAACCACTTTAGACTTCTTGTTTTTTCTGATGATAGAAGCGATGGTTCCTAAGCAAGGACCCATAAATGGAATCCAATATCGTACCACCACCAAATCAGGCGCCATTTTATTGATTTCATTTCCAATACGAACCCAGTTAAATGGATTTACAGAATTAACAACCGCCTTTATGGTTAAATGAAGTGGTTTAGGTTCTGTGGCATATTGACTTTTACCCGGAAATAAAAAAGAAGGGTATTGTAATGAAAAAGTGTAGATGATGACTTCGTGACCTTCATCTATAAATTGCTTGGCTAACCTTTCGTTGAACGTAGCAATACCTCCGCCTCTTAATGGCCAAGCGGAACCGATAATAACTACCTTTTTTTTCATAACAATAAATTATGAACTATTTATCTAAGCCAATCTTTGATGAGATCAAATACACATTTCTTTCCGTTGCATTGCGTGCCACTAGTTCGGCAACAAAACCTGTTAAAAATAGTTGCATGCCAATGACCATAGTGGTAAGGGCAATATAAAATGCAGGACGATTGGTTAAAGAAAAATCTTGAGTAGCAAATTTTGCGAGTACAAGGTATATACTAGCGCCAAAACCTATTAAAAAAAACAAGGTTCCCAATAAACCAAAAAACTGCATGGGGCGTTTGCCAAACTTTCCTAAAAATAGGATAGTAGCTAAATCTAAAAATCCATTTACAAAACGCTGCCATCCAAATTTAGTAACACCATATTTTCTAGCACGGTGTTCTACTACTTTTTCGCCAATTTTTTTGTACCCACTTCCTTTAGCCAAAATAGGTATATATCGGTGCATTTCGCCGTATACTTCAATACTCTTTACTACTTTATTCTTGTAAGCTTTTAGTCCACAATTAAAGTCGTTGAGTTGAATACCAGAACTTTTTCTGGCAACAGCATTAAATAATTTAGAAGGAATATTTTTTGTGAGTGTATTGTCAAATCTTTTTTTCTTCCAGCCACTTACAAGATCAAATCCACCATTGATGATCATGTCACGTAGTGCAGGAATTTCATCTGGAGAATCTTGCATATCAGCATCCATCGTAATAACAACTTCTCCTTGAGCTGCTTTAAAGCCTTCATTTAAGGCAGCCGATTTACCGTAATTGCGTTGAAATTGAATTCCTTTAAATGCATGATTACCCGCACATATTTGCATAATAACTTCCCAGCTATTGTCGGAACTGCCATCGTCTATGAGTAGCACCTCATACGATAGTTGCTCTTGTTCCATCACACGCGTAATCCAACTACACAATTCAGGCAGGGATTCGTCTTCATTGAAAAGGGGTATTACAACAGATACTTGCATGTTTTTAGATTTGCTCAGGTACTTCTTCGTTTTTCTTTACAATAATAGAAAGAATCAACGCTTTAACGAAATTGAAAACGACTGACATGCCAAGTCCTAAAAACACTTGCTTAAAAGAAGTTACTTTAGGTTCTGCTTGAATACGCTTAACAGCTTCGTCAACCTGGGCTTCAGATGCACCAAATTTTTCCATCATTTGAAGTGTTTTAGTAACACTGATTTCTAATACTTTAGCAGTCATATCCGGATCAATAATGGCAAATAATACATAGTTGCCAATGGCTTCAATGAGTGCAAAAATTACATAAGCGACAAATGTAAACTGTAACGCATCTTTAAATGAGTAGAGACCACCATTGTCTTTGCGTAATTTAAAACCTATTACCAATAATATAATAAATAGGTACGGAATAAAAGTGGTAACACCCGTAATGGTTACATAATTTTCTACAGACCCTACAGCCCATAAACCAAATGAAAGTGCTAAAAAAATAAGGCCACCGATAACACCATATGTTACACCTTGGTTGATATTTTTATTTTCCATGTCTAGTAATTAAAAATTATTTGAGTTAAATATTACTGCGTTAATTGATTGTTATGAACCGTTGCTACAATACTTCCGTTAAGTGGCTGGTTCATAAAAGCGGAGTTACTAGACTTGCTCTTATTATTTTGAGCTGTTAGGGTAGTGGCTCCTGTTCTATTAAATATAGTTAATTCTGCGGCTTGACCTTCTGCGATGGCAACACTTGGAAGTCCAAATATTTGTCTTGCATTGCCAGTTAATAGATTGGATATTTGTTCAGGCTTTAATCCTGGAACAGTTTGCTCAAGTACCGCATAGGTAGTTTGTAACCCTATATTACCAAACTCAGCGTATTCAAATTCACATACTTTATGATCCCAATCTTGAGGAGCGTGATGCGATGCAATACAATCAATCGTTCCATCTACAACAGCGGCTCTAAGTGCATCTCTATCTGCCTTTGTTCTTACCGGCGGAATTACTTTTAAATTGGTGTTGTAGGTTGTCATGTCTTCATCACAGTAGAAAAGATGCGTTGGTGTAACACTGCATGAAATAGCAAGACCTTCTTTTTTGGCAGCCCTGATAAGTTCGATGGTTGTTGCAGAAGAAACACCCGTAATATGAAGTTTAGAACCTGTATATCTTAATAAATCAATATCTCTTTTTACCATTAATTCTTCGGCAACAGCTGGTAAGCCAGGTAGTCCCATTTGAGTTGAAATAATGCCTTCATGCATGAGACCATTTGCCGCAATGGTTTTATCTATAGGTATCTGAATTAAAATGCCATCAAATGCTTTTACATATTGAAGTGCTTTTAAAAATACCCCAGGAGATTGAACAGGATGCATGCCATCCGAAAATGCAACTGCATTTGATGCGCGCATGTCATACATTTCTGCCAAAGATTGCCCTTCCATTTTTTTAGTAATGGCTCCAATAGGATGAAGCGTTACATTCGCATGGTTACCTGCTGCATATATATAAGCGACCTGCGCTTTATTGTCTGTTACTGGTTTTGTATCACCCATTACAAGCACTCTGGTATATCCACCAGCTGCTGCAGCTGTAATACCTGATTGTAAAGTTTCTTTATATTCGAAACCTGGGTCACAAAAATTTGAAAAAACGTCTACCCAACCAACAGAAACAAAAGCATCTTTACATTCAATGGTTTGATCTGATTTTTGAGAAATGTTTGATTCGATGGAAACGATGATACCGTCCTCAATTAAAATATCCTTCGTTAAACCATTGTGTTTTGATTGAGGATCGGCGATTGTAACTTGCCTGAGGAGGATCTTCATGGGCTGATTGGAAATTTTATGCAATATAACCTGATTTTTTGTCTTTGACCCTATATTTGCCGCGTTTTAAGGGAGTTTTATACTCATTTTCGGGATGTAGCTCCCAACCATAAAAAAGGTCACTCTTGGAAGAATGACCTTTTTTTATTGAACCTTGTAAAAGTTAGAATCTTTCTAGTTTAGAAAAGAAGAAATCTCCTTCAATTACTGCATTTTCATTGCTATCACTACCATGAACCGCATTTTCACCAATAGAAGCAGCAAAATTCTTGCGAATCGTTCCTTCTTCGGCTTGTGCTGGGTTCGTAGCTCCAATTAGCTTTCTGAAATCTTCTACAGCATTGTCTTTTTCTAATATTGCCGCTACAATTGGGCCACTGCACATAAATTCAACCAATTCACCAAAAAATGGTCTTTCTCTATGGATATCATAGAATAAACCAGCTTGTTTGGTCGATAATTTAGTCCATTTCATAGCTTTAACGGTAAAACCAGCCTTGATAATTTGGTCTAAAATAGCGCCTGTATAACCTTTACTGGTTGCATCAGGCTTAATCATCGTAAATGTTCTGTTACTCATAGTTTTATGTATAATTCGGGTACAAAATTACAAATAATCTAGCCTTGAAAATGCTAATTCACGTTAATTTTTGTTAAAGACTGCTAAATTGATTTGACAAAACAGCTTTTAAGCTGCATTTTTGCCTGAATATGCAACCCGTTGAACAGTTTTTCCCATTATTGACTAAGCCTAGCAAGGTAATTATTACCATGCACCAGAAGCCGGATGGCGATGCAATGGGTTCAACACTTGGCTTGTATCATTTTTTAGAGGCACTTGGGCATGACGCCGTTGTAATTTCTCCTACCAATTGGGCTGATTTTTTAGATTGGATGCCAGGCGTTCATACGGTCATTGATTTTGAAAAAAAGAAGGATGCAGCGTTAGTACTTATTAATGATGCCGACTATTTATTTTGTCTAGATTTTAATACCCTAAGCAGAACTAAAAATATGGAGGCGCCACTTGCAAATGCAAAAGGTGCTAGAATTTTAATTGATCATCATCAACAACCACAAACCGAAGTGTTTGCTTATGGCATTAGTGATACCAGTAAAAGTTCTACCTGTGAAATGGTGTATGATATGATTATGGCTTCTGAAAACGGAGCGCATATTTCACTTGATGTGGCTACTTGTTTGTACACAGGCTTAATGACAGATACGGGATCTTTTAGATTCCCTGCCACTACTGCATCTGTGCACCGCATGATTGCACATTTAAAAGATTTGGGTTTAGATCACACGTTGGTGCACAGTCATATCTTTGATAATTCATTAGAAAATAGACTCAGGTTTATTGGCTATGCGTTACTCAACAGAATGGAAGTATTGTATGAATGTAATACTGCCATTATGCATATTACAAAGCAGGACTTACAACGCTTTGACATCAAAACCGGTGATACAGAGGGTTTGGTGAATTACTTGTTGGGTATTAAGGGCATGAAATTAGGTGCTATTGTGATTGATAGAGACGAAGAGCGTAAGTGGAGTTTTAGAAGCAAGGGATCTTTTGATGTTAATGCTTTTGCTAGAAAACATTTTGAAGGAGGTGGGCATGTGAATGCAGCAGGAGGAAGGAGTGATGAAAATATTGAAACAACTTTACATACATTTAAAGAGGTCTTAAAAGACTATTATAATCAACTACAATGAAAATGATCAAATCAACACTATCGCTAGTAGCAGCGATCGTAATTTTTGCGAGCTGTAATCAGTTCCAAAAATCACCATCAGGTATGCCTTACAAAATTACCAAAGGCAACAGTAAAGAACTTTTAAAACACGGACAGTTTGTAAAGTTAAACATCGAGTACAAATTAAAATCTAAAGACACTGTATTGAATACATCCTATGGTCATATCCCGATGTATTTTTATTTAGATACAGCTAGACTTGGCAAGTACACTTTTACTGAAGTGATTACCAAGTGTGCCCCTGGCGATAAAATGGAGTTTTCTTTAAGCATTGATTCACTCAAAAAAATGGGTATGATTGAATTCAATGAAGTATTTAAAACGGGAGATTTTATCAACGGTAAATTAGAAGTAATTACTGCATTTGCTAAAGAAGATTTAGTAAAAGCGGATTATGAAAAAGAAGTTGAAAACGAAAAAGGTAGAGAAATTGCTGAAGTAAAAAAATATGCCCAAAGCAAGAATATCAAAACCGTTTCTACAAAAAGCGGTGCGCTTGTTGAAGTAACAAACCCTGGTGTAGGCCAAAAGGCTGATTCAGGTTACCAAGTATCTGTTATGTACAAGGGTTACTTTGCAGACAAAGACGGTAAAGTTTTTGATTTTAATATTGGCAAACCAGCTCCAGACAACAAACCAATTGATGTTGTGATTGGACAACATGGCGTTATTCCAGGCTGGGAAGAAGGTTTAACTTTCTTTGCTAAAGGTGGTAAAGGACGTATCATCGTACCTTCATTTTTAGGTTATGGCCCACAAGGTCGTCCTCCAGTAATTTCGCCTTTTGCTAACTTATGTTTCGATGTAGAAATCGTTGACGTAAAATTAGCACCACCGCCACCACCAGCAGCTGCTCCAGGAACTCCGGGCGCTCCAGGAACTCTAGGTGCACCAGGACAATAAATTATAAAGTAATTGTTAAAGCCTCAACCTTTTGGTTGGGGCTTTTTTATTGTAAGTAACTACAAAGTATTATCACTTCATTTGCTTCTTTAACATCGTGCACCCTAAGTATGGATGCACCATTTAAAATAGAAGCTGTATGTAGTACCGTAGATCCGTTTAGTGCATCTGCGGCAGTAATACCAAGGGTTTTATAAATCGTAGATTTTCGTGAAACACCTATTAATATTGGCTTTTGAAAGCTTGTAAATAAAGATAGATTTGAAATAAGTTCAAAATTTTGTTCCGGTGTTTTACTAAAACCAAAACCCGGATCTAATATGAGCTGATGGATACCAGCATCTTTTGCGTTAGTACAAGTTTTTGTAAAAAAATCATGGGCAACCGGTAAAATACTTGTTGTAGTATGTACGGTATGCATTTGATCTATGTTTTCATTCACATGCATAACAACGTATGGTACATCTAGTGCAGCAATGGTAGCAAACATATTAGCATCATACTGACCACCGCTAATATCATTAATCATATGTGCCCCAAGTTTAACTACCTGTTTTGCTACCTCACTATGAAAGGTGTCTACCGATATAAATGCATCCCCAAAATGTTGTACAACCGCTTCAATAACAGCTCCAATTCTATCCAGTTCTTCACTTGCAGAAATGGCTTTTGCACCTGGCCTCGTACTTTGACCGCCAATATCTAAAATGGAAGCCCCATCTTCAAGCATTTTGCCTGCGAGGTCTAAAGCTTCGGAAAAAGCCGTTATCCGACTCTTTTGGTAAAAAGAATCGGGGGTGACATTTAAAATCCCCATTATAAGGGGGTTTTTGCTGTGTAGGGTTTTTCCTTGGCTATTTAGTGTCAACATTCTGATGTTTCAATTATATTGCATCCGCTTCAAAGATATTACCAAAGGATCAAAATTAGACCGATAAAATGAGCAGTACCAATCAGGCATATGATGAGGCTATTTTAGCTTGTAGAGACATTTTTATTAAAAAAACCAAGGATTACGGAACCGCATGGCGTGTGTTACGTACGATTTCTGTGGTGGATCAAATATTTATTAAGGCCCTTCGCATTAGAACCATTCAAGATTTACAAACCCAAAAAGTAGGGGATGATATCAATTCTGAATTTAAGGGGATTGTAAACTATGCAGTTATTGGTCTTATACAATTAGTGCTTGGTAACCCTCAGGTGGAGGAATTACCCGTAGATGAGGTAGAAAAACGCTATTTACAATATGTAGATTTTGCACGTCAAACGATGCTTGATAAAAATCATGATTATGGTGAAGCATGGAGAGACATGAGTCAAGAAAGTTTTGCCGATTTGATACTCATGAAGCTGATGCGCATCAAACAAATTTTATGCAACGATGGCAAAACCCTCATTAGCGAAGGTATTGATGCTAACTATGTAGACATTTTAAATTACGCTGTTTTTGCACTCATATTAATTTCCGAAGGAAAACACTAAAACCGCCTACATGAAAAAATTAAACACACCCATTCGCATATTTGTAGGATTGTTGTTTATCTTTTCTGGACTTATTAAAGCCAATGATCCACACGGATTAAGCTATAAAATGCAAGAGTTTTTTGAAGTGTGGGGCTTTGATTTTTTAAACCCATTTAGTTTGTTTTTTTCACTTGGCATGAATGTACTGGAAGTATTTGCCGGTATAGCCATTATTGTAAACTGGCAAACCAAAAAAGTAACTTGGCTTTTATTTGTACTCATTTTATTTTTTACCTACCTAACAGGCTTTGCCTTATTTTCTGGTAAAATTAAAACCTGTGGTTGTTTTGGTGATTGCTTACCACTAACTCCAGCCATGTCATTTACCAAAGACATTATATTAGGCGTACTCATTATAATTTTATTAGCCACCAACACTGGCAAAGCAAATAATGGTTTATTTGGCAAAATTGTTTTGTACGCAGTTACATTCGGTACCGCTGCGTTTCAGTGGTATGCACTAACATACTTACCGGTTGTAGATTGTTTACCATATAAAAAGGGCAATGATATTGTAGAACAAATGAAAGTGCCTGCTGGCGCAGTTCCGGACAGCACTTCTATAGAGTTTATATATACTAAAAACGGAAAAGAATTACGTTTTGACCAAGCTAATTTCCCTACTAATTTTGATAGCACCTATGTATATGTAGACCGTAAAGACGTTGTGGTTAAAAAAGGAAATGGTCTTGCAGCTAAAATTGTTGACTTTAGTTTAATGGCTACATCTGGCACAGATACGACGGCTGCCATTTTTGCAAAACAAAAGCCTTATGTACTTGTATTTGCAAAAGAAATGAAAGGTGCCGAGGGTTGGAAAAACGCTTTTGAAACGATTTATAAAAAGTTACAATCACAAAATATTGATGTAATACTTGTTACACCAGAAGGGGATAGAGCAGCTGCTGTTTTTGGAAATATCAATATTGTCATTTCAGACGCTACCGTTATTAAAACTGCTGCACGTGTAACGCCTACTTATTTTTTAATGAACCAGTCACGTATTGTTGAAAAAGTAGCAGCACCCTGTATTGACAATTTGTTTTCAACCTTAAATAACAAGTAATGATTCGTTTCATTACTAAAAAATTAGGATATGGATTACTCGTATTAATGGGAGTCGTGGTGGTGGTGTTTTTTTTATTTCAATGCTTTGGTGATCCTGCCCGTTTGGTACTTGGTCAAAGTGGTGATAGCACCACCATTAGCAATATCAAAAAAGAGTTGGCACTAGACAAGCCTAAATCCAAACAGTTTTTATTGTACTTAAATGATGTGTCTCCTATTGGACTTCATAGTGCATCCGACATTGAATCTAAAAAGTTAAAGGGCTACTTTTTTAACGTTGGTGAAAAACAACTTGGGTTCAAAATTCCGTATCTGCGTAGGTCATATCAGAGTAAAAAACAAGTTAGTGAGATACTCATGGAAGCTATACCTGGCACACTCATATTGGCATTTGCTGCCATGTTTGTGGCTACCTTATTTGGCATTTTATTAGGCATGTTAGCCGCCATTAAAAAAAATACCTGGATGGATAGTAGTGCCGTTTTTAGTAGTGTACTTGGGATATCGGCTCCTTCCTTTTTTATGGGTATTATTATTGCTTACTTTTTTGGATTTGTGCTTACAAAATATACCGGTCTACAAATGACGGGCAGTTTATTTAATATAGATCCGTATGCAGGCAAAACACTGGAATTAAAAAACCTAATCTTACCAGCGCTTACACTGGGATTAAGACCCATGGCTATCATTACACAACTTACAAGAAGCGCAATGCTTGATGTATTAGATCAAGATTATATTAGAACTGCAAAAGCAAAAGGCTTATCTAATACAAGAATTTATTTTGTACATGCATTGCCCAATGCTTTAAATCCTGTTATTACAGCCGTTACTGGATGGTTTGCCGAATTATTAGCAGGCGCATTTTTTGTAGAATATATTTTTGGATGGAAGGGTATTGGAAAAGTTACCGTGGATGCACTCGAAAAATTAGATTTTCCGGTGGTAATGGGGAGCGTGCTTGTAACGGCTACCTTTTTTATGCTAGTTAATATTTTAGCAGACATCTTATACGTTGTGGTAGACCCTAGGGTAAAACTTACTGAATAATAACGTCGGAAATAATCTTTTCACCAAAAGCCTCGTTCACTCTTTCAATGATTTGATTTTTTTGGTACATCAATTCATTTTTAAGTGGCCCAACACTTGTGGTGATAAAAAGTTTTTGATTGACAATTTGAATTTTGTCTGTGTATTGAGCAATGGTTTTACCCATTAATGTCTCCCAAATTTCTTCGATCTGAATAGCACGTACTCCATTTTTTAAATGACTACGTTGTAAAAATTTATGAAGTGCTTGACCAATAGAATATTCAGACATACTACAAAGGTAAGAGTTCAATCATTTGAAAGGGTGTATTAATTGCATGTAGCTGTTGTTCAAGCCTTTGCGGGTGCGTATCGGAGATAAATACCTGCCCATCAGAAGCGGTACATACCCATTGTAATAGTTCATACATACGGCTTTCGTCGAGTTTTTCAAATACATCATCTAATAACAAAATAGGGGTAAAGCCATTTTTTGTTTTAAGCACTTCCCATTCTGCTAATTTGAGCGCAAAGAGTAAGCTTTTACGTTGCCCTTGTGATGCTTCATTTTTAAATGCAGTTTGATCCATGGTAAAAACCAAATCGTCTCTGTGTATGCCTTTTGTGGTTCGTTGCAAGATGCAATCTTTTTGAAAGTTTTGTACTAATAGTTCATTAAAAGGCATGGATTGTAGTGGACTTTCATACACTAAATGAATATGATCATCGGTGGCGGCAATCCGTTTGTAAACTTTTGCTACGAGTGGAAAAAACGCTTTTAAAAAATCGGTTCGCTTTTCAAAAATATATTGACCATTACTTATGAGTTGGCTGTTGAGCACTTCCAGTAATGTGGTATCGATGGGTGCATGATCGGCAGCTTTCAATACACTATTGCGTTGTTGCAATACTTTGTTATAGGCAATTAAATGCTGTAAGTAGGGGGCGTCTATTTGAGAAAGTAAAGTATCTAAGTATTTTCTTCTTGCTTCACTAGGGCCAATCATAAGTTCAATATCATCGGGCGCAATCATAACGGTAGGATAGCGACCAATATGATCCGAAAACTTTTTGTATGGCTCGTCGTTTACAGCAAGTTCTTTTTTATTGTTTTCACGAACGATGCAAACAACTTTATGTGGCTTACCAGCAATATCATAATTGCCTTCAACTCTTAACCCTTCGGTACCCCTTAAAACATTTTGTGCATCGGGGCGGGAGAAGTAACTTTTGGTAAGACTTAAATAATAAATACTATCTAATAGGTTGGTTTTGCCTGTTCCATTTTTACCACAAATACCAACAACACGCTCTGTAAAAACAAAATCTCGGCGGGCATAATTGCGAAACTGGGTAAGGGATAAATGGGTGAGTTGGAACATCTTGGCAAATTAAAGCACTAGTTTTCAAATTATAGGCACTTTGTTTGGGCTAAACCAATTAATTTTATAAAAAAAACGGTTGAAAACGATATTATCTGAAGCCCAGCTCGCATTAACTGTGAAAAGACTGGCACATCAAATTTTAGAAAACAACCTTCAATTAGCAGATACGGTGTTAATTGGACTCCAGCCTCGTGGTATTTATTTAAGTGATCGCATTGTGCACGAGCTCATGCAACTATTACCGCCGGGGCAAATTGAATACGGTAAACTGGATATCACTTTTTATAGAGATGACGTGCGTAAGAGCCTTCATATTGCCAATGAAACCGATATTCCATTTAGTATCGAAAACAAAAAAGTGGTATTAATTGACGACGTTTTATATACCGGCCGAACCATTAGGGCTGCTTTAGACGCTTTATTAGCTTTTGGTAGACCTTCAAAAGTGTCTTTGTGTGTGCTCATAGATAGAAGATTTAGCAGAGAACTCCCGATTCAGCCTGATTATGCCGGAAAAGCCATTGACACCATCATTACCCAAAAGGTAAAAGTATGCTGGAAAGAGCGTGACCAGGTAGACGAAGTTGTAATATTATAAGAGATCCATTTCATCATTCCATTTTTTTACTTTAGCTTTGTTTTTTAATGAAACTATCTACCAAACACTTACTTGGTATTAAAGATCTCAACCGAGACGATATTCAATTAATTCTTACCACTGCAGCCCAGTTCAAAGAAGTTTTACAAAGACCCGTTAAAAAAGTACCCTCTTTACGAGATGTTACCATCGTAAATTTGTTTTACGAGAACTCTACGCGTACTAGGATGTCTTTTGAACTAGCAGAAAGAAGATTATCGGCAGACACCCTCAATTTTGCAGCCAGCAGTTCATCGGCGGCAAAAGGGGAAACGCTACTTGATACCGTAAATAATATTTTAAGCATGAAAGTGGATTTGGTGGTGATGAGGCATAGTGCCTCTGGTGCCCCACACTTTTTAGCACAACATATCCCTGCAGCCATTGTAAATGCGGGTGACGGTATTAATGAGCATCCTACCCAGGCTTTACTCGATGCCTTTTCGATGCAAGAAAAGTTTGGTAAGCTTGAAGGACTTAAAGTAACCATAGTAGGTGATATCATGCATAGCCGAGTGGCAATGAGTAATATGTACCTTCTACAAAAAATGGGTGCCGAAGTAACCATCGCTGGCCCACCCACGCTGATTCCAAAATATATCCAAGAAGCGTTTAACGTACGCGTCGAATATAACTTACAAAAAGCCCTTGCTTGGTGCGATGTAGCCAATGTGCTCCGTATTCAGTTAGAGCGTCAAAATCAACCCTTATTTTCATCGCTGCGTGAGTACAATTTAGCCTACGGTATTAGCCGCTCCATGCTAGAAAGTATCAACAAAGAAATTGTGATCATGCACCCTGGCCCCATCAATAGAGGGGTTGAACTCGATAGCGATGTAGCCGATGGGCCACATTCCATTATTTTAGATCAGGTAGAAAATGGGGTTGCCGTAAGAATGGCGGTCTTATATTTACTTGCCAATAGAGACCAATAAGCCTTAAATTTACATCATGCGTATTTGCCTATTCCCTGGAACTTTTGACCCTGTTACCCTTGGTCATATTGATATCATAAACCGTGCAATTCCTCTTTTTGACAAAATTTATGTGGGCATTGGTATCAATAGTTCTAAGTCTCCTATGTTTAGCCCGGATCAAAGAATGGAGTGGTTTAATGAAATATACCAAGACGAGCCAAAAGTTGAAAGTGTTGGTTATGAAGGTCTTACAGTGAACTATTGTAATTTAATTGGAGCTAGATTTATCTTAAGGGGTATTAGATACGTGAGTGATTTTGAATATGAAAAAACAATCGCCGACGCTAACCGCACCCTCGACAAACACATAGAAACCATCTTTTTAACAGGGGAGCCAAAGTACACTTCGGTGGCATCTACCATTGTTAGAGACATCCTAAAAAACGGGGGAGACGCTTCTCCATTTTTACCTGACGCCGTTATCAAATCATTAAAGCGTTAATTTCCGTAACTAGTCAATAAAATCGCCCAAATTAGCTGTACTTTTGTGTTTAAATTACAATAAAACATTCCAATATGTACCCAGCAGAGATTGTCCTTCCTATGAAGGCAGAATTAACAGACGCAGGTTTTGAAGAAATGGTTACAGCCACAGAAGTTTCAGAAACAATCAGCAAAGAAGGAACCACACTGGTGGTGATTAACTCGGTATGTGGTTGTGCAGCAGGCACTTGTAGACCAGGTGTATTAATGGCGGTTCAAAACGCCACCAACCGCCCTGACCGTTTAACCACCAGTTTTGCCGGTTTTGACATTGAGGCGGTAAACGAAGTACGTAAGCTTTCGTTACCTTACCCACCATCATCTCCAGCCATCGCTTTATTTAAAGACGGTGTACTTGTAAACTTAATAGAAAGACATCAAATTGAAGGTCGTCCGGCGCAAGTCATTGCCCAACATTTGATCTCAATTTTTGATGAACATTGCAATTAATTTATCTTATTTTTGTTTAGATGCGTTAGTAAGTAAGGGCTCCACTTAAGTGGAGCCTTCCCTTTTAAGAACTAACACGTAATACGCCTATGTATCCAAATTTATATTACGCAGTCCAAGACCTATTTGGTATCGAAATAACCGGCCTTAAACTCATCAATTCTTTTGGTTTTTTTGTAGCCATTTCATTCATTGCTTCCGCAGCCATTTTAACCGCCGAGTTAAAAAGAAAAGAAAAGGAAGGACTTCTATTTTACGAAGAAGAAAAAATAATTGTAGGTGCACCAGCATCCATTCAGGAACTGATCACCAATTTTTTACTGGGTTTTATTTTTGGATATAAAATTATAGGGGCATTTGTTGTACCAGCAGCACTAAACGATCCACAATCTTTTATACTATCTACGAACGGCAGTGCACCCGTAGGTGTTTTAGTAGGGTTACTCTTTTTGTTTTTAAAGTGGTACGAGAAAAACAAAGTAAAACTTCCAAAGCCAGAAGAAAAAACATTTAAAATTTGGCCGCACGACAGGGTAGGTGATATTGTTTTATACGCCGCTTTGTTTGGATTTTTAGGCGCTAAAATATTTCATAACCTCGAAAACTGGGGTGAGTTTGTAAAAGACCCCATTGGTAATTTAATTGCCTTTAGCGGTCTTACTTTTTATGGTGGTCTTATATGCGCAACCGTCGCTATCATTGGATTTGCGCGCAAACATAAAATTGGAGTGGTGCACTTAGCAGACGCCATGGCTACCACCATGATGTTTGCTTACGCCATTGGTCGGATAGGTTGTCAAGTAAGTGGTGACGGCGACTGGGGTATTGTAAACAACCATCCAAAACCATTTGCTTGGATGCCCGACGGGTTATGGTCATCGGTGTATGCACACAACGTAATTGGTGAAGGCATTCCCATCAAAGATTGTGTTGGGCCATACTGCAGTCAGTTACCAATGCCCGTATATCCAACTGCGTTATACGAAGTGATTGCTTGCCTTATTTTATTTGGGGTTTTATGGTTTTTGAGAACAAGAATTAATATAGCGGGCAGGTTAGCAGCGGTGTATCTTATGTTAAACGGGATCGAGCGTTTTTCTATCGAACAAATTAGAGTGAATACAAAATATGTAGACCTTCCTTTTCAACCTACACAAGCAGAAATCATAGCACTTGTTTTATTTTTAGGCGGTGTATTTTTGTGGTGGAAAGCTGGAAAGTGGAACCTTAATAAACAATCAAAATAATACAATATGCCATCATTTGACGTAGCTAGTAAGGTAGACTTACAAACCTTAGATAATGCCATTAACACGGTAAAAAAAGAAATTGCTGGACGTTTTGACTTTAGAGATTCGCCAGTTTCTATTGAACTTAACAAGAAAGACTATGTGGTTTCTTTAGAAGTGGATTCTGATATGAAAATGAAGCAACTCATTGATGTTTTAATTGGCCGTGCCATTAAGCAAGGTATTGATGGCAATGCTTTTGACTTTTCGAAAGACGCTTACCCAAGTGGCAAAGTGGTTAAAAAGGAAGTTTCTGTCACCAACGGCTTAAAGCAAGACGATGCCAAAAAGATGGTTAAAGCCATCAAAGACAGCGGTTTAAAAGTGCAAGCAGCTATTATGGACGACATCATTAGAGTTACAGCCAAAAAAATCGATGATTTACAGGAAGTTATAGCACTTTTAAATGGAGGAAATTTTGGTATTCCGCTACAGTATACCAACATGAAAAGCTAATAAAATTTGGCATTTTAGCAATTCTAGCCTAGTTTTGCATCTCTTTTAAAATAAGTGTACGGCCAAATCCGTACCACCTAAAACCCATAATTATGAAACAAGGTATCCATCCAGAAAATTATCGTTTCGTTGTTTTCAAAGACATGTCTAACGGTACTACCTTTTTAAGCAAGTCTACAACTGCTTCTAAAGAAACAATTACATTTGATGATGGTAATGATTATCCAGTTGTCAAATTGGAGATTTCTAACACATCTCACCCTTTCTACACAGGTAAAAACATGCTTGTTGATACTGCTGGTAGAATTGACAAATTCAAAAAGCGTTACGAAAAGAAGAAGTAATTCTTCTCTACATAAGTTTTTAAAAGCTGCTAGTTCATCTAGTGGCTTTTCTTTTTTTCAAGCCTTACCTTTGCCTTAAATCTAACCCTATGAAACTAGATATCTTAGCTTTTGGTGTTCACCCAGATGATGTTGAACTAGGCTGTGCCGGAACCATTATGGCTGCCATCGACCAAGGTAAAAAAGTGGGTATCGTAGATTTAACAAGAGGAGAATTAGGCACCAGAGGAACACCCAACACAAGAACTCAGGAAGCGGCGGATGCTGCAAAAATTATGGGCGTTGATGTTAGAGAAAACCTAGACATGGCAGATGGTTTTTTTGTAAACGATGAAGCGCACCAAAGAAAAATTATTGCGCTTATTAGAAAGTATCAACCTGATGTAATTTTAGCCAACGCACCAGAAGATCGTCATCCGGATCATGGGCGTAGCGCCAAACTCGTTTCTGATGCAGCTTTTTTAAGTGGACTTAGAAAAGTAGAAACCATGCATGATGGAGTAACACAAAATGCTTGGAGACCTGCATACACATTTCATTATATTCAAGACCGTTTTATTCAACCGTCTTTTGTAATTGATATTACAGCCTATATGGAAAGAAAAATGGAAGCCGTTCTTGCGTATGGTACACAATTTACTGGAGCAGATACTTCAGAACCACAAACCTATATTTCATCCCCCCAGTTTTTAGAAACGGTAAAAGCAAGAGCACTCATGCTAGGTAAAAGAATAGGGGTAGGATACGCTGAAGGATATATCACAGAAAAAATTATTGGCTTTTCAAATTTTGATGCCATTATAAAACATACAACTTAACGATCTTTAAAATTTTTATTATGTCAAAAGTAAAAGTGGGATTGGTTCAAATGTCTTGCAGTGCAAGCAAAGAAGAAAACTTGCAAAAAGCTATAGCAGGTATTAAAGACGCTGCTGCAAAAGGTGCACAAATTGTATGCCTTCAAGAGTTGTTTACATCACTTTATTTTTGTGATGTAGAAGACTATGAAAATTTTAAGTTAGCAGAAAAAATTCCGGGTGCTACTACCGAAACTTTAGGTCAAGTTGCAGCATCGCTAAATGTTGTAGTGATTGCTTCTTTATTTGAAAAAAGAACGCAAGGTATTTACCACAACACTACAGCAGTTATTGACGCCGACGGTGTTTACTTAGGCATGTACCGTAAAATGCATATCCCTGACGATCCTGCATACTACGAAAAATTTTATTTTACGCCAGGTGATTTAGGATATAAAACATTTGATACCAAATTTGCAAAAATTGGTGTGCTTATTTGTTGGGATCAGTGGTATCCAGAAGCTGCCAGACTTACTGCATTACAAGGAGCCGAAATATTGTTTTACCCAACAGCTATTGGTTGGGCTACATCACAAGATGAAGCTACCAATATTGAGCAGTACAATGCTTGGCAAACTATTCAGCGCAGTCACGCAGTTGCTAACGGCGTACACGTGGTAAGTGTTAATAGGGTAGGCTTTGAACAAAATGGCGCTATGAAATTTTGGGGTGGTTCATTTGTGAGCAATCCATTTGGCAGTTTATTATACAAAGGATCTCATGACAATGAAGAAACGGAAGTAGTTGAAATTGATACGGACGCCACAGATCGTTACCGTACACACTGGCCGTTTATGAGAGATAGACGTATTGACTCTTATGAAAATATCACCAAACGTTTTATTGACTAGAAATTTTTTGTTTTGAATACACCCAAATCATTAGGTTATTATTTTCCAGCAGAATTTGAAATGCATGAAGCCACTTGGTTAAGTTGGCCGCATAAAGAAGCAAGCTGGCCTGGAAAAATTGATGCGATATACCCAAACTATAGTTTGTTTGTTAAATACCTTGCCGAATCAGAAAAAGTGCGCATTAATGTGTTAGATGGAGCCATGCAAGAAAGTGCAACTGCACATCTTGTAAATGCAGGCGTAAACATGAATCAGGTACAATTTTATTTGCATCCAACCAATGACGCTTGGTGTCGTGATCATGGCCCTGCATTTTTAATTAACCGGGATGCCGAGCAAAAAAAAGTAATTGTAGATTGGAATTACAATGCATGGGGTAATAAATATCCGCCTTACGATTTAGATGATGTGATACCAACTTTAATTGGCAAACATTTTAATATCCCGGTTTACCATCCTGGCATTGTTATGGAAGGCGGCTCCGTCGAATTTAACGGCACAGGCACTATTTTAACGAGTACCAGTTGCCTTTTAAACCCTAATAGAAACAAACATTTAAATAGAGATCAAATAGAAAACTTTTTATTCGATTACTATGGTGCCAATCAGGTATTGTGGGTAGAAGAAGGCATTGTTGGAGATGACACAGATGGTCATATTGATGATACCATTAGGTTTGTAAATGAAGACACGGTATTAACAGTGGTAGAATCAAATACACATGACGAAAACTACACACTGCTTCAAGATAATCTAGCACAGCTTAAAAAAATGCGTTTGTTAAATGGGAAACAATTAAACATTGTTAAACTTCCCATGCCAGACGCCGTAATTTTTGAAGACCAGCGTTTACCTGCTTCTTACGCTAATTTTTATATCTCTAATAAATATGTTATTGTGCCAACTTTTAGATCTGCTATAGATGATAAGGCACTTTCTATTATTGAAGAAGCGTATAAAAATAGGGAAGTGGTAGGCATTGATTCTACCGATATAATATGGGGTTTAGGCAGTTTTCATTGCTTGTCTCAACAAGAACCCTTAGTTTAATGTTCAAAATTGTTTCGATGAAAAAATCAATCTATGTTGGCTTTATTACACTTTTAAGTTTGTCTATTATTTTTACAGCTTGCTTTAGAAATCCATATAAGGCAACCAATAAAATGCATAACCATCAGATTGATTCGCTCACTGATATTGCTGGTCTTACAAACAATGGTGGTATTTTTTCAGACTCTGTAAAGCAAGCACCTTACTGGGTAGGCACAACCAATTTTGGACTACGCAAACCAGGTTTTGTAATCATCCACCATACAGCTCAAAATGCTTGTGAAGAAACATTAAAGACATTTATTACACCACGCACTGCCGTAAGTGCACACTACGTTATTTGTAAAGATGGTACCGTTCACCAAATGCTTAATGATTATATGCGTGCGCAACATGCAGGCATTAGTAAGTGGGGTAATTTAATTGATATTAATTCATCGTCTATTGGGATAGAACTTGACAACAATGGATTTGAACCTTTTGATAGTTTACAAATTAAAAGTTTATTGGTACTGCTTAATAGACTTAAACAAAAATATACCATCCCAACTGCTAATTTTATTGGACACGGCGACATTGCACCTACCAGAAAAAACGATCCAAATTTTAGATTCCCTTGGAAATTATTAGCTACCAATGGATATGGCCTATGGTTTGACGATACATTAGTGCCTGCACCAGCAAATTTTAACCCCTACATCGCACTTCGTATTATTGGGTACGATTTAAAAGATACCACTGCAGCGGTAAGGTCATTTAAGCGTCACTTTTTGCAAGACACCACAAAACGCTTAAACGCTGTTGACACTCTGGTACTATCCAATTTACAGCGCAAATATTTTTAAAAAAATATTCGACTAAATTATAAATCCTAACGTTTGTTAGCTTATTTTTGTACAACAAAATAATGCTTCTATGGATTTTAATTTGACAGAAGAGCAGCTGATGATTCAAGCTGCAGCTCGTGATTTCGCTAAAAATAGTTGTTTACCTGGCGTTATTGAAAGGGATGAAAAGCAATCATTTCCGAAAGAACAAATTATGCAATTAGCAGAACTTGGCTTTATGGGTATGATGGTAAGTCCAACCTATGGGGGTGCAGGAATGGACACCATTAGCTACGTGCTTGCCATGGAGGAAATTAGTAAAATTGACGCCAGCGTTAGTGTGTGTATGAGCGTAAACAATAGTCTTGTTTGTTGGGGCTTAGAAGCATATGGTACCGAAGAACAAAAACAAAAATATTTAACACCACTTGCAAAAGGCATCAAAGACAATGACCTTTACATTGGTGCGTTTTTATTAAGTGAACCAGAAGCAGGTAGTGACGCTACAAGTCAACAAACAACTGCCGAAGATAAAGGGGATTACTATTTATTAAATGGTACCAAAAACTGGATTACCAATGGATCTTCTGCTTCTGTGTATTTAGTGATCGCACAAACAGATCCTGCTAAGGGAAGTAGAGGCATCAATGCATTTATTGTAGAAAAAAATAGCCCTGGCGTAACGGTTGGTGCAAAAGAAAATAAATTAGGTATTAGAGGTAGTGACACACACTCTATCATGTTTAACGATGTTAAAGTGCCTGCAGAAAATAGAATTGGTGAAGATGGGTTTGGATTCAAGTTTGCTATGAAAACACTTGCTGGTGGCCGTATTGGAATAGCAGCACAAGCACTTGGTATTGCTAGTGGCGCATACGAATTAGCATTGGGTTACAGTAAACAAAGAAAAGCTTTTGGTAAAGAAATCATGCACCACCAAGCCATCCAATTTAAACTCGCCGACATGGCTACCAAAGTAGAAGCAGCTAGACTACTTTGTTTTAAAGCAGCCGCTGACAAAGATGAACATAAGGATTATGGATTTTCATCTTCTATGGCAAAGGTATTTGCAAGTGAAGCAGCCATGTGGATTTCTACCGAAGCTGTTCAAGTACATGGTGGCTATGGTTTTGTTAAAGAATACCATGTAGAACGTCTCATGCGCGATGCAAAAATTACACAAATTTATGAGGGCACTTCAGAAATCCAAAGAATTGTAATTAGCAGACATATTTTGTCAAATTAATTATTTTTTAGGCTTCCATGTCTAACACTTTTTCAAAAACAGTTTCATACTCGGTATTGAGTGTGGCAAGTTTTTGTTGTACCGTTTTATATTCAGATTCTAGTACTGCAAATTTTGAGGGATTGGTATAGGTATCCGGGTTGCCAAGTTCCTGTTCAATATTTTCTTTTTGAACCTTGGTGTTATTGATATCCAGCTCTAGTGTTTGCAACCTCTTTTTTTGCTTTTGTAATTCTTTTTGTAAATCTTTATCAATGGCCGTGTTTGGTGTTGGCGCTTTTGTTACTGGATGAGTGATTTTTGGTGTTGGGGCAGGAGTTGGCGCAGCTGTTACAATGCCAGATCCTTTATTTTCTTTTTGCTTAGCTGCCATACGTTCATTCCACTCTACCCACTCTGCGTAGGTTCCTTTAAACTCTTTAATTTGATGGTCTACAATTTCCCAAATTTTATTGGCTGTTTGAGAAATAAAATAACGGTCGTGACTAATTAAAATATAACTGCCCTCGTACTTGTTAAGCGCCCCAGCTAGTAACTCCACAGAGTGCATGTCAAGGTGATTGGTAGGTTCATCTAGTAATAAAAAGTTAGCCTTGCTAACCATCGTTTTGGCAAGTGCCACCCTTGCTTTTTCACCCCCACTTAATACACGTATTTTTTTATCAACATCATCACCACTAAATAAAAACGCTCCTAGAATACTTCGCAGCTCGACATCTGTTTTTTTACTACCACACTGTTGCATTTCTTCCATAATAGTATGGGTAAGTGTAAGCGCTTCTAGCTGGTGCTGTGCGTAAAAACTTTCTTCTACATTATGTCCCCAAACCCTTTCACCACTGTGCTGCTCGTTACCACCTACTATACGAAGTATGGTAGATTTCCCTTTACCGTTGGCACCAATGAGTGCAATTTTATCACCCCTTTCAATTTCGGCGGTGGTATTGTTTACGATGGTTAAATCACCAAAGTTTTTTGAAATATTTTTTAAATCGACAAGTACTTTACCTGGAACTTTATCGAGCTGAAAATTAATACGTAAATCAGGACGCTCGAATTGAACATCATCGATTTTATCAATTTTATCGAGTCTTTTTTGAATACTCTGTGCCTGTGCAGCTTTACTAGCTTTGGCTTTAAAGCGTTCTATAAATCTTTCTTGCTGACGAATATAATCTTGCTGATTTTCAAAAGCTTTTTGTTGCATTTCTATACGCAACGCTTTTTCTGTTTCATAATAATTATAATCACCACTATAAATATGTAAAGCCTGTTGGTATACCTCTACAATTTTGTTGACCATTCGGTTTAAGAAAAACTTATCGTGGCTCACAATAACAACACTACCTTGGTAATGCAATAAATATTTTTCTAACCACTCAATAGATGGTAAGTCTAAGTGGTTGGTAGGTTCATCCAGCAACAAAACATCTGGCTGTTGCAAAATCATTTTAGCAAGTAGCACACGCATACGCCATCCGCCACTAAATTCTTTGTAAGGTCTTTTTATATCTTGACTGCTAAAACCAAGTCCATGTAAAACTTCTTCTGCCTTGTGCTGGATATTGTATCCATCTAATACATCTAGTTCATGCAGTGCGTCAGTGTATTGTATAAGTAAGTCATTGTTTTCCGAATCATTTTCGAGCGCAATGCCTAATCTTTCAATTTCTTTTTCTACTGCCCTAACTTTTTCAAAAGCGCCAAGCGCCACTTCTGTAATGGTTTCACTGGTATCAAAACTTAATAAATCTTGGTGTAAATAACCTATGGTTGTGTCTCTGCTTTTTTCTAATGTGCCTTTTGATGGAGTGTATTCACCAACCAAAACTTTAAGTAGGGTAGACTTGCCGGTACCATTGTACCCAATTAATCCAATACGGTCTCCAGGTTGAATATGCCATGTAGCGTCTTCTACAATAACCCTTGCACCAAATTCGAACGTTACATTTTGTAAACCAATAAGCATATCTAGATTGTATTTGTGGCCGCAAAGGTAACCACAAAATTTATAAGATAATCTTACTAATTGGGTTTGTAATCAATAATAATTTTGGCATTCTTTTTTTCGTCAGAAGTCAAAAATATTTCTTGCCTTTTTTTGCCAATGGTAACCACCATAATGGCAGTATTGGGCGGTATTTCACCTAAATTTTCAGCTACCAAAATCAGCTCATGGGTAATAGGCAGGTTACCACAATTAAAGAAATAAGTGAGTGGTTGGTAATTAAGTTTACCTTTTTTGATCACCTGCTCGTTATTATGGTATAAACTAACTGTATCATTATCAATGGTTCCATTATCAAAAAGTTCCACTTTAATATCAGGTTCAGAAGTAATGATTCGTTTGATTAAAAAGTTTTCTCTTTGTAAAAGTATCTTTGGTACAACATCCGCCACTATCATTTTTTTAACTTCCGGTATAATTGAATTAACAATGATGGCTGGCTTTTCGATTTCCGTTCCCTTGTTTTTATTAATATCCGAATCCGTATTTGATGGCTTTGTAATTGGCTTTCTCTGTGTAATTGGAGCGACTGGTTTTGGATGCGCTAAAAACTCCTCTAATTCAAAATCACTTTTCAAAACCCGCTCTAGGTATACCTTTCCGTTACCACAATCTTTTTTATTTCTTGCATTCGTTGATATAAATGTGCCTTGCAACACTTCTAATTTACCAATTTTTACATAATCTAAATAGCAGGTCATTAAACAGGGTTCGCTATTACCACCAATTTTTAACTCTAGTAATTTGAGTTCTTTTAAGAGTACATTTTTACTGTTAATGGTATAGATACCCTGCATGCTTGATTTACCATAAAATACGGTAGACTTATATGAATAGGTGACCCCTTTAATACTATTGTCAGATTGTTGGTCTATTTGAACCTCGTATTTGTACATTTCTTCCCCAACATCATCTCTAAAAACGCCATTGGCTGCACTAAAATATCCACGCCATATGCCCGTTAGTTTTTGGGCCTGGGTGGTTGACGTTAATAGCAATAAAGAAATTAGGGTAAAAATCAATCTCATTGATGCAAATGTAAGCTCTTACAAAACTATTAAAATCTAAAGAAGCGTTAAAACGGAAAACTCACCGCTTTCCTTTATTTTTGCAGAAGTAACCCATTAGGGGTTAAATAGTTAAGTTATACTTATGATAAACATTCAATTTCCAGATGGTGCCGTTAGGCAATATGAAGCAGGTATTTCTGCCGATGGCATCGCAAAATCGATTAGTGAAGGACTCGCCAGAAAAGTTTTGGCTGCTTCTGTAAATGGAGAAGTGTGGGACAGTTCTAGACCCATTACTGTAGATGCTACTTTACAATTATTAACCTGGGATGATGACGCAGGAAAAAATACTTTTTGGCACTCATCTGCGCACTTGATGGCAGAAGCTGTTGAAGCTTTATATCCAGGTGTAAAATTTTGGGTTGGCCCAGCTCTTGACAAAGGATTTTATTACGATATAGATTTAGGCGATCGTCACTTAATAGAAGATGATTTAATTGCCATCGAAAGAAAAATGAATGAACTTGCTAAACAAGCCAACACTTTTAATAGAAAAGAAATTTCTAAAGCGGATGCCATTGCTTATTTTACAGAGCGTAATGATCCGTATAAATTAGATTTATTAGAAGGGTTACAGGATGGCAATATCACACTCTACGCACAAGGTAATTTTACCGACTTATGTAGAGGGCCACATATCCCAAATACGGGTGCAATTAAAGCCATCAAACTCACCAATATTGCAGGTGCTTATTGGAAGGGTAACGAAAAAAATAAAATGCTAACACGCTTGTATGGCGTGACTTTCCCCAATCAAAAGGAATTAGATGCATATTTATTAATGCTTGAAGAAGCTAAAAAAAGAGACCATCGAAAACTAGGTAAAGAGTTGGGCATTTTTACCATGGACGAGGATGTGGGTCTAGGCCTTCCTTTATGGTTACCAAATGGCACTATCATTATTGAAGAGTTAGAAAAATTAGCTAAAGAAACCGAAGAAGTAGCAGGATATAAGCGCGTGGTAACACCGCATATTGCCAAAGAAAGTATGTACCTCACCAGTGGTCACTTGCCATATTATGCAGATAGTATGTTTCCACCAATGGAACTTGATGGTACCAAGTATTATTTGAAAGCAATGAACTGTCCGCATCACCATAAAATATTTGATGCAGAACCAAAAAGTTACAAAGACTTACCATACCGAATTGCAGAATATGGTACCTGTTATAGGTACGAACAAAGTGGTGAGTTATTTGGACTGATGCGTGTACGTTGCTTACACATGAATGATGCGCATATTTATTGTAACAAAGAACAATTTGCCTCCGAATTTAGAGCTGTAAATGACATGTATACCAAGTACTTTAAAATATTTGGAATTGATAAATACGTAATGCGTTTAAGCTTGCACGAGCCTTCTAAATTAGGCGCGAAATATGTAAATGAGCCAGCTTTATGGAAAGAAACTGAAGCGATGGTGCGTCAGGTGCTCATTGATTCTGAAATTCCTTATGTCGAGGTTCCAGACGAAGCAGCCTTTTATGGCCCTAAAATTGACGTTCAAATTTGGAGTGCCATTGGTAGAGAATTTACACTTGCTACCAACCAAGTAGACTTTAATTCAGGCAATAAATTCAAATTAAGCTACAATAACCAAAACAATCAGCCAGAAGTTCCACTTATTATTCATCGTGCGCCACTAGGTACCCACGAGCGTTTTATTGGATTCTTACTGGAACACTATGCTGGTAAATTCCCGGTTTGGTTGGCACCTTTACAGGTTAAAATCTTACCTATCTCCGATAAGTTTATGGACTTTGCAGAAGGGATTAAAAAACAGCTAAAAGCAGTAGGCGTAAGGGTTGAGATAGATGACCGGTCTGAAAAAATTGGCAAAAAAATTAGAGATACCGAACTTCAACGCGTTCCATACATGCTTGTAGTGGGAGAGAAAGAAACATTGGAAAACAAGCTTTCGGTGCGTAGACAAAGTAAAGGAGATTTAGGCATGCAAGACACGCAGGTATTTATCGATGCGATTATTCAGGAAATTCATGAACGTAAATCAGGCGAATAGCCTAAATAGCTCTATCTTTATACTTCAAAATATTACTAACAAAACAAGTTTTAATGGCATTACCACCAAGAGGCGGCGGAAGATTTAACCCAAGGTTCCAAAGACAGCAAGAACCAGAACACCGAATTAACGACAGAATTAGAGTACCTCAGGTACGTTTAGTAGGAGATAATGTTGAAGTAGGGGTCTATTCTACACAGGAAGCCCTTAAAATTGCTCAAGAACAAGAATTAGACCTAGTTGAAATCTCTCCAACCGCTGATCCTCCGGTTTGTAAAGTAATAGATTATAAAAAATTCTTATACGAAAAAAAGCGCAAAGAGAAGGAAATGAAAGCCAACTCTAAGCAGTCTGAAATCAAGGAAATTAGATTTACGCCTAGTACCGATGACCATGACTTTGACTTTAAGGCAAAACATGCCGAAAAGTTCTTAAAAGATGGTAATAAGGTCAAAGCTTACGTTCAATTTAAGGGTAGAGCCATTATGTTCCAGGACAGAGGCCAATTACTACTTCTTAAGTTTGCTGAACGTTTAGCGGAGGCTGGTACCCTAGAAAGTATGCCTAAACTAGAAGGTAAACGTATGTTTGCCATTTTTACCCCTAAAACAGGTAAAAAGAAATAGTTGCTCAAATAGGAGATTATCCATAATTTTGCATCCCAATTTCCCAAATGGCTCAACAAGTGTCTCGCCTGTGCAAGACCGCCAGTAGGGTGTAATCTTTAACAAGATTATTAACATGCCAAAGGTAAAAACAAACTCAAGCGCAAAGAAGCGTTTCAAAGTCACTGGTAGTGGTGAAGTAACTTTCCAAAAGCCATTTAAAAGGCACATTTTAACCAAGAAATCAAAAAAACGTAAAAGAGCACTAAACAAAAAAGGTTTAGTTGATTCTACAAACAAAGACTTCGTTCTTCGTTTATTACGTCTAAAAGGTTAATTCGGTTATCATTTTAGAAGTACCATTCACAAACAACATTATCAAACAGCAATTACCAATTAGGTAGGCGCTTTCAAACAAATTAATATGCCACGTTCAAAAAATGCAGTAGCATCTAGAGCTAGGAGAAAAAGAATTCTTAAGCAAGCAAAAGGTTTCTACGGTAAACGTAAAAACGTTTATACAGTAGCCAAAAATATCGTTGAAAAGGGTTTAACCTATGCTTATGTAGGTCGTAAACTTAAAAAGCGCGAATACCGTCAATTATGGATTGCACGTATTAACGCAGCGGTTAGACAAGAAGGACTTACTTACAGCCAATTTATCAATAAATTAAGCACTAAGGGTATCGAACTTAACCGTAAAGTTTTAGCAGACCTTGCTATGAACGAGCCAGCTAGCTTTAAGGCTTTAGTTGACCAAGTTAAATAAGGTAGCTTACTGTAAAAAATAATATATAAAAAAACCGAGTAGTTTTATACTGTTCGGTTTTTTTATTCGTTAATAAAAAGATCAATATTATAAAAAAGTTTGTCGTTCACATTTTTAAAGCAATCGCGTAAATGAACAATACTTATACCTCGCTCGTAAACCAAACATTCCACTTCCCTCAAGAAGGTTTTGAATTAAATGACAATGGTTATTTACAATTCAATGATTTAGACTTAAAAAAGATCATTGAAAAGCATGGTACGCCTTTAAAGTTAACTTACCTGCCAAAAATTGGCATGCAAATTAACAAGGCCAAAGACATGTTTAAAGCTGCTTTTAAAAAGCATAAATACGAAGGCGAATATTTTTATTGCTATTGTACCAAAAGTTCTCACTTTTCATTTGTAGTAGAAGAAGCACTTAAACATAATATACACTTAGAAACATCTTACGCATACGATATTGAAATTATCAATAGACTGTACCAGCGCAGAAAAATAAATAAAGACACCTACATTATTTGTAACGGCTACAAGCAAAAGTCTTACACCTCTCGTATTACCAAACTTATCAATTCCGGTTTTAAAAATGTAATTCCAATACTTGATAACAAAGAGGAATTGATGGCCTATAAACGTGGCGCCAAACAACCTTTTAGAGTAGGCATAAGAGTAGCTGCAGAAGAAGAACCTAACTTTCCATTTTACACTTCAAGACTAGGCATTCGTGCAAAAGATATTTTAGAATTTTATGTTGATGATATAGAAGGTTTCGAAGATAAGTTTCAATTAAAAATGTTACATATCTTTTTAAACAAAGGCATTAAAGATGATATTTATTACTGGTCAGAATTAAATAAAATCATAAACCTTTATTGTCAATTAAAAAAGATTTGTCCAGAGTTGGACTCTATTAATATTGGTGGTGGATTCCCTATCAAACACTCATTAGGTTTTGAATATGACTATCAATTCATCATCAATGAAATTGTGAGTAATATTAAAAAAGCTTGTAAAAAAGCCAAAGTACCAATGCCAAATATTTATACCGAGTTTGGTAGCTACACCGTTGGTGAAAGCATGGCACATATTTACAGTGTATTAGCAGAAAAAAATCAGAACGATAGAGAGTGTTGGTATATGATTGACTCTTCTTTTATTACAACACTTCCTGATACCTGGGGTATTGGAGAAAAGTTTTTGATGCTCCCTGTGAATAAATGGGACAACGAATACCACCGTGTTGTACTAGGAGGTATCACCTGCGATAGTCATGATTATTATGACTCTGAAGAACACATCAACGAAGTGTTTTTACCTAAACTAAAAACCCAAGATCCAAAAGATCAAGATTCCAATAAAGAGCCACTATATGTAGGTTTCTTCCATACAGGCGCCTATCAAGATCAAATTAGTGGATATGGTGGAATCAAGCACTGCTTAATTCCTTCCCCTAAACACGTTATTGTAGAAAGAGATAGAAATGGCAAACTTATTGAATGGGTGTATGCTAAAGAGCAAACCGCTCAATCGATGCTTAAAATTTTGGGCTACCTGCGTTAAAAGCATCAAAAACATTACGAATAGTAGGGTAGGTTTGAATTAAGTATGTTGGTAGTTCATATTCAGGAACCCACTCAATTTTTTCTATGTCTTCCTCGGTTTGTGGGATCAGTGTTTCAGGCAACAAAGACGATGCTTTCATGGCATACCAATGAGTTTCCTTTATTACATCTTTTTGTAACCAGGTATCAAAATAGGCATGCGTAGTCATGCAAATAAAAGACCCAAGCGTTATTGTTTGTAATCCTGTTTCTTCCCTAACTTCTCTTATTGCACATTCGGGTATCAATTCTCCAGCATCTAACTTTCCTTTGGGTAAATCCCAAACTCCACGTCTAAATATGAGTAAAAATGCACCCTCGTTGTTTTGAACGAGTCCACCAGCGGCAATAATAATTGGTTGCTCCATTGTGCATCAAATGTCTACTATTTTTTGAATTGTAAGTACTATTTATACTAAAATAGCCCCTAATTTTGCATCATGACAAACGAAATAGCCGTTGCAGAAAAGTTACTACAAGTAGCAGCTGTAAAATTAAGTCCTAACGACCCATTTACTTGGGCTAGTGGTTGGAAGAGCCCTATCTATTGTGATAATAGAAAAATACTTTCTTTCCCTTATGTAAGAGACTTTATTAAAAGCGAAATGTGTAATGTTATATTCGAAAAATTTGGAGAAGCAGCAACACTAGCAGGTGTAGCAACTGCGGGTATTCCATGGGGTGCCATGGCAGCGGATCAATTAAAACTGCCTTATATCTATGTTAGACCAAAACCAAAAGAACATGGCTTAGGCAATCAAATTGAAGGTGCATTTACACCCGGACAAAAAGTGCTAGTGATAGAAGATTTAATTTCTACCGGAAAAAGTTCGTTACAGGTAGTAGAGGTATTAAGAGCAGCAGGTGCGGAAGTAGTTGGGATGGTAGCCATTTTTACTTACGACTTTGCTGTGGCATCTGAATCATTTTCAGCAGCTAATGTTCCATTTGTATGTTTAACCAATTACCCATCTTTAATTTCACTAGCCGTAGAAAAAGGCTATGTAACAAAAGAGCAAGAAAATATTTTATTAGATTGGAGAAACAGTCCATCCACTTGGACAGGAAAATAATCCTATGAAAAAAATTATTGTTGCCATACTATTTATCATTGGCGCTCATACTGCATCCGCGCAATCTGCAAAAGCGGAATGGATTATTTTAAAATCCAACAACTTAAAATGTTGGGAATGCAAAGATGTATTGGACAAATACCTAACAAAGGAAAAAGAAAATTCAGAAGGCGGCATTGTACAATGGAAAATTAATTTGTTACAAGGAGAACTGCGTATACAGTTTTTGCCGGATAGAACAAGTGCCGACGAAGTGAGAGCAGCCATTAACAATGCAGGCTTTGATACAGATAACGAAAAAGCTTTAGACGATGCCTATAAAAAACTACCTCCAAGCTGCAAAAGAGCTGTAGAGGGCGGTGGGCCTCAGTTACACAAGCCCTGTCATATTAAACCTTATTTATAAACCAATGGTTTGTCTAGTTTCATAAGTAAAAGGAACGTCAAAAAAAATAGACCCTTTTCCTATTTTAGTTTTCCCCTTTACTTTTATAAGTACCTCTTTATTCATGAGTAATGAAAAGGCATTTTTAAATACGCCGCCTAAGGCTACACGCATCTGAGAAGGAAGTTCAAAATTTTGTTTTTTAGGAATATGCATCAACGTATCAAGCGAATACTTGCCAAGGTAACGGTTATCAATGTATACATCACAGTCTACCTTTTTTAAATCTACTTTAAAATTGTTAGGATTAAAATAAACGAGATTTAAAGACAAATCGAGGTATTCAAATCCAACATTATTAACCTTAACATTATTAAGCCCCTTGTATTCGAAACCTTGAGGAGTAGAACAACTTAATAAAACAACAATGAGGGAACAATAAAATAGATAAATTCGTTTCAATTGGATTAATTTGCACAAAGATAAATGCACATACTGAGGGGAAATAATATTTAGTGTTAAAATTAATACATGCAACCATTAAGAATTGAATCTCAATATTTCGGATCCGTTGATTATATCAAACAATTGGTGAAGGCAAATGATGTGGTTATTGATATTCATGAACCCTTCAAAAAAATGGGTAACCGCAATAGAACTTCAATTGTTAGTGCAAATGGGCCACTATTACTAACGGTTCCATTACAAGATGGGAGAGACCAAAAAAAAGCTATAAAAGACGTTGAAATTTGCAATCAGCAAAACTGGCAAATCAAACATTTAAAAGCCATTACTTCTTGCTATAAAAGATCCCCTTTTTTTGAATACTATGAATCTGGTTTACATGATCTTTTACATACTAAGCATCGATACTTAGTTGATTTAAATATGTGCCTGATTCATTGGCTTGAAAAAGTACTTAAAACTCAATTTAACATTTCAAAAACTATAGAGCTCATTCCATTTTTAGACCCAAACTTTATTGATGTTAGAGATAATTCTAATACAAATAATCCTTCCCAAAATATTGTAAATCAAGTGTATCCGCAGGTTTTTATGGATAAAATTGATTTTGTACCAAATGCGAGTATGCTAGACCTACTGTTTTGCATGGGGCCAGCATCGAATATTTATTTGAAAGACAGCGGTTTATAGTGTTTTTGCGTCTTATATTTTAGTAGATTTAATTTCCAAAAAATTAAACTTTTAATCCATTTTACTGTCTAAGCACAAGAATATGAATTTGCGCCAATTTAAATTATATATTTTTTTTATATGTATCCTTGCAAGTGGCGCAGTATATAGTCAAGACTATTCCAATAAGGGTAATGACTTTTGGCTTGGATATGGATACCACGTAAGTATGGCTGGTAATCCTGCAAATGGTGGGTCTCAAGACATGATTCTTTATTTTACTTCCGACAAAAATGCAAATGTTAAAGTAGAAATACCGGCTGTTGGATATTCGGCTACTTATACAGTAACCGCCAATCAAGTTACCCTTTCAAATCCTTTACCAAAAGCAGGTGCACAGGATTCGAGAATTAATTCTACAGGGGTTTTAAAGAGAGGTATTCATATCACATCCGATGTGCCCATTGTGGCCTATGCGCACATCTACAACGCAAGTATTTCTGGGGCAACTTTATTATTCCCTACCAATACACTCGGCAAAGAATATTATTCGGTTAACTTCACGCAGCAGTCTAATGCCAACGATGCCAACTCATTCTTTTTTGTAGTTGCCACCGAAGACAATACGACAATTGAAATTACACCTTCCGCAACCAATGTAAATGGACTTACACCTGGTGTTGCTACAACGATACCTATTACATTAAATCAAGGAGATGTCTACAGCGTTTTTGGAACAGTAAGCGGAACAAAAGGAACAGATTTAACAGGATCCAAGGTAAGATCCATTAGCACAGCAGGTTCTGTGGGTTGTAAAAAAATTGCTGTTTTTTCGGGGGCTGGAAAAATGAGTATTGGTAGTACAGGTAATGGAAGTGCCGACAACTTAATTGCACAATCCTTACCTGCAGTTGCATGGGGTAAAAAATATTTAACGATACCTACCGGTTTTCAACCCAACAACTATTACCGTATTTGCGTTACCAATCCAAACACGGTTGTAAAATTAAATGGCACAATCATTCCAGCCAATAGGCTTATCAATGGATTTTATTACGAATTTTTTAATGGGAACTTTAATGGTGTTAATGCTACTACCAATCCAGCAATACCCAATGTGATCGAATCTGATATCCCAATTATGGTTGCACAATACTGTACCACGCAAGCTGTTGATGGAAATCCTTCTGGAAATCCAGGTGGAGATCCGGAAATGATTTATTTAAGTCCAGTAGAGCAAACCATTAATAAGGTTACTTTATATTCTGCCAATAAAAATGCCATCCTTCAAAGTTATATCAACGTTGTGCTTAAAAAAGGGGGAGAAAATAGTTTCACATTGGATGGCGTTTTACAAACTGCCAATTTTATCACGCACCCCGGTGATGCAAATTATAAATATGCTATACTAAAAGTAAGTACGGGCAATCATAACTTATATTCAGACACAGGTTACAATGCTATTGCGTATGGTTTTGGTAGCGCCGAAAGTTATGGTTACAATGCAGGAACGAACGTAAAAGACTTTTCACAAACTGCATCCTTTCAAAATCCATATGGCCGAATAGATTCGGCAGTAACTTGTGTTAATACACCTGTTTCATTTTCTGTCCCATTAAATTTTACACCCAGTAGTATAAGATGGGAATTTGCTGCTACAAAAAATATAACACCATCAACTATCATTGGGCCAATTAGTAGTCCAACACCAGATAGTACCGTTTACATCAATGGTCAAAATATTTATTATTATAGCCCTAAACAATCATTTTCTTTTACAGCGGCCAATACTGCAGCATTAAGGGATACGATCAAAATGTACACCACTTCTACAACACCTGATGGTTGTGGTAGTACGGAGCAAGTTGTTAATATTCCTGTCAAAGTAAATAATAAACCAGCATCTAATTTTACTTTAACACATGCTGGTTGTTTACAAGACTCAGTATACATCAACGCACCTTCCACAAATGCAATAAAGTGGCTATGGGATTTAGGTGATGGCACAAACTTGGTTAATTTTTCAAATAGTATTAACCCCTTTAAATACGCAGTATCCAATAATTATACGATTAAATTAAAAGTGGTATCTGATATTGGTTGTGTGTCAGATGATGCTAGTTCAATTGTTAACATTACAGACAAACCTATTGCAAAATTTACTGCACCAAATATTACATGTTTAAATGCAGTCATAAAATACACAGACGCATCTACCATAGGAGTGGGCACAATTAATAAGTGGATTTGGAATACAGATAATGGTTCAGGTACTTATAGCACTTCTACAAACGCAGATCAACTTGTAAACTATTCAAGTTTTGGAACCAAGGATGTTCGCTTAATGGTTGGTTCCAATACTGGATGTATGAGTGATACATTTAGACTCACAAATCCAGTATATATTCATACGCTTCCTAAACCAGGATTCATTATTCCCGAAGTTTGTTTAAATGATGCGAGTGCTATTTTTACAGATAGTACAACCTCGG
>JBBAKI010000010.1:29832-97966 GCA_040403595.1 Sediminibacterium sp. | reverse complement strand
TAAAGTAAATCCAGGATTAATTTTTAACAGTGTAAGGTTTTTCTAGGACGAGACACAATTTGAAACGCGATGAGGGGGTCAGTTTAAGCGTTTTTTCCATACTGGTAAGCCTTTGCGCCGAAAAAGAAAAAGGCGATTCTGTTAAGAATCGCCTTAAGTCTAATTATGTGCCCAGAACAGGAATCGAACCTGCACTACCTTGCGATAACCAGATTTTGAGTCTAGCGCGTCTACCAGTTCCGCCATCTGGGCCTTTGTATTAGGCGGGGTGCAATATTACAAGATTCTGTGTTTTTTGCCAAAAGAAACCCATGTAAACAGGCATAAACCATAATAATTACGGCTTATTGGAGCTCATCTGCAATTCTATCTAGATATTTCTTTTTAAAATAATAGTCTTTTACTTGCAGCAACGCTTCTTTTGGGGTAATACCCACTTGATAGCTTTCCAACAACCCTTTAATAGGTTCAAAAATTTCATCTTCTAGTTGTTTAAGTTGAACACGTAAAGCAGCTTTTTGCGTATCGTCCGATACTTCCATAACCTGCTCGTTTAAATCCATGACTTCCATTAAAAAAGAAGGAGGGAGCTGATAATTTTCGTTAACGCTTAATACCTCATTCATTTCTAAAATGTACGGTATAAGTAAGGCCAAATCTTTTAATACTAGCAGCGCTTTATTGGCCATCGATGATTGTGCTAGGGCCTCAGCCTGCTCGTCAGGGCTTGCATTTGCAAAAAAATCTGGGTGAAACTTTTTTTGGAGCATCAAATACTTTTTGGATACCACAGCGGTATCTGGGAAAAAGCTAACCGGTATGTCAAAAAGTTCAAAATGATTCATAGACATTAAAATTACAACTCCTTTATAAAAACAGGTAATAATCTTTTAAGTAGGTAGCAAAACCAGCAGTGTACTGCTCATTTTCTTTAATAATAATCTGTTCTACCGAAACAGGGCTTGTTGTTGTATTGCTTAATATATACATGGCCCTAAAAGGTTCGTGTGTGGGTGTTTGTTGTACCAATGCTTTTTTAAAAATATGCAGTCCAAATTGCGCGGCTGATTTTTCAAGTGCTATTGCCCTAGCATATGGGATAAGAATCGAAAAACTTCCGCCTCTATCCAATAATTTAATTACACAAGTAAAAAGTGATTCTAATGTAAGTGTGGTGCTGTGCATGGCCGTGTTACGCAGCACATCATCACTTTTTAAATCGTTGCTAAAAAAAGGAGGGTTAGAAATAATATGCTGGTAACTAACACCGCTAAAATTTTCGATAGGGGTGTTGTGTACTTTAATATTCCAGCCGGTTGCTTCAACATTGGACGCTGCTTGCGCTGCTGCAGCAGCATCAATTTCTACGGCGTCTATTTGTGCCGATGGTATTTTTTGTGCAAGTTGTAAAGACAATAAACCAGTGCCCGTGCCAATATCTAAAATGTTAGTAGGCGCATCTTTATTAATATGTGCTGCAACCCAGGCGCCAAACAAGCACGCGTCTGTGCATACCTTTAGCGCACAGTCCGATTGTTGAACTGTAAATTGTTTGAACGAAAAATAGTTATTAGACATCTAATAGATGCTTAGTCTGCAAAGCTTGCAGCTATGTATTCACTATTTAAGCGAGCAATATTTGTGATGGAAATTTCTTTAGGGCAAGTTGCTTCACAAGCACCAGTGTTGGTACATGAACCAAACCCTTCTTTATCCATTTGTGCTACCATGTTTTGTACCCTTGTCGTTCGCTCTGGTGCACCTTGTGGTAACAAGGCGAGGTGAGAAACTTTTGCACTTAAAAATAGCATCGCAGAACTGTTTTTACAAGCCGCTACACAAGCGCCACAACCAATACACATGGCTGCAGCAAAAGCATCATCTGCTTTTTGCTTTTCGATAGGTAAAGTATTACCATCTACCGCATTACCGGTGTTAACGCTAACGTATCCACCTGCCTGAATAATTCTGTCAAAGGCAGAACGGTCTACCATCAAATCTTTGATAACTGGAAACGCATCGGCTCTCCATGGTTCTACCACAATCGTATCACCATCTTTAAAAGCACGCATGTGTAATTGACAAGTTGTATTTGCTTGCCAAGGACCATGTGGTTTACCATTGATATACATAGAGCATGAACCACAAATACCTTCTCTACAATCATGGTCAAAAGCAACCGGACTTTCTCCGTCTTTGATTAATTGTTCGTTGAGTACGTCAAACATTTCTAAGAAACTCATTTCAGAAGAAATATTTTCTACGCGGTACAGTTTAAAAGTACCTTTTGTGTTTTTATTTTTTTGTCTCCAAACTTTAAGGTTCAGATTCATATTGTAATGTTCCATTTCAAGAAAATTGAAAAGTTGATAGATCGTTTACTATTGATTATTTGTAGTTACGTTGTGAAGGTTTAATCACTTCGTACTTTAATTCTTCTTTGTGAAGTTCCCAGTTGTGTTCGCCTTTAAACTCCCAAGAAGCTACATACATGAAGTTTTCATCGTCTCTCAACGCTTCACCATCTTCTGTTTGGTATTCTTCTCTAAAGTGTCCACCACAACTTTCGTTACGGCTTAAGGCATCTACACACATGAGTTCACCTAGTTCAATAAAGTCGGCAACGCGGTTGGCTTTATCTAATTCTGGGTTCATCTCATTAATTTCTCCAGGAATTCTTAGGTCAGACCAGAATTCTTTTTTAAGGGCTTGCACTTCTGCAATGGCTTGCTTTAATCCATCTGCGCTTCGCGCCATACCACATTTATCCCAAATAATTTTTCCTAAACGTTTGTGGAAACTTTCTACGGTTTGCGTTCCTTTAATGCTCATTAATTTTTCAATTCTTCCAAGCACCGCTTTTTCAGCTTCTTCAAATGCTGCATGATTGGTATCAAGTCCTGTGCTGTAAATTTCGTCGGCTAAATAATTACCAATGGTGTAAGGGATAACAAAGTATCCATCTGCTAAACCTTGCATAAGCGCACTTGCACCAAGGCGGTTTGCACCGTGCTCACTAAAGTTTGCTTCACCTAATGCATATAAACCAGGAACGGTAGTTTGTAATTCGTAATCTACCCAAAGGCCACCCATGGTATAGTGCACAGCAGGGTAGATACGCATGGGAACTTCGTATGGATCTTCGCCAGTAATTTTTGCATACATGTCAAATAGGTTGCCATATTTTTCTTTTACAACCTCTTTACCCATGGCAATAACCGCTTCTTGACTTACATTTTCTAAGCCTTGCTTACCCACTTCAATATTTCCATAACGCAAAATTGCTGCAGCATAATCTAAATAAACAGCTTGCTTAGAAGTACCCACACCATAACCAGCATCACATCTTTCCTTGGCAGCTCTTGATGCCACGTCACGTGGTACAAGGTTACCAAATGCAGGGTATCTGCGCTCTAAATAATAATCTCTTTCTTCTTCAGGAATATCAACGGCTTTGCGCGTTTCATTTAAATTTTTAGGCACCCAAATACGTCCATCATTTCTGAGTGACTCAGACATCAATGTTAATTTAGATTGATGATCACCACTAACAGGAATACATGTAGGGTGAATTTGTGTAAAGCATGGATTGCTAAATAATGCACCCTGACGGTGAGCTTTCCATGCAGCTGTTACGTTAGAACCCATGGCATTGGTAGACAAATAAAATACATTACCATAACCACCGGTACATAATAATACCGCGTGACCAAAATGTTTTTCTAAATTACCAGATACTAAATCACGCGCAATAATACCTCTTGCCTTGCCATCAATTTTTACCACTTCATGCATTTCATGACGGCTATACATTTTTACATTACCAAGTGCCACCTGACGCTCTAAAGCTTGGTAAGCACCAATGAGTAATTGCTGACCTGTTTGGCCCGCCGCGTAAAACGTACGTTGTACTTGCGTACCACCAAAACTACGGTTGCTTAATAGTCCACCATATTCACGTGCAAAAGGAACACCTTGTGCCACGCACTGATCAATAATATTTACACTCACTTCGGCAAGGCGGTGAACGTTTGCTTCGCGCGCACGGTAGTCACCACCTTTAATAGTGTCGTAGAATAATCTAAAAACGCTATCACCATCGTTTTGATAGTTTTTAGCAGCATTGATGCCACCTTGTGCAGCAATAGAGTGCGCACGACGTGGAGAATCCTGAAAACAAAATGCTTTAACCTTATAGCCAAGTTCTCCTAAAGATGCCGCAGCAGAAGCACCAGCCAAGCCGGTACCTACTACAATCACTTCTAGTTTACGTTTATTGGCCGGGTTAACAAGTTTACAATGTCCCTTGTAATCTTCCCATTTTTTTTCAAGGTTTCCGGCAGGTATTTTTGAATTAAGCATATGCTTAGAAATTTAAATTGAGTGATAATTAATTGATCCAACCAAAATAAAAACTGAGTGGCATGAGTGCAAATAATAAAGGCACGATGATCGCAAAGCCTACGCCCACAAAGTTGATTAAACCACTAATTTTTTTATTGTGAATACCAATCGTTTTAAAGGCACTGCTAAAGCCATGTAATAAGTGATAGGCTAAAGAGCCACACGCTAAAACATAGAGTGCAACAATAAGTGTGTTGCCTACAAAAACGGTTCTCATTTCGGCATATAAGTTGTGGTGCATCACACCATTGTACTCCACTTCGGCAAGTGCCTGAACACTTCCAATTCCACCAAGCCTACTAGGCGTCCAAAAATGATAAATGTGCATGACTAAAAACATGAGCAGGAGTGTACCTAAAATTGCCATACTTCTGCTATACCATTTACTACCACCTGAGTATGCAACTGCATAACCAATACTTCTTTTCTTTCTGTTTTCTAGCGTTAATAAATAACCCTGAAAAATGTGTAAGAAGAAACCAGCAAAAAGACCAATCTCTAAAATCCTAGGAAGTACATTGCTACCCATAAAATGAGCGGCTTTGTTAAACATTTGTCCCTGATCGTTTGGATCATAAGCAGCGGCCCAAATACAAGCATTAAGCCCCACATGCACAATTAAAAAGAGAACCAGAAAAATTCCAGTAAAACCCATCACCAATTTTTTTCCAACGGATGATGTAAAGACTTGTTTCCAGGTCATAATGAACGTTTTGTGTTTTTAAAATCGATGCAAAAATAGCACAGGAAACGATGCCTTTCTCTAATCGAGCAACTTTTTTCGCAGGACTAATGCACATCTTTAAACAGTCTAATCGCCGTTTACATAAAAACAGACCCCATTAACCATTAAGAAATGTATTTTTGACTCATGTTTAAGTTATTCGGCATTTTATGGAATAGTTTTTTGATGGCACTCCAAGAGTTAAGGGTTAACAAACTCCGAACATTCCTATCCTTATTTGGTATCACCATTGGTATTTTTTGCATCATTGGCGTGTTAGCTACTGTAGACAGTTTAGAGCGTAAAGTACAAACCGATATCAAAGCGTTTGGTAACAATACTATTTATATAGACAAGTGGAGTTATGCCGGCGGACCCGATTATCCTTGGTGGAAATATGTAAAACGCCCAGTGCCTAAAGTGGAGGAAATGCGTTTTGTAAAAGCAAAGTGTGACCTTGCTGCTAACACTTCTTTTTTTAGTTCAACAAATGTTAATGCAAGCTACAAAGACAATATTTTAAGTGGTGTGAGTTTGTATGGTATTACCGAAGATTTTAACAACATACAAACCCTAGAAATCGCTGCTGGACGCTATTTAAACGAATCTGAATTTACAAGAGGTACCACATCAACAGTAATTGGAAGTTTGGTTGCCGATGAATTATATGGTGGTGCACAAAAAGCAGTTGGCAAACAAATTACTTACAACGGAAAGCACTTATATATTGTGGGTGTTATTAAAAAGCAAGGCCAAAGTTTTATAGGGGGCTTTAATTTTGATGAATGTATGATTACCTCCTACAGGTATTTTTCTGGGATATACAATCCAGACAATTCCAGTCCATACATTATGGTGCAGGGTAAGCCAGGTGTTTCTTCTGCGGCACTTGCCGAAGAGTTACGCGGTGTAATGCGTCAACTGCGCAGATTAAGCCCAAGTACCGAAGACAATTTTTCTTGTAATGACGTGGCTCAGTTTAGTGAAGTAGTTGGGGGCTTTTTTGGTAAAGTAACCGCTGGCGGATGGGCCATTGCAGGCTTAAGTTTAATTGTAGGCGCTTTTGGCGTGGCCAATATTATGTTTGTAACGGTGCGTGAAAGAACCAGTCAAATTGGGCTTAAAAAAGCCCTAGGCGCAAAGCGCAGCACCATATTAACTGAGTTTTTACTAGAGAGTGCGTTCCTATGTATTTTAGGTGGCCTCTTTGGATTGCTACTGGTTTGGCTACTGGCTATGGGCCTCACTGCCGTGCTACCGTTCCCTATATTTATCGCACCTAATATTGTATTTTTGGCCCTCAGTATTTGCATTATTTTGGGTATCGTATCGGGTATTATTCCAGCATCTATTGCTGCAAAAATGGATCCGGTAGTGGCCATTAGAACCAAATAATTAGAACAGTAATAATGCCGGTAACCATTTTAGCCATCGAATCTTCTTGTGACGAAACATCTGCATCTGTATGTGTAGATGGTACTATATTATCCAACTTTATTGCCAACCAAACGGTGCATGAAACTTATGGTGGGGTAGTACCAGAACTTGCGAGTAGGGCACACATGCAAAATATTGTACCCGTTGTAGATACCGCTTTACAAAAAGCATTTCCTGATCTTGCAACAAGTGCAGAGCGCCTTCAAAAGCTTGATGCCATTGCTTTTACGCAGGCACCCGGTTTAATTGGAAGTTTATTGGTAGGCGCGCAGTTTGCAAAATCTTTGGCACTGTCTTTACAAAAACCACTCATTGCGGTGCATCATATGCAGGCGCATGTACTGGCTAATTTAATTCCGGAACACCGGCCTAGTTTTCCATTTTTATGTTTAACCGTAAGCGGTGGTCACACACAAATTGTACTTGCCAATAGCCCAACCAATTTGCAAATTATTGGCGAAACGATAGATGACGCAGCAGGCGAGGCTTTTGATAAATCAGCAAAATTATTGGGGCTTCCTTACCCGGGTGGTCCACTCATTGATAAGTATGCAAAAGCAGGTAATCCACTCGCTTTTAAATTTGCAGAACCTCAAATTCCGGAGCTCAATTTTAGTTTTAGCGGACTTAAAACCTCTATTTTATATTTTTTACAAAAGCAGGAGCCAGGTTTTATTGAAGCCAATAGAGATGATTTATGTGCCTCCGTGCAGCATACTATTGTTACTATTTTAATGAAGAAACTACAAAAAGCAGTGGTGCAAACCGGTGTTAAGCAGGTTTGTATTGCTGGTGGCGTAAGCGCCAATAGTGGACTTCGAAACGCGCTCATGGAGGCCGGACAAAAGCATGGATGGTCCCCTTTTGTGCCACCATTTGAGTATTGCACAGACAATGCCGGTATGATTGCTATAACTGCTTATTATCAGTATTTAGCAGGCCAGTTTTCAAGTTTGGACGCGAGCCCGAGTGCGCGGGCAGTTTGGGCTTAAGCGGTCACTTCAGGCTTTATCCATTTATTTTAGCGGATTTATTGCGGCTTTAATTGTAATTTTGCGCCCTCAAACCTTGATTCATCTTATGATTAGTGCTAGAAATATTACCCTTGCTTATGGTAAGCGTGTACTTTTTGACGAAGTAAATATCAATTTCATTAAAGGGAATTGTTATGGTGTTATTGGTGCCAATGGTGCTGGTAAGTCTACGTTTTTAAAAATCCTTAGTGGAGAAATTGAACCCAACAAAGGAACCGTAGATATTTCGCCAGGTGAGCGTATGAGCTTTTTAAAGCAAAACCAATTTGAATTTGATACCTGTACGGTGTTAAATACGGTGCTGATGGGGCACAAAAAAATGTGGCAAATAATGCACGAGCGTGAAGAAATTTATGCCAAAGCAGATTTTTCTGAAGAAGATGGTTTAAGAGCAGGAGAGTTGGAAGGTGAGTTTGGCGAAATGGGTGGTTACACTGCAGAAAGTGACGCCGCAACACTACTTAGTAGTTTAGGTATTAAAGATGATATGCATGCAAGTGCCATGCAGGATATTCCGTCTAATATGAAAGTGCGTGTACTACTCGCGCAAGCACTATTTGGTAACCCCGATATTTTATTATTAGATGAACCTACCAACGGACTAGACATTGAAACGATTGGTTGGCTAGAAAACTTTTTAGCAGAATACGAAAATATTGTACTCGTTGTAAGTCACGACAGACACTTCTTAGACACTGTGTGTACGCACGTTGCAGACGTTGACCGTGCAAAAATTAAAACATTTACGGGTAACTATACTTTTTGGTACGAGTCTTCTCAATTAATGAGTAGACAAATCAATGATAAGAATAAAAAAGTAGAAGACAAGCGTCAAGCACTTATCGATTTCATTGCGCGATTCTCTGCCAATGCATCTAAAAGTAAGCAGGCAACTTCTAGAAAAAAGGCGTTGGAAAAATTAACCATCGAAGAAATTGAGCCTTCAAACCGTAAATATCCAGGTATCATTTTCCAACCACTCAGAGAAGTGGGAAACCAGATTTTGAATGTGGAGAATTTGAAAAAAACGGTGGATGGTAGAACCCTATTTGATAAAGTAACTTTTAGCGTTAACAAAAACGAGAAAATTGCCTTTATTAGTAAGGATCCATCTGCAGTGACCCATTTCTTTGATGCCATCAATGAAATTACGGTTACGGATGCTGGAAAATTTGAGTGGGGTACCACCATCACTAAAGCCTATTTACCCGTAGAAAATGAAGAATTTTTTACGGAAGGGCTAACCCTTATGGACTGGTTAAGACAATATGTTCCGGCGCACGTAACAGACGCTGACGAGCCTTTTATCAGGGGCTTTTTAGGTAAGATGTTGTTTAGTGGAGACGATATCATGAAAAAAACAAATGTATTGAGCGGAGGAGAAAAAGTACGTTGTATGGTAAGTCGTATGATGCTACAAAATCCAAACCTTATTGTGCTCGATCAGCCTACCAATCACCTAGACCTAGAAAGTATCCAAAGTTTTAACGAAGGATGTATCAGTTTCCCAGGTGTGGTGCTCTTAACTTCTCACGATCATACGTTTATGCAAACCGTGGCAACACGTATTATAGAGCTAACGCCAAAGGGTATCATTGATCGTTTAATGACTTTTGATGAATACATGGAAGACAATCGCGTGCAAGAATTGAGGATAGAGATGTATAGCTAAGTAGCTGAAAATGAATAAAATAGGGTGTAAATACCCCCACACAGATAAATTATTTAAAAAAAGGGATTTTCGTATTGGTAATTTGAAGCATTTCCTTACCTTTGCCGTCCCGAAAAAAATAGAGTCATGGCAAGAGTATGTCAAGTTACAGGTAAAAAACCGATTGTTGGAAATAGTGTTTCACACTCTAACATCAAAACAAAGCGTCGTTTCTTACCTAATTTACAGAAAAAGCGTTACTTTTTTGCTGAAGAAGACCGTTGGGTTTACCTAAAGGTTTCTACTGATGCAATGAGAACGATTAATAAAAATGGTTTAGCTTCCGTAATCAAAGAATTGAGATTAAAAGGAACAAAAATCTAATTTACAATAACAAAGTAAACGACCAATACAATGGCAAGAAAAGGCAATAGAGTACAGGTTATTTTGGAGTGCACAGAGCACAAGGCTACAGGTCTTGCTGGTACAAGCCGTTATATCACTGTCAAAAACAAAAAAAATACGCCAGAGCGTATGGAATTAAAGAAATTTAATCCAATCATGAAAAAAGTAACTGTTCATAAAGAAATTAAATAGTAATGGCAAAATCTGCATCGAAAAACGCGAAAGTAAAAGATCTTAAGGCTTCTGCAGAAGCTAAAAACTGGACTAAAGTTATCAAGGCTGTAAGAAGCCCTAAAACTGGCGCCTATACTTTTAAGGAAAATATCATTCACAAAGACAAAGTGAACGATTTCTTAAAAGAGAAATAGTTTCAATACTTAAACTCATTCATAAAGCTTTCTCCTCATCGGGAAGGCTTTTTGTATTTTTACACGTCAAATTAGTATTATGGGATTTTTAGGAAAGCTGTTTGGAATCAAAGAAAAGGAGAGTTTAGACCAGGGTTTGCAACAAACCAAGGAAGGCTTTTTTGCTAAAATCACAAAAGCCATTGCGGGCAAGAGCACCGTTGATGACGAAGTGCTCGATAACCTCGAAGAAGCGCTCATTGGCGCCGACGTTGGAATGGAAACAACTTTTCAGATTATTGAAAGGATAGAAAAAAGAGTTAAGCAAGACAAATATTTGAATACTATTAAATTAAACGCGATACTTCAACAAGAAATTGAAGCAATACTCGTAGATGCACCGGAACCTGAATACAAAGATTTTACCATTCCGGCTGGCAAAAAGCCCTATGTAATTTTAGTGGTTGGCGTTAACGGGGTAGGTAAAACCACCACCATTGGCAAGCTAGCCAACAACTATAAAAAAGCAGGCAACCAGGTTATACTGGGAGCCGCAGATACTTTTAGAGCCGCCGCCACCGAACAGCTTACCATTTGGAGTGAGCGCGTAGGTGTTCCTATTGTTAAGCAAACCATGGGTGCTGATCCTAGCGCCGTGGCTTTTGATACGGTAACAAGTGCCGTGTCTAAAAATGCCGACGTGGTAATTATTGATACCGCCGGTCGTTTGCACAATAAACTCCACCTCATGGATGAGCTTGGTAAAATTAAGCGCGTCATTCAAAAAGTAATTCCGGGTGCACCACATGAGGTAATGCTGGTACTCGATGGTTCTACTGGTCAAAATGCCCTCGAACAGGCCAAGCAATTTACGGCTACCACCGAAGTAACGGCTCTGTCTATTACCAAACTAGACGGTACGGCAAAAGGCGGCGTAGTGCTAGCCATCGCTAGCCAGTTTAAAATTCCGGTAAAATATATTGGTGTAGGCGAAAAAATTGATGACCTGATCATCTTTGACAAGCACGAATTTGTTGACAGCCTATTTAAAGGTGTAACGAACGGCTAATCCACCCCAACCGCCTTCAAAATACGTATGGCCCACCAAATTAAAGGAGGGCTGCCAATCAAAACTAACTGCTAATGGTGCGTTAGGTATTTTATAGTCTAAACCTAGTACACCATCTACGCCAATGGCAAAAACAGCCGTACTAGGCGGGTTTCTGAGCCTCCAACTATTGTTCCAAAGGCCAAAGTGGCCACCACCACCCACATACCACTCTAGGCCCTCTGCATTGGGAATGGGCATATGCCTTTCGTATAAACCCGTAAACCTGCAGCCATCTTCATTAAAATAGGCCAACAGCTCTTTAGCCACAGACTCAGTCTTATACTGCTTGTAAGTAATGGCTCCTGGGTATACTTTTACCCCAATCGATTGTAGGATGGGCTTGGTGCTTTGTGCACCTGCGCAAAAAGCGCAAATAAATAGGATAGCGGCGAAGAGTAGTTTTTTCATAATAGGAGATTTGAAAATACCCTACAAAAATAATTATGAATTACTGAAAGAATAGTTAAGGTTGCTCTTTAATAATTATTTAGGTTTGTAGTATGCGTGATTTTAAAGAATTGGTGGCCGAATTTGGAACCCGTTTTGGGGTAGCTCAATTTCCGGCAGCTCCAGCAACCCTTTATGAGCCAGGCGAATATTTTTTAAGTATTGGCGGCAAAAGAATCAGACCTATTTTATGTGTACTAGGCAATGAGCTTTTTAGTGATATCACCGAAGACGCTTGGTCCCTTGCTACAGCAATAGAGTTGTTTCACAATTTTACCCTCATTCATGACGATATGATGGACGCTGCTGCCCTAAGGCGGGGCATGCAAACAGTGCATACAAAATACGGCGACAATACCGCATTATTAACCGGGGATGTAATGCTTATTAGAGCCTACGAAAAATTACAAACCATTAACCCGGCATATTTATCTAAAATATTAAGCCTCTTTAATACAACGGCAAGAGAAGTATGTGAAGGTCAGCAACTCGATATGGATTTTGAAAAAATGCCTTCGGTAACACTGGACGCATACATTCATATGATCACGCTAAAGACATCGGTGCTACTTGCAGCGAGTTTAGAAATGGGTGCCATATTAGGTGGCGCAACTCCAGGCAATTGTAAACACATCTATGCTTTTGGAAAAAACTTGGGCATTGCATTTCAAATCCAAGACGATTATTTAGACGCATTTGGCGATCCGGAAAAATTTGGCAAAGAAGTGGGTGGCGATATCAGACAAAATAAAAAAACCTTTTTATTACTACACGCATTGGAAGTAGCAACACCTGATCAGCGCGCTAAACTTGATACATTACTTGCTAGTAATGGTCCAGAAAAAGTGCCGCAGGTAATGGAAATTTTTAAGGCATGTAATGTAGATGCGTGGGCCATCGAGTTTAAAGAAAAATATTTGCAAATGGCCTTGGCCAATTTAGAAGATATTGCTGTAACCAGTACTCGAAAGTCAGCACTATTATCGCTTGCTAATTATTTGATGCAGCGAGAAAATTAATGTTTACATTTAATTACACTTACTAAACGCAATATATAGCGCATGTCAAATTCTTTATTTAGAAAAAAATCAATTGCAAAAATTAATGCCGATGCCGCTGCAGGACTTGCAGACGGACATGGCAGTGGGCTTAAAAAAGTATTGGGCGTAAAGGATTTAACTTTTATGGGAATTGCTGCCGTTATTGGGGCAGGAATATTTTCTACCATTGGTACGGCTGCTTTTAATGGTGGTCCGGGCATTTCATTACTGTTTGTAATTACAGCCATTACTTGTGGGTTTAGTGCGCTTTGCTACGCCGAGTTTGCAAGTAGGGTGCCAATTGCAGGAAGTGCGTATACTTATGCGTACGTTTCATTTGGTGAAGTAGTGGCTTGGATTATTGGTTGGGCGCTAATACTCGAATATGCTATTGGAAATATTGTAGTGGCCATTAGTTGGAGCGGTTATTTTAATAATTTACTTGAAGGGTTTCATATTTATTTACCCGGATGGCTTGCAACCAATACAGCCAATGCGCAAAGTGGTTACGACGAAGCGGTAAAAGCGATGGCCGGTGGTACTACCCTTGAAAGTTTGGGTAGGCATGCTAGAACGGGTTACGACGCAATTGTTCATGCACCTGTTATTGCGGGCATTAAATTCATTATCAATATACCTGCGTTTGTTATTGTAATGCTTATAACGGCGCTTGCGTATGTAGGTATTCAGGAGAGTAAAAAAATAACCAATTACATGGTGATCTTTAAAATTTTGGTCATCATTTTTGTAATTGTGATCGGCTTCTTTTATGTAGACACGGCTAACTGGGATCCATTTTTACCCAATGAATTTACGGGCGTGCTTGCAGGAGTATCTGCAGTGTTTTATGCCTACATTGGTTTTGATGCTATTTCAACTACCGCCGAAGAATGTAAAAATCCACAAAGAGATTTACCACGTGGCATGATTTATTCTTTAATTATTTGCACGGTCCTGTATATTTTAATTGCACTTGTATTAACCGGTATGGTTAATTATAGTGAGTTAAAAGTGGATGATCCTTTAGCATATGTGTTTCAAAAATTACACCTCAATAAAATTAGTTATTTAATTTCGGTGAGTGCCGTTGTGGCAACAACAAGTGTGTTACTCGTGTTTCAATTGGGTCAACCCCGTATTTGGATGAGCATGAGTAGAGATGGACTATTACCTAAAAAGTTTGCACAAGTACATCCTAAATATGGCACGCCAGCTTTTGCAACCATCATTACTGGTTTACTTGTAGGTATACCATCCTTATTTGTTTCAAGTTCTACTATGACTGATTTAACAAGTATTGGAACCCTCTTTGCATTTGTGTTGGTGTGTTTTGGTGTACTTGTATTACCGCGCATGGCAAAAGAAGCGGGTAGTTCTGCATTTAGACTTCCTTATATTAATGGCCAGTTTCTCATCCCTGCCATAGTAGCTATTTTTGTTTATTTTTCTATGAATAGAATTGCAGTAGCGTTTAGTAACTATAAAACCGAAGGCTTTCAAGAAATTTTATTTTTACTCTTTATTTTTATTGCCATCGTTACAGCCGTATTAAGTTTTGTACGAAAATATTCGGTGATACCAGTAGTAGGTGCACTTTGCTGCCTCTATTTAATGATTGAAATACCCGCCATTAGTTGGTTGTGGTTTTTTGTATGGATGGGTATTGGTTTAACCATTTACTTCTTGTATAGTAGACGTAGAAGTAAACTCGCAGCATAACAATGAAGTATCAGATTGGTGACGAAATATTAGTGTTGCATAGCAACGAAGAAGGTAAAGTGGTTGATTTTATCAACGACAAAATGGTGATGATTGAAGTGCGTGGGGTTAAGTTTCCTGCTTACATGGATCAAATCGATTTTCCTTATTTCAAGCGTTTCACTGAAAAAAAAATAGTACAGGATCAAAAGCCACTCAAGCAGTTTATTGATCAAATACCACAAGAAAAACCAAAGCCAACAGGCACCAAAGAAGAAACGGGTGTTTGGTTAACCCTTATACCAAAATTTGGGCTCGACGATTTTAACGATGAAATTGTTTCTTCTTTTAAAGTGCACCTGGTAAACAATATGGCTACTGCTTATGGTTTTCAGTACAAGCAGTATTTATCTTCTAGTTTAAATTTTGAATTAGAATCTACCATTCAACCTTTTCATGATTTTTATTTACATGACCTAGCGTTTGAAGCTATTAACGATACGCCTAATTTTAGTGTAGACTTTTCATTACTTCAAAAAGTAAAGTACAAAGCCGCGCATTACGAAACTACCCTTAAATTAAAACCAAAGCAGGTTTTTAATGCCATCGAAAAACTCAAAGAAAATAATGAGCCTACACTGAGCTATTTGTTGTTTGATGCTTACCCCGACGAAGCGGTGGTAGAAACTTTTGATATCTCTAAATTATCGGCGGCCGGTTTTAAAGTATACGACGCAAAAAAAATAAAAGAAAATTTACCGGCGCCCCGAACAGTGATAGACCTTCATATCGAAAAGCTTACCCATAGTTATTCGCACCTCTCTAATACCGAAATCATGGGTATTCAATTAAGTGAATTTGACAAATGGTACGACCTGGCGGTTGCACATACACTCCCGTCTTTTATTGTGATTCATGGGGTGGGTGAAGGCGTTTTAAGAGACGAATTACACAGTATTTTAAAGACCAAAAGAGAGGTCAAACACTTTATCAATCAATACGAAACGCGCTTTGGCTACGGGGCCACCGAAATATTCTTTAAATAAAGGTTATCTTTACAGCTCCATAAGCCCGAACCATCGAGGTGCTTAGGCACTTAGGAAAGTCCGGACAGCATAGGGCAACCCACCGGTTAAGCGCCGGCCGTTTATATGGTAGCATATAAATGAGAGATAGTGCCACAGAAAATAACTTCCGTTTTGCAAAAAGCGGACACAGGTGAAAATGTGAGGTAAGAGCTCACAGCTTTTGTTGGTAACAGCAAAGGAGGGTAAACCTTGGGTGTTGTAATGCCATGTATAGGAATCTTTGAAAGCGGCTCGTTTGATTCCAATTTATTGGAAGGGTTCCAGGGTAGGCAGCAAGATTGTGTTAGTAATAGCACAACTAGATAAATGATGGTTTAGAAACAGAATCCGGCTTACGAGGCTTATGGTTTTTTTTATTTTGAATGAATTGATTTGATATGACACAAGAGCAGATTAAGAGTATGAGAGACCGAGTGACGGTTTTGAGGAGGTTTCTTTGACGTTGAGAACCGAACATATAAAGTAGATACAGACAAACAACTCTCGCTTTCGCCTGGCTTCTGGGATGACAACACCCGTGCTACGGCAATCATGAAAGAAATTAAAGTAAACGAATATTGGCTTAAGCTATACAAGGCTGTAGAAGTTAGTGTAGAAGACTTTGCGACCCTATTTGATTTTTGGAAAGCAGGTGATGCCACCGAAGAAGAAACCAAAGAGGCGCATGTAATGGCCATGGGTTATATTGAAGAAGCTGAATTTAAAAGTACACTCAATAAACCAGAAGACGAGTTAACCGCTGTCTTACAAATTAATCCGGGTGCTGGTGGCACAGAAAGTCAAGACTGGGCAGAAATGTTACTGCGCATGTACCGTATGTATGGTGAAAAGCAAGGATGGAAAGTAACGGAAATAGATTTTCAAGCTGGTGATGGCGCCGGTATTAAAAGTGCCACGCTACAATTTGAGGGAGACTTTGCGTATGGGTTTTTAAAAGCAGAAAGTGGGGTACACCGCCTTGTTCGTATTTCTCCATTTGATAGTAGTGCCAGAAGACATACTTCTTTTGCTTCTGTATATGTATATCCCTTAATTGATAATACTATCGAAATCAATGTAAACCCAGCAGATTTAGAATGGGCATTTTATAGAAGTGGTGGTAGTGGTGGTCAGAACGTCAATAAAGTGGAAACAGCGGTTCGTTTAAAACATGGAGCTAGTGGTTTTATAGTAGAGTGCCAACAGGCACGTACGCAGGGTGAAAATAGAGAGCTTGCTTTAAAGATCCTCAAGAGTAGACTTTACGAGGAAGAATTACGCAAACGCCAAGAAGCCCTGAATGCGAGCAATGCCAACAAGAAAAAAATAGAGTGGGGAAGTCAGATCCGAAGCTATGTTTTTCATCCTTACAAAATGATTAAAGACCATCGCACCGATTATGAAGTGGGTAATGTAGGTCCAGTTATGGATGGCGAAATTGATGGCTTTATTAAGGCTTATTTAATGATGCTAACAGAGAACCCAGCATAGCCGCAATTGCAGATGCAATGAGTATCGCAACTTTTGCAAGCTCCTGCACCGCCGGATCTGAAAAAGCAAGTGTTGCAATAAATAAACTCATGGTAAATCCAATGCCTGCTAAAAAATTAATGCTGATAAAATTTTTCCAATTACTTCCTAAAGGTAGTGCTGCCTTTCCTGTTTTTATGAGTGCATAACATGCGGCGCTAATGCCTAGTGGTTTGCCAATTACAAGTCCGGCAATAATTCCTAAACTAAGTGTTGTACTAACTGCTACTCCAAAATGTTCCGGAATGAAAATGGCCGTATTGGCTAATGCAAACAATGGCACTATAAAAAAATAAACGGGTTTATGAAACCTTAATTCCCATTTGGTAAGTTCGTTGGTAGGTATTAAAAAAGCAAAAACAACACCAGCTACTGTAGCATGTATTCCTACTCTATGCATGCAGTACCAAAGTGCCAGGCCAATAGCCCAGTGTAATACTGTTACTGTTTTATATTTTTTTTGCAGCAGCCATAACAGAACACATGCGATTATAACACCTAGTAGGTATAAAGCATGTATGTCACCTCCATAAAATAATGCAATAATGACAATAGCGCCTAAGTCATCAATAATAGCAAGTGCCGTAATAAATATTTTTACAGAAACCGGTACTTTGTTTCCTAACAATGATGCAATGCCTAATGTGAAAGCAATATCTGTAGCCGACGAAATGGCCCATCCACTCATGTAGTTGGTGCCTTTATTAAATAATGCAAATAGTATTGCAGGAACGAGCATACCACCAATAGCGCCTACAATAGGGAGTGTAGCTTGTTGTTTGGTAGAAAGCTCGCCACGCACAAACTCTCTTTTAATTTCCATGCCTGCCAGTAAAAAAAAGACAGCCATTAAAAAATCATTGATAAATGCAATAGGTGTTTGTGGTAAATGATAGGTTGCTAAAAATGGAAGCTGGTAAGGACTTTGCCAAAACTGCGTAAAGGGAGTTGCGTATTGGGTTCCATTTGCAATAAATAGGGAAGCCGCTGTTGCTACTAATAAGGTAATGCCAATGGCCCTTGCGTCTGCAAAAAATACAGCGAGTGGTTGAAAAAACAACCGGTTATAAAATTTTGTACGCATTTAGTTGCCGGTTAGTAAATCAAATTTACTTTTTGGTCTTAACTTATCTTGCCAGTTAAAACTTTTGAGTTTAAGGTCTTCATGATTGGTTTTGCCGCGCATGGGAAGTAAGCTACCTTCTAAATTATTAATGAATTTTACCCGCTTAGGTTTTCCATCCGTAAAGCTAATTTCTATAACGTCGCAGCTATTTTTATTGACACCCACAAATCCTTTTTGTTCGTCTTGTGCGTAATAAATATTTTCGGCACTGCCTTTTGCAGTTAAAAAATGAACCTGTCCTGTGGAGTCAAATAAAGCGTTGATGCTATTACCTCTTACTTGGTTAAAATAAGTGCTGCTATCTACTTTGCTAATGCTCATTGCATTTTCATAAATGAATAGACGCTCAGGCTTTTTATTTTTTAGGAAAAGGTAAATCGTATCTCCGCTAATTTGATTTTCCTGAGCCCATAAAATGGGGCCACCAAATAGCCTAAACACAGAGTCAGTTCCTGAAAAAAACAAGCTATCGCCTACTGCCTGTAGGGAGTCTGAAAATATTTTTACATTTTTGTATGCTTCAAAGTATTTTAAAGTACTATCAACCTGAGGAGTTATTCCTGCTTTTATTTTAACAGAATCAACCGTGTTTTTTGTACCCCCTTTTTTAAGGGCAGGTTTTGTAGTAGTTAACTTAACCGTATCTTTTCGTATAGAATCTTTCTTTGTTGTATCAATTGGTGCTGGTCTTAGCGCTGGTATTTTTCTTGTTTTTAGTAAGTCAGTGATTCGCCCAGAAAATAATGTATCAGCTGTAATAAATATGCTGTCACTTCCTTGTTTAATAATAAGGAGCGGGATTTGCGTTGCCATTATCGTACTTCTTTTATTATTGGTTTTGATATTATTGGCAATCATATCAAAACCTTGCTTTTTATCTTTACTTCTGTAAACAGCATTACCTCTAAATTCACTTAATCCATTTGAACTATCTATTGCTATTTCATCTGCGGTAATACTAAAGGTTGAATCTTCTATAATAGAACGCTTGTATAAGTTGGCAATTTTCTTTTTTATATCATAAAAGCCCTCTTTTGTTTTAATGGTCAGACCTTTTTTATCTTTAATAACAGTAGGGCTAATAAATGTAGAAACTTCGGAGGTGGTATTGTATTGAAGGCTATCTGTTTTTATATAGCCATCGGGCTGGACCAGTAAAACGTTTTTATAAAAATAAATGTCTTTGGTCTCTCCATAATAGTTTCCTTCGGTACTAGTAAGGGTTGTTTTTTTATTGATTACTTTACCGCCATATAAATAAGTAGCTAATTTTAAATTCACATCGTAGGTTAAATTTTCGGTGGTAAGTGTGCTTTTCCCATCGGTTAATTTTACCTTACTGGTTAGGAGCGCAGTTCTCTCAATGCCCAGGTATCTCAAATACTGGGAATAAATGTGCACACTATCGGCATCATTAATATGTACATTTCCAAATGACTCAAGTGTATTGGCAATTGGATTTATGATTGCGCTATCAGCATAAAATAATGTTTTACCTTGTCTAACTTTTACATTACCTGCATAGGAAACCAATTGATTGGTATCTGATTTTTGGAGATACTGTTTGTCTGCTGCTAATATGTAAAGGAAATTTTGTTGCGTAACACCTTTAATTTGCGCGTGTGAAAGTACTGCTGCTAGTAAACAGCAAATTGTCAGGTATTGTTTAAGTGCAGCAGCCATTATTTATTATTGTTACTAGCAGTGTCTACAATAGGTGCTAGGAGCGGACCGCTTTTATCTTTTTTACCAAAAACCGAAAATTGTACATATCTTTTTGGATGCACGCGTAAGTCATCAATTAAAGTATTTGCGCTCTTTAAACTGTTATTTAAATTATTATAGAGTGTTTTATCGTTGATGAGTTTGCCTAAACTGCCTTCGTCACTAGCTGCTTTTTTAATAAGTACATTTAAATTATCGATAGCCGTTTTTAAATTACCAACGGTGCCAGAAATATCGGCACTCGCTAATTTGTTGGTTGTTTTTTCTAGATTAGAAAGGGTAGCAGCTACTTCTTTGTTATGGTCTGCTAAATTTTTGGTAACGCTGTTAATATTATTTACTGAGCTAGCAATAGCGCCAGATTGTTTGTCAAGCATTTGCTCAATAGCCGCTGCAGAAACAATTAGACTAGAAGTTGTTGTGTTGATATTGGCGATGGCCTGCTGTAAATTATTTTTTGTGTTAGGGTCAAAAATTCGGTTGATATTTTTTAAAACACTATCTAATGATTGAACCGTTACTTTAATTTGATCTGTAACAGGCTCTAGCTTATTCATGGCTTCGTCAAAAAGGCCTATCGAACTTCTCGTAGAAATAGTGTCTTGTGGTTGTAAATAACTGGCATTACTCCCAAGTTTAATAACAATGCTTGGTGTGCTAAGTGGATTGTCTTTAATGCTAGCTACCGAGTTTACAGGTATTTTATAACTTTCGTTGAGTTTAATGGTTACTAAAATAGAATGTAAATTATAATCTGTGTTTTCAATATCAATTACACTGCCCACTTGAAAACCGTTTACATAAACAGGGTTGGACACCATAAGTCCTTTGGTATCTGCGTATTTTGCAAAAATATAGTTACCCGTTTTAAATAATGTTTTGCCTTTTAAAAAGTTGAAGCCTAAAATGAGTACCGTTATAGAAATAGCGGTTAGTGCTCCAACTTTTGATTCATTCGAAATCTTCATGTAATAAAATTAAGGTTTATTGCGCGCCTACACCTATCTGATTCTCTAGAGATTTTTTATAAATCCTTACAGATTTAGTAATCACATCACATATTTCTAATTGCCCTTGCTCACTATTGAGGTAGTCTTCTTCGTCGGGGTTTGATATAAAACCTGTTTCTACTAATACAGCAGGCATGCTAACAGCTTGTAAAACCCAGATGCCTTTTTTGCGCTGTTGCGCTTGTCTACTAACACGGCCTAGTTTTTGAAACTCTTCTTCGATTGTTAGTGCTAGTTTGGCACTGCGCTGAAAATATTGTTGGGCCATAATATTGGCAAGCATTTGCTTCGTAGGATCATTGGCGTCACTTTGTTTGCGAGCTTCTAATATTTTTAGCGATACACTATCTAAGTATTCATCTACGCTTTCGCCGGCAGCAGCTTTTCTTTCTTCGGTTTTATCAACGCCATAAATAAAAGTCTCTGTTCCAATGGCGGAGCTTGGTAATCTGGTTATTTTATATTCTGGTACAGATCTTGTTACGTACTTACCTTTTTTGTCTTTTACTCTAACTGTTTTATATCCAGAAATTTCCCTGATTGTTCTAGAGCCCGCCGAGTTAACGTGGATGCAAATGAATAGATCTCCTTTTAATCGATTAGCAATATCTGCTTTTTCAACTACTGAGTTAAAAACGTCTGTTTTACGTGTCATTAATATTTCAACATCTGGTAGGGCCTGTTTTAATTGAATCTCTAGTTTTAAGGCTACAGCAAGTGAAATATCCTTTTCGGTCGAAAACCTACCTCTAGCGCCAACGTCTCCGCCTCCATGCCCAGCATCAATAATGATACGTTTTAGGGCTTGTTTTTGAATGGGAGTATTTATAGCCAATAAAGAGGGCCCATTGAATGAATATGCCTGAATACTCAAGAAAAGAGTGCTCAATAACGCAGCAAATTGTCTAATCTTCATATCAATTCGTTAAAGGATTCTAGATATAAGTAAATTTAAACCATCCATACACTATTTTTGCAAAGTGAATAGAAGTAAACGTAGTAAAATTAACGTAAAAAGCTCACCTACTATTGTAATAGGGATAGTTTTGCTTTTATTAACATTTCAGTGGGAATCTAGCGCTTTTTTGCGCCCCAATAGGCCCGTTTTGCTTGATTCACTCATTAAAAAGACAGATTCACTGGTAAAAAGGCCAGATACTCTTATAAACAAGACAGATACCCTCAAATTATCAAAAGATTCTATAGATGGCCCCATAGGCTATAACGCTTCAGACTCTGGGATTTTATTTGTAGATACGCGTGAATTTTTACTCTATGGAAAGGCCAAAACCAATTACCAAGATCTTAAAATTGAGGCCGCTACTATACGGTACAACCAGCAATCCAAAATGGTTAAAGCATATGGAAGTATCGATTCTACGGGTAAATTAGACAGTAAGCCTGTATTTATACAAGGTGAAATGAAATCCATCAGTGATACCATTGCTTTTAATATGGGGTCGGGCAAGGGATTAACAAAAAATACTTTTTTCCAGGAAGGAGAGATTTTTGTAAACGCGCTCACCCTTAAAAAAATGAACGATAGTGTTGTTTATGCCCGAAAAGCACGTTTTACCACTTGTAATTTAGATACGCCACACTTTGCTTTTAGAACGGGCCGCATGAAAATCATTAATAACAAAATGGGTATTTCGGGACCCACTTTTCCAGAGTTTGAAGGCGTACCTATGCCCATTGGCATTCCATTTGGCATTTTCCCTTTAAATAAAGGTAGGCACTCAGGCATACTTGCACCAGCCTTTACGGCTTCTGAAGATTTTGGTTTAGGTCTTGAAGGACTTGGCTATTATAAAGTGATTAATGATTACTTAGACTTTACCACCAGAAGTAATCTTTATTCGTATGGCGGCTGGAACGTAAATCTAAATTCTAAATACATTAAGCGTTATGCGTTTTCGGGTGGTTTTAACCTTACGTTTCAAAATACAAAAAGCTTGAATCGATATGGTGGCACCGGAGATGAGTTTAACCAGAGCAAATCTTTTATGATTAACTGGAGCCATAGCAGGGACAATAGAGCAAGGCCGGGTACTAGTTTTTCTGCCAATGTAAACTTTGGTAGCTCTAGGTTTAATAGGTCGCTATTAAACAACCCCATGCAAAACTTTCAGAATCAGTTAAGTTCTTCCATTAGTTATTCAAAAGATTGGAAAGGTAAATACAATTTGTCTGTAAATGCTAACCACAACCAAAACAACAATTTACACCTCGTTAATTTACAATTACCAACGGTAAACTTTAACGTAGTAACACTCTATCCATTTCAATCTAAAGAACAAGTGGGCTCAGGTAAGTGGTACGAAAAAATTGGGGTAGGGTATAGTGGCAATATTCAAAACCAAATTTCATTTTATGATACGGCGTTTAATTTTAAACGTATGCTTGATACTGCTCAGTGGGGCGCCGTTCATAACATTCCTATTTCATTATCTTTACCTGCTTTAGGGCCTGTAACCATTAGCCCGAGTATCTCTTACGAAGAACGCTGGTATGGACAACGCTTTTTACGCAAGTGGAATAACACCAGTAAAAAAGTAGACACCTCTATTTACAAAGGCTTGTATACCGCGCGTCAAATGAGTTTTGGTATTAGTGCAGCTACCAGAATTTTTGGTACCTATACTTTTGGAAAAAATAGCAATATAAAAGGGATACGTCATGAAATTAGACCTACTATTTCTATGAATTATCACCCCGATATGGCGGCTGCTTATCATTACAGTACGCAGGTTGACACCTCCGGTCGTACCTACCGTTTTTCGCAATACGATGGCGGCATTATTGGTTCATTTTCGGAAGGTAGATTTGGGGGGATTGGTTTTGGTATTGATAATTTGCTAGAAATGAAAGTGCGTGACAAATCTGATTCTACCGTAAAAGATAAAAAAGTAAAACTGATAGAAGGTTTTGGCTTTTCATCTTCCTATAACATGCTTGCCGATAGTTTTAAACTAGGAACTTTTAATTTGTATGCAAGAAGTACACTCTTTGATAAAATTAATATCAATGCGAGTGCCTCACTTGATCCATACAATGTGGATAGCAAAGGCTACCGTTTAAAAACCTATGCTTTTGATCCGGCGCATTTCAAATTTGGACGCATCACCAGTGGTAGTGTTTCTGTTTCTACTTCATTTGCTAGTAAGTCTAAAGATGGTAAAACAGAAAAAGATAGAGCCATTCCAATCGATCCATTTTTAACACCCGACGAGCAGCAGCGCCAATTGCAATTTGCAAAAGCCAATCCTGCCGAGTTTACAGATTTTAATATTCCTTGGACTTTATCTTTTTCATACTCTTTGTCATTTAATAAAGAAATTAAGCCCGATTATAGTGGCTTTGAAACTAAAACCTATTCAAGCTTAAACTTTAATGGAGATTTTAGTTTAACAGAAAAATGGAAAGTGGGCGGAACGGGATATTACGACGTTTCAATGGGCGGCCTGCAACAATTTAGTATGTTTATTTCTAGAGAAATGCACTGCTGGCAAATGTCTATCAATGTAATGCCAGTAGGTATTTACAGGTCCTTTAACATTACGATTAATCCTAAATCTGGCATTTTAAGAGACCTTAAAATTAATAGAAGCAGGGTGTTCTCAAATTCTACCTTCTAATAAAGGTTGGTGCTTAGCATAGTAGTTCCACATCAAATCAAAAACCTCTTCTTTTACTTCTTTACTTGTTTTACCCTCCACATGTACGGGAGGTAAAAAATGCATTTCTATTTTACCCGGAAACAAACAAAAGCTTGGACTAGGCGGTAAAATATTTTTTGAATTAAAAAGTATGGTAGGGAGGATGCGTTTGTTGGTATCAACGGCTAATTTAAAAGCGCCATCAAAAAAACTTTTTAACGGATCGCCGGTTCTATTACGCGTGCCTTCTGGATAAATGAGCATGTCTAGGCCAAGCGATAAAATGTTTTTCATTTCTTCGTAACTTTTTCTTCTGCTCTGATCACTTCTGCGATCTACGAGTACGCTACCAAATTTATACACCCATCCAAAAATAGGTACTTTAGAAAAGCTAACCTTTGCAATGGTTTTATTGGCCCTTGGCATAAAGGGTGTGCTCACGGGTACATCCATTAAAGAATTGTGGTTGCATACCACCACATAGTTTTCACCTTTTACAAAATGATGGGCGCCTTTAATTTTGATACGGCAACCTATAAAAAATAAAAAAAAGCGCATCCATATTTGGGTAATGCTGCGGTGGAGTCTTGCAATGGCAGGTTCCCCTAATACAAAACAAGGCAGCATAAAAAACACAGCTACCATCATGCTGCTTGCAAATATTAATATGGCCCATACGGCTAAAATTCTTCCAACAATAAATTTCCCAGTAGATATTTTTACAGTTCTTTCGCTCATGTTTGGTTATTAAATATGCCAGTCAATTACTTGAAGTCCTTGCTTTGCAAGTAATTCATTTGTTTTACTAAAATGTTTACAACCAAAAAATCCTTTGTCTGCACTAAAAGGTGAGGGGTGTGCTGCTTTTAAAACAAAGTGTTTGGTTTCATCAATCAATACCTGTTTTTGTTCTGCAAATTTTCCCCACAATAAAAATACAACGCCTTTTTTTTGGTCAGATATTTTTTGAATAACAGCGTCGGTAAAATGCATCCATCCAATTTTTGCATGGCTTGCGGGTTCATTTTCTCTAACCGTTAAAACAGCATTTAATAAAAGTACGCCTTGTTTTGCCCACGGTGTTAAATCACCACTGGTAGGAATGGGTAATCCAATATCTGATTTTAATTCTTTAAAAATATTAACAAGTGAGGGCGGTGGTTTCACACCTGCCGGTACCGAAAAACTAAGACCCATGGCTTGCCCGCTGCCATGATAAGGGTCTTGCCCTAGTATCACCACTTTTACATTGTCAAACGATGTTTGATTGAATGCATTAAAAATATGGGCACCCGCCGGAAAAATATGTGCACCTGTTGCAAGTTCTGTTTTGATATGCGCCGCAGCCTGCAAAAATGGTGTGGATGTAAACACTGCACTTAATGCTTCTCTCCAAGACGATTCTATTTTCACTTCCATGTGTATTAGTATAAAATGCTTACACTACCTGCAAATGGTTGATGCTTGCCCGATAATTTAATGACGTAATAATATACCCCAAGTGGTAAAGGTGTTTGGCTACTTGTTTTTCCATCCCAATTTTTTGTGTACCCATTAGAAGTATACACTTGTTGCCCCGTTCTGTTAAAAATAGTAACGCTACAGCCTGGGTAATAATCTAACAGCGGCATACTCCATGTATCATTAATGCCATCGCCATTAGGGGTGAACGCATTGGGTGGATTAATATCTGCATCATTTACAACCGCATTAATAGTTTGCACCTGCGCGCATCCAATAGGTGTTGTGGCTTTAATAAAATATTTTCCGGTTGCTAACACTCTTTTAGGTTGAAGTAATGAAAGCGTACATAAAGAGTCTTGCCAGTAAGTATATGTCCAGTTATTAGATGGTGGTGGAATGGTTGTTAAGTCGATGGTTGTTGGAATTTTGACGGGTGCTGGTTGTGTTAGGGTATAATTTGGATAGTAATTAATCACAACGCTTGCTTTTTTTACAATTGCGCATCCAGTAGTTGCTGTAAACTTAATAAAGTAATTGGTAGAACTTGTAAATCTGTTATTGGCAGCCATTGGTTTTGTTGCTAGGCTATCGTAAAAAAATAAATAACTAGCGGATGGGTCACTACCTTTTGTGGGTGCAATACTATCAAGTGGGATACTACCACAAGCGGTATAATTGGTGATAGCAGTAACTGGTACCGGACTAATGCTCGTATTAATGGGCATGACACTCGTGCATCCAAATTGACTGGTACCTAACACAAAAAAGTTTCCGGTTTGTACAATTTTAGTTGGATTGGGTACAGGCGTTTTTGCAACCGCATCTAGCCAATATGAATATTTTACATTGGGGTCATTACCACTTGTATAAGCTGTGTCTGTGATGTCAATTATTGAAGGAATACAAGCCGCTGCAGGTTGTTTAATGGTAAGTGCCGGGTTAGGATGTACAATAATGGGTAAAGGTTTTACATCTGCACAGCCAGCACTATTGGAAGCTTTTACATAAATGGTACTAGACTGTCCTATAGATTTTGGGGAAGCAACAAAATCACCACCTGTTGCACTATTAAAGTAACTGAGTTTTAATCCGGGGCTACTACCAGCAGTTACCAAACTATCAGTAACATCGGCGCCTGTTTTTTGGCAGGCCACTACACTATCTTTTAATTTAAATAAAAAGGGATCTAAAGATTTTACAATGGTGGTATATAAAGTATCTAAACATCCTTGGTTGGGGTAAGGCGTAATAACCAGTGCCAGCCTGGTTTTTGGAGGTGGTGCTGGTGAAATAGTAAGTACGACATCACTACCTAATTGTTTAGAAAAATCGTCGGTAAACCACTTGTAATCGGCAAAGCCATAAGGCGCCGTTAAACTAAGCCCCGTAATATTGGTGCAAAAAACGTTACCCGTTACCGGTGTGGTACAGTTATCATTTACGTCTAAATAGGCATAACCAAAATGGCCACCTTTGGCACAGTCGTTGGTAGTAAATTCGAGCCTCAAGGTTTTACCTTGGTAACCAGGTAATTTTAAAGTGATGGGGGCCCAATCTTTGTAGTACACTAATTTTTTTACGGTTGATTCTTTAAAACCAGGAAGGTTGGGTGCCGATATAAATTCAAAAGCACCACAGGTTTCATATTTATTATCGGTAACATTAAAAACCTTTACCGTAAATTTTGGTTGTTCCCAGTCTTGATGCCCAGTTGGGTTTTCAAAAACAACCGCGTAATTATAAATAATACTATAATCACCCTCAGTGGCAGGAACCGTAAACGTGTATTGCACACTTTGAGCTTCGCCCTGGGTTTGATCATTACCAAGTTTTACAGAGTAGCCACTGCCATTAGGACAACTGGTAGGGAAAGCACCATAATAGTCTTTGGCGGTTGTGCCGGGGAAGTTGGTGATGATGGTATGCTTACCATCTAGAGGGCTTACCAATGCCATACTTATTGAACCATTGGACTTGGATATAAACCCATCATAGGATTCCCAGTTGGCTAAATTGCCTGTTTCAAAACCAATATTAGGAGGGCAGCCTTGTGCCAAAGGTTTATTGATGCCTCCTAAGATGCATAAAATGCTCAATAATAAGTATGTACAAGATTTTAACACGTCCTTGTAAATGTCGTGAAAATTAATGGGAAATGGTAAGGAAATGGCATGAAAAAGCCCCAAAAATAGGTGTTTGGGGCTTTGTGAACAATGTTGGGGTCTAGTTGGATTTTTTTACTAGATTAAAATAATTCAATTTTAGTATACTTTATTTATTACTATTTTATCATCTGCAACAACAATAATTCGTTTTACGGTTACATTTAAATAATCAACGTACTCGTATTTGTAACTATAAACTGTTGAAGTATATGAATCTACTTGTTTATTGTGGAGTATAGAGTTAGGGGTAAAGAAAATATATACTTGTGGGTTAGAAGAACTACTCTCAATTAATTCGCCAATTTTGGTATTACATGGGATAAAAATATGCTGTTCAGGTGTTGGTGAAATTCGAGTTAGTTTATCATAGTCACTTTGGCGTTCGTTTTTGATAACTGTATTTAAGTTTAAAAATTTAATCTTTATATTATCATTTGATTCATATGTATTTTTTGGCTGTAAAACATGTGTAAAGTATGAAGATTGAGTGTCAAAATAAAAGCCTCCAGCTTTCATATTGTATTCTGATTCTCCATTAACATCAACACCTTTTAAATAGATGTATTTAAGAGATTGTTTAAATTCTGCCTTTAATTTATTTAATGAATCAGATAAAACTTTATATTCTTTAGACTTAATAAAGTTTGTTTTTTTTAATTGAGTAGAATATTCATCACTCAATCCAAAATATGAAAAAACATCTTGTGATAAAATAAAAAAATCGTCTTTTGAGAATTCAGAATAATTTGATAAAAAATCAGCTGCAGTAGAATTCACTATGTCATCTTTCTTAGCATTTATAGTTTGGGCGCTTAGAAGATGAAATGAGAGGAAAAATAAAATGAAAGTGAAAATTGATTTTTTTGAATTCTCATGATTGTTGGTTTAGTCAAACTAAATATATTACTTTATTTAATAATTAGTAGCGGCGCACATGATAATTCATTAAATATTTTTTATATTTAAGTAAATCAGTATATTAAACTATGTTTAAACCAGTAAATAAATAAGGGTCTCAGTTTTTGACTGAAACCCTTACTAGTGTTAAGTGAACCGGATTGGATTCGAACCAATGACCTACTGCTTAGAAGGCAGTTGCTCTATCCAGCTGAGCTACCGGTCCTGATTAGAGTGGCGCAAATTAAAGAAAAAATGGCCATAATTTCAAATGAATTCAATCAAATAAGGCTAAATCCTAATTAGTTAGCCTCGTTTTTCTAAAAGTCATTAATTTGCATCAAACGCTTACTCGTGAGTTATAATTACCTGCCATTAGACCAAAAGTGGCTTCATTTTATCCAGGTTAAAAACCTTTTAGCCTATAATCAGGACGTTTCTATCACTTTTGATGCCCATGACCGCATCACTGGATGTCGTGCTTTTTTGGATCAAAAAATGGCCCAAAAAGACAAAAATTATTACGGCATTAATACCGGGTTTGGGTTCCTACAAAACATTACCATCGACGATTCTCAAATTGAGCAACTTCAATACAATTTAATTGTTTCACATGCTTGCGGACTGGGAGAGCAGGTGCCGGAGCCCATTGTTAAACTCATGCTCATGCTTAAAATTAAGTCGTTGAGTTATGGGCATAGTGGGGTACAAATTGAAACGGTAAAACGTTTATTGGAAATGTACAATAACCGGGTACTTCCAGTTATTTACACGCAAGGATCACTGGGTGCATCTGGTGATTTATCGCCCCTTAGTCATTTAAGTTTACCACTTTTAGGACTTGGCGAAGTAACCATTAATGGCGTTACACATAATACAGCTAGTATTATGGAACGCTTCAAATGGAGCCCTATAAAACTACAAAGTAAAGAAGGGTTGGCGCTCATTAATGGGACTCAGTTTATGAGTGCTTATGGCATGTACTGTTTACAAAAAGCAGAACATTTAATTGAAATGGCGCAGTTAATTGCAGCACTGTCCTTTGATGCTTTTAATTGTACCACAGAGCCTTTAAGCCCGCAAATACACAGGATTAGAGCACATGAAGGGCAGGTGCAAACGGCTACAAAATTACGTGCATATTTAGTAGGTAGCAGTATAGTCGAATCAACCAATAAACAAATTCAGGATCCATATTCTTTTAGATGTATACCGCAGGTACATGGTGCTACGATTGATGCATTTAACCATGTACTGTCCATTTTTATGCGCGAAATAAATTCGGTAACGGATAATCCTAATATTTTTCCTGACGAAGATTTAATTTTGAGTGGCGGTAATTTTCATGGTCAACCGCTTGCTATTTCACTCGATTATTTAGCCATCGCCATGAGCGAGCTGGCTAATATTTCGGAGCGCAGAACCTATCAGTTGTTAAGTGGTCAGCGCGATCTTCCTTTGTTTTTAGTGAAAGATCCAGGGCTTCATTCTGGATTTATGATTCCGCAGTATACCGCAGCAGGTATAGTGAGTGAAAACAAACAACTTTGCACCCCAGCTTCTGTAGATAGTATTTCGTCGTCTAATAACCAAGAAGACCATGTGAGCATGGGTGCCAACGCGGCTACCAAATGTTTGCGCGTTATTGATAATGTAGAAAAAGTACTAGCCATAGAACTATTAAGTGCGGCACAAGCACTTGATTTTAGAAGGCCTGCAAAGAGCTCCGAACCCATCGAAAAACTAGTGGCAGCATTACGAGAAAAAGTGTCATTTGTGGCAGTAGATAGGCTCATGCACCCAGATATGGTAACGGCTACCCAATTTATAGGCGCTTACGACCTATAGCGTCGATTTTAGCGTAACTTTGCAGCGTAAAAAAGGTGAACATGTCTGAAGAAAAGAGTTTGAATTTTATTGAAGAAATTGTAGAATTAGATTTAGCGGCTGGCAAATATCAGTCGATTGTAACGCGCTTTCCGCCTGAGCCCAATGGTTATTTACACATTGGTCACGCAAAAAGTATTTGTTTGAATTTTGGATTGGCTCAAAAATATGGTGGTTCCACCAATTTGCGTTTTGATGATACCAATCCGGTTACTGAAGAAACAGAATACGTAGAAAGTATTAAAAACGATGTTACATGGCTTGGGTTTAAATGGGCCGAAGAATTATACGCTTCCAATTATTTTGATCAAATCCATGGCTTTGCCGTTCGATTAATAGAAATGGGTCTTGCGTATGTAGACGATAGTACCAGCGAAGAAATTGCGATGCAAAAAGGAATGCATACAGAGGCAGGAACTCCTAATAAATATAGGAACAGAACCGTCGCCGAAAATTTGCAACTTTTTGAAGACATGCGCCTTGGTAAATACGCCGATGGCGAAAAAGTATTACGCGCTAAAATTGATTTATCTAGTAGTAACATGCTTATGCGTGATCCTATTATTTATAGAATTAAACACGCGCATCACCACAGAACCGCCAACAAATGGTGCATTTATCCGATGTACGATTTTGCACATGGACAAAGTGATGCCATCGAAAATATTACACACTCAGTTTGTACGCTAGAGTTTATTCCACACAGAGAACTGTACAACTGGTTTATAGAAAAATTGTCGATTTTTCCATCTAAGCAATACGAGTTTGCGCGTTTAAACATGACTTATACGGTTATGAGTAAGCGTAAATTATTGCAACTAGTTCAAGAAAATCATGTGACAGGTTGGGATGATCCACGTATGTCTACTATTTCTGGTATGCGCCGTAGAGGCTATCCTGCAGCGGCTATCAGAGAATTTTGTGACCGTATTGGTATTGCAAAACGTGATAACTTAATTGATATTAGTTTACTTGAATTTTGTGTGCGTGAAGATTTAAATAAAATAGCCGTGCGCCGCATGGTGGTTTTTGATCCATTAAAAGTGATTATCACCAACTACAATGGTGAGGGTGAAATACTCCATTCAGAAAACAATCCAGAAGATGCAAATGGAGGTACAAGAGAAGTTCCTTTTAGCAAAGAAATTTTTGTTGAGCGTGACGATTTTATGGAAGAGCCGTCTAAAAAATATTTTAGATTAGCGCCTGGTCAAATGGTTCGTTTAAAAAGCGCTTACATTATCAAGTGTGACGATTTTTTAAAAGATGCTAACGGCAATGTAACAGAACTTCACTGCTCGTATATTCCTGAAAGCAAGAGTGGTTCAGATACTTCTGGTATTCACGTTAAAGGAACACTTCACTGGGTAAGTGCTGCGCATGCCATACCTGCAGAGGTACGTTTGTATGACCGTTTATTTAATGTTGAAGATGTTGCGGGTGCCGAAGGAGATTTTAAAGATTATATCAATACAGAATCTTTAACGCTAGTGCCACATGCATACGCAGAGCCTGCTTTGTTACAAGATAGTATGGGCGTTGGTTTTCAATTTTTGCGCAAAGGATATTTTTGTGCCGACAAAGACAGCGCCCCAACAAAACTGGTATTCAATAGAACCGTTGGATTAAAAGATACTTGGGCTAAAGAAGTAAAAAAAGGAGCATAGCATATGCACTTGCAAGCTAGGTTTAATAAACACTGGGCTCAAACCTTTCCTCAATTTAGTGCGGATGGCCATTTTGTGCTCGCTGTTAGCGGCGGCGCTGATAGTGTGGCGCTTGCCCATTTATTAAAAGCTGCTGGCATTAATTTTGAAATTGCACATTGTAATTTTACATTGAGAGGAGCGGAGAGTGCTAGGGATGAAGAATTTGTAAAAAAGCTCGCAGTTACATTAGACGTTCCTTTTTCTTGCAAACATTTTGCTACACAGGAATATGCAAGTGCGCATAAAATATCTATTCAGGAAGCGGCCAGAGATTTGCGTTATGCATGGTTTGCTACTTTTAATACGATTGTAATAACGGCGCATCACGCCAATGATAATATTGAAACGGTATTTATGCATTTGTGCAGGGGTACTGGGATTGCAGGCTTAACTGGTATTGAGCCTTATAAAGTAAAAGAGCGTTTGCTTCGTCCTCTACTTATTTTTTATAAACAAGAAATACTAGACTACGCTAAAGAGGCGGGCATTGCTTTTGTTGAAGACAGCTCTAATAGTAGCGATAAATATGCCCGTAACTTTTTTAGACATCAGGTATTGCCTGCTGTGAGGGAAGTATATCCGCAGTCGGAACAAAATATTTTACACACTATCAAGCATCTAAGAGAAGTATCGGAAGTGTATAAAGCAGCCATGCAAAAAATGGTAAGTAAGCTTCAATTTATCAATGGCAACGAAATTCATATTCCTGTTTTAATGTGGCAAAAAGCAAAGCCACTGGATACCATTACTTTTGAGATGCTATATCCATTTGGTTTTACCGCGGCTCAAATGCCCGAAGCAATTAAATTGTTAAGTGCACACAATGGAGCAGTGTTAATTTCTCCAACGCACCGCTTAATTAAAAATAGAAACTGGATGATTGTAGCGCCGCTTGCTACTGCCAATAGTACGAGTGTAGTAGTGGTGGAGCAAAACGATGCATCTATTAATTTTCCGGGCGGAAAGCTAGCTTTACAAACTACTGCAGCTGAGCTGCCCGAAACTTCTGATAACAATACCTGCATATTGGATTGTGTTGCTTTACAATTTCCGCTTATTTTACGTCCCGCAGCAACTGGAGATTATTTTTATCCGCTGGGCATGCAAAAGAAAAAGAAGCTCAGTAAATTTTTTATTGATCTCAAGCTTTCTAAAACAGCCAAAGAAAAAGTGTGGGTATTGGTATCAGATAACCGCATTGTATGGGTAATTGGCTACCGTATAGACAACCGCTTTAAAATTACACCAGCTTCTACTGCTGCAGTAAAGCTTAGCTTTTTACCCAACGTATTATAGGTGTAAATAAGCAGATACCTGGCTTACAAAATTTTGTATTGGATCAAAGCCTGGGAAGATTTTACATGCAATAATTAAAAAGCCTACACCCCAAACAGAACCCCAAAAGTGAGCAGAATGGTTGATATTGTCGCCACCTCTTTTAGACATATAAATGGTCATGAGTAAATATAGGGGGCCAAAAATAAAACCAGGAATAATGGGTGGAATTATAAAGAGTCCAATTTTAATGGTAGGGTCTAAAAATACACCTGCAAAAACTACCGCAGATACTGCACCGGAAGCACCAAGGCTTCTGTAGTTATTGCTATTTCTTTGCGTGATATAGGTGGGAATTAAGCAAACAACAAGTGCTGTCAGGTACATGGCTAAATAAAGCACCTTCCCTTTTTCATTAAATAAAACAATAAAATATTTTTCTACAAAATCACCAAACATATACAACGAAAACATGTTAAAAGCCAAATGCCCAAGATCGGCATGGATAAAGCCATTGGTCATAAAGCGCCACCACTCATTGTTATTTTTAATGGCTGGTGGATAAAAAATAAAATCATCAATCACTTTTTTATTGGCAAAACCAAATAAGGAAAGGGCAACAGTTATAATTAAAATAGTAAGTGTTATCGTATTCATAAAATTAATTGTGGTGGTATTTTTCGTTTCTTAAAATGGTGCAAGCACGGTATACCTGCTCTGCTAAAATAAGCCTAACCAGCATATGCGGGAATACGAGGGGTGATAAGCTCCAGCAAAAATCAGCTCTATTAAATACCGATTCATCTACACCAAAAGCACCGCCTATTAAAAATACAATTTTACGGGTTCTCTCGTTGGCTCTTTGTTGCAAAAAACTAGCCAGTTTAGGCGACGTAAAAGTTTGGCCTCTTTCGTCTAATAATACCAAATAATCGGAAGGGTCGATTCCCTGTAAAATAATGGCAGCTTCTGCTTTTTTTAATGCAGCCTCGGCTAAACTACCTGCATTTTTTGGTGGACCAATAATATGCCAGCTAGCCGGAAAATAATTAGTGATACGCTTTGAAAAGTCTTCGATGCCAACTTTTGCATACGATTCGTGCGGTTTGCCAACAGACCAAAGCTCAATTTTCATGCGGGTAATTAATTTCGCACTAAATTTAGGCTTTTAAAATATAGTATGCGTCATTTATTACTAATCCTGTCTTGTTTCTTGTTGGTTACTGTGGCTAAGGCACAGGATGCTAGTGCAACCGATTCTGCTACTATTACTAAAAGAAAGCACTTGGTGGCCGCTATTTTTGGAGGTACTTATGGCGCTTCCTTTATTTCTCTAAATAAAACATGGTATGCCAATTATCCAAGAAGTCGTTTCCATTTTTACAACGATGGAAAAGAATGGCTTCAAATGGATAAGGCTGGGCATTTTTATTCTAGTTATAATTTGGCACGCATAAGCCATAAAGCTTGGGCATGGACAGGTGTTTCAGAAAAAAAGGCGGTAACACTATCAGCACTTACCAGTATTTCGTATTTGACCATTATTGAAACCATGGATGGTTTTTCTGATAATTGGGGTTGGAGTTGGCTGGATATGTCGGCAAATACAGCGGGCGTTTTATTGTGGAGTGCACAACAACTCAAATGGAAAGAACAAAAATTTCGTTTAAAATATAGTGCACATTATACAAATTACGCTGACCCTGCTATTCAGGCGCGCGCCAATAATTATTTTGGAAAGTCTTTGCCAGAAAGGTTTTTAAAAGATTACAATGCACAAACCATTTGGCTGAGTGCCAACATTAAAAGTATTTGGCCCGAGGCAAAAGTTCCTAAGTGGTTAAACATTGCTACCGGCTATGGTATTGATAATACCTATGGCGGTTACTCAAATAACTGGATAGCTAACAACCAGTACTATGCCCGCCCCGATTTAAAAAGAAGTCGCCAATATTATTTGTCTATTGATGTAGATTTTGAACGTATCAAAACAAATAAAAAATGGGTGAGGGGAGTGTTTACTTTTTTAAACTTTATCAAACTACCGGCACCAGCACTCTCACTTAGTAATGGAAAACTAAGTGGAAGCCTCTTGTATTTTTAATAGCAATTGTTGATTAGCCTTTTCTTACATATTTGGTAAGAATGACAATGGTTTGTCCTTCAATTTTTCCTTCTATTTGCTCGGTATTGTCGGCTACAAGTCTAATGTTTTTAACCACCGTACCTAGTTTAGCATTCAGGGTAGAACCTTTTACATCCAATGATTTTGTAAGCACCACGGTGTCGCCATCTTGTAATATCATACCATTACTGTCTTTGTGCAAATCTACACTGCCATCATTTTCATGATCTCCCGTAGATTTTGCCCATGCCATGGTATCGTCATCAAAATACATCATGTCAAGTGCATCTGCAGCCCAACTTTGATCTTTTAATCTATTCAATAAACGCCAGCTTACTACTTGTACCGCTGGAACTTCACTCCACATCGCTTCATTTAAACATGCCCAGTGCGTACTATCTAGTTCTTCTTTTTTATTGAGTTGAGCTGAACATTTTGCGCATAGGAGAAGTCCTTCCTCATTGTTTGTAGGTACTTCGTACACAGTTAAGTTGGTTGTTGATTTACAAAGCTCACAACTGTTGCCACTTCGTGCAATAAGGTCTTTCTCGTTTTTCATGTTTGCTTGTTGTGGAGGTTATTTGCGTGAATGTAAGGGAAGAGCTGGTGATGTTGCTGGAGCAAAAGTTGATGTAGAATTTTTTCGTTCAAGTAGAATGAGTGCACTTGAAACCACTGTTATTGCTACAACTCAGGAGGCAATAGTTAAGTTAATTTTAAATGAAAGACTACGCGAATTTGCGGGTACAGGTTGGAGATGGTTTGATATGAGAAGATTATCAAACGATGCTGTATACAATAATATTGACGGAACGCACCCATTAGATGGAACTGTTTTTACTTTAAAATCAGATAGACTTACTCTAAAAATTCCCCCGGCTGTATTAATTTTAAATCCATCAATGGCTGATAATAAATAAAAAAAATCTATGAAATATTTAGCTTCAATTTTACTTTTAATGTTACCCTTTATCATGCATGCTCAAGAGGGCTTTAAAGTTACAATGCATATAAAAGGACTCGGTGATCATAATGTAAAGGTTGTTTTTCAAAAAAACGGTCGTTCTGATGTTGATACATTGGTTAAGCAAGGTGAAGACTTAGTTGTTTGGGAGGGTAAAACTGTTGATCCTCAGTTTGTAAGGGTGGAAGTGATGGATACGAGTTTATATTTAAGAGTAGGTAAAGCAATTATGCCAGCTCCAGCCTTAGCTTTTTTACTAGCCAATACAGATATTACAATTATCGGAGATGCAAATCAAATTTTCACAGCAACTGTAGAAAGTAAACATCCCGAAGTTGTTTTGTATAATAACTTGCGAGTTGCGGATTTACCTAATGCAATTGAAACATGGACATTGCAAAAAGAGCAGAATAAAAAAAGAAACGATAAGGACACTATTGGCAACTATGATATTTCTCAAAAACTTACTAGTTTAAAGAAAATAAATCAAGCCATGCGTATCCAATTTTTGAATGATAATCCTTCATCATTTACATCCTTGTTGGTTTTGCAGTCTCTTTTTTTAATTTTACCTGTTAATGAATCAGAAAAAAGATTTAATGCGCTAAAAACAGAGCATAAGAATTCGGTAACAGGTCAAGCCCATAATTTAAAAATAGAAAGCAATAAAAAAACCGCAGTAGGCAAGCCTGTAATACCTTTTGCTCAAGAAGGTATCGACGGTTCTATAGTTGATATTGCTGCTTTTAAAGGTAAAGTTGTATTAATTGACTTTTGGGGTAGTTGGTGTGTTCCTTGTAGAATGAGTCATCCAGCATTAAAAGATTTATATAAAAAGTACAATTCAAAAGGCTTTGAAATAATTGGTATTTCCAATGAACTTGCCAATAGCACTAGAGATAAGAAAGTACAAGATATTGCCTGGAGAAAAGCAATCAAAGAAGATGGATTAACTTGGGCTCAAATTTTATATGATCCTGCAATTTTAGATCTTGTTAAAGAGTTTGACATTAATGGTTACCCCACTAAATTTCTGATTGATCAAAATGGAAAATTTGTAATGCGTATTTTGGGTAATAGCGAAAAACTACATGCTGAGCTAGAAGCAAAGTTGGCTATGTTGATGCCCGATTAATATAATAACTTAAAATTTATATTTCTTAGCCCCTTGCATGCGTGTAAGGGGCTTTTTTGTGATTTTAGGATGCTCGCTCACTTCGTTCGCTCGTTCCTTTCGTATTTGGCTTACGCAAAGCCGCATATCATAGCCATTGCCTGCATTTCGTGCAGGCGCCACATTTCTACTGCATAAAAAAAGCCTCACTTAAAAGTGAGGCTTTGTGACCGCGTTAGGATTCAAACCTAAAACCCCCTCATCCGTAGTGAGGTACTCTATTCAGTTGAGCTACGCAGCCATTACCCTAAGGGGCTGCAAATATAATCTCTAAAAGATTAACGGCAAAAAAGGAATGCTTTTTTATTCAAAATTATAGTCCATAAAGGCCAGCAGCGATTGATTCTGCTAGTTTTTTAGGCAATAACCACACAAAAAAGGCACCCAGTTTATTAATAAAACCGGTAATTACTTCCGGTTTTTTGTCAAATAAGGCGGTTACTGCAATAGCAGCTACTGCTTCAGGTGTCATATTTACTTTTTCGGCGGTTTTAAGCGCTTTAGGGCCTACATCGGCTCTGTTGGCAAAGTTGGTATCGGTAGAACCTGGGCTTACCGCTGTAACCGATACACCGGTGTTTTTGAGTTCATGTCTGAGGCCTCTGCTAAAACTTAAAACAAATGATTTAGAAGCGGCGTATACCGAAAGACCAGGTACAGCTTGGTAAGCTGCCGAACTGGCAACATTTAAAATATAAGACGGTGCATTTTTTGTAAGCAAGGGAAGTAGGGCAGCCGTTAATGCAACAGGCACTTCCATATTTACACGCATCATTTCGAGATGGTCGATGGCGTTATATTTTGTAAAAGGGCCACTAAGTCCATAACCCGCATTATTTACAAGTATGCCCACATTATAATTGTTGGACGTGATCCAGTCCATTAATGTTTGCGTAGCACCCGCTTTACCTAAATCTAATGCAAGGTAATGCGCAGCAACACCATAGGTATTTGAAAGGCTAGTGGCGTGTTCCTGTAAAGACTTTTCATCTCTTGCTACTAAAAGTACGTGATACTTTTTTTTAGCAAGTTCTGTGGCAATACATTTACCAATGCCTTTGCCTCCGCCAGTAATTAATGCAAATGGCATCATGATAGGTGAAAATTAGTGGTGAACCTTACCCGTAAATCTGTGGTAGAAAGGTGTTTTGCTGTTTTCGTCTTTTGGTTTGTATTTACCCGTAACGATAGGAACATACATTACACGGCGTCTGCTGGCTTCACCATAATTAGGTGATTGCTTAACGCGGTGCCATAAACGTCCATCATGTACCGATAAATCGCCAGCGTTGATATTAAAACCAACTTCGCGAGGATCGTCGTTATTGTCTAAAAAGTACTTTTTACCAAAGAGTAATTTAAACATGCCTTGGGTATGTGTACCAGGTATTACCCTTAATCCACCATTATCATAAGGACAAGTGTCTAAATGAATACCTACGTTAAGCATGGGCATAATTTTTTGACCCATAAATAAATCGCGAGGACTATCTGTGTGCCATCCCATTTGCGTGAATGTACTATTTGGGGTGTTGATATAGTTGTTGATCACCAAACCATCTTTTTCATTTTCTGCTACACGTCCATCATAAGGGTGTAAAAATTCAGTTAATGCTTGTAAACGTGGGTCTGCTAATAATTGTTGTAAAGGGTCGCTGTGTAAGGAGCTAAAACAAAGACGTTGAATAGTTGTGTTGCCTTTATCGTCTTTACCAAACTTTAATGGAATGCCATTTACCTTTTCTTTTTTTTCTGCAATCCATTGCGTTTCCAATCTTTGTTGCTCTGCTATATAAGTTGCTACCTGTTCTTTTGGTAAAAAATTTCTAAATACAATCACGCCATGCTCCTTAAAAAAGGCCAATTGCTCTTCACTAACAGCATCTCCCAGTTCAAAGGTGCTGTCCCATATTTTCATGCTTACTTTATTCATCTATAAGTATGACTTTAATGTTAAGGAATGATTATTAATATGTTACCTTATTAAAGGCTATGAACATACAAAGGTACACAATCCATTAAAAAAAAGCGAGTTTTTTGGCCCCTAAATAGATAAAATATGTAAAAAGAAAGGCGGCAATTACATCTATGCTGTAATGGATATGCTGTATAAGTAACAGTAAACCAATCAAAAAGGAGGCCGTAAGGGTTATTATTTTGTCCCATTTACCCTGTAAACATAGAAAAAACAGGAACATATTGCCCGTATGACCCGAATAGAACAGGTCTTTTGTGATAAAAATGCCTTTTGCACCATATGCAATATTGGCAATGGGGTCTTTTAACTCAATAATACCAGCAGGTGGGTTGAGGGGGAATAAGCTTATGGTTAAGATGCGGGCTAAACACATTAAAATAAAACCGTATGCAACAAGCAAAAAAAGCCTTGGGTTTTGGTAGATTCTGTAAAAAACCAAGAGTACAACACTCCATATAATTACAAATGTAGGGATCGAAACATCCATGGCAGGAATACGTTCAAGCACAAAATCTTGGAGTACAATGCCTTCTCTTTTTTCTATAAAAGCAAAAAAAGTAGGGAGCATTAATAAAATAATGGCTACCAAGGTAAGTGCTACGATCGTTTTTATTTTAAAAGAACGTATAGCCCATGCCTCAGACCAGGAAAAAATGCTAGTACCGTTTTGCTGCTCCATAGCTTGGTTTAATAATGCCACCTTACAAACGCCTCTATCGCTGCATATTTAGTTTGACCTAAAGCAGCATACAATTGTGCGGTGTTGGCATTGCGTATTTCTGCTCTTTGCCAAAATTCGCGCATATCAGTTCCCTGAAATGGAACACTGTCTTTTTGTGATTGATGTATAAATATGCCAAAACGTTTTTTGATAACTTGGTCTGGACTCATTGGAATGGCCATTTCAATATCTGCAATATCCCATTCTTGCCATGCACCTTTGTATAACCAAACCCAGCAGTCTTTAACCCAAGCATCACCAGCGGCTTTTAAGCGGCGCATACTTTCAAAAACAACATCTAAACAAACTTTATGCGTACCATGTGGATCCGCTAAATCGCCAGCGCAATAAATTTGATGCGGCTGAATTTTTCTTAAAAATTCCATGGTTTGAAGCACATCCGCTTCACCCATTGGGTTCTTTTCTATTTTACCTGTTTCATAAAAAGGTAAATTTTGGAAATGGTATTGATGTTCTTTTAACCCCACATATCTACAAGTTGCTTTTGCCTCACATTGTCTGATAAGTCCTTTAATGGCTCTGATTTCTGGAGAATCTAAACCACCTTTTTGTTTGGTGGCAATATAATTACGCGCAGCTTGTAAAATCTCTTGACTCTTTTTATTATCGATGCCAAATAGGTCTTCGAAACCTACAGCAAAGTCTAAAAAGCGTGTTACAAACTCATCAGATACCGCAATGTTACCACTGGTTTGATACGCCACATGTACTTCGTTTCCTTGTTCATGTAAACGCATAAACGTTCCACCCATGCTAATAATATCATCGTCGGGGTGTGGAGAAAATATCAAACATTTTTTTGGATACGGATTGCTTCTTTCTGGATGCGCAGGAATAACAGCATTGGGCTTACCAGCAGGCCAACCTGTTAAGCTATCCCTTAACATATAAAACACTTCTAAATTAATTTCGTAGGCGTCATTTTTTTCTACGAGTAAATCTGCTAAACCATTTTCGTTATAATCTTTGGCCGTAAGGCTTAATACTTCTTTACCAAGTTTTAATGAAAGCTCAATAACGGCGCGCTTCATTAATTTTTTATCCCACACACAGTTGCCTGTTAACCACGGCGATTTTATACGCGTTAATGATTCAGAAACAGTGGTGTCTACAATAAAAGTACAATCAGGATGTTCTTGTAAAATACTTGCAGGCACTTGCTCCGTTACATCGTCTTCGGCAGCTTTGGTAATAATTTCACCTTTGTTGCCAAATGCCATTAGTAAAATACGCTTCGAATGCATGATGGTTCCAATACCCATCGTAACCGCAAGACGCGGCACTTTGGATAAATGCGAAAACTCGTAAGCATTAGCAAGTCTTGTATTGTTGGCAAGGTTTACAAGTCTTGTTTTTGAAATGATACTTGAACCTGGTTCGTTAAAACCAATATGTCCATTACCACCAATACCTAAAATTTGTAAATCGATACCGCCTGCATGAACGATCGCAGCATCATAATCGGCGCAATGTTTTTTAATTTCTTCTTTGGGCCATTTGCCACTAGGGATATGAATATTTTTTGGATCTATATCGATGTGGTTAAACAAATGATGATGCATAAAGCTCCAATAGCTTTGTGGTGCATCTTTTTCTATCGGAAAATATTCGTCTAAATTAAACGTAACTACATTTTTAAAACTCAGTCCTTCTTCTTTGTGGAGTCTTACAAGCTCTTGGTATAATTTAATAGGAGTAGAGCCCGTTGCTAAACCAAGTACACAGTTTTTACCTTGTGCTACTTTTTCTTTAATAAGGGCAGCTATTTCCTGCGCCACAAATGCAGATCCTTCTTTTGAGGAAGGAAAAATTTGAACGGGGACTTTTTCAAATGCGTCTATCATAACAAATTGTTATTACAGTATAAATTAATTATTCTCTGGGTTAAAATAAGCCTTGCTATAATTTATTTTAAAATTATCGTAGCGTTTAAATTCATGTAATAATTTCTTTTCAAAACTAGGCCAGCTCTTATTTTCTTTACTACTCCATAGTACTTCACTTAAGGCACTGATACGAGGGAATACCATGTATTCTGCTTTGGCAGTATTGTTCATATACTCTGTCCAAACATTGGCTTGTGCACCTAATACATATTTGTAATCGGCAGGATCCATATCCTTAGGAAGTGGATCGTAACTATATACTTTTTGTATTGTTGTGTATCCGCCAATGGTAACAGAATCTTCTTTTTTATTTTGTTGGTGGTCAAAATACATCCATCCACCTGGTGTCATAATAACGGTATGTTTTTCTTTAGCTGCCTGAATGCCGCCCATTTCACCACGCCAGCTCATTACAGTTGCATTTGGAGCAAGGCCACCTTCTAAAATTTCGTCCCAACCAATAATTTGACGGCCTTTGCTGTTTAAATATTTTTCGATTCTGCCAATAAAATAACTCTGTAAACCATGTTCGTCTTTTAAGCCTTTTTCTTTAATCAATTTTTGGCAAAATTCAGATCTTTTCCAAGATTCTTTAGGACACTCATCTCCACCAATATGAATATAAGTAGAAGGGAATAATGCCATTACTTCATCGAGTACATTTTGTAAAAACGTAAAAGTGTTGTCTGAAGGCACAAATACATCATCAAATACACCCCATGTTTCTTGTACAATTTTAGTACCTGGCTTTTTTAAAGCCTCAAGTGTAGCAGCACTGTGCATGGTAGGTATTGCAGGTGTTGATTCGTTTGGAAAACAACTAAGTTCTGGATAAGCAGCAATAGCAGCACTTGCATGGCCTGGCATTTCAATTTCAGGAATGATGGTTACAAATCTATCAGCAGCGTATTTCACAATTTCTTTGATTTGTGATTGTGTATAAAAACCACCATACTTTGTATTGTTGCTTCCTTTGCCAGGGTAACGACCAATAATATTAGCATTACGGTAACCACCCACGGATGTTAACTTCGGATATTTTTTAATTTCTATTCTCCAACCTTGGTCTTCAGTTAAATGCCAATGAAATGTATTTAACTTATACATCGCAATAAAGTCGATGTACTTTTTTACAAAGTCTAGACCCAAAAAATGGCGGCCTTCATCTAAGTGCATACCTCTGTAAACAAATCTTGGTTGATCCAAAATGCTTACCGCAGGAATATTTAATGTTGCCGATTTTTGAATGGGTAATAATTGAATGAGGGATTGTACACCATAAAACACACCCTCTTCGTTGGCGCCATTAATAGCAACGCCATTACTAGATGATTCTAAAGTGTAGGTACCTCTAACAGCATCTTTATTATTGTTAACCAGGCTAATTGCATTTTTTGCACCTGCACCCATTGTTACTTTTAACTGAAAGCCATAAAATTCTTGCAAATACTTATTTAAAAAGTTAGCTGCTTTTTGCTGCCCTGCAGTTTTGATATGAAGAGGTGTTTTTGCTGAAATACTAAAAGTACCTTCATTTACTTTTAAGCTAGTAGGCTGCGGAATAATACTCACTTCTTGTGCGTTTACAATCATGCAAACGAAAAGGGTGATAGCTGTAAATACTTTTTTCATAGGGTGTGCAATTATGGTAAAAAATGTTTTCATTATTTGACAGTTGTGAGCTTAATTACGTTGGTAGGTAAGTGGTCTGCAATGGGTGTACTTCCCGTATTGACCACTACATCACCTTCTTTTACAAAGCCACGCTCTTTTAAGATACCAATTTGATCGGTCACAATATCATCTAAACTTTCTTCTTCGGGGTAGTAAAATGCGCGTACGCCCCAGCTTAAACTTAATTGGTTTACCAACGATCTTTCTTTGGTAAAAATAAATAGAGGCGATGATGGTCTAAAACTACTAAGCATAAAACCAGTGTATCCACTTTGTGTCATGCCCACAAGTGCATGTGCATTTACATCTTCAGAAATTTTACAAGCGCTGTAACAAACGGCATCACTGTAAAATGATGGAGATTGTGGTTGTGGTTTTAAATCTGAAGAACGGTTGTAACGGTATTCTGTTTTTTCTACTTCTTTGATAATCTTACACATGGTTTCTACTACAAGTGCGGGATGGTTGCCTGCTGCAGTTTCTCCAGAAAGCATCACTGCATCGGCACCTTCTAACACAGCGTTTGCAACGTCTGTGATTTCACTTCTGTTGGGCTTCACCCTGTCAATCATGCTCTCCATCATTTGAGTGGCCACAATAACCGGCTTGCCTCTGTGTATACATTTTCTAATGAGTTCTTTTTGAATGAGTGGGATGCGCTCTACAGGAAGTTCAACTCCTAAATCTCCACGTGCCACCATGATACCATCTGAAGCTAAAATAATTTCTCTGATATTGGTGAGGGCTTCAGGCATTTCAATTTTTGCAATGATTTTTGACTTGCTGTTATTTTTAACTAAAATGGCTCTAAGCATTTCAATGTCAGCAACTCTTTTAACAAAGCTTAGTGCTATCCAGTCTAGCTCTTCTTTGATCATGAAATCCAAATCCTCTAAATCTTTTTCCGTTAGTGCTGGTAAAGAAATCTTTGTGTCTGGTAAGTTTAATCCTTTTTTGGAAGAGATAATACCACCCAGTGTTACCGTAACTTTTACGTCGCCACTTGGCTCTACCGATAATACTTTTACTTCAATTTTACCATCATCAATCATAATGGTATTACCGATTACCACATCACCAGCTAGGTTAGGGTAGGAGACATAAATTCTTTCGTGGGTACCAATACATTTTTCGTTGGTAAAGGTAAGTACCTCTCCAACTTTTGCATCTAGTGCATTATTTTCAATTTCACCTACTCTTAATTTAGGCCCTTGCAAATCACCCAATATAGCAATGTTGTAAGGTTCTGTTTTATTGATGGTACGAATATGTTCAATGATTGTTTTTTTATCTTGATGGCTACCGTGGGAAAAATTTAAACGAAATACATTCACGCCTGCTTTTACAAGTGCCAACAACTGATCATATTTATCACAAGCGGGTCCTACGGTTGCAACAATTTTTGTGCGGTGATCCATGTGTGCAAGTCCTGCTTGCTTGTCCATGTTTCTGTATAGGTATTTTTCTAAATTTTTCGACATAATCTTTTCTTGCTTGAATTGCTTTTTTCTTAATGGGGGGTTTTAGCTGGCTAATATTTTTACAATCTTAAACCAGTCTTGCGATATTTTTTGTTTTGCTTTTACGGCGTTGTCGAGTGGGGTGTAATGTACTTTGTTGTTTACAATACCTACCATCACATTAATGCGTCCTTCCATTAAACACTCTACTGCATGAAAGCCCATACGGCTTGCAATTAAACGGTCTAAACAACTTGGTGCACCGCCACGTTGGATATGTCCTAAAATACAAATTCTGATATCGGCGTTGGGCAAACGCTTTTTCATAATGGCTCCAATTTCATTGGCACCACCTAATTCGTCACCCTCTGCCACCACTACTAAATTCACTAATTTTTTACGCTTTTCTTTTTCAGTTAAAGACGCAATGAGTTCTTCAATATCCGTTTTTGTTTCAGGTATTAAAATGTTTTCGGCACCAGTAGCTATACCACTATGCAGTGCAATGTATCCAGCGTCTCTACCCATTACTTCTACTACAAATAAGCGGTCGTGCGCATCGGCGGTATCTCTAATTTTATCGATGGCTTCTACGGCTGTATTTACTGCTGTATCAAAACCTATGGTAAAATCGGAACCTGCTATGTCTTTGTCAATGGTACCCGGTATTCCAATACAAGGAATATCAAATTCGTTACTAAACTTTTGGGCGCCTTTAAAACTTCCGTCTCCGCCAATTATAACAAGTCCGTTGATACCAAATTTTTTAAGGTTGTCGTAGGCTTTTTGTCGGCCTTCTGCTTCAAAAAAAGCAGCACTACGTGCTGTTTTTAATATGGTGCCACCGCGCTGAATAATATTAGCCACCGATTTTGAATCCATCTTAAAAATATCACCTTCTACCATACCATTATAACCTCTAACAATTCCATACACTTCAATGCCATGGTAGATAGCGGTTCTTACAACGGCTCTAATAGCTGCGTTCATACCAGGGGCATCTCCGCCAGAAGTTAATACGCCAATTTTTGTTACTTTTTTAGTAGCCATTTTATCTGCTTTAATATCGGCCTTAACAAACTGGGCCTCAGTTGTAAATGGGTGTCTAACGAAGACGAGATACGAAAATAAGCATTTGACACCGTTTTTACAATTTGATAAACCCTGCATTAAAAATGTGTAAACTTGTACTATGAAAGTTCTCGTTACCGGCGCTAATGGATTTACGGGCCAGCATTTGATTCAAACCCTTGTTGGTAAAGGGTTTGAGGTGATTGCCACCTCCCGAAATGAATCTCGGCTACCTTCGTATAATAATTTATCTTACTATAATATTGAACTAACAGACGTTAGTAATGTTGAAAATTTGTTTGATTTAACAAGGCCAAGCGCAGTTATTCACACTGCTGCCATGAGTAAGCCAGACGAGTGTGCCGCTAACCCTAGCCTTTGTACCGCCAACAATATTGAGGCTACCCAGCATTTATTGGATGCTGCTTCAAAAGTGGGTACCCAGCATTTTGTGTACCTCAGCACCGATTTTATTTTTGGAGAAAACGGACCACACGCAGAGGACGATATGCCTTCGCCACTAAATTTATATGGTGCTTCTAAGTTGGAAGCAGAAGCCCTTGTTCATGCCGCATCTATAAAAACCACCATTGTTAGACCCGTTTTTATGTACGGCCCCGTTTGGAAAAACCTAAGGCCTAGTTTTATACAATGGGTGGCTAGTAAATTAAAAAATGGGGAGCCCATAGAAGTAGTAACCGATCAGGCCCGCACACCCACTTATATTGGTGATTTGTGTTGGGGTATCCAAAAAATTATACAAGACCAAGTGCCTGGTACTTTTCATTTGGCAGGAAAAGATATTGTATCACCTTATGATATGGCAGTAGCTGTAGCAAAGCATTTGAACTTTCCTTTAGATTTAATCGAACCCGTAACAGCAAATACATTTCCGGAACCGGTTAAAAGGGCCGGGCGTTCTGGATTAAAAATTGATAAAGCGGTGAGCGAGCTTGGGTATGCACCGCATTCATTTGTAGAAGCGCTTCAAAAATGTTTTATATAAAAAAAGTCTCGCACCTAGAATAGATGCGAGACTTTTTATGTTGAAAGGTTATTGTATTAGTAACCCATTCCACCCATATCTGGAGCACCATGAGAATGGCCGCCACCTGCTTCAGGTTTTGGTTTGTCTGCAATTACACACTCTGTTGTTAACAACATAGCAGCGATAGATGCAGCGTTTTCTAATGCAACACGTGTTACTTTAGTTGGATCAATTACACCCGCTTTAAATAGGTTTTCATAAACCTCTGTGCGTGCATTGAAACCAAAGTCACCCTTGCCTTCTTTAATTTTTTGTACAACAATAGAACCTTCAATACCGCTATTGATAACGATTTGACGAAGTGGTTCTTCAATCGCTCTTTTTACAATTTGAATACCTGTTGATTCATCTTCATTCGCACCTTTTAGTTTTTCTAAACTTTCTACTGCACGGATATAAGCAACACCACCACCAGGTACAATGCCTTCTTCAACAGCAGCACGTGTAGCGTGAAGCGCATCGTCTACGCGGTCTTTCTTTTCTTTCATTTCAACTTCTGTAGCAGCACCAACATACAATACCGCAACACCACCACTTAATTTAGCCAAACGCTCTTGTAATTTTTCGCGGTCGTAGTCTGAAGTTGTGTTTTCGATTTGTGCTTTAATTTGATTTACACGAGAAGTGATATCCGTTTTTTTACCTTTACCGCCAACAATAACTGTATTGTCTTTGTCGATGGTAATAGAAGAAGCCTGACCTAAATAAGTAAGGTCTGCATTTTCTAATTTAAATCCTTGCTCTTCACTGATAACAGTACCAGCAGTTAAGATGGCAATATCCGTTAGCATTTCTTTACGACGATCACCAAAACCTGGTGCTTTAACAGCAGCCACCTTAATAGTACCGCGTAATTTATTTACTACAAGTGTTGCAAGTGCTTCACCTTCTAAATCTTCGGCGATGATTACTAAAGGACGACCGCTTTGAGCTACTTTCTCCAAAATATGAAGAATGTCTTTCATCGCAGAAATCTTTTTGTCATAAATTAAGATGTATGGATTTTGAATTTCTACTTCCATTTTTTCGCTGTTTGTAACGAAGTATGGTGAAATATATCCGCGATCAAATTGCATACCTTCTACAACGTCTACAGTTGTATCAGTACCTTTTGCTTCTTCTACAGTAATGACACCTTCTTTACCTACTTTAGCCATTGCAGTTGCAATTAACTTTCCAATTTCGCTATCACTGTTTGCAGAGATCGTTGCAACTTGTTCAATTTTTTTAGAATCGTTACCAACCGTTTGAGATTGCGCTCTTAAGTTTTCAATTACTTTAGCAACGGCCTTGTCAATACCACGCTTTAAATCCATTGGATTGGCGCCAGCAGCAACGTTTTTTAAACCTTCAGAAATAATGGCTTGTGCTAACACAGTTGCAGTAGTTGTACCATCACCAGCAATATCTGCTGTTTTGCTTGCTACTTCTTTAACCATTTGCGCGCCCATATTTTCAATAGCGTCTTCTAGTTCAATTTCTTTTGCTACAGTAACACCGTCTTTGGTAACAGCAGGTGCACCAAATTTTTTCTCAATTACTACATTACGACCTTTAGGGCCTAATGTTACTTTTACTGCGTTGGCTAAAGTGTCAACGCCTTTTTTCATTTTATTTCTTGCTTCGATATCGAAGAAAATTTGCTTAGCCATTTGGATAACAATTTAATTTTACGAATGAATATTATACGATTGCGAGTAAATCACTTTCACGCATGATAAGAAGGTCTTGACCTTCGATTTGGATTTCTGTACCAGCATATTTGCCATAAAGTACATTGTCGCCAACTTTAACAGTCATTGGTTCATCTTTTTTACCAGTACCAACTGCAACAACAACACCACGTTGTGGTTTTTCTTTAGCAGTATCAGGGATAATGATTCCACCAGCAGTTTTTTCTTCTGCGGCAGCAGCCTTTACAATTACTCTGTCGTGTAAGGGTGTTACGCTTAATTTCTTAGCCATACCGTATTTGTTTTTTAATGTTTGAGTTAAAAAATCTGTTCCTAAACGTATGTCGTTAACTAGAACAGTACCTATTCATCTATTATTATGCCAACCGGTGCGCTAGGTCAATTTTTCAGGGTTTACCCCTGTAGCGTACCAAAATTGGCGAAAACCTGTCAGAACGGGCAGCAAAGATGCAGTAAGTTTTGGTTTACAAGTGTCAAATTTTCATTTTTAGGAGGTTTGTGGGCAATTTCTTTCTACATTTGCCCTCCCAAATAAGTTCTTACCAGATGATAAGTAGAAGAAATATTCGAGTGAAAGTGATGCAGCTCCTCTATATAATAGAAACGGCAGAGGAAGGAGCCAAGCTACCAAAACCGATACAAGTGCTTAAAAAACAGCTTGATCTGAGCAATGAGCTATTTGTATACCTCCTTTATTTTATTACAGAAGTGGCCCGTTACGCCGAAACCAGTGCCTTTAACCGTGCGGCGCGTAACCTTCCTTCAGACGCCGATTTAAACGTAAATACCAAGATTTCCGGAAATTCGTTGTTATGGGAAATCATTGAAAGTGACACTTTTAAAGAGGCCCTTGAGGTATTTAAGCCCAACAATACCATTTCAAAAGACCTGCTTAAAAAGACATTTGACGCATTAACAGCCTCTGAGATTTATCAGTTATACACTGCTAGTGATGCGAGAGACAAGGGTAAGGAAAAAGAAATTATTAAATTTATTTTTACCAACCTCATGCTACCAAACGAGACATTTATAGAGCATATCGAAGAAGTCTTTCATAACTGGGACGATGACGCGGATATGATGGAGCAGCTGGTATTAAATTACATTCAAAAACCGGCAGGGGTTAACTTATTAGAATTGGTAGGCACCGAAAAATGGCAGTTTGCGCAAATCTTACTCGAAACCACTATCGATAAAAAAGCCGTAGCCGCCGACTTGATTAAGCCTAAATTAAAAAACTGGGATGCAGAGCGTATAGCCATACTGGATATGATTTTGATGCGAATGGGTGTTTGCGAATTGTTGTTTTTTGAAACCATTCCTACCAAAGTAACCATAAATGAGTATATTGATTTAGCAAAAGATTATAGTACCGCACAAAGTGGTCAATTTGTAAACGGAATTTTAGATAATATTCATAAAGAGTTAACCGAGTCTGGTAAGATTCAAAAGGTTAATTTTAATGCTTCAAATAACAAAAAAAAATAGAGATGAACAGTTTAAGTTTAGTATTGTTAGCAGGTAATCCACAACAAGGTGGAGGCGGTATGGTACAATTAGTAATGATGGGTGCCATTATTTTAGTTTTCTGGTTATTTATGATTCGCCCGCAAGCTAAAAAAGCAAAAGACCAAAAGAAATTTGTAGATAACATGCAAAAGGGTGATCGTATTGTTACCATCGCTGGTATCCACGGTACCATCAATAAAATCAATGACGATGGAACACTTCAATTAGAAGTTAGCCCTGGTAGCTACCTTAAAATTGAAAAGTCTTCAATTAGCATGGATTGGACTTTAGCGATAGCTAAAGCAAATGCTTAAGATTGGTATTACAGGAAGCATAGGTGCCGGAAAATCAACGGTAGCAGGTATTTTTAAAGTACTGGGCGTACCTGTTTTTGACGCCGATGCCACTGCAAAAAACATATTAAATTCGGATCTAACATTACGCGAACAAGTGATTGCCGCTTTTGGATCCGAAACCTTTAAGAACGGGTTGCTAGATAGAAAATATTTAGCAACCCTTGTTTTTAATAACCCAGACCAGCTCGAAAAACTAAATGCGCTGGTGCATCCCGCAACCATCAAAGCGGCTAATGCATGGGCCAAACATAAAGAGGAGCAGGGGTACCCTTACATTGTAAAAGAAGCCGCTTTATTATTTGAAGCCGGAACAAATGTTGGACTTGATACTATTATTGGCGTAACAGCACCAGCGGAACTGCGCATAGCAAGGGTGATGGCTAGAGACCATGTTACGCGTGAAGAAGTACTAGGACGCATGCAGCATCAATTAGATGACAACCTAAAAATGCAGCGCTGTAATATTGTACTTGACAATAACGAAACAGCATTATTAATTCCGCAGGTACTTGCCCTGCATGAGCAATTTATTTCTTAATGACTTCTTCAATAACTTTTCCTACTGCACCACTTGGCATTTGAACTTTTAAAAGTGCGGCAAGTGTTACTGCAATATCCGTCATGTACGTTTCTTTGTTGGTACTACCTTTATTGATACCAAAGCCGTACCATAATAAAGGAATATGCGCATCGTAAGGATACCATAAACCATGTGTAGTACCTGTGTTACCACCTTCAATAAATCCTGGTTTAAATATGAGTTGAACATCGCCACTTCTTCGTGGATTAAAACCATTCGCAAGCATTTCACGAAGTGTTTTTGTAATAGGCGTTGTCATAATTTCAGATGTTGGAAATGCATTGGCAATAGCATCGTTTTTCTTTGCAAAATCAGCTATCCATTTTTTAATTGGAGCGTCATCAATTTTTGCAGAATCTAATTTATTGTGGTTTAAATGTACTTGATAATTGTACATACTCACTACTACATTATCAATACCATATTTTGCTTTTAATTGCGCGTTCATTTCTTTTTGCATACCTGCATCATCCACTACGCCACCAGGTAATTTATTTTCTTTCATAAACCCTGGAACATGCGCTACGGCGTGGTCTGCAGTTAAAAAAACAGTGTATTGACCTGCCCCAACTTGCGTATCTAAAAAGGCAAAAAATTTACCTAGTTCATCGTCAAGTCTAACATAATCATCTACGTTTTCCCAAGAGTTTGGACCAAAAGAATGACCAATATAATCTGGAGAAGAAAAACTTACAGCAAGCAAATCTGTATTACCAGATTGGCCTAATTTCTCTGCAATAACAGCGGCTTTAGCCATCTCTGCTGTTAATGTATTACCATAAGGTGTAGAAGAAATTTTTCCGTAATCTTTTCCAATAAATTTAGTTAAGTCGTAAGGGAATCCTAACGCGTCTTTACCAAATGCTTTTGATTCATATTCTTTTTGATCTGCAGTTGCATAATCGCCGTAGGTAGTAGTTGGTAAAATGGTATTCCAACCTAATTTATACAAAGAGTCAACTACTTTTCTGTTGTTGAATTCAGTTACCCAACTTGGTAATTGATTGGTATAATACGTGCTCGTAATAAAATTACCCGTTGCGCCTTCATACCAATAAGCACCCGTTGCACTATGGCCTGCAGGTAAAATAGCGCCTCTATCTTTAATTGCAACACCCACTACTTTACTTTTAAAATTAGTAGCCAGTCTTAACTCATCACCAATAGTAGTAGTAAGCATATTGCGAGGGCTCATTTGACCATCTGCATCCGTTTTACTGCCAACACCTTTTACGGATTTATCTTCACTGCAATACACACTGCGCATGAGTTGATTGTCCCACCATGCGTTACCCGTAATACCATGAATAGCAGGAACAGAACCTGTATAAGCACAGGTATGACCACAAGCCGTTACCGTTGGCGTGTATGTAATAAATGTGTTTTCACAAGAATATCCCTGACTTAATAACCTTGTAAGTCCACCATTTGCTTTAAATAAAGGTCTGTAACGCACTAAATAATCCCAGCGCATTTGATCAATTACAATACCCACCACCAATTTAGGTCTGGCCACAGCAGGGGCTAAGCCCACTTTTGGAGCAGCTGCTACCGTAGTTTTTTGTGCAATAACGCCTGTGTTGGTGATTACTAAAAACACACCTAAAAGGCTTACAATCAAGTACTTTTTCATAAGAATTGGGGTATTGAGATACGTTTTTAACATATTTGAACGTCTAAGGTACAGAATGGTGCATAAATCCAATACTTATTGAGTGCATAAAAAGATTAATTTTGCATCAATTTTTATTGATTAGCAAAGAAATAATGATAATATATGGCAGACATCTTTGAGAGACTCCTTAAGAACGCTGGACCCCTTGGTCAGCACAGAGAAAGAGCACATGGCTATTTTTCCTTTCCAAAATTAGAAGGTGAAATAGGCAGTAGAATGAAATTTAGAGGCAAAGACATGATTGTTTGGAGCCTTAACAACTATTTAGGTTTAGCCAATCATCCGGCTGTAAGAAAAGCAGATGCCGACGCTGCTGCTGCATTCGGGTTAGCAACACCGATGGGCGCACGTATGATGAGTGGTAATACCGATCAGCACGAGCAACTAGAAAGTGAACTAGCAGCGTTTGTTTTTAAACAAGACGCTATATTAATGAACTTTGGATACCAAGGTATCATGAGTACGATTGATGCAATTTGTAGCAGACATGATGTAATCGTCTACGACGCAGAAAGCCATGCATGTATTATTGATGGCCTTCGTTTACATACGGGCCACCGTTATGTATTTAAGCACAACGACCTTGAAGATTTTGAAAAACAAATGCAACGTGCAACTGCACTTATCGAAAAACAAAATGCTGGCGGCATTTTAGTGATTACCGAAGGTGTTTTTGGTATGGCTGGTGACCAAGGAAAACTAAAAGAAATTGCAGCATTAAAAAATAAATATTCGTTTAGACTACTTGTAGATGATGCACATGGTTTTGGTACCCTTGGAAAAACAGGCGCTGGTGCCGGTGAAGCACAAGGTTGTCAAGATGCTATCGATTTATACTTTTCTACATTTGCAAAATCAATGGCTTCTATTGGTGCATTTTTGGCAGGCGATAAAGCCATCATCGATTTTATACGTTATAATATTCGTTCGCAAATATTTGCGAAGAGTTTACCAATGCCTCTTGTAATAGGTAATTTAAAACGCCTTGAAATGCTTCGCACCATGCCAGAACTTAAAGAAAAGTTGTGGAGCAATGCATTAAAATTACAAGCAGGTTTAAAAGAGCGTGGTTTTGATATTGGAAAAACGGATACACCGGTAACACCTGTATACATGATTGGTGGCGTAGAGGAAGCGACTGCAATGGTGATGGACCTCCGAGAAAATTATAAAATATTTTGTTCTATTGTGATTTATCCGGTAATTCCAAAAGGACATATTATTTACCGTTTAATTCCTACAGCATCCCACACAGATGCTGATATCCAGGAAACATTAGTTGCTTTTACTGAAACAAAAGCCAAGTTAGATGCAGGGGCTTACAAGGTAGAGGCGATTCCTGATATGGCAGAAAAAAAATAATTGAAGGCATGTAAAAAGGCCCGCCATCGGCGGGCCTTTTTAGTTATATACATCTTGGTTAGACGTAAATAATATTATAAACTTTTGATCAGTTCGTTTGCAAAAATTACATAGTCTGCATTTTTGCCAGTAGCAATATCAATACATTTTTGAGCACTCGCTTTAGCGCTTACTTTATCGCCAAGTGCTTTTTCAATTCTAGCTTTTAATAAAAACATATAATAGGCTTCTTTATTTGAATCAACAGCTTTGGTAATGTTTACTAATGCTTTGTTGTAGTCTTTGTCAAATTCATAATAAAAATTAGCGGCAGTATTATAGGTGCCTGCTTGCACTGAATCAGCAGCTAATGCTTTTTCTACTTGTGCACGAACACGGTCTTTAATATTAGTACTGATAGGAACTGCTACTTGTACACCAGCCCAGGCCATATGTAATTCACATGTTTCAGTAGCAATGTTTGCAAACTGCATGGTAAATGTTTCTGCAAAATTGATTGTTTTTTGCGCTTTTACTTTTACGCGAACAACGTCTTCTGCTTCTTTATAACCGTCGGATCCCCAGTTGTTTAATCCTTTATTAATAATCACGTCCCACATTTCTTTACCAGGGATTGCATAAATAACATAAGTGCCCGCTTCTAATTCGGTACCACCAATGGTTACTTTGTCGGTAAATTTAATTTTAGTGGCTGCGTTTGCACCAAGGCGCCATAAGCTACCAAGCGGTGCTAATTCACTTTTTTCTTTTAATACCGTACGGCCTTTAATGTTAGGGCGAGAATAGGTTAGTTCAATAGCGCCCATACCAAAATCTTGGTTAATTTTTTGAGTAGAACTTGGCGCAGGCATTTTAATTTGAGCGCTTGCAAACATGGTTACAAAAGCAGCTGCAATAGTGAGTATTTTTTTCATAAGTAAAACTTTATGTTTTTAGAATAGCAAACCTAACACTATTTTTTAAATGCAGGATGAAACTGTTGAAGGGTATCCCTTAAAAAATCGCGGTTAAGGTGGGTGTAAATTTCGGTGGTGGTAATGCTTTCGTGACCTAGCATTTCTTGTACGGCCCTTAAATCGGCGCCGCCCTCCACTAAATGAGTGGCAAAACTATGCCTAAACGTATGCGGCGAAATCACTTTTGTGATACCTGCTGTAACCGCCAGACTTTTAATAATATAAAATATCATCACCCGGCTTAATGCATTGCCGCGCCTATTTAAAAATAAAATGTCTTGGTTTTTATCTGAAACGCTTTGGTGCGACCTTACCGTGTCTTTGTAAATTTTAATACACTTGATGGCGTCCGTACCTATAGGAACCAGTCTTTCTTTGTCACCTTTACCTATTACACGTATAAAACCAATATCTAAATACAAGCAAGATATTTTAAGCCCCACCAGTTCACTTACGCGTAATCCGCAACTATACATGGTTTCTAAAATGGCTTTATTTCTAGTGCCCTCTGGGCTCGATAAATCGATGGCGCCAATAAGCTGTTCTATTTCTTCAAAGCTTAAAGTATCTGGTAATTTTCGGCTGGTTTTTGGGGCTTCTAATAGGGTAGAAGGATCAATGGTAACGAGCTGTTCTGTAAGTAAGTATTTATAAAAACTTCTGATGCCAGATATAATACGGGCCTGCGTTGTAGCACTCATACCAAGCTCTCCAATCCACTTTACAAAAGCCTGTAAGTCTTTGAGGGTAAGGGTTGCAGGATTTTTTTCATCATTCACTACTTGTAAATACTGTGTTAGTTTGGTAACGTCATGTAGGTAGGCTTCCACCGAGTGGTCACTTAAAGATTTCTCCAATCGTAAGTATGCTTTATATCCTTTTTTATAGGCTTCCCACATGGTTACATTATTAATTGCGCAGTCTTTACCGGTTAATTTGGAAATGAAGGTAAGCTAACCGATATTGCGTCACCAAATTTATTCAAAGTAAAGTCAAGAAATGCAGGTGAATCTTAGGTCGTTTAAACTGAAGGCAAAAAAGCAAGAAAAATCTTTTAAAAGTTTCTTATCAAAAATTGGCCGTAAGCCCCCAAAAGATTTAGATAAAAACGTACCCGCCATTGATGCAGAAGTTTGGAAAGAAGTAGACTGTTTAAGTTGTGCCAATTGTTGTAAAAGCATGAGCCCAACATTTACAGCCACAGATATCAAAAGAATTGCCGGACATTTTAATATTACCCCAAAAGAGTTTAAGGCCACTTGGTTAGAATATGATGCCAAAGACAAAGATTGGGTGAATGTTTCACAGCCTTGTCAGTTTTTAAATTTGAGTACCAACATGTGTGCTATTTATGAGGTAAGACCCGCAGATTGCGCAGGATTCCCACATCTCAAGAAGAAAAAATTTGTAGAATACTTACACGTGCACAAGCAAAATATATCCTATTGTCCAGCCACTTTTAAAATGGTTGAAAAAATGATGGAGCGCTATTAAAAGTAAACATCCTCTATAAAATAAAGAATCGGTTCTTTTCCGGATTCTATATTAATAGCGATCACATCAAACTGAATGTTTTTATAATGTGGATGGAGGTAATGATAGTGGCAGGCTGCATTTTTTAAATGCCTCATTTTTTTAATTGAAACATGCGCTTCGGGATGGCCAAATTGTAGGCTGGTTCTCGTTTTAACTTCTACAAAATGAAGGGTATTGTCAAGTGCAGCGATAATATCTAGTTCCCAGTGGTGATGCCTCCAGTTGAGGTCTAATACCGTATAGCCAAGTCCCAATAGGTAAGAAGCTGCTAATGTTTCGCCTTGTTTTCCTATTTGTAGGTTTTGAGAGGGCATAGGATTTAAATTATAGGGTTGTATAACATACAGCGCTATTTTTCGTTTCTATAAAAAAAGGAATATGTCTTTTAATTATAGCGTTCATAAATTACTAGGTACCGTGCAGCATTATAGCTGGGGTGGCACCACATTTTTGCCCAAGCTATTAAGTATCGAAAACCCAAATCATAAACCCTTTGCGGAGTATTGGTTGGGAATCCATGCAGGTGGTCCATCAAGTGTTGAGGTAAACCAACAAGCCGTTTTGCTTTCGGATGCAATTTCTGCGGATCCTAAAGCTGCATTGTCTGAACCTGTGTATTCGCATTTTGGAGGACTTCCTTATTTGTTTAAAGTACTGGATGTAAAAGACATGTTATCCATACAGGTGCATCCTACCAAGGAATATGCAAAGGTCGCATTTGAAAGGGAAGAAGCAGCAGGCATTACATTAAATGCGCCAAACCGTAATTACAAGGATGCCAATCATAAACCAGAAATTATGCTGGCTATCAGTGAGTTCTGGTTGTTACATGGATTTAAATCTGAATCTAAAATATTAGAAACCCTAGAAAGTATAGCAGAATTTCAGGTATTAGTACCCTTGTTTAAATCGGAAGGACTAAAGGGGTTGTACCAGTTTTTAATGGAAATGGAACAAGCACAGGTGGATTTCCTACTTAGTCCGGTGGTTAAAAGGGCCCTTCGTAACAAGCAGGATGGAAAAGTGGACAGAAAAACACCAGATTGGTGGGTGGCTAAATTGTATGAAAACGCAGCAGGTATGTTACCTATTGATAAAGGCGTTTTTTCGATCTACCTTTTTAATATTGTTTGTGTGATGCCCGGGCAAGGGATATTTCAGGACGCTGGTGTGCCGCATGCCTATTTAGAGGGACAAAATGTGGAATTAATGGCCAATAGCGACAATGTTTTAAGGGGCGGACTTACGCCTAAACATATCGATGTAGCGGAGCTTTTACATAATATCAAATTTGAATCTATTGAGCCAGTAATGATAGAAGGCACCAAGCCTTGCATGGGCGAAAGTGTTTATCCGGCTCCAGTTCAAGACTTTGGTATCGCATCCATAACCCTAGATGGTTCTAATGGCTATAGCCATGAAGCTGAAAGTATGGATATGTTTTTGGTGGTGGAAGGTGGCTGTGTGGTTAATAACGAAATGAGCATTAAAACGGGGGAGGCCTTTGTGGTATTCCCGGGAAATTACATCACCTTACATTCATCGGGTAAAACCCTTATTTATAGAGCTTTTGTGCCATCTATTGCAGCTTATTCACAACATGAGGAAAATTGATGTTACTCAGAGTGTACCGAAGTACTTATTTTTGTTTTTGAAACTATATATACATGAAAATTTCTAGATCTATAATCGTTGCTTTAGTACTCACCATTGTAGCAAGTGCCCTTTACAGAATTATGCCTAATAGGCCCATGGGTTTTGCACCTCAAATTGCTATCGCTTTATTTAGTGGAGCATTATGTGTAAATAATAAAAAGTGGGCTTTTGCAGTGCCATTGGTGTCTATGTTTATTTCAGATTTATTTTTTCAAATATTGTATGTGAATCACCTAACAGATTACCAAGGTTTTTACAGTGGTCAGTGGCTTAACTATATTTTAATTATTGGACTTGCAGTTTTTGGATTTTTAATTCAGACCAAAAAAATTGCTTCTATTAGTCTTGCTTTTTTAGCGGGTCCTACCACATACTTTTTACTTTCTAACTTTACCGTTTGGATAGGCGGTGGTGGATGGAATAGACCTAAAACTTTTTCGGGTCTGATTCAGTGTTATGTAGATGGTATTCCTTTTTATGCAAACAGTATGATCGCTACGTTTATTTTTGGCGCTGTGTTGTTTGGTGCATATAGTTTGTTTACTAAAAACAAGGAAGTTACCGCATAGTTAGTTTATAAAAGATATCGTCTAGCACTGAATTAATTGCTATCACAGCTTTTGTAACTTTTTTAACCCCCATTAAAATTGGTTCAAATGATAGAGAGTCATACTATATACTCTTTTTTTGATTTCGCAGCCTTCTTACTTTCATGTATCGTTTTTGTTGACGTTCTTGTTCAAATTAAAAGACCGTTAATTTTAAAAATATACTTTTTAGTGTTGGTTTTTTCGGTTGGTGCCTATAGTTTTTTGTTGTGGCTTAGTTTTGTTAATATATATATCCTTTTGTGTTTCCCGCTTTTAAAATTTTCTATTTGGTCTTCTATGTCCTTGATATTGTCACATTTTTATATTGCTCAAAATAAGAATTGGGTATATTGGGTATTGGGGCTGGCAAGCGTTGTATTGGTTTTTTCTAATACTAAAATGTTTTTTTATTTAAAGGGTATTAATATTTCGGCCAGCTATTTTGAAAAGGGTATTATTTATATATTCACCCAGAAAATATCGTTTAAGGTGAATCTATTACCTCGACTTTTGTTGTTGTTAACCTTTACAGGTATCAATTCAAGACTTATTTATTTAATATATCTGAATTCGGAAGCCACCAATCATTATTATCAGCGTATTAGAAATTGGACTAAAGCTGTTGTTCTCTTGAAAATCATGTCAGTGATATCTTTTTCCATTATGAATTCTTTCTTATTGTCATATGATGCTGGAAACATAATGCTAATTGTTATTGCTTTTAATTTGCTATTAATTGTTTTATATAGGCCTCGATTTATAAATACACAAAGTATTAAACTTAGTTTGTTAAATACTTTTAATAAAGAAAGTGCATTTAGTTTAACAGATGTAAATTTCTTTACGCCATTTTTTACCAATCATTTTTATTTACAAGAAGACGCAACACTGGAACAATATTGTTTGCAAAATGAAATTTCTTCCAATGAATTATTACAAGATCAGATTCTTAAGAAATACAATACAACTTTTAGCAATCTAGTAAATAAAAATAGGGTTGATTATTTTATTGAACTTGTTAAGTCTCCAAAGTATAGTCATTATTCCATTGATGCGCTCGCTAAAGAAGCTGGTTTTAATTCTCGACATCACTTATACAAGCCCTTCAAAAAGTTTCACGGTGGGACACCTTCATCTTTTATATCTTCTATAAACAACTCGTAATCAAGGTAACATAAAATTTTACCGCATTATTACTAGAGTTACTTCTACAATTTGTCTATCTCTTTCATATACCACAATTTGTGATCTATTTTATAGATTATCTTCTACATACATATGTGAGATAATGTATATATAATTCTATCTTATAAATTTTATTTACATGTCAAAAACAAAAAAACTAGACATTTTTAATTTGTTCTACAGTGGTGCAGCGGTAGTTATCTTAATTGGGGTTATTGCCAAGTTGTTGGAGTGGCCTATGCAAGATCTATTAATTACAGGAGGCTTGGCTATCGAAGCGCTCGTATTTGCTGTTTCTTCCATAAAATTTGTCGATGTTGTTCAAGAATCCTCTATTGGTGCTACCGAGGCTACTTTATCGAAGGTAGCAGATGGATTAGGCAGCTTAACTGCTGGGGCAACTGTTGCAGGTACTTTTACTGGCACTGTTAGTCCTGCTGGCCATGCAAATTTTGGGGCTGATTTTAACACGCCAACCTACACAGATAGTTCATGGCAGCTACTTGAACAAATGGACGTGTTAACACTTACCAAAGACATGTTTTATCATCCAAGTTGGGTGAACTTAAAATCTGACGAATACACACAGCTATCTCAGTTATTTAAAAATTTATTTAATAAAAAGCTACCTAGTAAAGACGCTTTACCTTTTTTAATCAAATTTCCGGTTGCTTTTCCAACATCTGATATTGATGGATTACAATTAAATACTTCTCATACCATTACGGCAACTGAAGTAGAGGTTTTATACAAAGCCCTACGCACTGCAGAAGCGACTTATTTATTTGAAAAGGCGGTGATAGAAGAGAAGGGTACAGGTATTGTGATTAGACCTAGAAAAGAAAACGAGGTTCAAATTTTTGGAGGTGAAGCTGCAGCAGTAGTAGAACACGCCAAAAAGTTTTATGCGGCGCATTTAATTGTTAGTCCGGTCCAGTATTTTTTACAAGATACGATTGGTTTAAAAGAAGAAGCACTTACGCAGTATTTTATTGATCATGCAAGTGCTGCAGATGAGGCTCAGGTGTCATCGCTAGCTGATATACTTGCAAGTAAACCGGATGCCCTAAAAAATCAACTTTGGAATAAACTAGACACCGTTACGTATGACGTTAAAACGGGTGCTGGGTATTTGGTTTTAAAAGCACTTGTATCTTCTGCTACAAACTTTGAGAACAAGGCGGATGGTTCTAGTTTATTACTTAATAAAGTAAACATCAAAACTGAAAAGGCTGGTTCTATCACTAGATTAGACGTTGTTAACTGCGGTTCTGAGACTGTTTATTTTGGCAAAGACAATGAGTACAACGTAAAATTAGCAGAACTTTTTACAAATGGTGAGTTGCAATACAAAGGACATTTTGATGCACTAATTGCAAAGCTTTCTGAGGATAAAGTGGCTACCGTAGCAGAGTTAAATCATGTATTTAATCTAACAACAGAAGATACGGCCTCTGATTTATTAGCATCATTAAATCATCATTTAGCAAAAACAAATACGAGTGCATCAGGTGCTCAGTTGTCGTTTGTGCTACTGTGTAAAGTATTCATTAATTCTTAAACTCTAGTATATGGCGGAAGGTCAAGTTGACGTCAAAAGATACCAGATTATAAGTCTTTTGTACATTGTATTTATTTGTTTTTCTGTAATTAGTATCAAGATATCGATACTAGATTCTAATATCTATACCATTAGATCTTTACAGTCATTAGACAAAGAGGAGTATAAGAAAATTAATATTAGTAATAAGATTATTGAAGACAATATAGCGCTCTTAAATAAAAACGCTAAGGCGGATGCTTATTTAAAAATTCGTACAAGAATTAATGCCAGCTATAAGGTAGTGAATGAAGTGATCAAACACGTAGATGACGAATTTGCAAAAAATAAAACGGATATCTTAAAAGAGTTTAATAGTAAAAATTTAATTGAAGAGATATTACGAAGTGATAGGGGTGTAGGGTTGGTAGAAAAAGATTTGTTTGAACTCTCTGATTTTATTAAAAAGTCGCCCTTTAAAATACAAACATCACTTGATTCACTGATTCCGATAGAAAAAAACATTACCACTATTAGGGGAAAAGTGGAAGCCTGGGAGTATTATTTATTCATGCACAAGCCAACTGCTATTAGCTATATGCAGTTGGAAAGAATCAAACTGCTAATTACCAAAACACAATTATTATACCAAGAAGCGGCGCTTGCGGAGATTGGTTATTTGCCTACTTATTTTTCTCAGTTCAATCCTAAATTGTATGTTTTAAAGACTTCTGTTAAGGAGTACAAAGAGGAAGATATTATTAAACCGGGTCAAAAAGTAATTAGTGTAAACGATCAAGTATTTGATGACTTGTTTCAAAACATATTAGCCTCACTACACGCAGAAAACATTTTTGTGGGATTAAACAATACGCTATTAAGTGAGTTCAATTACAATTTAGGTAAGGATTTTGAATTAGAGATCTCGCCTAAAGTGAACCTCGTAAAAGCGGCGAATAATTATAAAGTAGTGTTTACTAAAAAGGGAGAGTACACGCTGCGTTTTTATGATATGCGCAAAGAGCGCAAAGTGCTTTTTGAAAAAAAGATTATGGTGAATGCCCTGCCTGATCCGGTTGTAAAAGTAAAAGGCGATAACCTTAGTAATTACTCTATAAGTGTTAAAGATTTAATTAGTGCCGAAAGACTCGAAGCTAAACTAGAGATCAATAATTTAAACTATTTCCCTGGCCGTATCAACAGCTTCAAAGTAGTGCGTATACACAATGGTAAGGAAGAAGAGAGTGTTAATAATTATGGAGAGCTTTTTCAGTCACCTACACAAAAAGTGTTAGGAGCACTTGTCAAAAATGATCTCATCATTTTTGACAATTTAAATATGTCACTCATTGATGGTTCTACTAGAACCGCTGCACCTATTGTTTATAAAATAACCAACTAATCATTACAGAACTTGAAAAGTAAATTCATATATACCATTTTATTTTGCTTGCCTCTAGCTTTATATGGGCAGGATACTTTGTCGGGTAATTATGCCACACTTAAAATATCTGCAGGTGTGCATGTTGTAAAAGACGTGGTTACCGTTAAAGGATTACTTACGGTAGAGCCCGGGGCCAAAATTGAATTATTAGATCCGGGTGTGATTGTGTGTGAGGGTGGTGTAGCCATCAATGGCGTAAAACAAAATATTGAATTTTATGGTAAGTCCAAAATAGAAGGTGTAGGCTTAATCATTAAAAATATAGACTCATCTAGTGTAAACATTGTAGGGGCTTCATTTAAATACTTACAAATGCCCCTCTTTTTTGATTTTGGATGGAAAAGAAACAGTGTCAATATCAGTGATAATAACTTTATTGAAAACACAGGTAAGGTTTCTATTATCCAGGTGTTAGATCCACCCTTTAGTTTTACTGCAGATCAGGGCTCTATTGAATTTACGGTTAAAAACAACCTTTTCTCTAACAACAATGCTCCTGTATATTTTGAAGATCTAAAAAGTGATTTAATTAAATTGAGTATTGTTAACAATACGTTTGCTGGTAATACGGTGTATGGGTTTAAGAATTACAATATTTCTACCAACATACTCTATGGTAGATCGGATAATAATTACAGTAAATTTCCGGCACTCATTGAAAACAATAGTTTTGTTTCCAACTATTTAATTGATAACAACACAGATACGGTGGCGCATGCTGCCAATTTTGGTATCTATGGTTCAGATAAAACGTTTAATCTAGCCAATAACTACTTAGGCTCTAGTTCTAAATTAGAGATTGCAAAAACCATTCATGATCAAGCGCTCAACTACAATGCCCCCCAGTTGTTAGTTGAGCCGTTTTTAACGACACCCCCTGCAACTGCTCCAACGCACGTATATGCATTGCAAACACTAGAGAACAAACCAATTGCTGATTCTTTACTTATCACGGAGCCCTTAAAAGGGTTGGTATTATTAAGTAACAATGAGCTAAACGTATCTAAATCTGTTCTAGGGTTTTCATATTTTGTGGGTGATAGTATTTTACAAAAAGTAGATACAACCCTTACGTATACGGCTCAGCCAAATGGCAAAAGCACAACCTTAACGATCACCAAACTGGTCAACACCAACAAAAAAGTAGGTTACTACACTTTATCAGGTATTGTAGATAATACCGGTAGGGCAGTGCCGGATGTAAAAGTTGGTTACAACCTATGGCTTAATGAATACAGGGCCCGAAAATTTCTTTCTGAAATTATTGCAATCAATACCAAAAAAGCAGCAGATAGCATTAAGCCAGAACCTAAACCAAAAGCAGAAGATTCTATAAAAAATACGTTTCAAAAAATTGAAGCGTCTGTTAAAAGTAGAATAGAAGTAGGCCTAGTAGCTGGTGGTGCCATCTTTACGGGTACGATTAGTAGCCCAGGACTATTTAACAATCAAATGAACATGGCCGTTGGAGTGCATGGCAGTTATACGCTCTTTTCAAACATAAGCGTTGGTTTAACTATTTCAAGTTTCAAGCTGAGTAATTCAGATAGAACGTCTAGCAACAACGAACAGCTTGCGCGTGGTATGAGTTTTAGTACATCCGTATTAAGCCTCTCACCATCTATCAATTACGATTTTGTTGACAACCGCTTAAATACAAAGGCTAAAAAAATAAAGCCATCCATTGGTGTAGGACTTGATATCAATTCATTTGCACCCTCTGGCACATATAATGGAGTGGAGTATAAGTTGCAACCCCTTGGTACAGGCGGACAGTTTGCTGATAGTACCAAAAAGCCATACTCACTTCTTGCACTCGGGTATTTTATACATTTTAAAGTTAAATACCAGATCAATACGCTTAACAGCGTGGGTGTTCACTTTTCGTACCATAAAAGTATGTCTGATTATTTAGACGATGTTGGCCCAGATGCATATCCTAGTGCCGCAAAGATGCTTGCTTCTGGTGTATCTGACCCGGCAGCTGCACTTTATTTTTCTAATCCAACTTCCCGAAACATTAAAGGACAGTTTAGAAACAGTCCTAATAATTCAAAAGATAGTTATATCAATTTTGGAATCTTTTATGCTAGAAAACTTTTTAAATAAGACGCTATGTTAGAAAAGATAATGTCCTATAAAAAATATGGTTACCTACTAGCAGTACTGATTGTTTTTCAGTGCTGTGCTAAAAAAGAGGTGATCTCTGATTTAGAATTTAGAAAACAAATTTTAGCTGGATCAGGTACCTATCAAAACTTAGAGCGTAGCTGGAGACTAGATTCTACCTATGTTAATGGCGCACCTGTTGTATTAACGGCGTACCAAAGAACCTTTGTAAAAACCTTTGTGCATGATGGGATCTATAAAGACTCTGAACTAAACAATGGCACTTGGGAACTATCGGCTTTAAATACATTAAGACAAAAAATTACGTATAGCACTACTAGTAAAATAGACAGTTGCAGTTTTGAAATCATACTTATTAACACCGCTCAGTTAAAACTAAAGCTAAACAACGCTATCGTTAAAACAGAATACTTATTTAAAATAGCCAACTAACCTTGAAATATATACTTACCATATCATTTGTGTTACTTGTTGGATTTGCTCAATCGCAAATTTCAATAGGGTATTCTATTGGTGTATTTGGTGAGAACTTGAAAATCGATAGTTATAGTAATCCGCTGGCTATTACTTCTACAACTTGTATTCAGGTAACCAATGGTGTTGCTAAATTTTTGATTAGTGGTAAAGGAGTTTACTTAAATGCTTGTGCGGTAAAAGAAACAGAAGTCAAGTTAAATATTCTTGTGGCACCTAATCCTGCTACCGAGTATACGGTAGTAAAATTTGGCACCAAGCTTCAAAATCAGGAGCGTTTTAATATTCAGTTATTTAATGCGGCGGGGCAGTTGGTGCAAAAGCATGTTACCGCGCAGTCTCAGCTATTAGCAGGTTTTAGAATCACCACCGGAAATTTAGCACAAGGGATATATTTTATAAAGGTATTTTCTTCTACTATCAATGAAGTTGTAAAAATTATTAAAAATTAATTTTGTGAATAGAACCATCAAAGCGTTTATATTTTTAATTCTGTTGCTTGCTTCAAAAAGCAGCGTAGCACAAGGTCAGGTAGTGCCTGATGGGATATTATTTCAGGCGGTAGCAAGAGATGCTAACAACAATGCAGCAGGCAATAGAAATATTTATATTCAAATCTATATTAAAAAAGGAACGATAACTGGATCTACAGATTATAGCGAAAGTTTTAAGGTTGTTTCAAGTGCAGAAGGTATTTTTTCAATTATAATAGGGCAAGGTACTAGAACGAGTGGGCCAGCTAGTTTAAAACTTTTGGACTGGGCTAAAAGCTTGTATTTTGTAAATATTAAAATTGCCATTGAGCCAACACTTACAAATCCGGATTGGAAAGCAGATAATAACTATGTAGATATTGGAACCTCACAACTTTGGACAGTGCCTTACGCGTTTGCTTCCGAAACTTCAAAATATGCCGATTCTGCTGGAACGATCTCTAGTATTTTACCAGGGTCAAAAGGTGGAACAGGTGTTGCCAATACAGGCAAAACAATAACACTAGCAAATAATTTAATTACGAAAGGAATTGGTGATTTAACCATCACTACCACCGCTGCTAGTAATGTTATATTTCCTACTTCAGGAACATTGGTTTCTAGACAAGGTTTTGATACACTCTTAAATAAAACAATAGTATCTCCAGTTTTACTTGGCAAACCAACTGCTGTTACACCTGACTCAACTAGTTCTGATAGTTCGGTTGCTACTACACTATTTGTTAATCAGAAAGTAAATAGATTAATTTCTTCTAGTACTTCTTTAACAATCGGAAAAGTGAATGTAGCTGATACCTCTGCTATGTTACTACCTTATGCCATTCGTTTAAATACAGAAGCGAGTATCAATGCTGAAAAGGCAAGAGCTATAGCAGCAGAAGCTTTAAAAGTAAACATTGCAGATACATCGGCTATGTTACTACCTTATGCTATTCGTTCTAATACAGAAGCGAGCATCAATGCAGAAAAGGCAAGAGCTATAGCAGCAGAAGCTTTAAAAGTAAACATTGCAGATACAT
>JBBAKI010000010.1:0-29732 GCA_040403595.1 Sediminibacterium sp. | reverse complement strand
CGGCTATGCTTTCTAGTCGTATTGCACGTGACACCATTAATTTAAGTACACGCATTGACGCAAGAGAACTGTTGTCAAATAAATCTACAAGTGTAGTTGCAGATTCTACTTCTGATACTAAATATCCAAGTGTAAAAGCAGTAGTGAATTATATTGGTTCTAGTATTACAAGTGCTGCAACGCCAGATGCAACTGCCACGGCTAAAGGAAAAATTCAGTTAGCTGGCGATTTGGGCGGAACAGCAGCATCGCCAACTGTTAGTAAGGTAGGAGGAGTTAGCGCAGCTATAATAGCTTCATTGCCTGGATTAATTGCAACAAATACAACTGATATTGCCACTAATTTGTCCAAGCAAAAAATTGATTCTAGTTTTTTAAGAGGGCTGATAAATGTTAATCTTTCTACTATAAATACTAATTTATTAAAAGAAAAAACAGATTCAGCAATGCTTGCAAATAAAATTAGAACAGACTCTACAGATTTGTTAGCAAAAATAGTATCAGATTCTACCGTATTGCGAGGACTCATAAATACCAATACAAATGACATTAATACAAACACCAATAATATTGCCAACAATTCTATAAGTATAAGTCAAAATGCTACTAATATAGCTGCTAACACATTGGCCATAAACAATCGGGTAAGTTTTTCTGATATGCCAACCTATTTAGCTCCTTATTTAAAAATTGCAGATACACTTAGTATGCTCGCTAATTATAGGGCATCTATGATTGATAATAATGCTAAAATTGCTGCACTTATTACTGATACTGCTAGTTTAATTACTAGGTTTAGTTTCAAGGAGAATGTATCAAATAAAAGTACCGATGTATTAAATGATGGTACTTCTAATGTAAAATACCCATCGGTAAAATCTGTAAAAGATTATGTTGACAATACAATTTTATCTGCTACACCAGATGCAACTACAATTCTCAAAGGTAAAATACAACTTGCCGGAGATTTATCTGGTATTGCAGCAGCACCTACCGTTAACAGTGTGGGTGGGTCAAGTTCATCAACAATACATACAGCAGAACTTTTGGCTAATGCCGCTACAGAAAACAATACTATTAATACAATTGTAAAAAGAGACGCAAATGGTAATTTTAATGCAGGCATTATTACAGCATCATTAATTGGAAATGTGACTGGTGATCTTACAGGTAATGCATCTACTGCTACCAAACTTGCGGCTACTAAAAGCATTTATGGTAACCCTTTTGATGGTACTTCAGATTTAACGCAGGCCATTTTAGGTACTTATGGTGGAACGGGTATTAATAATGGTAGCAAAACAATTACACTAGGAGGAAACATTAATACGGGTAAGAACTTTACAACTACAGGGGTATCTAATACAGGGGCTGATATTACTTTAAAAACAACCAATACAACTATTCTTACACTTCCTACTTCTGGTATTTTATCTACAATTGATGGTACAGAAGCACTCACAAATAAAACAATCAATGATTTAAGTATTATAGCTGCTGCTACTGGTTTTAGTATTGCTGGAGGTACAACAAATTCTAAAACACTCACCTTATCTGGTGATGCAACTATTTCTGGCAACAATACGGGTGATCAAAATATTATATTAACGGGGGATGTAACTGGTGTTGGAACGGGAACTTTTTCTACAACATTAGCTAGTTCAGGCGTAACAAGTGGTGTATATGGAGGTGCAACATCTGTGCCTACCATCACCATAGACTCTAAAGGTAGAATTACCAATGCGACTAGTACACCCATAATTGGTGTTTCGTCTATTGGTTCTTATTTAGAAAGTGGAAGAATCATTGTTGGGGATTTTAACAATCAGGCATCAAAAGTGGATCTGGTTGGTGATATTGTTATTGATAATATAGGAACTACAACAATTGTTAATAATAAAGTGACTACTTCAAAAATTTTAAATGAAAATGTTACGTATGCAAAAATACAGCAAGTTAGTGCTACAGATAAAATTTTAGGTAGAGTAAGTGCTGGTGCTGGTATTGTTGAAGAAATTGCAACTACAGGAACTGGAAACGTAGTTAGAGCTGTAAGCCCAACATTTACTGGTGCGCCTCAAGTTCCAACCCCGGTTGTAAGTTCAAATGATCAAACTATTGCTAATACAGCATTTGTTTCCCGTGCTATTGGAAATATTTCTGCATCCTCCGTTTCGGGTGTTTTACCAGCAGCTAATGGTGGAACAGGAATAGACAATACAGGTAAAACAATTACGCTTGGTGGTAATTTAGATTTTGCAAAGAGTTTTACCACAATTGGCACAACAGGTTCAAATGCTTCTGACATTACTTTTAAAACAACGGGTAATACCACATTAACTTTACCTACTTCTGGTACGGTTGCAACTTTAAGTGATGTATCTGCAAGTTCTGTTGGAGGAAATCAAATTACGGGTATTATTTACCCTATTAATGGTGGTACTGGTGTTGCCAATGATAACACTAAACTTATTACTCTTGGCGGTTCAATTACAACTTCGGGCACAACAGTTTCAAATGCTTCCGATATAACTTTTAAAACTACGGCAGCATCTGTATTGGTTTTACCTACAACTGGAACATTAGCAACACTTGCTGGAGCTGAGGTTTTAACATCTAAAACTATTGATGCATCTTCCAATACCATTTCAAATATTGTCAATGCCAATATTTCTACTAGCGCTGCAATAGCAGATACAAAATTAGCAACAATAAGTACTGCAGGCAAAGTAGCAAACTCGGCCACTACAGCTACAACGGCCAATACGGCTAATACCATTGTTGTAAGAGATATAAATGGTGCATTTTCTGCAGGATCTATTTCAGCCTCTTTAAATGGTAATGCAGCAACAGCCACTAGGTTAGCGACGGCTAGAAGTGTTTACGGAAATACATTTGATGGCACTACAGATTTAGCCCAAATTATCGGAACTACTTTTGGTGGAACGGGTAATGGGTTTACAAAATTTATTGGACCATCAACATCAGAAAAAGTATTTACTTTACCTGATGCTAGCACTACAATCTTAACTACAAATGCGCTTATAACAGTTGCGCAGGGTGGTACCGGTGTGTCTACTGCAACTCAAAATTTTATATTTGCTGGCCCCGCTACTGGTTCATCTGCTGGTGCTCCAAGTTTTAGAGCCCTAACAGCTGCAGACTTACCATCAGGTAGTGGTTCATATATTTCAAACTCAACAACAAGGCAATCGAGTTCTAATTTTAATATAAGTGGAAATGGTATTGCAGGTGGTAATATAACAGCGGCATCTTTTATAGTGCCTGCTGCAGCTAGTACACAATTTTTAAAAGCAGATGGCTCTTTGGATGCAACAACCTATGCTACAGCAGGCGCTAATTCGAATATCACTTCTTTAACTGGGCTAACAACTGCATTGACTGTCTCGAGTGGAGGAACAGGTGCAAATACATTAGCAGCTAACGCAGTTTTATTAGGCAATGGAACAGGCGCTGTTCAAACGGTAGCGCCTGGAATTTCTGGCAATGTACTTGTATCTAATGGATCCACTTGGGTTTCTCAAGCTGCACCTGCTTCAGGTGTTTCAACCATTGGTTCAATTAGTGCTACATCCAATGTAAAAGGTGCAACTGTTAGTGGAACAACGATTTCCTTAACACCTGCCGATGCTACCAATGGTGGTATTATTACAACTGCCGCTCAAACTTTTGCAGGAACAAAGTCTTTTGTGGATGTTGCATTGAGTGGCGCTTTAACGGGTGCTTCAAGTGCTAGCTCTACACTTGCTGGTTTTAATGCAGCTATTACTGCTGTAAGTTCTAGTGTAACAATTAGTTCTGCTAATGCAGCAACTTATAATGGCAAAGTATTGGTTTGTTCTGGCGGTGCATTAACCATCACATTTGATAACACAGTTCCTACTGGATTTTCATGTATGATATTACAATCTGACACCAATTTAGTTTCTTTTTTAGGTACAAATAATAGATATAATTATACGGCAACTTCTGGAATTTATGCAATAGCAACAGCGATGTGTTATTCTAGTGGGTCTGTATTATTAACTGGTGATTTACAATAATTGAAATGAAAAAAGTTATTTGTATTGTTTTATTGTTACTCAATCACTTTTTAAGTGATGCCCAAATTACGTTGCCTAATTTGCAGCCATTACAATATGTGAATAGTAGTTTTGGAAATGCATTAAATTTTGATGGAACAGCTACTTATGCATTATGTCAATATTATACAAAAGATTCTGTTGTTGATTTTACCCTCGAGTTTTGGATTAACAATACAGGTGCAGACGGTAGCAATGATCGGATTTACGGGTCTTATTTAAACAATGCTTTACAAATTGGCAAAAGTAGTACGCAATTAAAATTGTTGGCCACAGATTTAGGAGGCCCTTCTACTTGGCAAACAGTTTGTACGTTAGAATCAAATACCTGGGTGCATATTGCGATCGTTAGAAGTACCACTAGTTTAAAGGTGTATAAAAATGCGGTACTTGTTCAAACCTATACGGTAGATGCTGTTTCTACTTTACCGAGTTATTTTAGACTCGGATCTAATGCTAATAGTAATGGAGAAAATGGCAATTTTTCTATTGATGAATTGCGTATTTGGAAAACAGATATATCCAGAGCGCTCATTCAAAAATATATGTACACAACCCTGAATCCAAATTCTACTGCAGATCAAAACCCATATGCAAAACTAGTTTTGTATTATAGTTTTGATCAGGGGGAAGCTGGTTTAAATAACACCAACGAATTAGGACTTTTTAATTCTGCAAATAGTAATTAATCATATGAAAAAAACAATTTATTTAATTATCCTACTATTTATAACAAGTTATTCATTTGCTAATAATTTAGTAGTAGGTAATCCAACGTATGCTAGTGGTACAAATACCCTAACCTTTACCATCAAATGGGATAATAGTTGGAGAATCAATGGCGTTTCTGGACCTAATAACTATGACGCTGTTTGGATTTTTGTAAAGCGCCAACCATGTGCTGCAAATGGTGTATGGTCTCATGCTTTATTAAGTACAACCGCGGCAGATCATTCTGTTACGGGTAGTTATAGTTTAGTGGTAGATCCTGTTACGGATGGTATGGGTGTTTTTATACACAGAGGTACTTCTGCAAGTAATTTAATTGGATCCTTAACTTCAACAAGTAGTGTTACGATTAAACTTTCTGGAAGTTACAATCCTGCCCTTATAGGTTCTAGTACAACTTCAGACAATTTTAAAGTGATTGGAATAGAAATGGTATACGTTCCTGAATCAAGTTTTTACATTGGTGATGGACGTTCAAGTAACTCAAGTAATTTTTCGGCAGGGAATACCATTGGAGCTGTTCAAATTACAAGTGCCAAACAAGCAAGTGGAATTGGGGCTTATAGTAGATATGTAAGCAGTCCAGTTTATGGTTGTTTTATTCCTTTGCCAAGTACGTATCCTTTAGGTTACAATGGTTTTTATTGTATGAAATATGAAATTAATCAGCAGCAAATAGTTGATTATTTAAACACACTTACCTATGATCAGCAAGCAGCAAGATTAGCAGTTTGGGGTGCCAGGTATCCCAATGTAGTTAATACATATTTTACCAATGGGAATAACTATAGACAAATGATAAAAGTAACAACTGCGGGTACGAGTAATACAGTGCCTGCAGTATTTGGTTTTGATAATACATGGAATGCTTATTTAGCTGCTGGTTATTTAAACTGGCAAGATTTAACTTCTTATTTGGATTGGTCGGGACTAAGACCCATGAATGAATTTGAGTATGAAAAAGTTTGCAGGGGTACTTTAAATCCTGTTGCATATGAATATCCATGGGCTACTACTGTAATGAATACGAGTAGTGGTGGTATGACCAATCAAAATACAATTAATGAAGTAATGAATCAGGTAAATGAAGGCATTGTTCATTACAACTGGGACGGTGGGCCTATGCGTTCTGGATTTGCCGCTACATCAATTTCTAACCGATTACAAGCTGCAGCTACGTTTTATGGTATTATGGAAATGGCAGGAAATGTTTGTGAACAGGTTGTTGGTGGAGGCACAGGATATAATTATTCAACATTTACAACTACAAATGGAGACGGCGTGTTAACCAATAAAGGGCTATCAAATGTTTCAGGTTGGCCAACCGATGGTGGTTCAAATTCTGGAACCATTATAAAAGGAGGCGGATTTTATACCAATACGGGCCAAATGGCTCAAATGCAAGTATCTGATAGACAATTTTATGCTGGTGATTCTCGTAATTATTCCAATACGCGTGATAGAAATATTGGTGGAAGAGGTGTTAGAAATTATTAATAAGTATTTATAAAGTTCAAGAATATACAATGAAAAAAAACAATCAAATACATATGAAGCAGCTTTATTTACTGATCGTAGGCAGTTTGCTTTTTATATCGCAAACATTTGCCAACAACTTGGTTATTTCAGGAACACCAAGTTTTTCCTCTGCAAACCAAACTTTAACCTTTACCATGGCATGGGATAATAGTTGGTGTATCAATGCAGGTCCTACTAATTGGGATGGTGTTTGGATTTTTGTAAAAAGACAAAACTGTACCGGTAATAATCCTTGGGTACATCAAAAATTAAGTACCACAAGTGCAGATCATATTGCCAAATTAGCCTCTAATAGTGCTACCTCTACGGATGTTCAAGTAGATGCTGTTGCTGATGGTATGGGTGTATTTGTAAGACGTATTGGAACCAATGTAGTTGGCAATGTTGCGTCACAAATTGTAACCATCAAATTAAGCGGCACCAATCCAACGATCACAACTGCTAATACCGATAATTTTGAAATTATTGGTGTAGAAATGGTGTATGTTCCGCAAGGTCAATTTTATGCTGGAGATGGACGTAATCCAAATAGTTATAATTTTTCGGCAGGTACAGCAACACAACCTGTGCAAATCACTTCAGCAGTTCAGGCAGCAGGAATTGGTAGTGCATTAAATTATACAAGCTCTACAGCTTATGGTTGTCCAACGCCACTACCATCAACTTTTCCGTTGGGATACAATGGATTTTATTGCATGAAGTATGAAGGAAATGTTGGCGTTTTTGTTGAATTCATGAATACACTAAGTTATGAACAACAAACGACTTTATTAGCTGAAAATGGAAGCTCTAATTTACCCAACGTAGTTGGCTCATATTTTGATTTGGCAAATCAGTGGGCATTATACACAAGGGTATCAACTGCTGGAACTTATAATACGGTACCTGCAATATTCACTTCTTATTTGCCTTATATGGTTGAAGGTGCTGTTTCTTGGAAAACAATGACTGCATTTTTAGATTGGTCTGGACTTAGACCCATGACAGAATTTGAATTTGAAAAAGCCTGCCGAGGAACGCTTGCAACCGTTGCTAATGAATATCCATGGGGGAATACAAGTATTTCAATGCAGCAAGCTGCAAGTAACTATACAGATCCAAATACAAATATCGCAATTGTAGAAGGACCTTGTTTTTATGGTGGCTGGGATGGTTCACCTGCAAGACCAGGTGCATTTGCAAAGTCAACTACCAATAGATCTCAATCTGGAGCTACGTATTATGGTATTTTGGACATGGCAGGCAATGTTTGGGAACAATGTATAGGTGGAGGAAGTGGATATAATTATTCAACTTTTACTACAGAAAATGGAGATGGTGTTTTAACTGCTGCTGGAAAGGCAAATGTTACCGGATGGCCTCCAGATGGTGGATCTAATTCTGGAACAGTTATAAGAGGTGGATGGTATGCAAGTAATACAACTTCTTACGAGCAAACCTCAGATCGTACTTTTTATGCTGGTAATTCAGGTAACTCAAATAAAACAAAGTATAATGGTTTAAGAGGTGTTCGTTCTTTTTCTTACTAGTTTAAATTGATACAATTTTATGAAAAAATATATTTTATTCTTTATGTTATTCTTTCCATTTGTGAAAGAATCTTTTGGGAACAATTTAGTAATCTCAACTCCTGTATATAGTAATTCCAATAAAACAATCAGTTTTACAGTGTCTTGGGAAAATAGTTGGAAACTTTCTGCCGGACCCAATAACTATGATGGTGTTTGGGTGTTTGTTAAAAGGCAAGCTTGTTCCAATACAAACACATGGGCTACAGCACTTTTAAGCACTACATCTGCTGATCATACATCATCTGTGGCAAGCGGAACAAATATATTATCGGTGGATGCTGTTAATGATGGAATGGGTATTTTTTTAAGACGAACGTATAGTGGGCTAGGTAATATTGGTGCACATACGATTACGCTTAAACTAAATAGTTCGATGAATACAAGCCCTGCAATTACACCAAGTGCAGCGGATAATTTTAAGGTAATGGGTATAGAAATGGTTTACGTACCTGAAGCCCAATTTTATGCTGGAGATGGAAGATCTTCCAACTCCAGTAATTTTTCGGCAGGGAATAATGTTAGTACACCATTACTGATTACATCAGCTATGCAATCTGCTGGATTAGGTGCATCTACCGTGTATACCTCTAACTCTATTTATGGATGTCCCAATTATTTACCTTCCACTTTTCCATTAGGTTATAACGGGTTTTGGTGTATGAAATATGAAACCAGTGTGACAGGTTATGTAGATTTTTTAAACTGTTTATCGTATGAGCAACAAGCAACTAGATTGATTAAATGGGGTACCCGTTATCCCAATTCGGTAAATACTTATTTTACTAACTATGGCTCATATAAAGCTGCTGTTTGGACAACTGTTGCCGGAACGTACAATACCATTCCAGCAACCTTTGGCTACAATACCACTTACATGACTTACATCCCTATCAGTTATTTAAGTTGGACCGATTTGACTGCTTATTTAGATTGGACAGGACTCAGGCCCATGACCGATTTTGAATATGAAAAGGCTTGCAGAGGAACCATTAATTCTGTTCCTTATGAATACCCATGGGGCAATACTTCTATAACGCAATGTACTGGAACCGGTAATAATGCGGGTACTTTTCAAGAAAGACCGTCACAATCGGGTGAGGGTTTATGTTTGTATAGTTGGAATGATCAAAACTGGGCACCTTATAGATCAGGGGCTTTTGCTACCCAAATTACCACTAGATCGCAATGTGGTTCAACTTACTATGGAATTATGGAAATGGGTGGAAACTTAATGGAGCAAGTAGTTGGTGGTGGAAGTGGATATGATTATTCAAATTTTACAACAGCAAATGGTGATGGTGCTTTAGGAGCAGACGGTAACGCCAATACAACTGGATGGCCTACAGGTATTGGAGCAAATACTGGAAATTATTGTAAAGGGGGTGATTATGTTGGCAATGGTGGATCAACTATTATTCAGGTTTCAGATAGGCAATATTATGGTGGTAATACTGTAAACAATGGTCAAAATAATGGAACTGGCGGAAGAGGCGTAAGATCTTATCCTAATTAATTATTAAGTAAGCGAGTAAGTGAATTCAAAAAAGTATTTATTATTCATACTTTTTACTATTGGTGTATTTTGTGCGCAAGCACAATATATTGGTGGTACAAGTGGTGTAGGGACTAGCCAAAAGTTAATCCTTTCTGCTACTGTGTGTCCACTAACGTACGATACCATTATAATTTTTTACAGAGGTGGTAATTATGGATCTACGAGTGCAGCTTCATTAGCTTCTACAGTTTGTGCTACACGGATTGATACTACTATTAGTTTTTACAGGAGTGGAAATTATGGCGGTTATAGTGTAACGCCTATTAATAGTGCCGTTTGTCCTACTTGGTTTGATACCACCATTAGTTTTTATAGAAGTGGTAATTATGGCGGTTATAGTGTAACACCCATTAATAATGCTGTTTGTGCATTTAGCTTTGATACAACTGTAAATTTTTATCGAAGTGGTAATTATGGTGGTTATAGTAATGTAACAATAAGTTCAACAGCATGTGCTTACCCCGAACCTATTAACATTTGGATGGGAGGGTCTTCTTCTACAAATGCTCCTGGTATTATCAATACCAATACATCCAATAATACGAGTGGCCCATATATTTCAAATATTGATGATCCAACCATTATAATGGGTGGTTGTGGTGTAACACTAACCACTACTGGTATTGGTGCAACAACATATTCATGGTCACCATCAACCGGGTTAAGTAATGCGGCCATTGCTAGCCCTGTTGCAAATCCAACCACCACCACAACTTATACACTCACTGCCAGTGGTGGTTCTGCAGGTTGTAAGAATACGGCCACTGTAACGGTTAATGTAAATCCAATTGGTGCAACAACTATTAGTTATCCTGCACAAATTAATAATACGATTACCACGCTGCAAAATGTTACGCTAACTGGCTACACCAATGGTGTTTTTACGGCTAATTCTGCTAATTTAAAAATCAATGCAGCCAATGGAGATATTATACCCAATACAAGCTCTGTTGGATCTTATGTAGTCACGTATACCTATGGTGGTGCTTGTAATAATACAGTTACTGCAAACGTAGAAATTACTACAGACGCTGCAAATCATGGCGAAATAATATATCCGAATTTTTATTTGGGTGCAACCTCTGGAACCACAACCCCTAAACAAATTATTACGCAAGGTGCTTGCGTTGTCCCCATAGACTATACTTTATTGTTATACATGGGAGGAACTTCTGGTACGGCAACCCCTAAGCAAATTTTAACACAAGGTGTTTGTGTTTCTAATATTGACATAACTACAATTTTATATAAGGGAGGGACATCCGGAACGGCAACTCCCAAAACAATATTAACGCAAGGTGCTTGCGCACCATTAATTATTCCTTCCAATACCATTTACATGGGTGGTACTGCAGGAACACAAACACCAAAAACTATTTTAACCAATGCTGTTTGTCCTGTTCCTGTAGGTACTAACTTTTATATGGGTGGTAGTGGAACTGGTTATGGTAATGGAAGTTTAACACCTTCTACCAGTGCACTTAATGGAACAGCCGTTGCAACTAGAATAGACACAACCATTTGTCCGGGGCAGCCAGTTTTATTAACAACTACTGGTGCAGCTAACTATAGTTGGACACCTGCTACTGCCCTGAGTAGTACTTTAGTTGCTAGCCCTACGGCAAGTCCATTTACTACTACCACGTATACGGTAGTAGGTGCAGGAGGTGGTGTAGGTTGTTTAAACACTACAAAAGTTACTGTTACCGTTTTATCTGATAGCGTAACAAGTGTTTCTTATGGTGCATATAATTTTGATGAAACGGATATGCGATTAAAATACGCAAACATCTCTGGACCATTAACAGGAACATTTAGTGCAACGCCTTCAGGCTTATTATTAAATCAGTCCAATGGTTCATTTACGCCAGGGTTTAGTACTGCCGGTGTCTATGCAATTAATTATAATTACACCAAAGGTGCTTGTAATTATACCTATGTTTCAAATATTAATATCACGACACTTCCACCTACTATAACATATACAAACCCAAGTATTTTCTTGCAAAATTCATCGTCCGTTGTTGCTACGCCTTATAATACAGGCGGCACAGCTGTTTTATATGAAGCTTTAGATGCATTTCCTTCAGGGTTAAGTATAAATTCTAGTACGGGTAAAATTTCAGGAACGCCAACAACGCTTGTAGAAAATTCAAGTGTAAGAATTAGGGCAGCCAATTATAATAGGTATGGGGCGCTTAATTATAGTGATATTTTTACTTTGCTTATTTGCGTTAGAAAGCCATTGATAGCTTCAACTACAACGTCTATAGCAAGTATGAATACTAGCTATGGTGCTCCTTCTTCATCTAATGCTTTTAATATATCTGGACAGTCAATTTTTGAAAAGATTGTTGTTGCCCCGCCAGTTGGTTTTGAAGTTTCTTCTAATGCAAATACAGGATTTGCCACAACATTAAATGTTACGCAATCTGGTGGCGTTGTAAGTTCTAGAAACATTTATATCAGAATCAAGAGTAATGGTGCGGTTGGAAATTTAACTGGTAATATTATTTTAAGTAGTGATGGAGCAGATACAATTGTCATTCCTGTTACTACAAGTTATGTTGCCCCTGCGTCTTTAACTGTAACGGCAAAGTCTATTCAAAAGTTTTATGGCTCTACGGTAACAACAGGAGTTGGTAGTTCTAATTTTACAGCAACAGGTTTAATGAATGGAGAAACAATTGGTTCTGTTACATTAAGTGCTTCTGGAGGAAATGCTGCAACTGATCCCGTTGGTACATATACCCTCACCCCATCTGCTGCAATAGGAGGAACGTTCTCGACAGGTAATTATAATATTAGTTATGCGAATGGCCAGTTAGAAGTATTGTATAGTTTATACAATTTTTCAATGTCGGGTAGTCTATCTAACTGGGTGCAAGGAAAAGTGCCAATTCCTAAAATAGCAGCAGGTACAATATCCAATATTACGAGTACGGATGCTACTATTACTTCAGTTATTTCTAGTAGTTATGCTAACATTAGCGAAAGAGGTGTTTGTTGGAGTATTACGCCAGATCCAACTGTAGCTGGTGATAAACTTCCTGATGCGGCTATTACTTCTGGATCATTTACTTCTAATTTAACTAGTTTAACTTCTGCGACAATTTATTATGTAAGAACGTATGTGAAAGTTGGCAATAAGGTTTTCTATAGTAATAATTACAAATTAACAACCCAATAAAAATACGCGTATGCAAAAGTCAAATAATTTATTCAAAGGAATTTTCATTGCAATTGGCTTTTTTTTATTTTCAGTTTCTAGTTGTAAAAAAAAGGTAACTCTTTCTCCTTTGGATCAAAACAAAGTGTATTTAACCGGCGCAGTTGCCACACCTACCAAATGGTATTTAACGAGCTATGTATCTACAGCTACGGTACTTCCCTTAAACTATGCACAAAAGCGTTATTCAAAAACCTTTGGTAAAAATGGTTTTTACACCGACAGTGATGGTTTTGTAGGCTCATGGGATATGCCAGGTACTGAGCAGCTTATAGAGCGCTACGTCAATTTCCCATCAGGTGCACCAGCCACGCAGTCTTATCAAATTGTTTCCATTACAGCTACTAATCTCATCATTTTACACAATTACAATGGTACATCAATCACAGCGGTCTATACTGCGGGTAACTAGTTTTGTATTTGTGCTACTATGTTGTCAAGGACTTAGCGCACAAAACGCAAACCCAATTAATACCGTATTTAGTATTGGATCTGTAGGTACTACAGGGTCAATTACACCTACATTTTCTGGCCCAGTGGTACTAGATGCTTCTTCATGTATCAAACTATCTAGTGGCTTAAGCACGTATAATGCTACCACGGCTGGTTTATTTGTGAGTAGTTGTATTGTTCCAGCATTTACAAATACACCCCTCACACTTATTTGTTACCCTAACCCTGTAACCACAACGGTATGGGTTAAAACAGCGCAGCCTGTTATTGAAACATCAGCGGGTGTAACGCTTGCTCTAATAGGAGCAGATGGTAAAACAGTAGGAGCCTACAACACAAGTGTCGCACAACTAAGTGCTGGTTACGCCATTAATGTTGCAAACAAAGCAGCCGGCGTATACTATATCCGCTATAGATCAATCACCCAAACAGGTGAACTAAAAATTATTAAAGTTAATTAACTAGTACCCACTAATGACAAAGTTTATGTTCAAAAAATTTATTCAATCAGCGTTACTATTCGTTGTTTTATGTACAACTGCAAACTCGTATGCACAGGTTAGTCAAGCACCTGATGGGATACAGTTCCAAGCGTTAGCAACAGATGCTAATGGACACCCTGCCGCAGGTAGAGTGATCTATGTAAAAGACGCTATTGTTGCTAAAACAGCTACCGGTATGATCGTGTACGCAGAAACATTTAAAGTAACAGCGTCATCGGCTGGTATTTTTACCATTGTACTTGGTAAAGGAACCTATGCAAGTGGTGTAACGAGTATTGCTAATATTGACTGGTCTAACGGACCTTTCTTTTTAAATTTAAAAGTAGCCGTTGAGCCAACCGTACCAACAGCAAGTTGGAATGTAAACAACGAATACGTAGACCTTGGTACTTCTCAGTTTTGGAGTGTGCCGTATGCAATGTATGCGGGTAATGTAAAAGGAGCAGACACCAAATTAAATATCTCCGACACTGCAGCTATGCTTAAGCCCTATTTTACTGCGGTTAACTTAAAAGCAAACACTGCCGATGTCAATATTTCACTAGCCTTAAAAGCTAACACAACAGATGTCAATACGGCACTTAATACTAAAGTAGATAAGGTTACAGGCAAGGAATTATCTACTAACGATTATACCACTGTAGAAAAAACAAAACTTGCTGCCATAACTGGTACCAATACGGGGGATCAAATAAATATTACAGGTAATGCTGCAACAGCAACTAAATTTGAAACTGGAAGAAATATTTCTTTAACCGGTGATGTAACTTATACGAGTAATTCTTTTGACGGCACTACAAATGCAACCGGTACCGCAACACTTTCTAATACGGCTGTTACTGCTGGTTCTTATGGATCACCAACTGCTATTCCTTTATTTACAGTTGATACAAAAGGTAGATTAACAGCAGCTGGTAGTGTAGAAGTTACACTGGGAGTTTCATCATTAAATTATACATCAACAGCATCATATGCAGAAGGTGGAACAGTTAGTGGAACGAGCTTAACTCTAACAGCAGCGGATGGAACAAATCCAGGATTAATTTCTACGGGATCGCAAACCATTGCTGGTACAAAAAAATTTAATAGTGATATAAATGTAAATGGATTAACAGTAGGGATAGGATCAGGTGGAATATCAACAAACACATCAATTGGGAACTATTCACTTTACAGCAACACCACTGGATTTAGAAATACAGCAACTGGCAATAATGCGCTTTTTTCAAATACTACAGGATATTTCAATACAGCAATTGGCAATCAAGCACTTTATAGCAACACCACCGGTTTTATTAATACAGCAAGTGGCAATCAAGCACTTTATTCAAATACGACGGGTAGTTATAACGTAGCAAGTGGCAATCAAGCACTTTATAGCAACATCACCGGCTTTAATAATACAGCAATTGGTTTAGCTGCACTATTTTTCAACACCACAGGCTCCTATAATGCCGCCAATGGGATTTATTCTCTATTTTCAAACACGACTGGCTCTAGAAACACAGCAAGTGGCAGTCAAGCACTTTATTCAAACACCACAGGAGGTTATAACACGGCAGTTGGGAATCAAGCACTTTATTCAAACACCACAGCAACAAGAAATATAGCAGTTGGACATTCTGCACTTTATAAAAACACCACAGGAGAGTGGAATGTGGCAATAGGAATCCAAGCACTTTATAATAACAGCACAGGTGCTCAAAACATTGCAATTGGGAATAATACAATAAATTCCAACACTTCAGGTTTTGCAAATATAGCATTGGGGAGTAACGCATTGTTTTCTAATACCACGGGATCTCATAACACAGCACTTGGCAATGCTGCACTTACTTCAAATACGACGGGTAGTTATAACATAGCCAATGGGTCTGCTTCGCTTTTTTTAAATACGACGGGTTCAAATAATTCAGCCAATGGGTATAGTTCACTATATAACAACACGACTGGAACTGGTAACGTAGCCAATGGCTATCAAGCACTTTATTCAAACACGACTGGAACTGGTAATACAGCCAATGGCTATCAAGCACTTTATTCAAATACGACTGGGGGTTATAACTTAGCCAATGGCTATCAAGCACTTTTATTCAACACCACAGGATATAATAATATAGCAATAGGCAATTCTGCACTTTTATACAACACCACAACAAATTATAACACTGCAATTGGGTATGGATCATTATTGCAAAGTACTGGATCAAACAATACAGCACTAGGTACTTTTGCTGGCAACACCTTGCAATCTGGCGACAATAATACAATGATTGGTGCTGGATCACAATCTTCTAGTTCTTCAGTTAGTAATGAAATTACTTTAGGTAATGGATTAGTAACAACTTTGCGTGCCCAAGTAACTTCTATCACTGCCCTATCAGATAGAAGAGACAAAACTAATATTATTCCTATAGGTGAGGGCTTGGAATTTTTGAAAAAATTAAATCCAGTAACTTTTACTTGGAATACAAGAGATAAAGCTAAAGTGGGTATTAAGTCGGCTGGTTTTATTGCACAAGAATTATTGGATTTACAAAAGGAATCTAAAATTGGAGATAATTTAGATTTAGTAAGTGAGAATAACCCTGAAAAATTAGAAGCGCGTTATAATAATTTATTACCAGTTATTGTAAAAGCCATTCAAGAAGAAAGTGCAGAAAAAGACAAAGAGATAAAAGCACTAAAAGAGCGGTTAAATATTTTAGAAAAACTAATCAATGAATTGATTAATAAAAAGTAATAAATTACTAATCCCCCTAGTTCATACATGGGATGATTGGCAAACTGCTGGTCATCCCATTTTTTTATGCCTCATAACCATCATCATCTAATAAATCGTTTCCATCTGCAGCAGCAGTGGCTAATTCGTCGCAACGGTTGTTGAATTTATTTTGTGCGTGGCCTTTAACCCAAACAAATTTGATGGTAAAATCTTTTGCGATTGTAGCATAGGTTAGCCATAGATCTTTATTTTTTTTGCCGCCTTTAAAATTGGTTTTGATCCAGTTGTCGAGCCATTTTTTTTCGACACTGTTTACAATGTACTGGCTATCTGTATAGATGGTAATAGGAATATTTTTTTTGGTAACAGCCAAAAGTGCTTGAATTACACCCATTAATTCCATGCGGTTGTTGGTGGTGTATTTGTATCCACCCCAGAGTTCCTTTACTTTATCACCCCAAATTAAAATGGCACCATAGCCACCATTGCCTGGGTTTCCTCTAGATGAACCGTCTGTGTATATAACAAGTGGGTGTGCTCTTTTCTCCGTCATAGCTGGGTATAAAAATACGTTCTTTTGTCTTTTTTTTATATATTTAAGTATGTTATATGATTATATAATTATTGGAGCAGGCTCGGCGGGCTGTGTTTTGGCAAATCGGTTGTCTGAAAATCCGGCTCATAGAGTGCTATTAATAGAACCTGGTGGACCCGATTCTAAAATGGAAATTAATATTCCGGGCGCTTATTCAAAATTAAATAATACAGAAGTTGATTGGGCTTTTTGGACCGAACCTTGTGAGGCGGTAAGCAATCGAAAATTATTTATTCCTAGAGGTAAAGTGTTAGGTGGTTGTAGTGCAACCAATGCAATGGCTTATGTACGGGGTAATAAATTAGATTACGATAGTTGGGCCACACTTGGTAACGAAGGTTGGGATTATGCATCCCTTCTTCCATATTTTAAAATGTCGGAGAACAATCAAAATTTTACAAATGAGTTTCATGGAACGGATGGACCCATGTATGTAACACATGCTGCATCGCCTTCTAATGTGGCTACTGCATTTGTTGAAGCCTGCGCAGAGAAGGGTATACAGCCCAATCCAGATTATAATGGGGCAGAGCAGTTGGGTGCGAGCTTATTGCAATTTACTATTAAAAATAACCAGCGCCATAGTACAGCTGCTGCTTTTTTAAAACCTATTCGCAAAAGAAAAAATTTAATTGTTTTAACACATACTTTTGTTAAAAGAATTTTATTTGAGTCAGGTGTTGCAGTTGGGGTAGAAGTGAAAAATAAAAATAGTCAAACAGAAATTCATAATTGTAATAAAGAAGTAATTGTTTCAGCAGGTGCGATTCAATCCCCGCAAATTTTAATGCTATCTGGAATTGGTGACACCAATGAGTTGTCAAAGCATGGCATTATAACTGTTAAACATTTACCCGGTGTTGGTAAAAATTTACAAGATCATGTATGGAGTGGTGCAAGTGCACTAGCTACCGTTCCAACAGGTAACGATTTATTGAAGCCTATTAAAATGGGTTTGGCTGGCCTTCAGCACATTTTATTTAAAAAAGGGCCTCTTTCGAATAGTCCGCTTGAGGCAAATGCCTTTTTGAAATTGGAGGATGATGGAAGTTTAGGAGACGGACAACCTAATATTCAGTTTCATTTTGTGCCTTTAACCGTTAAGCCGGATTATTCTACAGATATATATAATGTCAATACATATCCTACGTACAGTGGTTTTTCTGTAATGGCAATCATATTGCATCCTAAAAGTAGGGGGCAAATTAAATTAAAGTCATCCAATCCATCGGAGCCGCCAAGTATTGCACTTAATCCCTTATCAGATCCAGACGACCTCAGTTTACTTATTAAAGGGATGCATAAAGCCATAGAAGTGCTTCATGCAAATGCTTTTGCTCCATTTAAAGATGGAGAAATGCTGCTTCCTGAGCCGCCTGCTAATGAGCAAATTATACATGAACATATACATAAAACTCTTGAAACCCTGTACCATCCGGTAGGAACTTGTAAAATGGGTAATGATGCACAAGCAGTTGTTAATCATGAACTTAAAGTGCATGGAATAGCTAATTTAAGGGTTATTGATGCTTCCATTATGCCTACCATTGTATCTGGTAATACCAATGCAGCTTCCATTATGATTGCTCAAAAAGGGGCAGACATGATAATCGGTTAAATTTTTAAAACTATTGTGTGATTATTACACATTGTTTATTAATTTAGCGAGTAATAAAACGATTGTGTTGTCCAAGGAAAAGATTTTGAATACCCTTCCAAAAAAAGAGGTGACTGTAATAGCATCGCCTAGTCTTGTTAAGCAAAAGGCTAGTGGTTTTACATTGATACTTCAGCTCAGGTTTACTACACAATTTGGCCAAAATATATATGTTGTTGGAAATCATCCGCTCTTAGGAAATAACAACATAGAAAATGCCGTTCCTCTACAATATTTCAACGAAAATTACTGGATGCTAAATATACCATTTGGCGCTAAAGATCTCATAAATCAAGCTATTAGCTATCAGTATTTGATAAAAAATGCGGATGGAACTATTAGTTATGATTGGGGTAATGACAAAACATTTAACCCTTCAACAATAAAGTGCAAAGAGCTTTTATTTATTGATAGTTGGAACGCAGCAGGTTATTACGAAAATGCATTTTATACCGAGCCATTTAAAAATGTGCTATTAAAAAATAGTTTTGCTACCATTGATGTTACACAACCAAAGTTATCAACGCATCAATTAAAAGTAAAGAGTCCATTACTTACCCCAACGCAAACCATTTGTTTACTAGGTGATACCAAGCATTTACATGCCTGGGATGCAAAAAATCCTATTTTACTTTCACGTAATATTGGAGAAGATTATTTTTCGGTATCACTAGATTTGTCAAATGCAACATTTCCTATTGCTTACAAATATGGTATTTATGACGTTGTAAAAAAGTCATTTGTTGTTTTTGAAAAGGATAAGAATAGGGTTTTAACAGATGCTGCAGGTAAAGATAAATTTGTTGTAGTCAATGATGGATTTACCTATTTACCAAACAATACATGGAAGGGTGCTGGTGTTGCGGTTCCAGTATTTAGTTTACGTTCTACAAATGGGTTAGGTGTTGGGGAATTTACAGATATTAAATTACTTGTAGATTGGGCAAAAAAAGTAGGCCTAAAAAAAATACAATTACTGCCCATTAATGATACCACTGCAACGCATTCATGGAAAGATTCTTATCCATACGCAGCTATTTCTGCATTTGCATTGCATCCGCTTTATATTCATCTCGACAGTTTAATCCCTGCTTCTGATAAAAAATTAACAGCAAAAATTGCAGACGCTAAACAAAAGTTAAACGCTCTAGATGTTTTAGATTATGAGGCTGTAGCTAGTATTAAATATGAAATTTTAGATGAAATATTTGCATTAAATGGGGCTAAAATACTTGCTAGCAAAGGGTTTAAAGACTTCTATGCAAAACATCAGCACTGGTTAGCATCTTATGCGGCATTTTGTTATTGTAGGGATCAATTTGGAACCATCGATTTTACTGCATGGCCAGCGCACAATACATATGCTGAAACAGATTTTAAGACACTCGTTGAATCGGATGCTTCTGTAAAATTAGTTGTAGAAAAATATTATTTTATTCAGTATCTCCTTGATGTTCAATTAAGAGAGGCAACTGCTTATGCGCATGAAAACGGCGTGATCGTAAAAGGTGATATTGCTATTGGGGTATATAGATATGGTGTAGATGCTTGGCAACATCCTAATTTATTTCACATGGATATGCAGGCCGGTGCTCCTCCCGATGATTTTGCTGTAGCTGGGCAAAACTGGGGCTTCCCAACGTATAATTGGGAAGAGATGACAATCAATGGTTTTGCTTGGTGGAAGCAGCGCTTTGAGCAAATGAGTTTGTATTTTGACGCTTTTAGAATTGATCATATTTTAGGTTTCTTTAGAATTTGGAGTATCCCTTTGGACGCTGTAGAAGGAATTTTAGGACATTTTGTTCCTGCTATTCCTGTTCATGAAAATGAATTAAAAGAGCGCGGTATTCATATCAGTGCTTCTGAATTTGCTAAACCTGTAATTACAGAAAAAGCATTATGGGATTATTTTGGTTACGATAATGAAGCCGTAAAAGCTGAATTTGTTACCTATGATGGTTTTGGAAAATATACTTTAAAGCCAGCTTTTTCAACCCAGCGGTTGGTGGAAAAACATTTTGCTGCACAGCCTATAAACGATTACAACAATAAATTAAAACATGGCTTATATAATCTCATAAGCAATGTGATTTTTATTGAAGCAAAAGAAAAACAGTGCGCGGGCAAAAATTATTATCACCTTAGGTTTGGCATCGAAAATATAGCTGCTTTTAAAGCACTCGACGGAACTAATCAACATCAATTGCGTGAACTATACGTCGATTATTTTTTTAGAAGACAGGATGATTTTTGGAAAAAAGAAGCCCTCAATAAATTGCCAGCACTTAAGCTTGTAACCAATATGCTTGTTTGTGGCGAAGACCTTGGTCTAGTTCCATCTTGTGTTCCTGATGTAATGAATCAATTAGGACTTTTAAGCCTCGAAATACAAAGGATGCCTAAAAACCCGCACACGCCCTTTTTTCATCCAAAAGATGCGCCTTATTTAAGTGTGGTGACACCCTCTACACATGATATGAGTACCATTAGAGCTTGGTGGGAAGAAAATGCGCATCAAACGCAGGCGTTTTACAATCAAATTTTAGGGCAGTCAGGTAAAGCACCTCGGTTTTGCGAAGCGGATATCAATAAGGCTATTGTGATGCAGCATTTATATGCGCCTGCTATGTGGAGTACTTTCCAGCTTCAAGATTTATTAGGCATAGACGCTGATTTACGCAGACAAAACCCCAACGATGAGCGCATCAATGTTCCTGCCAACCCTTCACATTACTGGCAGTACCGTATGCATATGACCCTCGAAAATTTATTGGAGCAAAACGGGTTTAACAACGAACTCCATACATGTATCATTGCGAGTGGTAGAGCATAAGAGGGTTATTGTTTATCCTTTCTGCTTTATATTTGCCTTACCTAAATAGTATGCATTGCAACTTCAATATAAATCAATTGCGTTACCCTTCGAGTATCCATTTACCATTTCTAATGGACGTACTAAAACGCATCAGCCATCTTTAGTTGTTTCATTATCGCTGGGTAACTTTACTGGTTTTGGAGAAGCACCTGCCATTGTTTATTACAATGTGACTGTCGAAAAAATGATGGAAGATCTGGAATCAAAAAGAGCGATGGTAGAAAAGTTTGCGCTCACTGATCCGGCCCGCTATTGGCATTACTTGCATCATTTATTTCCAAATAATCCCTTTTTAGTATCTGCACTGGATATGGCCTGCTGGGATTTGTATGGCAAAATGAAGGGGCAGCCACTCTATAAATTATGGAATACGAATTGGGAAAATACACCCATCACAGATTATACCATTGGCATTGACACCATACCAAAAATGCTAGAAAAAATGCAGGCCAAACCTTGGCCGGTGTATAAAATAAAATTAGGTACACACGAGGATATTGAAATCATGGAAGCCTTAACAGCTGCTACCAAAGCGGTTTTTAGAATTGATGCCAATGCAGGATGGACCACCGAAGAAGCTTTAATTAAGATTCCAAAATTAGCAAAAATGGGGGTCGAGTTTATTGAACAACCACTTGCTAAAGACAACTGGGAAGGTATGAAAATACTGTATGAAAAATCGGGACTTCCTTTATACGCCGATGAAAGTTGTGTGATGGAATCTGATGTTCAAAAATGTGCTGGACATTTTCATGGCATTAATATTAAGCTTACAAAATGTAGTGGCCCGACACCTGCACTACGCATGATTGAAACGGCCCGCTCACTAGGGTTAAAAGTTATGATGGGCTCTATGAATGAGTCTACGCTTGGTTCTGCAGCCATCGCACATTTTTTGCCACAATTGGATCATGTAGATATGGACGGCCCGCTATTACTATCCGAAGACATTGCTGCCGGCATTACATTTGATAACGGCATTGTTACCATAACAGATAAGCCAGGCTTAGGGGTAACGCTTCTTTAAATTAATAAATTATGACTCCTGAGCGATACAACCGAATGTTATCGGTGATAAAAAATAGACAAACCAATTTGACGGTCGTGATGGAAAATGTAAATGATCCACACAATATATCGGCAGTGATGCGCACTTGTGACGCTGTGGGTATTCAGGATTTGTATATCCTAAATACCAAAATTGCAAAGCATGATTATTTTGGTATTAAAAGCAGTAGTAGCGCAGCTAAATGGCTAACCGTTCATCAGTTTACCAATACCAAAGAATGCTTTGAAGCGTTAAGGAAAAACTACAATAAAATTTTTACGACGCATTTATCTTCCGATGCGGTGAGTTTATATGCACTTGATTTTACAGATTCGGTAGCGCTTGTTTTTGGAAATGAACATGATGGCGTAAGTGAAGAAACCATTGCGATGGCGGATGGTAATTTTATTATTCCTCAATTAGGATTTATACAAAGCTTAAATATTTCGGTGGCTTGTGCAGTATCAATATATGAAGCGCACCGTCAAAAATTTGCTGCCGGACATTACAATGAGCAGTCTATGTCTACAAAGCGTCAGGACGCTTTGCTGCGCGAATGGGGTGTGGAAGACTGATGCTTTTGTTTGGTTAAATAAGTGATACTTACATTTAATTCAAATCCTATGAGTAGGATGAGTGAGTTGATATACATCAATAGCATGATGATTAATACCGTTCCAATTGAACCGTACACTTTATTGTAATTTGAACTTGCAAACATGTCTACCCAGTATGAAAATACCAATGTGGTGAGTAGGGTAAGTGTTGTTGCTAACAATGATCCTGGCGACACAAACGGCCATCTTTTTTTAACAGAAGGAGCGTAGGTATATATAAGTGAAATGCCTGTAAACAATAACCCAATAATAATGGACCAGCGAACACCATTCCAATAAGGAAGGGTTGTTTTTCTTTTTAGTTGGAACAGGCTTCTTACTAATGTGGCAAGTTGTTCTTGACCAATTAAAATTAAAGAGGAAGCAATAATCAGTACAATTAAAATAGCTGTTAATCGTATGGCTCTCCAACGCCTATGCATGAAAAATCCTTTTTGTTCTTGAATGGATCTGTCAAATGTTCTGATAATACCCATCATGGCATTGGATGCATAAAAGATGAGTAAGAGAAAACCAAAAGAAAAAATTCCTACGTGTTTTACCAATAAATCGTTAATTAGATTTTTGATAAACGAATAGGTTTGGCTATTGGGAGTAATGTCTTTAAAAAGTTTTAATACCTGTGCCTCTACTTTAAACGAAGTAGGAAAGTATGGTATCAGTGAAAACAAAAATAGCATAGCAGCGGGTAATGCCATAATTAGGTTAAACGTAATGGCAGAAGCTCTTTCATTTAATCCTACTTTATTGATTTGTCTGAAAAAAAATAGTACAACATCATATACAGGCATGCCTCTAAAGCCAGGTATCACCATTGTTTTACTTTTTTTAACAACGTAATCGATAGGCCCCCAGGTTAATATGATTCGGTGTAATTTTATCACGGAGTTTGATTTTTTTTGGCCATATAAATGTCAAGTGCTTTTTGATATTCTTTGGCGTATCGGTTATGCTCCTCATACGTTGGACTAAAATGGTGCATACCACTAAAGTCGCTTTTAGCTACAAAATATAAGTAGTTGGTACTTGGTGCATTGAGCACAATATCTATTGTTGCGGGAAGTGGTGTACAAATAGGACCCGGCGGTAATCCTTTTTTACGATAGGTATTGTAGGGTGAAGGGTTTGATAAATACTTCTCATATATACGCGTGATACTAAAATCCTTCATGGCAAATTTAATGGTAGGGCATGCTTGGAGTTGCATGTCTTTTGCAATTCTGTTTATGTATACGCTTGCAATTTTATATTTATCAGACACTACATTGGTTTCTTCATCCACAATAGAAGCCAACGTGTAAGCTTCTATATCTGTTAGATGTTTAGATTGTAATTTATTGCGGCGGTCTATGTTATCCCAAAATTTTTCTTGGTACAACTTTAGTTTGGTTAAAATTTGCCTAAAGGGTGTGTCCCAATAAAATTGATAGGTATCTTGAATAATAAGTGTAAAAACTGTGTTGGTATCAACGCCAAAGGGTTGCAATGAATCGTTGTTTGAAATAAATTGTATTACGGTGGCAGAATCTGTAGAAAATTGATTCCCTATCAATTGTGCAAAGTCTTCTTTGGTTCTTATTTTATTGATCACCAGTTTCACTTCCGCTACACGGCCTTTTTTTAGCATTCTAGCTATTTGCCAAGCTGTTTGTCCTTTTTTTAATTGGTATTTGCCAGGTCTTACCACCTCCCAGTTAGGAAGTACTTTTGAAAGTATCCAAATCCCCAGGCCATTTTTAATCAATCCTTTTTCACTTAAATATCCAATGACCGCTGCTTTTTTGACAATGGACTGATCTACGGTAAATGATTGTTGCGTTCCAGAAAAATTAGTGATAGGAGAAAATATACTCCAGGTTGTAACAATGCTTGCTAGCACCATTAATAGTATGAGTACCGTTCCTAATTTTTTCATTTTTTCAATTTAAACAAAAAACCCTGACTGCAAGTACAGACAGGGTTTTAAATATCAAAATTTTAATTTATCTTTTTATGGTATCTGCAGTTTTAGCCGGATTAGGAGCTGGAGCTGCAGGAGCTGAACTTGAAGTGTTTACTTTTTGAATGATAGAATCTTCTGGCGCTGCACTTGTACCGCCTTTCAAGAAAAGGGTAGAAAGTAAAGCCAAAATAGCAATAATGGCTGCAAACAACCAAGTACCTTTTTCTAAAACGTCAGTGGTTTGTTTAACACCCATAAATTGGTTGCTAATACCACCTACATTACTTGATAATCCACCGCCTTTTGGGTTTTGGATTAATACTACAAAACCTAAAGCTACACAAGCAGCTACTATTAACACTAGAAACAAAATAGTCATCTTATAATCCTTTTAATTGTTGAATCTTGGCAGCAAAATAAACGGATTTTTCAGGATTTATGAAACTTAATTTTTGGTAGAGCTGAATTGCCTTTTCTCGGCGACCCTGTTTACCAAGTACTTCTGCCATCGTTTCGGTTACAACCTCCCTAGATTCGTTCGACTTTTCGGCAATGGTTACCACGGCCTTTTCTATGTCTGATTCACTAGAAAAGGGGGTATCTGCCTCAGATTCAGGTGTTGTTGGGTCATCTGGAGCCGGATGCTTGACCTCTTTTAGCCAATCTGTGAACTTCTTAAGCTTGGTTGACAATTCGTCTTGATGACCCTGATTTAGGTCTATTTTGATGCCTTGTGAGGCAAAATAATCGATGGTGTGGTATAAAACCGGTGATTCTATCTCCAAAATTTGATCTGGCGTAACCGGTTTGTTGTAATCGGCGAGCTGTTTGCTAATAACATTACTGATTGCAGAAGGAACAGGGGCCGTAAGTATGTGCTGAAACCAACCGGTATTTCCGATGGCCAATGCCGCTTTACTCGTTTCTATGCCTTTTTGATGGTTTTTAGCCGCTACCAATACGGTTGCTGGAGCAAAAAACGGGTATTGTTTATGGAGGGTTTCTAGTAATTCTACAGAAACAGCATTCAGGTTTTCTTTACCTGTCAGGTGTTTTGCAACTGAATTACTTGAATGACTCATGCTATATTGAATAGGGGTTAAAAGTACAAATAGATTACCAGTTTGAGAAAATACGGTTAAACATATCGTCAATTAAACTTCTGACCATTTCGTCAAGGAGTTTAGACTCGGCTTGGGTAAGGGTTAAATTGGCGTCAAAGTCAAAACTTCTGCTCACGTCAAACTCTTCGGTTTTATTGGTAAGCGTATTTCTAAAAATGATGTGTACGGTAACGGTTAATCGATTGGTGGAGGCTTGTTGATTACTTACACCTACCGTTTGTGATGCATCATAATTGGTGATGGTACCACTAATTACATAGTGTGCATCATCGCTTGTGGTTCTAGTAAGTTTTGTTTGGCTGGCAATTTTTTGCTGCCATTTATCATTGAGTTTAGGGCTCAATTGCGGATTCACATAACGCGCTCTATTTTCTATAAATCCAAGCTTTATGGTTTTTACGGCCGGATCAATACTGGCGTCGTTAAATTTATAAATACCACAGCTAGTAAGTAGAAGGGCAGCTATGATAAATAGGTTGAAGTATTTTTTTGTTTGTCTCATGCTAGGTGATTTAGTCTTCAATATTAATCTTCAATGTCGTACTCTTTTAGTTTTCTGTAAAGCGTTCTCTCACTAATTCCTAAATCTAAAGAAGCATCTTTTCTTTTTCCTTTATGTTTTTTGAGCGCTTTTAATATCAGTTCTTTTTCTTTATCAATAATATTTAAAGACTCTTCAATTTCTTCGTGTTGGTGCATTTCATTGTCTTGCAATAAAACGGGTTTCTCAGCTGCTGAATTACTCGGTGGTGCAATAAAATGTTGTGGATTGTGGTCTACTTCGTGACCCGTAAAATCTTGTAAAATAGATGCTCTGGTAAAATTGGCTGAAGCACCTGCTAATGAAGGGTTTTGGAGTATTTCAACAAACATTTTTTTGAGCTCTGTTACATCTTTTTTCATATCAAAAAAGAGCTTGTATAAAATTTCACGCTCATTTGCAAATTCGCTACCTTGGTTTTGACCAGCCAGTACCGGCATTCTAGAAAATTTACTTTGATCCGGTAAAAATCCTTGTAGGGTAGTAGCGTTGATTAAATTGGTATTGCTTAGTACAGAAATTTGCTCTGCAATATTTTTTAGTTCACGCACATTACCCTGCCACTGATGATTGATAAGTATTGCTTTTGCTTCATCGTCTAATTGAACCGGTGTTGTTTTATAACGTTCTGCAAAGTCTACCACAAATTTTCTAAAAAGTAAACTGATGTCTTCTTTGCGATCTCTTAAAGATGGGACACGAATTGGTACGGTACTTAAACGGTAATATAAATCTTCTCTAAATCTTCCTTTTTGTGTAAACTCTAAAAGTTCTCGATTGGTTGCTGCAATTACGCGAACATCTGTTTTTTGTACTTTAGATGAACCTACTCGAATAAACTCGCCGGTTTCTAAAACGCGAAGTAAACGAGCTTGGGTGCCAATGGGCATTTCACCAATTTCATCTAAAAAAATAGTACCACCACTAACGGTTTCAAAATATCCTTTACGGCTATCAACAGCGCCCGTAAACGATCCTTTTTCGTGACCAAATAATTCAGAATCGATGGTGCCTTCTGGAATAGCGCCACAGTTTACCGCAATAAATGGATTGTGTTTGCGCGCCGATAAAGCATGAATAATTTGAGAAAAAACTTCTTTACCCACGCCACTTTCACCAACAATTAACACCGTTAAATCGGTGGCCGCCACTTGCACGGCCGTGTTGAGTGCATGGTTTAATGCAGGTGCATTACCAATGATGTTAAATCTGTTTTTTATACTTTGAAGATCCATAATTGACCTTGTTAAATTTGTTCAAATAATACTATGTAACCTCTACGCCAAGTAAAGTAGTTCTGGTATAGCTCGTTACTTTTACCTGCGCATATTTGCCTTTTAAATCGATACCCGCTGTTTTAGGAAATACCAATACTTTATTTTGTGATGTGCGTCCTGACCAATCGTTTTCATTTTTTCGGCTATTGCCTTCTATCAATACTTCAAATACAACACCTACGTCTTTTTGATTGCTAGCTGTAGAAAGTACGCCTTGCATATCCACAATTTCTTGAAGCCTTCTTTTTTTAACGGGCTCAGGAATGTCGTCGGTATATCTTTTGGCAGCAAGGGTTCCAGGCCTTTCACTGTAAAAATACATATAGCTCATGTCGTATTTACAATGTTCCATGATGCTTAAAGTATCTTGATGATCTTCTTCGGTTTCGGTACAAAAACCTGCAATAATATCAGAACTAATACCGCAGTTGGGGATGAGTTCAAAAATGCGGTTCACTTTAGCAATATACCATTCACGCGTGTACGTACGGTTCATAAGTTGTAAAAGTCTAGTGCTTCCACTTTGAACTGGCAAGTGAATGTGTCTGCAAATGTTGGGGTATTTAATAATGGTATGTAATACTTCGTCGGTAATATCTTTAGGATGCGAAGTGCTAAACCTGACACGAAGGCTAGGGTCAATGAATGCTACTTTTTCCAGTAACATCGCAAAAGTTACGGCCTCATTATTTTGCTCATTGATCCAGTGGTAACTGTCTACGTTTTGACCTAGTAAGGTTAATTCTTTGAATCCTCTATTAAATAAATCGGTGGCTTCTGCAACAATCGAATGCGCGTCTCTACTTCTTTCTCTACCTCTTGTAAAAGGCACCACGCAAAAACTACACATGTTATTACAACCACGCATGATGGAAACAAACGCACTAATACCATTACTATCAAGTCTTACAGGCGCAATATCTGCGTATGTTTCGTCTCTACTAAGTAAGACATTGACTGCTTTTTGTCCTGTTTCTGCTTCTTCAATGAGTCCTGGAAGGCTTCTATAGGCATCAGGACCTACCACCATATCCACCAATTTTTCTTCCTCTAATAATTTAGATTTAAGCCTTTCCGCCATACAGCCTAGCATGCCAATTAATGTGCCTGGCTTTTGCTCTTTAATTTTTCTAAACTCTGTGAGGCGTTTGCGAACGGTTAGTTCGGCCTTTTCTCTGATAGAACAGGTATTTAAAAATATAAGATCCGCATCTTCCAAATTTCTTGTAGCACCATAACCTTCTTTATTTAAAATAGAGGCTATCACTTCACTATCTGCAAAGTTCATAGCACAACCATAGCTTTCGATATAGAAGTACTTATCGTACTTAATATTTTCATTAACTAATTGATAATCAATATATTCTCCATTAAATTCATATGGATTCTTATGGGTGGAAAAAAGGGTGGTATTTTCGGTTTTATTCATTATTTTCCTCTAATTACAGTATTTATTCGTTGTTTTTGGTATGAAAGATGGGTTGAACTTTCTTAAAATTTAATTCCACCCACCTAACTCTTAAATTAGTTGACAAAAATAGTGAAAAATATCCTTTTGGTGTCAAATTGTCATGGGAATCCCAATAAGTAATGTCTCGTCCTAGAAAAACCTTACACTGTTAAAAATTAATCCTGGATTTACTTTA
>JBBAKI010000009.1:0-109520 GCA_040403595.1 Sediminibacterium sp. | reverse complement strand
AAAAGCCTCAGCATTGGCTGAGGCTTTATTTGTGTTGGTCGGGAAGACAGGATTCGAACCTGCGACCCCCTGGTCCCAAACCAGATGCGCTACCGGCCTGCGCCACTTCCCGATTTTGTAGTTTGCCGCTTTTTTAAAGTGCGGTGAGGGCGGGATTCGAACCCGCGGTACAGTTTAACCCGTACGGCAGTTTAGCAAACTACTGATTTCAGCCACTCATCCACCTCACCGTCCTTACTCCCTTTTTGGAGAGGGTTGCAAAAATAGGGTGATGCGTCTTAATTCCCAAAAATAAAACGCTTAAAATATTGAGTTTTAAGCGTTTTATTAAAATATTTATTAAAAAGTACGATTCTATTAATAATCAAGGCTTACATCGCAGCCAATTGAACTTTTTGCGTAAGCTCCATTACGTTTTCTCTAAAGATAGAATCGGTATCCATAAGGTCTTTTACCGTTTGGCAAGAGTGAATAACCGTGGTATGGTCACGACCACCAAAGTGCTCTCCAATTGTTTTGAGTGAGTTTTTGGTGAAAGCTTTAGCGAGGTACATAGTAATTTGACGTGCTTGTACAATTTCACGCTTACGTGTTTTTTGTAAAAGCTTATCGTAAGGAACATCGAAATACTCACAAACCATTTTTTGAATGGCGTCGATCGTGATTTCTTTACTGCTCGTTTTAACAAAGTTGCGAAGTACTTTTTTAGCTAATTCAACATCAATCTCTTTCTTATTCAAAGAAGATTGAGCCAGAAGTGAAATAAGTGCTCCTTCTAATTCACGAACGTTGGTATTAATATTGTAAGCAACATATTTAACCACTTCTTTTGGCATATCAAGACCATCGTTCTTCATCTTTTTCTCTAAGATTTCGATACGGGTTTCGTAGTCAGGTACTTGTAAGTCAGCACTTAAACCCCATCTAAACCTGCTTAGTAAACGCTCTTGCATACCGTCTAAATCTTTAGGAGATTTATCAGATGTAAGCACTAATTGCTTACCGCTTTGGTGAAGGTGGTTAAAGATGGCAAAAAAAGCATCTTGGCTTTTTTCGGCACGACTAAAGAATTGAACGTCGTCTATAATAAGCACATCTATCAATTGATAGAAGTGAATAAAATCATTAATGGCATTGTTGCGGCTATGGTCTTGAAACTGATTGATGAACTTTTCACTGCTCACATACAACACCACTTTACCAGGATGCGTACGCTTTACTTCATTACCAATAGCTTGTGCTAAGTGTGTTTTACCAAGGCCTACTCCGCCATAAATAACAAGTGGATTGAATGAATTAGCGCCTGGCTTTTCTGCAACTGTTTTACCCGCTCTACGTGCCACTCTGTTACAATCGCCTTCTATAAAAGATTCGAAAGTATACAGCTGGTTGAGCTGCGGATCAATTTGCATTTTTTTAAGACCCGGAATAACAAATGGATTTTTAACTGGATTATCAATCACCAGTGGGAAATTCATTTCGTTATTGTTGTATGTTTTCATGTTGCTAGCAGGAACATCCATCGAGCCGCTACGGCTGTTGCTGTTTCCACTATCCACCATAATTCTATATTCTAATCTCGCCTCTTTACCTAACTCACGCTTTAATGTTTTGGCTAATAAATTTACATAGTGCTCTTCGAGGTACTCGAAAAAGAATTGACTTGGAACTTGTATTAACAATACGTTCCCTTTAAGCTCTACCGGATTAATAGGCTCAAACCATGTTTTAAAATGCTGCCACTCGACAATATCTTTAATGATCTTTAGACAACTGCTCCAAACTAATTCAGCACTTTTAGCCATACAATTACGAACAATTTATAATTAGGTTAACGTATTCTTTTCGGGTCCCCAATATATCCTTTTTTCAACAAAAACGCTAACGAATTTGACAGCTTTCAAAAAGTGTTACGGGACTGCGAATATGTATACTTTATGTTGAAAAAAAAATTTTTTATTTCATTCTTTTCCCCATTACAAACCAGCGTTCGGATTTTATCTGTTTTTAAGCCCTAAAAACCTACTTTTGAATCCTAAAAATTATACCACTATGTCTTACGAGATTACAGGAAAATTGGTTGCAAAATTTGACATTGTTCAGCGCACAGAAACCTTTAAAACCAGGGAATTTGTAATAGAAAAGACCGAAGACATTGGAGGTCGCAGCATTACTAATTACATAAAATTTCAATGTGTCCAGGACAAAACGGCCATGCCCGACAAGTATAACCTAGGGGACGAGGTACGTGTTCAGTTCAATATCAAGGGAACCAAGTGGGTAAAAGAGGGTAAAGAAAATTTTATTACAAATTTGGACGCATGGCGCATGGAAGGGGTCAAAATTGGCCAAGACAACGCAAATGCCAACGAATATTTTGATATGCCTCCTGCTCAAGACGCAGTAGACGACCTTCCTTTCTAATGCAAAAGCAAGTACAATTACAAGTTACACCTTCAGAATCTACAGATCCTGCTATTTTAAAGCAGTTAGTAGCAAATGCAGGTGGGCATAGCATTACAGCCGTTACAGGCTTTCATATTCTTAAAAAATCGATAGATGCCAGAAGCAGCAAGCAGGTATGGATAAACCTTACTTTACTGGCATTTATTAATGAGCCGTATACGCCCAGAACCCTTGCCCCTATAAGCTTTATAGACGTTACCCATGCCAAAACCAAGGTCATTATAGTTGGTGCGGGTCCAGCGGGGCTATTTGCGGCCTTAAAATGCCTAGAACTTGGCATCAAGCCGCATATTATAGAGAGAGGCAAAGAAGTTAGAGCCCGCCGCCGAGATTTAGCCGTACTTAATAAAGAAGGTGTTGTGAATCCAGAAAGTAATTATTGTTTTGGAGAAGGAGGCGCAGGCACTTATTCCGATGGTAAATTATACACTAGAAGTAACAAGCGTGGCGACATTAACCGCATCCTCCAATTATTAGTACAACATGGTGCCGAAGAACAAATACTCTACAACGCGCATCCGCACATTGGCACCAACAAGCTCCCTCAAATTATTCAGGCCATGCGTACCCAAATTTTGGAAGCAGGTGGCATTATTGAATTTGAGCAAAAGATGGTGGATTTTACGCTAGAAAATGGTATGGTAAAATCAGTGCAAACACAAAATGGAGATACACTCGTTGGAGACGCTGTAGTGCTTGCTACGGGCCATTCTGCAAATGATATTTTTGCACTCTTAAGCCGTAAAAAAGTAGCGATAGAAGCCAAACCTTTTGCACTTGGCGTAAGGGTGGAGCATCCGCAAGAAATTATAGACCGGGTTCAATACCACTGCATATTAAGAGACGAACATTTACCACCTGCCTCCTATGGTTTAGTGGAACAAGTGCATGGCAAGGGTGTTTTTAGTTTTTGTATGTGCCCAGGGGGCATCATTGCACCAGCTGCTACCAGCGAAGGTCAGTTGGTGGTAAACGGCTGGAGCCCTAGCAAAAGAAACAACCCGTATGCCAATAGTGGCATGGTGGTAGAAGTACAAAAGCAAGATGCACTCGATTATTTTAAAGACGCTAGCCATAAAAAAATATTGCAAGCAATGTTTCCAATGGCGCCAGCAAATGATCTAGAAAACGATCCACTTCTACTACTCTATTTTCAGGCCATGGTGGAGAAAAAATCTTTTGATGCAGGTGGCGGAAAATTTGTAGCCCCTGCCAATAGAATGGTAGATTTTTCTAGTAATAAGACATCTACAACACTTCCTAGTTGCAGTTACCTGCCCGGATTAGCGGCACATAATTTAGAAAACGTTTTGCCTCATTTCATTCGAAAAAATTTACAAGACGCATTTGTAGTTTTTGGCAAAAAAATGAAAGGGTATTATACCAATGAAGCGCAGGTGGTAGCTACAGAAAGCAGAACATCTTCTCCAGTAAGAATCCCTAGAAATGCTGACACACTATCGCATCCAGGCATTAGTAACCTTTACCCTTGCGGCGAAGGTGCTGGTTATGCGGGTGGTATTGTAAGCGCTGCTATGGATGGCGAGCGCGTTATTGATGCTATCTTTTTAAAGCATGTAAAAAGCCATCTTTAACCAGCGTATTTTGCTGATAGGCGCCGAGCTCTTTTTGTAAATCTTGTGCTATAGAAGTGTTTTCGAATCCAGACAAATCTGGCTTTCCTGCATCTACCCAAGCTGTAAACCAAAAATCTGCAATTAAATTAGCAGACTCAATAAGCCTTTCATTTACCGTATTTTTTAATGCAATACCGTATGCTTTAGCAAATGCAAGTGTATAGGCTTTTGTTTCTTTTCCGTACCACATTTTCATTTCATACTTATCTGCTTCCGTAAAGTTTATAGAAACTGTACGTTCGGCTTCAAGCATAAAACCCACCATATTATATCCCTTTCGCACTGCAGCCCAAATAGCTGTTTGCGGAGAGGTCAAATAAGTAGCTTTATGATTCGTATATAAATTGTATTGCGCCATTTCAATATCAGGTACTGTAGATTCCCATAAATTATGCATGCCTTTTTGATCCGTTAATTGACCATCATAATTAACGGTTGTGTGAAGAGGAACATGGGCATCTCCAATATAGTGTCCTAAATCTGCTGCGTAAAACAAAATACTGTCTTTGTTTTTTTGCTTAAACGCCTCGGTTAATTTAGACTGCATGTAAATAATATGATACGGTACATAACCATATTTGATGAGTGAATCTTTGGTGAATAAAGAAACAGCCTTATCCCATTCGATAGGCATTTTATTAGCAGCATCAGGACCATACATTTCAATATCAATAAAGTGTTTGGTGGCCTCTGTAGGATCAGAATTTCTGCGCTGATCTGGTCTTACGGCGTTAGCAACCACGTTATCTATGTGCGTGTAAAAAAAGGATTGTAATGGCGCTGGCAACTCATATACAGCCAATTGATGAATGGTTTTGTGGACCAAAAAACCCCAACTACTACCTACTAATAATATAACTACTAAAACTGCTGATACAATAATGCTGCGCGTTAATTTCATATTTCTAGAATATTTACTGCTACGAAAGTAAGATTTTTGACAACCGCTTGTCATTAAAAAAGGCCGCACCTAAAAAATAAAGGCCCAACCCACCGGAATTGTTAATTTTATTATTCAAAGTTCAACCCCTATGCATAACATCTTAGAATTAAAGAACCTTCAAAAACACTACGCCACTCAAAAAGCAGTGGATGACGTTAGTTTTTCTATTGAGCAAGGAAGCATTTTTGGCTTATTAGGCCCAAACGGAGCTGGCAAAACAACATTACTTCGTATGATAACGGGTATTTTTTACCCCGATAGTGGCGACTTACTTTTTGATGGTAAACCCTTTGATCCACAAAACGACTTTGTACATATTGGTTACATGCCTGAAGAAAGAGGCTTGTATAAAAAAATGAAAATTGGTGAGCAGGCCATGTACCTTGCGCAATTAAAAGGACTGAGTAGATCAGAAGCTTTAGAAAAAATAAAATTCTGGTTCAAGAAATTTGAAATGGAAAGCTGGTGGAATAAGAAAGTAGAAGACCTAAGTAAAGGAATGAGTCAAAAACTACAATTTGTAACCACGGTTTTACACGAGCCTAAACTTATTATATTGGATGAGCCATTTAGCGGACTCGACCCATTAAATGCCAATTTAATTAAAGACGAAATTTATGGTCTTGCGCAAAGAGGCAGCACTATTATATTTTCGACCCACCGTATGGAACAGGTAGAAGAAATTTGCGACCATATCGTACTCATGAACTTGGGTAAAAAAATATTAGACGGAAGCGTAACAGATGTAAAACAACAGTTTAAAGAAAATAAATTTAACATTCAATTTAAGGGCCAACCTACCCAGTTAGCAAGCCCAATATTTACAATCGAACACCAAGAAAAGCAACAATTAATTATAAAAATAAACGAAGGTTACACAAGCAACCACGTACTTAACTATTTATTACAACAAGATGTTTTAATTGAACGCTTTAATGAAATCTTACCTTCTCTGAATGACATATTTATTCATTTAGTAGAAGGCAGTAAAGCCACCACCAGAGCTTTTCAAAACAATAAATTGACACACACATGAATAAGATATTTTTAGTAGCAAGCAGAGAATTTAAAACTAGGGTTCAAAAGAAAACTTTTTTATTGAGCACCATTGGATTGCCTCTTTTGATTTTTGGTTTCTATGCGCTCATGATTTATTTTCAGGTTAAAACCACCGATAATTTTAAAGTAGCCGTTAGCGACCAATCAAAATTATTTAACGGAAAAATTGACGATAAAAAAAGTACAGAAGTGATATTTAGTTTTATAGATGCAGACACTGCTGTACTCAATAAAAAACTAAATGAAAAAGAATTTGACGCCTATTTATTTGTCCCAAATGGTTACAATTTACAAAGTGGCGAACCACAAATCTCTTTTAGATCTAGTAAGGCGCTTGGCTTAATGACCAGAGATAAAATAGAAGATAGAATCAACAATGCTTTAGAAGAACAGAAATTACTCGCACTTAATATTTCTAAAGGCCAACTAGATAGCGCTAAATTAGAAAGCAATGCTATTAGCTTTTCCACCAATGATGGTAAAAAAGACAATGAAAGCAAAGTAGGCATTAGCTATGCAGTGGGTATGATTGCAGGTTTCTTGATTTATATTATTTTGTTTGTGTACGGAACTATGGTGATGCGCGGCGTGATGGAAGAAAAAGTAAGCCGTATTGCAGAAGTCATTATAAGTAGTGTTAAACCTTTTGAGTTAATGCTGGGTAAAATATTTGGCATAGGTGCTGTGGGTTTAATCCAGTTTATTATATGGTTTGTGCTCGTATTTGGCCTTCAATTTTTAATACCTGTTATATTCCCAGACGTTGCGTCACAAATGCAATCAGCTACTATTCAACCAGGTGCGATGGGCGCTGCTACTGCTATCAAACAATCTGGTGCACTTCAGGGTATTATGGCTGGACTTGCCGAAATCAATTTCACACTTATTATTGGATGTTTTGTGTTTTACTTTTTAGGCGGCTACTTCTTGTATGCAGCACTTTTTGCTGCAGTAGGAAGCGCTGTTAATGAGGATCCACAAGATGCACAAAGCTTATTGCTTCCTATTATGATGCCAATCATTTTTGCAATGGTCATTATGACCAAAGCCGTTAATGATCCTAATAGCACACTTGCCATATTTGGTAGTTTATTCCCACTCACATCTCCTATTGTTATGATGGCCAGGGTAGCGCACGGCGTTCCGGATGGTGTTACCGTGGTTCAATTAATAGCTAGCATGGCGTTACTTGTACTTGGATTTTTAGGCACCACTTGGGTAGCTGCGAAAATATACAGAACCGGCATTTTAATGTACGGCAAAAAAGTAACCTGGAAAGAAATGTGGAAGTGGGCTTTTAAAAATAATTAGAAGTTATTTTACTGCGCTAATGAAACCCTTATTTTAACACCAGCCCTTGTACTTGTAGAAGGTGCCGATGTAGAAATATAAGGTTGTGCCCTGCGCTGATCAAAGAAGAACTGAAGATTAACCCTGCTATTTAAAACATAATCTACCGAAGGTTGAATGGTGATTTCTTTTTGACCACCCGTGCCATAAGCATTGGTTTGATCAAGCCTACTATTGCTATTAGACACATCACGCATGGATAAATCTACTTTAACAGTAAGGTCATTCATTAACTTGGCATTTTTCATACCTGGAATGGTAAACGGAAGACTTAGCCCCTGCGTACGCAAACTAAAACCAAACACCCACTCGGTGCTTCGAGACTCACTCAATTGATAGTCTACCAAACTTAAACTAAGCTGTCTACCTTTTCGGTACTCGAAGTGCATGCTCATTTGTTTGTTGGTAGTAAAATCAATGCCAATTAAGGGTTCAAAACTTTCTTGCATTGTAATGTTGGGCACCAAAAAGAAGGGAATAAAATTGCCACTAACGGTATCCATAAATGAAGGCCCTCCTAGCCTATACGGATCTTGGTATAAGAGCGCACTATTAAAACTATTCATGCTTAAGTTACCCTTGTAACTATGCGAAAATGAAATATTATTAAACTTAGCTGCTAGTGCTGGAATTTTTGTGAGACCCGTATAGGTCACTCTCCAATTGGGCTTAGGAATAATGCCCCCAAACGGATTCGTACTAACCTTCGCATTTGATTGTTTAATAAGTGCAACCTTACTAGGATCTTTTCCTGCATAGGCTGCTAAAAACGCTGGCACTAAAACATCTTGCGAATACCTGCCATACCCTTTAGCAAATCCATCCGGGGTAAACTTTTGAGAAGCCGGTAACGATTGCCAGTATGGGTTTGCTGCTGCCACGCGCTTAGAAACAATTAAACGGTTGTCTTGGAATGTTTTAAACGTACTAGAAATTTCGTTGGGTGTATAACCATCAAAAAGTGTTTTAAATGAAATATAAGAAACACTAAAGCCGCCTGTTGCTAATGGGTTTAAATGTTCCATTCTGCCAGCACCCAATGTGTCTTTGTATAATTCAGAATAATTTTTGGTAAATGTTTTTTCGAGATTTACATCTATAAGTAGTTCTCTAATAGGTTCTAATTGTGCTGTAATATTTAAACGCTGTTCAAAACTTTGTCTGTACAAAAAGTTAAAGCCAGAATCGCGCGATAAAAGACCTTTAGCCGCTTTTTGATTAAGCCAAGTAGTGTCCGGTTGTTTACCAAAAGCATAATCAAGTCCTGGCGCCAAAGAATTAAAGTTTTGACCCAAAAATTGAGTACTGTCTGTAAAACCGGGAACCCTACTTCTGTAGTTGGCGGCATAATTAACAGATAGATTTTTTACCATCGTTATTAATTTACCCGTAAATCTCGTTGCATCATTTAAGCTTGGCATTTCATTGACCTTCAGCATTCTGGCTGCAATACGCTGATCCTTTTTTAAGGTCTTCCACTTTTTAAAAGCATCTTTTCTTTTATCACCTATAAGCCCTTGCAATGTTTCTTTTTTACTTAGGAGCACTGTGCCTAACAACTGCTCTGGGGTTGCTTTACTAGAGATTTTATTGCCTTTTACTTTAGGTGGCGGTATATTATCAAGTGCACGTAAAAATTTAGATTTTGCATAAAGGCTGGCAAAATTAAATGGCACACTGATATTATTTTCCTGCGAGTTTTCGATGGTGTTACCTAGCTCATAAGCAAGCCTACTAGCGCCTATCCAATTATAACTGGTTCCATAGGTATAACGTGCCGTAATCCAATCGGTAATTGGTAATTTATTAAGCGGTATGGTGTAAGAAACGGAAGCTTTTTGTTGATACAAGGTATTTCGTCCGCCTCTTAAAAAATTTTGCTGAATGGTGTCTCTTTTTGCTCTGGTATCTATTCGACCAAAAGACTCATCAATACGCGCATTGTTGGTAGCAGAAAAATCGAGGTTCACTGCATTTGATAAATCCCAACGCAAATTATAAAAACGATCAAACGTAAAATATTTATCGTAGGTCGTATCTACTCTATCTACTTTACTGTCCATGGTATTTACAATACGCGGCACAAATTCTCCAAACTGCCTTTGCACATCTGCTCTAAAACTTACATAGCTTGGTTTTAGATTCAGATTAAAATCTTTTACGAGCGAGAGCCAAGGTGTATTGCTTTTGATGATGGTTTTGAATGGATATATAAATTTAGGCTGCGCATTGTAGGTATACCCAAGCCCCCCTCTTTGCTTGGTCACTTTGTTTTCATCAACAATTGGACTGCTTTGTGAAGTTTGCGTAAATGAATAATTCAAATCGAAATTACTAAGGCTTAACATGGTTGTTTTATCCCCAGGCAGCACTTTTACATTTGTAAAATTGATAGTTTTAATCGTAGTTTGATCCATTGCGGCCTGCTTCATCGAATCTCTCTTGTCAGCAGCTGCTCTACTTAACTGGTCTTTAAAACGAATGTCTTTGTCATAAGGATCAAAAGCTGGCGTATACACTGTTCTATTGATACTTGCATAAACAGGTAATGAAATATTTGCTTTTTTAGGAAGTAATTTACCGGCTTCGATATTTGTTGCAATATCAAATTGCATCAAATTTTCTTTGGCTCTTTCATTCACGCGCTGCTCAATCGTACCAAATCCCGCAGTATGTGTATTGGCAGAAATGGACAAGGTTCCTAAATCGGCCAGAACCATATCTACCCTTCCAAGTGCAGACCATCCGCCCTGTTCATCCATTTCTGATAAACGCAGTTCATTGGCCCAAACCTCTGCACTTAACACAGGACCATCTGGTAAATATTTATTTTCTACCCCGAGTAAAATGCCACGCACTTCACCCAAATTTGGATTGCCGTGCACAGAAATTATTTTGTTTCCTATAATTTCTCTGTAAATATTGGTAACAGATACCCCTTTGGTATTTCTTCTTTGTTTTAAATCAATTAAAGTACGCAAAGACAAATCGAGATTATTGAGCTCAGGCCATATTTTATCCTCTTGCCCTTTTGCATAATTACCAGGCTTGGTTATTTTGAGTGGAATTTTTACTTCGTAATAGTTGTTTAAGAAATCTTGACCAATTCTTACTACAGCGTATAATTCATCATCTAATACAGGGCGTAATCCAGGGACAGACTCAGCATGCAAATACATAGAGAGCTTACCAAATTGTCTTAAATCAAAAGGCAATGTTTTAAATACAGCACGCGCATCACCAGAAGTAAGATTTCTGATTTGCATACTCATAGCCTGTTCGTTTTGCTTTAAGTTAACACCATTGTTGCTCAGTAACTGCACACGCTCTACACCTGGAGGCATTAAATAGTTAACCGGTTGACGGCTACTATTTTCTTCCAAGTTAACAGCGAGCGTATTAAATGTAACGCCACTATTTACTGGGATAGGCAAATATGAACCCGTTGTGTCTAATTTAAAATTAAACTGACGCCACTGGTTGCGCACAAGATCCATTCTTGCCATACGCACCACCACCGAATCTTCAAAATCTGTTAAATACAAACGTGCAAAACGAATGGATTTAAAATCAGACATATTACCCACCTTTCTAGTATACCCTTTAATTGGAATTCTAAACAAATACCAGTTCTCTGTTTTTACAGTACCGTCTGCTGCATTTACAGACAAGGTTCTTTTATCTGTAACATATGGCGTAACACCCACTGCCATGCCCGGCTTTAAAGAAACCTCATACTCGTAATACGCTTCTGTTTCATTTAACGTATTGTCCCTGTTTAAATCTTCATTATCGGGGTATAGGGTTGCTGCAGGCGTAAATGCACCTGTAGATGCAATTGGTGAATTGCCCTGCGGATTGTTATGGTTTTTATACCTTCCTAAAATACCTGTTCCCGCAGCATCAAAACTATTATCGCGGTACCATTTGTAATTATCGCTCGCAGGATCAACGAGTGCTTTTTGATAAACCAGTGATGAAGCGCCAAAGTTGTTGGCTAGCCTTTGTAAAACGTAATTCTTTTTTACTTTTTCTGCATTGTCGTCAAGTCCATCAAATCCAACGTCTTGGTAAGGTCTATCTGCAGGGTCATTGCTAAATGCCTGCGTAATTTGAATGGGGTTTACAGGTGTTTTACCCCAGGTATTGCTGCTATCTACTTGCGCAGGCACTTTTGGCGTGTTCATGCCATTTTCGTAAAAACGTTTTCCATCCTTTAAAATATCTTCACTAATATTTCCGAGGTTCAGCAATATTTTACCACCTCTACTTGTAGGATTTGTGATAAATGGATCTTGCATCCATATTTCATAATACTCGATATTGCCCGTTTCAAAATCTGTTTGATCAATCGCACGCATAATACCACCCCACTTTGCAGCAGGCGTTTTAAATTTGCCGTCTGCACCAATTTGTGTATTGCGTGATTCGTAATTGTAAGGCCCTTTTTCTAAAGGATAATATGCAAGGTCAAACGTTGCCGTTTGCACATCTGTAATATTTGTGGTACGCTGCGGAAATAATTCGTTGGTAAAAACCTGACGTACCCTTGGATCGCTTAAGTCAGCTAGATTTTTTCGGAGCGGATTATTGCTACTGTTTTTATCTTGTAAATTAGGCTCAATATTATACCATGCTAATTTTGCACGATTAAAATTGTAATCGATAGAATCTGTTAATGTAGCTTCAGGAAATTTATTATTACCCTGTGGTGTAGACGCAAGTGTCCAGGCAACAAAAGGAAATCTTAAATCGATATTGGTTCTTGTTCCTTCAAAGTCATCTATAAAAATAAGTCCTTGGTCGCCAGAACCAATTTGAGGCGGATGCCCTGGCTTTAAAAATGCACCTTCCCCATATGCATTAATACTGGACATCGTTTTAGTGGAATAAAATGGAAGCCTGTTTAAAAGCCTTGTTACCGATGGTAGTTCGGATTTATAACTAAAATCTAATCCATACATGGTGTTACGTATAGGATCATCGCCATAATTCATTTTAGTAAAAAATGGTCTTTCTCCTAACCTAACAGAAGTTGCACTTACACTAAATTTTTTGTTGGCCATATAGTCCAAACGAAGCCCGCTAAAGCCTCTTGTTTGCATACCAAAGCCAGTATTGTTTTCAAAAGAAACACTTACTGGAACATTGGAACTTAATATAGCAGCGTTTAATATTTTAATACTTCCTAAATTATAATCAACGCTATAATCAAGCCCTTCTCTTAATTGCTGACCACCCGCCGTAACGCGCACAGAACCGGGGGGAATATTAAATGTATTCAGTTGGATTTCTGAACCACCACCACCACTTTTTACTTGGCCTTGCATTACAAAGCGGTTTAAGTTTGCATAGGTTTCTGCAATGGCTTTAATAGAATCGTATAACTGATAATAAACGTATTTCTTTTTTACCGCCGTTGACATGCCAGCAAATGCGAGCGTGTCCAAATCTTTACCAAAGGGCTCTAGTACCGGAAATATAATTTTACCCGATTGCTGAAGTACCGTAAACCCATCTACATAATCAAATACACCATCGGGCTGTGGATCGTTTCGATTGTTAAGCCTATCTAGGTTTAATATTTTAAGTAAAGGAAATCCTTCGGCAGCTTTTGAGGTTTCCGGTAAATATCTTTTAAGACCACCACTTGGCTCTTCGTATAAAATATTAAGTTTAAAATCTTCTCGTTGTATGCCACCAAAAACGTCTAAGGAGTATACGTTTTTCATCATCCATCCCCATATAGGTAGTTGAATACGCTGCGATGTGGCTTTTAATAATTTTAAAAACAAAACTTTTTGTACACCCTTGCTAGAATCAAGTGCAACATCTTGCGAGAATTCACCTACTTGATACACACGACCGTTGTAGGTATATTGAAAAGCCACTGCGAGCACTTCGTCCGATTGCATTTGTGTATTGATCGATAAAAATCCAACCTGCGGATTAAAGGTATACTCGGTAGGATTTAATTTACGTGCAAACGTTTTTTCATAATCATCTACAGGTCTTAGCCCCTTAGATAATAGTAAACTATTAATGACAGCTGGATTTCTACTGCTAGGATTGCCAATTAATCCATTGTATAAATTATTGGCGCCATTAAATGGAAGCGAGCCGCCCGCTGAAGAAGCAATAGCTCCGTTGTTGTAAGGTTGCGGTTCCCCTAAATCCATAAAGCCCACAATATCCCTAGCTTCTGTAGTGGCACCTGTTCTATTGGTCACCCAAACTTCGATACGTTGAATTTGTACCTGGGTATTTACAACAGGCAAATTTTTCATGGCCTTGTTGTAATTGTTTTTAAAATATTGCCCTAATAAAAAATGCCTATTTTCTTCGTAATCATGAAGCTTCTTTTCAAAGGTTTGCATTGACGCACCGCCTTGGAGTGACACCGATTGTCGCGAAGATTTTTGATTGGCAAGTGCTGCAGTAACAAAAAGTTTCCCAAATTGCAACTGCGTTTTTATACCAAATAAATTTTGAGCCGATGGAATGAGTGTACCTCTCGATTGAAATGAAATATTTCCAGCTTCAATGCTTTTTAAAAGCTCATCATCCATTCCTTTATAGTCGAGTTTGATTTGATTGTCGAAATTTAAGTTGGATAAAGTATTATAATTGATAGGGAATTTTAATTTATCTCCAATATTTGCGTTCACACTTAAATTAGTGTTCATGTCAAAATCAAAACCTCCATTTTTTCTGGCCCTTTCTGGAAGCGTTGGGTTCTCAATATTTTGACCCTGATAACCAGCCATGATACTAACATCACCGGTTGGCTTAATGTCTACTTTAAATTTATTGGCCGCTATATCTTCGGAGGCATTTTGAAGCTGCTCTTTTAATTTACCAACGCTTTCACCAATTTGCTTTGCCTGATCTGTAAGTTGTTTGATCTGACCACCTGCTCCGCCTAACACATCACTCACACCAAAAATTCGGTCAAATAATTTATCATACACCTGCATGGGTGGACGTGCTGCTTTTTTATTAAGCGCCGTTAATGCATCTGCTCTTTTTTTAAAGTACTCGGCCTCGTCTTGTTTGGCCTGCAATTTTACATACGTGTCAAAATCTATAAAACTTGGCGTGCGGTATAATTTACCATTGATTGTTTCAACAACTTTGTACTGCCTAGTTATGGGATCAAAAACGACCGATTTTTTAATAAGCGTCGTATCTCTGATATCATACGGATTTTTACTTGGCGCTTCTATAGCAGAAGCCCTTCGATCTTTAATAGGAAATCGAAGACCAGGTTTTGTTTGTGCATGCGCAGATTGCGACCATTGAAGCAATAGGCTAGACAACAAAGTGAGGCCAATAAAAAAATTACGAAGCCGATTCAAAAAAATAAAATTAGTAAAGTAGAAATTAGATCGATAGTCTATAAATTTTTTAAAGCGGTTTTAATGACATCTTCTAGCGGTGCATCGGCTCCTACCGCTAACAATGTTTTTTTAACGGCCTGTTCTGCTAATGGTTTTCCTATACCTAGGGCTACCAAAGCCTGAACGGCATCGCTATCTGGCGAAGATACAAAACCACCTCCAAAAGGCGTATCCTGATGCTGTTTTCCTAATTTATCTCGTAATTCGAGCACTAAACGCTCGGCTGATTTTTTGCCTATACCCTTAATTGCCTCTAATTGCTTGGTATTGCCTTGTACAATAGCCCTTGTAATTTCATCGGGACGAAGACCTGAAAGCATCATCCGAGCGGTAGAGGCGCCCACGCCTGAAACGCTGATAAGCTGTAAAAAAAGTTCTTTTTCGGCCCCATCGGCAAAGCCAAATAAGGTTTGTGCGTTTTCTGTAATGTGCAAATAGGTATACAATTGCCCTTCGGTAGCAGTTCCTATGGCAGAATAGGTGTTAAGGCTAATTTGGAGGTCGTAACCTACCCCATTAACGTCTACCACTACTCTTGCGGGTGTCTTAATTGCGTATTTTCCTCTTACAAATGCGATCATAATAGAACTGTAAAAATAGGCGTAAAAAACGATACAATTGGGCCTATCTTTACGCGAAAAATTATAAGATTTTAACATCATCCAATATGCCAATGCTTAGAGCAACAATTACTGCCGTGGGAGGCTATGTCCCTGAAGACAAATTAACCAATTTTGACCTCGAAAAAATGGTTGAAACCAATGACGAATGGATTCGCTCTAGAACCGGCATTGAAGAAAGAAGAATTTTAAAAGGAGAAGGCAAAGGAAGCTCAGATATGGCAGTTCCTGCCGTTCAAGAAATATTAAGAAAAAAAAACATAGACCCTACCGAAATAGATTGTCTTATTTGTGCCACTGTTACCCCAGACATGGTGTTCCCAGCAACAGCAAATATTATTTGTGATAAAATTGGGGCTACTAATGCGTGGGGTTACGATATGAGTGCGGCATGTAGTGGGTTTTTATTTGCCCTTACCACAGGTGCGATGTACATAGAAAGTGGTCGATTCAAAAAAGTAGTTGTAGTTGGTGTAGACAAAATGAGTGCCATTGTTGATTACACAGACAGAGCAACTTGTATCATTTTTGGCGATGGCGCTGGTGCTGTTTTATTAGAAGCGACGAGTGATGACAGTGTTGGTATCAAGGATAGTATTTTAAAAAGTGATGGCAGCGGCAGACATTATTTACACATGAAAGCAGGCGGATCATTAAAGCCAGCTTCTGTAGAAACCGTTTTAAACAAAGAACATTTTGCATACCAAGAAGGACAAGCTGTATTCAAGTTTGCCGTAAAAGGTATGGCCGATGTTAGTGCCGAATTATTGGAACGCAATCAACTTACGGGTGATGACATTGCGTGGCTCGTTCCACACCAAGCAAACCTGCGCATCATTGATGCTACCGCAAATAGAATGGGTCTCGATAAAGAAAAAGTGATGATCAATATCCAAAAATATGGCAACACCACTGCTGCCACATTACCACTTTGTTTATGGGACTGGGAATCACAATTAAAAAAAGGCGACAACATTGTATTAGCTGCTTTTGGTGGTGGATTTACATGGGGCGCAACACTTATAACCTGGGGTTACGATTCAAAATAATCTAGTATGAAAAACAAAGTTCCTTTAACGGGTATTAGCTCTGTGGCCATGCATGCAGCAGGACACAACAATGCCGAAGACGCACACCTAACACCTATTTTTGCAAGTTCTACATTTACTTTTGATACCGCAGAAGAAGGGATGAAACGCTTTGCAGGTAAAGATAAAACAAGGGTTTACAGCCGTTGGGGGAATCCAACATTTACCGCCGCAGAAAAAACAATTGAAGCCTTAGAAGCTTTTGGGTTACAAGATAAAAACGGAGCGCCACTTGAGTTGCGCGCCCTTTTACATGCGAGCGGTCAAGCTGCCATGACAACGCTTTTTATGAGCGAATTAAAAACAGGTGACGCTGTACTTTCTCATTATTCTTTGTATGGTGGCACGCATGAATTATTACACAAAGTAGTTGGCGCAATGGGTGTAACTGTTATCATTGTCGACATGCGTGATACTGCTGCTGTAGAAAATACACTTGCTAATAATAGCCATATCAAATTGGTGCATATCGAAACGCCTGCCAATCCAACCATCCAGTGCGTAGACATTGAAGCAGTTGCTTCCATAGCAAAAAAATACAACGCCTTAGTAAGTGTAGACAATACATTTGCAAGCCCCTATTTACAACAACCTTTTAAATATGGCGTAGATTATGTTTTTCATTCTACTACTAAATTTTTAAACGGACATGGATCTGCTATTGGCGGCGTACTCCTTGGAAGCGACCTAGAAAAAATGAATACCAGCGTTTGGAAATGGCATGTGCTGCTTGGAGGAAATTCCAATCCATTTGATGCTTTTTTATTAGGACAAGGTATGAAAACGCTGGAACTCCGCATGGATAGGCATTGCAGCAATGCACAAATAATTGCGGAATTTTTAGAAAAACATACAGCTATTTTAAAAGTAAATTATACGGGCCTTACATCTCATCCAGATTATGAGGTTGCCAAAAAGCAAATGAAACATCCGGGAGCTGTAATGAGCTTTGAATTAAAAGGTGGCATAGAAGCAGGTAAAAAGTTTATTGACGCTTTACAAATATGTGTTCGTGCTATTTCATTAGGCACAGTAGATACTTTGGTTTCACACCCAGCCAGTATGAGCCATTTCGGTGTAAGTGCCGAGGAAAGAGCCAAATACGGCATTACAGATGGTCTTATAAGAATGAGTGTAGGTATAGAAAATATTGAAGACTTGCTTGCCGATTTAACGCAAGCTCTTGGCTAATTTATTTTAAGTAAAAGACACATGCAAACAATAATTAGGCGCGCTACCATAGAGGATTGTCCAAGTATGCTTGGTCTTATTCAAGAATTAGCAGATTACGAAAAAGCACCAGACGAAGTAACCGTTACACTTGCACATTTCGAACAAAGTGGATTTGGTGAAAATCCCGTGTGGTGGTCATTTGTAGCAGAGATTGATAACGTCATTGTGGGTTTTGCACTTTACTATATTAGATACAGTACCTGGAAAGGACAATGTTTGTATCTCGAAGATTTTATTGTAACTGAAAAAATGCGCGGCAACGGAATTGGTAAATTACTTTTTGACCAAATTGTACAGGAAACAAAAGATAAAGGATTTTCTAGAATGGTATGGCAAGTACTTGAATGGAATGAGCCTGCTATTAACTTTTATAAAAAATACAAAGCAACCCTAGACCCAGAGTGGGTGAATGGTATATTGGATATTTAATTAACTCAATCCAGCAACATCCGCTTCTTTATATACCTTTTGCACTAGACCTTGTAACACTTTTCCCGGTCCTACTTCTGTAAAATGTGTAGCACCATCTGCCACCATTTGCTCCACTGTTTGCGTCCACTTTACAGCACCCGTTAATTGATTGATCAAATTTTGTTTGATGGCAGCAGAATCTGTTACAGCAGCAGCTACTACGTTTTGATATATAGGACAATTTGGATTTGCAAAATTGGTTGCTTCTATCGCAGCTGCTAATTCCTCACGAGCAGGCGCCATTAATGGACTATGAAATGCGCCGCCTACTGGAAGTAAGAGTGCTCGTTTTGCGCCTGCCGCTTTCATACGTTCACAAGCTATTTCAATACCTTTTACAGATCCACTAATAACGAGTTGACCCGGACAATTATAATTTGCTGCAACAACTACTTCATTTGTCTCTGCCATTACTTCTGCGCAAATAGAAGTAACTGTATCATCTGCAAGTGCAAGCACTGCAGCCATTGTAGAAGGCACTAACGCGCATGCTTTTTGCATAGCAGCCGCTCTAATACTAACCAGTTTTAATGCATCTTCAAATCCTAAAACACCATTGGCCACCAGTGCCGAAAATTCTCCTAAAGAATGTCCGGCAACCATATCCGGCGTACCATGCTCGATTGTTTTAAATGCAATAACGGAGTGTAAAAAAACAGCTGGCTGCGTTACACTCGTTTGCTTTAGTGCTTCATCGGTACCATTAAACATCACTTCACTAATATCAAAACCTAAAATAGCATTAGCCCTATCAAATAATTCTTTGGCAACTGTATTGGTTTCGTACAAAGACTTTCCCATTCCAATAAATTGAGAACCTTGTCCTGGAAATATATACGCATGCTTACTCATATTTGATCATTTAGAACTCAAAGTAAATAAAAAACCCCAACACTTTTGATGTCGGGGTTTAAAAAAATAACGGTGTACTTAAAACTGTGTATTCAAACCCAAATAACGTAAGAACTCGTCTTTAACTTTATCTTCTTTAAACTTACCGCCATAAAAAGCAGTTACAGTAGAAGAAGTGTCGTCTTCTACACCCCTACTCGATACGCACAAGTGTTTGGCATCAATCAATACGGCAACATCATCGGTACCTAGGTCTTTTTGTAGCTCTTTAGCAATTTGCATGGTTAAACGCTCTTGCACTTGAGGACGTTTAGCAAAATAATCAACGAGTCTGTTGAGCTTGCTTAACCCAACCACTTTGCCATTACTAATATAAGCTACGTGTGCCCTGCCAATAATGGGCACAAAATGATGCTCACAATTACTGTAAAAAGTAATGTTTTTTTCAACCAACATTTCGTTGTACTTGTATTTATTTTCAAAGAGGGCCATGTTTGGTTTGTTAGCCGGGTCTAAGCCTTTGAAAATTTCTTTAACGTACATTTTAGCTACACGCTTGGGTGTACCGCGCAAACTATCATCTGTTAAATCTAGTCCAAGTATATCCATGATTTCTGCAAACTTTTCTTGGATAGCAGCAATTTTTTCGTCTTCTGTTTGATCAAAAGCACCTGAACGCATAGGCGTTTCTACTGAAGTGCTGATATGATTATCACCTACCGCGTCAATTTCTTCGTCGGTAATAATAATTTTACCATCTTTAAGATGGATATTCGACAAAGTTTCGTTCTGTTTCATATAATCTGATTTTTAAATCTAGTTCTGTTTTAATTTTTGTTCTTAAAAGTTCATAAATAACAACCGCAATATTTTCTGCTGAAGGATTAGTTGTTGCAAAAAAACTTGTATCGAGGTTTAAATTTTTATGATCAAACCTTGCGAGCACTTCTAGCTTAATAAGATCACTTAATTTTTTTGTATCAATTACGTAGCCCGTTTCTGGGTCGGGATAACCAGTTACCTGAACAATGAGGTCATAATTGTGTCCATGATAATTGGGGTTATTACATAAACCAAAGACTTCCTCATTTTTTTCTGGAGTCCATGCAGGGTTGTGCAACCTATGCGCAGCATTAAAATGCTCCTTTCTAAAAACAGAAACTTTATGTTTTTCCATTGAAAAAGCTTTGGGGCCAATTTTGTTTGGGCGTACACTTACACCCTAGGTAATATAATGTTACATCAAGTAATATTCTTGTTAATGGTTAGGCACTGTTTCAGAAGTGTGCTGATCAAGTGGCCCTGCCTGTTTAATTATATATTAACAAAAGAACTTGCTGTCAAAGATAATAACAAGACACAAGTAAATTTGTTTAAAAGGCGGTTAAAAAAGTAAAAATGCCCCTATTTGCCAAAATATTCTACGTAAATGCGGGGTGTTTCATAGAGTTTTATGCAAAAAAGCTCAACAGAACTAGGTAAATGAGGTGCCAATTGCTCCCAAATAGCGATGGCCAAATTTTCGGTACTGCATAATTTACCAGCCATAAAATCAACATCTAAATTGAGGTTTTTATGGTCTAGCTTGTCTACAACCTGGCTTTTAATGAGTTGGCTTAGTTTTTTAACATCATAGACAAAGCCCGTTTCTGGATTCGGATTACCCTTTACGGTTACATACAAATCATAATTGTGTCCATGCCAATTTTCGTTTGCACAAACGCCAAATACAGCATTGTTTTGCTCATTTGTCCAATTTGGGTTGTATAATTTATGTGCTGCGTTAAAATGCTCCTGTCTTGTTAAATAAACCATCTGACCAATATTTTGGCAAAGGTAGGCAGAATCAGAGTATTTTTGCACTCTATGCGCGTAATTATAACAGCTGCCACCGACTTAGAAATGGCCGGTTGCTCAAAAAAAGCAAGCCTCCTTTTTAATAAAAGTAAATTAAAAATCAGCTTTCACGCTACAGGCATAGGTATGCTCTCCTCAGGGGTTAAACTTACGCAACTCGCTTCTACCCACCAACCTGATTTGATCATACAAATGGGGATTGCGGGAAGCTATATTAAAACGGAGCCCCTTGGAAAAGTTTGGGTAGTTGCATCAGAATCCATTGCAGATATAGGCGTTCGTGAAAATGGCATATTTATAGACTTATTTGAAAGCCGATTAGTAAAAGACAACGAAACACCTTTTAAAAAAAGAAAATTAATAAACCCCGACATTAAAACATTCAATGTTTTAAAAACGAATACGGTAGCCGCGGTTACCATAAATGAAATTACTACGTCGCCAAAACGAATCAAAGAAATTATTGCCGCTCATAATCCGGTTCTAGAAAGTATGGAAGGCGCTGCGCTTCATTACGTTGGCGGCATAACAAATACTCCCTTTATTCAAATAAGGGCTGTTTCTAATTATGTTGGAGAAAGAAATAAAGCAAAATGGAAACTGAAAGAATCTATTGAGCAATTGGAGGCCTATGTACTTACCTATTTAGCTACATTAGAAAACAGTTTTAAAAAATAGTGTCATGAAGCTAAGTCTTGGTTTTTCTCCCTGCCCTAACGACACATTTATATTTGACGCACTCGTTAATAAAAAAATTAATACTCAAGGATTAGATTTTGACGTACACCTAGAAGACGTCCAAACACTTAATAATTTTGCACTAGAAGACAGGTTGGATTTTTCAAAAATCAGCTATGGCGTACTTCCGCTTTTGCTAAACACGCATACCCTATTAAATAGTGGTGGCGCTATGGGTAATGGCGTTGGGCCGCTGTTAATTAGCAAGAGCAATACGATTACTAAGGATCAAGTAAACAATTTGCGCATTGCCATACCAGGCAAAAACACAACCGCTTATTTATTATTCTCCTATTTTTACCCGGATGCTAAAAACATTTCGTTATATGTGTTCAATGAAATAGAAGCAGCCGTTTTATCGGGGGAGGTTGATGCTGGTGTAATCATTCACGAAAACAGATTTACCTACGAACAAAAGGGTCTCTATAAAATAACAGATTTAGGTGCGGAGTGGGAAACAAAAACAAAAAGTCCAATAGCACTTGGCGGCATCGTTGCTAGTAACCACATTCCAAAACCCATCATGCAACAAGTTGACCAGCTCATTGCAAAAAGCGTGGAATATGCATTTAACAACTACCCTGCTATTAGTGAATATGTAAGTTGTCACGCGCAAGAAATGAGCGAAACAGTAATGCGCCAACACATAGATTTATATGTAAACGATTTTAGTAAAGACATGGGCGATACAGGAAAAAATGCTATAGAAACGCTTGTGCGCATTTACCAACAAATGAATTCTACTCAGCCATCTCACTCAGTGCCAACCATCGCAGTTCCATTTCTTCCAAAGTCTGTGTAACTTTTGTAAGTGCCTCGGCAATGGTTGTAATTTGATCGTAATTCAAATTTTCATTACTCATTTGAGCCGTTAATTTTACTTTTTCGGCTTCCAAAACGGGCATTTCTATTTCTAGCTTTTCAAACGCATGCTTTTCTTTAAAAGTCATTTTCTTTTTTGGAGGCGCAGGAGCCACTGGCGCAACAGGCTCCACAGTGGCAGCCGCTTTTGCAGGATTAATAGCGCCATTTGCCTTTGCCGTCTCTTGCTCTTTTAACCAAATACGGTACTGGGTATAGTTCCCTGGAAAATCTCTCACAAAACCACCGCCTTCAAAAACAAATAAGTGATCTACCAATCGGTCCATGAAATAACGGTCGTGGGACACAATCATAACACAACCCTGATACTCCGTTAAAAAGCCTTCAAGTACCGCAAGCGTAGGCAAGTCAAGGTCATTGGTAGGCTCATCTAGTATTAAAAAGTTAGGGTTTCTAAATAAGATGGTTAACAAATGCAGCCTCTTTTTTTCACCCCCACTTAGTGACGATAAATAGGTGTACTGTTTATCTGGAGGAAATAAAAACAACTCTAAAAACTGAGCTGCGCTAATGCTTCCGCCTTTTGCCAGAGGAAAACTTTCGGCAAAAGATTTTACATATTCAATTACCCTAAAATCTTGTTTAACATCAAGGCCTGTTTGAGAAAAATTACCAAATACAACGGTCTCGCCAACATTTACCTTGCCGCTTGTTGGCGTTTCAAGTTCTTGAATAATATTTAAGAAGGTAGATTTACCTATACCATTTTTACCAACCACACCTACCCTTTCTCCTTTCGAAAAAGTATAATCAAACCCATTTAATATTTCTAAATCGCCGTATGATTTATTAACTTTTTTTAATTCAACAATTTTACCCCCAAGCCTACTCATTTTTGCTTCTAGTTGCAACTGTGCGTCTTCAATTTTTTGCTTGGCCCTTGCTTCTACTTCATAAAAATTATCTTGCCTGCTCTTACTCTTGGTGGTCCGTGCTTTAGGTTGCTTGCGCATCCACTCTAACTCTTTGCGGTATTGATTTCTAGCCTTGTCAATACTAGCCTGCTCACTATCTATCCGGGCCGCCTTTTTTTCCATGTATGACTCATAATCGCCTTTATATACATACATGTTTTCTCTTTCTAGTTCCCAGATTTCATCACATACGGCGTCTAAAAAATAACGATCGTGGGTAACAAGCAAAAGCGTGATGTTTTCACCATTTAAATAATGTTCTAACCACTCAATCATTTCTACATCAAGATGGTTGGTAGGTTCATCCATCATAAGCAGGGTATGCTGATGCTCAAACCCAATATCAATCAGCGTTTTTGCAAGCGCTACTCTTTTGCGCTGACCACCACTTAATTCGTTTACCTTTTTTTGTAGATGATGAATATTTAATTTGCCTAAAATTTGTTTGACTTTAGCCTCAAAATCCCAGGCACCTAAATCATCCATTTCCATGATGCTATCTGAAATAAGCATGCCATCTTCGGCCTCCATTGCCAATTCATATTTTTGAATGGCTTTAATAATAGGATGATTGGCCTTGAATATATTTTCTACAATGGTTTTGTCTTCATCAAAAATAGGGTCCTGTTCAAATAAGGCAACCGTTACCTCTTTATTGATCCAAAACTTGCCACTATCAGGCGTTTCTTGCCCTGCCAAAATTTTTAAAAGCGTAGACTTTCCTACCCCATTACGCGCAATTAAGGCAATTTTGTCCCCTTCATTGATATTAAAGGAAATGTTATTGAAAAGCGGGTTAATCCCGTAACTTTTAGTGAGACCCTCTACAGATACATAATGCATGGCGCAAAGGTAATACTCAGCGGCCTAAGTTTACCCCCAGATTGTTATTTCAGGTTCTCAGATGCCCCTATCTTTGCAACATGAAGCAGTTTAATGTTCCATCAGGCTATAGAAGCAGTCTCATAAGTACCATCAAACAGTACAGAAAAGACCAGGACAAGCTAAAAAAAGACTTTACCCCAACCCTATTAAATTTAGGTAAAGTGCATATTTATTTAGCAAGACACTTTGGCTTTTGCTATGGGGTAGAAAATGCAATAGAAATTGCTTTTAGAACCATAGATGAAAATGAGGGTAAAAGAATTTTCTTACTTAGTGAAATGATCCACAATCCGCAAGTAAATGAAGATTTACTTGCAAGGGGGGTGGAATTTTTACAAGACACCAATGGCAAAACTTTAATACCCATAGATTCACTTTCAAAAGAAGATATTGTAATCATTCCTGCATTTGGCACAACGCTAGACATGGAAGCCAGATTAACAGCAAAAGGAATTTCAACAGAAAAATACAATACCACTTGTCCATTTGTAGAGAAAGTTTGGAACAGAAGTGAACAGATTGCACAAAAGGGATACAGCATTGTTGTTCATGGTAAACCAAAACATGAAGAAACCAGGGCAACCTTTTCCCATGCATCCTACCACACACCAACGGTTGTTGTAAATGATATGGAAGAAACGATTGCGTTAGCAAAATATATTACTGGAGAAAAAGAAGCTGAAGCATTTTACGAAGAATTTGAAGGTCGCTATTCCCCTGATTTTGATATCCATAAAGACTTAGCAAAAATTGGCGTTGTCAATCAAACAACACAATTATCATCAGATACACAGGCTATTTCGGAATATTTAAAAGAAACCATCAAACGTCATTACCAATTAACGGACGACATCATTGCCACTCGTTTTGCAGACACTAGAGATACCCTTTGTTACGCCACTAGCGACAACCAAACAGCCGTAAAAGGCATGCTAGAAACTGAGGCCAACCTTGGCATCGTTATTGGTGGTTACAATAGTAGCAACTCTTCGCACCTAGTAGAACTTTGCGAACAAAAATTACCTACCTATTTTATTGATGGACCGGACAGACTACTATCTAAAAATAGCATCGAACATAGAAATTGGGCAACTAAAGAATTATCAACCATTCAAGATTATTTAGCAGATACGGATCCGGTAAAAATATTAATTACAAGTGGCGCTAGTTGCCCAGACGCTGTTGTTGAAGCCGTAATATTAAAAATAGCCGGTTTTTATAATGTACAAGACGAGGTCAATTTTATAAATGTAGCAACAAATGCTTAGTAGCTTCCCTTTAAAAAGCCTTCGGAAACATTGGCTACTTTTTGCAGCAAGCTGCTCATGCTTTGCTACGATTTCGCTTCAATTAAGTGTTGATTTGGTAAAACACAAAACAGATATTGTTTCTGAACTCATACAATACATTAGCTACTTTACCATATTAACCAATGCACTCGTTGGGCTTTACTTTTTTGTTAACGCACTTTTTAGCAAAACAAAACTGGGTGTGTTTATGCATAAAGCAACAACTGCCACTGCCATCACGGTTTACATTGGTGTTGTTGGCCTCATTTTTAATTTGGTATTAAGACGCATTTACCATCCAACAGGTATTGCTATTATTACCAATGAAATCATGCACGTGGTCATTCCTTTAGGTTTTTTCATTTACTGGCTGGTGCAAACGCCTAAGGCAAATTTAAAAATTCAAGACACCTATTACTGGCTTCAATACCCTAGCTTTTATTTAATATATATTTTAGCAAGGGGCTTTTTTACAAATAAATATCCGTACCCGTTTGTTAACGTGGATACCATTGGTCTTCAAAAAGTACTTGTAAACAGTTTTATAATAGCCGGGTTGTTTTTTATACTTTCTATCCTTTTTATTTGGATTGGGAAAAGAACGGACCGCTATTTTATCAAGTATAGATAACTAGTTATTCTTCACCACTATTTTTAAGTTTCATTAGAAGCGTATACGCATTAGCGATCACTACTCTATCTGAAGCCGAGATACCTGAAACCACTTCCACCATACCTTTACTTTCTAACCCCACTACAACAGGCACCATTAAATAGCTAGCAGCGCCTTTTTCAATAAATACAAATGGTTTATTTTGCCACTTTACAATTGCTGCAACAGGGACTGCATGTACCGACACATTGTTTAATTCAATTTCGGCGTTGATAAAAGTGCCCGGAATTAACCCTGCATTGGATGGAATAATATCGCAGTGCACTTCGGTGGTGCGTTCATTTTCGATATTAGGGGTTACAACATGCACTTCTGCATTGTACTTTTCTTGAGGTTTATTGTTCACCGTAAAAGTAACTTTGTTCCCTTTTTTAATAGCTGTAGCATCATTTTCAAAAACAATTAAACGGGCATGCAAATCGGAAGGGTCCATGATTTCAAAAAGCACATCGGTAGGTGCTACATACTTGCCTGCATTAACGTTTACCTTTGTTATATATCCACTAATTGGAGATCTAAAACTTATAGATTTAGAAATATTGTTTTCATTTAACTGCGCAGGATCGATGCCCATCAATTGAAGTTTTTCACTCAAAGATTTTACGAGATATTTTTGACTTTCAAATTCAGTGATTGCCAATTGAAACTGTCTATCACTTGAAGACTTACTGACATTAAGTTCTTTTTGTCTATTATAATCGGCTTCTAAAAAAACAAGCTTACTTTTTGCCGTTAAATAATCCTGTTGCAAACTTATATATGAAGCGTCTTCTAAAACGGCCAACACAGATCCTTTTCCCACTTTTTCACCAGGTATTAAATTGGCTTTTTTTACATAGCCTCCCATGGGAATACTAACCGACAACATATTTTGAGGAGGAACATCCACAAAGCCATTTACCTTAATGGTTTTATGCATTTGAATAGCTGCCAAATTACCGGTACTTAGTTTTGCTAGAACTAGTTGCGCTTTTGTAAGCGTTACTAGATTTGAAACTGACACCGTATCAGTAGCTACTGTATTTTCCTTTTCTACTTTTGTAGAACAAGAAAATAAGATCATAGAAGCAGTTAATAAATAAGATATAGATTTCATATCAAAGATTCGTTTTATTTAATAATATTTAATTTCTCTAATTCGAAAGCAGCTTCGTTATAAGACATAACGGCTGCATAATAGTCGGCCCTTGTTTGTATAGACTGATTCATTAAAACAACCCAGTCTAAATAATTAATTTCCCCTACTTTTAATTTTTGATTGGCGGTTTGCATAATTAACGCAGCACTTGACAAGCCTCTTTTAATATAACTATCTACGGTTTTTTTGTGTTGTACATACAAAGACACTGCATGCTGCATTTTTTGTTCCCATTCCTGTTTTACAGCCGTTTCTTCTAACTTTTTTTGCTTTACAAGTATACCACTAGCAGCAACTCTTGCTTTTTGTGCCGAAGAAAAAATTGGCACCATGAGGCCAACACTCAAAGAACCAAACCTGTCACCAGATCCGTAATACTGATCTGTGGTTTGAGAAATAGCCTGCCATCCTTTAATGGTCATAGTACTGTACCCAACAGAAAAAGAAGGATTTAATTTACTTTTTTCGAGCGCCTCCATTTGTTCAGATAATATAATTTGCTGTTGCTGTAGCTGAACCACAGGGAGCGATGCTAAGAGTGAAACATCCGGCATAACGGCAGTTTCATAAACGATACTACTTGATATTGGTATCACTGTGTTAGAAAGGTTTACCGTTCTATTCAAATTTTCGATAGCAATATTTTTAACGACATTTAAATGCGCTAATTGATTTTGAATTTGAAGGAGTTGATTTTCTGCGGTAACAAGTTCTAGCATATCGGAAGCACCAGAAACAAGTCTATCTTTTGCCCTTTGAGCAAAGGCTGTATAAAAACTGTCTGCAGAAGCAAGTAAAGCCATTTGTTGTTCCATTACTAATATGGTATAATACTGACTCTTTACGAGCTGCGTTAACTCCTGCGCTCTAATTAACTGATTAGTTTGCGCCAACATCGTTGCAGACTTGTTTACTGCAGCCTGATTCTTATGCACTGCCGGAAATTGCAAGCTTTGTGATACGCCAAAACGGTTATCAAATTGGAAACTATTTAGCTTTCCAACACTAAAGTCAAAAAACGTTTTATCAATTTCGGTACTTGTTTTTTGTAAGGCACGCGTATAATCAACTTGTAAATTACTTGCATTAAAACTTGCATTGTTCTTTAACGCACTGTCAATAGCAGCGCCAAGTGTAATATTCACTTGTGACTGCGCAGAAAGGCCAATTAGTAAGCCCCCAAGCATTACAACCAGCTTTTTCCCTTTTAAATATTTAGTGCCCATTTCAAAAAGTATATACATAACAGGTAATACAAAAAGCGTTAATAAAGTAGAAAGGATTAAACCACCTATAACTACAGTAGCAAGTGGTTTTTGCACTTCTCCTCCGGCTCCTGTACTAATAGCCATTGGAATAAACCCAAGGGATGGCACAAGTGCTGTCATTAAAACGGCCCTCATTTTTGATTTTGTAGCATGAATTACAATGCGCTTTACATCATGCCAACCTTCTGCTCTAAGTCTATTAAACTCAGACACTAGTAATATTCCATTTAATACCGCCACACCAAAAAGCGCAATAAATCCAACGCCAGCAGAAATACTAAAAGGCATGTCACGTATCCATAATGCAAATATGCCACCCATGGCAGATAAAGGAATGGCTGTATAAATAAGTAACCCTTGTTTTACAGAACCAAAAGCAAAATACAACAACAAAAATATTAATAACAACGCTACGGGTACCACAATAGCAAGCCTTCCTTTAGCTGCAGTCATGTTTTCAAATGAACCTCCGTAAACAATCGTATATCCTTTTGGAAGCTTTAAATGAGCCGTTACTTTTTTCTGTAAATCTTGTACAATGGTTTGAACATCTTTACCATTCACATTAAACCCAACAATAATTCTTCTTTTGGTATTTTCTCTTTGTATTTGATTGACGCCTTCTACTTCTGTTATTGAAGCAACATAAGCAAGTGGAATTTGAGTACCTTGTGTAGTTGCTATTTGAAGTGCTGCTATGTCTTCTACGCTTTTTCTTGCACTATCAGAAAGTCTAACGACCATATCAAAGCGTTTTTCTTCTTCATAGACCTGACCAGTAACCTGGCCTGCAAAAGCTGTATTTACAACTCTATTTACATCCGCAACGTATACTCCATATTTAGCCATGGCTTCTCTATTATATTTAACTACAACCTGTGGCATTCCTGTTACTTTTTCTTCGTAGATATTAGTTGCACCATCTACTGTTTGCATAATTGCATTTAACTGTGCGGCATACACAGCCAATGAATCTAAATTTCCCCCAAAAATTTTACAAACAACATCTTGCCTAGCACCAGTCATGAGTTCATTGAAGCGCATTTGCACCGGATACTGAAACCCAACTGTAATTCCTGGCACTTGCTCCAAAACGGCCGTCATTTTTTCACTGAGTTCTGGAAAAGTTTTGGCCGAAGTCCAGTCTTTTTTATCTTTTAAAATCACCATCATATCGCCTGCTTCAAATGGCATGGGATCTGTAGGAATTTCGGCACTACCAATTTTTGTAACTACTTTTGTTACTTCCGGAAAATTAGCCAACAAAAGTTTAGCCGCTTGCTGTGTAGATACAATTGAATTATTTAAATTACTTCCCGTTAATAGACGTGTTTCTACTGCAAAATCTCCTTCCTCTAAAGAAGGCATAAACTCGCCTCCCATCTTACTTAATATAAGAACTGCAACACCAAATAACACAATTGTAGTAACAAGCACCGTTTTTGGCACTTGCAATATTTTTTGCAAAATAGGCTGGTATTTTCTTTCAATAAAAATCATAAGCCTATCTGTCCAAGTTTTTTTATGGTTGAGCTTTTTATTAAGCACAAGCGCCGCCATCATTGGCACATAGGTAATTGACAATACGAATGCGCCAATAATTGCAAATGCAACTGTAAATGCCATGGGCTTAAACATTTTTCCTTCTATCCCTTGCAATGATAAAATTGGCAGGTATACAATTAGTATAATGATCTGACTAAACACCGCAGACTTGATCATAGACCCAGTGCTATTGCCAACCTCAGTATCCATTTCTTTTTGATCAATGGAACTTAATCCTCTAAAATGTTTGGCATGCGCAAACCGGTGGAGTATCGCCTCAACAACAATTACGGACCCATCTACAATCAGTCCAAAATCAATTGCGCCGAGTGACATTAGATTGCCGCCTATGCCAAAATAATTCATTAATATAATAGCAAATAGCATGGATAGCGGAATAACGCTAGATACAATTAGACCAGCTCTTAAGTTACCTAAGAAAAACACCAATACAAATACAACAATTAGTGCCCCTTCAATTAAGTTAGTTTCGACCGTACTTATGGCATTGTTTACCATTTTTGTTCGGTCTAAAAAAGGCTCTATAACAACGCCTTCAGGAAGCATTTTTTGAATATCTGCTACCCTCGTCTTTACACGCTTAATAACATCTGATGAATTGGCTCCTTTTAACATCATGACCACCGCTCCTGCCACTTCACCTTCCGCATTATAGGTCATGGCGCCATATCTAATGGCTGCACCATATTGTACCGTTGCAACATCTCTAATTAATAGTGGCGTACCGCCTCGCAAAGATTTAATTACCACCTGCTCTATGTCCTGAATACTCCCGGTTAACCCTTCCGTTCTAATATACAAAACAGTAGGGCCTTTTTCTATGTATGCCCCACCCGTATTCTGATTGTTTTTTTCAAGTGCGGCAAATACATCACCAATGGTAATCCCTAACGATTTTAATTTGTCTTGCTTAACGGCAATTTCATATTGCTTTAATTTTCCGCCAAAACTGGACACTTCTGCTACCCCCGGGGTTCCTAGCAATTGTCTTCTAACAATCCAGTCCTGAATGGTTCTGAGTTCCATTGGACCATACGTGCTTTCATACCCTTTTAACGGCCTAACAACATACTGAAATATTTCACCTAGTCCGGTAGAAACGGGCGCTAATTCGGGCGCACCAACACCCTCAGGTATTACTTGCTTTACTTTTTGAAGTTGCTCTGTAATTTGCTGACGCGCCCAATAGATATCGGTAGCATCATCAAACACAATGGTTACCAGCGATAAACCAAATCTCGAAAAACTTCGAATTTGTTTAAGTCCCGGAATACTACTACAAGACTGCTCAATTGGAAACGTAATAAGGCGTTCTATATCTGGCGCCCCAAGTGAAGGTGATACAGTTATCACTTGCACCTGATTATCCGTAATGTCTGGCACTGCGTCGATGGGAAGCCTCGTTACTTCATAACTACCCCATCCTACAAGTGCAATAATAAATAATCCAATAATTAATTTATTGGCTATAGAAAAATCAATGATCTTCTTTAGCATCGTTGCTATAATTTTTTTAAAAAATAAGGAGCCGTCCTACTTTTTAAAAGCGTTTAAAAATAACCATTCCCCTCCAATCATCCAACTAGACGGCCCCATTCGAGTCATATTGCTTTGCAGGTTATACCTATATGCTATATTAAGCTTGGCTTTACTCTTAAAAATGAATTGCACGCCTGAGCCAATATCAAGGAAACGTTTGTTGGTTCCCGTGAGTGTCTGACCCAGTAATTCGGCATAAATATTCACATTGGTTTGATCGTAACTGGTATATTTTTTGGGTGCAATTAAATGACCAAATGAAAGTGAATAATTGATCGCTTCTGATCTATTACCCATCGCCAATTGATGCGTTTTGCTAACACCATTAATCGTCAAATAACTTACGGTAGAGGATATGGCCAATTTATGCAACAGCTGTGTAAAAACTAAACCAGCCTGTAATCCAGAATGATCACCCTGTAAATTAAGTTCTTGGTACATGGGCTTGGTATTACTATGCGACAGTTCTGCAAAAGCAGCCATTCTAAAATGACTATACATACCATCGGCACTAAAAAATCGGTACTTACCATAGGCTCTTATACTTTCGAGACCAAATGGAGCCCCATTAAATGACCCATAGGTTGCTGCCGCATGTAACATTATGTTTTTATTGGCCCCTAGCATGAGTTCGGTTGCGTGTCGTACGCCTGAACTTGAAGCACCATTAAAAATTTTACCACTTTGCTTGATTGCAAGTGATCTTGCTGGCATATTACTAGCAGGCTCGGTGAAAATAAATAACTCTTGTGCCTGAACTTTAGTAATTAAAAGTAGCAACAAGAAAACCAATTGTTTTTTCATAGTACTTTTATTGAATGGTTACACCATATGCTTTTGCATCTGTTGCACTTACTTTTAATGGAGGCATTTTTTTAAAGTCTTTGGGCAACATAAATTGCTTGCCAACCAGTCTTAACTTTTTACTCCCTTGCAAAGTAGCAGGCGCAGTAGCAACAATCATATAATTAATACCATCAAGCGATGTAAACCCATTTTTATCTACTGCTTGTTTATCAAAATTAACAACAGCAGTAAATTTTGCAACCGAAAACCCCGCGTCTACAACTGCACCAGCAATTTGATCAAACTGCGGCATCGTATTTTTTTTAAAGAAGATTTCATAGGTAGACCCTTCAATGTCAACCTTAACAGTATCTACAAAAGAAATGGCGGATACTGCTTTATAAATAGCCTTGGAGCACATTGCACAGGTTAACCCACTGGCTTGTAAATTTACTTTTTGCAACTGGGCCTTTGCATTAAAAGCACAAGCCAACATTAGCAAGAAAAATACTTTTTTCATAGAAATAATTTAAAGTACCATTAATTTTTTTTAGCTGCTTTACGCTCGTATTGGCAACATTCTGGAAGGTCGTTGTAAGCTGCATCAGGCGCTGTTAAATCTATGGTATCATAACCAGCAGTTGCAATTTTTTCTTGAATTTTTGTATTGCTCGTTATAGCTTCTGCGTAAGTAATTTTTAGCGTTTTAGTAGCCTTGTTCCAAACAGCAGCTGAAGCCCCAGCCTCTTTTGCCGCTTTTTCGATAGTAGACTTACACATGCCACAATTACCCCACACTTTTAAGGTTTCAGATTTAGGTGCTGGCGTTTTTTGTGCAAAACAAGTAATGGTAAATACGAGTGCTACGATTGTAGCTACAAATGATTTGATTTTCATAAAAATGTTTTAATAATAATAAATAAGAATGGCCATGCGAATGCATGGAATAGAATACAAATAAAAAGAGAAACTAAAAGAGACTATATACGAAAAACACTAATGCGCTTATACGTTTCTTGTTCATGTAAATTAGGTGGCAACTTTTTAAGATAGTTGTCGAGCGTGTATATTGGATTAAAAGAAGCTGATTCCAAATAAAAATACTTCGTTTCAGCTTCAAATAAATAAGCAGTAGCAGCTACAGATGGGGCTAATTTATGCGCATCCGCAAGCTTAACAACATCCGTTTGAGAATGACAGCACTTGCTTTTTTTGGCGTAATTGATACGCATCCCACAAATACATTTTTTAATTTCAGGCCTTCCTAATTCTATAGAGCTAATCTTACCCATGCAGTAATGACTATTCACTACAAACCCAGTAGACATGACTAGGTATATAAGTGCAATAAATAGGGTAATAAGGCGCTTCATGGAATACAAAGCTACAATAGATTAATTGATAAAATTCCACCAAATACCAATTCGGGTCCAAAGTGTGGTATTTGGGTATAAAGCAGTCATAAAGTTAGGCTTGTCAAAGGAAAATCCTTTAGCCGTGTTTAAACTATTGAGGTTTTCGATTCTAATAAAGCCTTTTAAGCGCTTAATTCTGAAATGAAAATACGCATGAATATCTGGTCTATTAGAGAGCTGCTGTGTATTCTGATAAAAATAGGCGCCCAAAAATGGCGAATACCCATCTGCATTATAGGCCGTAAAATATTGTATTTCTAACCCTGCAGACACATCTAGGTTGGTAAAAAAGTTGCCCTCAAATGCCAGTCTATTTCTAGTATAAAATGCAGGCACATTAACAGGGCCCGTTCCAATTTTTTGCTGGAGGTGTAACTCGGTGTACCAGTTCCAATGCCCTTTTAGATGCCATTTTTTTTGCAGCGACAACTGCAGTAAATTAAACAAGCCAGACGCTTGTTTTGCAGCAAAAAAACCATCAAAATACATGTAATTACGAATGCCATAATAGTTTGCCAAAAATGACAATTGCCTATTTGGCTTTTCGTATTTAGCCATTAGTTGGATGCTATTTTCTTTGCTAAAATTGGTGTTGGCATTTAATTTAAAACTGCTTGCAGGATCCAATACAAATGCCGGCGAACGATTTACGTTGTTAAAACCAAGTGTTAAGTAACCAGCTTTTGCACCCAAGTAACGCTGCAAATAAATAGCCGCATCATAGTCGCCGCTATTGTGTCCAGTAAGGTACAAATTAGCATGCGCATCAATGTCCCAAATTTTATTTTTAGATCTGTTCTTGTACGCTCCCACTGCATAAATATTATACAAAGAAGCAGTTCCAATCGTATCAAAAGTTCCTTTAAGTGCCTGATAGGCTATACCGGTTTTTAGATATTGGCTTTGGTTGTTTTTATCTGGGAAAGTGAGTATACTAAACGCATTGGTAATATCCGCCCAACTGTCTTTATAGTTGATAGCCTTTCCTGAAGCAACGCGCTTTTTAAAATACAACTGGTACTTACTAGAGTCTACATAGGTATCTAAAAATTGATACGAATTAGACGCTACCGATAGCGTGTGTTGAAGCCTTAATCTAGGATAAAACACACGGTATGTAACCGAATCAATGATACTAGAATCTTTAGTGCCTAAATCATATTGTTGTCTAATAACAAGTTGAGAACCGGTATATACGTTTCCGGTAGAAACGCCTGTATTAAATGGATTTCGAGAAGCGGTAGTAGATTTGCCAAGCCTTGTTTCTAACTCGTAAGGGTCGTTTAAAGAAAGGCTATCAAGCTTACCAGGCGATTGTAAACCGCCATTTTCTGAAGAGGCATTTTTATTAGATAAGTAAATAAAAAACAGCTCGTATTTTTTATTATTGGACTTGTAATGACTGGTAAACCTAAGGTTGTTTATATTGGCATTTTGATTTTTTAAGGCCCCCGGCGAATTACTAAAGCGGTATTGCAATGAAAAATTAAAATTGTCTTTTTTGTTTTGGGTATGTAAAAAGTCTACCACTTGCTCTGCTTTAGCACCTAGTATAAAAGCCAGTTCGGTAAAGGGCCTCGTGGTTTCAAAAAACTTTGTATTTTCTAATGAATAGTTATACGCGTCATACCCATGAAAGCCTGCATTGAATCCAGCTTTCATGAATGGATTAAAAACTAAAGACTGTGTCGCTGTTCCTAAATTTCCTAAAGTTCTTGCACTGTAGGGCAACGGAAAGTAACGACTAAAATCATTGATGGAACTATCGAGCGTTCTTAATTTAGTAGAATCAAAATACTTGTAAAATATAGTAATAGAATCGGCTAAACTATTACGGGTTTGTAAAGAATCATTTTTGCCAGCATTGTTTTTTATGGGCCTACCCTGCCTATCATACGTAACGGCGTTAGCACCAGGCCTACCGCCCCTTATCAGCGCCCTATCTTCAGATTGCGCTGCTGCTAACTGCACCAACAGGCAGCTCACCATCCATAAACTATAGCGCTTAAGCAGCATTTATAATTGTTTAACTAATTCTTTAAATAATAGTGTCAGCTTAGGCTCAGCTGCAGTTGCTGCTTCAAGCACTTCTTGGTGTGTAATTATATTATCTTCTTCACGAATACCTAAATCGGTAATCACACTAATAGCAAATACTTTCATACCCCCATGCACAGCCACAATCGTTTCTTGAACGGTACTCATGCCTACTGCGTCGCCACCAACGGCATGAATTAATTTGTACTCAGCCCTTGTTTCAAATGTTGGTCCTGTTACACCTAAATACACGCCTTCGTGAACTTTAATATCATTGGCAGCTGCAATGTTTTTAACTTTTGCAATTAATGATTTTGAATAAGGCTCACTCATGTCAGGGAATCTAGTGCCAAGTGCTTCTTCGTTTTTGCCAAGCAAAGGATTGATGGTAAACAAACTGATATGATCGTTGATGATCATTAAATCACCTACTTTAAAATTACTATTGACGCCACCTGCTGCATTTGAAAGCAATAAAGTTTCTACGCCAAGTGCGCGCATGACTCTAACAGGATAAGAAACTTGCTGCGGTGTATAGCCTTCATAAAAATGAAACCGACCTGACATTACCCACACTTTTACACCTTCTAGTGTACCAAAAATTAAACGGCCTTGATGACCCTCTACGGTACTAACTGGAAAGTGCGGAATTTCTTGGTAAGGGATTTCATATTCAGCAACAATTTCTGAAGCCAAATTTCCCAGTCCGCTTCCTAATATGATACCTACAGTAGCCTGATCAGCAACCTTAGACTGGATAAATATTTTTGTTTCTTGTAACTGTTGAAGCATGCTAGACATATGCGCTTTTTATTGACCACAAATATAGTTAAGCTAGGGCAAAGAAAAAGGCCATTCCGCGGTTAGCGAAATGGCCTATAATGGTTAAGCTTGTTTAGTAATTAACTTAAACGTTTAACGTTAACTGCGTTAGGACCTTTACGGCCTTCTTGCACGTCAAAAATAACCTTGTCATTCGCCTCGATTTGGTCAATCAAGCCGTTAGCATGTACGAAAGTTTCTTTGCTTGAATTGTCATGCTTGATGAATCCAAAACCTTTTTCCTCGTTGAAGAACTTTACAGTTCCTTGAATTTGTGTGTCCATTTGTAAATTTGTAAATTGTAATTAAAGTGCAAAACTACACATTTATTGCCCCCCTTCCAATTAATACTTGTCATTTGAAAGGTTAAAGTGCCTGAATTACCTATATTAGTACTATAAAACAGCTAGTTAGCTACCCAATGAATAAAATAATGATACCCCTAATTTGCCTCCTATTTATCTCAAAAATTGATGCGCAAAGCCCAAATGACAATTTATTAAAGCTAGGCATTAAGCTTCCAACCCCAGCAGCACCTATTGCCAATTATGTAAAATTTGTGCAAGTTGGTAAGCTCATTTACCTAAGTGGGCATGGCCCGTTACTTTCTAATGGGAATTACCTGACTGGTAAATTAGGCAAAGATGTAAGTATAGAACAGGGGTATGATGCTGCTAAATTATGTGGCGTAGCATTACTTTCTACTTTGCAAATGGCCATTGGTGATTTATCAAAAGTAAAACGGATTGTGAAAGCTACCGGCTTTGTAAATAGTTCCGAAAATTTTACAGATCAACCCAAAGTAATCAATGGTTTTTCCGATTTAATGGTAGCTGTTTTTGAAGACAAAGGAAAGCACGCAAGATCTGCGGTTGGCACAGCATCCCTCCCTCTTAATATGGCCGTAGAAATTGAATTGATTGTTGAAATTGAATAAGCTATTTTGTTCTTAAAGCCCGGTACGCAAAATAGCAACTTAATAGCATCAAAAATGCAGCAAGCATAAAAGGTGCACCCGGAAAATAAAATGGCGCTATGGGTCCGGTAAAGTAGGCAAATAAATTAGACATCAAGAGTGGTCCAACAATAGACGTAATACTTATTACGCTCGTTAAAGATCCTTGTAATTCTCCTTGCTCGTTGGCGGGTACATTTCCTGTAATAATGGCTTGTAATCCTGGTCCAGAAATACCCCCTAAACAATAGGGTATTAAAAACACAAACATCATCCAACTTTGTGATGCAAGACCAAATAACACAAGCCCTAGCGTATATAAACCTAAGCCCAAGTACACGCTTTTTTCGTTACCTATTTTAGGATTTACAAAACGCACCAATCCTCCTTGCACAGCCCCAACAAGCAAGCCAACAGCCGCAAGCGAGATGCCAATCATTTTAGGCGTCCATTTAAATTTTTCAATATTAAAATAGCTCCAATTGCTTTGCACGGCATGAGATGCTACATAAATTAAAAACATAGAAACAATGAGTCCGGAAACTGCTGGAAATCTTGAGAGATTTTTTAAGGAGCTAATTGGATTGGCTCTTTTCCAGTCAAATGCTCTTCTATTTTCAACACCTAATGATTCCGGTAAAACAAAATATCCATAGGCTGCATTTAAAAGTGCAAGCCCTGCAGCTACTAAAAATGGAATACGCGGCCCCATTTCACCTAGCAGTCCACCAATTACGGGTCCAACAATAAAACCGAGTCCAAAAGCTGCCCCGATCATACCAAAATTTTGTGCACGTGTTTCGGGCGTACTAATATCTGCTATGTAGGCAGAGGCTGTTGTCATACTTGCTCCAGTAATGCCAGCAATGGTTCTTCCAACAAACAACCAACCAATACTTGGCGCAAAAGCAAGGAGTACATAATCAAGACCAAAACCTAATAAAGAAAATAATAATACCGGCCTTCTACCATACTTGTCACTTAAATTACCAAGTACCGGCGCAAATAAAAATTGCATAATCGCATATGAAAAAGTAAGTAAGCCCCCAAATAAGGCAACTTTACTTATATCGGTCGTGTGTAGTAAATCTTCAATTAATTTAGGAACAACCGGAATAATTAAACCAAGCCCTGTAACATCAATTAATAAAGTGATAAAAATAAATCCGATTGCTGCTTTACGGTTTTGAATCATGGGGTATAACTGTTGTGCCTTACAAAAAAAAGCTTTTTCCTTGGTACTATCAAATAGAAAAGGGGCGCTATGCGCCCCCGTTTCCTTATGTCAACCCTTCTCGCTTATTTTTTTAGCTCAATAACGCCAACACTTGTTGTTTTAGGTTGTAACACTACAACATTATTGATGGTCGTGTCTCTGTAGCCGTTAGATGCTTTTACATATAATTTGTAAGTGCCATCCTTTAAACCGCGCATTTTAAATTCACCCTCTCTATTAGGAAGTGCGAATGCAGTATCGGTATTGTTAAATAAGGTGATCACCGCTTTTGCATCATTTGGCTTTACTTTACCTGCAACACTCGCCGTATTTTTTTCTACAAATGTGTGCATTACAGGAACTAGGTAAAAGCGTCCGTTTGCTTCAATAATAGAACGGCTTACATCAAAATCTAACCAAAGTCTGTGTCTACGACTAGCAAATTCTTCAAACTCATCACCTTCTAATTTTAGGGTTATAAAATTGGAAAGGTTTGGAGAAACATTAAGTGGGTAAGAAACACTATCCTTCACCACAGAATTATTGGTACCAAGCTCGATACGAACGAGTCTAACAGATCCCTTAGGTACATTGGCAGAAGCAAATAAAGTATCCAATCCATTCCTGAATCTTAAAACATCATATACCCCAGCTTTAATTGGCATCGTTGTCCAAACCAAACCAGAGTCTTTGCGAGAATCTCTATGTGAAGCAATATGATCCCAATTACAAGTATCTCTTCTGCGCGACCCTTCCCTTGCCGTATCAATTACGATCTGCAAAGATTTAATATCAATAAATACATTGTCATAACTACCAGGACCATCCGTTAACATAAAATTAACTTGTTGAATACCCGGACCGTTTTCTAAAGAACTTGACTTATTACATGCTACTGCAACAAGTGAAACAATGGCTATTAAAGTAGCCGCGACAAATTGAGTTGTTTTTTTCATAGTATAATTGATTTACTTACAGGTATAAGAGCCTGCAACTTCAAATATGTTTACTAAGGATTTGTTAAAGCCTTAATTCGAGAAAACAACCACCCCGTCAAAGACGTCTACAAGCACCGGCTTTGTTTTATCTATCTCACCTGCCAGTATCTTTTTACTAAGCGCATTTACAATGAGTTTTTGAATCAGCCTCTTTAAAGGCCTAGCACCCATTTGCGGATCAAAACCTTGCTCTGCCAAAAACGCTAATAAATAATCCGAAAACTGAAGCGTGATACCTGATAGCGCAACCATTTTTTGAAGCCCTTGTAATTGAATTTTTACAATGCCTAGTATTTGCTTTTTTAAGAGCGGACTAAACATAATAATCTCATCTACACGGTTTAAAAATTCGGGCCTGATGGTTTGTCTTAAAAGTTCCATTACATTCGTTTTTGCTTTATCCGTAACGGCTTCAATATTTTTTTCGGTTACTTTTTCAAAAGCGTCCTGAATTAAATGACTACCAATATTACTAGTCATGATAATAATGGTATTTTTGAAATTTACTTTACGCCCTTTATTATCTGTTAAATGACCATCATCTAATACCTGGAGTAATATATTCCAAACATCTGGATGGGCTTTTTCAATTTCATCTAGAAGCACCACACTATATGGTTTACGACGAACAGCTTCTGTTAATTGACCACCTTCGTCATAACCTACATAGCCCGGAGGCGCTCCTACAAGGCGCGACACCGAATATTTTTCTTGGTATTCACTCATATCTATACGGGTCATGAGTTGTTCGTCATCAAATAAGTAATCGGCAAGTGCTTTTGCAAGCTCCGTTTTACCCACTCCTGTGGTACCTAAAAATATAAAAGAACCAATGGGTTTTTTAGGATCTTGAAGCCCTGCCCTACTTCTTCTGATAGCATCTGAAACAGCTGCTATCGCTTCTTCTTGGCCCACAACGCGCTGATGTAATTCATCTTCTAGATGTAATAATTTTTCACGATCCGATTGCAGCATTTTACTTACCGGTATGCCGGTTGCTTTTGCTACACTTTGCGCAATATCTTCGGCATCCACTTCTTCTTTCAAAAGTCTACTGCCGTTTTCGCTAATAGTTCCTAGTTGCGTATTTAAGGTTTCGATAAGCGCTTCTTGGTCTTTTATTTTTCCATATCTAATTTCGGCTACCTTACCGTAATCACCATTGCGCTCTGCTTGTTCGGCTTCTAATTTATACGCATCGATAGAGGTTTTTGATTGCTGAATTTTTTCAACAACTTCTTTTTCTTCCTGCCATTTTGCTTTTAAGGTATCACGCTCTACCGATAAATTTCCAATTTCAATATTGAGTTCTTTTAATTTTTCTTCATCATTTTCTCTTTTGATGGCTTCACGCTCAATTTCTAATTGTCTAATTTGACGCTCCAGTGTATCGAGCTCTTCGGGCATCGAATTCATTTCTAACCTTAATTTAGCAGCGCTCTCATCAATTAAATCGATGGCTTTGTCTGGTAAAAATCGGTCTGTTACGTACCTATTAGAAAGTTCAACAGCAGCAATAATGGCTTCGTCTTTGATGCGCACATGGTGGTGCGTTTCATAACGGTCTTTTAAGCCACGTAAAATTGAAATCGCATCTTCTACACTTGGCTCTTCAATCATTACTCTTTGAAACCTACGCTCGAGTGCTTTGTCTTTTTCAAAATACTTTTGATACTCACTTAAAGTAGTGGCACCAATAGCTCTTAGCTCACCTCTTGCAAGTGCTGGCTTTAAAATATTAGCAGCGTCCATGGCACCATCGCCACCACCTGCACCTACTAGCGTATGTATTTCATCAATAAATAAAATAATTTCTCCATCACTTTCCGCAACTTCCTTTACAACACCTTTTAATCTTTCTTCAAACTCGCCTTTGTATTTAGCCCCAGCAATTAAAAGTCCCATATCAAGTGTATAAATGATTTTAGACTTTAAATTTTCTGGCACATCGCCATTAACGATACGCATAGCAAGGCCCTCTGCGATGGCTGTTTTACCAACACCGGGCTCACCCACTAAAAGCGGATTGTTTTTACTTCTTCTAGATAAAATATGAAGCGTTCTTCTGATTTCTTCATCTCTACCAATTACTGGATCAAGTTTTCCCTGAAGTGCGGCTTCATTTAAATTGCGCGCATATTTTTTTAGTACATTAAATTGTGTGTCTTGTGTTTGCGAACTAATTTTTTCACCTTTGCGTAATTCTTTAATGGCAGCCACCAAACCTTTTTCTGTGAGGCCTGCATCTTTTAAAGTTTTTGCCGTACTATCATTTACATGGAGTAATCCTAAAAGCAAATGCTCCGGACTAATAAATTCATCTTCAAAAGTGACGAGCATACTATTCGCTTTTAAGAGCGCCGTATTGAGCTCCCTTCCAATTAGCGCACCAGGCTCTGCACCCTGTACTTTTGGAAGTTTAGCCATGGCTTCCGTAATTTTTGCAGCAACAAATGCAGCATTTACGTTGTTCTTTTTTAACAAAAACGAAACCGTACTATCCTTATCTTCCAAAATTGCTTGTAGCAAATGCTCTGTTTCGATAGAAGGATTGTTATTGTTAAAAGCTAGCTGTTGGGCTGCAGCAATGGTTTGCTGTGCTTTAATGGTATAATTTGATAAATTCATAGTTATATTGTTTTGAATGCATAATTTGTGTGCAAAAACGATACTAAACCCATTTATTTTTTTGTAACCGTACAAAACCGGAAATTATGTCTGTAAAAATAGTTTCAACCTGCATGAAAGTCAGCTATATCATAGCTTTCATGCTATTCTTTCAGGTTTCTAATGCCCAACTTAATTTTACCGACCTAGGTGCCAAACTAGAAGCTAGCAAAAAGGAGCTTGGCGGCAAAGCCGTGTTACTAGTATATAAAGACGGAAAAATAGTGTTTGAAAAATCTGTGGGTGAGTTTACACCAAAAACACAAGCGCCTATTGCAGCGAGTAGCCAGTGGTTAACTGCTGCACTTGTGATGAGCTATGTAGATGAAGGTAAACTTTCACTGGATGACAAGGTAAGCAAGTTCCTTCCCATATTTTCAAAATATTCTAAAGGGTATATTACCATTAGAGATTGTATCACGCATTTAACAGGTATCGAAGGACCTTCTATTGGTTCCTTAAAAGACATGAGCAATCCTAAAAAGTTTACCAGCCTAGATGAAATCGTAAATAATATTGCTTCTAGTAAAGAAATTTTATCCAACCCGGGCTTGGTGTTTAGATTTAACAATATTGGATTTACCATCGCAGCAAAAGTTTTAGAAGTGCTCAATAGAAGAGGCTTTGAACAAATGATGGCCGAGCGCATTTCAAGACCTTTACTCATGCGCACCACCAATTTTTTTAGCTACACCGTTATAAATCCTGCGGGTGGCGCTCAATCAAGTGCTTACGATTACATGAATTTTTTATCGATGCTTTTAAATGGTGGCGTATTTAATGGTAAAAGAATTTTATCAGAAGCAGCCATTGAAACCATGATGAAATCAAGTTGCACACAAGGTATGATCAAAGAAACCCCTGCTATACTAGAAGGTAAGAATTATGGTATGGGCCAATGGGTGTTTGCCACCGACGAAAATGGAAAAACAACCACTGTGGCATGCCCCGGACTTTTTGGAACATGGCCACTGATAGACTATTGCAGAAAATATGCTTTACTCGTTTTTACACCCGGTGAAGCAGCTAGCGAAAACAAAGAACTCATGGCTTCCTTTAAAGCACTGATTGACGATCAGATTGTTACTGTGTGTAAATAATATCTAGATGCAATTGATCCAAGAACATACTAGGTTTATTAAAGAGACAGCTTTATCGCTGGGGTTTACGCATTGCGGTATCGCAAAAGCAGCACCCCTCGATGAAGACGCCCGAAGGCTAGAAAAATGGCTCCACGCGGGCATGCACGGATCGATGCAGTATTTAGAAAATCATTTTGACCTCCGCATTGACCCTACCAAATTAGTACCTGGTGCAAAGTCTGTGATTACGCTTACACAAAATTATTATAGCCCTAAAAAGCAACCAGCAGATAGTCCTAAAATTTCGACCTATGCCTATGGGACCGATTATCATTTTGTAATCAAAGAAAAACTCAACACATTACTGGCTGCGCTACAACAAAAAGCAGGTGATATTGTGGGTCGTGGATTTGTAGATTCGGCACCTGTACTTGAAAGAACATGGGCACAAAAAACAGGCGCTGGATGGATTGGTAAAAATGGAAATTTAATTTCAAAAACGGATGGCTCCTTCTTTTTTATTGCAACCATAATTGTGGACCTGCCTTTACTATATGACGATCCTTTTGCCAAAGACTTTTGCGGCTCTTGTACAAAATGTATAGACGCTTGTCCTACAAGTGCTATTTTACCTAATAAAACAGTTGAAGGGAATAAATGTATCAGCTATTTTACCATCGAATTAAAAGACGCTATTATACCTTCTAGCATGAAAGGCAAATTTGACAATTGGATGTTTGGTTGTGACATCTGCCAAGACGTGTGTCCATGGAACCGCTTTAGCAAACAGCACCAGGAGCCTGGATTCAAGCCTAATACAGCCATTGAAACCTTTGGCGCAAAAGAATGGAACAGCCTTACCAAAGAAGGCTTTAAAACAGTGTTTAAAAACTCTCCTTTGCAGCGCTCAAAATTTGAAGGCATCACAAGAAACCTTCAGTTTATTGAAGCCATCCCTACTACAAACCAAACAAGCCCGAGTTAATTAACTGCAGTGTTTTTGTACGATCGGCAGTTGGTACCAGCAATGAAATATTATGCGCACTTCCACCATAACTTACCATGGTTACTGGAATTTCATCGATGGCGTCAAATAATTTTTTAAGTACCGAATTGGTTTGTGCAATATGATTACCTACAATAGAAACAATACTCTGCTCCTTTTCAACTTCTACGGTACCAAATGGTTCTAACTCTTTTATAATGTGCGCTAGGTTAACATCGTTATCGATGGTTACAGACACCGCTACTTCAGAAGTGGTAATCATGTCTATAGAAGTCTTGTATTTTTCAAACACTTCAAATACTTTGCGCAAAAAGCCATAGGCCAATAACATCCTACTACTTTTTATCTTGATAGCGATGATGCCATCTTTTGCAGCAACCGCTTTAATTCCTTCACTTCCTGCTTCTTTGGTAATAACCGTTCCTGCGGCATCCGGCTGCATGGTATTTAATAATTTAACAGGCACGTTTTCTTGTTGTGCTGGCCAAATACATGTAGGATGTAAAATTTTAGCGCCAAAGTAAGCTAGCTCGGCAGCTTCATCAAAACTCAACTGCTCGATGGCTACTGTTTTATTTACGATGCGAGGATCGTTGTTGTGCATGCCATCAATATCTGTCCAAATTTCACACACACTTGCATTGCAAGCTGCAGCAACGAGTGAGGCAGTATAATCACTACCACCACGTTTTAAATTGTCTACTTCGCCACGTACATTTTTACAAATATATCCTTGAGTAATAAAAATTGTTTTGTCGGAATGTGCCGCTAATAATGTAGTTAATTTTGTACGAATGAGCGGCAAATTAGGTTCTTCATTTTGATCCAACACCATAAAATCAAGTGCAGGAAGTAACAAATGATCTTGACCTTGCTGTTCTAAATAACAACAAAATAATTTGGTACTCATGAGTTCACCCTGTGCTAAAATATCTTTATTGAGTGCATCGCTAAATGAAATTTTAGTGATGATATTCAAAAATTCGAAATGCTCTTTTACAATAGCGTTTCCTTTTGCAATCAGCGCATCTGTTTTTAATAGATCTAATACAAACGCATGGTAATGCGCTTCGAGTGTATCAATTTTTTGTTTGGCTTCGGATTTATTGCCAGCACTAAGGCTAATACTAATATCAACAAGCGCATTGGTGGTTCCACTCAGCGCACTTAAAACAACTATTTTAGATTCGGCGTCTTTGGTAATGAGTTCATATACTTGGTGCATACGTTCTGGCTTACCTACACTTGTGCCTCCAAACTTCATTATTTTCATAATCGATTGCTTTTAAATTGCGTTGCAAAGGTACGTAAATCACACAAAATATGATGGCTAATGCATCTTAGAGTTGAATGCCAAAACGGACACCTACTTCTTGTAAATCGAGCACTACAGGTTCTAGAATAGGAATGCCTGTTTGCATGCGCGCTTCATGGGCTACTCTTTCAGGATCACCAGGTATGAGTACTTTTCGATCCGGATGAATGGGGGTCGCATTTCTAAACCGCTGAATCCAATTGTCCATATTACTTTTAAAATCTTGTGCAGGCCTAAATGCATCAATACGCATAGCGCCAAAAAAATGTCCAAGTCCTTCGCCAGGCATATTTTGCGGAAGTGGGATATAAGCTGGAAAAGGCGGCGCCCACGGGCCATAACTACCACCACTTAATACTGCAGAAAAAATATCAACAATGGAACCTAATGCATAACCCTTATGACTACCATGTTCTCTATCGCTTCCAAGCGGCAAAAGCGCGCCTCCTTTTTTTAAAATATTAGCGTCTGTAACATCATTACCAGTTGCATCTTGCACCCAACCAAGTGGGGCGTCTGCATTTTTGCGTTGCAGCATTTCAAGTTTACCATTGGCAGCTGTTGTGGTAGCCATGTCTGCTACAAAAGGAGGTTCGTTACCAGCAGGAATAGCCACTGCTATAGGATTGGTGCCCAGCATTTTTTCTGATGAAAATGTGGGTGCAACTAGTGCACTTGCATTGGTCATGGCCATGCCAATCATATCATGCTCTAGCGCCATCATCGCATGATAACCTGCAATACCAAAATGATTCGAATTTTTTACAGAAACCCATCCTGTGCCCACCTGCTTTGCTTTATCTATTGCAATTTGCATCGCATAAGGCGCTACCACTAGACCAAGTCCTGCACCGCCGTCAACCACAGCGGTAGAAGGCGTTTCATGCACCACATGTATATTCGGTGTAGCATTAATACGGCCTGCTTCCCACAAACGGACATACCCACTTAAGCGTGCAACACCATGTGAATCAATACCACGAAGGTCTGCTGCAATGAGCACTTTAGTAGCCGTTGTAGCATCCACTGCAGAACAACCCATGGCTAAAAAAATAGACTCCGTAAAATTGTATAAGGCTTGATAAGAAAAAACAGTCATGAATAATTATTTAAAAAAGGCAGCTCCCGTAAAATCTTTGTCGAGATAGTCTAACCCTTTTGCCAACTGATATAAAATAAAACTCGCTTCTTTACGCGTTAATGCTTTTGTCAATTTTGGTACAGCCATTCCAGCATCCAAATAGGTTTGATCTGCAATTAAAAAACCACCCGATATTTTAGCTGTGCGCGCCGCTTTACTATTTTTTGCAACAGCAGCATTAAAACGAGCGATCATTTCAAATAACTGCCCTGTTGTAACCGGATCATTTGATTTTATTTTGTCAGAAAACTTAAGTGGTACAAGCGCCTGTAATCCAGCCGTGATTTCTGAATAAGTTATCAGCGAATCTGGTTTAAAATAGGTTTTATTGGCCCAGCCCACAGACTTTCCAATGCCTTTAATAATACCCCAAGATCCAATCCACTGAACAGCTTCAAAAGCTTTATCAGTGTGCTTTACATCGGCGTAAGGCATCAGGTAAACCTTTTCTAGTAAGAGCGCTTTTTGAACGGCCGTTACAGAAACGTTTTGTACTGGAATATTTTGTTGTAACGACACCGCTGCTAACATACCTGCAGCTTGTCCTGTCAATAAAACCACAGGTTGTAACCTTGTTGTTCCATTGGCAATATTACTTACAGAAATTCCTTTTTCACATACTACAAGACCTTGTGTATTTTCTGGTATGAGCGCACCTAATGGAATATTAAAAGATGGTACTGATGGAAAAGGAATTGGGGGGACTTTGCCATTGTATCTTGCATGGTGATGGTCTACGGGATAATCGCCCACAGAAATTCCAGTGCGGTATAAATTAGTATTGAATGGCGTAGCAATATGATCAATATTTAAACGCACTTTCCCTTTTAACCTACGGCCCTCTCTGTTGTAAGGCATAAAAGCCATGCCTTCATTAACTTCGTCGATTGCTAAACCCATATTGGGTTTGTTCAACTGCGTTTGTAAAAAATAAATAAACCCTAACGTAAAATTTTTAGCAGCGTTATAATACGCTTCTCTTTCGATAGGTTTTTTTTCTACTACATTGATATAATAATCGTTGCCAAATGCAGGCCAGTTGAGCATGTATTTTAAGGAGCCGTCTGTTGTTTTTACGCGGCCATACTCTAGTACTTTTTGTGTACCCAAACTATACGGCTTTGCATTACACGGCGCATCGGCGGTAGAACAATAATATTTGGTTGCGTCATAATTAGGCGGCATAGCAATTGTTTTATTAGCGCCTTTACCGTAATCTTTTAAAACAGCCGCCCATGTTAAATCTTGAATAACATCTGATTTTCCGGGTGCAATTTTTTCGCCACTTTGGGTACTGTCTTCGGTACCTAAATCGTAAGCTGCCCCTGCGCCCGCATATACATCGCCTAAATCTGTGGCGTCTATCACACGCTTTGCGTACACGGTTAAATGTTGCCCGCGCACATTTTCAAATACGGCGCCTGTAATGGTATTACCGTTCATGATGGCTTTATCAAAATACCAATGATAGTAAACCTGCATGTTAGGCTGCGCGTGTACCCATGCTTTAAAAATACTATCTGCCACATGGGGTTCGAAACAAGTTTCACTTACCCAACCCGTAAACAAATTGTTAGACTTATAATGTTTGTAGAGTGCTTGTCTAAAACTTTCCCAGATACCACTGCGTAACTCGTGGTTTCCATCGGTGCAACTAACGGCCGCCGCAGAAAGCATCCCTCCCAGCCAGGGCGTATGTTCTACCACAATGGTGTTCAGTCCCATCTTTGCAGTTTGCAAAGCCGCGGCAACACCACCCGTGGTTCCACCTACTACTAATACATCTGTGTATATAGGTTTCTCCTGCGCTTTACTTGAGATTGCAAGAAAGGCAGTAATTACAATAAAAAAGATTGGACGCATGTTATGCTAACTAAAATGGAAGATCGTCAGACTCATTCATATCACCAGCTGCTGGTGCACTAGATTGTCCGCCATAAGAAGGCGCGCTTTGCGGAGCACCCCCACCTTCGCTAGGTTTTGCACCTAGTAGTTGAACCGAAGCAACACGCACAGAAAGTGTAGCACCATTTCTACCATCTTGTGTAGTATAGGTTCTAACATCTGGCGTTCCTTCTACATATACTTGTGTGCCTTTTTTTAGATACGGCGCGATACCTGTTCTATCTGTCCAATATGCACAATCAACCCAGGTTGTTTTATCTTTTTGATTGCCTTGTGCATCTTTATATCTTTCGGTGTGTGCTACTGTAAAGTTGATTACGTTTTTGCCATTTACATTGTTTAAAACGGCGTCTTTGCCTAAATTTCCAATCGCTAATAATTTTATCATGTCTAGTGTGTTTTGGGTAAATATCGGTAAAATGGATAAAAGAGTGAAATTTCGCTTTTCGTAAGGTGTAAATCTTGTGAAATAAACGGATTTTAGGCATTTAGCACCCCGATTAGCTTAATTTTGCACCTGAAAAGCAATTCTATGAGCCGGAAAGGAAAAGTATTGGTAGCCATGAGCGGCGGTATTGATAGTACCGTAGCTGCACTTATGCTCCACAATGAAGGCTATGAAGTGATAGGCATTACCATGAAAACATGGGACTATGCAACAAGTAGTGGCACGAGCACCAAAGAAACGGGCTGTTGTAATATTGATTCTTTTAATGATGCTAGACAAGCAGCCGTACAAAATGGATTCCCGCATTTTATTTTAGATATTAGAGATGAGTTTGGCGACTTTGTTGTCGAAAATTTTGTGGAAGAATATTTAGCGGGTCGCACACCCAATCCTTGCGTGATGTGTAATACGCATATTAAATGGCGTGCACTTTTAAAAAGAGCCAATGCCCTCGAATGTGATTTTATTGCAACGGGTCATTACGCATCTGTAAGACAACATACCAACAATAGATACGTCATTAGTAAAGGCCTTGATGATACCAAAGATCAGAGCTATGTGCTTTGGGGACTTGATCAAGAATTACTGAGTAGAACCATTATGCCGTTGGGTCAATACCACAAAAAAGATATTCGCCAAATGGCGCATGATATGGGCTACCCCGAGCTTGCTAAAAAAAGCGAGAGCTACGAAATTTGTTTTGTGCCGGATAATGACTACCGTGGATTTTTAAAAAGAAATGTAGACGGATTAGAAGAAAAAGTAAACGGCGGTTGGTTTGTAGATCAAGCGGGTAAAAGATTAGGCAAACATAAAGGCTATCCTTTTTATACCATTGGACAGCGCAAAGGTCTTGAAATAGCACTGGGCAAGCCAGCATACGTTACAGCCATTGATCCTAGCACCAATACCGTTGTATTAGGCACAGAAGCAGACCTAGATCAAAACGATATGGAAGTGCTTAAAATTAATTGGATGAAATATAATGGCATCGAAGACGGCACCGAAGCCATTACAAAAATCAGGTATAAAGACAGTGGCGCTACCAGTCATTTATTTAATACAGAAAACGGTATTCGCGCGCGTTTTTACGAGCCCGTAAAAAGTATTGCGCCCGGACAAAGTGCTGTTTTTTATGAAGGCAACGACGTAATAGGTGGCGGCGTTATACAGCGCGGCATCTTACTATAAAATTTCCCTTACTTATTTTTTCTGAAACAGTGCCGCAAACATGGTGTCTGCTTTATGTGTGTAGCCTGTAAATAGCTGCTGATGCACTAATTTAAAATCCGGAAAATTGTTTGTTATAAATTTTACCTGCGCTTCATTTTCTGCAGCAAACACCGAACATGTGCTGTATAAAAAATATCCATTAACAGCTACATAATGCAGCGTATTTGTTATGATGGTTTGTTGCAATTGTCTAAAATTATCGATAGAAACCTCGTCAAAAAAAGCGAGGTGCTCCGGGGTTCTACCCCAAGTGCCGCTTCCGGTACAGGGCGCATCGCAAATAATTAAATCGGCAAGTTTAGCAAAATTACTGAGGTCGTGCGCGCTGGTTAAATCCACTGCAAATGATTGATAACCGCTCATACCGGCTGCTGCAAAACGAGTTTGTAAATTGCGCAAAATAGAAGCGCGCATATCAGAAGCCGTTAATTTTATTTGTCCAAAAGTATCAACCGCTAAAATAGACTTGCCACCACTAGCCGCGCAACAATCCCAAATTCTTTTTTTAGAATCCGTAAACTCCACCGCAAGCGCATACATACCCGCAATTTGTTGCGAGCTGTAATCTTGAATCACCGCTTCTTTATTAATAAGTAGCACTTCATCTAATTTAGTTCCACTCGTAAGCCTTAAGCAAGACACTGTAATTTTTTCAAAATTAATTTGCGCCTTGTTTAGTTTGGAAGCCACCGCATCTTCATGCTTGGGCCTGATACGAATAAACAAATCGGGTTGGATGAGGTGACTCCTGTTAAAGGCAGGGGCATCCACGCCAGAAGACAAGTGCGCCGCAAAAGGAAAAATAGCGAAAGGGTTATATCCTGGATATACCTCCTTAATAAAATCTAATTTTTTATCTAAGGATCCATCAGATGCATTCCACGCTGCAATCCAACTTGGCTCAAATAAAAGCGCCCAGTTACCTGGCTTGGCTTCACATAAAAAAATAGCGAGTTGTAGGCCTTTATCGGTATCAAATTCTTTGATACTTACACCTAACCTATAATAGGTATAGCATAGATGCGCAATGGTTCTACGATCCGTAGAACCATACTTTTTGTGTGCAGCAAAATATTGTTTGAGATGGTGGACAAGTGGCGCACCTCCTTTGTAAGCATTGATAATGGTAAGCGCCGAATTAAAATAAGACTGGTAACGCACTTAGAGTTCTAGTAATGTTTTAACCGGATCTTTACCCATCAGTAATAATTCTGGATTTTCTAAAAGCTCTTTTACGCGCACTAAAAATCCAACACTCTCACGACCATCAATAATGCGGTGATCGTAACTAAGTGCTAAATACATCATAGGCCTAATAACCACCTGACCGTTAATAGCCATGGGTCTGTCCTGTATTTTATGCATACCTAAAATAGCACTCTGTGGAATATTGATAATGGGCGTACTCATTAAGCTACCAAACACACCACCATTGGTGATGGTGAAAGTGCCGCCTTGTAAATCGTCGGCAGTAAGTTTACTGTCGCGCGCTTTACCCGCAAGCATGACCACTGTTTTTTCTACGTCTGCCATACTCATGCTTTCTACATTTCGCATTACAGGTACCGTTAAACCGCGAGGTGTGCTTACTGCAATGCTAATGTCTGCGTAATCATGGTAAATAATTTGATCGCCATCAATGTAAGCATTTACGGAAGGCCACTCACCAAGTGCAGTAGAACATGCTTTAGCAAAGAAGCTCATGAAACCTAAATTAACGCCATGGCTTTCTTTAAATTTATCTTTGTACTGCTTTCTTACATCCATTACACGCGTCATGTCTACTTCGTTAAAAGTAGTAAGCATGGCCGTTGTATTTTTAGATTCTACCAGTCTGCGACTAATGGTTTTACGAAGCGCGCTCATTTTTTCTTGACGCACATTTCTCGTATTCAGTTCGGTGCCTGCAAAAGCTTTTTTGCCCGGATGCGATAACGCTTCTAATACGTCTTGCTTTAATATTTTTCCGCCAGTACCGGTTGCGGTAATCGCTGTTGGGTCTACTTTTTTATCAGCAATAATAGCAGAAGCTACCGGTGTTGCTTTTACATCGTTAGGGATCGCAGCTACAGGTGCTTCCGATTTCGGAGCAACTGGCGCCGGCGCAGCCGGTGCAGCCGGTGCAGCCGGAACGGCAGCTGCGGCAGGCCTCTGGGCAGTTTCATCAATTTTAGCAAGTACATCACCAATAAGCAAGGTATCGCCTTCTTTTCCAAGTGTGGTAAGTACACCCGCCTGCTCGGCATTTACTTCAAAAGTTGCTTTTTCACTTTCAAACTCGGCAATCACTTCATCTCTTTCTACGTAGTCCCCATCTTTTTTTGTCCACTTTAACAAAGTAACTTCTGAGATAGACTCTCCAATTGCTGGAACTTTTATTTCAATCATAAAATGATATTTCTAAGTATGCTAAATTAAATATTAAATGCTGTTTCAATAACCTCTAACTGTTCTGCAGCATGCACTTTTGCATAGCCGGTTGCAGTAGATGCACTTGCACTTCTACTAATTACACCAAAATTAATGGTATGTAAATTCATTTTTAAGAAGCTAGCCGCACCCATGTTTTGAGGTTCTTCTTGTACCCAAAACCAAGTAGCCTTGCTGTATTTTTTATGCAGCGCACTTAATTGATCTTGTGCTAGTGGATAAATTTGTTCAAGTCTTACAATGGCAATGTCTTGTCTATTTTCTTTTGCTTGCTTTTCTGCTAATTCAAAATAAATTTTACCGGTGCAAAACAATACCTTTTTAACAGCAGCTGCATCTTGTACAAATTCATCATCTAATATTTCTTTAAAGCCACCTTGTAAAAAGTCTTCTACTTTACTGTAGGTGCCTGGGTTACGCAGGTTTGCTTTTGGAGAAAAATTAATCATAGGCTTTCTAAAATTCCAAGTAAGCTGTCTGCGTAAAGCATGGAATAAATTAGCCGCTGAAGTAATATTGGTTACCACTATGTTTAATTCGGCTGCTATTTGCAAGAAGCGTTCTAAACGAGCACTGCTATGCTCAGGACCTTGCCCTTCATAACCATGTGGCAGCAACATAACAAGTCCATTTTGACGTTGCCATTTTTGTTCGCCCGCCACAATAAACTGATCAATCATGGTTTGTGCGCCATTGCAGAAATCACCAAACTGTGCTTCCCAAATAACAAGCGCGTTCGGATTTGCCATGGCATAACCATATTCAAAACCAAGCACACCATACTCACTTAACAATGAATTATAAATTCTAAACTTTTCTTGACCTTCTGTAAAATGATTGAGCCTATTATGACCCTTATTTGTTTGTTCATCACGAATTACGGCATGACGGTGGCTAAAGGTACCGCGCTGCACATCCTGACCACTCATGCGAACAATATTACCATCAATCAGTAGTGAGCCGTATGCCATTAACTCGGCAGTTGCCCAATCTACTTTTTGCTCGGCTTCCATGAGCTTGATTTTTTCCTGCAATAATTTTTCCACTTTTTTAAGTGGTTTAAAATCTTGAGGAAATTGCATCAAACGCTCAAACAATAAATTGAACCTTTCTTTGTCTACAGCAGTAACAGGTGAAGATTGAAAATCGTCATCTGTTGCTTTACCCATATTTTGCCAAGCAATTTCTGGCGCTTGGTATTTGTATGGAAGTGGATGCTGTTTTACTTCATCTAGGCGCTCTTGTAAATCGCCCCAGAATTTCTTTTCCATGTCTTTGGCAAGTGCTTGCGCTTCGGGCTCACCATTTTGAATTAAAAACTGCGTATACGTTTCTCTCGGATTTTGATGCTTATCAATTAATGAATACAGTTGAGGCTGTGTATACTTTGGATCATCTCCTTCATTGTGCCCGTGTTTACGGTAACACACCATATCAATAAAAATATCCGAATTAAATTTCTGACGGTAACGTGTTGCAATTTCGGCACACTTAACCACCGCTTCTGCATCATCACCGTTAACATGTAACACAGGCGCTTGCACCATGGCAGCAACCGATGTACAATAATCGGCACTTCTTGCGTCATCAAAATCTGTGGTAAAACCAATTTGATTGTTGATTACAAAATGGATCGTACCACCAGTATGATAACCACGAAGATTACTCATTTGAAGTACTTCATATACAATGCCCTGTCCTGCAACAGAAGCATCCCCATGAATTAAAATAGGTAAGTATTTATCAAAAGCACTTTGATCGAGTACGTCCGCTTTTGCTCTTGCAAAACCAAGTACCACCGGATCCACCGCTTCTAAATGTGAAGGGTTGGGTACTAATTTTAAGTGAATCTTTTTTTGATCGGGCGTTGTAATTTCTGAACCGTAGCCCATATGGTATTTGACGTCACCGCTACCCATGGTTTGATCAATAATGGCAGTTCCTTCAAACTCACTAAATATTTGCTCATAGGTTTTACCCATGATATTGGCAAGCACATTTAAACGACCACGGTGCGCCATACCAATTACGACCTCTTGTACATCATGCGATGCAGCCGTATTAATGATCGCATCTAGAGCAGCAATCGTACTCTCTCCTCCTTCTAATGAAAATCTTTTTTGCCCAATGTATTTGGTATGCAAAAACTTTTCAAAAATCACACCTTGATTTAATTTTTCAAGAATGTGTTTCTTTTTATCTAAATGAATAGGTGCTTTAAAGTTGGTTTCCATTTCTGCAATCAAAAACGAAACTTTTTCTTTACTGCTAATATATTTGAACTCTGCACCAACACTTGATGTGTAGCAGGTTTGCAAATGAGTTAAAATATTTTTTAAAGAAGTAGCCCCAAGTCCAACAAATTTTCCTGCTTGAAAAGTTTGTGATACATCCGAATCAGATAATCCAAAATAAGATAAATCTAAATTGGCTTGCCTGTCTTTACGTGGTCTAATTGGATTTGTGGTAGCAAGTAAGTGACCTCTATTTCTGTAACCCAAAATAAGGCGGTAGACATTAATTTCTTTTTGCCAATCTATACCAGTGCTACTCGTGGCAGCAGCAGAATGAGCAGAAGTAGGCGCGCCACTTCCTGCATGACCGTTAGAAACGGCAAAATCAAAGCCTTCAAAAAACTTTTTCAAGTCAGTATCTACCGAACTTGGGTCTAGTACGAATGCTTTATAGGTCTCTTCTATAAAAGCGGGGTGGGAATTGGTTATATAAGAAAAATCCTTCATGTGATAGTCTTAGGCGTCTAATTTATCAAATAGCCGAGCAAATATCGGTCATAAAAAGGAGAAAAAAAGGGGTAATTTCATTGAAAATTAACGAAATCGATGTTTTTTTTGAATAAAATTTCAAACTTTCAGGTCTAGGCCTTACCTTTGCCGTCCTGAAAAATAATTAGAACATGGCAAACCATTCAGCTACTAAAAAAGATATGAGACAAGCGGCTAAGCGTCGCGAGCGCAACCGTTACTATGGTAAAACTACCCGTAATGCAGTTCGTGAACTAAAAGCTGGCTCAGATACCAAAGCTTACACAGAAGGATTACCAAACGTCATTTCGATGATTGATAAACTTGCTAAGCGTGGTATTATCCACAAAAACAAAGCTGCTAACTTAAAGAGCAAATTAGCCAAAAAGGCTGTTGTTGCTGCATAAGTTAAACTGCAGAATAGATACTTATCAACTTTGATAGATATTATTAAAACCAACCCTGCGGGTTGGTTTTTTTGTGCTCCCAATTTCAATTAACTTCGCAGCTATGACAGAAAAAATCCTTATCCTAGATTTTGGTAGCCAGTATACACAGTTAATTGCCAGGGCCGTTAGAGAGGCCAATGTGTATTGTGAAATCATCCCCTTTCATAAGTCTTTCACTTTTGAGCCCGGATTAAAAGGGATTATTTTAAGTGGCTCCCCATTTAGTGTTAACGAAGAACATGCTCCTGTTGTAGACATTGCAAGCTTTATACAAAAAGTTCCGGTACTCGGCGTTTGTTATGGCGCACAATTAACCGCTAAAACATTTGGTGGCACGGTTAATAAATCTAACAAAAGAGAATACGGCCGCGCACACTTACAAATACAAGAACAAGATACTTTACTTGCTGGCGTTGATAATGGATCACAAGTATGGATGAGTCACTCCGATTCTATTGTTGCTCTACCAGACGGATTTCAAATTACAGCAACTACAGAAAGTATTCCTATTGCCGCATTTAAAAAAACAACCACCGATACACATCCATTATTTGGATTACAATTTCATCCAGAAGTATACCACTCAACACAGGGTAAATTAATTATTAAAAACTTTTTAGTTAACACTTGCGGATGCAGTCAAAACTGGACTCCTGCTTCATTTGCAACAGAAACCATTGCAAAGTTAAAAGAGCAAATTGGAGACCGTCAAGTAATTATGGCGCTTAGCGGTGGTGTAGATAGCACCGTTGCAGCAACGCTTATTAGCAAAGCCATTGGGAATAGATTGCACGGCATTTTTGTAGACAACGGCGTATTACGTCAAGGCGAATTTGAACAGGTGTTAGAAATGTACAAAGAGCTTGGGCTCAATGTAACGGGCATCGATGCAAAAGAAAGATTCTACGCAGGCCTTCAAGATCAAACAGATCCGGAAGCCAAAAGAAAAATTATTGGCAAATTATTTATTGATGTATTCCAAGAAGAAGCTGCCAAAGTAAAAGATGTAAGCTTTTTAGGACAGGGCACTATTTATCCAGACGTTATTGAAAGCGTTAGCGTTCATGGACCTTCACAAACCATCAAGTCGCACCACAACGTAGGTGGGCTTCCAGATACTATGCACTTATCTTTGGTAGAACCACTTAGGTATTTATTTAAAGATGAAGTACGCAGAGTAGGTTTAGAACTTGGCATCCCTTCCAACATGATTAACAGACATCCTTTTCCTGGACCAGGACTTGCGATCAGAATACTTGGTGAAGTCAATGCCGAAAAAGTTGCTTTATTACAAGCAGCGGACGCCATTTATATCAATGCTTTGAAATCACATAATTTATATACCGAAGTTTGGCAGGCAGGCACTATTTTACTTCCCGTAAAAAGTGTTGGCGTAATGGGTGACGAAAGAACCTACGAGTTTACTGTTGCTTTAAGAGCTGTAACATCGGTAGATGGCATGACCGCCGATTGGGCACATTTACCGTATTCATTTTTAGCACACGTTTCCAACGAAATTATCAATCAGGTAAGAGGCATTAATCGTGTGGTATATGATATTAGCAGCAAACCACCTGCTACCATTGAGTGGGAGTAAAATAATATGTTATGAAAAGTAGCCTACTGTATACTACATTGTTTGTTTTATTGTTTAGCTGCTTTGCCAACACCCAAGCGCAAACAATTACAGCAATAAATACAACAAAAAAAATTGTTGTATTTATTCCACTAGAAATTGATGGGGCTTTTGAAGGCAATCAATACCTGTTAGGTAATAATAATTTACCAAAAACCATGCTGCCTGGGCTCGATTTTTACAATGGCGTTTTAATGGCGGTAGATTCTTTAAACAAAACAAATACCCCACTAGAAGTTCGCATCATTGATACCAAACAAAAAAACAATTCGTTAGCAAATATTCTTTCTGATTCTAGTATACAAAACGCAGCACTCATTATCAGTGCAGTGACCAATAGAGCAGACACTAAAATCATTGCAGATTTTGCGCTTGCACACCAAACACCCATGGTATCAGCCATTTTCCCTAACGATGCAGGCGTTACCAATAATCCATTTGTAACTGTATTAAACCCTACCCTTAAAACGCAGTGCGAGGCTATTAGTGGTTACCTACAAAATAACTTTACGAAAAACACCATTTTATATTGCAAGAAAAAAGGAGCCACCGAAGATTATATTCAAAATATTATTACGGCTACCAATAGTAAATCTGCTCTATCCTTTTTACAAATAGAATTACAAGACAGCGTTGTTTTTGGCGACATCCTACCCTACTTAGACTCTACCAAACAAAATATTATTATGTGCGGTAGCCTCAAGGAAAGTTTTAGTGTGTCACTCGTAAAAATATTTAACGAAAAGCCTGCCTTCAAAGCAATGGTTATTGGCATGCCAACCTGGGATGGTCTTAAAACATTGGATGTTCCTAATGTAGAAATTATTTACGCAAGCCCTTATTATTTTAATGGCAACGAAAAATTATTAAAGCAATTAACAGCAACCTATAAACTTAAATACCTTGGTCGACCTAGCGATCAGTTTTTTAAAGGCTATGAAACCATGCTTTATTTTACAAACAGTTTATTTGAAAAATCAACCCCCGTATTTAATAGCTTAAAAATAAATCCCGTATTTAGCGCTAGCATCAAAAATCAAATTGATTACCAAGAAAATAAAAACCTATATTTTTTTAGGAAACAAAACGGACAAATCAAAACAGTCAAAGCTTACGCCTACTAAGGCTTTAAAGGATTCTTCACTTTTAGCTTCATGTAGTCTAGATAGCAAATAAGCTTGCAGGTAATTTCGTTACCATGCGGCTGCTGAAACACAGCTTTTGCGTTGCTGGTATAATTTTTATAAGACTCGTAAGGCAATTTAAAATCAGACCCTAACCAGTTTTTCCAGCCAATAATAAAACGGCTTCCGTAAGCAAAATCCCAAGTGTAAAACATATCAATGTTAAACACATTGAAGTTTTGATTTTTACCAGGTACGTAAGCTATCTCAGATAAACCTCCACTTGGGGTAACATTAAAAAAGTTCTCATACGCTACCTTACTCCAATAGTGTCTAGCACGCGCAGATATATTCATGCGTGCATTAAAATTATAAATAGCATTTACAATACTATTAACGGTCGTTACTTTTCGTCGACCTGCAATAGGTATACCAGCCGTATTTCTAAAAGAATAACCATACTGCCCATTGTCTTCGTCACGTTTTATATCTAGATCCAAACTAAAGTGATCATTAAAACGATATCGAGGTGCAATATTAAAACTTATGTAGGCATCGTTAGGAATTGGGGACTCTGCAAAACCTGCATTGTACCTGAAAAAAAACTGTTTCCGACTATCAGAACTTCCAGCGATACTTGCATACCAATAGCCCGTTCTTTTAATCATTACACCTGCAGTGCGCATTTCAAAATAATCATGCTGCCACTGAGGCTGAATATTTAACGTTACCGATGCATCCCAAAAATTTTTGAAAAACCAAAAAGCCCTTGTTTGAATTTCAAAATTGGCAAATACATTTGGCTTGTATAAAAAGGCAGGCTTTAAGGTTAACGTATAACTCGATTGCAAAAACCTTTTGGTAGGCTTAAACTGATTGTAACTGATTCTTGCGATACCTGAAAATTCGTTAGGCGCGAGCAAAAATCCCATATCGTTGGGGTCATATTTATCAGATTCGATATTGGTGTGTAATAGATACTGCACTTTCCCACTCACTTTTGCAAACGCTAATATATTTTTAAATCCTGTATAATTGTCAGCCCCTGAAATACGACTCACTCTTCCATTCCAAATGAGCTGATGTGTATTGGTTTTATCAAACAAACTCACGTCAAGGCCGGTAACATTAGCGTTACGAGAGCCTCCGCTACGCCAAACATTGCTATTGGTAAATGTAAGCGAAGATCTGCCAGCAAGAGCCTGATCCAACACCAAAATATTATAATTGGTTAATGGGCTGGTTTCGTAATTTGTTTTAACGCCCGTTGTTTTATCTAAAATAGTTGCCGTGGTAGGTGCCACAAGTGCATTAAACACGCCAATCCCTAATTTCTTTTTATTTCTTCCAGAAAACTTTGTGGCGTTATACAGTTGTGAAATCCCTGGGTTTGAAACAACCGATAAATTACTATTGTTAGCCACTTTACTATTGATTGCATAATAACCCTCAGGTGTCGCACCAATTCGTCTCGAATAAAATAGGGCCGACTTATTAAATAGTTCTATCCCCTCTGTAAAAAAGGGACGATTTTCTTGAAACTGAACTTCGTAAGGCGTTAAATTAAGTACCACATTATCAGATACCACTTGCCCAAAATCCGGAATGAGTGTAGCGTCTAAAGTAAAACTTTCGTTCACCCCATATTTTACATCCATCCCTCCGCTTCGTAAAAAAGTATTACTCTTTGTTCCATTTGCATAAGGCACCGCTCTTGATCCTGCAGACACATAAGGCAGTATAGACAATCTAAGTGGCGGTTCAATATTTTGTAGTCCTGTTACATCACCAAACTGATTAACAAATCCATTTTGATTGGGATCAATTTTATTCCAATACCCATTTTCATTGCTACCCCTATCGTAACGCTCAAAATTTACACCCCAGTCTTGTATTTCTTTTTTTGAAAAACGAAGTGCCGAATAAGGAATTTTAATTTCTACCGACCAACCATCTGCGTGCATTTGAACTTTACTCTCCCAAACAGCGTCCCAAGAATAATCGGATGGCGGACCAAACTGACTGGTTAAATTAGGCAGTAGTCTTGCATCTGATTGCACATTGCGCGTGGTTACTAAAAACTGAACTGCATTTTGATCATCGTTGTAGGTATCGAAAAAAACAGCAAAATAATCTACGTCTTTACGCTGCTCGCCATCTCTTGCTGTTAACTGCTTCCTAATATTTTGAGGTTTGCCGTATAAATAAGCACCAACATAAATGGCCTGATCGTCATATAATATTGAAACTTTACTTGGCTCTGAAGATGGAGCGCCTAACTGCGGGCTATTTTGAATAAAATTAGAGGCAGTAGCTGCCTGCGCCCAAATAAGTTCATCTAAAGCACCATCCAATTTAATGGCCGTATTTATTTTGAGGGCTGCAATTTTTTTAGGCTGCGCCATTCCAGCAACAAACATAAAAACCAACAGTATACTTAGTGTTATTTTGCGCATATACATAAAAGGGGGCAAAAATAGATGAAACTATCTATGCCCCCTTAAAAAAAGTACCAAAGGTTAAAATAAATAACCCTAAGCCCTATTAGTTAAGTTTACTTTTTAGCGTACTTACCTGCTCTTGCAAATTATTAACCATGCCGGCTAGTTGGTTTACATCCCACCTAGGCACTGCACTGGCTTTTTGCAAAATATATACGGCTTTCCAAACCTCTAATACATCTTCGGCATTTACATGGTATGGCTCATATTGAGGATTATCACTAATGAGCGTGAGGTTGTTCTTTTTTTCGTTGTCGCGCACTATACGCTTATACACCACACCTTCACTTTTAGAAAGCACTACGTAGGTGTTGCTATTTTTTACCTCATCAAAATTTTCTACTTTTTCCCCTACAATAACACTACCACTAGGGGTTGGCAACATGCTATCCCCTACTATTTCAAAAGCGCGGTACTGACCCGGCGCTAGCATAGGAAGCGTAAACGTGTTAAGTTCATCTACAAACTCGGGATCTGCGAAACCTGCTAAATAACCAGCTGCTGCTTTTACAGGTACAAAACTAATTTGAGCAGACTCGGCAATCATTTTTAATTGCCTGCGGCTTTCGAGGTAAGAAACACCCTTTGGCGTACTGCCCGTAAGGTCTTGAAATAAGAAGTCCTCTAAACTGAGCTTGAACAAAGAACAAATGGCTTCCATCACCTCTAAACGAGGCTCGGCACGCTCTTCTTCGTAGGCGCCAACAAGGCTTCTTTTAATGTTTAGCTTATTTGCAAATTCTTCCTGGGTCCAACCACGCTGCTTGCGCAAGTGACGTAAATTTTTTCCGGCGTTTGACATAACTAATTGATTTAGCTGCAAAATACTAATATTTTTAGTATTACCAAATTTATTTTTACTATTTTTCTATTTGTATCTTGCACCCATGGCAAAATCAGCAAAAACAAAGGAAATCCCTACCATATTAATAACCAACGATGATAGTGTTACGGCCCCGGGTATCAAAGCCCTGGTAGAAGCCGTTAAAGGCCTAGGACGCATTGTAGTAGTGGCCCCAGATAAGCCCCAAAGTGGCATGGGACACGCCATTACCATTGGACATCCTTTGCGTCTCCAAAAAGTAAATGTATTTGAAGGTGTAGAAACCTATAGCTGCAGTGGCACCCCTGTAGACTGCGTAAAAATAGCGGTAGACGTTGTTTTGCATAAAAAGCCTACCATTTGCTTAAGTGGCATCAACCATGGCGCCAACCACTCTATCAATGTTATATATTCTGGTACCATGTCCGCAGCATTGGAAGCATCTATCGAAAGTATTCCTAGTATTGGGTTTTCATTACTCGATTATAGTATCGACGCCGATTTTTCAGGTGCACAAAAATTTGTGCGCATTATAGTAGAAAAAATGCTTGCTGGCAAACCACTTGATAAACATTTATGCCTCAATGTAAATATCCCTGCGGTAGATGAAAAATTAATTAAAGGGATTAAAATTTGCAGACAGGCCTATGCCAAATACGAAGAAAAATTTGACCAACGAAAAGATCCACACGGAAAAAAATATTATTGGCTAACCGGCGAATTTAAAAATTTAGAATCTGGAAAAGACACCGATTCATGGGCGCTCAAACACAATTATGTAAGTGTAGTACCCGTTCAATTTGACCTTACACACTATGGACTTAAAAAGACTTTAGAAACAAAATGGAAATTATGATATTCAAAAGAGACGAACTAAAACTTGGCATAGTACTTGGCTGTTTAGCGCCAATTGTAGGTTTATTTGGCTATTACTTTTATAAATTTAGCCGTTTTACTTTAGCCGAATTTTTTGAAGTATTGATACTTCAAAAGTCTTTACTAACTGCTATTGTAAGCCTTTGCCTTATATGCAACGCTGTTGTTTTTACGCTCTATATCAATGCAGAAAAAGACTTAACGGCTAAGGGCGTATTTATTGCAACTTGTTTGTATGCATTAGCGTCCTTAGCCGTTAAGTGGTTTTTATAAATTTACTTTTTTTTGGTGGTAATTTTGATAACACCATCTTTAGCTTCTGCACCATAAGCTTTGATGGCTGCATCGCCTTTTAATATTTCAACAGACTTTATTTGATCTGGAGTCATTGCATCCATTTCTTTTTGTGTTGTTTTATTGCCATCAACAAAAATAAGGGCAGACACTTTTTTACCTTCCGTTTTAATGATAATTGAATTTCCATGCAAAACAATTACATCATCCATATTCTTTGACATTGATTTGGCATCTGATAAATTATTAGACTTGATCAAAATAGAATTAACTTTTGCCTCAACAGTATCTGCAACAAACTTACTGTCAACTTTATAACCTTTTATAACATTGGGGCCTTTAAATTCAACGGTATCCGCAACCACCTCAAACCTACTGCCAACTTTATAACCTTGAACAACAATGGGTCCTTTAGATGATTTTCCAGTATTCCCTTGTTTAGTTGTAATTAGTATAACACCATCTTTACCCTTATCTCCATAGAGTGCTGTTGCAGATGGACCTTTTAATACATTGATGGCTTCAATTTTGTTTGGATCAATCACACTCATTACAGATTCTGAAATAACTTCACCATCTAAAACATACATCGGCTTTTGTCCATTTGTTTTAGCACCGGCCCCATCCATTTTAATAACGATACTACCACCCTTTTCTTTAGAAGCTATTAATGTGTCTTCTGGTGAAATTTTATAGCCTTGAACAATTATCACTTTTTTAGTGGTGTCTATCACAACGTTGCCAGTTCCACGCTCTTGATTAGATAAATAATTTTCAATCCCTTTTAAAATACTAGCTGCCAACTTTTGTTGATAACCCGCATCTTTGATTTTAGCGAGTTCTTTATTATTACTTAGGTAACCCGTCTCAATTAGTGCCGACGGGCATTGAACCGCTTGTAATACCCAGATACCTCTGTCTCTTGTTTTTACCCCATTAAATGGTGCACCAACTTCTTGCAATGAAGCCGCTAATTGATTTGCCAATGTATAATTGGCATCATAATTTACTGCTTTATCTTTTGTGGCCATATAAATTTCAGCACCTTCATATTTAGCTTTGTTAGCAGCAGAACCATCTACATTATTTACATGAATAGAAACAAATAAATCTGGAGATTGTGCATTTGCGAATTCAGAAACGGCTACCACAGATTGTGTAACATCTGCATCACGTGTTAATACCAGTTTAATTTTATCATTTTTATTAAGGGCCTGCATTTGATTTACAATGGCAAGTGTTAATTGAGCCTCTGTTGTTCCATCTGCTGCAATAGCGCCTCTATCTTCTCCACCGTGTCCTGCGTTTAACACGACAATATAGGTTTTTGAAAGTGGTACAACAGCGCTCGTATTTTCTTTTGCTCTAAAAGCAAACAGTAAAACAACCACCGCTAAAAGTGGAAGTGCAATAAGCCTTCTAACATAATTAAATGTTGGATTTTGGTTGGTCGTAAGCATTTTTAATCTTCGTTTAATAGGTGAAAAAAAGAATGGATTGGTGAGTGAAAATTGTTGTCCGGGATAAGCCGTAGTCAACAACATTTGAGCCAAGCTGGCGGCATCACCATTTTCTACCGATTTTTTATCGGCAATAAATTCGTGAATTATGTCCAGCTCTTTTCTGAGCAGCCAAAAGAAAGGATTAAACCAGCCAACAATCAAAATCAATTGCATCCCTATTTTATCAATAGAATGAAACTGCTTCACATGCGTTAACTCATGTTGCAAAATTTGCTTGCCGGCAGGAGTTTGGATATCAATTTCGGCATTCCAAAAAATATAACTAAAAAAAGAAAAGGGCGTCCCCTTAACGCGCGTCATCACTAAATAAAACTCTTGTAGATTGCGACATTCGTGTGTTGTATAAATTTTATAAATTCTATACAGCGAAACCATCATCGCAATGGCTAAAAAAATAGATACCCCAATATACAAATTTGGAAGAAGTGAAAGCCAATCAACCGATTCTTGCTTTGAAGCAACCATGGCTTCAATTTCAGAATTTCCAGCTGCAACAACTGTTAACAAATCTATTTGCCTAACACCAGCATGTTGCTGTTCCCAAACAATTTTAATGAGCGGAACGATCCAAGATAGAAGAGCAACGCCGAGTAAATAAAAACGGTTGTATTGATGAAATTTTTTGTTGCGTAGTACGAGTAAATAATAAACCATCAAAACGGCACTACATACAAGCACTTGTAATAAGTAATAAAGTGTAGGATACATGACTTATTTTTTTGATTGTTTCAATTGATCTAATAAGATTTCCAATTCTTTTACGCTGATTTCTTTTTGTTGCAACATGCAAGAAACGGCTTCACTAAAAGAACCTTCAAAATATGCGTCCACCAAAGATTTAATAGAATTGGTAGAATACGATTCTTTGCTCACCAAAGGAAAATAACGGTGCACTCGGCCCATCGCCTCTACTCCAATGTATCCTTTGTCTACTAATATTTTTACTAGGGTAGCCACTGTGTTGGTATGCGGCCTTGGCATCGGATAGGATTCTACAATATCCTTTAAATAGGCACTAGATAATTTCCATACCTGCTGCATTACTTGCTCTTCAGCTTTTGTTAATGGTTTCATGTGTCATTTACATTTGAAATACAATGCTAAAACTATTTTTTTAGTTTAACAACTAAATTTTTAGTTTTTTAACTATTTTTTTAGTTTTATTAACATTTTGGCCCTTCTATCGTAAATTGCAAGGAGCCTATGAAGTACTATATTATTGCAGGAGAAGCCAGCGGAGACCTACACGGCAGTAACCTCATCAAAGAAATTAAAAAACTGGACCCTACCGCCAGTATCAAAGCCTGGGGAGGCGATCTAATGCAAAAGGCTGGGGCTTCCCTTGTAAAGCATTACAGGGACCTGGCCTTTATGGGCTTTTTAGAAGTAATCAAAAACCTGCCCACCATTTTACAAAATATCAGATTTTGCAAACAAGATATTGATGCATGGCAACCCGACGTTATCGTACTTGTAGACTATCCTGGTTTTAATTTACGCATTGCCAAATGGGCTAAAAAACAAGGATTCAGGGTCGTATATTATATAGCACCACAGGTTTGGGCATGGAAAGAAAACAGGGTTAAAAAAATGAAACTGTGCCTCGATAAAATGTTTTGCATACTTCCTTTTGAAAAAGAATATTTTAAAAATAAATGGGATTGGGATGTTACTTATGTAGGTCATCCACTATTACAAGTAATTGAATCCTTCAAAAGCACAACCCCACTTGCAACAGACAATAAAAAGGTAATTGCATTATTACCAGGGAGCAGACAGCAAGAGATTATTAAAATGCTTCCAGTGATGTTAAGTGTAACGCCACATTTTCCAGACTATACTTTTATGGTGGCGCAAGCACCAGGGCTAGACGCCCCTTTTTACAACCGCTTTTTAATGGGCTATGCCAATGTATCGCTTATTAAAAATAGCACTTACGTCCTGCTTAGCATTGCAGATGCAGCGATTGTTACAAGCGGCACTGCTACATTAGAAACAGCACTCTTTAAAGTGCCTGAAGTGGTATGCTACAAAACCAGCAAGTTTTCTTACCAAATTGCAAAGTGGCTGGTAAAAATAAAATTCATCTCTTTAGTGAACTTAATAATGGACAAAGAAATTGTTCAAGAACTGATTCAAGAACAATTAACTGAACAAAACTTGATACAAGCACTAAGCAACGTAACAGAAAATGAGACCAATAGAAAAGAAGTGATGGAGAACTACCAGTCTTTGCATGCTTTACTTGCAGCTGGTGGCGGTGACGCTTCTGCAAAAGTTGCCAAAGGAATTATGGAACTAGCTGGCCCAAAATTATTTATTCATGAGGGGTAGAATCAGCGTCTTAAACAATATAATAAGTACCGCAATTAAAAACATAAGAAGCGAAATACGGTTCATTCCATGCATGTATTTCATCCACTGAGTTCGCGGCTCGTTGGGGTCTCTTTTTGAAATAAAGAGATACTCTTTTAACTGTTTGATAATGCCCATACCATTAATTTGATTCAAATATACGGCGCTATTAAATAATAAACAGTTTTCCCTTTTTGTTGTTATACTGCTTTACATCACAACCTATGAAAAAATCACGCCTCTTTATTGCCTCTGTTCTCGTTAGCCTTGCCACTATCCCCTATCAAATTTCTGCGCAAATAAACCCCGCAAAAATTGACATTGTAAGAGACAACTATGGTGTGCCCCATATTTTTGGCAAAACCGATCCTGATGTAGCATACGGCCTTGCTTGGGCACATGCAGAAGATGATTTTGGAACTATACAACAATCTTTAATGGCAGGCAAAGCTATGCTAGCGCAATACCAAGGTAAAAAAGGAGCTTCTATAGATTATATCATTCATTTATTACGCATTCCTGAATTAGTTGAAGAAAAATACGATTCTGATTTAAGCCCAGCATTTAAAAAATTACTAGAAGGCTATTCGGCCGGACTCAATGCATATGCATCAGCGCACCCCGAAGAAGTGATGCTCAAAAAAATATTTCCAGTTACCCCAAAAGACATGGTGCAATATTCGGTACTACAACTATGCGTGTTATCTGGCGCCGACAAAGCATTAAGTTCCATTTTTGGAGGTACGGTTCCCTTACTCGAAAATTATAAAACAGCAGGCAGTAATGCGTTCGCATTTAACAGCACTAAAACCACCGATGGCCAAGTTTACTTAGACATCAATGCACATCAGCCCCTAGAAGGACCCGTGGCTTTTTACGAAGCACATTTATGCAGCGAAGATGGCTGGAATATTATTGGCGCTAATTTTCCAGGTGCTCCATGCATCTTGCATGGCTGTAACGAATACCTTGGATGGGCGCATACCGTCAATGCTCCTGATAAATTAGACGTGTATCAATTAGAAATGAACCCTGCTAATAAGTTGCAATACAAATTTGATGGGGCATGGGAAACACTTGAAACAAAATCGGCACCCCTTAAATTAAAAATTGCGGGTGTTATGGTACCGCTTAGCAAAAAAGCATATTGGAGCAAATACGGACCAACCATGATAACACCAAGAGGCGTTTTTTCTATTCGCATGCCCGCACAAATGGATATTGGAGGACTCGAGCAGTGGTATACTTTTAACAAGGCTAAAAATTTTACCGAATTTAAAAAAGCATTAAACATGCTTGCCATTCCTGGCTACAACATTGTATATGCCGATCGTTACGATACTATATTTTACATAAGCAATGGCCGTATTCCGGTAAGAGATAAAAACTACAATTGGAAAACAACACTTCCAGGTAATACCAGTAAAACGCTGTGGAACGAGCTTCATCCAATTTCAGATTTACCTCAGGTACTGCAACCAAAAGCGGGCTATGTATACAATACCAACCATTCTCCTTTTCATAGCACATTAGGCATAGATAACCCTGTTATTAAAGATCCAACCATGGGTTATGAAACCCTAGAAAACAATAGGAGCATGCGTTTTGACGAACTCATCACGCCTTTAAACAAAGTGAGTTACGAAGATTTTAAACGCATTAAATTTGATAGACAATACCCGTCTTCTTTTTATTTTCCTAGTAAAATAGATTCTGTGTTTTTATTGAACAGCGCCGAATTTCCAGACATTGCAGACATCATTACCCAATTAAATAATTGGAACAGAAATTCTGATGTAGATAATATTGGTGCTGGTACATTCTTTTTTGTACAGGCTGCTGCTAGCAATAACAAAGCACTCTACTTGCAAAATAAAACCATCAGCAAACCACTAGCCGCACAATTACTGAGAGAAGCCAAACAAACCATGCTAAAAGATTTTGGCAAAACAAATATTAGTTTAGGTGAAGTACAAAAATTGGTACGCAGTACGAAAGAAATTCCACTTCCGGGTTTACCAGATGTACTTGCACCCATGTACGCTGTTCCATACAAAGATGGTAAATGGAAAGGCAATCAGGGGGATGCATATATAGAGCTGGTAAGGTTTACCAAAGACGGCCCGCAAATTGAGTCACTCAATGTTTATGGTGCATCTGCGCAACAAAATTCGCCTCATTACACAGATCAAATGGAAATGTATACACGTCAGCAAACAAAAAAGATGACGTTGAATAAAGAGGAAGTATACAAAAATGCGAAAAGCATTTACCATCCGCAATAAAAAATGTTTACTTTAAAAAAGGAGCTAGATGCGTGGCAATTTGTTTGGTTTCAATAATAAAACCATCATGCCCGTAGGCCGAATCTATTTCTACGAGCTTTGCATTAGATAAATGAGCCGCCATAAATCGCTGCTCTTCTAGTGGACATAAAATGTCACTTTTAATGCCAATTATTAACGTTGGAATGGTAATGGCATGAAGCGCCGCCATTAAATCTATGCCTCTTCCTCTAGATAAGTGATGACTATCCATTGACTTGGTAAGCAACCAATAAGCGAATGCATTAAATCTTTTAACAAGTTTATCGCCTTGGTAATTGATATAAGACGATGCTTTAAAATTATCTATTTTTTCTGGGTCAGGATCGGTTTGTGCTTCCTGATAAATTCCATAATTACGGTAGGTTAACATACCAATGGCCCGCGCTGCTTTTAAGCCTGCAGCACCTGCATTTGCATACATCGAATTCCAGGTAGGATCGGCCTCAATGGCTAAACGCTGTGCCGTATGAACAGCAACACCCCAAGCACTTTCGGAAGGCGATGTGGCAATTAAAAATAATTTTTGAATGCGCGAAGGTTCAAGTAAAGACCATTCGAGGGCTTGATAGCCTCCCATGCTTCCACCCATTAATAAAGCAATAGCATTGATGCCTAGCGCTTCTCGTAAAATAATATGCGCCTTAGCCATATCCCTAATGGTTACAGAAGGGAAACTTGAAAAATAAGGAGCCCCGGTATTAGGGTTTTCACTTAGTGGCCCTGTCGAACCATAACAAGAGCCAATGATATTTGCACAAACAATAAAATAATCCTGCTCATTAACAAGTGCGTCATTTCCAACCAATCCTTTCCACCAATCCGATACATCTGCATTTGCTGTTAAAGCATGACAAACCCATACCACATTGGTGCCAGCTTCATTAAGCGTTCCATAAGTATGGTAAGCAATGGTTAAGCTAGGCAATACCTCCCCACATTCTAAAACGAACGGGTTTTTGTATGTTAGGTATTGAGTTTGAGACTGCATCAAGCACAAAATAACTACAAGTTGGTCACTAGACATAAAATATTTTAGAAAGCTAGCAGCGGTAGGTTGTTTATGAACCTTACCTTTGCTGCAAAGTATCTATATATAATATGTCAAAGCCGCAAACAGACGCCATAAGAATTAGAACCACGCAAACAAATGAAATGGAACATAGCAGTCCACTTTATTTGACGAGTAGCTTTTGTTTTGATGACGCAGAAAGTATGCGCGCAGCTTTTGCAGATGAAACGGATGATAATATTTATAGCAGATTCAGCAACCCCAATGTGCAAGAATTTACAGATAAAATTTGTGCATTAGAAGGTGCCGAAGCAGGTTATGCAACAGCGTCTGGCATGAGTGCTGTTTTTGGATCTTTTATGGCACTATTAAAAAAAGGTGATCATTTACTTTCTTGCAATTCTATTTTTGGTAGCACACATACCGTGATTGCAAAATACCTTCCTAATTATGGTATCGACACGTCGTATGTTTTAGCAACTGCAACAGAAGCCGAGTGGGAAGCTGCTATTACACCTGCTACTAAAATGATTTATTTAGAAACACCTACTAACCCAGGGCTAGATATTTTAGATCTAGAAATGATTGGCAGGGTTGCTAAAAAACACAACCTCATTTATAACGTTGATAATTGTTTTGCAACGCCTGTAAACCAACGTCCCATAGACTTTGGCGCAGATTTAGTAGTACACTCTGCAACTAAATGGATGGATGGTCAAGGTCGTGTATTGGGTGGCGTGGTGGTTGGCAAAAAAGAACTCATCAAAAATATTTATCTGTTTTGCAGAAGCACAGGACCTGCACTTTCTCCATTTAATGCATGGCTTTTAAGTAAGAGCATCGAAACATTAGATGTTCGTATGGAAAGGCATGCTTCCAATGCATTATTTATTGCAGAGGCATTAGAAAATCATGCAGCGATCGCTACACTTCGATATCCATTTTTAGCTAGTCATCCACAACATACGATTGCTAAAAAGCAAATGACAAATGGTGGCGGCATTGTTTGTTTTGAATTAAAAGGAGGATTAGAAGCTGGAAAAGTATTTTTAAACCATTTAAAAATGTTGTCTTTAACGGCTAACCTTGGAGATACCAGAAGTATTGCTTCTCACCCTGCAAGCACTACGCACGCAAAACTTTCAGAAGCTGAACGCCTCGCCGTTAATATTACACCCGGACTTATTCGTATTAGTGTAGGACTAGAACACAGAGATGATATACTAGCAGATATTATGCAGGCACTTGCTGCTATTTAGCCGCATACTGTATGCCCCCTAGAATATGTTGAAGGAACAATGGCTCTGCAAAAGATTCATCGGTATGACCAAACTCCGTGTAAAAAGCCTTTCCCCCATCAAATTTATGGCACCACGCCATTGGATGAGAGGCACCCATATCTCCACCAACATAAGATTTTTCATCAATGGTGATCAAAATATGTAACCCGGTCTGCATGTCTTTAAAATTATACCATTCGTCAAAACGCTTCCACTGCGCTGGTAAATGTTTGGTAGCAGGATGTTTTCTATCAACAATTTGCAAAACCGCTTCCTGGGGTTTGGGATGAATTTTAAAATAACCACCCACCAGTTGATTGTACCAAGGCCATCCATATTCAGTATCTGTTGCCGAATGAATTCCTACAAAGCCACCCCCATTATTGATATACTTTTTAAAAGCCTCCTGTTGGGTTTCATTAAATATGTCACCGGTGGTACTCATAAAAACAATAGCATTATATGTATCCAAATCTTCTTGCAAAAATGTGGCTGATTGTGAAGTAGTATCGACTACCATATTATTGTCTTGACCTAGTTTTTGCAGGGCCGCAACAGCAATAGGTAAGGAAGTATGATAGAATGCTTTAGTTTCAAAATATACCAATATTTTAAGTGGCTTTGGCCCTTTTTCTGTCGCTGAAACGCCGGCAAAAACACCTGCCGTAATGAATAGTAAAGCAAGGACTAAAAGGTTTGATTTATTTTTCATAAATAACGTTTGAAAATTACTTAATTTGAACCCTAATGTAAGAAAAACGATTAACAATTTGCTTATGAAAATGAAAACAGGAATCATGCTAGCTGCCATGATGTTTTTACAATATTATATTTGGGGTGCCTGGTATGTTACAATGGGCCCTTATATGGATAGCTTATTTAAAGCAGAAGGTCAAAATGTGGTAGACCTTGCCAAAGGTGCCACCTATGGCGCTGGCGCTATTGCCACCATGTTGTCTCCATTTTTTGTAGGCATGATTGCAGACCGTTTTTTTGCTGCCCAAAAAATCATGGGCATCTTACACATAATGGGTGCCGCACTTTTATTGTATGCTACTAAAATGACGGCTACCACATCTTTTTACTGGGTAATACTTGCCTACTCTTTATTATACATGCCAACCATTGCATTAAGCAATAGTGTTGCATTTGCACAAATGAGTGACCCTGGAAAACAGTTTCCATGGATTCGTGTTTTTGGCACACTGGGCTGGATTGTAGCGGGTCTTGTAATATCTAAACTAGCCATTGGCGAAGGAGAAACCACTTTTATTATTGCCGCTGGGGCCTCTGCATTATTGGGTGTATTTAGTTTTATTCTTCCGAATACACCACCAAAATCTACCGCTAACAATACTTCGTTTGGCGCTATTTTTGGTGCCGATGCATTTGTTCTTTTAAAAGAAAAATCTTTTTTACTCTTTTTTATTGCCGCTATATTAATATGTATCCCGCTTTCATTTTACTACGGATTTGCGGGTTCATTTTTAGGAGAGTTTTGGGGCGCTAATACTGCCGCTAAAATGACAATGGGGCAAATGTCAGAAGCATTATTTATTATCACCATTCCATTCTTATTTTACAGACTGGGTGTTAAAAAAATGCTCGTATTGGGCATGGCAGCATGGGCTATTCGCTATATCTGTTTTGCATATGGCAACATGGATGCGGAGTGGCTACTGTATGCTGGCGTTATATTACACGGCATCTGTTACGATTTCTTTTTTGTAACAGGCTATATGTACACAGAAAAAATGGCTGGCGAAAAAATTAAAAATGCAGCGCAAAGCTTATTTACATTTGCCACCTACGGTGTGGGCATGTTTATTGGCACTAACTATAGTGGCTATGTAGCAAACGCCTACAACCAAAGTACTACTGTTAATGGCGTTACATCACAACAACATATTTGGGAAACCATTTGGTTATATCCTGCCGTTATTGCTAGTATTGTACTCTTATTATTTGTTTTATTTTTCAAAGAAAAAAAGCAGCTCGCTGCACAGTAAAAAATTATGAAGAAGATTGCTATGTTAGGTTCCGGCTTTATTGGCCGTTTTTATGCAGAAGCACTGCAAGGATATAGAAGTAGAGACAAAGTAGTTTCGATATACTCACGTAGAGAAGAATCAGCTAAAAAGTTTGCAGAAGATTACGCTTGCGAACACTGGACCATAGAAATGGAGGAAGCCATTGCGCACCCAAGTGTAGATATTGTATGTATTGCACTACCCAATAATTTACATGAAGCAGCTGTCATGCTTTGTTGTAAACACAAAAAAGCGGTGATGACGACAAAGCCACTAGGCCGAAATGCAGCAGAGGCAAAGCGTATGTTACTAGCCGTAGAGGAAGCGGGCATTTTTAATGGATACCTAGAAGACCTTGTATACACGCCTAAATTTATTAAAGCTACACAGTCTGTTAAAGAGGGTGCGCTAGGTAGAATATTATGGGCTAAATCTAGAGAAACACATCCTGGCCCGCACAGCGAATGGTTTTGGGATATTGAACAAGCAGGCGGTGGTTGTATTTTAGATTTAGGATGCCACTGTATCGAAATTGCGCGTGGTTATATTGGCAAAGACATTAAGCCCATAGAGGTGATGTGCTGGGCAGATACGCAAGTAAAACCTATTGACGCAGAAGACCATGCCATTGGATTAGTGAAATATGAGAACGGAGCCATTGGTCAATTTGAAGTGAGCTGGACTTTTAGAGGTGGCCTAGATTTAAGAGATGAAGTAATGGGCACCGAAGGCACTATTTGGATCAATAGTTTTTTACGCACCGGATTTGACATGTTTACTACTGGAAAAGGGGGCGATTATATTGCAGAAAAAGCAGAGAGCGATAGTGGCTGGTTATTTCCAGTAGGTGATGAGTTAAATGAACTTGGCTACAACCATATGTTTATGGACATGTTTAATGCCATGGAAAAAGGGGTTGATCCCAAAGAAACATTTTATGACGGCTATGTGGTAAACGCTATTATTGACGCGGCTTACAAGTCTGCTAAAACAAAATTATGGGAGCCCGTACAACTAGATATTTGGAGAGGACAAACAGGGCTTACCAAAGAAAGCCACTTGGTAGAATACGATGCGGACCATTATTTAATTAAAGAAGAAATGACGCATTACGGTGCTAAAAAACTAATTCTTAAACATAAGACTACCGGTAAAATATCGGATCAGATAATTAAATAAGAATCGATAATATACTTATTAAAAAAGGGAGCAGTTAAATGTCTCCCTTTTTTAATGCCTCTACTGCGAAATTTGCAGCACGCGCCGTTAATGCCATATACGTAAGTGAAGGATTTTGATTGGCACTTGATGTCATACAAGCACCATCCGTTACAAAAACATTTTTTGCATCCCACACCTGATTGTTCCTATTTAATACAGACGTTTTAGAATCTCTACCCATCCTGGCAGTTCCCATTTCGTGAATACCATGTCCAATAGCATGTCCGTTATCGTAGCTTGTAATATTTTTTGCACCCCCAACTTCTAACATTGCCATTAGTTCTGAAACAATGTCTTTGCGCATATCAAGTTCATTTTGTTTGAGCTCGCAATCCATAGAAAGCACCGGCAAATTCCATTTGTCTTTTTTATTTGGATCTAAGGATATTTTATTTTCGTGATACGGTAGTATCTCTCCAAACCCTGTTGCGCCAATGGTCCAGGAACCAGGCTCTGTAAGGGCTTCCTTAAACGCTGCTCCAATAGAAAGCTCTGCTACTTCTCTACTCCAACCTTGTCTACCTGCACCACCCTGGTATCCAAAACCACGCAAATAATTTCGTTTATCAATACCCATGTTTACAAACCTTGGGATATAAAAACCATTGGGACGTCGACCATAAATATATTTGTCTTCAAACCCTTCTATTGTTCCAGACGCTCCTAAATTATAATGATGATCCATTACATTGTGTCCAAGCTCTCCGCTGCTACTTCCCAAGCCACCTGGCCAAATGTCTGTAGCGGTATTAAATAACACCCATGCAGAGTTTAATGAAGATGCATTTAGAAAAACAATTTTAGCATTAAACGTGTATGTTTTATTGGTTTCCGAATCGAGCACTTCTACCCCGTCGGCTTTTTTAGTATTCTTATTGTATAACAGTTTAGTGACAATTGAAAAAGGCCTTACAGTTAAATTACCTGTTTTTAAAGCAGCCGGCATCGTAGAAGACTGCGTACTAAAATAACCGCCAAATGGACAACCTTCCCAGCACCTATTTCTAAATTGACAATTGGTGCGGCCTTCAATGGCCTTTGTTAAATTGGCAACCCTTCCAATAATTAAATGTCTATCTCCTTTAAATTTTTCTTTGATTCTTGCAGCCACATCTTTTTCTACACAGTTTAAATCCATGGGTGGCAAAAATTGACCATCGGGTAAATGATCAAGACCTTCTAGAGACCCACTAATGCCCGCAAATTTTTCTACATGATCATACCAAGGTGCAATGTCTTTGTAACGAATGGGCCAATCAACACCAACGCCTTCTTTTCCATTGGCTTCAAAATCTAAATCACTTAAACGGTAGCTTTGTCTACCCCATAAAAGTGATCTACCTCCCATTCTATAACTTCTCCACCAGGTAAAAGGTTTAACCTCGGTGTATGGACAATCTTCTTCATTGGTCCAGGCGTCCATTACTGCTTCACTTGCAGCCCAACCTCTATGTATTACGGGATATTTTTCTTGTTGCTCTTTGGTGGTTCTGCCACGGTGTGGCGTATCCCAAGGATTATCATTTACTCCTTTATAATCTTTAATATGCTGGTGGTCTTTACCGCGTTCTAACAATAAAACTTTTAAGCCTTTTTCGGTGAGTTCTTTGGCGGCCCATCCTCCACTAATGCCAGATCCAATGACAATGGCATCGTAAGTATTACTAGCCGTAGCTTTTGTATTGAGGTATGCGGTATCTGACATAAGGTTGAATTTTTAAATTTAAAGTTTTCCTTTTTTGATTTGCTCCACTGCATAATTTGCAGCACGTGCAGTAAGTGCCATAAAAGTAAGCGAAGGATTTTGTGTACTGGTAGATGTCATGGCCGCACCATCTGTTACAAAAACATTTTGACACAAGTGCATTTGATTCCACTCATTTAGTAGTGATGTTTTTGGATCTCTGCCCATTCTTACACCACCCATTTCATGAATATCTAACCCGGGTGATTGCTTGCTATCGTATGGGGCAATATTTGTGCAGCCTGCTTTCTCTAACATTTCCGCGCCTTGCTTTAAAAAATCTTGTAATAATTTTTCGTCGTTTTCATCATAATCTACCGAGGCGACAATTTGAGGAATACCCCATGCGTCTTTTAATGTGGGATGCAAACGAACATGATTGCTTTCTTTTGGAATCGTCTCGCCCTGCATCATCATATAAATACTCCATGGACCTGGCTCTGTGAGGGCTTCTTTAAAATTTGCACCTACCCCTTCTGCACTTGCCTTTCCTCTACTGGCGCTAAAGTGCACCATGTATCCGCGTAAAAAATCAGTTTCTTGCTTGTGCACGTTTCTAAAATTAGGCATCATTACCTGCGTTGGTCTGCGGCCATAATAATACTGATCTAAATGACCATCATAATTGGCTGTAATGCTTCCTCTATAATTATGAAACGCGATATACTTTCCTAATAAACCATTGTCGTTACCAAGACCATTTGGAAATCTTTTGGATGTAGAATTTAATAGTATCAAATTGGTATTGATACAGGCTGCATTTACAAAAATAATTTTTGCATAAAAAACAATTTCGGCTTTGGTAACAGCGTCAATAACTTTTACGCCCGATGCTTTTTGTGTAGCCTCGTCATAAATAATAGAATGCACCACAGCATTTGGACGTAATGTTAAGTTACCTGTTTTTTGTGCCCAAGGAAGCGTGGATGCATTGCTACTAAAATAACCACCAAATGGGCAACCCCTCTCACACAAACTTCTTGCCTGACACTGACCGCGACCCTGCTCCAAATGCACTGGGTTTGGCTTTGTTAAATGCGCACAGCGCCCCTGAATAACGCGTCTATCGTTGTAGGTGCTATTAATTTTTTTTGCCAATGCTTCCTCTACACAATTCATTTCCCAAGGAGGCAAAAAATCCCCATCCGGAAGTGTATCCAACCCGTCTTTATTACCGCTAATGCCAGCAAATTTTTCTACATGGGTATACCATGCATCAATGTCTTCATATCGGATGGGCCAGTCTACTGCAAAGCCATCGCGCTTGGGTGCTTCAAAATCATATTTACTCCAGCGTTGTGTTTGTCTTGCCCATAGTAATGATTTACCCCCTACTTGATATCCTCTAATCCAATCGTACGGTTTTTCTTGCACGTAAGGGTGCTCTGCATCTTTTACAAAAAAGTGTTCCGACGATTCACCAAATGCATAACATTTAGAAACAATGGGATTTTCTTTTTTAAATGCGGCTGATTTTTTATTACGGTGTGCAAACTCCCAAGGATTTTTAGTAGCGGTGGGATAATCTTTTAAATGAACAACGTCTCTACCTCTTTCAAGTACCATTGTTTTTAATCCTTTTTCTGTCAGCTCCTTGGCAGCCCATCCGCCACTGATTCCAGAACCAATTACAATCGCATCAAAGATATTAGAAGACATAGAATTACTTTTCGTTAAAGCTATTGGTATTTAAATTACAAATATTTATGAGTACTTCTACTGATTTCTCCATATCAGTTACCCCCACCCATTCATGCTTGCTGTGAATAGCCTGCATGCCGGTAAATATATTAGGGCATGGAAGTCCCATAAAACTAAGCCTTGAGCCGTCCGTCCCACCTCTAATGGGCTCTTTAACAAGGGTGAGCCCTGCTTTTTCATTAGCTGCTTTTGCAAGCGCCGTTATGTGCGGGTGCTGGTCAATAATTTCTTTCATGTTACGGTACTGCTCCGTAACTGTGCAGGTAGCTGTAGCTCCTTTATATTTAGAAACAATATTTTGAGCTAAATCAAATAATTTTTTTTCATGTAGGGCAAGTGTTGCGGTATCAAAATCACGCACAATACATTCGATGGTTGCTTTTTCCTGAATACCATGCACGCCTACTGGATGCACAAAACCTTCTTTGCCACTAGTGGCTTCGGGACACCAAGCATCTTTTGGCAATGCCGCTACAATTTCTGCAGCAATTTTTAAGGCATTCACCATTTTACCTTTTGCATATCCAGGATGTGCACTAATACCATCTATTACAATGGTTGCAGCATCTGCACTAAAGGTTTCATCTTCAAAACTGCCTAGCGCACCACCATCTAGTGTAAAACCAAAATGGGCGCCTAATTTTGTAAGGTCTAATTTTTCGGTACCTCTACCCACTTCTTCGTCGGGTGTAAATAATATTTTAATGTCACCGTGTTCAATATTTGGATGTGTTATTAAATAATGTGCCATATCCATAATAATGGCTACGCCACTTTTATCATCGGCGCCAAGTAGTGTTGTTCCACTCGCTGTAATAACTGATTTTCCAATATGATTTTTTAAATACGGATACAGCTCTGTGGTAATAACCTGGCTATTATCGTCAGGTAAAATAATAGGTGCGCCCGTGTAACTTTTATGTAGTATGGGTGTTACAGCTGTGCCACTGCAATCTGGGGCTGTATCGATATGGCTACAAAAACATATAACGGGTACATTTTTATTTGTATTACTAGGTATGGTTGCATGGGTATACCCAAACGCATCGATATGAACATTTGCAAGACCCATGGCTGCTAATTCTTTTTCCAACAACTGAGCAAGGTGTAACTGCTTTGCTGTGCTAGGAAAACAAGTTGCCGCAGGATCACTTTGCGTATCAATTTGCACATAACGTAAAAAACGTTCGGTAACCGTAAAATTATAATCTTGCATCATGTTTTTAAATGTACGAAAAAGAGCCGCTCTACTATGGCAGAGCGGCTCTTTTTATTCAAAATTTATTAGGAATACTAAGGCATAATGATCATAGAAGTAGCGCCATTGATAGCCACTAATTCTAAATCAAAAATAAGTGTTTCGCCTGCTAATGGATGATTGGCATCCAAGATTACAGTTGTTTCTTTTACTTCCACAATAACAACGGGGAAATTTTGCCCGCTGCCATTACTCATATTCAATTGCATACCAACTTCTGCTACCATATCTTCTGGGAAACGGTCTTTTGGAAACTCCATTACCATTTCTTCTTGCTTAGGTCCGTAAGCCTGATCTGCAGGAATCGTTACTGTCTTTTTTTCGCCAATAGCCATACCTGTAACGCCATCATCAAAGCCTGGGATTACCATACCGCCACCAACTTCAAACTCAAGTGGCTCTCTGCCTTCTGAAGAATCAAAAGTTGAACCATTTGTTAACTTACCATGATAATGCACTTTTACAGTATCACCTTTTTTAACTTGTTGCATGTTATTTATTTGTAATTGAAAGATTTTTTATAGGGCCGAACGGCAAAAGTACAAACCAAAAACGAGGTTTTGGCAAGTATTTTTGAGTAACTTTCGGGCGTAAATGTCCTAAAAACACGCCCATGCAAAAAATACACCTATTTATACTGGCTTGTGCACTGAGTATGAATGCTTTTAGCCAAGAAATTAAGCCTGGAGCTTATCAAACCAGTGAATACCTTCCTCAATTAAAAGGTAAAAGAATTGGCTTATTTGCCAACCATACCGCTACCATTGGGAGTAAGCATTTAGTGGATACCCTAGTAAGTTTAGGCCTACATATTACCAAAGCCTTTGGACCAGAGCATGGTTTTAGAGGTACGGCAGATGCTGGTGAAAAAGTAGGTGATTATAAAGATGAAGCAACAGGTATTCTTGTTATTTCATTGTATGGCAAAAAAAGAAGACCAAGTGCCGAAGATTTACAAGATGTGGATGTGATGCTTTTTGATATCCAAGACGTAGGCACTCGTTTTTATACCTACATATCGTCTTTAGAAGAATTTATTAATTCGGCTATCGAAAACAACAAGCCACTTATTATTTTAGATAGACCCAATCCCAACGGTTTTTATGTAGACGGGCCGGTATTAGATACTGCCTATAAAAGTTTTGTTGGCATGCAGCCTATTCCAATGGTGTATGGTATGACCATGGGAGAATATGCTAAAATGCTCATTGGAGAAAAATGGGCAAAAGCGGCAGTAACAGCTACTGCACTGCCAAACATTACCATCATAAAAAATAAAAACTACACCCATAAAAGCAGATACGTTTTACCGGTTAAGCCTTCTCCTAATTTAGGAACTATGGCATCTGTTTACTGGTATGGTAGTAACTGTTTGTTTGAAGGAACCATTTTAAGCGAAGGCCGTGGCACCGATTTCCCATTTGCTATTTTTGGACATCCTAGCTTACCAAAAACATTATACACTTTTACACCAACAAGTAGAGACGGCGCTAAAGAACCTAAATTAAAAAATCAACTTTGCTATGGATGGAACCTTGCAGGCACAGATAAAGAAGTCTTACAAAAAGTAGACGGTAAAATTCAATTGAGTTATTTACTAGAGGCTTACAAACTATTCCCTGAAAAAGAAAAGTTTTTTACCACGCCAAAATCAGGCAAGCCCACAGATTTTTTCTTTAACAAACTTGCCGGCAACGATGTGCTTCAAAAACAAATCATTGCGGGCGCTTCAGAAAAAGAAATTAGAGCCAGCTGGAAAAAAGATATTGATGTGTTTAATGCCATTAGAAAAAAATATTTGCTTTACACAGACTTCGAATAAGCACCCACTTTATGATTACATCAGACACACGTATTGTTTTTATGGGAACACCGCCTTTTGCAGTAGCATCGCTTGATGCACTTGTTAAAGCGGGCTTTTCCATTAGTGCCGTTGTTACAGCCCCTGATAAACCAGCAGGCCGTGGACTTCAGCTCCAAGAAAGTGCTGTCAAAAAATATGCAGTAGAAAACAACTTACCCGTTTTACAACCTGTTAAATTAAAAGACCCTGCATTTATAAGTGCACTAGAGGCTATAAACGCAAATGTATTTGTAGTAGTTGCCTTTAGAATGCTCCCTGAAATTGTTTGGAATATGCCACCTATGGGCACTATTAATGTGCACGGCTCATTACTGCCTTCTTATAGAGGCGCTGCTCCTATTAACTGGGCGATTATCAATGGAGAAAAAGAAACAGGGGTTACTACCTTTAAATTAAAAGCGGCCATTGACACTGGAAATATTTTATTACAAGATAAACTACCAATCACTGAAGCGGATACTGCTGGTAGCATTCATGATAAAATGATGCTGCTTGGCGCTAATCTTTTAGTAACCACACTACATGGCATTATTAATCATACGCTCATAGAAAAAAATCAGGAAGATATTATAATCGAGGATCCTCAACTTTTAAAACACGCTCCTAAAATATTTACAGAAACCTGTAACATAGATTGGATCAATGACGCCGAATCAATCTATAATTTAATTAGAGGGCTTTCGCCATTTCCGGGTGCACTCACTAAACTCGACGATAAGGTTTTTAAAATTTTTACAGCACAAAAAGAAATTTGCAACCACCATAGCCCAGTAGGCGCTGTTTTAACAGACCAGAAAACCTATTTGAAATTCGCCTGCGCAGATGGATACCTGCATATTATAGACCTCCAACTAGAAGGCAAAAAAAGAATGCAAGTGCAAGATTTTTTAAGGGGGTATACTATTAAAAGCGTGTAATAAATTTATTTAGTGAGCGCTGCCTTTAATTCTTCTAGCGTAACAATACCTTCTTTTTTCCAGCTGAGTTTTCCGTTTTTATAGACCATAAATGTGGGCAGTACCGATGCGCCAATTTCTTTCATTACAGTAGCATCTCTACCCCCATCTACCTTTAAAAAAGTATACTTGCCTTGTAACTCTTTTGACAAAGTTTCAAGTACCGGCTCCATTTTTTTACATGGCGGGCACCACTCTGCGCCAACATCCACAAGTACAATTTGGTTGGTGGCCACCGTTGCATTAAATGCAGTGCTTGATAATTCTGCAACCCCTTCTTGTTTTACAACTGGCTTGCTCGCAGCATTCCATGCCGTTATACCACCTTGTAAATTAACCACTTCTTTAAACCCTTGTTCTTTTAACCATACTGCTGCTTGCCCACTTCTGCCACCACCAGCACAGTACACCAAAAGCGTTTTGTTTTTATCTAAATATTTTGTGCGCTCCGCAAATTGAGCTTTATCAGTCCAGTCGGCTTGTAAAACATTTTTTAAATGACTGCCATTGTATTCTCCAGCAGTTCGCACGTCTAATACTTGCACACCACCTGCATTCATTTTTTGTTCAAAAGCGTTGGCATCAACATTTTGAGCATTTGAACTACATGCGACCATAAAAAATGCAGCTGTAAGCATGCAAAAAAATCTATTTTTCATAATTCTAATTTATGCTTTTAAAATACGCCACTCCTGTGGGTAATAATTATTGATTCGGTTGGGTAGTATTTTAGCCCACCCTAATCCAAGTCCATTGTAACGCATCAAACTCCATCCCTTTTGGACCGTGCAACTAAACTCGGCTCTTCTAAGATACGAAAGCGCCTGCTCTTTATCTAAATCAACGGTATTAAATGTATTAAGTGGCAAATAACTTACTGCAAGTTCGTGGGCTGGAATAAAGTCTTGCCCTTTTAGTTCTCCAATAGATACACCCGCTTTTTTTATATACAATTGAGAAGCCAATTGTAAAATACTTGCCTCAAATACAGCAGGTATTGCTTTAATCATACCAGACTGCAAAAAGGTTGCGGTATTATTATCTAGCTCAATATGCTGCGCTAGTTGCTCCTGCATTTTTTTTGTGAGCTTTTCTAAAATCGCATCTTTAGATTTAAACGGCTTATACGCAACTGGTAAACTTTTTTCTTTTTTAAATGACGCAATAAAAAACCCTTCCCCCTTTACATGATTGGGATAAAAACGGTATCCAGGAGCACCGGATAGGCTTGCCTTTGTTTCAATAATTCCAAATGCAGGGTCAACATTTATAGCTTGCGGCGTTAAACCCATTTCATTTACGAGCCAGTCTGCAATCATTTCATCTTCTTGAGGGTCGTAAGAGCATGTGGCATAAATTAAAACACCGCCATCGGCAAGTGCAGGTAAGGCGTCTGCTAAAATACGCTGCTGTCTTTGCGCACATAATGCAACCAAGTCTACACTCCAGCCATCTATAGCGGAGGGGTCTTTTCTAAAAAGTCCACTTCCACTGCAAGGTGCATCTACCACCATCACATCAAAAAAACCAGGCAACGATTGAAAATGAACAGGGTCATTGTTTGTAACAACAGTATTACTAGCACCCCACTTACTCATATTTTCTATGAGTACCGATGCGCGCTGTTTGATAACTTCGTTAGATACAACAAGACCATTAATAAAATACGTGCTTAGTAAGGTAGACTTCCCGCCAGGAGCAGCACATAAGTCTAATACCTTTTGTCCATTAGATACGCCTACTACATTTGCTAGTGCGTGCCATAAAAACATACTACTGGCGTCTTGCACATAATAAGCCCCTGCATGAAAATTTGGATCTAATGTAAATGAAGGGCGTGCCTCTAAATATTGTCCGTGCGGACACCAAGGCATAGGACTTGTATGTTCAAATAAAATTTGATCCGGCTTTTTACTTGGATTTACACGAATAGCCGTAACGGTTTCTCCGCTACTATGCACCGCTTCAAAAGCAGCTTTATTAAAACCCGCTACCCCTTCTAATGATTGTAAAAATGGCGCAGGTAAAGGCAACTTATAATGATTTAATTTCGGCTACTAATTTTTGTAGCGCAGCTTTTGCATCACCAAATAACATAGAAGTTTTAGGCTGGAAGAATAAATCATTTTCAATACCAGCATACCCAGGCTTCATACTTCTTTTGTTAACGATTACCGTTTTAGCTTGTTCTACTTCTAAAATTGGCATACCATAAATTGGAGAAGCAGGGTCTGTTTTAGCAGCCGGATTTACCACGTCGTTGGCACCTAAAATAAGTACCACGTCGGTAGATTTAAATTGGTCGTTGGCCTCTTCCATTTCTATAAGCTTGTCATAACTCACATCCGCTTCAGCTAACAATACGTTCATATGACCTGGCATACGACCAGCTACCGGATGAATGGCATACTTCACATCAACACCTTTATCTTCTAATAATTTTTCTAATTCGTGACATACGTGCTGCGCCTGTGCCACTGCTAATCCATAACCTGGAACAATAATTACTTTATTGGCATAACTCATACAAACAGCCGCATCTGAAATAGAGATTTCTTTGAATGCACCTTGTGGACCGGCAGCAGATACACCCCCTGTTTTATTGCCACCAAATGAACCAATGAGTACATTGGTTAAGCTTCTGTTCATGGCCTTACACATAAGCACCGTTAATAAAGTACCAGCAGCACCTACTAAGATACCACCCGTTAACATAACGCTATTGTTGTATAAGAATCCACCACAAGCTGCGGCTACGCCGGTAAATGAGTTTAATAAAGAAATGACAACTGGCATATCGGCACCCCCAATTGGTAGCACAAATAAAATACCATAAATAAGTGCTGCAATTAAAATGCCGTAGAACAATAAATAATTGGTACTATCGATAGCTAATACTAAATATCCAGCAACCGCTAATGTTGAAAAAAACAAAATAAGGTTAAACGCTTGTTGTCCTTTAAAAGAAAAATCTTTGATTTTACCATTGAGCTTACCCCATGCAATAATACTCCCTGCAAAAGATACCGCACCAATAATGAGGCCTAAAAAAATAGTTAGCAAAGTGCCCTGTGTTGGAGCCGCTTGAGCAGCGTTTTCACCGCTATATAAGGTAGCAATATGACCAAATTCAATAACAGATATTAAGGCCGCGCAAGCACCGCCCATACCGTTAAACAAACTAACCAGCTCTGGCATAGCTGTCATTTTCACCCGCTTTGCAGCAAGCACGCCAACAATCGTACCAAGCACTAGTGCCCCAAAAATCCAACCGAAGTTGTGTAAGCCAACGCCGTTTTCTTGGTATAAAAAGATAGTTCCAAAAATGGCAATAAACATACCTACCGCAGCCACCAAATTACCCTTACGCGCAGACTCGGGATGCGATAACATTTTAAGACCAATAATAAAAGTGAGAGATCCTATTAAATAACAAATTGTGAGTATACTTAATTCCATAAATTATTTATTTGACGCTACAAATGCAGCTACCTTAATTACTTCTTTTTCTTAAACATTTCTAACATACGGTCGGTAACCACAAAGCCACCTACCACATTTAATGTACCTAATACCACTGCTAGAAATCCAATTCCAAGGGTTAGATAATGTCCTGGCTCTACTTTACCCATTACAATAATGGCTCCAATAATAACAACACCATGAATAGCATTGGCACCACTCATAAGTGGCGTATGAAGTACACTTGGTACTCTTCCAATTACTTCAATGCCTAAAAAAATCGAAAGCACCACAATATATATGATGTCGATATGTGCGTGTACCCAATTTAAAATTGCTTCCATATGATTTGTTCAAAAAAATTAATTAATAAGTGCCGCTACTCGTTCATTTGCCACTGCACCTTCGTGCGCCATGCAACAACCTTTTACTAAATCATCTTCAAAATTTAATTCAAGTGCGCCCTCTTTGGTAATGATAAGTTGTAAAAAGTTTAAAACATTTTTACCATATAATTTACTTGCATCAGAAGGCATGTCTGAAGCCAAATTGCTATTACCTAAAATGGTTACGCCTTCGTAAACAATGGTTTCATTGTTTTTTGTAACAGCGGTGTTGCCACCTGTAGCCGCTGCTAAATCTATTACCACACTACCTGGCTTCATAGATTTTAACATAGCATCTGTAATTAATATAGGGGCTTTTTTGCCAGGAATTTGTGCAGTTGTAATAATGATATCTGCTTTAGCGATAGACTCGGCAAGTCTTTGCTGTTGTCTTTGCTTAAATTCTTCGGATTGTTCTACTGCATATCCACCTGCTTTTGATGCATCGGCAGCGCCTTCTACTTCAATAAATTTGGCACCAAGGCTCATTACTTCTTCTTTCACCTGTGGTCTAGTATCTGACACTTCCACAACAGCACCTAGTCTTTTAGCCGTTGCAATGGCTTGTAGCCCTGCAACACCAGCTCCAATGATGACCATTTTAGCGGGAGGAATACTTCCAGCTGCCGTCATAAACATGGGGAAGTATTTAGGGAACATCGTAGCCGCTAATAACACAGCTCTATAACCTGCAATATTTGCTTGGCTACTTAACACGTCCATACTTTGTGCACGAGTGGTACGTGGAATCATGTCCATGCTAAATAAGCTTGCTTTTTTATCAATCGCTTGCTTTACTACATCAGTATTAAAAAGTGGCTGAAATGTACCAAGCACTACTGCACCTGGTTTTAACTGCGCCATTTCTGAAGCCGAGAGTGGATTGATAGAAAGCACAAGATCTGAAGTAGATAAAACAGTAGCACGGTCTTTAACAGACACGTTTTTATCCGTGTACGTGGCGTCTGCGGCATATGCTGCATAACCTGCACCTGTTTCTACTATTACACTTACTTGCTTTGCCACCAAAACAGCCGCCTGCTCTGGTAATAACGATACACGCTTATCGTTGTTGGTTTCTTTTAGTATTCCGAGAATCATGTGCAAATTTACTTATTTATTAGATAGCCCTTTTATTAAATCTTATTAAAATCTCACTAAAATCGGATAGAAACCTGCTGTTTTTGAGCAAATTCTTTCCTAAAAAAAACAATCCCTATAAAAAATAGATCAATACTTAAGGTTACCCTTGGGTGGTTGCTTATTTGGGCCCACGCCTCCTCCATTCCTTTACTCCAGTGGATATCGTCAAAAACAAGGATAGAATGATCTTCAACTATATCGAGTAATGCCTCAAAATAAGCTACTGTAGGCTTATATAAATGATTGCCATCTATAAAAGCAAAGTCTAATCTTTTATTATTAACAAGCCAGTGAGGTAGTTGTTCATCAAAATTACCTTCAAGCAAAGAAATATTTGCAAGTCCCAATGACCCATGATTTTGCCTGGCTATTTGCGCAATCGCCTTTGAACCTTCAAATGTTGTAACCTTGGCCGCTGTGTTGGCGGATGCCAAATAGGCCGTGGTAATGCCAAGCGAAGTACCCAGCTCAATTATTTGCTCCGGTCCATAATAATCAATCATCCTAAATAAAAGCTGACTGTATTTGGAAGGTTTTAAAGAACTTTTTGCAACGTCACTTATTTTTCTGGTATTGGTTTTTGCAACGCGCGAACCCGCACCAAAATCTTGAATTGTAATGGAGTTATGATTGGACAATAATTGCATTCTTATTTTTTCGATGCCATCAAATGCATAAAAACGCCTATTGTCATTTAAAACGCGGGTAATAAATTCAAAAACAAATGGAGAATGCACGCCATGCCCTTTTCCGTTAGCCGCTGTAAACAAATAGCGTAAATATTTAAATGCTAACGTGAGGGGTCCATACATAAATATAATCGTGCCGTTTTATTTGCGAAGCCATGTTTGAAAAGAAAATCCAAAAACATGCTTTTCATGTGGTGCATGTGAAACTTCTGACGCTAAAGCCCAGTCCGAAGGATCTATTTCAGGAAAAAAAGTATCCCCCTCTATGTTGGCGTCCACTCTAGTTAAAAGTATTTTACTAGCTTTTGGTAGTGCCTGCGCATATATTTCTCCGCCACCTGCAATAAATACTTCTTTGTAATCCGATTCTTTGGCGTAAAAAATAGCGTCAGCTAAAGAGTGGACTACTACAACGCCTTCGTATGACCAGTTTGTTTGTCTGGTAATAATAATATTAACCCTGCCATTCAATGGTTTGCCTCCTAGAGATTCAAAGGTTTTTCGACCCATCACCACAGGCATTGCCCAGGTTGTTTGCTTAAAAAATTGAAGGTCTTTAGGTAAGTGCCACAACAACTGATTGTCTTTTCCAATGGCATTGTTATTTCCGGCGGCCACAATTAATGAAACAATCATAGTAGGTGTTAAAAAGTAAATAATATTATACCGCTACCGGCGCTTTAATACCCGGATGGCACTGATAATTTTCTATCGTAAAATCTGAAAAATCAAAACTAAAAATATCTTTTACTGCTGGATTGATTTTTAAAGTAGGAAGCTCAAAAGGTATCCTGCTCAATTGTAATTTTGCTTGCTCGATATGGTTGTTGTACAAATGCACATCACCAAAACTATGAACAAAATCGCCGCATTCTAAATCACAAACCTGTGCAATCATCATGGTTAATAATGCGTATGAGGCAATATTAAAAGGCACGCCTAAAAAAACATCGGCACTGCGCTGATACAACTGACAACTTAGTTTGCCATCCGCCACATAAAATTGAAATAAAGTATGACATGGCATGAGTGCCATTTTAGGAAGCTCTGCAACGTTCCATGCATTCACAATAAGCCTTCTACTATCTGGCGTTTTTTTAATTTGCTCGATAAGCTCTGTAATTTGATCCACCACAACACCATTTGCACCTTCCCAACTACGCCACTGCTTCCCGTAAACAGGACCTAACTCACCTTCTTCATTAGCCCATTCGTCCCAAATAGAAACGCCATTTTCTTTTAAATATTTGATATTGGTTTCGCCTTTTAAAAACCACAACAACTCGTAAAAAATACTTTTAACGTGCAGCTTTTTGGTAGTAACCATTGGGAAACCTTTTTGCAAATCAAAGCGCATTTGATAGCCAAAGCAACTCCTGGTTCCAGTGCCCGTTCTGTCCGTTTTTTCGGCGCCGTTATCTAAAATATGTTGAAGTAGTTGTAAGTATTGCTGCATGGATGCAAATTACACCATGATTGGCGTTGTTGAAGGCTCACTTAGCAATTGGGGAGAATCTGTGAATTATACCTAAAAGCAGCTACACCGGAGTGTTTACAGGGATTTGCGCCTTGCTAACTCGCGTTTTAACTGCAATAATTCGCGACCTGTTTGACCACTAACACTGGTATTTTCTTGCGCTCTACGCATCAGGTAAGGAATTACATCCTGAATGGGACCAAATGGCAGGTACTTGCTTACATTAAATCCTTCTTTGGCAAGGTTAAAGGTAATGGTATCGCTCATGCCATATAATTGCGAAAAATGTACGTGCGGATGATTGTGCGGCAACATCATTTCATCTAGAAGCTTAGCGCCTAGTAAATTACTTTGTTCGTTATGCGATGCAATAATGACCGCCGTAGAATGAATATGATCCATGCAAAAACGAACCGCTTCATCATAATCTCCGTCTGTAACTTCTTTAGATATTTGTATAGGAGAAGGTCTGTTTTTTTCAAGCGCTAATGCACGCTCTTTTTCCATGTAAGCGCCTCTAACTAATTTTAATCCTAAAACAAAGCCCTGCTCTTCTGCAATTTGATGTGAGATACGTAAAAAATGTAACCGGTCGTGTCTGTATAACTGAATGGTATTAAAAACAACTGCTTTTTGTTTGTTAAAAACAGCCATCATTTCCATGGTTAATCTATCGATTGGATCTTGAATCGAACTTTCTTCTGCATCAATTAATACACCAATATTTTTTTCGGCAGCGGCTTCGCAAATGGCGTACATGCGCTCTCTCACTCGGTCCCAGGCCGCTTGCTCTATTTCATTGTCATGAATTCCACTGCGTAAACGAGGTGCTTCATGTAGTGTTTGCAACAGCTCATGACTTGCAAGACCTGTTACTTTAATACTAATAAATGGAATATTTTTTTGTGATGCTGCATGGTTAATTACATCAATAAATACCTGTGCTGCATGATCAAAATTTGCTTCACCTTCTTTTCCTTCTACACCATAATCTAAAATAACATCTACTCCATAATTAGAAAGCATTTGAGAAACTGAAATCGTTTCTTCTAAAGTTTCGCCACCAACAAATTGTTTGAAAATAGTATTTCGAATGATGCCTTTAATTGGAAGCCCTGCTTTTAACATAGCCGGCACCAACCTTGTGCCGAGCTGAACCAGCTTTGGATAACCCATAAAGCCAAATAAATATTTGGCACTTCTTAAATCCTTATTGGATTTATAAGCAAATGCATTTTGGGTATTATCAAATGAAATATTCATCGCTAACAGTTGTTCGTGACCGCGAATATCGGAACAGGTATCAATAAAAAAAAGAATTTATATCAGGTTTCTCAAAAAAGGCCAGTTACCGCTTTAAATAGCCTGATGGTTAAAGGGCTGCAGCACCATTTCACTCACCACTCCTGACCTTGGCTGCTGGCATAAAAACCAAATGGCTTTGGCTGCTTCCTCGGTCACAATCATTTTATCTTTTTGAACCCTTAAATCGATGGTGTCCCAAAATGGACTGTCCACCCCACCCAAAAACAAATTGGTGATTCTGATTTCGGTACGCTTAAGCTCCTCTCTAATGCTTTGCATCATACCTACAATGCCGTATTTACTGGCGCTATAAGCTGCCGCACCTGCCATAGGTACTTTACCAAGCACACCCGGAATATTAATAATAAGGCCTTTTTTAGCTTCTTTCATGGAAGGCAACACCGCTTTTACGGCGTTAAAACTGCCTACTAAATTAATTTGAAGAGAATCGGTAAAGTCTTGATGGGTTAGTGTTTCGATGGGTTTAATAATACCCACGCCCACCGCATTAATTAGGACATCTACCCCACCGCCCGCTACCACCTGGGCAACTACACTATCTACAGCCGGCGCATCCGTAATATCTACGGTAAAATATTGCCCAGCTGGGACCGACAACTTTGCCGCCAATTCTTGCAATTTTTGAGCATTTCGAGCCATCATAAAAACAGTGGCACCGCCGCCAATTAATAATTCTGCCACTTTAGCACCAATACCGCCAGTAGCTCCAAATAATAATACGCGTTTGCCTTTGATTGTTTCCATGACTTTGTTTTTGACTATAACAAGTCATGGCGAGTTTTGTTTGCCACACAATAAAATAAGGCCCGTATTAAAATAATTACTGAAATTGGGGTATGGAAATTTTGAAAATAGAGGTTTATAAATATTCGATTCCAATGGTGCCGTTTACGATTGCAACAGGTACCATGCATTTTGCACAAAATATTTTAATTCGCATTCATACCAACACCGGGCATATTGGCATTGGCGAATGCTCTGCATTTCCCATGATTGTTGGTGAAACGCAGGCCACCTGTTATGAAATGGCAAAAGATTTTGCCACCATTTGGAAACATAAAAATGCACTTGATATTGACGCAAGACTAGCCGAACTTAACTTATATACAGCCCGCAATTTTACTGCTAAAAGTGCATTTGATTTGGCACTTTACGATTTAGCTGCTAAGCATGCAGGCCTGCCCTTATACAAGTATTTAGGTGGATCCATAAAAGAAATTGAAAGTGATCTAACCATTGGCATTGATACGCCACAATACATGGCAGCAACCGCTACAAAATTTGCCACTGATGGCGTACGCATGATTAAAGTTAAATTAGGAAAAGATCCAGCCACAGATATTGAGCGCATTCAAAAAATTAGAACAGCTGTTGGACCAAATATTGTGCTTCGCATAGACGCCAATCAGGGGTGGTCATTCGATGACGCCGTTACAGCGCTTACAGGGCTTGCAGTATTTGATATTCAGTTTTGCGAACAACCCATGCGTACTTGGAATGATCATTTATTGCCTGCACTTTGCAAGATTTCTGCCATTCCCATTATGGCCGACGAAAGTGTATACACCCATTATGATGCAGAACGCATTATTGCAAACAAAGCGTGCGCTTCTATCAATATTAAGTTTGCAAAAAGCGGTGGCATTAAAGAAGCAATTGCCATTAATAAAGTTGCTGAAGCTGCAGACGTGCCTTGTATGATGGGTGGTATGCTAGAAAGCAGGGTTGCTTTAAGTGCCAAAGTACATGTTGCCATGAGCCTTGATAATATTAAGTTTTACGATTTAGACACTTGTTTACTCGGACATAAAATAGATCCGGTAATAGGTGGCGCCAAGTATAAAGGCATGCATTTAGAACTTACAAACGAACTGGGTATTGGTGCCGATGTAGACCCCGCCTATTTACAAACGCTCGAGCAAGTTGTGATATAGCGGCTTGATTAAAACATCTGCGAACAAAATACCAATAGGCTTTGTTACCTTTGCATTCTAAACCTACAACTATGGAGGCCAAAAAAGCAAGTGAGAGTTTTATTGTAATGAATGAACTAGTACTTCCAAATGATACCAATACATTTGGTAATTTAATGGGCGGTCGACTCATGTACTGGATGGATATTGCATCAGGCATGTCTGCTGGCAAGCACTGTAATCTTCCAAGCATGACAGCTTCTGTAGATAATCTCAGTTTTAAAAATCCAATTAAGCTAGGTAATATTGTGCACATTGAAGCACATGTGTGTAGAGCATTTACTACCTCTATGGAAATTTATGTAAAAGTGTGGGGAGAAGATTTACAGAAAAAAGAAAAATACGAAAGCAACGAGGCCTATTTTACATTTGTTGCATTAGATCCAAATAACAGACCAACTGCGGTTCCGCAATTGATTCCAGAAACCGATTTGGAAAAAAGATTATTTGATGGCGCACTTAGACGCAGACAACTTCGTTTAATTCTTGCAGGAAAAATGAAGCCGGATGACGCCAATGAATTAAAGGCGCTATTTATTAAGGAGTAATTACCAAATTTATTTATTGTTGCGACCATTATTGTTGCGCTTACTTTTCTAGTTGCGCTAATACGTGGTGTCTACCTTTTAGCATGTATTCTTTGCTTTGTTCGATAGCGTCCATCACTTGAGAAAGTATTTCTTCTACAGTAGCGGTATAATCAATCACCATGGGCTCTTTAAAACGAACCGATAGCATGGTGCCCATTTTTTTAAAGTTGAGTCCCTTTTTATCAAAAGCTCTCCAAAAACCATTGATCACAACAGGTATTACAACGGGCTGGTTATTTTTAATAATATGCGCCGTGCCTTTGCGACCAGGGGCAAATGGTTTTGTTGTTCCTTGCGGAAATGTAATCACCCAACTATGGTTTAACGCTTCATCAATTTTTTGTGTATCCGAACTGTCTCTTTCTCTTGAAACGTCTTTTCCTTCGGCACGCCATGTTCTTTTAACGGTAAGTGTGCCGCAAAGTTTAAATAGCTTGGTAAGCCAGTTGGCATTCATGGTTTCTGCCGCGGCCACCATGTACACATTGGTAAATGGATTGAGTAAATAAAAAGGAAGGCCAAGGCGGTTATGCTTTCTCCATTTTACAGCACAAAAAATATGTACAAAAGCAATGACGTCCGCAAAATAAGTTTGGTGATTACTAACAAATAAAACATTCTTTTTAGGCAGGTTAAATAAATTTTCGGTGCCTTCAATTTTTACTTTGTTGATAAGAACAAGTCCTGGATATGTGATAAAACCAACCACTGCATATAACACCGTGCGAATCACCCGAATATGTCTAAATCGATCTATTAATTTCATGGCATCACATTAAACATGTGCTGCAAATTAAGGAATGTAAACAAATTGTTACGCATTTGTTTACAATTATAGGCGTTTAGGTCTATTTCTAAGGTGGTAGGTATACTTTTGTGTCATAAATTAGCAGCATGCAATTAAATACTGTAATATTTGACATTGATGGACTACTTGTAGATAGTGAACCTTTATGGAACGACGCAGCTGCAGAAGTATTTAAATTATATGACGTTAATTTAACGGAAGAACAATACAAGTCAACCACTGGACTTAGAACAAAAGAATTTGTGCAATGGTGGTTTAACTATTTTAACATCGGTGATACCGAATTAAAAGAGGTAGAAAAAAAGATTGTAGACTTAGTTCTACAAAAAATAGAATCTACCGGAAAAGTAATGCCAGGCGTTGCTTATATTTTTGACTTTTTTCACAAACGAAATTTTAAAATTGGACTTGCTACTTCGTCACCGCCAGCACTCATAGATCTTGTTGTAAAAATGACGGGCATTGGGCCCTATGTAAAAGCTGCTGCATCCGCCGAAGACTTACCTTATGGTAAACCCCACCCACAAGTATACCTTAATTGCGCAAACATGCTCGGCTCCCACCCAACGCACTGTATTTGCTTCGAAGACTCCTTTAATGGACTGGTTGCCGCTAAAGCAGCTCGCATGAAATGTGTGATTGTACCGCATGTTACCCAACAAAAAGACGACCGCTTTGGCGCCGCTGATTTAAAAATTTCTTCGCTTCAAAATTTTGGTGAGCTGCATTTAAATTTAGTGAGCTAAGATTTTTTTGTGCAAAAATAATAAAATCTCCTTTTGCGCGATCCACAAAAACTAAAACAAACTGCGCAAATCGCAACACAACAAATCTATTGTCATACCTAACAAAAATGCCCCGCTACGCGGGGCATTTTAAATTGTATTTAAAAATTTCTTGGACCTTACTTTTTTAATTCAGGATGCGGAGCAGTTGCTGCGCCTGTTCCATGTTCATCGGTACCAAACAAACTAACAAGTAGTTCATTCCCTACAGCACCCGCGTTAAATATAAATCTGCTCTCAGAAATACCTTGCTTTTCGGTTAGGTATTTGATAACAGCCGTTACGCGGTCCCAACTTAATTGTTGTGCAGATTTTGACGCGTAGCCATACCCTGTTACGCGAATATTACAACTTGGGTTTGCGTTTATTTTAGCAGCAAGTGTTGCAAGTGTTTCGGTAGCTTCTTTAGAAAGTTTGGTTTTATTTCTATCAAAAACAATGGTTGACAATTCGCCTATTTGGCAAAGAGATCCGCCGCCAGTTTTTAAGTTGGTTACCATTTCTTTTACTTCTTTGCAACAAGCAGGCTCAGGACATGTACCCACGCCATCATTGTTTACAGGGAAGCAAGACTGAAGGGTAATAAGTTCTTTGTCTTTATAATCTGGAACACCATCGCCATCTGTATCTTTTGCACGGCCGTGTGCATCTACTGCAACACCAGCTGGTGTGTTTGGTTCTAGGTCAAACTGATCTGTTACGCCATCATTGTCTACGTCAGGTAATTTAACCTTTGGTAGTTTCATGTGCTTAGGCGCATTGATTTCCCCGTATAGATAATTGTTAGGATTAAGCCACCAAAGCGGTGCTACTTTTCTAGAACGGTCACCTAGATTAATATTAATTCTAGCAGACGTTTGTCCGATATAATCATTGCTGTTACCCGCTTTTACGGCGTCTAAATAATCGTATCCCGAAGCAGCAAATGTAAAGCGCTGCTCAACACCTACACTAATAACATCACTTAGTTTAAAGGAGATACCAGCGCCTGCGCTAAAGCTATTGTAAATCGCGTAAGATTTTCTACCATTAACGGTAGCACCTAAACCAGTGGTTAATAAACCTTCGTCGCTACCAGGCTCGCCTAAACCGTAAAATATACGGTAGCCACCTGCCTGTGCACCAGGCGTAGCTGTTTTGTATAATACTTTAGAACCAGAAAGCGTATACCCTGCTAACAGATACACATTTGTTTTAGGGTTGCCTCTATAATAATTAAGAGTATTAAGTGAGGCAATAACATCTACACCTAGCTGACGCGTTTTGGTTTTAAACGGCACTCTGTTTTGAGTTAACTGATAGGTATTAGGCTCGCCAGCACTATTTAAATCTGCAATACTTGCACGTAACGAAAAAGTATGACTTAACGCTTTACGCACAGATACGGAACCGCCAAAACCTGGCTTAGACTTAACGTCGGCAGAAATGGTAGCAATACCAAGTCCAAAACCTAATTCCCACTGACTGCGAGGTTTAGCTGGGTAAGGATATACGTTATTGATAAACTCATTACGCTGCGGTTGATTTTTTACAGCTACTTTGGAAGAATCTCTCCAATCCCATCCAAAATCTGTTTGTGCGATACCCATGGTGCTAATTAGCAATGCTAGAGCACCCATTAAAAAAAATTTCTTACTTGCCATAACTTATTAAATTAATGTTAATACAAAATTACTCTAAATAATACACATTGAGGAAGTAACTGTGATTTAGAAATTGTTAAAAGTACATATACACCGTGAAATACGCTATTAAGAGCCCCGCGGATAGGATTTCGCTGCTTATTGTATGTTAAATTCTGCCCAATCCTGTCTATATTGCAGCCCAATAAACAATGGAACTAGCCAAGAAAGTTATATCAAAAGAATTAGCCCTTTTTGAGGTTCACTTTAGGGAAGCCGTCAAAAGCAGGGTTGCACTTCTAGACCGCATCATGCAGTACATTGTTCGCCGAAAAGGCAAACAGCTGCGTCCTATGTTTGTGCTACTCAGTGCTAAATTAGGCGGTGACATTAACGACGCTTCATACCGTGCTGCTTCTTTGGTTGAATTATTACATACTGCCTCACTGGTTCATGACGACGTGGTGGATGAAGCAGGCGAACGCAGGGGCTTTTTTTCAATCAATGCTTTATGGAAAAATAAAATTGCCGTTTTAGTAGGCGATTATTTATTATCCAAAGGACTTTTACTTTCTCTAGATAATAAAGACCACCGCGTGTTGCAAATACTTTCTAACGCCGTAAGACTCATGAGTGAGGGCGAATTATTACAGCTAGAAAAATCGCGTAAGCTTAATTTAGACGAATCTATCTATTACGAAATCATTGGCGGTAAAACCGCGTCGCTACTAGCATCCTCTTGTGCAGCTGGCGCATCTACCACTTTTGAAAATGATAGCGATATTGAAAAAATGCAAATTTTTGGAGAAAAAGTAGGCATGGCATTTCAATTAAAAGACGACTTGTTTGATTATAGTAGCGAAGCTATTGGTAAGCCTACAGGAAATGATATCAAAGAAAAAAAATTAACACTGCCCCTCATCTATACGCTTAACAACTGCGATGCAGCGCTACGCAAAAAAATTATCTACATTATCAAAAATCAAAATACCGAAAAAGATAAAATAGCTTTTGTGTTAGATGCGGTAGAAAAATTTGGCGGTATTGAATATGCAACAAAAAAAATGTTTGCATTTAGAGATGAGGCCCTCGACATATTACACAGCTTCCCTCCTTCAGAAGTACGTGAAGCCTTAGAGGAATTGGTAAGGTATACAACCGATAGAAAATATTAATGGAAAAAAGGTGGACCATAGTAGCATTCGATGCAGTAAAAACGGAGGCCCTACAAGCCGCACTGTCTATCAATAAAACCATTTGTAGCATATTAGTAGCAAGAGGTATTGAAACCTTTGACATTGCAAAAAGCTTTTACCGGCCTCAGCTTTCGGACCTACACGATCCTTGGCTCATGAAAGATATGGACAAGGCAGTTGCACGCATTTTAATTGCGCGCGATGCAAATGAAAGAATCCTTGTTTTTGGTGATTACGATGTAGATGGCACCACGGCTGTTGCAAGCATGTACCAGTTTATTAATGGCATTCATAACAATACCGATTATTATATTCCGCACCGTTACAGAGAAGGTTATGGTGTTTCTAAGATGGGTATCGATTATGCCAAAGAAACGGGTTGCACTTTAATTGTATCACTCGACTGCGGTATAAAATCCACAGATCTTATTGCGTATGCAAAAACTTTAGGGATTGATTTTATCGTTTGTGATCACCACTTACCAGATGCTATATTGCCACCAGCAGTAGCCATTTTAAATCCAAAACAAATTGATTGCCCTTACCCTTATAAAGAGTTATGTGGTTGTGGCGTGGGTATTAAACTCATGATGGCACTTGCGCAACAATTAGAACTACCAGACGAGAGCTATCTTACCTATTTAGATTTAGCCGCAACGGCTATTGCTGCTGACATTGTTCCACTCACTGGCGAAAACAGAATTTTAGCCTATTACGGACTTGAAAAAGTAAATCAACACCCATGCCCGGGTATTAAAGCATTACTCCAACTTTCTAAGGTGGAGAAAAAAATGCTCTTAACCAATTTGGTATTTGTGATTGCGCCACGCATCAATGCTGCTGGCCGTATGGATGATGCCAAAAAAGCAGTGCAATTATTTATTGAACAAGACGCTACTAAGGCGCTTGAATTTGCACAAATGCTACAGTCCGACAATTTAGATCGACGTGAAGCAGATAGTAGTATTACAGAAGATGCACTTGCTCAAATTATAAACGACCCTTCGCACACCAACAAAAAAACAACTTTTGTGTACCAAGAAAATTGGCATAAAGGTGTGGTAGGCATTGTGGCGAGTAGACTGATAGAAACCTATTATAGACCCACTATTGTTTTAACGAGAAGTGGAGATATTGCTGCTGGTAGCGCACGCAGTGTGGTTGGCTTTAATTTATACGAAGCGATACATGCATGCCGCGAAAATTTAATAGGCTATGGTGGGCATTTTGCCGCCGCCGGAATGACTTTGCTTCCGGAGAACGTTCCTGCCTTTGCGGCGGCATTTGAAGCAGCTGTTGCAGGTCAAATTACCGACGACTTACTCATTCCAGAAATTGTTATTGACGCGGCCATTTCCTTTACAGAAATCAACCAAGGGTTTTATAATATTTTGTCGCAGATGGAACCATTTGGTCCCGAAAATATGAAGCCTGTGTTTATTGCAAGAGATGTAAACAATACGAGCTACTCAAAAATTGTGAAGGAACAGCATATCCGATTTGTACTTCAACAAGATGGCATTACACTAACAGGTATAGGATTTAAAATGGCTGAAAAATTTGCATTGCTACAAATGAATCAGCCATTAGATATTGTTTTTACACTTGACGAAAATGAATGGAATAATGAAAAAACCATTCAGCTTAAAATGATTGACCTTCGTTTAAGTGCTTAACAGCGCCTTTTTACCAACACTTATTTATTTTGCAAAAGATCTACACTTCTATTAATGAAGTTGGTTAAATCATTGCCCTTTAATAACCCTTGTGAAAGCAAAGCAAGGTCTGCTAAATTTCGTACCTGACTTTTTTGCAAATCAGCGTTGCCTTCCTTTAATAGGGTTTGATATATTGGGTGATTGCCATTTACCGTTAAGGTTACTTCATCAGGCATTTGCGCATAAAATGCAGTCATACCGCCACCTACGCCAGCCATATCTTTCATGCGGCGCATAAATTCTGGTCTAGTTGCTACTACCGGTGCGCTATCAGCGCTTAATCCTTTAACCTCTGTGGTAACGTGTAAATCAGCAATTTGTAAGTTAAATAGTTCCTTTAATTTTTCGGCGTCGTCTTTGCTTAACACAGATTCGTTAGACTCTTGCTTGTCAATTAAATTGTCAACGATATCGGCATCGACTCTTACAAAAGTGACGTTCTCCCACTTCATTTCCATATTGTTAATGAAAGCCGAGTCTACTAGGGTTTCCATTTTAACAACGGTATATCCTTTTTTAGTAGCTGCCTGAATGTATGCGTCTTGCTGAATCGGATTGGTGGTGTATAAAATAACTTGTTTGCCGTCTTTATTTTTTTGTGAAGCCTCGGTTAACGTTTTGTACTCCTCTAGAGTATGAAATTTACCAGTAGTATCTTCCATCACAATAAACTTGTTAGCCTTATCTAAAAACTTATCGTCGGTCATCATACCGTACTTAACAAATAGGCCTAAGCTCTCCCACTTTTCTTCAAATGCTGCACGGTCTGCCTTAAATATTTCTTCTAATTTATCGGCAACCTTTTTAGTAATGTGCGCATTGATTTTTTTAACGTTAGGATCGCCCTGTAAGTAGCTTCTGCTCACGTTTAAAGGAATATCTGGGCTATCAATAACGCCATGCAATAACATCAAGAATTCTGGTACAATATCTTTGACCTCGTCGGTAACAAATACTTGGTTGCAGTATAATTGAATTTTATCTTTTTGGATTTCGTAGCTCTGCTTGATTTTAGGAAAGTATAAAACACCCGTTAAATTAAATGGATAATCTACATTGAGATGAATCCAAAACAATGGCGTTTCGCCAAATGGATATAGTTCTTTGTAAAACTTCTCGTAATCTTCTTTAGATAATTCACTTGGCTTTTTAACCCAAATAGGATCCGGATTATTGATTGATTTTTCTTCAACAATTTCATCTTTTTTCTCGCCTTCTTCTTTAATCCCTACTTCAGAAAAATAAATAGGTATGGGCAAGAATTTACAAAAACGATCGAGAATGGCTTTAACGCGAGAAGCTTCTAAAAACTCTTTGCTTTCTTCGCTAATGTGTAAAACAATTTTAGTACCTCGCTGCGCGTAGTCTACATCATATAATTCAAATTCTGGATTACCATCACAACCCCAAAACACACCAGATGCATCTTTAAATGATTTTGAATACAACTCTACTTTATCACTCACCATAAAAGCGCTGTAAAAACCTAAACCAAAGTGGCCAATAATATTGGCGTCTTTGTATTTGTCCATGAATTCTTCAGCACCAGAAAATGCTACTTGGTTGATATATTTATCTACCTCTTCAGAAGTCATACCTACCCCTCTATCAATAATAGAAAGTGTTTTTTCTTTGGCATCTAGTACCACGTCTATACGAAGTTCCCCAAGGTCTCCTTTGGCTTCACCAATAGAAGAAAGGGTTTTAATTTTTTGAGAGGCGTCTACCGCATTACTCACTAACTCACGTAAAAAGATTTCGTGGTCACTGTACAAGAATTTTTTAATGATTGGAAAGATATTTTCCGTTTGTACGCGTATTTGTCCTTTTTGCATAGTTCAGTTATTTGTAGCCAACTCATACAAATAAAGTACCAAGCCCCCTTTTTTAGTCTATTTCTGACAGGATGACACAAAAACCGGGTCAATTGCCCTGCACGATAATATTATCAAGCCTAAAACTGGTGGTAAGCTTGCCTATAGCGGCCGAGGGGTCATTGCCCTCATACCTAAAAGCAATGTAAACGTTTCCTTTAAACTTACTCAAATCCAGATTATTGGAAAACAACCATTGGGGCGCAAAGCCACTCGTACTACCCTTGGCCATTACGGCCGGCAGCAGGGTCCATTTTGCTTTGGCTGGATTACTACTGCCATCATAATTGGTGGACACCATGGCCTGCAAAATGGCGCCATTGTCAAAGCCATCTTTGGTGTCAAAATGCAATATTTCGTTGGCCGAATGATCGAGGTTAATGGGTGGTAAAATAAGCCAAGATATCACCGCGTTTTGTCTAGCCGCAAAAGCCGAAATTTCGAGATAGGAATTGGCAGACGTTTTTTTAGCAGTAAAATATTTGCCGCCAACTTCGGGAATGTTTTTATAACCAGCAGCAGCAAAACTACTATCTATAACAGCACTCGTAAAGTCCTCGGCAAATAAAGTTTTTGGCCCAGTAACGCTGCAGCGTAAACCTGTTAACTGCATATCAGAAGTATCTCTAATAACCAATTGCTTTTGGGTTCTAAAAACGGTGTATATGCCTGTAGCCGTTCCGTTACCTCTTGGCGTTAAGGCATTTCCAAATGAAGCAAAACCGCTGGTGCGCAAATATAAATTTCCAATAGAACAGGTGCGAAGTGTATGACTAGTTGGTAGTTGATTAACAAGGTCGGAATAAGGTTTGCCCGTATCTGACACCACAAATTCTAACTGCGCTATAGAAACGAGGCATCCTTTTAAACTATCTACAAGTCCGGCGGCCAAAACAGGTATGGGTGTCATTAATTTACCCCCTGTTAAAAGGCTAATATAGCGGTTCATAAGGGGTTGTGGAATACCCAGTAAAAAGGGAGATGCCGGATCCGTTTTATCAACCCCTACACCAATTTGTGTCATACCCGCATAATCGGAAAGCCAAAGTCCATTAAGTGCGATTCCAACTTTTTGCCCTAGTGCATATTTTGCAAATAAATGATAGCCGTCTAATTTAATAGTTACCGCAGCCGTTGAATCCTGAATCATTATGGACTTATAAAAATTATCGGATTTGTCATTGGCAGTAACTGTACCCTCAATAATATAATCGGCCCCAATTTGTTCAAAATTATTGGGGATATGTATCCGCAGCAGGTCTTTGATAGACATGTTGGCTTTTAATGCAGGGCCCGTATAAAGTGGCGGCGCATCCCAAACTTTTTCACAATTACAAAAAGTACCCCATAAAAAAAAGATATAAATCCACTGAATACAAGCATTTTTAAACCCTAAAAAACCGGAAGCAACTGACATACACTTATATTAAAAAGAATAAGAAATAGTAGCAGAAAAATTAAATCCATATCCCAAAAAATATTTAGGCGGGAACTTTTTTATATCGAGGCCTGCAACATCAAAACGGAGTTGCTCGTACCCACCCATAATAATAGGATTTGATTGCAGTACATTATTGACACTGATGGTATACATAACCGTATGCGCTACTTTGTTTTTTGATGCATACCACCTAAATGATTGTCCTAGTAAGGCGCCAAGCGTAAACATAGCAGGCAACTGTGTTTGAGCTGTAATCTCAGTCCTTAGCGCACTTGCGGTATCAAGCGCTGCAAGGACACTATAGGTTCGACGAATGGGATTAAATGACATCCAGCGCTTATCCATATAATGCGCGCTAATGGTTGCAAAAAAAGAGCCTGGCCTATAGGATACATGAATGGCAGCAGCCCTTTGCGGCGTGCGCGCCACCTTAAAATTATTAACATAGACAGTGCCTTTTTCGAGTATAACCGCATCATTATCGGAACTCACTATAAGTTGTTGTCTAGAACTATACCGGTAATCACTAAGAGCCCCAATAAGTTGTAACGACAAATTTTCTTTGAAAGAAAAATCGACACTGGCTTCTAGGCCTTGCATTATTTTATTTATGCCCGTGAGGGTATAATTTACAAAACTGTGGTAGCCATCGTGGTAAAAAGTAAGTACATCCTGTGCGTTATTTTGTGTAATTAAAAATGCACGAAACCCTATTTTACAAAAATCAGATTGATATTGATACCCAATTAATGCCGACCTTATTTTTTCGGAATGGATGTTATCCGTTACCGTTGCACGCAATTTTGGTGCAATAAAAACATTGTCAAATAAGGGTGCTTTTGACTCTGCTAAAAATTCTAGTTTAAAATAATGTCGACCCGTTAATTTATAGGTAGCGCCAAGCTTAAACGCAGGACTAGTAAAGTGATACACAAATGAAGCACCTTTAGAATTTTGCGGGAACAGTCCATTTTTTACAAGCCCATTTCTAAAAAAGCTGTTGCCCGTTAGTTGCAGTCCAGTAAAAACATCAAAACGGTTAAACACCCAACTGCCCTGCAAAAACGCTTCTGTTTGCGACAACAACACTTTATAGTTGTAACCAAAGTTTTCATTTTGCTGGATAATTTTATTGGGGTTTTCAACGTCGTACTGGTTTACATCTGTTCTAATTTGGAGGGCGTCTTCTGCAAATTGATTGAGGTTTACATAATAATTGGCACCTAATAAATCTTGTACTTTTTTATAAAAATGATGCTGCTCTAGTTGGGTATTTATGCCAGCCGTAAAAAGTCCCGCACTTCCCATTGGTGATTGGTATACAAGTGAAGCAGCAATTGTTTTTTGAGCGTCTATCCTATTTTCTAGTATTACAGCTGCTCTTTTTTGAAGTATTAAATTGGGCGTACCTGAAATAACTACAGGATCAATGATGGATGCATTAAGGGTATAAAGGCCCGTCCAGTCTAGTTGTCCTTTTATTGGGTTTTGTAAAAGCTCCGCGTATATATGTGCATGCAGCGCCGAGTCTTTGTAATAACTAGGCAGGTATTTATAATAATCGGCGCGTGGATCTGCGGCGCTATTCCAATCAAGTGCGGTGGTACTTTTAGTGCCCACCGTTAAACCAATAGCCATATTTAATTTTTGCGCTGCGGGTAAGGATAGCGCCGTAGAAAAAATAATAGTTGGCAAATGTGTAGTGCTTTTTACAGCGTTTCGTTTAAGTCCGTTTTGCATGCCCCAGTTAGGATTGTAATATGCGCCAAAATATTGTAGCGATTCTTGGAGTATAGGTGCCTGCCTATCTGCGGCAATGGGCGCACCCAAGAAAGACAAAGACAGCATCATCCGCTCTTGTATTTTTTTATCGACACTAAGCATATACCCATAGCCGGCATACCCACAGCCACTGTAATAACCTTCAGATGCTAAGCGTGCATTAAACTGTGCGGCAAAAGCCCAGCCATTTGTTCGTGCGCCACTCGCTATTTGAATACTATACTTATGTGAAAAAGCCCGGTTTGAAAATGTAACAGCAAGCTTGTTTTGCTTTTGCATAACAAGCGCTCGAATGTCTGCGCCGGTAGTGTTACCAAGACTTCCAAAAGAAAGTTCATTGCCTGCAACGCCATCCATTACCACCGTTTTTCGCATCATTTGTTGAAGGCCCGAATACACCGCATAATGCGAACCACCGGTTAACAAACTTTTAATCGATAAGCCATTGATGAGCGTTTGTGAAAAGCGAGCATCTAGCCCTTTTACCCTAAAGCCAGCGGCGCTAAATCCAAAACTAGCTGTATTGTAAAAGGGGTCTTTGTTGGATTGTAAGGCAGAAGCAATAAAAAAATGATCGGAATCCTGTTTTGCATCTGAATCTAATACGACAATTGGGATTTCGTCAGGCTCTGTTATCACTACTTTTTGTACAAGTGTATTTGGTGGCCTTTTTTGTTTGATGCGCTTTTGCGCATGTAAAAAAGGTAGCATCCATAAACAAATCAAAAATAAAAAAACAGCGCGCATAACATAGATTTCCCACACAATCTAATACAGTTCAAATAGCAAAATGATAGTTGTAAAACATTGGCGTGAAATACCAGTTTAAATAATTGTAATTAGCGAATAAAAGAAATGCACAACATAAAAAATAAATATCAGTTCCTAGTTAGCATTGCCATTTTTGCCTTACTAATTGTAGGCTGTAAGGCCGCCATTAAAAAAGAGGTGGTTTTAATCAAAACCATGCCAGACAAGTACCATAGCTGCATTGCTGCTTTTTATAACTTTGAAAATTTCTATGATACCATTAACAATACTACGGTTGATGACGAAGATTTTTTACCAACCGGCGCCAAGCATTATACCAGCAGTATCTACCAAAAAAAAGTAAGTAATCTTGCTACGGTTGTAGAAAAAATTGGAACCGAATTTAACAACGATGGCCCTGCTATTTTAGGTGCTGTTGAAATTGAAAACGACACCGTACTCCATGATTTAATTAAGCATCCTATTTTAAAAAATAGAAACTATTTGTTTGTGCATGAAAATTCAAAAGACAAAAGAGGCATTGATGTTGCCTTACTCTATCAGCCTAAATACTTTAGACCTGTTGCACATGAAAGTTTAGAAGTTTTATTGCCAGCCAAAAGCAAAGAATCGATTTTTACACGTGATATTTTATACGTTAAGGGGATTTTACTCAAAGACACGGTGCATATTTACGTAAATCACTGGCCGAGCCGAAGAGGTGGTCAAAAAAGAAGTATAGAAGCCAGAGCCAAAGCGGCCAGGGTTTGTAGAGCGCATATCAATACGATACTGGCAGGGTCGCCAGAGGCAAAAATTATGGTCATGGGGGATTTAAACGATAACCCTTCCGATTACAGCGTATCCCATGTGCTTCAATCTAGCGGAGGACTCAAAATGATTAAAAAGTCGGATTTATACAATCCATGGGTAGAAGTACTAGCCAAAGGCAACGGAACCCTTGCCAATAGGGATAGTTGGGGTATTTTTGACCAAATTTTAGTGTCTCAAAACTGGCTGCCACCGCGCCAAACCGGTGGGCTATTTTTAGGCAGCCCGCACATATATAAAGCCTTTTTTATGATTGAACACCAGAGCCGCTTTAAGGGATATCCGCTTCGAACATGGGATGGGAACCAGTTTAGGGATGGTTTTAGCGATCATTTCCCAACTTTTCTGGTTTTACTAGAAAAAATAGACTGAAAAATGCAGTAAAACCAGTGCTTTTACGTACTTTTGCATCCCCAAATCTGTATTTGGCAGATTCTCCATTTCGGTGGAGCCCACTGGGTAAACCCAATTTTAAACCTAAAAATTCAAGTAATGAGTAATTACGAATTGATGGTGATTTTCACTCCGGTTCTTTCTGAAGAAGACTTTAAAGCTTCTCAGAAAAAATACCAAGATATGATTGCTAGCTTCGGTGGAGCTACTGTGCATTCAAATCCTTGGGGTCTTAAATCACTGGCCTACCCTATTCAAAAAAAGACAACTGGTATTTACTGGGTGTTAGAATACAGCGGCCCAACTGATCTTAACGAAAAACTTAAGATTCAAATTTTACGTGACGAGCAAATTATGCGTCACATGATTACGAAACTCGATAAATACGCCGTCGAGTACAACCACGTAAAAAGAAATGGCGGATTTGCGGTAAAACAAAAAATGGAGGCTTAATCACATGGCAAAGAATGAGATAAAATACCTGACCGCAATTAAGCAGGAGAAACCAAAGAAAAAGTTTTGTCGTTTCAAGAAATACGGCATCAAATACGTAGACTACAAGGATATTGAGTTCCTTAAAAAGTTCATTAACGAACAAGGTAAATTATTACCACGTCGTTTGAGCGGTAACTCATTAAAGTATCAACGTAAAGTACAGGACGCAGTTAAAAAGGCACGTCAAATGTCTTTATTACCTTTCGTTACTGACTTATTAAAGTAATACCCTAATTAGTAACCTTCCCTAATCTCGCAACGGGCGAGAGACAGCAATAGCTGGGCTCTTGGGGACTAAAACAAAAACAACATGCAAGTAATTTTAATTCAAGACGTAGACAACTTAGGTGGTAAGAGTGAACTCGTAACTGTTAAAAGCGGTTATGCTCGTAACTTTTTAATCCCACAAAAGTTTGCCGTTGAAGCAAGCCCTTCTAACCTTAAACAACTTAACGAACAGTTAAAAGTTAAGGCTAAAAAAGAAGCGGTAATGTTAGCTGAAATCAATAAAGTAATCGATGTACTAAAATCTAGCCCAGTTAAACTAACTGCTAAAACAGGTACAAGCGGTAAAATATTTGGTGCAGTAACTTCTTTACAAATCACACGTGCTATCCGTGACCAAAAAGGTTACGAAATTGATCGCAAGCGTATCTCTATTGTAGATGAAGTGAAAGAATTAGGTGCTTATAAGGCTTCTATCGACTTTGGTAACGGTAATATTACTGAAATTGATTTTGAAGTTGTAGGCGAGTAATCTGCTACTAATCAACCTTTTATACAAAAAAACCTGGCTATGGCCGGGTTTTTTTATGACTTAAAAGGTAAAAAAGTTATAAAAAAAAATTGGTTTCCCACAAATTACATACCTTCGAATTGTCCAATGAAAGTTCTTCCTATTCTCAAAACATTTATTTCGTAAATGTTTTAGGTTTTGGTTCAGTTCAATCGTTGGTTTTTGATCACTTAATTTTTTTAAAGAACATGAACATTTACGTTGGAAACCTAAACTGGAATATGTCCAGTGAAGACCTGCAAAACTTATTTACTCCATTTGGTGAAGTAACAAGTGCAAAGATCGTTACAGACAAGTTTAACAATGACCGCAGCAAAGGCTTTGGTTTCGTAGAAATGGCAGATGATGAAGCAGCTCGTTCTGCTATCAGCCAATTACACGACACTGATGTTATGGAGCGCAAGATTGTAGTTAATGAATCAACTCCACGTCCAGAAGGCGAAAGAGGCGACTTCAAAAAGAAGAGCTTCGGCGGCGGCGGAAGCCGTGGTGGATACAGTGGTGGTGGTGGTGGAAATCGCGGCGGAAGCGGCGGTGGATACAACCGTGACCGTGGAAACAGCGGTGGAGGCGGAGGATTTAACAGATATTAATATCTACTAAATTTTTAAGCTTACATAAAAAAAGTCCTGCAATTTATTGCGGGACTTTTTTTATGTCTATACTTTATGGAAATATAAATTAATGAAGTGTTTGATGCAATATAATGAAGGAGCTATTTAATCAAGGACATATATACAACTCCTAGCTGGATCAAATAAAGTGAATATGAATATTGAGATATCCCTAAAACAAAAAGCCTCGTGATATCAATTAAGATATACGAGGCTTTTTAATAAATATGGCAACTACCTACTCTCCCAGCGAAACGCAAGTACCATCGGCCATGGGGGACTTAACTTCTCTGTTCGGAATGGGAAGAGGTG
>JBBAKI010000008.1:0-119220 GCA_040403595.1 Sediminibacterium sp. | reverse complement strand
ATATTCCATCCAATTGATATCGAGAAAAAATATGGGTTTACAGAAAAAGTAACTGAGGGTAAAATTACTGTGCAGGACGCTATCAAGTTAATTAAATCAATGGATGAATTAGATGAGACGTATGAGGGTTCATTTGTAATACCTGATAAGTGTCACTCTTATAATATTGATTGTGTTGAAATTGAAAATTTAAAGGAACATCATGGAACTGTGGATTTGGTATTAACATCAATATACTACTGGTTTTTAAGATATTATGATATTGGAGACCTTGACCAACCAGGACATCAAGAACAGAAAGAAGAATATTGTCAAGAGATTGCCAGAATCATTAATAAGATTAAAATAACTCTAAAGGAGTCGGGTAGTTTGATGATCAATATCGGAGACAAATATATCAATCGTGTAGCACAAGGAATCCCATTTATGTTAATCGATTATATAACCAAAGAGACAGGATTAGTATTCAATGAAATGTTAGTGTGGTCTAAAAAGAATCCAAAAGGTAATGGAGGTGCAGATGATAAAAATAGACCAACGAATAATGTTGAGTATATACTTTGGTTTGTTGTAGATCCCAAGAAGGCTAAGTATAGAAAACTTACCTATAAAACAAAAGATTCTAAACCATCAATTTCAAAAGGTCATAAGGATGTAGATAACAAGGGAAAAGTTGCTAAAAAAAGTGTGAGTTTAAGTAAAGGGTATAAAAAAATCTACACTCATATTGAAGAACAAACTGTTGAGAATATCATTAAAACATCAGTTGGTAAGAATCATGATGTTTATAATATTCTTGAAGACGCTCATCCTGCAATCATGAGCCCAATGCTACCCGTCTGTCCGATTTTGCTGACAACTGATGAAGGGGACACCGTATGCGATTTCATGGCAGGAAGTAATGTCGTTGGGCGTATATCACAACTTTTAAATAGACGAACACTTTCAACTGAGCTGTCTGATAAGTATTTCAAGGTAGGATGTAGAATGTTAGACAAATCTATTAAAGAATTTAACCGTGTTGATTTAGATATTATCAATGACATAGCCTACAGGAGAGATTCGGAAGTTGAACTAATTCAAGCCGCATAATTAAATAACAAATAAAACAAATAAAAATGTATGAATTATTAACTAAAAAAAATGTTTATGACTTGATGTCCTGTAAACAATTGGAAGCAATCGAACAAGGAAAAATTCAAAATGAATGGATGAAATTATTGATTGAAAAAGCAACTAAACCTTGTATTGAAAGAAAACATAAAGATTACTACATCTATTCTCCTCCTGGTCTTGGGAAAACGTTTACAGTTCAAGAATTTCTGTCCAAGTCGGAAATCAGTTTCTACCCAATATCGGGAAATATCAGCATGTTCGCTTTTGGGTTGAGTTTAGCTGTGATTAGATTTTTAGTGCCGCCAGAACAAAAGGTTGTAATCCATGTAGATGACTGTGAAGTACTTTTTGAAAATACCAATAATGTGAATATCATGAAAAAAGTTCTTGACAGCGATAGAGTATTAGTATATGAAAAATCATTACAAAGTCAACGTGGGAATTTAAATGACATCCAAAAAGATGCAATTGACTACTTCAGTGAACCAGGTAAAATGGGATTTAAAATACCAACAGATAACATGACTTTCATTTTTACTAGCAACAATAGGTTGCCATATGACAATGAAGTAGAACTCGCAAAATTAAAACGTCAAAGTAAGGCAACATATTTAGGGCATTTGTATGGGATAAGGGGTCGTGTTAATGTAGCCGACTTTGAATTAACCAAGAATGAATTCTGGGGTTGGATTAGTTCGGTTGTGATTGAGAGTGATTGTCTAAAAGACTATGACCCAACATCAGAAGAAATATGTGAGGTATTAGACTTCTTATACCATTATTGGGGACAGTTCAAAGAAAAGAATATCAGAACTGTTGAGAAGATGTTCTCTGTCATGAGGGACTTTCCTGAGACCTATGAACGTATCTGGAAGATGAATTATCTAAAATATTTAACCAATGAATAATAAGGCTGTATTGCAGGAGTTAAAGAAAATTCAAGAGTCGGAATATGCGAAAAAATCTGACAAACAATTGATGAGTTATGAAATCCTATCAGAATTACACAAAGGAAAAAACATGGGAATACAACCCATTGCCTTTAAAATATTCAATGAAAATAGGGTAAGGAAATTATCTATTGATAAAATCTTGGAGATAAGGAAAAAATACAATCCATACGTCTATGGGAAATTACGACTAGCCAAGGAGTATGGTGTATCGAAAACTCTAATTCACAAGATTATTAGTAAACAATAAAAATATTTTAAAACAAAAGTTGGAGGTTATAACCACGAAAAAAAACCACAAATAAAATGAGCAAAGTAATTAATGAGATGGAAACACATGAAATCATTACTTACCTGAAAAGGGAAAGATATATTCATGGTTTATATTATGTCAATAGAGAGGGAATTACGAGTAGGTTCGGAATCGAAATCTCAGATGAGGATTGGCTCGGATTTGCAAACTTTTTCACAGAAGGATTTAACAGACGAAATGATTTTCTTTTTGATGGAGAGGATGAGGTAATTGAAGATTGGAAAGAGGATAAATTTCAATATGGGTCGATGATTATTAATCAACCTGAGAAGTTTAATTAATTATTTAAACCTTATGGTGGAGGTTAACCATAATTTTTAAACCCAAAAAAGAAGTTTATAATTTATTAAATACAATAACAAAAGTTGGAAGTCAAAACCACGAAAAAAAACCGAAATATTATGGATAAAGAATTAATTGAATATACATGGAGCTTTTATGCACCAGGCGAATTACATGGTGATATTTTTGATAACAAACTTAAAAAGGTGGAAGTTGTCATTTCTACTGAATTAGTAAGACTATACTTTATTGAAAAAAATATGTATTATGAAGGTACTACTCTGGAGAGAGAAATAACTAGAGATTTAATACTGAAATTATTTAATTATCCCCCAACTAGAACACATCCATTTGACTTTTTAGACTTAGACCTAGAATACGACCAAATAGTTAATGAGATTATCGATTGGTATCAAGGTAAGGGATTTTAAATTATTAATTAAATACTGGCAAATACTATTTAAAAATCATCTTAAATGAAAAAAATAGAAAGAGTAGAAATTAAAGAAAAACATCTTAAAATTAAAAGAACCTTATATGAAAATACAAATTAAAGGGATATACAATTTCGATATCGAATTACCTAAAAAAGAATTAAAATTAAATCTATTAGTTGATGGACTTGATGGCCCAAGTGAACAACTATGGTCAAGGAAGTGTATTTTATTAGATTACTTACTAAATGGTAAAGAATGGAAGGTAGATACAATTAAAGGAAATATATTTGAAGGTTTTGACTTATCTGAAATAACAATAAAAAGTTATGAGATAATTAATAACCAAAAAGAAATATGGAACGTAATATCAAAAACGATCTAATTTTTTAAAAAATACAAGTTACTACATGTCACAAGAATTTAACAATATATCTAAAGGTCTAGATACCCTAACATTAGCTCAGGTTGCAGAAAGAATAAATGTAAAAAACATTGAAACAGCAAAAAAATGGTTACTGGCGAATAGAATCAAAATTCACAGATTTATTAATAGCCTATTTGTATATCAAATTGAAGTAGATAGTCAAATTGATAAGCCTTATGTGCAGCAACTAAGAAACAAATATCCAGACAAATGGAAGGATCGATACAGAGATGTTGTTAAAGACCTATCGGTATATAATTTAACTATTACATTATTAGAAGACGAAATCTCCCCTATTCCAAGAATCAAATCCTCAAATATTAATAAAAAAGATGAAGAACGATACAAAAGATTGTTAGGATGATAAAACTTACATTGCCAAAGAATCCACACAAAGGACTAAAAATATTTTGCAGGACCTGCAGGGTTGATAATAGTAAATGCAGGCATTTTGACCGACAAGTATATCGAGTAAGAATTCATATACCTGGTTCAAAGAATGCTACTAAATCATTCTACTTGGAAGCAAAAAATTATAATGATGCAATTATAGAATGTGCTCTATTTGAAAAAGAACTAATTCAAAATGGATTTGAAAAGGTTAAACAAATAGATTCAGTAAGTTTGACTGATTATAGTATTGGAGACGCAGTGGTTAAATACCGAGAATACATGTCAGGCGAGTCAAAATATGCACACCTTAAAAAGAATTTAACTCAAGATCATATTGACGAATGTGTTAGATTTTGTTGGAAATTGATTGAGAATGTGGCCTTAACAAAAAACATTAAAAGAACCAGACCTACTGATATCAAAATTGAGGATGTATCCAACTTTTATAAATGGGCAGAGGATAACTATGGAGATAGGTCTTTTAATAAGTGTTTCATCGCAGTTCGTACATTCTTTGAATTCTTAATCGAGATTGAGAATATTGAGATGAAAAACCCATTTAGAAAGTTTGTACCAAAAGTCGTAACCCCGTCTAACATTGATATAATCACAGAGGACGAGTTTAATCAAATCTTAGCAGCCGTTGATACATTCAACCCAATTATAACATTAGGTGGCAAAGGCGAGAAGAAGAATATGTTTAAACCCTATCTAAAAGATGGATTCAAATTATTCCTATTAACTGGTGGTAGGCGTGAAGAAGTGGTGGACCTAAAATGGTCTGACATCTTTAGTACTCCACAAGGAGTTAAATTATTCATCATTGATAACTTAAAAGTAAAGAGGATGAAAAAGAATAATAAGGAGTGTAAGAAATACATTGGTATCAATGTTGACCTTGAAGATTTTCTTATTGAATGGGGTATGAATGAAAAGATTGGAATGGATGAATATATTCTATTTCCAAACAGAGATGTAAAAACTAAAACCATCATGACCGATTTGAGCAGAGGGTTTTCTCATTACAAAGAAGGTGCAGGTATTAAAAAAGACATCAGTTTAAGTAATCTTCGTAAAACCTATTTGACTTGGCACCATCAAGTATTAGGTGACGATACGGGACTGGTTAGCTCCCACTCTACCACCCATGTTTTGGATAAATATTACCTTGATCCTAAGGTGTTAACCGCAGTAGAAATATCAGCATTAAAGGTTCGTGTATTTGGTAAAAAGTAGAAATTCATGACACAAAACATGACACAATTCATGAAGCAGAAACAACAAAGGACCCACGATTTAACGTAAGTCCTTGATTTTCATGTAGCGAGACCGGGATTTGAACCCGGGACCTCAGGGTTATGAATCCTGTGCTCTAACCAACTGAGCTACCTCGCCAAGAGGTCCATTTAGGGCTGCAAATATAGGGTATCAAATGTTTTAATGGATAGCTAATTCAAACAATTTCTCGTCACCTAAAAAACCAGCTAGTGTATCACCGGGTAAACAAGGCCCCACACCAGCGGGGGTGCCCGTATATACTAAATCCCCCGGCGATAGAGTAAAGTAGCCTGATATATGCTCTAAAAGAGTTTCAAAGCTATAAATCATGTCGAGTGTGGTGCCCATTTGTGCTTTTTGGCCGTTTTTGGTAAGGGAAAACAAGATTTCGCTACCAGCGGCACTATTAAATGGCTTCCACTCCCCTACAATAGCCGAGTTATCCCAGGCCTTTGCTTTTTCCCAAGGCAGCCCCTTAGATTTTAGGCCGGCTTGTACATCGCGGGCCGTAAAATCGATCCCTACCGTAATGGCGTCTACACAGCTAAGGGCGTTAGCAGCCGAAATGTTTTTAGCGGTTTTACCAATGCGTAAAACAAGTTCTATTTCGTAATGTAAATCAGAAGTAAAACTTGGATACTCAAACTTAGCACCAGGTGCTAGTAAGGCCGTATCAGGCTTCATAAAAATAACGGGTGCTTCAGGTAAAGCGTTGCCTAATTCTTTGGCGTGCGCTGCGTAATTACGGCCTACACAAAATATTTTCATAAAAATTAAATTTCAAAATTTAATGCATTGCAAACCGTCATGGTTCTATCAAGCCCAATCGCAGCAAAGGATTCAATCACCTCAATGCTCTTGTCAATTTTTTGTTGTACCACCGGTTGCTCACTTGCTAACCATTTACCTAACACAAAATCTACTTGACCACCTTTACTAAAATTGTTGCCTATACCAAACCTAAGCTTTGGATACACATCGGTACCAAGCATTAACTGAATATCTTTTAATCCATTATGCCCCGCGTCAGAACCACTGCCCCTTAAGCGCATTTTATTGAGTGGTAAAGCTAAATCATCCACCACCGTAAGCGTTTGGCTAGGTTCCAATTTTTCTTTGTCCATCCAATACTTAAATGCTTTACCACTTAAGTTCATATACGTTGTAGGCTTGATGCAAATAAATTGTTTGCCCTTCCAGGTAACCGTAGCCACGTCTGCTAAGCGGTCGTTTTTAAATAGGCCGCCATGCTTGAGCACAAAAGCGCTCACTACATCAAAACCAATGTTGTGGCGGGTGTGTGCGTATTCGGATCCAATATTACCGAGTCCTACAATTAAAAATTTATGCATGGCGATTACAAAAATACTAAAAAAGGCCTTCGTTTTAGCGAAGGCCTTTTTGATAAAGTTATTGTTAAGTGAATTACTTCTTTTTAACTTCTTTAGCAGCTGTTGCTTCTTCTTGCTTTAACTGACGTGTCATTACTACAGAAGCAATAGGAATACGTGGAGAGTTTAGGATTTCGATACCCGCAGCTTTTACGTCTTCTACTCTAATGTTTTCATTGATTGCAAGGTTAGTGATATCTACGCTAATTGTTTCAACCAAGTCTTTAGGTAAAACTTTCACTTTTAAAGCTTTGATTTTGATAACAAGCTTACCACCTTCTTTAACACCTACAGACGTTCCAACAAATTTAAGAGGTAGGGTTGCTACTACTTTTTTGTCGTCTACTAGTTCTAAAAGATCTAAGTGAATTAACGCATCAGATACTTTGTCAAACTGAAGATCTTTTAAGATACATCTGTACATTTTACCGTCAACGGTAACTTCAGCAATTTGGAACTCACCAGTGTACACTAAAGGCTTAAATGCCTTTGCAGAAGCGTAAAAATTTACCTCCTGAGCACCCCCGTAAATTACAGCTGGCACGTTTTCCTGAGAGCGAATTTGGCGGGCGGCTTTTTTGCCATGATCGGTCCTCAGGTGTCCTTCGATTGTAATTGATTTCATAATAAAAAATTTGGACGGCGAAGGTAAGGAAAAAACCTTTTAGCCGCGTTCTTTAAGCTGAGAATGTATAAAAAGGCTGGTAATACTCTTATTTTCATAGGCATTACGGATAGCAATGGCAAACAAGTCGGCCACAGAAATCACCTTAATTTTAGGGCTAGACTGCCTTAAAGGAATGGTATCACATACCACAAGCTCTTCTAACACAGAGTTTTCGATGTTTGCATAGGCGTTTCCGCTTAATACAGGGTGGGTAATTAAGGCTCTAACGCTTTTGGCGCCCTTTTCTATTAATAAACTGGCTGCCTTGGCTAAAGTGCCTCCTGTATCGCAAATATCATCTACCAGAATAATGTCTTTACCTGCTACGTCACCAATAACCACCATACTGGCAATTTCGTTGGCACGCTTACGGTGTTTATCGCAAATGACCATTTCGGCATTAAAATAGCTCGCTATTTCACGCACACGGTTGGTGCTTCCCACATCAGGCGCGGCAAAAGCAAGGTTTTGCAATTTAAGGTCGTTAATGTATGGGATAAATATAGCAGAACTGTCTAAGTGGTCTACAGGTACATCAAAGAAACCCTGAATTTGCGCCGCGTGTAAATCCATAGTGATAACACGGTTGGCGCCGGCTGCCTCTAATAAAGTAGCAATCAACTTGGCGCCTATGGCAACCCTTGGCTTGTCTTTGCGGTCTTGACGCGCATAACCGTAATAAGGCACTACGGCAATAATTTTATACGCACTCGCTCTTTTAGCTGCATCAATCATGAGGAGCAGCTCCATTAAATTATCGGTAGGGGCAAACGTACTTTGTACTAAAAAAACATAATCCCCCCTAACACTTTCTAAAAACACGGGCTGGATTTCTCCATCACTAAAACGCTGGATATTTATTTTGCCTATTGGGGCGCCAAAACGTTGGGCAATTTTTTGTGCAAGTTCTTCAGAACCAGTGCCTGAAAAGATTTTTACGGAAGGATTCATAGTCTAATAGAATATGCCAACGAAGGTATTATTTTGCTGTTTAACTTCACAATTGACTTATACCTAATTTATTGACATTGCATTTTTATATATGCGTATCTAATACTAACATTAAGCTTGCGCCGCCCATATTTATGCTTGCGCTGTTGGACCGCCAAAATTCATCGGAATTTCAATTTGCTCCAGGTCTTTGATAGTACCATTACCGGCTTCATAACGCTCAATGTTTTCGGCGAGGGCCTTCATAAAACGCTTGGCGTGCTGGGGTGTAAAAATCACCCTCGATTTTACTTTACTTTTTGGAGTACCAGGCATCACATTTACAAAGTCTATTACAAACTCGGCATTGCTATGCGTAATAATAGCAAGGTTGGCATAACTACCTTCTGCTACTTCTTCTGAAATTTCAATGTTTAACTGATTGCCTTGTTGTTGTTCCATGGTATAAATTTATGGGGTAAAATTGTGAAGCAAAAGTAACCGAAATTTTTAAAAAAAAGGCGGCCCCGAAAAATCGGGGCCGCCACAGTATTAGAAGGTCAGATAAAATTATTTATCCCACCATACTTTAGCATCAGAAGAGTTAACACCATCAGAACCAGAATAGTTAGCTGCAGCTGCAGTTACATTCTTAGAGTTGGTAGAATATTCTCTAGTACCATACATATATCTGCGTGGAATTTGCTTACTCACGTTAGCAGCATATGCAGTTGGCGTTAATACAGGGAAACCTGATCTTCTCCAGTTACACCAGCCTTGGAATCCGTTCGGATAAAAAGCAAGGTAAGCTTGTGTATTGATTAACTTAAGGTCATCCGTACCATTTAAAGCAACTGTTAACATGTAAGCATCATAAGCAGCTTGTGTAAATACACCCCAATCAGTCATGTTCTCTTTAACACCATTTGCATATAAAGTAGCAGCGGTTTCAGATGTCCAGCCTAATTTGGCAGCTTCTGCACGTGCAAACTTTAATTGAGAAGATGATAAAACAATAACAGGAGAGTTTGCAGCACGCTTAGCAGATGGAAGTACGTAAGCCCATGAAGGGTTAGCACTAACAAAAGAAGAAGCTAAATCTCTAGTTAAACCGTAAGGGATACCTACTGTAGAAGAACCAAATGCAGCAGCACGTGGATCGCTATTAGCAGCTTGCATTCCAGTTACAAAACTAGAAACGCCTTGGTCTTTACGAGTTAAGTAATTATTATACCAAGGGTTAAGGAAAGCACCACCTGGGTAGTTTACTGTAAAGTTATCTGCAGCGGCATCAATAAAATTATTGGTACCTAATGCTAATGCAAATTCTGCTTTACCAGTTGTAGGATCAATTTTAGATAAACGAAGTGCCATCATCATACGTAATGAGTTAGCAAACTTTGTCCATTTAGCAGTGCTACCACTGTAAATAATATCTCCTTTAACGGTTGTACCCGCATCAAACTGAGCAACAGCTGCTTTTAATTCTGCAATGAGTGCAGGATAAATAGCACTTTGCTTGTCATAAGCGATATCAGAATTACCTTTTAAAGCTTGCGTATAAGGTACGTCACCCCAATAATCGGTAACGATCTGGTAGTAATAAGCTTTTAAGATTCTTGCAATGGCAATTTGATTGGCATTACTACCACCAAGTGCTGCAAGATCTTTGTACTTAGGATCTGAGTTTACATTGATGATGTTTTGTAAGTCATACAATGCACCAGAATAATAACCATCAAAATCTGCTTGTGGCGGCGTATAACGAGATTCGTCGGTATACTGTGTTTGAGAGAAATACTGGCAATAATAACCAGGTGTTATACCAACAGCGGTACCACCAATGCCCGATAAGACGTTGGTTAAAAGCGCACTGGTTACAGGGATTGGCGTTGAGTTTGGGTTCACGTTCATGTCACCAAAATCATCGATACTTTTTGAGCATCCGAAAAGGACAAGGGATGAAAGTGCTAGCGCAACTAATTTATTTTTCATGTCTTTAATTTTAAAATTTAATGATTTGAATGAATTAGAATATTACTCTGATATTCAAACCAACACCTCTAACACTTGGGAACTGACCGTTCTCACCAAAGGTTGGAGAAATTTCTGATGGATCAAACATTTTGTCTTCAGACCATAATAGTAATGGCTTTCTTGCGATAAGCGATACCGTTAAGTCTTTACAAACTTTTTGAAGACCCATTTTAGCAACTGGTAAATGGTATCCAAGACTTACTTCTTGTAATTTCACATAAGATAATGAGTGAATAAACGGAGTAGCATTTCTTTGGAAATAGAACTGAGTGAAATACGTATTAGCGTCGATATAACGATCTACTTTTGCACCCGCTTCATCTACACCTACAACGTGAACACCACCGCCATCGGCAACAGCATCACGAACGTTTTTACCTTTATCATTCATGGCAGCTGTTTCAGCTAACAAGCCTGAGAAGTAACCCCACATGTGAGATAGAGAGTAGAATTTACCACCAAATTGGTATGTAATGTTTGCATTCAATTCTAAGTTACCCTTAAAACGTAATGTATTTAACATACCACCTGTGTGCTTAGGTAATACAGAACCAAAGTTTTGGTCTGCAGCTACTTTATAGTAACCGTTTGATAATATTACTGGTTGGCCATTGCTATATACATTTTGAGATCCAATTAATTGACCCCAAGTTTCGTTTAAAGCAGCATAAGCCGTTGCACCTCTTGTACCAAATGCAGAACCTCCTAAAGAAATTCTAGAGATACCAGGCGCAATGGTTACTACTTTATTGTATAATAAATTAGCGTAGTTTAATGACACTTCGTAGTTCCAAGTTTTGGTATTTACGATGTTCGCATTTAACTGAACTTCAAAACCTTTTTTATCAATACGTGCAGCATTGATGTTTTTACCCGTAAATCCTGAAGCACCAGAAACTGAAACGTTTACAGGTTGCTTGTCATTGATTTCTTCGAAGTAAGTAAGGTTAACATTTAATTTGTTAAACAATTTAATGTCGATACCTGCTTCTTTAGTAGAAATTAATGAACCTTTTAATTCAGGATCGATTAACGCATCTGGCGTACCCATTAACGCGTTACCATTCCACTGGTTAGCACCTAAACCATAGTTAAGGGCAAATGCATACGCACCTAATAACTGTGGTTTGTTACCCCAGCTCGCAAAGAATTTTAAGTTATTGATGTAAGAAGGCATTTTAACCAACTCAGACATAATAAACGCTGTACCTACAGAAGGATAGAAAATGTTTGCACCTTTTTGAAGTACAGAGGCATAGTCGTTTCTAGCCGTAAGGTCTACAGAGATCCACTCTTTGTAACCAACGTTAGCCGTTCCAAAAATAGATCTGTACTCAGATTCGTTTCTAGAACTAGAATAAGAAACTGGATTAAAAGAGTTACTCAACGTATACAATCCAGGAATTACTAAACCATTGTTGGTGTTAGTAGCCATGCTAGATGCTTTGTTGTTTCTTAAAGAATAACCAACTGTTGAGTTTACAGCAAACTGACCAAACTTATTGTTATAAGTACCAATCAATTCAAAGTTATTTTCTGAAGAACTAGAAGAGTTTACACCATAGTAAGCAAGGTCACCAGTTTGTGTACCAGAGTTTTGCATTTCAGAAGGTGTAATATATTCATAGGTAGAAGAAATTTGGTTTCTACGAACGTTACCCGTTAATTTAAAGTGGTTGTTAAACTTGTAAGAAAGTGAAACGTTACCTACTAAACGGTTTGTTTTTGAAACTGGTCTTTGCCATTCAAAAGCCTTGTAAGGATTATACCAGTAGTTACCAGCATAGAAGTTACGAGGACCCGCAGAACCGTTTAAGTATTCGGCAGGGTTGTTGTGGTTCCAACTACCATAATATCCTTCTGGAGATTTAACGTCTTTTAACTCTTTTAAGATACTCATGTCAATGTCACGGTGGAACCATTGGTTAAATGATCCTGAAGAGTTATTTGCATAACCATCATCAAAAGAACCTGTAACTGCATTGAATACATAGCTTACGTTTGTTTCTAAAGTAAATTTGTTAAAATTAGACTTATTGGTAAAAAACAAAGTGTGCTTGTCTTGCTTAGAGTTAGGTAATAAACCTTTGATATTTTGGTTAGAATAAGAAATTCTAGTGCTACTATTATCGCCTGTTTTAAAGAAGCTTAAGTTGCTATTGCTAGAAGAACCTGTATTCCAGAAATCTCTTACGTTGTTTGGTTGCGGTGTTAATGCAGCCGTTTTAAAAGAATACTTTGTACCTGGGTACCAAGCGTACCAAGGAATATATTCTTGACCTGTCATTTTAGGACCCCAGCTAGCATCATCAGAATAATCGTGATAGTATTTGCCATCTAAAGGTTTCCATGTATCAGGCATACCTGCTTGCCATGCAAACTTTTCATACGTACCATCACCACCAGCATAGCTGTTTTGGTATTCTGGTAAACGGTATACAACGTCTGCAGTAAATGACTGTGTAAATTCAATTCCAACACCTTTTTTAGAACCACCTTTTTTAGTAGTAATTACAAAAGCACCAGAAGAAGCACGATCACCAAAAAGCGCAGTTGCGTTTGCACCTTTTAACACCGTAATGCTCTCAATGTCTTGAGGGTTAATATCAGAAGAGTTCATTGGGGTACCGTCTACTACATATAATGCAGAAGAACCACCAATAGAACCTTCACCACGTAAACGTACGTTACTGTTTCTTCCGAGCGCAACGTTTGATTCGTCACGAAGTTGTAAACCAGCAACTTTACCACCTAAGGCAGCGTTTAAACTTGGTTGAACTACTGTGTTTAATTTTTCTCCAGAAACAACCTGTACGCTGTACGGTGTTTTCTTAGAACTTTGTTTTAAACCGAAGGCATTTGTTACAACTACCTCTTTCAAGTTTTCCGCAGCACTTGGTAATACAATGCTTAACGGTTTACCTGTAATATCTACTGTTACGCTTTTAAAGCCAACACTAGAAACGGTAAGTTTTTTAGCACTACCTGCTGCTTTGATAGAGAAACCTCCATCAGCATCTGTTAATGCTGTAACTTTTGAACCTTCTAATTTAACGGTTGCAAATGGAACGGCTGCTCCATTTTCATCAACAACCTTTCCGCTTATGCCAGCAGTTTGTGCCAGCAAAGCAAAACCGGAAATCATCACTACTAATAGTGATAGAGCTAATTTTTTCATCAACGAATTTATTTTATGAATGGTAAAGTTAAGTAATTGTTAACGAATAGATACAAGCATTTGCCGAAAAATTTTGAACTTATTAAACATGAATTTTATTTGTATTGAAAACCAGTTACTTACACATGCTTTTAGTCCATAAAAAAGTGGACTAATCTTTCGACTAGTCCACTTGTATAGGTCAGTTGACCGATAATTGTAGCAATTTGCTCAAATTATCTCCAACCCTTGTTAGAAGTGTTTACACCATCAAGTCTTGTTGGACCACCAAAAGTGTAAAACGGTGTTGCTTCAGCTAAAGTTTCTTGTGTTTTAGCAGGAACAGGGAAATGTAAAGGTGTACCTGCTTGTAACAAGTCACGCTTTCTCATTTCATAAAACTGTAAGCCCATACCAGTAACATATAATTCAATATGTCTTTCGTTGTGGATTGCATTTTTAATAGCTGTTAAATCTGCAGCAACAGCTGGTAAACCACCACGTGTTGTACGCGTACCCGCGTTAACAATGGCAGCAGCACCTGCTAAATCAGCAGTATACGCTCTAGCTTCTGCACGATATAAATCGTTTTCTGCTTTCATTAATTCTGGTAATGGACCTTCACCTAAAGCATAGATACCATCGTATCTGCTATGGCGGTAGTTAGACCAGTGGTAGTAACCACGGGTTGCTTGTAACCAGTTAGAAGGTACATATTCAAAATCAGAAGCTAAACGCTTATCGGCATTTGCATTGGTAGATTTTGGAGGCGCAGGAAAACTAGATAAATCATCCCAGTGTGCAGTAAGTGTTGGATCTAATTTATTCACTACATACATATCTGTTAATCCCCAACCTGGGTAGGTAAGGTAGTCGCCAGCACCTGCATACCATTTGTTGTAACCATCGTTTACAACGTTAAAATCTGCAGTAATACCCGCATCAGCAGCCGTTTTAACAGCAGCCCAATCGGTTGCAGCTAACTCAGTGCTATTACGCGCTGTGTTTGCTAAAATACGTGCAATGAATGAATTGGCCATCGCCTTAAATGTTGTGTTTGAAACAGCACCAGCGGTACCCATCCAAGTACTTGGAATACTAAATGTATTTGCAGATAATGCAATGGCTTCATTTAAGTAGCCAATAGCTGCAGCTGCAACAACTTTATACGGTTTAGCATCCGATAATTTAGCACCAGGGATGGTTGTTTTTTCATCCACAATAAACGCTTTGTCAAAATTTAATGCAAGTACGCCATAAGAGATACCCATATTAAAACGACAATACGCTTTAACTAAATTGTCATCTGCGCCATTCACACCAATTTTAACACCACCGTTCATCGCTTTAATAACGTTAGAAGCGGTATTGATTACAGAATACATTTGATCAAATGTATACTTTGTAGTTCCTTGGTAAGAATAACTAGGTGCATTGTTCCACTCTTTACGAGGCTCCCAAGACATATCGCGCATGGCTTGGTTACCCCAAGAACATGTAACGTTGTCTGAAGAAGTAGTCATGAACATGTTCATACCACTAAAACTATGCGTACCGTTGTAATAAGCGTTAAATAAACCACTGGCAACGTTCATTACGTCGTCACCACTAGCGTATACTTTCTTAAAATCAGGTTGATTATCATTTTGAACGTCAAGCGTCTTTTTACAAGACGTGATGCCCAACACCCCAATTGAAAGAAATAATAAAAATTTATTTTTCATATTGTTTGGTTTTCTATTGTTTAGAAATCAAATGTTAAAGAAAAGGCTACGTTTCTGTAGTTAGGATAGTTTCCAGTGTCGTCGTATGGACTTCTGATTGAACCAACCTCAGGATCGTAACCAGTATACTTTGTTAAGGTTAATAAGTTACGTCCAATGATTCTTGCATTCATAGACTTTACTACTTTGCTTAAACCTGGAAGCGACGAACCTTTAACAGTGTAACCAATGGCTAATTCTCTTAATTTAACATAAGAAGCATCTTCTACCCAATAGCTATTATTTGTATTCACATCATAAAATGCTTGGTAGTAATCGTATGCTTTTTTATCAGCAGTTGCTCTACCTGACATATCCATAATTCCATTTCTAGAATCACGTGTTAACCACTGAGATTTTCTATTGTAAACATCACCACCACTCTTAATATCAATTAAGAAATAGAAAGTGAAGTTTTTGTAGCTAAGGTTGTTGGTAATACCCATGTTAAAATTAGGTAAGCCATTACCAATTTTTACAAATGCTAAAGCACCATTGGCATCGTTTAATTTAACTGGCTTTTCAGTTAACAAACCTTTAGAACCTTTAGGAATAACATAACCATCGTTGTTTACTTCATAATCAGCAATTGTTTTACCAGCTGGTAATTGCTTGCTCATTTGCTCTAAAGATCTTACCCAATCGTAACCATAAATGGCACCATATGTTTCACCTTTTTTGATATAGAATAATCCATCAGGACCAGACTGATAAGGTGCAATTGGTAATTCGGTAATCGTTTGGTTTGTTTTAGAGAAAACAACGTTTGTATTCCAAGAGAAATTCTTAGTTTTTACCCAATTAGCCCCTAAAGTAATTTCTAATGTGTTAGACTCAACTGTACCAGCATTTTGGAACTGAGAAGTAAAACCATCGTTTACGAAAGGAATTAAAGGAACGTTTAAGAATTGATTGGTTGTTACAGATTTTGCGTAGTTCACTTGTAAGTTAAACTTCTTTAAGAAATCTACATCGATACCAATTTCAGTTTCTGCTGTTTGAGAAGGCTTCAAGTTTTTGTTACCTTTTTGACCAGGAGAAGTGATACCATTTGATAAGTTGTAGGTTTCATATTGCCAGTTAAAGCCTGGACGTAAACCTGCAGTACCATAGGCTGCACGTAATTTCATTTCATCGATACCAGGGATTTTGAAATCTTCAGAAATACGGTATGCACCAGATACACGGTAGTAACTAGCCCATTTAGCATTAGAACCAAACAAAGAAGAACCATCATAACGATACATCGCATCTAATAAATAACGGTCTTTGTAATCAAGTGATAAGATGCCAAAATAGTTTCTAGCTCTAATGTCTTGTGTTTGAGAACCTGCATCTCTGATCGTTGTAAAGTTTTCCATAGTTGGAAGATCTCTTACAGCAAATTGAGAAGAGTACACATCAAAAGATTCGTAGTGCTTATCTTCAAATAAGTAAGATAATTTACCACGAACAGTTAAGTCATTAAACTTCTTAGGTGCAAGGTTTAAAGTGGCTTGTGTATTTTGGTTCATTGTATGATCAAAATATTTGTACAAGCTACCTTTTGTATAGGTAATACCATAAGCATTACCACCACCACCACCAATCGTCCAAGTATCATAAGGGTTGTATGAAGTATAGTGGTAGTTGTTTAATTCGATAGAATGAGATAAATCTAAATTAGCCCACTTTGTAAACTTAACGTTTGCAGAGTAGTTGCCAATCCATCTTTGAGATACATCGTCACGCTTATTTTTCCAAGTAGAGTAAAGCGGGTTACGCTCATTACTCCATTGGTTGTGGCGTAAATAGTAAGGCTGTCCATCAACTGGGTTAGCCATAAATAAATTGTTATCTGGCTCGGCAAGTACAATGTTAAAGAAGATACCACCACCATCACCAGGATACTGCGTTCTTGTATTGATTACTAAATTGGTAGCCGATAGTTTTAACCATGGCGCAATTTGATGATCTAAGTTAAAACGGAAGTTTTGTCTTTTGTAACCATTGGTATTTTGAACGATACCAGTTTGTGCGTTGTTTTCAAAAGATGCAAACATGTTTGTTTTTGCATAACGGCTAGACACAGCAACATAGTTGGTCATGTTTGTACCGGTATTGAAAAACTCTTTTTGTAAATCTTTAGTTACACCAAAATCATTGTCTAGGTAGTGATCTGCATCTACTTTTCTAGAACCAACAATGTATGGGCTATAACCACCTGCATAGTTTGCAGGATATGTTACACCAGCATACTTCGTGTACGCTTTTTGTGTTGCCCAATCAGAAGCCAATTCAAACGGATGGTGCTCAGCAATATCGATATAGTGTCCAACTTGTTGGAAACCCATTTCGTTTCTTACGGTTACTTTAGTAGAACCGATATCCATTTTGTTACCTCTTTTAGATACAACAGCAATAACACCGTTAGCAGCTCTTGAACCATACAATGCAGATGCAGCAGCACCTCTAACAACCTCCATAGATTCAACGTCATCAACGTTGATATCTGCTAAAGATCCATCAAGGATAACACCATCTACTAAAATTAATGGAGAAGAACCAATACCTAAGTTGTTGTCACCACGTAACAAGATATCAACACCAGATCCTGGAGAACCAGAACCAGCACTTACTCTTGCACCAGCAACTTTACCAACTAACGCACCCGCTGCAGAAATTGCAGGAACAGCGCTTAATCTTTCTTCACCAACTCTGGTTACAGAAACGGTCATTTTTTTCTTTGACGTAGCACTTGCTACACCCGTTACAATTACTTCATCAAGCGCGCTTGTTGTAGGTTGAAGGGTTACAGTCATTCCTTTGCTAGCTGAGATTTTTACATCACTAAAGCCCACATAAGAAACAGTAAGCTGTGTACCAACAGCTACTCTAATACTGAATTCACCATTAGCACCAGTTAGTGCGCTAACGTTTCCAGATTTAACAGTTGCTCCAGATAGAACAGCTCCTATAGAAGATAGTACTTTACCATCTATAACAGTTTGCTGCGCTACCGCATACTTACTACTAATAAGCATGAGCACTGCAATCATGAAAAATAAATGTTTTCTCATTTGCATATTATTTGGTTAAAAAATAGGAGTTAAAGTTAATTAATTATGACTTAAATGTTAAAAAATTAACAATTTTTATTTAATTTATTCATAATCAAGTACTTATGAATAAATAGGCAACCGTTTTTATAAATTAAGCGGTAATATATTAGGATGAATGGCTAAAAAAGGTGGTTGATCAAGGTCATTTTGGGGTACTTTTGCTGCATGTTAGTACTAGACGGAAAAATTGCAGCCGCAGCTGTAAAAGCATCCTTACAAGCCCAAACAGCAGCCCTCGCTGCAAGTGGCAAAAGAGCCCCTCATTTAGCAGCAATATTGGTGGGTAACAATGGCGCGAGTGAAACCTATGTAGCCAGCAAAGTAAAAAATTGTGAAGAAACCGGTTTTATATCGTCGCTCATTCGCTTAGAAGAAAACGTATCTGAAGAAGTGTTGTTAACGACCATCCAAAAGTTAAATAACGACTATACCGTTGATGGTATTTTAGTACAACTTCCTTTACCAAAACACATTAGTGATCAAAAAGTAATTGAAGCGATTGATCCTAAAAAAGACGTGGATGGTTTTCATCCTGTTAACGTTGGCAAATTGGTACAAGGGCTTGAAACCTTTATCCCAGCTACACCTTACGGCATCATGTTGCTACTTGAACATTTTAATATTGACACCAAAGGCAAACACGCGGTAGTCGTTGGCCGTAGTAATATTGTGGGAAGACCCATGAGTATTTTACTAAGTAGCAACGTTAACAAAGGCAATTGCACGGTTACCATTTGTCATTCCCATACACCGGATATTGAATCGTTTTGTAAAAACGCCGACATCTTAGTTGCTGCACTTGGCAAGCCCGGTTTTATTACCGCTAATATGGTTAAACCAGGCGCGGTTATCATAGACGTAGGTATTACAAGAGTAGCCGATGCCACTACAAAAAGTGGTTTTAGAATTAAAGGAGACGTAGCCTATAACGAGGTATCAGAGGTAGCAAGTGCTATTACACCGGTACCAGGTGGCGTAGGACTTATGACCATTGCGGGCTTATTAAAAAATACCATGCAAGCTTATTTGCAACACGCTTAATTATCACATGAAAAGCACAACAACCGCAGCAGATTTGTTACCCGTGATGGAGTATTTTTATACGCTCCAAGGCGAAGGCTATCACCAAGGTAGAGCAGCCTATTTTATAAGACTGGGCGGTTGCGATGTAGGTTGTGTTTGGTGTGATGTAAAAGATAGTTGGGACGCTAGCAAACACCCCTTACAATCGGTAGAATTTTTAGTTTCCGAAGTAAAAAAAACACCTGCTAAATTAGTCGTGATTACAGGTGGTGAACCACTCCTACACAATTTAGATGCATTAACTGCAGCCCTTCAGGCAGCAGGGTTTGAAACCAATATAGAAACGTCTGGATCTTCACCGCTATCTGGTAGTTGGAACTGGATTTGTTTGTCGCCTAAAAAATTTAAAGCACCCCTAGATCATGTGGTGCATGTAGCCCACGAATTAAAAGTGGTCATCTTTAATAAACATGATTTTGAATGGGCCGAAACTTTTGCGGCGCAGGTACCTTCTACTTGTAAATTATATTTGCAACCAGAGTGGGAAAAAGCATCTAGTATGCTTCCCCTCATAACAGCATTTATTAAAGAAAACCCAAAATGGGAGCTCAGTGCACAACTGCACAAATATATTAACGTACCTTAATTGCATGAAGCAAAAAACTAGGGTTAGGGGGGATATTTGTGGCCTATTATTTTGTTGCGCTTTCGTTTTTTTTAGCAGTGTTGCGCATGCACAAATACCCGCCCAATCAAGCAATCCAAAAGCTTTAAAAAAATACAATCAAGCAGTACTGGCACTCGAAGACAACCGCAGCACAGAAGGCATTGCACTACTTACCAACGTGCTTCAAATAGACTCCAATTTTATTGACGCATACTTATCACTTGCAGGTGCGTATGGCAATACCAAGCAGTATAAAAAAGCTGTGATTGTTTATGAACACGCGCGTTTAAAAGACAGCATTTATTTTACACCATATGAATTACCATATGCTATAAACCTTGCAGGACTTGGGCAATTTGATAAAGCGCTAGATGCCATCAATCAATTTTTAACGTTACCAGATATTAGTGGTAGAAGTTTAAAAGCGGCGCAGTACCGAAAAAAAACATTTGAGTTTGCGGTGAGTACATCGCAAAAAAATAAAAATGCAACGTATGTTTTTGCGCCCAAAAATTTAGGCGATAGTGTTAATTCTATTAGGTCCGAATATTATCCTTCCGTTACCGTTACAGACGATGCACTTGTTTTTACAAGACGCACCGGAAGTGCTAGAGAAGATTTTATGCTCAGCACCATTACTAGCAAAGACAGTTTTAATAAAGCAGCACCACTAGATGGTGATATTAATTTAGAACCACGCAAAGGTGCTATTACCGTATCCGGGGATGGTGATTGGATGTTTTTTGCAGCTGATATATCGGGTGCTGGACTTGGGGGTTTTGACATTTACAAATCTGTGTATACACCAACGGGTTGGAGCATAGAAGAAAATTTAGGCGACGCAATTAATACTGATTTTTGGGAAAGTTCACCCGCCATTAGCCCCGACAAACGTGCACTCTATTTTAGTAGCAATAGACCTGGTGGTTATGGCGGTGCCGATTTATACGTGAGTTATTTAAAACCCAATGGGCGCTGGAGCATAGCAGTTAACATGGGTGCTACTATTAACACGGCAGGTGACGAGCTTGCACCTTTTATTCACGCCGATAATCAAACACTTTATTTTACGTCGGATGGTTTATCAGGTTATGGCGGTTCCGATTTATTTGTTTTAAAAAAAATAACCAATGGGAATTGGGGTGCGCCAGAAAATATGGGCTACCCCATTAATACCATCGAAAATGAAGGAAGTTTAGCTGTTGCCGCAGACGGCTACACCGCTTACTACGCAAGCGATAGAGAAGATAGCAGGGGTGGTCTAGATATTTATTCTTTTACACTGCCGGCGCATGCAAGGCCACATAAAACCATTTATGTAAAAGGAAATATTACAGATGTAATAACTAAAAAAGGACTACCTGCTAATTTAGAATTAACAGATAATGCAAGTGGCACGCTTATCAATAAAGTACAAACCGACGAGCTTGGCAATTATTTTATTACGCTACCGGAAGGAAAAAATTACACTTTTACCGTTAATAGAAAAGGATATTTATTTTATAGTGATGGATATGCGTTAGAAAACGCTTTGCCTGACAGCACCTACACAAAAAATATTGAACTACAACCTATAAAATTGGCTTCAAGTTTTGTATTCACCCAAGTATTATTTGACATTAATAGTTACGCCCTATTACCTGCATCGCTACCTGAATTAAATAAACTGTTACAAATAATGGAAGAAAATCCTAGCATGCGCATAGAAATTAGTGGGCATACAGATAACGTGGGTTCAGCAGCAGACAATTTGCTACTTTCTACCAATAGAGCAAAATCCATTGTTACTTACTTAAACAGCAAAGGAATTGATACAACAAGGCTTTCCTACAAAGGTTACGGAAGCACACAGCCTATTGCAACTAATGCCAATACAGCGGGCAGAGCACTTAATAGACGCACGAGCTTTACCATTACGCGTTTATAAAATTTGTTACTCGTTTCGGTGGTAGGGTTTCGATTTTTTTATTGCGATTTCTTATTGCGAGCGTTGCGTGTATTTTCTAGTACTACTACTTATTTTTGTTTGCTTTATTTGCATGAGCTTGCATCCTTATGGACACCCAAATTTTAGATGCCGAACTTCGATACCAAATTGCGCTCACACAAATTGAATCGATTGGACCTAGCCTTGCCAAACATTTGCTCGAACATTTTGGAACTGCTAGTGCAATATTTAATGCTTCCAAAAAAGACTTACTCGACATCGAATATTTTGGCAATTATAGAGCCGAAAAAATTATCAGATTCAACAATTTTACGGCCGCTGACAGGGAAATTTCTTTTGTATACAAACATGGGATCGCACCCTTATTTATTAATAGTGCTGGCTATCCAAAAAAATTAGCAGCATGCCTAGACGCCCCTACCATCCTGTATTACAAAGGAAATGCACCCATTAATCAAAGCCGTATTATTAGTATTGTAGGCACTAGACTTCCTACTCATTATGGCAAATGGCTTACCCGTTTAATTGTTGAACAACTCGCCCCTTACAACCCACTTATTATTAGCGGCCTTGCCTATGGCATCGATGTTACGGCGCATCAAACGGCGCTCGATTGCAACCTGCAAACCATTGGCGTACTCGCACATTCACTCGCTACCATTTATCCGGCCGCACACCAACCTATTGCAAAAGATATTATTGCGCAGGGCGGCCTTTTAACAGAACTCTCTTCTACAGCACGCATCGAAAAATTTAATTTTCCTAAACGCAACCGCATTGTTGCCGGTTTATCGGACGCTACCATTGTTATCGAAACAGAAACAAAAGGTGGTAGCATGATTACAGCAAACCTTGCATTTGATTATGATAGACAAGTGTTTGCTTGCCCCGGAAAAATAACAGATAAAAAAAGCAGCGGCTGTTTACAGTTAATTCAAACGCAAAAGGCAGCCATACTAGACTCGGTAGGTACACTCATTGATGCGCTGGGCTGGGCACCCATCACTACAAAGCCAATCAGTCCAAAAATGCAGCTAACCCTCACAGATTCAGAAAAAACAATACTAGCCATATTGGATCATCAAATACCCGTATCCATCGATGAAATATACCTTAAAAGCATGCTCCCTAACGCTGTTTTAGCGTCAAGCCTGCTTAATTTGGAGCTATCTGGGCTTATTGGTGCCCTTCCGGGCAAAACATACCTTAGGCTACTGGGCTAAATCATTTTTTTGGCGGAAATATAGGTATCCTATTATCTTTGCACATGGCAACAAGAAATACAAAGACCGCCAATAAGGCAACATCCTCTAGATTATTTGGAGAAGGGCTAACGTTCGACGACGTTTTACTCATGCCAGCCTACTCCGAAATTTTACCAAGAGATACTGACATCCGCTCTCAACTTACGAGGTCCATCACGCTAAATGTACCGATGTTATCCGCTGCAATGGATACCGTTACAGAAGCCAACCTTGCTATTGCACTTGCACGCGAAGGTGGCATTGGTATTTTACACAAAAACATGAGCATCGACAAACAAGCCGAGCAAGTACGACGTGTAAAAAGAAGTGAAAGCGGTATGATCGTAGACCCTATAACCCTTTTAGTAGATGCTACTATTGGTGACGCACTTAAATTAATGCGTGATAATAAAATTGGTGGTATTCCTATTGTAGATGCCGGACAAAAATTAGTAGGTATTTTAACCAATAGAGATTTGCGTTTTGAGACAGACAAAAAACGTAAAGTAAAAGAAGTAATGACTAAAGAAAATTTAGTGATTGCGCCAGAAGGTACCGACTTAAAAAAAGCAGAAATAATTTTACGTAAACATAAGATCGAAAAATTACCTGTTGTAAACAAACAAGGTAAACTCATTGGTCTTATCACGTACCGCGATATTTTACAACTACGCAATTTTCCAAACGCCGTAAAAGATGGCATTGGCCGTTTACTAGTAGGCGCAGCACTTGGCATTACTTCCGATTTAATGGATAGAGCCGCAGCACTTCAATACGTTGGCGTAGACGTGGTAACGCTCGATAGCGCACACGGACATAGCAAAGGCGTAATCGAAGCACTTAAAGCACTGCGTAAAAACTTTAAAGGACTTCAAATTATAGCTGGAAATGTGGGTACGGCACAAGGCGCCCTTGCGCTTGCCGCAGCCGGCGCCGACTGCGTTAAAGTGGGCATAGGACCCGGCTCAATTTGCACCACGCGTATTGTAGCAGGTGCAGGTGTTCCGCAGCTTACAGCCATCATGGAAGCAAGCATGGCGTTAAAATCTAAAGGCATTCCAGTCATTGCGGATGGAGGTATTCGTTACACTGGCGATATGGTTAAAGCACTTGCTGCTGGCGCTAACCTGGTCATGATGGGATCTGTTTTTGCAGGTACCGAAGAAAGCCCCGGAGAAACGATTATTTATGAAGGCCGTAAGTTTAAAGAATACCGTGGCATGGGAAGCTTAGGCGCCATGAGTCAGGGAAGTGGTGATCGTTATTTTCAGGACGTTGAAGCGGATATTAAAAAATATGTGCCGGAAGGAATTGAGGGACGCGTAGCTTATAAAGGAAATTTATCTGAAATTATTTACCAGTACGTTGGTGGATTAAGATCAGGCATGGGCTACTGCGGTGCAAAAAATATTAAAGCATTACAACAAGCCACTTTTGTAAAAATCACCAACGCGGGTATGAAAGAAAGCCATGCGCACGATATTGACATTACAAAAGAAGCACCTAATTATAGCCGTAAATAATTATACGACTTGAAAAAATCAACCCTACTAGGTTATAGCATTTTAACAGGCCTGTTACTCGTTGTAGCATGGCCTGTTTTTTGGTTTGCACCCCTGTTATTTGTTGCCTGGGTGCCCCTACTTATAATAGCAAATAACGTTACAAAAAAACTAACCTTTTTTGGCTACACGTTTTTATCGGTGCTTATCTGGAATATTGGCACTACGTATTGGATGTGGAATTCAACCGATGTTGGCAGCGTAGCTGCCTTTATAGTCAACAGCCTCTTAATGTGCGTACCTTGGCTTTTTTATTTTTCGGCGTCAACAAAAAATAGAAACATCGGTTATTTTACCCTCATTGTTTCGTGGCTCACTTTCGAATACATCCATTTAAACTGGCAAATTAGCTGGCCATGGCTCACGCTCGGAAACGGCCTAGCCATGTATCCCCGCATAATTCAGTGGTACGAATACACCGGCGTAGCGGGTGGAAGTGTATGGATATTACTCATGAATATTCTGGTACATAAATTAGTAGTCGCTAAAAAAGAAAAGCAGTTCATCAAAAAAAGTATTGTACAAATTGTAGCTTGCTTTGTGGTTCCAGTTGTTTGCTCAAACCTCATCCTTAGCTATCAAAAAAAAATTAATAGCGTAGAAACAAATAGTCCAAAAAGTGCACAAAGCGTTCTGATTGTGCAACCCAATATAGACCCCTATCAAAAGTTTGAACTATCCAGTGCGTCATCACAAATTGCCACACTTGTTACAGCTACCGAATCTAATATTGATAGCAACACAACTTTAGTATTATGGCCTGAAACAGCCATGAGCGTTGCAGACTGGCAAGACAACATTAGCACCAATCCATACTACCAACCCATTTTTGAATTAAGTAAAAGACATCCAAAGCTTACCATTTTATCAGGTATCGAAACTTTTAAAAAATATGGCGCCACCAAAGAAACGCCGACAGCAAAAAAATCGAGCGACGGAGGTTTTTATTACGACGCTTTTAATGCAGCCGTATACATTAACAAAGGAGCCCCACTTGCATTTTACAATAAAAGCAAATTGGTGCCGGGTGTAGAATCACTCCCAACTTACCTTAATTTTTTAGGACCTGTCTTGGAGCAGTTTGGGGGCTCCACGGGTGGATACGGAAAATCGGAAGAAGCAGAAGTATTTACAAATAATGGTTGCCAGTATATGAGTGCGCCTATTATTTGTTACGAAAGTATTTATGGCGCCTATGTAGGCACTTACAAACAAAAGGGCGCTAACCTGCTTGCCATCATCACCAACGACGGTTGGTGGGGCAATACTAGCGGCCACAAACAACATTTGCAGTACGCTGCACTTAGGGCCATCGAAACAAGAACCTGGGTGGCCAGAAGCGCCAATACGGGCATATCTGCTGTTATAGATCCACTCGGAAATATAGTAGCACAAAAAGGTTGGGGCGAAAGGGCTGTTATTAAATACCGTATTCCAACAAAATCTAGTATTACTTTTTATTCGAAATATGGTGACTGGCTGTATCAAATATTTTCATTTTTTGCCATCCTGTTAATACTGCGCGGTTTGTACAACCGGTTCAAAAAAAATCAATAGCAAAAACAATGGCATCCTTTTCATTTGAATTTGATACACTACAAATGGGTTGCCAAAAAACGGGAACTGGGCCTGCCATTATTTTGTTGCACGGATTTGGTGAAGACCACCAAGTATTTAATAGCACCGTTGTAGCACTCAATAAAAACTACACGGTTTACACCCCAGATTTACCGGGCACCGGCATGTCGTCCAAAAATAATTTTCCTTCAAATTTTTCGATCGAATATTTAGCAGATAGCATAGCTGCGTTAATTGAATATGAAAAAATAGACACCTGCATTTTACTAGGACACAGCATGGGCGGATACACCACCATGGCTTTTGCAAAAAAATATCCGCATTATCTAAAAGGCTTTGGACTTTTACATTCAACCGCTTTACCCGATACGCCTATTAAAATAGAAAATAGATTACGCGGCATTTCTTTTATAGAAAAAATGAGTGCTGCTAAATTTTTAGCAACCACCATCCCTAATTTATTTGGTACATATGCTAAACAAAATCAATACCAAATGATTGATTCGCTTATTCAAAAAAGTACTGATTTTAGCGCTGCCTCACTTATAGCCTATTATCATGCCATGATAAAAAGGCCAGACCTCACCAGCGTTTTAGAAACTACCAACTTGCCTGTTTTGTTTATACTTGGTACCGAGGATATTGCAGTTACTTTAGACGATACATTACCCCAAACAAAAATGCCCAATACCGCCTATCTTTATGTACTAGAAAATTGTGGACATATGGGTATGCTCGAACAACCCAATTCTTTCAACAATGCCATCCTAGATTATTTGGATAAAGTGAATGCATGAAAAAATGGTTTTTAATATTATTTGTTAGCGTTTGTTTTTTTACAGCGCGCGCATCGCATATTTCGGGCGGAGAAATGTATTACACCTATTTAGGAAAATCGCCTTCCGATCCCAACAAACTCAGATACGCTTTAACGCTTTTATTGTACAAAGACACCACCGTTACTGGCGCAACAGTAGCTAGTCTTTCCAGCAATTATAATGTATCGGTGTATAGAGGCGACAACAACGCCCTCGTTGGTAATTATGTTCTTAATAGAAAAAATTATGAATTCATGAAACTAGGCACTTACGATAAATGCTTGTCTAGTTTTCCGAGAGTAGAATTTGCAACTTCCACCTACGAAGTCATTGTAGATTTAGATCCAAACCCAAGTGGCTATTATGCAAGCCACTCACAGTGTTGCAGGGTAAGTGGTGTACTCAATATGAACTCAAATACGGTAGGTGTCACTTATTGGGTAAAAATTCCGGGCAGCAATTCCAACCCATTTGCACCGGATAATTCAAGCGCTGCTTTTTTAAAAAAAGATACTATTTTGGTGTGCGTTTCTTCTCCTTTAAAACTTGATTTTAGGGCCGTAGATCCAGATAAAGATTCGCTGGTGTATTCTTTTGCACCCGGCTATATTGGCGCAGGACCGCCTCCCAATCAATTACCCATTCAATCTGATGTGCCTCCATTTAATACCGTATCTTATTTTAGTGGCTTTAGCTATCAACAACCTTTTGGAAATACGAATGCGCAAATAGATTCAAAAACAGGATTTGTTTCAGGTAAGGCGCCGGGCAATACCGGTATTTATTTAATCGCTGTTTTGGTGGAAGAATATAGAAACGGGATTAAAATTGGGGAACACCAAAAAGAGTTCCAATTAAAAGTAGAAAACTGTTCCTTAACTGCCGCTGCACTTAAACCACAATATATTTCTTGCGATGGTTTTACAATGCAGTTTGAAAACGAATCCGCAAGCCCTAGCATTAATAGTTATCTCTGGAACTTTGGTGACGGCGTTTTCAATAATTCTACCTTACCAAAACCAACACATACATACGCAGATACGGGCACTTACGTTTTAAAATTAATTGTAACGAGCACAGGCGGCTGTCAAGACTCTGCTACTTCACTTGTAAAAGTGTACCCTACTTTTACAACAGATTTTTTGGTGACAGGAAATTGTGTACTCAATAATTATTCTTTCAAAGATGCAACAACTAGTAAATATGGGATTGTAAATAGTTGGCGTTGGAATTTTGGTGATGCAAATAGCACAGCAGATAGTGCCACTTCAAAAGACACTGTTTGGAAATATACTAGTGCGCAAACAGCCACCGTTACACTTATTTCTACCAATAACAAAGGTTGTATAGATACGCTCACCAAACAAATTGCCATTTTAGATAAGCCTCAAATAAATCTTGCTTTTAAAGACACGCTAATTTGCAGCAACGACTCGCTTCGTTTAAAAGCGGTGATCGGTAACACAACAACCATTTCTTGGACACCCAATAACAACGCTAATAAATTTAGAATCAGTGGCGCCAATACTGCCACACCGATCGTATACCCCACCGATAGTACCAAATATTATGTAACCGTACAGGACAATGGTTGTAATGCAACTGATAGTGTAATGGTTAACGTTTTACAATTTATTAAGGTAGATTTAAAAACAGATAGTACCATTTGTAGAGGTGATAGTTTTGCACTAGCACCAACATCCTATGCACTTTCTTATTTATGGAAAAGTTCTAACGGCGATATTATTAATGGTGTAAAAAATCCAATCGTAAAACCACTTATCAATACACAGTATTTTGTAACCGCTAATTTGGGCAAATGTCAAGACAAAGATTCTATACAAATTTTTGTAAAGCCAACACCAACAGTGCGTGCTACAAACGATACCACCATTTGCTTTGGCACAAGCTTGCAACTCAATGCGGGCATACAAGCCAGTAAATTTACATGGTCACCTACCAGCAGTTTAACGGGCTTTACCACTTTAAACCCTGTAGCAAAACCACTAGGGTCTACAAATTATGTGATTGCTGTTTCTGATACATTAGGTTGTCCAAAAATTATAACAGATACCATTCGGGTAACAGTGGTGCCACGCATATTTCCTAATGCAGGTAATGACACCATGGCCGTAATTGGAAAGCCACTACAATTAAATGCAAGTGGTGGACTTACTTACCGCTGGACGCCGCCTACTTTTTTAAGCAACCCACTTATTGCAAACCCTATATTTACGGGTGCTGCCGGAACAGATAGTGTCATATATACTGTAAGGGTGTATACACAGGCGGGCTGTTACGCCGAAGACAATGTGGTGGTTACTATTTTTGATGGGCTTTCAAAAATTATGGTGCCATCTGGTTTTACGCCTAACAAAGATGGCAAAAACGATATTTTAAAACCCATATGTAAAGGCATTAAACAATTGGTTCATTTTAATGTTTTTAATAGATGGGGGCAGCTTATTTTTACAACAAGTAAAATAGGTGATGGTTGGGATGGTACGTATAAAGGCGAATATCAACCAGTAGGTGCCTATGTATACGAAGCTGTAGGCATCGATTTTGCAGACAATAAAGTATACACCAAAGGAACCACGGTTATCATTAGATAAATAAAGTTATGAATAAAACAGTTTTAATTACAGGCGCTACCTCTGGTTTTGGAGAAGCGATGGCTTACGTTTTTGCAGCAGCAGGTGACAGTTTAATTTTAACCGGAAGGAATGAAAATAAGTTAGCGGCAATAAGTGCTGATCTTCGTTCAAAACATAATGCAGCGGTACATACCCTTTGCTTTGATATTCAAAATAAAGAAGCTGTTTTTGCAGCCGTACATAGTTTACCCGCAGCATTTACAAGTATCGATGTACTCATTAATAATGCAGGCTTAGCGCTTGGTCGTGATTCTTTCCAAGACGCCAATATCGAAGACTGGGAAACCATGATTGATACCAACGTTAAAGGTTTACTCTACATCAGTAAAGCCGTTTTGCCGTTACTTATCAATAACAAAAAAGGGCATATCATTAATATTGGATCTACCGCTGGCTTAGAAGTATATAAAGACGGAAATATCTACTGTGCAAGTAAACACGCCGTAGCTGCGATTTCAAAATCTATGCGTATCGATTTATTGCTGCACCATATTAAGGTAACTGCCATTCATCCAGGAGCTGCCGAAACTAATTTTAGCAGTATTAGATTTAAAGGAGATACTACAAAAGCAGTGGCCGTTTACGAAGGCTACAAAGCACTAGAAGCATTAGACGTAGCCAATATTGCCTATTACGCAACAACATTGCCGGACCATGTTTGTATCAATGAATTTGTAGTAACCTGTACCAGTCAGGCCAACTCTTTTTATTTACAAAAGTAAAATGAACGGGGTCAATTTATCCGAAATCTATTTCGGTATTGTCGCCAATATTTAAACTTCGTGATAATCCTTTTACACTAGCGTCACTTCCAATTAAAGAATTGTCAAGTACTACTTCATGTAAGTGTGTGAAGCCTCCCACAATACTGTCTCTAATAATAGATTGTGTTATGGTCGTGTTAGGGCCTATTGCAACATTTGGGCCAATGATTGTATTTGAAATGGTACAACCTTCTGCAATACTCACTGGATGAATAATAATAGTGTCTATATAATCATGCGCCGCAGGCACATTGCCACCCATCTTTTTTAAAAGCGTTGCATTGGTTTCCAGTATTGATTCTTTTTTGCCACAATCAAACCAGTTGGCTACTTTAAAAGATTTAAAACGGGTACCTTTTTGCAACATACATGCAAGAGCGTCTGTTAAATTGTATTCACCACGTGTGGTAATATTTTCTATAAAAAGCTGTTGCAAGCACTGAAACAAAATATCTGTTTCAATTATTTTATAAAGCCCAACAAGCGCCATATTACTTTTTGGAATGGCCGGCTTTTCTACCAAATGTTCTATAAACCCATCTTCATCCATAGAAGCAACACCAAAATCGCGGGGATCATCTACTTTGTGCACACCAATCATACTAACCGGGCTCGCAATAATTTCTTTGATATCAAATTCACAAATAGTATCACCCAGTGCCACAAAAATGGGCTCGTTACCAATTAGTTGCTTGGTTAATTCTACCGCATGCCCGGTACCCTGCCTTTCAGTTTGAAACACAAAATGCGTTGTCAAATGAGGGTAAGTTTGTTTCACATAATCCTGAATTTTTTCACCTAAATACCCCACAATAAATATAAACTCGTTAATACCCGCCGCTTGTAGCTGATCCACAATATGTGAAAGGATTGTTTTGCCAGCAACAGGGATAAGTGCCTTGGGCTGTGTATAGGTATGTGGCCTCAATTTTGTTCCAGCACCAGCAACAGGGATAACGGCTTTCATAAAGAGGGGGATTTATAATGATTTACCCACATTGATTGGGGCTTCGAAATTAGTAAAATTAGGCATTATAACAACAATTGTGAATAGTTTACCCCCGTATAGCCCCATTTTAGACGGGCATAATGAGGGCCTTAACTTATCTTTGTACCCAAGCAATAAAATAGCAACCATGCAAAGAGATACCCTTGTTTTTGACATCATCAACCAAGAATTGGCGCGCCAACGTAGAGGCATCGAACTGATCGCTTCAGAAAATTTTACAAGCCTTCAAGTAATGCAGGCAACGGGTGGTGTGATGACGAATAAATACGCCGAAGGGTATCCCGGACGAAGATATTATGGTGGTTGTGAAATTGTAGATAAAACAGAGCAGTTAGCTATAGACCGTTTAAAAGAAATATTTGGACTTGAATACGCCAACGTTCAACCACATAGTGGTGCACAGGCAAACGCAGCAGTGATGCTTGCTATTTTGCATCCTGGCGATGCTATTTTAGGTTTAGACCTAAGCATGGGCGGTCACTTAACACACGGAAGTGGTGTAAATTTTTCTGGTAAAACCTATGCCCCCCATTTTTATGGTGTTGTCAAAGAAACAGGATTGATTGACTACGAAATGTTAGAAGCGCAAGCACGTGCTGCAAAACCAAAATTAATTATTTGTGGTGCAAGTGCTTACAGTAGAGATTGGGATTATGCACGCATTAGAAAAGTAGCCGACGAAGTGGGCGCGTTTGTACTTGCTGATATTGCACACCCTGCAGGTTTAATTGCCAAAGGTTTATTGAATTCTCCTTTTACACATTGTCATTTTGTTACCTCTACTACACACAAAACTTTACGTGGACCGCGTGGTGGTGTGATTATGATGGCTAAAGATGGTGAAAATACTTTAGGATTAAAAGACGTAAAAGGAAATCTAAGACTTTGGTCTAATGTGATTGATATGGCTGTATTTCCGGGCACACAAGGTGGACCGCTAGAGCACGTGATTGCTGCTAAAGCCATTGCGTTTGGTGAAATTTTAACTGACGAGTTTTTAGTATACCAACAACAAGTGCAAAAAAATGCGCAAGCGATGGCTAAAAACTTTACCAATAAGGGATATGAGATTATCAGTGGCGGTACAGACAACCACTTAATGCTTATTGACCTTCGCAATAAAAATATTAGCGGTAAAAAAGCCGAGCAGATTTTAGGACACGCCGATATCACAGCCAATAAAAATATGGTGCCTTACGATGATAAGTCGGCATTTGTAACTTCAGGTATTAGATTTGGCGTTGCTGCTGTTACCACAAGAGGTATGGTAGAATCAGATATGGCTTTTGTTGTAAACGCAATTGACAAAGCACTTATGAACCCCGACGATGCAGCACTTTTAGAAAAACTAAAGGGTGAGGTTAACGAGTTTATGTCTCAATTTGTTTTATACCCTGAGCTATGATCCAGCGCATCCAAACCCTATGGTTACTATTAGCGAGCATTTGCGCCTTTGCATCAGTTAAGCTTCCCTTTTATTATGGTAGCCTAGAAGTGCCTGGTCCAACTATTACTATCACACCTTACGATCATTTTATGCTACTCGTATTTGTGATTGCCACGGGACTTGTTGCGCTTATTAATATTTTTATTTTTAGCAACAGAAGCTTGCAAATTAAAATAAGTGTGGCTGGATTGTTACTAGGGTTCATTAACCTTATGCACTATTTCTTGTACATGCGCACTTTTAAAACAGGTGGCTTGTCGCTGTATTCTGTATTTAGTTTTTTAGTGCCTTTGTTTTTTATACTATCTATCAGAAGTATTTACAAAGACCAAAAATTACTTAAAAGCTTAGATCGTTTACGTTAAAAAACGGCTTTAGAAATTCTAACAAGTAATTATAAATATTTTGCGGTATGAGATGCTGCGCATTTTTTAATGTCTAGCGGTACGCCTTCGTATACAACCGTTCCACCACCATCACCTGCCTCGGGGCCCATGTCTATCAACCAATCCGCCGATTTAATAACGTCTGTGTTGTGTTCAATAACAATGAGTGAATGTCCCTGATCAATCAGTGCCGAAAATGAATTGAGTAATTTTTTGATGTCATGAAAGTGAAGCCCGGTAGTTGGTTCATCAAAAATAAATAGCATTTGACCATGCCCTTTACCCTTGCCTAAAAAGCTTGCAAGCTTTACGCGCTGGGCTTCTCCACCACTTAAGGTATCACTACTTTGGCCTAGTTTAATATACCCAAGCCCCACCGATTGTAATGGCAATATAGCGTTATAAATGTTTTTATCTTCTACAAAAAAATCGAGTGCCTGATCTACAGAGAGTTCCAATACATCAAAAATGTTTTTGTCTTTATAGTTGACTTCTAATACTTCTTCTTTAAATCTTTTACCACCACAAGATTCGCAGGTGAGGTGCACGTCAGCTAAAAACTGCATCTCTACTACTTGCTCTCCTTCACCTTTACAGGTATCGCAACGGCCGCCGTCTACGTTAAAAGAAAAATGTTTTGGCATAAAGCCGCGCATTTTTGATAGCGGTTGTTTGGAATATAAATCTCTTATGCCATCGTAGGCTTTTATGTAGGTAACTGGGTTACTCCGTGACGATTTTCCGATGGGGTTTTGATCGATAAGTTCTATTTGTGAAATAGAATCGATATCACCCATTAATTTGGTGTGAAGGCCCACTTTATCGGCGGGCTCACCCTTGTATTTTTGAAGTGCAGGGTATAAAATTTGTTTAACAAGCGTTGTTTTACCACTACCACTCACACCACTAATGACACAAAGTGTTTGTAGTGGAAATTTAACCGTTATATTTTTTAGGTTGTTTTGTCTGGCGCCTTCTACGCCAATAAAACGGGTACTCTTTCTTAATGTATTTGGCGCTTCTATGGCAAGTGCCCCCGATAAATATTTACCCGTTAAACTATCCGGGTTTCTAATAAGCTCGTTGTAATTACCTACTGCTACAACTTCGCCACCAAGGTGTGAAGCAAATGGACCCATATCTATAATATGATCTGCTTTACGCATAATCATTTCATCGTGCTCTACCACCACAACCGTATTCCCTAAATCGCGTAACGATTGCAATACGCCAATTAAACGCTCTGTATCCCTCGAATGAAGGCCAATAGAAGGCTCATCTAATATGTATAAAGAGTTGGTTAAATTGCTCCCTAAATTTCTTGTTAATTGTATGCGCTGACTTTCACCCCCACTCAACGAATTAGCAAGTCTGTCCAGTGTTAAATAGCCAAGACCCACGTCTAGTAAGGTTTGTAGGCGCTGGTGTATTTCAATTAAAATACGTTTAGCAACACTATTATCATGCTCCGATAATACGAGTGCATCAAACCATGTTTTCACATCACGCACCGGCATTTGACAAAGTTCACCAATATGTTTACCACCAATTTTAATGTACAACGCTTCTTTGCGCAAACGGTATCCGCCACAATCGGTACAGGTGGTTCGGCCACGATATCTACTTAATAAAACACGGTATTGTACTTTGTATAAATTTTGTTCAACCTCTTTAAAAAAGTCATGGATACCATACACTTTACCAACACCATCCCATAATTGTTGGTACTGCGCTTTGGTTAATTGTGCAATGGGCTTATGAATAGGGAAATCAAATTTAGATGCGCCTTTAATAAATTGATCTTTCCACCAACTTAATTTTTCTCCTTTCCAGGGTGCCACAGCGCCTTCAAATAAACTTAACCTTGTATCCGGAATAACAAGTTCTGTATCTACCCCTAACACCTGACTAAAGCCTTCACATGTAGGGCAGGCGCCAAATGGATTGTTGAATGAAAATAGATTAGGCACGGGTTCTTCAAACACGATACCATCCAGTTCAAAGCGGCTACTAAAATGAATCACTTTTTTGGCATCTACCTCAATGTATACTTCACCCTCTCCTTCATAAAATGCAGTTTGCACCGAATCGGAAAGGCGGTGTATATCATCTTCATCGAAATCCTTAATAACTATACGGTCTATGAGTACCCATGTTTGCGGGGTCGACTCCGTAGCCGAAGTTGCTTTAGCGAGTGGTAGTATTTTTTTTAATGCAGCAGGCGTTTGTTCCATCAGCTCTTCTATGCGCATGAGTGGTTCCGGAGCAGACGCTACATATATTCTTGTAAATCCTTTTTGTAATAGTATGCCTAACTCTTCTAGTACGGCTCTGTTTTTATGTTGCTTCAATGCAACCCCAATTACTACTTTACTATTTCTAGGAAGGGCGCAAATAGCTGCTACCACATCCGATACTTCATCTTTTTTTACTTCTTTGCCGCTAACAGGCGAAATGGTTTTACCAGCTCTCGCAAATAATAGGCGGAGGTAATCATAAATTTCAGTCATGGAGCCCACTGTACTGCGGGGTGTGCGGGTAATTACTTTTTGCTCAACTGCAATGGCCGGACAAAGGCCTTTAATCATGTCCACGTCTGGTTTTTCCATGCGGGCCATAAACTGTCTGGCATAAGCGCTTAAACTTTCGGCGTAGCGGCGCTGCCCTTCGGCAAATAAAGTATCAATGGTTAATGACGACTTACCACTTCCAGAAACACCCGTTACCACAATAAATTTACCGCGCGGAAACGCCACGCTTACATTTTTTAAATTGTGCACGCGCGCACCCATCACCTCAATAGCGTCCAAACTCTTTGCCTGATTCACTTTCTGACCCTTTGTCTGATCTGCTTTTTGGTTCTTAACCCCCGCTGTATCTACTTGTTTTTTTGCTGCCATAAATCTTACACAATGTAAACAGATAATCGCAGCATAGGTTTAGTTGCAACTCAAATAAACCCAGATTTTTTTGGTGTACACACAATTTTTTTTGGATTTATTCGATGTGAATAACCAAACACCTCTTTTACAATGTATCCACAAGCGAGCAAACGGCATAAAAGATAACTAATTTGAACCCCGAGAAGAAAAATAGACCATGAAAACACTCGAGCAGGTTGCAGATTTAGATTTAATACGCTCCTTTCAAGCTGGTGACACAGAAGCATTTGACGTGCTCGTAACGCGCTACAAAGACCGTATCTATTCTTCTATTTTATTTTTTGTAAAGGATACCTACCTAGCCGAAGACCTGTTTCAAGACGTTTTTATCAAAATCATTGATACTCTAAAAAATAAGCGCTACACCGAAGAAGGTAAGTTTTTACCATGGGCGCTCCGCATCGCACACAACTTATGTGTTGATTATTTTAGAAAAGTTAAACGTACCCCAGCCATTAAAACTTCCGACGACCAAGATATTTTTGAAGTGATTAACGTATCACAAGAAGCGCCGGACCAAAAACTAATGCGTGGCGAAAGTCACGATAAAGTGCGCCGCATGCTTGACCTACTTCCTGAAGAGCAAAGAGAAATTATCGTGCTTAGACACTATGCGAATCTAAGCTTTAAAGAAATCGCTGAAATTACCAACTGCAGCATCAATACGGCACTTGGTCGAATGCGTTACGGGTTAATTAACCTGCGCAAAATGATAACAGAAAATCAGATGACTTTATAAGTAAGGTCGCTTAGCGCAAATAACAGCTAACATGATTTTATTTATTGGCTGCGTCAAAAGCTACTTTTACAGCGTCTAAATGCTTAATAAAGCCCGCCACACTTGGGTCGTAGCCATATTTTACATCACTTAATGGCTTTCCGTTTAAATCTAAAAACATATAGAGCGGCTGTGCATTAAATCCAAAGGTTTTGATTTCGTAGTCTAGGTTTTTATCGCCTACAGTAACAATTTTAACGCCGTTTTTATCGGTGTACTGTTCATGTATAGGAAGCTCTTCCGATTCATCCACATATAAACTTACGAGGACAAAATTTTCTTTAATACGCGACAATACCGCTGGGTCTTTCCATACCTGCTCTTCCATTTTTCTACAGTTAGGACAGGTATGCCCAGTAAAATCTAGCATGATTGGCTTCTTTAAAATTTTAGCCGCTGCCATCCCTTCTTCCAAATCAAAATAAGCCGTTAACCCAAAAGGTACCTGTAGTTTGTTGGTATACTTTTTTGGTGGCGCCGCTTCATTGCCCGCTGCACTATGCGCTGGCCCGGCGTTACCTATTTTATACTGAAGGTCATTTAAATTAAATTCTTGTGTAGTAGATGGTGGTATAAAACCGCTGAGTGCCTTAAGTGGCGCACCCCATAAGCCCGGCACCATGTATACGGTAAAACTAAAACTAGCAATGGCAAAAAATAAACGTGGTACCGAAACAAATGGTAAATCACTATCGTGCGCAAATTTTAATTTGCCTAATAAGTAAACGCCGAGTAAGAAAAATACCACGATCCAGAGTACTAAAAACACATCTCTATTTAAAATACCTAAATGGTAAGAAAGGTCTACGTTGGATAAAAATTTAAGTGCGAGCGCTAATTCAATAAAACCAAAACTTACTTTGATGGTATTTAACCATCCACCACTTTTTGGTAATGATTGTAGCATGGATGGAAAAAATGCAAACAAAGAAAATGGTATCGCGAGGCCTACACCAAAACCCATCATACCTATAATGGGTGCGAGTCCTACGCCTTGCATACTGGTTTGTCCTAGAAGGGTTCCAACAATCGGGCCCGTACAAGAAAACGAAACAATCACCAGTGTTAAAGCCATAAAAAAGATACCCAGTAGTCCACCTTTACCCGCTTTTTGATCTGCTTTATTGGCCCAACTATTAGGTAGCGCCAATTCAAACGCACCAAAAAATGAAATCGCAAAAACAATAAACACCACAAAAAAGAAAATATTAGAAACGGGGTGCGTAGATATGGTATATAAAATTTTATCACCAAAAATAAGGGTAAGCAAGAGTGTAGGGATGGTATAAATAAGTACAATCGATAGCGAATACCAAAGTGCATTTTTTAAACCCTCTACCCTATTTTTACTACGTTTTAAAAAAAAGCTAACTGTTACCGGAATTAATGGAAACACACAAGGTGTAATAACAGCCAGTAAGCCCGTTGCCAAACAAAGTAAAAAAATACTCCACATAGAGCCTGCTTCTTTATTATTTGTTGCAGTAGCCGCATCAGCAGCGTTAATATCATTTGCAGCAGCCCCTTCAATAGCTACATTTATTTTTTCTTCGCCGCTAGGAAATTCTTCCCCTTTTACACCAAGCCAATTAAAGGAACCTTTAATTACGCTCGTCCCTGCTTTAAAATACAAGGTGTAAACGAATGTTACACTATCATAAGCGGTACCCTTGCCTTCTATGCCAGGCAGTGCCACAGCAACCGCTACGCCTTTTTCTTTAATAGTCGCATCTGCGGTTGTAGTACTATCTAATTGAAGTGCCGATACAAATACATCGTCACTATTTTTTTTAAGGGTGGTAAAAATTCTTGTGCCCTTTGAGGCGGTAGCCTGCACCTTAAATGTTGCCGAAGTGTCGGACAATTTGTTTGCTAAAAAAACAAACTGCACAGGTTGTTTTACATCCTGTGCAGCAATAAATTGAAATGATTGCACGACTACGAGTGCAACAATAAATAATATTTTCTTAGTCATTATTGAAGCTTAAGGTCAAAAGTTTTTTTGCTAGGCGGTAAGCACTGACGGTCGTCGCAAACATTGTAAGCAACGGTACCACTAATATTTGTTTTAATGCCACCACGCACTTTAATGGTTTGCGTATAGGTTGCCGTTTCGCCAATAAAACGAACCGTGGTTTTAAATAGCTCGTCATACACCTGTTGCACTTTACCTATTTCTTTAGTAACACCCACAATTGTTATGAGTGGATTTTTATTAAAAGTAATTTTAGTAGGTATGGGTCCGCCTTTGCCAGTGGTTTGCGAATAAATATGCCATTCCCCTTCTATGTTTGCAGTAGCGGTAAACGTGTAGGTATCTGCACTTACTTTTTTTACCGAATAAGACCAGTCTACAGGATCCTGAATTTGAGCAGCAGCAGAAGCCGTGATCCAAATAACAGATAAAAGGGTAACGATTTTTTTCATAACAATTAATTTAACCCAAGTAATTCAAAAACTTTTTTGCCATCGATGTTACCAAGCACACTAGAGGTAGCGCGCTCCGGGTGTGGCATCATACCAAATACGTTTTTTGCCGCATTACTAATGCCGGCAATATTTCTGGTAGCTCCGTTAGGGTTACTTCCTTCTGTAGCATCACCATTTCCATCGCAGTAGGTAAAAATAATTTGCCCATTTGCTTCTAATGCATCAAGTGTTTTATTATCTGCAAAATATCGGCCTTCGCCATGTGCAATAGGAATTTGAAGCGCACCTGTTGCATCATTTTTTATAAAAACATTTTTACAAATAAATTGCTGATTGGCATTTTGCAATAAAACACCCGGTAGCAACCCACTCTCGCATAATATTTGAAATCCATTACAAACACCAAGTACTTTTCCGCCTCTGTTTGCAAAATCAATAACAGATTGCATCATGGGACTAAATCGAGCAATGGCACCACATCTTAAATAGTCGCCATAGGAAAAACCACCAGGCAGCACAATACAATCGTTGGTGGTAAACATGCTAAGGTCTTTGTCTTTATGCCATAACATAATCACTTCTTTACCCAAATCTTGGGATAAAGCATCTTGCATATCTCTGTCACAATTAGATCCTGGAAAAACAACCACGCCAAACTTCATAAAATGTATAGTTATCTGATAGAATAGGGCAAAGGTAACCCTCAAAAACATAAGCAAAAGCCTAAATTTTCACCAAATGCCAGTTGTTAATAATTATCAGGCCCAAAGCCGTCCAAAATAGAAAATTGGGCAGTAAAAGATTTTTAGGATTGCTATAACCATTAGAAATAGCAGCCGTTACGGGTAAAAGCCCCATCAGTAGCATTTGCGGCCCTAAACTGCTAAAAATAAAGGGGCTTACTAGGAGTGTAAATAAGAGTACCATCATAACACCCCAATTTTTACGAATTTGAATAACCAGCCTACCCACATGCAATTGTAACTGGTAAAGCCCTACTAGTAAAGCAAATGCCACAAACCCAATGTTAATCAGGTATAATTTATCCAAACTATGTAGAGGAGATCCAAATGAAATAGTGGGCAAAAAAGTAGGTGCTAATGCAAACTTATTCTTTAAAAAGAGTCCAATAAATACAAAATAATAAGGAAGCAAAATGCCCATCAGTAGCACCAACCACTCTGCAATTCTAAACGGACGTACCACTGCTAATGCAAATAGTACCACCATAATTAAAATAGAAAATGGATGAAATAATAAAATGGAGATACCCGCAATGATGCCAATATTAAATAAGAGTGTTTTAGGGTCAGGGTTATTATAGAGCCTACTCAATTTTATAAAGATCCAAAGTGTAAGGGAATTACTCACGAGTGTTTCTGTGATGATATCCGATTGCATGAGTAGTCCCGTTAACAAAACATAGGTCATAGCAGGCACATAGTTAACAGCTGCAAACATGCGCAAATCCTGCGTTACCATGTTTATGCGAAGGGCCTGTGTTACAATCAGGGCATGAAAAAGAACAATTTGAACTGCTACAGGTAAGCTATAAATATAATTGGCCAAGAAATAAGAAAAGAGACCATTGTGGTAATCTGTAATAGTAGCAACCACTTGCACCGGAATGGGTGGGTGTATATGTACCCCCACACTCAAAAGGAGCACGAGTAAAACATTTACAACAGATCTATCTCTAAATAAAAAAACCATGTGATTCGTTTCGGTCTAAATATACACTAATAGTCAATTTTAGCAAAACAAGTGTAGCCCCTGAACATACAAGGCACAATGATTTGTCTTAGTCCTATTTGTTTAGAAAGCCTAGGCATAAACTCGTAGCCTTTGTCTAAATTTTTAAACGTAGGATTGCGGTTGATTCTACCCTCCGGTGTCACCGTCTGGTCTGTAAGTACATTTTGATTTTTTTCTTGCAAATTGAAAATAAAATTAAGTTGGTCCCCTGCATTGAGTATCGAAAATCCAATATAATTGTCTGTATTATCGTCGTACTGTGTTTTACGAATCATATTGCTCCACTCCATGGCACCTTTTGGGTCAAATGAAATCACAGCAATGTTTTCGGCGTAATACCTTGTTTGGCTGTTGTTGTTAAACAAGGCACTGTTTCTGCCCCAAGGGTAATAACCAACGCCGCCAAGTGCCATAGGACTATTCCAAGAATAATAATCCATAGGAGACCAGTATGGAGAGCCATATAAATAATCCCATCTACTAAGTGTATTGCCTTTAGAAGAACTAAATGCAGATTCTGACACCATCATAAAACCACCATCTCTTCTTAAAATGATATTTTTTAAGAAGTAATCATTAAAGGCTGCCTTAATACCATTTTCACCTTTAGCGTCATCCTTAAATTCTTCTGTAAAATAAGTAGCAGCATTTAATAATTCTTTATCTAAATTTTTATCCCATAAAGTATAGTAGATACCTTCAATATTCCCTCTTCTTAATTTACTAAAAAACGAAGTGATTAAATAGTGCTTATTTAAATTATCCACCTTAATATGTATGTCATCTAAGTAAATATTTTTTACCGCTAAATCAGTTACATTAATAACATCTTCATTGGCTTTTTTAGTAACCAAAGAAACCTTGTTGATATTGTCGTTTTGTGCGGTACCACTGGCTCTTACGCAAATCAAATCACCTGCATTATCAAGTGCAAACTCGGCTAAAAAGTCGTTGCGCTGTGGCATGGTTACAGCTACCCTCGATTTTTTTAATAGGGTTAAGTCTTGGTCAAATAAACAGGTGGTTAATACGTGTGCTTTATCATTATGGCTATTAATTTTAAATACTACTATTTTTTTCTTGTCTTCACTTTGTATCACAGAATAAATTTTATTAGAACTTACAGCAGTTAAATCTTGTGTGCTGTCTAATTGCACAGGTTCTGATAATAAATTGCCATCGCTATCAAGTTTTACCGCCATGCAATAAACAATGCTTTTGCGCTGAAATTGATAGATCAAATAAAAATGGTTGGGGTATGCCAAAAAATCGGTTTGGATAAGACGGTCGGGCATATTTAATTTTTGTTTACCCAACAATTTCATTTCCGGGTCAAAAACCGATAAAGTATGGTCGTCACGATAATTTTTATACACGAGTATTTTGCCACCAATTTTACCCAGCACTTCAAAGCTGTAAGCACGTGGGTCGTCCCTATCTGGTTCCGAATAGGTAATATGCTGCGCCAAAAGGACTATTGGAAACAATAAAACAAGGCTTAGTAGTGGTAAAAATGACTTTTTCATACCTAATACGCTTTAGTTATCAAATGTAAGACGCTTTTTGGGGATGCCGCTACCCTAAAGGTGAAATAAATCTTAAGGTGTAAAAGGGCTAAAATGCAGTCCGAACTTGTTTTTTGCTATACATTTGTGCAGCAAAAACAACATACACGTGGGCAAGAATCTTAACAAAGTAACTTCTGCAGGACTCATCATTGCACTAGGCATTATTTACGGAGACATCGGAACCTCTCCTTTATACGTTTTAAATGAAATTATTACCGGAAGAGAAATAAGTGATTTACTTATTATAGGATCCCTCTCTTGTATCATTTGGACCCTCACGCTTCAAACAACTTTCAAATATGTAATCCTTACTTTAATGGCGGATAACAAAGGGGAAGGCGGTATTTTTAGTTTGTATGCACTTGTTAGAAGACGTAAAAAATGGCTCGTGATTCCAGCCATGATTGGAGGTGCTGCTCTCCTTGCCGATGGTATTATTACACCGCCCATTACGGTCACTTCCGCCATTGAAGGGTTAAGACAAATTCCTGTTTTTCATGAGATCACACAGCAAACCATTGTTACCATTGTTATTGTTATCATTAGCCTGATATTTTTTGTGCAACAATTTGGAACGGCTTCTATTGGAAAATTATTTGGGCCCATCATGTCTGTCTGGTTTGTCATGATTGCTCTTTTAGGACTTACGCATTTAATAGACGACTTAGAAATTTTAAAAGCGTTCAACCCATACTATGCTATTAAATTACTAGCCGCCTATCCAAAAGGATTTTGGTTACTAGGGGCTGTCTTTTTATGTACCACGGGAGCAGAAGCGCTCTACAGTGATTTAGGGCACTGTGGTAAAGGCAATATTCGCATCTCTTGGATATTTGTAAAAATTTGTTTGATACTAAATTATTTAGGTCAAGGTGCTTGGTTATTAGCACAATACAAAGGACAAGTAATTCCAGCAGCAGTGATGGCGGATGGCTTTAACCCTTTTATTGGAATCATGCCGCAGTGGTTTAAAATCTTTGGTATTATCATCGCAACGGGAGCTGCTATTATTGCAAGCCAGGCATTAATTTCTGGTTCATTCACACTTATTAGTGAAGCCATGCGTCTTAACCTATGGCCTAAAATGAAAATCAATTATCCTACCGAAGAAAAAGGACAATTGTACATTCCGGGCATTAGCTTACTATTATTTGTGGGTTGCGTAGGCATTACTTTATATTTTCAAAAATCTGCTAACATGGGCGCTGCATATGGTTTAGCGATAACCCTTTGCATGATTAGTACGTCTATTTTGTTTGCTAATTTTTTGGTAAGCAAAAGAACGCAACCAGCATGGATCTATTTGTACCTCCTCGTTTATTTACTCATTGAAAGTTCATTTTTAATCGCCAATCTAGAAAAATTCATGCACGGTGGTTATGTAACACTCATTGTTGGTGGTGCCTTATTTACAGTGATGTATGTTTGGTTTAGAAGTCGTAAAATTAAAAACAGATATGTCGAGTTTGTACATTTAGAGGACTACATTCCCATGATTCAGGAACTTAGTAACGATAAATCCATTCCTAAATATGCAACCCACTTGGTGTACATGACAAGTGCCAATAACCACAAAGAAATTGAGCACAAAATCATTTATTCTATTTTAAATAAAAAGCCAAAACGCGCCGATATTTATTGGTTTGTACACGTAGACGTAATAGATGAACCTTATACCTGCGAATATTCGGTAGAACACATCATTCCTAACGATATTATTAGGGTCGAATTTAGACTTGGCTTTAGAATGGAACAGCGCATTAACCTCATGTTCAGAAAAGTGGTGGAAGATTTAGTAACCAACAAAGAAGTGAATATTACCAGCCGTTACGAGAGCCTAGAAAAAAACAATGTGGTAGGTGATTTCCAATTTATCGTACTAGAAAAATACTTAAGCGGGGACAACGACCTTCCTATTATAGAAAGAGTGATTATGAAATTATATTTCTGGCTTAAAGAAATTAGTCTCGGAGAAGAACGTGGCTTTGGACTGGATCCAAGTAATGTAACCATCGAAAAATTCCCTCTCATTGTAGCGCCTGTTGCCAACCTCCATTTAAAGCGTGTTTATTTTGAAGAAACCGATGATGAAGAAGAAGACCAAATTGGATAATCGATTAAAGCTCGCGTAAACTTACTTTTTTAGGAGTTACTTCTAACGCATAATTTGCGCCATGCTTTAGCGCATAATTTTCTTTGTCGTGACTAACTGGAAAATCGTAACACACCGGATAACCATAGTCCGCAACAGCTGCTTTAATTATTTCATATACGGTTGCACCAAACGCCGGATCCGAATCTTTGGTTTGTGTAAACCCTCCAACAATAAGCCCAGCAAGGTTTGTAAGCATGCCGGACCTTTTTAATTGAATCATCATCCGGTCTATATTGTATTTGTATTCGCCAATGTCTTCTAAAAATAAAATGGCATTTTTTGTTTGCAAACAAGACGCCGATCCAATAGCGTGTGCCACGAGCGTTAAATTACCACCCACCAATTTCCCGGTGGCTGTTCCTGGCTTATTGTGTGCATGCGGCGCTGCTTTATAATTTGTTTTTTTGCCCCCTAGTGCGTGTTTTAAAGAAAGCACCCACTCATTATTTGACTGTCCATTATTAAAAGCGCCAGCCATGGGGGCATGCAGCGATGCTGTTTTTAATACCTGTGTAAAATGATTATGTAATAGCGTGATGTCACTAAATCCAATTACCCATTTTGGATGTTTTTTAAACTTTTTAAAATCGAGTGCATCAATAATTCGACTCATTCCATAGCCACCTCTACCACATAAAATAGCCTGTACCGATGCGTCGTCAAGCATCGCCTGCAAATCTGCGGCACGCTCCTCATCGGTGGCAGCAAAATAATGATGCTGCGTACCCAGGGTTTTACCAATTTTTACCTTGTAACCCCAAGATTCTAAGGTACTAATACAAGTAGCCGCTTTTTTTGCAGGAAGGGTGCCCGATGGGCATACTAGCCCAATGGTATCGCCCTTTTTAAGGTAGGGTGGAATTTTGATCATGCGGCAATTTAGCAATTTCAACCAGTATACACAAGCAGTTTCAAAAAGGCTTTAGGGAACGGCGCTTCTTTTGTACTTTTGTAGCCTATTATGAGTACACCCAAACGATATTTAATTACAGCGGCCCTTCCTTACGCGAATGGTCAAAAACATATAGGACATATGGCGGGCGCTTACCTTCCTGCCGATATTTACGTGCGTTATTTAAAGGCCCAAAAAAGAGACGCCGTTTTTGTTTGTGGTAGTGACGAGCATGGTACGGCTATTCCTATTCAGGCTACCAAAGAAGGTACGACTGCACAGGCCATTATAGACAAGTACCATCCTTTAATGGAACAAAATTTTAAGGACCTAGGTATTGCGTTTGATGTGTACCACCGCACCAGCGATCCACTTCACCACCAAACAGCGCAAGAATTTTTTACCAAGCTTGAAGCCAACGGCGATTTAGAAACCAAAGAAACCGAACAATATTTTGACGAGAGCGCACAAACCTTTTTAGCAGACAGGTACATTAAAGGCACTTGCCCATCATGTGGTTACGATAGTGCGTATGGTGATCAGTGCGAGAAATGTGGCAAGAGTTTAAGCCCCGAAGAACTCATTCATCCGGTGAGTACGTTAAGTGGTAACGCACCCATTAAAAAAATCACCAAACATTGGTATTTACCTCTTAATAGACACGAAGATTTTTTACGTGAATGGATTTTAGAAGAACATGCAAACGATTGGCGCCCAAGTGTGGTTGGACAGTGCAAAAGCTGGATAGACGGGGGTTTGCAGCCGCGCGCAGTTACACGCGATTTAGATTGGGGTGTAAAAGTTCCACTCAAAGACGCCGACGGAAAAGTGTTGTATGTTTGGTTTGATGCACCTATTGGATATATCAGTGCCACTAAACAATGGGCCCTTAATACCGGTAAAGATTGGAAACCTTATTGGGAAGACAAAGACACCAAGCTGGTGCATTTTATTGGAAAAGACAATATCGTTTTTCACTGTATTATATTTCCAGTCATGCTTAAACTCCATGGAAATATTTTACCCACAGACGTTCCTGCCAACGAATTTATGAATTTGGAAGGCGACAAAATGAGCACTTCCAGAAACTGGAAATTAGACATGCAGGATTATATCTCGGACTTTGTCAACAAAGAAAATGGTGGTCCTCAAATGGCGGATGCACTTAGGTATTACCTCACACAAATTGCACCTGAAACAAAAGATAGCGAATTTATGTGGAAGGGTTTTCAGGACGCTATTAATTCAGAACTGGTAAGTGTGTATGGTAATTTTATCAACCGCTCACTGGTGCTCATGCACAAATTATGTGGCGGCAAAGTGCCCCCATACCACACAGCTATAGAAGACCGTGAAGATACCATTGTTAAAGAAGCCATTGCAAATACGGCTAAAAAAGTAGGCGAATTAATAGAAGGCTACCGCTTTAGAGAAGCCCTTTTTGAAGTGATTGCACTTGCTAGAATTGGTAATGGATATATGCAAAAGAAAGAGCCTTGGATTGTTGCAAAACAAGTACCCGAAAACCCTGCAGCACAGCAGCAAATTGACAACTGCCTCCACCTTTGCTTGCAGCTAACGGCTAATTTGGCCATTTTAGCGCAGCCGTTTTTACCATTCACTGCCAAAAAGATTTGCCATTTATTAAAAGTGGTAGATAAAATATTAGACTGGGAAAATGCGGGTAGCTTAAAATTGTTAAGTGTAGGCTACTCCCTTCGTGCACCAGAATTATTATTTAGAAAAATTGAAGACGAAGAAATTGCAGCGCAAATTCAAAAATTAAATGATGCTGCTCAAATTAAAAAGATGGAAACAACCACTACGCCAACAACATCGACATCTACATCAACCAATGCTGCTGTGAAGCCAGAAATTGTATTTGATGATTTTGCTAAAATAGATTTACGCGTGGGAACCATTGTTGCTGCGTCAAAAGTAGAAAAAGCAGATAAACTCTTACAACTCAGTTTAGACCTGGGTTTTGAAACACGCACCATTGTGTCTGGTATTGCACAGCATTTTGAACCAGAAAGTATTGTAGGCAAGCAAGTAACCGTAGTGGTTAATTTAGCACCCCGCAAAATGAGAGGGATCGAAAGCAATGGTATGATACTAATGGCTGAAGATGCAAATGGTAAATTACATTTTATCAATCCTTCAGATAATATTAACCCAGGAAGTGGTGTGAGCTAATTAAGAATAGCTCACACACTCTTTATTTTCTTTATCGGTATACGCAAGTCCTTTTTCCTTTAACACTTCGGCAGGTACGCCATTCCATTTATTAGGAACATTACCCGCATAGCCTAAATCTTTAACGCCCATTTCGGAAGTATAAAAACCGGTAAGGGTTAAATCACGCATGAGGCTAAAAAAGGTTACGCCTTGTTTATTTTTTGGATCTGCTTTTTCGGGGTAGGCAATTTGATCCACCATTTTAATTTGATCTGCGGCAGAACAATCAACAAAAGCTTTGTCAAACTGCTTAAAGCACTGCATATCAAGCCATCTTAACCCACCTTGCATTGGTGTTTGATGATCCGGCATATCTTTTACAATAAATGCTATAAACTCAGGTACTTTAGCCTCCGTAGCGCTACCGCTAATGACATCTTTAGGCACAATAATATCTGCAAGTACCGTAATAGTTGCGATTTCATGTGCGGTAAAAAACTCAGGCTCCGCTTCCACTTTTTTCAAGTGGTCTTTTTCTTCTTGCATGCGGTCGGCAAGTAATGCTTCCGCGTCTGCTGCTAATTTTTTATCATCAGAACTTTTACAGGCTTGTACCACTACTCCCGAAGCAACAGTACCTATAACAAGGGCTTTGATGGATTTTCTTCTGTCCATAATAATGTGTTATTAAAAGTTACAGATTTTGTTTTTTAAGTTGATCTACAATGTATTCGCTTGCACGCATACTAAGCGCCAAAATAGTCCAGGTAATATTTTTATCTGCTTGAGATGTGAACTGACTTCCATCTACACAGAATAAATTTTCGCAATCATGCGCCTGACTCCATTTGTTTAACACCGATGTTTTTTTATCGTTACCCATGCGCGCAGTTCCTGCTTCATGAATAATATTACCCGGGTTAGAAAGGCCGTAATTGTTAGAAGCATCATCTTCGCCACCCCAAGTAATAATGGCACCCATATTGTGCATGATTTCCTTGAAGGTTTCTTTCATGTGCTTGGCCTGATTGATTTCATAATCAGAATGCTTGGTATGGAAACGAAGTACCGGAATACCATATTTATCAACCACTGTAGGATCTATCTCACAATAGTTGTCAATGTTTGGAACGGCTTCTCCTCTTCCACCCATACCTACGCTAGCGCCATAAAAAAAGCGCGCATCTTCTTTTAAGGAAGCGCCATATCCACCAGCTTCTTTTGTTTTTCCATGGACTGCAAATTTTCCGTTAAGACCTTGCATGCCAAATCCAAAACCATAAGAAGGTTGCGTCATGCCGCCCCAATATTCGATATGATAACCACGAGGGAAATCAAGTTTTGCTTTTTTATTGTCCAGCCACCATGGTGTGTAAATATGCATACCGCCTACACCATCTTCGTTGTAACGCTTACGGTCAAACAAATCGGGTAATACGCCACCAAGTGCGGCACCTGTAGAATCGTGCAAATATTTACCAAGTACATTACTGCTATTGGCAATACCATTTGGATGACGTTGCGATTTTGAATTGAGCATTAAGCGTGCTGTTTCACAAGCACTTGCTGCTAACACCACTACACGCCCTTGGACTTGATATTCAAGTCCATCCATTTTATTTACATACGCTATACCTGTTGCTTTGCCTTCTCTATCGGTAAGCACTTCACGTGCCATTGCTTGTGTAATAACATCTACATTACCTGTTTGAACCGCAGGTCTGATAAGCGCTGTAGAAGATGAAAAGTCTGCGGCGATTTTACAACTTCTATTACACTGTCCGCAATAAAAACACTCGCCTCTATCTTTATTTATTTGTTTGGTTAAAATAGAAAGCCTTGAAGGATACACGGGGATACCAGCACTTACCGCAGCTTTTTTCATGTATAATTCATGAAGCCTTGGTTTTGGTGGTGGTAAAAAAATACCATCTGGATCATTTTCCAATCCTTCGTTGGAACCAAACACACCAAGTAGTTGATCTATTTTATCATAATAAGGTTTTACATCTTCGTAACCAATAGGCCAATCGGCACCAAGGCCATCAATGCTATGACGCTTAAAATCTTTAGGACCAAAACGTAGTGAGATACGTCCCCAATGGTTGGTTCTTCCACCAATCATACGCGCACGCCACCAATCCCATTTTTGAGAACCCTCTGCCATGGTATAAGGTTCGCCATCAATTTCCCAACCCCAAAAACAGCCATCAAATTCACCAAACGGACGGTACTTAGAACTGGCGCCTCTGCGTTTAGATTCCCACGGATTTTTTAGTTGGGAAGAATGCTTTACAGGATCATAATCGGCGCCTGCTTCTAAGAGGCAAACCTTAAGTCCCGCACTTGCTAAAACGTATGCAGCCATACCACCACCAGCACCAGAGCCCACAATTACTGCATCGTATTTTTTAGCCGTTTTTTTAATTTGAAATTCTCCCATGTGTAAATTTTTTACAGGTATTAATTATCAGAGATGAAAATAAGATTTTTTGAGCAAAAAAAACCGCTCCAATTGATTTTGGAGCGGTTATGTGAAAATTGATTCAAAGTCTGTTTAACTAGCTACAACCCATGCTGTTTCCGCAGTTTAAACACTTGTAGCAAGTACCACTTCTGATGGTTATATGTCCGCAAGTATTACATGCCGGGGCGTCAGATTGCATGTTTTTTGCTGCTGCATTTACAGCGTCCATTCCAGTTGGAGCTGCTGCTGTAGCTGTAGCATGTTGTAGTTTTTGTGCAGGTGCTGCAGCAGGCGCTGTTACGCGGATACTACTTAATTCTGGCTTACCTAACAAAGTAGCTTCACCATCTTCTGCTCCTGTATTTTCTACTTGAGGGCGGTCTAATACGTGTACTAAATCTGTTCTATTTAAGTATTCGTAAGCAAGCGCTCTAAACACGAAGTCTACAAGTGAAGTAGTGGTTTTAATATTTGGATGATCTACCATACCTGAAGGTTCAAATTTGGTAAATACAAACTTTTCAACAAACTCTTCTAAAGGCACACCATATTGTAAGCCTACAGAAATTGCGATAGCAAAACAGTTCATAAAGCTTCTTAAAGTAGAACCCTCTTTTGCAAGATCAATAAAGATTTCACCTAAAGTGCCATCTGCATATTCACCCGTGCGTAAGAAAATAACTTGTCCGCCAATTTTTGCTTTTTGCGTAAAGCCTCTGCGTTTAGAAGGCAATGATTTCTTTTCTACGATACCAGACAACAAACGTTTTAATTTGGTATCGGTAGAAGCGTTCATTCTTTTTTGAACCTCTTCTAATAATTCTTCTACCGTTAATTGACCTAAATCAACAATGCTTGAACCTGCCTCAACACCAGCTACAGCAGCTGTTTCAGCAGCTTCTGCGGTTGTATCATCGGTTTTCTTTTTCTTGTCAGATTTATTACTTAATGGTTGACTTAATTTAGAACCATCTCTGTAAATCGCGTTTGCTTTCAAGCCTAATTCCCAACTTAACATGTAGCTATCAGAAATATCAGATACGCTCGCTTCGTTTGGAAGGTTGATGGTTTTTGAAATCGCACCAGATAAGAATGGTTGACAAGCACCCATCATTCTGATGTGACCATGTGCGTGAATATAACGCTCCCCTTTTTGACCACACTTGTTGGCGCAATCAAATACAGATAAATGTTCGTCTTTTAATAGTGGAGCACCTTCGATGGTCATGGTTCCACATACATAATCATTTGCTTCTGCAATTTGATCTTCTGTAAATCCAATCGCTTCTAATAAATTAAAGCTCCAATCTGCATATTGTTCTTCTTTGAATCCTAAACGCTCCATACAAGCATCCCCTAGTGTAAAGCGGTTAAAAATAAATCCGATTTCAAACGCAGATTTTGCAGCGCCATTTAATTTGTCAATTTCTGCTTGTGAAAATCCTTTTGCTAATAAAGCCGCAGAATTCACGTGTGGTGCACCTTCAAAACTTGCATGACCCACAGCGTAATTAACAATCGCATCCACTTCTTGTGGTGTGTATTTTAAATTCTTTAACGCTTGTGGTACAGATTGGTTGATGATTTTGAAATAACCACCACCAGATAATTTTTTGAACTTCACTAGCGCAAAGTCAGGCTCCACACCCGTTGTATCGCAATCCATTACAAGACCAATGGTTCCTGTAGGTGCAATTACGGTTGTTTGTGCATTTCTGTAACCATATTTTTCACCTAGTTGTACCGCGTCATCCCAAGCTTTGGTCGCCGCTTTTAACAATACGTCTGGTGTATATTTTGCTTTAATACCTTGAGGCTTAATTTCTAATCCTAAATACGCATCATCTGCATCGTAAGCAGCAGCACGGTGGTTGCGCATTACACGAAGCATGTCTTCTTTGTTTTCTTCGTACTTTTCAAAAGCACCTAAAAACGAAGCCATTTCTGCAGATGTTTTGTAAGCAATACCCGTCATGATAGCGGTGATCGCACCAGCAATACCTCGCGCTTCTTCAGAATCATAAGCAATACCACTTACCATTAACATAGAACCCAGGTTGGCAAAACCTAAACCTGTAGTTCTGTAATCGTAAGACAATTGTGCTACTTCTTTAGAAGGGAACTGCGCCATTAAAATAGACACCTCTAAAACAGTCTGCCATAATCTTGTCGTATATTCAAAACCTTCTACATCAAACGAATTATCTGATTCATCAAAGAATTTACGTAGGTTGATAGAAGCCAAATTACAAGCAGTATTGTCTAGGAACATGTACTCCGAACAAGGGTTAGATGCATTGATACGGCCACCTTTAGGGCAAGTATGCCACTCGTTAATAGTGGTATCGTATTGTGTTCCTGGATCTGCACATTGCCATGCAGCATCTGAAATCGCATCCCATACTTGACGTGCAGGAATCGATTGCATGGTACGGCCATCGGTACGTGCTTTTAAATCCCAATTGCCATCTTCTTTTAATGCTTTAAAAAATGCGTTAGGAATACGTACAGAGTTGTTTGAGTTTTGACCCGAAACAGTTGCATACGCTTCTCCTTCATAACTATTATCATATCCAGCTGCAATAAGCGCCGCTACTTTTTTCTCTTCTTGAACCTTCCAGTTAATAAACTCCATGATTTCTGGATGATCTAAATCCAAACAAACCATTTTAGCCGCTCTACGTGTTGTACCGCCAGATTTGATAGCACCTGCAGCACGGTCTCCAATTTTAAGGAAACTCATTAACCCGCTAGAAGAACCACCACCAGATAATTTTTCGTTCGCTCCTCTAATTTGAGAGAAGTTGGTACCCACACCAGAACCATATTTGAAAATACGTGCTTCACGAGTCCATAAGTCCATAATACCGCCTTCATTTACCAAGTCGTCGCTCACGCTTAATATAAAGCATGCATGTGGCTGAGGACGCTCATACGCACTTGTTGAGCGCTTTAATTGTTTGTCCGTTGGATCTACATAGTAATGACCTTGCGCACCACCGGTGATACCATAGCTTTCGTGTAATCCTGTATTAAACCATTGTGGCGAGTTAGGCACACAAGCTTGGTTTAAAATACTATATACTAATTCTTCATAAAATACTTGTGCATCACTCGTTGTTGCAAAATAACCATAACGCTCTCCCCATACTCTCCAACAATTTGCCATACGGTGTGCCACCTGCTTCACAGAAGTTTCTCTTCCTAATGAACCATCAGCTTGCGGTACGCCTGCTTTTCTAAAATACTTTTGTGCTAAGATATCCGTAGCAATTTGGCTCCATTGTTTAGGAACTTCTACGTTTGTCATTTCAAATACCTTTTCGCCATTCGGGTTCTTGATTACGCTATCTCGGTAATCATACTCAAATAAATCAAAAGGAGATACACCATCCTTGGTGAATCGGCGGCTGAATTGTAAGCCTTTTTTTGTGCGAGCGTTGGCCATACTGGGTGTCTAGTTTATACGAATTATTTAATGGGGTCCCGAAAGAACAACCAAATTGTTAAGCGGTTGACGAAAATATCTTTACCTAGTGAGAAAACAACACCCTAAATATTAACAGGTTGTGGATAAGGAATTCGAACTTTTTGAGAGTTCAAATCAGGCCTGAATTTGACCCATTTCCCCCCAAATGTTAGCAACAAAAAAAATATTTTTGGGGTTGTTTTGGAGTTTTTCCCTTAATAAACATACGTGATTAGGGGGCATTTTACATGAGTCATTGAAAATGAGGGAGTAACGGATGCACAGAATGCCAAAAACCACAAACAAATGGCAGATAATTGCATTTAACAAAAACTTTTCTGCATTTTTGCAGAAGCACTTATTGCATACCCACATGAACCAACGCGTATACCAACAACTACTGGAATCAAAAAAAGCAGGCCTTCCGCTTTTTACGGTTTTAATAGACCCTGATAAGGTAGACGCAAAAGGTCTAGAACAACTGGTACAACTGGGTTTGGAGGCAAAAGTGGACCATTTTTTTGTAGGCGGAAGCCTTGTGATTTCCAACCACTTAGACGCCTGTATACAGCAAATAAAAGCAGCATGTGATATCCCTGTTATTTTATTTCCGGGATCCCCTTCACAAGTGTCAAAATACGCAGACGCCTTACTATACTTGTCTTTGATATCAGGCCGTAACCCAGAATTACTGATCGGACAGCACGTCATTAGCGCCCCATATGTTAAAAAATCGGGTCTCGAAATCATGCCAACTGGCTATATGGTGATTGATGGCGGTGCCCCAACCACCGTTTCTTATATTTCCAATGCGGCTCCTATCCCATCCAATAAAAATGAAATTGCCATGTGTACGGCAATGGCTGGCGAAATGCTAGGCATGAAACTTATATACATGGACGCAGGCAGTGGCGCTCAAACACCTATTACAGAAGCGATGATTAGCGCTGTAGCAGGTTCTATCCATATTCCACTCATTGTAGGTGGTGGCATTACAGATCCTGAAAAAGCATACCTCAACTGCAAAGCAGGCGCCAACATGATTGTTGTTGGAAACGCTATCGAAAAAGACCCAAGCCTCATTAAAGAAATGAGTGCAGCGATACACGCATCGGGCAAAATAATTGCGGGATAATCATTCTAATTTTTCGTAATTAACGCAGATTTTAATGGATTGTTAAATCTGCGGGAAATACAGGCTTACGTTATAACTTAACAACATATGTTGTGCATGTGAATGATGTATTACACATCTATTTGATAACGTAAACCAATCCCTATGCGAATCAACAAAATGTTAGAAGTTACCCTGTTTGCAGCAAGCTTTTTTTTGGCAAGTAGCATCAGTGCACAAACAAGTATCCATAAATTTAAACCTAAGCCCACTTACACGGCACATTTGTTTGCGGGTGGCGCGTTTTTTGGCACCAACGATGTCAATGGTTATGGATTTTTAGTAGCTGTGGAAAAATCAGTTTTTAAAAAAACGGTGCGCCCTTTTCCTGCATTTCAAATGGGCTTTGGACTTAATTTTGAAACAGGAATTAGAAGACCTGCTGATGTGTTATACCCAAATGGCGATTTAAAAATTACAGGGTATGGTCAAACCAGTAAAACATCGGGATGGGCTACTTTTAAATGCCATCCCTTTAAGCATTCAATGGATGGATTTAGTATAACTGCAGGTCCAACATTTGGTGTTACCCAAGCAAGTTCCGAAAAAAGTGCAAGCTTTAGTGCTAGTCCCAATGGAGGCCTTATTAGAAGATCTGTATTGATTACAGAAAATTATTTTGGTATGGGTTACCGCATTGCAGTGCAACAACAATTTGCCATTCAGGATCATTTTTTTATTGGTTTCCGGGCCGACTTTTCAAACGATGTACACAGCGATATCAATACATTTTTAGGATGTGGATTGAGTTATAGGTTTTAATTTTTTTAGCAGTTGTTCTATATTAATAACCGGCCTGCGGCCGGTTATTTTTTTGCCCGCCAAAAAATCTTACCCCTGCGTAAAATATCAGAACAATTGCGCAATCCTGTTCTGCGCTATATAGCGTTTATAATTATGCGGTTTTCACATGTCATACATGGTTGTTGAATCCAATAAGTTGCATTAGATAGCTATCCAACAAAATTCAATTCATCTTAAATCATGAACCATGTTAATGAACGCAAAAAAAAGCTTGCTAGCGTTACTGTTGTTTTCTGCCATTAGTTGTAAAAAAAATACAGCTGATATGAAAGAAGGGGGCGTAGACCAAAGTAAAGTATACCAAAAGCCAATTACTTATGATCAAATCGAACTTGTAAGCAACCTCGAAAAAATTACCATTGTACTACAAGAACTCTAAAAAGAAAAAAAGAACATCAAACTCGTTAATGCAGCCATTTATTCCAAAGCCTACACCGACGAATCTATTTTATTAAAAGATTTAATCAATCCTGCGCAAAGCATACTCCCGCATAACAAAAAATTTATCGAACGATGTACGAAGTGGGATGTAAACCTTCCTTTGTTTGCTAGTCAATTTTGGAGCATTGTAAACGCAAAAGGGGATACCAAATTACAGGCCTTTTTGGAAAAAGTGCAAACGGTTCATTTGCCCATCCAAAGCCTTGGTACGCAAACAAATGACAATGACAATAAAAATGGAAGCGAAGACGTAAGTATTTATTTTCCTTATAGTGATCAGTTTGATAATAGTGCTAGTGGCAATAGCTACGGCCCCATTACCAGCCTAGTAGCCGCAACTGCAGAGGCAGACGAAGCCTTAGGCATGCAACCAGTGTATAGTAATGGTGTACTCGTAGCCTATAACCCAGTTGTTATCAATGACGAATATGCATTTGCACATCCAACACAAATTGTGGGCATCAATGGCATCGAACCAGTTCAAACACAAGACGCAGGCAATATAATACCCATAGAAATCCCTCCTGTCGATGCTTACAGGGTGTATGTTGGGGATGCTATTTGTCAAGCACAATACGACAGGCTTATTAGTTTTACAGGCAATGGCGGTGGTTCAGAAATCGAATACTGCAGAGTCAGTGGATACTTAAAACCCGTAGATCAGCAAATCACTGATTTTGAAGATCAAATTTCTGTAAAATTTGAGCGCGGCACCATTCGCAAAAAACAGTGGCTTCGGGTATATGCTGTATGGGATGATGACTGGACCGCAGAAAATAAAGAACAGGTTTTTGCCATTTTTGAAGAAGACAATAATGCCATCGTTACATTTACGGGCTCTCTAAGCACTTCGCTCAGGGCATCTGCAGGCAATACTGTGAGTGCCAGTGCCGATTATCAAATCAAGAGAAGCTCACAAGATGCCATTATCAGACAATTAAAAATGTCGAGGGTGTCCTACTTTTTGGGTGCACAAAGAGATCAGGGTTGGGGCTTTGGCAAAGACAAATCCTTTTTGCCAGAAAGCGCTTCACATGGATGGCCTTTTTATGACGCCGTATCAGGCAGTGGCGCCAATGTGGGTTGGACATGGCCTTTTAGCCATTATTAACAATACTAACAAGCCAACGCCAATACTAGTAACCATCCTTATTCGCTGGATACAATATAGTAGTAACGTTGGCTTGTTTTCTATTTTAAATCTGCAGTGTCAACTCTGGTTGGCGTGTCTTTACCACTAATAATACCACGTGCACTAAGCGCAATAGCTTTAATCATGCGCGTCATGTTTTCAATATCAATGGTACCAATTTCATCGGTAGCCTTGTGGTAATAAGGGTCAATGTCAATTTTGGTTGTAGAAATAGTATGTGCTGGAACACCTAGTCTAGCAAGGGTTGCGTTATCTGATCGGTAAAATAAATTTTGAGCAGGATAAGGATCTGGATAAAAAGTAAAATCAGTTCCTTCTAAATTGGCTTGCAAAATTTTACCCATATCGGTTTTTTCGTAGCCTGTAATAAATGCAGAATTTTTACCCCACTTACTTTCAGATCCAATCATTTCTAAATTAAACATGGCAATCACTTTTGACGGATCCAACTGATTAGAAAAATAAGTAGCGCCAAAGCCACCTACTTCTTCTGCAGTAAATGCAGCAAAAACAAGTGTGCGTTCATTGTTGTTCATGGCCTTAAAATATTTTGCAAGGACCATCATTGCCGTGGTACCAGCAGCGTCATCATTGGCGCCATTAAAAATAGAATCCGCAACCACATTGCCATTTCTATCTTTACTGGTAATTCCCAAATGATCATAGTGCCCACTAAAAATTACAATTTCATCGGGTTTAGATTTACCTGGCAACACACCAACCACGTTAGCAAGGGGCATTTCAGTAATTTCATGCTTGGCTTCAATGCTATAGCTAGTAGGCGTTACAGCACTTAACACAAACACCACAGACTTGTCAGACTTAAACAAATTAGATTTTAGCCTGGTTAATCCACTAAATGTTTTTGCAAAACTAGTATCCACAATTACAAGTGCATTCTTTTTTAATCCCGCAAGCTTTCTGGCCTCACCCATTAAATTGGCTGTTTTACCAATATTAATTTTTTCATAGCCCGACGTTTCATGGATAGAAACAGAAGGCTGCGTGGTTACAACGATAATATCTTTTTTATCTAAAGCAGCGCCGTCAAAAGTTCCAGCAGCACTGATAAACTTTGTACGCACCATCGCAAAAGACTGCAAATAACTGCCGCTATTTTTTAATGTTTGAAGGCCCGTAGCTTCAAATTCACCCGCAATAAAAGCGGCTGCTTTTTCGATGCCCGGCGTAAAGGTTCTACGCCCCTGCATATCATCTGCAGCAAGGGTTGTTTCGATACGTCTTACCTCTTTTTCTTTAATGAGTTTATTGATGTTTTGTGCCTGCGCCGAAGCCACAAGTACTAAACCTACTAATAGGATATTGATTTTTTTCATAGCAAACTAAATTACGGATTATTATTTGGATGATTACAGGCTCATCATTTCTTTGAACTTAACGGTTTGACGTCTACTCACTTCAATTTTTTCGCCACCTTTAAGTTCTACAATAAGCCCCCCATTAAAGTAAGGTTCTATTTTATCAATCCAACGAAGGTTAATGATATGCTTACGATTGGCCCTAAAAAACATACGGTCATCGAGGCGCTCTTCTAACGCATTCAATGATTTTAAGATCAGCGGCTTGTTGCCTGCAAAAAAAACTTTGGCATAGTTGCCCACGCTTTCAAAGAGTCTAATCTCACCAAGTTTTACAAACCAACAACGCTCTCCATCTTTCACAAACACTTGATCCAGCTCGGTTAATGGGCCACGGTTTTTGCCATGGAAGCCAATTTGCTCCTTAAATAATTCGGCTTGTAATTTTTGAATCGCATCTGATAATCGTTTAGGCTCGATAGGCTTTAATAAATAATCGAGTGCATTTACTTCAAATGCTTTGATCGCATATTCGTCATACGCCGTGGTAAAAATAACTTTGGGTGCACGCTCCACTTCTGCCAGTAAATCAAATCCTGTTTTACCTGGCATTTGAATGTCTAAAAATATTAGATCCGGATTGTGCTGTTCGATTTTTTCGATGCCCTCATCCACATTGGTAGCTTCATCGAGCACTTCAATATCGGAATGATCTAGTAACAACTTTTTTAATTCATTCCGTGCAAGTCTTTCGTCGTCTATTATGATTGCTTTTATGGCCATGTTATGTATCGTTATTTTTTATTTGATGTAATGGGCAGGCAAACGACTGCTTCCACCATATGATGCTCCAAATTATGAATAGAAAATTGCGCTTTTTTTCCAAAAAGCAGCGCTAGCCTATTTTTAGTGCTACTAATACCAAATCCACTGGTATCAATATCTCCATCAATGGAGCCTGTATTTCTAATAATTAGTTCGTGGTGGTCATTTTTAAAGTCAGAATATATTTCAACAACGCCGCCATCTCTTTGCTTGCCAATGCCATGCTTGATGGCATTTTCTACAAGTGTTTGCAGCATCATAGGTGGCACGGGTTGATCGAGTGTGTCTTCATCAATATGATACGCTACTTGTAAACGGCTTTCAAACCTAATAGACTCCAGTGCTAAATAATCTTTCACAATGGAAAGTTCTTTTTCAAGCGTAACTGTTTCAAGTTTTTCGGCTTGCATACTACTGCGTAAAATATTACTCAGTTCTGTAATGGCCGTTCTTGCACGTTCCGGATTTTCATCTACAAGGGCTCTAATACTATTCAGGGCATTAAAAATAAAGTGTGGATTGATATGCGACTTAATGGTTTTTAATTCAAGTTCCTTTACTAAACTTTCAAGCCTGACTTTTTGAATTTCATTCATTCGGCCTAACTCTACATAATGCCACACATAATAAATACTCACCCAAATAAAAATCATGGGAGAATCAAAAATTAAATTAGAAAAGAAACGGGTACGTACCGAAAATTTACGTGTAGGATCATAAAGTCTTACCCACTCCACAAGAGCACTATTGGTTAAGCTATAAAAAACTACGATGCCGGAAAAAAGCAGTAGCAACATCCACCACTTTTGTATTGGGAAAGGAGGCCTTAATCTAAACTGCACGAGTAGCGTACGTAGCAGGTGCGTAAATAAGATACCCGTTACAATAGTGATCCCTAATCTTGGATAAAAAATAGGGTTAGGCTTGCTGTCAAAGATGTAGGCAAAAAAAATCATTGTTAACCCATAAGAAAACCAGCCCCCTACTTGACACCACCAATAAATACGTGTAGTTTTTAAAGACATATACAAATATAAAAATTAAGCGCCCCAAAAGGGGCTAAAATTGGGAGGAAAGGCAAAAACCAACCTTGGTTGGCATAAAATAAAGTTAAGATAGGGTGAACCTTTGGTTTTATGCGATGTTTCTATTGAAGGAAAGGTGTTTTGCTTGACACGAAATACCTATTTTTACAGCCTAAACTAACTTTTTGCATGGAAATAAGGCCAGGAGCGCTACTCGGGAATATTAATAACCCCGACGACCTAAAAAAGATCCCTAAAGATCAATTGCATCAAGTTTGCAATGAACTACGCCAATACATTATTGACATCGTGAGTGTCCACGGCGGCCACTTTGCGGCTAGTTTAGGTGTAGTTGAATTGAGCGTGGCCCTTCATTATATTTACAATACCCCTTACGATCAGCTCGTATGGGACGTTGGCCATCAGGCATATGGACATAAAATTTTAACCGGCCGTAGAGACCAATTTGCTACCAACCGAAAATACAAAGGCCTTAGTGGTTTCCCTAAAAGATCAGAAAGTGAATACGATACATTTGGCGTAGGCCACTCTTCTACTTCTATTTCTGCTGCTTTAGGTATGGCTATGGCTGCTAAATACAAAGGCGAAAACAGGAAATCTATAGCAGTTATTGGAGATGGCTCTTTAACAGCAGGTATGGCTTTTGAAGCAATGAACCATGTGGGTGTTGCAGATAGCGACGTGCTTATTATTTTAAATGATAACTGCATGAGTATCGACCCAAATGTGGGTGCTTTAAAAGAATACTTAACAGATATTGCTACTTCTCCAACGTACAATAAAGTAAGAGATGAAATTTGGAATTTATTAGGTAAAATGCCAGTAGGAAAATCTACGAGCAGATCACTTGCCTCTAAATTAGAAGCGAGCGTTAAAGGCATGGTAAACAAGAGCAGCAATCTCTTTGAAGCCTTACAGCTAAGGTATTTTGGCCCTATTGATGGTCATAATATTACCAACCTAGTGGATACCCTCAAAGATTTAAGAGAGATTCCTGGCCCTAAATTATTACACGTAATAACAACAAAAGGAAAGGGTTACGAACTAGCAGAAAAAGATCAAACAAAATGGCATGCGCCAGGATTATTTGATAAGGTTACTGGAGAAATTTTTAAGAAAAAAATAGAAACGCCGCAGCCGCCAAAATACCAAGATGTATTTGGACACACACTTGTGGAACTAGCAAAAGCGAACCCTTCTATTATGGGTGTAACGCCTGCTATGCCAAGTGGCTGTTCTTTAAAATTTATGATGGACACCATGCCGGACCGTGCATTTGATGTGGGCATTTGTGAGCAGCACGCTGTAACACTTAGTGCCGGCCTCGCTACACAAGGCATGCGCGTGTTTTGTAATATTTATTCTTCATTCATGCAACGTGCTTTTGATCAGGTGGTGCATGATGTAGCAATACAAAAACTACCGGTGGTACTTTGCTTGGATAGAGCAGGACTTGTAGGTGAAGACGGTCCTACGCATCATGGCTGTTATGATATTGCGTATTTACGTTGTATCCCTAATTTAATTATTAGCGCGCCCATGAATGAGCAGGAACTGCGCAACCTCATGTATACCGCTCAACTTGACAGCACTGACTTACCGTTTGTAATCAGGTACCCAAGAGGTGAAGGTGTGATGCCAGAATGGAAAACGCCATTAACGGCAATTGAAATTGGCAAAGGTCGAAAAATAAAAGACGGAAAAGATGTTGCCATTTTAAGTTTTGGACATCCTGGAAATTTTGCAACAACCGCGATTAGGAATTTACGATCGGAAGGTATAGATCCGGCGCATTACGATATTAGATTTGTTAAACCACTTGACGAAGCATTACTACACGAAGTGTTTGCAAACTATTCAAAAATTGTAACGGTAGAAGACGGTACCGTTGTTGGTGGCTTTGGTTCTGCTATACTAGAATTCATGAATGCACATGGCTATAAAGCAGAGGTTACCATTTTAGGTATACCTGATAGACTTGTAGAACATGGAACATTGAAAGAATTACACAATGAATGTGCGTATGATGCTGCAGGTATCGAAGCGGCTGTAAAAAAAATTACTATTCCATTTCTAATGGAACATCTTCATCCGTAAAACTACTTGGAAGGTCTTCATCTGTAAGGCCTTCTTCTTTTAGTTCTTCTTCACGGTTGTCATTCCATTCAATGATAAAGTTGTTCATGCCCTCGCCCACGAGGAGTTTCATGTATTTCTGTTGGGTTAATTCGAGTGTCGATAAAAACAGGAATAAGGCGTGTACACGGTCGTTACAAATTTCAAATACTTTTTCAAAAGCAACTGTTTTTTCGCCACGCACAAAATCCAACATATAATCTCTACTACCTTCCATGGTGTAGTTATACCGCACCACCGTATGCACCGGTTTGTTTTGACGATCATGCACACGTTGCATCACTTTTTCAAAAGCTTTCATCAGCTTAAACATCGTGATGTTCTGAATTTCAGTTCCTTCAGAAGCGTCTTCTCCAATTGAAATCAATTCCTTTTGAAGATTCCCACGTTTTACCATGAGCATTCGCACTGCTTCCATTTCAGCCATCTGCACAGACGCTTCTTTGAAGCGCTTGTATTCTAATATTTTATCAATCAGTTCTTGACGCGGATCAATTTCATTACCGGAAGCGTCTATTTCTTTACGCGGCAGCAGCAACCTTGCTTTAATGCGCATGAGCGTAGAAATAAATAAAATAAATTCACTACTAAGCTCTATGTTTAGTTTCTCTCCTTGATGAATGAATTCTAAGAAGTCTTTAATGATGCGTGTAATGGGGATGTTGTAAATATCTAGTTCGTCTCTTTCTATAAAAAACAGCAATAGGTCAAAAGGACCTTCAAACTGATCTAACTTAATTTGATAATTTGGAACATTCACAGCTTCACACTTTTGCTACAAAGAAAACCCCTTCAGGCCTCAAATGCGCAGATTGGGGTCAAAATTTATCCACTTTAGTAATGTTTTTAGGAAAAAATTGTTAGAAAAGAACATGTTATTAGGTTCTAAATCAGGAACTTCGCCAAAATTTATCGCTGTGAGAGAAAAGTTAATCAACTGGGGCATTTTTATCGTTTTATCTGTTATTTGGGGCAGTTCCTTCATGCTCATGAAAGTAGGCATGAAAGAAGGGGGCACCTACCAACTAAGCCCATACCAAGTAGCATCCCTCCGAATGATTTTTGCCGGTCTTGCACTCTTGCCCTTTTGCTATTCGGCGCTCAAGCAAATTCCAAAAAACAAGCTTTTTGTAGTGGTGCTTTCGGGCTTAATGGGCAGCTTTATTCCGGCCTATTTATTTTGTATTGCTGAAACAAAAATCGATAGCGCCCTTGCGGGAATTTTAAATGCACTCACGCCACTTTTTACCATTATAGTGGGTATCGCATTTTTTAATTTAAAATCAAACAAGCAAAAAGTGATTGGTATTCTACTTGGCCTTGTTGGACTTGTACTTTCTGTAATAGCTGGTAAAACATTACATTTTGATAATTTTTCTTATAGCTTTTTTGTGGTACTTGCTACTATTTTTTATGGCCTCAATGTAAACATGGTGGGAAGCCAAATGCAAAACGTTAGTGCCATTAACATTGCATCTGCCGCTTTTTGTTTTGCTATGATACCAGCGGGTATTATATTATTTAGCACGGGTTATTTTAATTACGATTTTTCTAACCCTGCACTCATCCAGGCAACCCTTGCTGGTGGCACACTTGGCGTGATTAATACATCCATTGCATCGATTCTATTTTATGTACTTGTAAAAAGAGCAGGCATCATTTTTGCATCTACGGTTACCTATGCCATTCCGTTTGTTTCCCTTGCAATAGGCCTATACTACAACGAGCCCATCCATCCGTTAAGACTTGTTGGGCTCGGTATTATTTTAGGGGGCGTTTATATCGTTAATAAACAAAAGAAATAAGGCAAGATTAAATTGCCATCATTTCTTTTTCTTTTGCAGCTAAATGTTTTTCAACGAGTGCAATAAATTTGTCGGTAATATCTTGAATTACTTTTTCGGCATCTTTTGCAGCATCTTCACTTAAGCCGTCTTTTTGTAATTTTTTAATTTGCTCAATCGCGTCGCGTCTGATGCTACGAATGGCAATTTTAGATTGCTCACCTTCGCCAGCGGCTCTTTTTACAAATTCTTTTCTGCGCTCTTCTGTAAGTGGCGGCATAAAAAGTCTAATTTGAACACCATCATTTTGAGGCGTTACCCCAATATTTGCCATCATAATAGCTCTTTCGATGGGAGAAAGCATGTTTTTTTCCCAAGGCTGAATGCTAATGGTTCTAATGTCCAAAACGCTAATATTAGCCACCTGGCTAATAGGCGTTGGGGCACCATAGTAATCGGCCATAATACCATCAAGCATGGTAGGACTAGCCTTTCCAGCTCTAATCTTGGTTAATTCAAGCTCAAAATGGCTAATCGCCTTATTCATAGAATCTTCGGTATCCACCGTTATAAGGTCAAGTTCTTCAGACATGTTGTATTAATTTGATGACAAAACTAATAAATAGTACCGAAAGCGTCATTTTTCATCCAAGAATTGGAATTTGAATTTTATCTTCGCAGCAAATAAGCAAATTATGGCGTCTATACAAACCCTTAAAGACACGGCTACTCAAGTAAGAAGAGATATTGTTAGAATGGTACATGCTGTTCAAAGTGGACATCCTGGTGGCTCTTTAGGTTGTACCGATTTTTTAACGGCGCTATATTTTCATACGCTAGATCATAACCCTGCGTTTTCTATGGACGGAAAGGGTGAAGACTTATTTTTCTTATCCAACGGACATATTTCACCGGTATTTTATTCGGTCCTTGCAAGATCAGGTTATTTTGAAGTGAGCGAGCTTGGCAGCTTTAGAAAATTAAATACCCGTTTACAGGGTCACCCTACTACGCATGAGCATTTACCAGGTGTAAGAATCGCGAGTGGCTCTTTAGGACAAGGCATGAGTGTTGCCATTGGCGCAGCGCTTACTAAAAAACTTAACAACGATTCAAAGCTTGTGTATTGTTTACATGGCGATGGTGAATTACAAGAAGGACAAATTTGGGAATCAGTGATGTTTGCTGCCCATAATAATTGCGATAATTTAATTGCAACCATCGACGTTAACGGTCAACAAATTGATGGCCCTACCAAAAAAGTAATGAACCTTGACAGTTTACGTGCCAAGTTTGAAGCATTTAACTGGACCGTTATTGATATGGATGGTAACAATATGGAAGACGTTGTTGCAACACTTGATAAAGCTAAATCTTTAACGGGTCAGGGTAAGCCTATCTGTATTTTAATGAAAACAGAAATGGGTAAAGGCATTAGTTTTATGGAAGGAACGCATGAGTGGCATGGCATTGCACCAAATGATGCACAGCTTGCCGATGCACTTTCTCAATTACCAGAAACCCTTGGTGATTATTAATTAAGCGTCCCTTAGTTAAACACTAACTTTTTAATGACATGAGTTGTTGGCTTGCTTTTTTAGCAGGTATCCACGCGGCCATAAGTGCAATAACAGCAATGGTGGTAACTACAAGTACATAGTCTGTGGCCATTAATTTTACAGGGTAGTAATCAATAATAAAACTGCCGGCGCCGCCTAGTGTAATAATTTTAAATTTTAGTTGCAATAAGCAAATAATAGTACCGAGTGTTGTACCAATAGCGGTGCCAACACCTGCTAGCACGAGTCCTTCGGTAATAAATATTTTTTGAATGAGTGCAGTGCTTGACCCCATGGCTTTTAGTACCGCAATGTCTTTTTGTTTTTCTAACACCAGCATGGTAAGTGCACCAATCATATTAAATGCAGCCACAATTAAGATCAAACTTAAAATACCATAAATCACCCACTTTTCCATTTGCATAACGGCATACAAATTTTTGTTTTGCTCGTAGCGCGTTTCTACCACAAATTTTTTGCCAAGTGCCGCTTGCAGTTTTGTTTTTACTTTTTCGGGACTGCCATTGATTTTTATTTCTACACTACTCACCTGATTAGGGGTCATAGAAAGCATGTAGCGTAAAAAAGAAAGGTTGGTAAAAATAAATTTATTGTCAAATTCTTGTTGCACGGCAAAAACGCCCCTGCCTGTTACATTAAATGCAAACATGCCGTCTACAGCGTCAAAACCCGCGCCTTTATTAGGTGTATAGAGTGTTAAAGGAAATCCACCTTTTGTAACATCGGCACCTACGGCGTTTTCGATACCTGCGCCAATAACAATGCCAGGGTTTTGTAGATCACCAGTTTCGTAATTACCTCTTACAATATGTTTATTAATATGATTGGTGCGCGTAAAAATGGAGTCTACCCCTTTTACCACAACAATGCTTTGATAATCACCATTGGCAAGTAATGCTTTTTCTTCTATTACCTTACTTACTTCTGTAATGCCCTCAATAGATTTTATGGTATAAAGTGTGCTATCATCAAGATTCATTTTTTTACCCTGAGCAGGAAGCACGCGCATGTCTGCATAAAAATCAGTGTAGAGGCCTTTTACTAAATCTTCGAACCCATTAAAAACACTTAAAATAACAATGAGTGCAGCCGCGCCAACCGCAATAGCCGTAACACTCACCCATGCAATAACATTAATTGCACTTGTAGACTTTTTTGATTTAAAATACCGCCAAGCAAATAAATATTGCACGAGACTAAATTAATTTGATTCTTGATCGGCGTTATCAGGGCCAGTTGCGCCTTCTTCAGATTGATCTGTATTATCAGTTGCCTTTTTTTCGGAGCTAATTTGCTTGAAAATTTCTTCCATCTTAAACACATAATCAAGTGTGTCGTCGAGGTAAAAATGCAATACCGGAATACGTCTAAACTGGTGCTTTACCCTGTCGGCAAGCTCCTTTTTGATTTCCCAGGCCCTAGACTCAATCACTTTCATCACTTCTTTAGAGTCAGGCACCTGAAATATACTGAGGTAAATACGTGCCTCTAAAAGGTCGGGCGTCACCTTTACAGATGAGATGGAAACCATGCCACCGGCTATCATAGAAAGGTTTAGCCTTCTAAAAATATCGTTCATTTCTTCTTGTATAGCTCCGGCTACCTGACGTTGACGTTTACCTTCCTCCATGTTCTTTGCGTTTAATTGGCTGTAAAATTAGTTACTTTGCCTTGTTTTAACGATTTTATCATTTATGAAGCGTTTTTCACGAATACTGTTCTACCTCCGGACCCAAAAAAGGAATATTGTCCTATACGTGGTATTTAACCTCTTATCTATCCTGTTTTCGCTGGTTTCGCTGGCCATGTTGGCGCCTTTTTTACAACTTTTGTTTGGAACCGAAAAACTGATCACTGCCATGCCAGTAGCTTCAGACGCAGGCTTATCGGCTGGTACTATTTTAAACTACCTTAAATATTTTATTTCTAGACTCATACTTGAACAAGGCACCGTGTATGCACTCGGTGCTATATGCGGCATTATCATTACTGCCATATTCTTTAAAAACTTATTTATCTATTTGTCTTTTAGGGTACTGGCTCCCATGCGCAATTATGTAATGACAACACTTCGTTCTGATTTATACAAAAAATTATTAGACCTTCCTATTGGCTATTTTACCGAACAACGTAAAGGCGATATTATTAGCAGAATGAGTAATGATGCCAACGAAATTGAATGGAGTGTGATGAGCACCCTTGAAGGCCTCATTAAAGACCCACTCAACATTTTGATCATTTTAATTTTCCTGGTTTTTTTAAGCCCCGTATTGTCATTGTTTTTACTCGTGCTACTTCCGGTAACAGGTTTTGTAATTGGCAGACTTAGTAGAAGTTTAAAAAAACAATCTACAACCTCACAAGAAAAACTCGGCACGCTTTTATCCATATTAGATGAAACCCTTGGAGGACTAAGGGTTATCAAGGCTTTCAATGCCGAAAAAATATTGTTGCAAAAGTTTTTAGACAACAATAATGCGCTCAATCATATCCGCAACAAAATGAATTTTAGAAAAGATTTAGCATCGCCGATGTCCGAATTTTTAGGTGTGATTGTACTGTCATGTATTTTATGGTTTGGTGGAAGGCTCGTATTAAAAAACCAAGCAGGTTTGGGGCCAGAAAGTTTTATCATGTACATTGTTTTTTTTACACAAATCATTAATCCTGCAAAATCTTTATCCAGTTCGTTTTATAATGCACAAAGAGGTAGTGCTGCCATCGAAAGAATTGAAGAAATTTTAAAAGCACCGGTTGCCATTGAAGACAAGCCAAATGCTAAAATTTTAGAAGATTTTGAACACCGTATCGAATTTAAAAATGTTAGTTTTTCTTACGACGATACCACCATTTTAAAAAATATCAACCTCGTTATTGAAAAAGGAAAAACAGTTGCATTGGTGGGTTCGTCGGGTGCAGGTAAAAGTACCTTAGCAGATTTGATTCCACGTTTTCATGACGTAACAAGTGGGGAAGTTTTAATAGATGGCATCAACATCAAAGAATATAGTTTGCAAAGTGTGAGAGCGTGCATGGGTATAGTAACACAGGAGCCCATTTTATTTAATGATAGCATCGCACAAAATATTGCCCTAGGGGTCCAAACGGCAAGCCCAGCAGCCATTAAAGCCGCTGCTATCGTTGCCAACGCTGCCTCTTTTATTGATAGTAAAGAAGATGGTTATGAATCTAATATTGGAGACAGAGGTAGCAAATTAAGTGGTGGTGAACGTCAGCGCATTACCATTGCAAGGGCTATTTTAAAAAATCCACCGATCTTAATTTTAGATGAAGCCACATCATCACTTGATACAGAAAGCGAAAGACTGGTGCAAGACGCCATCAATAAAATGATGCAAAACAGAACCTCTATTGTTATTGCGCACCGCCTTTCTACGATTAGACACGCCGATGAAATTATTGTACTACAAAAGGGAGAAATTGCAGAACGCGGGACGCACGATGCATTACTTGAAAAAGGTGGTATCTATAAGCGCTTAATTGATATGCAAGAAGTAAAATAAGTATTACTCGCAAACCCAATCTTTAGCATAAACATACACGGGTCCGTTATACCCATTTTGTTTTACATTTAACTTTCCACCTCTAGGAGAATAAATATCTCCATAATAAAACTTTCCTTGCTTGTTTACAATAACTTTTGTAGCAATAAATGACCAACTCGAGCCTAAAAAACCTCCGCCTTTATAATTACTCAAGTAGGCCGGATGAACAGCACTGGTATCGGGTTTATTTAAAATTCTATTGGTTCCATTTGGAGGATAACATCCTAATTTAACTGGCTTTTCAATGTTTTGCGCTATTAAAGTAAATGACAAAAAAATGCCTAAAATAAAAAGTGATTTTCTCATGGTTTGATTCTTTAAAAATATTAATTACAGTTTTGCTTAACTAAGCCATCAGTGTCGATATAACCTAGATCTAAGGCTTTCTTAAAGTCTAGACATGCACTTTCTTTTTGACCCAATTTTAACTTTACCCTACCTCGTACGTAATAACCTCCGACTAATTTATCGTCAATTATAAGTGCTTTATCACAATCTTCGATGACACCTACAAAGTCTTCTAATTCATACTTAGCGCCAGCCCTATTTAAAAAAAATATTGGGTCAGGCACTTCCGAATTTAATTCAATCGCCTTTGTAAAGTCATTAATTGCTGCTCTAAAATCTTTCAAATTATTTCGATAAATACCCCCTCTATTGTTATACGCTATGCTAAAACTTGAATCAATTTGAATTACTTTATTACAATCTTCAATTGCTCCTTGAAAATCATTTAACCCCACTTTTGAGTTACTTCTATTAATATAGGCTTCTAAAAATCTATTATTAAGCTTAATTGCTAAATTACAATCTGATAAGGCCCCTTGAAAATCCTTAAGTTCATTTTTCATCAAAGCTCTATTGTTGTATACCTCAAAATTTGTTGAATCGATTCTAAGCGAATTATTATAATCTAATATAGACTCATTAAATTTTCCAAGATTACCTTTTATCATTCCTTTAGCAGCATATGCTTTACTTGAATTTGAATCTAATTCAAGTACTTTACTAAAAGCTACTATTGCTCCTTCGAAATCTTCTAAAACATTTTTAAGGACTCCTTGATTAATATACGCATCTGAAAATTTTGGATTTAATTCAATTGTCTTACTAATAGATAACATTGCCCCTAAAAATTCTCCAAGTTGAATTTCAAAAGTTCCTTTATCGTGATAGGCCTTATAATCACTTGGATCTAATTCAATAATCTTGTTACAATCTATGATAGCACCTTTATAATCACCGATATTATATTTAAGTTCAGATCTCATATGATAAACCTCTATATTTTTAGGATCTAACTCAAGAACTTTTGTAAAATCCTTTATAGCACTATTTAGATCATTTAAACCTTGATGAACGATTCCTCGCTGATAAAATGCATCGATAGAATTAGGGTTAATTTTTATTGAACTATTTAAATCATTAAGCGCCTCTTTAGGTTTTTCTAATTCGATGTAGTAAGCCGCTCTAATTTGATACGATTCCTCAAAATTTGGCTGCAGGAGTATAGTATATGAAACATCTTTTAATGCTTCTGATTTTTTGCCTAGCTTCCAATTTGCTTTACTTCTTCCAATAAAACCAGGCAGAGATTTGGCATTCATTGCAATTGCCTTATCGTAATCAATTTTAGCACCAATAAAGTCCTCTAATTCTAATTTAGAATCACCCCTATTAGTATACGCCAATTCTTCTTTTGGGTTTAGTTCTATTGCTTTGGTATATTCGACTATTGCTATTTTAAACTCTTTTAAATCAAAATATGCATCACCATTATACCTGTACACTTCACTAATTTTCGGATTTAATGAAATTGCTTTCTTAAAGTCTTCGATGGATTCAAGCGTTTTGTAGGCACTCCATTTTGCCCTACCTCTAGCGATATAGGCTGTAATATTTTTAGCCATTTGTCCAAGTTCGATTGCCTTTGTAAAGTCTTCAATTGCTTTTTCATAATCTTCCAATAAATACCATTCATAACCTCTATCATAGAATGCTTCAGCAAATCTTGGATTCAAGGCTATAGCCTTATCAAAGCATGTTATTGCTGCTTCATGATCACCTGCTTGCCCTTTTAATTCACCTCTACTTAACCAGTCCTTTGCAGTTTGTCCAAAACCATTGAATACAAATAACAAAGCTGTCAGACAAGTAAAAACGAATTTTTTCATTTTGATTATGATTTAACTTTTTTCAATTACTATGAATGAAATTTATAATCCAAAAATATAAAGACATTATTTCATATCCATAACAGAACACAACCTATTAAATTTTGTTCATATTTATAAATATAATAATATTATATGAGTAACAAAATCAGAAATATTACTTCATAGTACTATAAAAAAAGGCCGCAATTTGCGGCCTTTTTTTATAGATACAATCTACAATTTTATTGTTGATCAGGGCTTGGTTTTACAAGACCTAATTTAGCTTCTAAGCTTAGTGTAGCGTGCGGTACAGCGCGTAAACGAGCTTTATCAATTAACTTACCGGTTACCCTGCAAATACCATAGGTTTTGCTTTCAATACGCATGATTGATTTTTCGAGATGATCGATATAGGTAATTTGACGGCTAGCCATTTGAGACAACTGCTCTCTTTCCATACTTACACTTCCATCTTCCATAGTCATGTAACGTACATCATCATTATCACCACCCATTTCATCTTTACGGGTAATTAAACCTTGCAAGTATACAAGCTCTTTTTTAGCAGCTTCTAATTTTTTATTGATCAGTTCACGAAACTCATTAAGTTCTGCGTCGCTATATTTTACAAGAGTCTGGGTGCTTCTTGTCACTATTTGCACTCTTTTTTCTAATGGGGTATACCCAGGACTATAAGGGACACTAGACTTTGTATTTGTCTTTGGCACTTTTACGTCTTTGATAGGTTCTAATGGTTTTCTCACCGGCTTTTTAGGAGGCGCTGGTGGTAATTTTACTTCCGGCTTTTTAGGCATCGGAGGAAGTGGCGTTGGCTTTGCTTTTACCACTGGAGCTGGTGCTATTCTCGGAACCGGTTTACTTGGTAATACCACTTTGCCGCCTGGTCTTACAGGGGCTGTTTTTACAATTACTTTAGCAGGAGGCGCTTTTACTGCGGCAACTTTAGCAGGCTTTGCTGCTTTGGCAGGAACCGCCTTTTTTGCAGGCGCTGGTGCTGGTTTAGCAGGGGCTACTACTTTTTTAGCAGGTGCTGGTTTAGCAGGGGCTACTACTTTTTTAGCAGGCGCTACTGGCTTAACAGGAACCGCCTTTTTTGCAGGAGCTACCACTTTTTTAGCAGGTGCTGCTACTTTTTTTGCAGGTGCTGCCTTTTTTACAGGGACTACCACTTTTTTAGCAGGTGACGCTGGTTTTGCAGGTGCCGCCTTTTTTGCAGGAGCCACTACTTTTTTTGCAGGTGCTGCTGGTTTAGCTGGTGCTGCTTTTTTTACAGGAGCAGCTACTTTTTTAGCAGGTGCTGCTTTTTTGGCCGGAGCCGCCTTTTTTGCGGGAGCTGCTACTTTTTTAGCAGGTGCTGCTTTTGGGGCTGGTTTCTTTGTAGCCATATTCTTGTTGTTATGCTTGTTTAGTAATTGAAACTTTTAGCAAATTGTCATTGACGTCGACTTCCGTTGCATTAGCAACATTGTCTACCCAATTGATTGAATCAGCTAAAATTTCGCGGCAAATATAGTCGTTATATTTAACAATCGACTCCTTTAGCCTGTCGCAATGCTCAAGGGTCACGAATATACGGTCTGTAAGAGCAAAACCGCTTTCTTTTCTAATATTTTGTACACGGTTTACAAACTCTCTGGCGTCACCTTCCTGCTGCAAATCCGGCGTAATAGTGATGTCTAGGGCCACCGTTAGGCTTCCTTTACTGGCAACACTCCAGCCTGGAATATCTTCTGCAGCAATGTCAACCTCAGTTAATGCAATGCTAAGTTCTTCACCCTCAATATTTAAGAGAATTTCACCTGTTTTTTCGAGGATTGCAATTTGAGCAGCAGTCATGGCGGTAATGGCCGAGCCAGCTGCTTTCATTTTTGCCCCCATTTTGGTACCTAAGGCTTTAAAATTGGGTTTTACCTTTTTCTTAATAATTCCCTCCGTTTCGGTCAAATATTCAATTTCTTTAACATTTACCTCTGCTGTAATCAAATCTTGGATTAAAGCCAGCTGGTCCTGCATAGCAGGGTCTAGTACCGGAATGAGTATTTTTTGAAGTGGCTGACGCACTTTGATATTCACTTTTTTGCGAAGACTGAGCACCAATGAACAAACATCCTGTGCCAACTGCATTCTTTCTTCAAGTGCAGCATCGATAAAGGCTTCATTTGCTACCGGGAAATTAGCGTGATGAATAGATGCTACTTGATGTTTACCCGTTACGCTGTTTAGGTTGTTAAAAATAGCATCGCTAAAAAAAGGAGCAATAGGTGCCGTCAATTGTATGACTGTTTCTAAACATTCGTATAAAGTTTGATACGCACTAATTTTATCTTGCTCGTATTCGCCTTTCCAAAATCTACGTCTACAAAGTCTTACGTACCAGTTGCTCAGTTGCTCATCTACAAAAGATTCGATGGCTCTACCTGCAACAGTTGGTTCATAATCATCCATCGCTGCTGTTACTTTTTTAACAAGCGAATGTAAGCTAGATAAAATCCAACGATCAATTTCTGGACGTTCTGCCAAAGGTACTGGTGGTTCCGAAAAAGAAAAACCATCTACGTTTGCATAGAGTGTAAAGAATTGATACGTGTTATACAGTGTTCCAAAAAATTTGCGTTGTACTTCCTGGATGCCTGCAACATCAAATTTTAAATTATCCCAAGGAGATGCGTTGGTAATAAGGTACCAACGGGTTGCATCGGCGCCATATTTTTCGATCGTTTCAAAAGGATTGACCACGTTACCAAGACGCTTACTCATCTTGTTGCCATTTTTATCTAGCACCAATCCATTACTCACTACTGTTTTATACGCTACGCTATCAAATAGCATCACACCAATAGCATGTAGGGTATAAAACCATCCACGTGTTTGGTCTACGCCTTCACAAATAAAATCGGCAGGAAAAGCCTGCCCCTTATCTACAAGGTCTTTATTTTCAAAAGGATAATGCCACTGCGCATATGGCATGGCGCCACTATCAAACCAAACATCAATTAAATCTGAAACGCGGTGCATGGGTTTACCAGATGCACTCACTAAAACAATATCATCTACAAATGGCTTGTGTAAATCCAATATACCACCGTGTAAATAATTTTGATTGACAGTTCCACCAAGTACTTCATTTGCTTTTTTGATACCAGCGTTTAATTCCTCCACAGATCCAATACAAACTTCTTCGCTTCCATCTTCTGTACGCCATACTGGTAAAGGTGTTCCCCAATATCTGCTTCTACTTAAATTCCAGTCTACCATGTTTTCAAGCCAATTGCCAAAACGTCCTTCGCCGGTAGAAGCTGGTTTCCAATTGATTGTTTTATTGAGTTCCACCATGCGGTCTTTAACGGCCGTTGTTTTTATAAACCAAGCATCCAGTGGATAGTATAAAATGGGCTTGTCGGTTCTCCAACAATGCGGATAACTATGTTCGTGCTTTTCTACTTTAAACGCACGATTTTCTTTTTTAAGCTTTACACAGATGTCCACATTAACGTCTACATAATTAGGATCATCTTTGTAATTTTTTACATAGCGGCCTGTAAACTCACCAACGCCTTCTACAAATTTTCCTTCTCTATCTACAAGCGTTAAAATACCAATATTATTTTTTTGTCCAACACGGTAATCATCTGCACCAAATGCCGGAGATGTGTGTACAATACCAGTACCATCTTCGGTGGTAACAAAATCGCCTATTAAAATTCTAAAAGGTTTTGCACCAGGTGTAATTTCCTCAATGGCATTCAAGCTATTTGCATCAGATGGCATTAACTGCTCATAGTGCGCCCCTTCGATATCAGTGCCTTTAAAATTTGCCACTATTTTCCAAGGCAATATTTTTTGATCAGGGTTATAATTTTCAAAATCACTATTTTCTGCTTCTGGCTTAAAAAGCTTTGACAGTAAGGCTTTTGCGAGCACTACATGCACCCGCACATGCGTGTAAGGGTTAAATGTTTTAACCAATACATAATCGATATTAGGCCCAACTGTTAATCCTAAATTTGAAGGAAGGGTCCAAGGTGTTGTTGTCCATGCTAAATAATAAACTTCGTGATCACCAGCAGCACCCAATAAAAATTGATTGCGTGTATCTGTGGCATCTGCTTTAAACATCGCAACAGCAGACGTGTCTTTTACATCTTTGTAAGTGCCTGGCTGGTTTAATTCGTGCGAACTAAGTCCTGTACCTGCAGCTGGAGAATAAGGTTGAATACTTACACTCTCATACAAATAACCTTTCTTATAAAGTTCACTTAAAATCCACCAAAGTGTTTCGATATAATCATTTTCAAAAGTAATATACGGGTCATTTAAATCTACCCAGTATCCCATTTTAGTAGTGATTTCATCCCACTTATCTTTGTAGCGAAGCACGGCTTCTCTACATTTTTTGTTGTACTCTTCTACGGTAATTTTTTTGCCAATATCTTCTTTCGTAATGCCTAATTCTTTTTCTACCCCAAGTTCTACCGGAAGTCCGTGTGTATCCCATCCACCTTTTCTTTTTACCTGAAACCCTTGCATGGTTTTATATCTACATACCATGTCTTTTAAGGTTCTAGAAATCACGTGGTGAATACCGGGCATTCCATTGGCGCTAGGTGGACCTTCATAAAATACAAAAGGAGTCTTACCTTCACGTAAACGCACACTTTGTTCAAACGCCTCTTCTTCTTTCCATTTAGCCAAAATTGACTGCTCAATGCTAGGCAGATGAAGGCCTTGGAATTCTGGATATTTTACACGCATACCTTTGTAGGTTAATCGGTTCAGTAATGCAATTACAGCCCTGTTTTTAAGGCTGCAAAGGTAATAAATATAAGCAAGGACTTACCTTTACCCTATGAAAATCGCCTTTTTTTCTACCCAATCCTACGATACCTCATTTTTTGAGTCTGCAAATCAAGCATTTGGACACGAATTGGCGTTTTTTACCCAGGCCTTGGAACCCGCCACCATAAGCCTAGCCAAAGGCGCCCAGGCAGTTTGCTTGTTTGTGAATGACCAGGCTTCGGCGCCGGTTATAGAAGGACTTGGGGCACTTGGCGTCCAAACCATCGCCCTAAGATGCGCCGGGTTTAACAATATAGACATTGAAGCTGCAAAAAAAGCAGGAATTAAAGTTTGCAGGGTACCCGCTTATTCGCCGGAGTCAGTGGCCGAGCACGCCGTTGCCCTTTTATTAACCCTGACCCGAAAAACACATAAAGCCTATAACAGGGTGAGAGAACAAAATTTTGCACTAACTGGGCTGCTTGGCTTTAATATTCAGGGTAAAAAAGTAGGCGTCATTGGCACTGGAAATATTGGCCAAGCTTTTTGCAAAATCATGCTTGGTTTTGGATGCGAAGTGATTGCTTTTGATTTAATTGCAAACAAAGAAATGGAAGCGCTTGGCGTTGTTTATGCACCACTCATAGACGTTCTAGCTTCAGACATTATTTCGTTACACTGCCCACTAAATGAGCAAACAAAACATATAATCAATGCAGAAACGCTCGGCTATTGTAAAAAAGGTGTAACGATTATTAATACTGGAAGAGGTGGGCTACTTGATACAAAAGCTATCATTGATGCATTAAAAAACGGAACCGTTGGAGCACTGGGTTTAGATGTATATGAACAGGAAGAAAAATTATTTTTCAAAGACTTATCAAGCACCATCATTCAGGACGATATCATACAAAGGTTAATGAGTTTTTCAAACGTACTCATTACAGGTCATCAAGGTTTTTTTACCCAGGAAGCCATGGAAAAAATTGCAACCACCACGCTTACGAGCATCACAAATATTGCCAACAGTTTAGCCCTCGCTCCCGCTAACAGTATTGTCTAAAGTACTTTCCAGTAAAGGCTTTGCGAAGAATTTATTTTGAAAGATAAGGAGTATAAATACGCCTAAAGAAATGGATGCGTCTGCGATATTAAAGACAGGTCTAAAAAATTCAAAACTTTCGCCGCCCCAAATTGGAAACCATGTAGGAAAATGCCCATCGGTTATAATGGGGAAGTACAACATATCTACCACACGGCCATGAAACAAAGAAGCGTACCCGCCTGCTGCAGGAAATAAATGCGCTACGTTTTGCGTAAAATAATCGCTCTGCTCAAATATTAACCCGTAAAATAAACTATCCATTAAATTACCAAGTGCACCCGCATAAATCATAGCAGCACAAACAATAAAACCTGTATGCATCCCTTTGCGTAAAAAATCACGAAGTAAAAAACTACCCCAAATAACAGCCGCAAGTCTAAATAATGTGAGCGCTACTTTTCCAAAATCGCCACCAAATTTCCAACCCCAAGCCATACCCTCATTTTCTACAAAATGAAGTCTACTCCAAGATCCTAAAAGCAAATGCTCTTCGCCAATAAAATAATGAAGCTTGATGTAAAACTTAAGCGCTTGGTCTATAAATAAAATGACAAGAATAATGCCTATAAGATGTTTTGCTTTCACTTGTGCTTGTTTAATTTGAGTGCGTCAAAGATAAGATTTACTCTTCTATGTAGATTCTTTTTACTCTTGCATTAATGCCACTCATCATCTCGTACATATTAATACCAGACCAGGAAGCAAGTGTTTCAATGGCAATATGCTCACCAAAAATTTCTACTTCATCGGTGATAGAAATATCCTTTACTTCCGACACGTCAATCATGGTCATGTCCATACACACAAGGCCCACCACCGGACATAATGTCCCATTAATATACATTTTGCCCGCTCCTAAACTAAAGCGTCTATCATACCCATCGGCATAACCAATACGAACAGTAGCTATTAGGGTGTCTTTTTGCATGATAGCAGCGCGCTCATATCCAACTGTGTCGCCGGCGGGCACTTTTCGTATTTGAGCAATGGTCGTTTTTAAAGTGGCAACTTTTCTAAATCCATTTGCTGCAGACGCACTCGTACCATACAGTCCAATGCCCACACGTACCATATCGAGGCGTGATGCTGGATGCCTAAGCACCGCATGAGAGTTTGCGATATGTTTAATAAATGAATACCCAATAGTTGTAGCTAAGGTGTTACAAATAAGTTCAAATGTTGTTACTTGCTCCGTTGTAAATGCATCATGCTCCGGCGCATCACTTGCCACCAAATGACTCATCACAGATTTTACAATCATGCGTTTATCAGCTGCCAATGTTTGCGCAAGTAATATAGCGTTGGAGGGTTCAAACCCTAAGCGGTTCATACCCGTATTAAATTTTAAGTGGACGCCGTAATGATCAATGCCCTGATATTTTAAAAACGATCTAAAGGCATTGTAAATTTCAAAAGAATAAATTTCAGGCTCTAATCCATAGGCAACCATGGCCTCAAAACCAGCCTCGTCGGGACTCATTACCATGATCGGTAAATGAATGCCGGCTTTTCGGAGTTCAACACCTTCATCTACATAAGCAACGGCTAAATAATCTGTTTTTACAGATGCAAGCGTTCTGGCCACTTCGGCGCTACCATTTCCGTATGAAAAGGCTTTGACAACAGCCATTAATTTTGTAGATGCGCCAATAGAAGCCTGTATTTGTTTTACATTATGCGCCAGTGCCGTTAAATTAATTTCGAGTACCGTTTCGTGCATTTTTTGTTCCAGCCAGTTTGCAATACGCTCAAATTCAAAAGCCCGTGCGCCTTTTAAAAGGATGATTTCATTATAAAAATCTTGTAATCGAAACTGTTGCAAAAATGTAGTAGTACTGTCATAAAAAGAAACCGCAGTTGGCGTAGCTGCAAATTCTTTTTGTATAATGTGCTGATGCTTTTTTATGACTGGCCCAATTCCTATAAAACGCTTAAGGCCCAGTGCTGCACTATGCTTTGCAACTAGCCCATATACGTCGTTTGCAAAACTGCCTGTTTCAGAAAAATCAGATATAATAATTGTAGACTCTTGCCCTGTTGCTTGGGACTGTAAATAAAAACTACCCACTACAAAAGAATCAAAATCTAAATTGTAACTGTCATTAATAAAATTACAGCCATTAATTCCTTTTTTAAATTGCATCCGCATATCCACAGATCTAAGATGCATCAAGCCTTTCTTTATAAAAGTAAAATCCTTACCGAGCGCTAATAAAGAAAGTATACAAAGCATCGCGTTGTCGATAGACGCTTTATCTGTAAATGGAACTTCTACTACAAAACTATCCCCAGCATACAATAAATTTAAATGTGCGTGATTGTCCTTTATAATTTCGTTGGTAACAACAATGGTTGCTGGCGCTTTTGTACTCCATGAAAAAAAATGGACACCAGGTTTAACTAAATTTAATAGAGCCTCAATATCAACCCCATCCATTTGATCTTTGCCGTAAATAAGCGTATCAACCGTATTAAATAACTGAAGTTTTTCAGTTATTTTTTCGGACATGCCCCCCTTAAAACCTTCTGCGTGTGCAAGTCCCATATGTGTTAGCACACCAATGGTAGGTTTAATGATGGAGGCCAACTGCTGCATTTCGCCACTAGTAGAAATACCCGCTTCAAAAATGCCCAAATTATGGGTGTCGTCCATTTTCCAAATACTCAATGGCACGCCAATTTGCGAATTATAACTCCGCGGACTTCTGACAATATGATAGGAGCTATTTAGGAGTTGATACAACCATTCTTTAACAATGGTTTTACCGTTGCTACCCGTAATACCAATAACTTGAATATTAAATGATGCTCTGTGGTGTGCAGCAATTTGTTGCAGCGCCGCTAAACAATTGGGTACTTCAAAAAAAACAGCGCGGGTGCAATAGTCCTTACTTTTTGAAAGATCTATTTTACGTGGATTAACAACAAAACACCTTACGCCCTGATCATATAAAGTTTCTATAAAATCGTGTCCATCTCTACGCGGTCCGGGCAAGGAAAAAAATAATGTTTGCGCAGCAAATACGAGCTTTCTACTATCCGTCAAAAGTTGCTCAACTATGATACCCTCCGCATTTACAGCAGGGAGGTCCAATATGCTTGCAATATCTTTTGCCGTGTATTTCATAGAGGTAAATTAAGAGATTGAACCGTCTACCATATCATTGGGTGTACCTTTCTTTTTGTGCGAAATAGAATATACAATAGACCCTCCAATACACAAAACAATAAATAATAACGAAACCACTACTTGGGTATTTTTATTCATCACCATATTTACGTAATGCTCGGCAAGCATTTTGGCGCCAATAAAAAGAAGCACAATTGCAATGCCTTGTTGCAAATAATCAAATTTTGAAACGGCGCCCCTTAGTAAAAAAAACAAAGATCGAAGTCCTAGTACAGCAAAAATATTAGAGGTATAAATAACAAGCTTGTCTGTTGAAATACCCATGACAGCAGGTATAGAATCAAGGGCAAACACCAAGTCTATAACAGCTAATAATACCACAACAACAAATAAACTGGTATACTGTGGTTTTCCTTTTTCGAGAATAACGTATTTACCATTACCATCCGTTCCTGAAAGCGGTAAGTATTTTTTTAAAAAACGATATACGGCTGTATCGTGCGGATCAAATTCTTCAGATTCATTAGAAGTAAACATTTTAAATCCAGTATAGAGTAAGAATATGCCAAAAATATACAACAGCCAATGAAACTGCCCTACCAGCGCTACACCAACCGTAATAAAAATGACCCTAAAAACAATGGCCATCATAATGCCTACTAGCAACACCCGTGGGTAAAGGTTTTCTTTAACTTTAAAAGCATTGAATATCAATATAAAAACAAAAATATTATCGACGCTTAAACTCCATTCCATGAGATAGGCACTAAGGTATTCGAGTCCTGTTTTTTGTCCTTCTTCTATCCAAACAAAAACAAAAAAACCAATAGCGAGCGCCACCCAAAACAGTGTTTGATAGAGCGCCTGCTTTATGGTGATGGTTTTATTTTTTTTACTAAGCAGTCCAAGATCAAGTACTAGTGCAAGCGCAAGCACAATGGCAAAAATGAAATAAACCAACTGATGTGTTGCGGTCATAAATAAGTATTATAGATATTTTTTCTTGCGCCAAAAAGTAACAATGCTCCCTACAATTAACAAAAGTAAGATGGGACACGCAATGGTTATCAGTTGCCATACTGTTTTTTGATCTGCCACTTTTTGTTTATCAAGCAGCCTCAGTACCACTACTTTGTTTCTTGACTCAAATAGTCCGTTTTCGTTTACCAAATAATCAATAGCATTCAGCAAAAATGTTTTGTTGGCAAACTGAAAAGCTTCAAATGGAAGTTCGCCCATTGGAAGCGGACCCGTGGTTTTAGTAACTGCACTCGTAACAAGATCCGCATCAGAAACCACAATTTGCTTGGTCTCTTTCATCCCTGTTCTTAAAAAAGGCAGGCCGGTAATACGGCGCACCGAATCGATAACTGCGCTCCCAATACTGTTGGCAAATAAAGAAGTGAACTTCCCTTCTAATAACACAGCAACCGGAATATGGCTTTTTATAAATGTATATAGGTCCGCTTCTGATTGCACACTATTTAACGACACCATGGCCGGAGAAGCAATGCTGCGAGAACTTGTGTCGGTTGCTAGTAAAATTGTTTTTTTAATGCCTGGCGCTTTTACGGTATCAATGCTGGACGGAAAAATGGGTAATACCCGGTCCATATTTTTGGTAATTGGATTGTCGGAAGGTGTTGTTAAAAAAGGATAATAAGGCCAAGGTATGCGCTGCATGGTGGGCGAACCATCTGGATTTTTACCAACAACAATAGGTAGTTTAGCGCAATTTAAATCTTGTACCAAATCGCCATTAATACGAACCCCATATTTGAACAAAAGCGGGTCAATGTTCAAGCCTCTATCATAAGCGGTATAACCAGCTTGCGTTCGCATTAAACTATCTAATTCGGCGTGTAGTTTATCTACAAACCAAATTACTTTTCCGCCATTTAAAACGTACTGGTCAATTTTTAATTGGTCTTCATCTGTGAAAGGTGTAGTTGGTTTTACAATTAACAGTACATCAATAGAAACTGCACTTGGATATCCCGATTTTAAATCAAAAATGCCTAAGTTATAATCGTTACGCAATGTTTCTACCAAATCGCTCACCGTTAAGTCGGTGGGTTCACCATTTCCCACCAAATAAGCAATCGTTGGATAATTTATTTTAGTAGCCTTATCTATAGCAGCGGCAAACTTATATTCTAGTAAAGCCTCGGCTGCATTACGGGTAGCTTCTTTATCTTCTTTGGGCTCTACCGCTTCAATAACATTATAACTAGCAAATATTTTTTTGCTGCTTCTTAAATCAACAGCCACAGGCTTTCTTTTGCCGTATCTTACTAGCGCTGCAGGTGCAATTAACTGTGTAGAAGATTTTTCTATCCCCTCACTCATATCCGCTCTTTCAAACACAACGCCGAGTGCAGCCAGGCTATCAAAATATTTTACTTTTGCTTCCTCATCCACAATATTACTGCCGGGCTCTGTAAATACAACCTGTATTGAGCTTCTAGCATACGAAGAAAAAGTTTCTAAAATTTCGGCGGTTGCAATATTTAATTTTTTATAATCGGCAGGCAAATTACCCGTTAAAAAAACCTCAATGCTAATAGCACTATCTAGCTTTTTATCTAATAATTTTTTTGTGGCATTACTTAAACTATAGCGTTTTTCGGAAGTAAGGTCTACACTATAATGCAGCCAAACACTTGAAGCATAAATAGCTATTACCAGCGCGCACCCTAAAATAATATTTGAATATTTTTGAAACATACTTTTCGGATACAATTAGCGCTTACTAATATTTTGCTTGGTGATATAAAAACAACTACAGGTTACGAACGTAAAATAAATAAGGTCATCCAGTCGAATAACACCTCTACTCATACTTTTGTAATGAAATTTAATGCCCAAAACTTCTATGTAGTAGCCGAGCTTGCCATCAAACATAGACAGCTTACTTACTGCCTCAAATCCTGCAAATAATAAATAACAAGTAAATGCAGCGCCAATAAAAGCAACCACCGTATTGTTTGTAAAACTACTAACACAAATTCCAATGGCAACAAATACAGCACCTAATAAAAATAAACCCAAATAAGAGCCAGCAGTGGCGCCCATGTCTATGCCTCCTACTGCAGATAGAGACTCTATGGCAACACCATATAATAAAGTAGGTAGGAGTAAACAGAGTACGACAAGCAGTGCGCCAAAATATTTGCCCCACACTAAAACAGCTGGCTTAATGGGTAATGTTTTTAGTAATTCAAAAGTGCCCGTTTTGTATTCTTCAGAAAAAGAACGCATGGTAATAGTGGGCACCATAAAAATAAGCAACCAAGGTGCCAAATTAAAAAAACCAGCGAGGGTCGCGTAACCCATTACTAAAATACTTGTGTCAGGGAATACAAATAAAAGAAGTCCTGTAACTAACAAAAAAATGCAGAGCGCGATATAGCCCGTTAGGCTCGTAAAAAACTGCTTCCACTCTTTGAGGCCAATATTTAGCATAGCCCAAAACTACCTTTTCTTAGGCAATCTTAAAAAGTAAAAAGTTAAATTATACAGAAAAGCTTTCCCCACAGCCACAACTGCGGCTTGCATTGGGGTTATTGAAATAAAATCCTTTACCGTTAAGCCCGTCCGAAAAATCAAGTTCGGTATTAACGAGGTATAAAAAGCTTTTGAGGTCGGTCACTACCTTAACACCATTATCTTCAAAAACCTGATCCATGGGTTTTACCTCATTGTCAAAATCCATTTTATAACTAAGTCCAGAGCAACCGCCTCCCACAACGCCTACACGCAAAAAATAACTACTATCATTACCAATACCAGCATCCTCCATCAGTTGAGTCACTTTGGATTTCGCTTTCTCGCTAACATAAATAGTATTTTCGGCAGCTACCATGCTTTTATAGATAGATTATTAAATTAGTGAACGCCTTTTTCTTCAAACTGCAACGCTTCTAAACCGTTTTTAGTGCGGTAGTCATTGATTGCGGCTTTGATAGCATCTTCAGCTAATACAGAACAGTGAATTTTTACCGGCGGTAAATTTAATTCTTCAACTAAATCCATATTGTCAATTGTAATAGCTTGATCTACTGTTTTACCTTTTAACCACTCGGTTGCAAGTGATGAAGAAGCAATAGCAGAGCCGCATCCAAAGGTTTTGAATTTAGCATCTGTGATAATACCAGAAGCGTCGTCTACTTCAATTTGAAGTCGCATAACGTCGCCACATTCTGGAGCACCCACTAAACCAGTACCCACATTCTTTTTTGCTTTATCTAGCGTTCCTACGTTTTTAGGGTTGCTATAATGATCGATAACTTTTTCTGAGTATGCCATATGTTTATTTTGAAATAGTAAAAATAATAATTTTATAAATTAATGATGTGCCCATTCGATAGAATCTATATCAACACCTTCTTTAAACATTTCCCAAAGTGGGCTCATTTCACGAAGTTTTAAAACGGTATCGGTAACCGCTTTAATCGTGTAATCAATTTGCTCATCGGTGGTAAATCTTCCAAGTCCAAAACGAAGTGAGCTATGTGCTAAATCATCTCCTAACCCTAAAGCTTTTAATACATAGCTAGGCTCTAGTGATGCAGAAGTACAAGCAGAACCTGAAGAAAGTGCGATGGTTTTATTAAAGCCCATCATTAAGCCTTCTCCTTCTACATATTTGAAAGAAATATTTGCAACGTGCGGTAAACGGTGCTCGGTGCTACCATTTACATAGGATTCATCTATTTGTGTTAAAGCCACTTCCAGCTTATCTCTTAGCTTGCTTAAGCGCTCAGCGTCGGCAATCATTTCTTGTCTAGCAAGTTCACATGCCTTACCAAAACCAACAATACCTGGTACGTTTAAAGTACCGCTGCGCATACCTCTTTCGTGTCCGCCACCGTCCATTTGGGCAGTTACTTTAACACGTGGGTTTTTACGACGAACATAAAGCGCACCAATCCCTTTAGGACCATACATTTTGTGCGCAGTAAATGCCATAATATCAATACCATCTGCGTTTACGTCTACTGGAATTTTACCAACTGCTTGTACCGCATCAGAGAAAAATAATACGCCATGCTTTTTAGCGATCGCGCTAATTTCTTTAACCGGTTGTACCACGCCAATTTCATTGTTGGCATACATGATCGCGATTAAAATAGTGGTAGGCTTAATAGCAGCTTCAAGTGCTGTTAAGTCAATTAAACCATTGGCAGCTACTGGAAGGTATGTTACCTCGCCACCTAAGTGCTCAATATGTTTACAGGTATCTAACACCGCTTTGTGCTCGGTAGTGCATGTGATGATATGGTTACCCTTGCTGGCATACATTTCATACACACCCTTGATACCAAGATTATCGCCTTCTGTCGCACCCGATGTAAAGATGATTTCTTTAGGGTCGGCGCCAATAAGCTTAGCTACCTGCTCTCGTGCATAATCAACGGCTTCTTCCGCTTCCCATCCAAAAGGGTGGTTACGGCTTGCGGCATTACCAAAATGCTCGGTAAAATAAGGAATCATAGCCTCTAAAACCCTTGGATCCATTGGGGTTGTGGCATTATTATCTAGGTAAATAGGTAACTTCAACATAATATTGAGAAATTTGCTTGACTTATAAACACGAAAGTACTGCAATAGGTTTATAATTGCGGGTCAAAAGGGGCGTAAGACCTCATTTTTTCTCAATTCGTAAAAGCAAAAACGAGCCAATCATGAAAAAAATTGAACATATCGGAATTGCCGTCAAAAATTTTGAAGTTTCGGTGCCATTATATGAGCAATTACTAAACACAACCTGCTACAAACAGGAGCTGGTGGCATCCGAAAAGGTAAATACTGCCTTTTTTAAAGTAGGGGATAGCAAAATTGAGCTTGTATGTTCCACGGATCCTGAAGGGGTTATTGCAAGATACATAGACAAAAAGGGGGAAGGCATCCATCATATCGCCTACGAGGTAGAAGATATTTATGCCGAAATGGCCCGTATGCAATTGGAGGGCTTTACCCTACTCCAAGATGCACCCAAAAGAGGTGCCGACAATAAATGGGTTTGCTTTTTACACCCAAAAGATACGGGCGGTGTTTTGGTTGAATTATGCCAAGAAATTATTGAAGCAAAATAATAATTACTACGCTGAATTTATAGCGCTAATTTTTCTACGGCTACTTGCGCAGCTACTTGGCTCGCATCTTTTTTATTATAGCCTTTTCCTAACGCAATAATTTCGCCATCGATGGTAACATGAATGGTAAAAAGCCTGCGTGTACCTTCCATTTTTTCTTCTACGAGTTCAAAGTCTAATACTTTTCCATTTTTACTAGCCCAGCCAATTAATTTATTCTTCAAATTAATATCAATCTGTTCTAAGTCGTCTACAAACATATGTGGTATCACAATTTGTTTGAGAACCCATGCTTGCGTTTTAATATATCCCTGATCTAGATAAACCGCTCCAACTAAGGCTTCTAGCGTATTACCAAAAATTTGACTTCCTTTTAATGCGTTGTCAAATTTATTGTACATGGTTAATTTTCGAAGCCCCATTTTTAATGCAACGTCATTGAGTTGTTGCCTATTCACCATCTTACTACGCATCTCGGTTAAAAAACCTTCGCCTTTGTAAGGGTATCTTTTAAATAAATAATCGGCTACTACAGCGCTTAACACAGCGTCTCCTAAATATTCTAAACGTTCATTGTTTGCCTCTGCTGTTTCTTTAACAGAACGGTGGCTTAATGCAGTAGAATACAGCAGTAATTTACCTGGTTTAAAACCAAGCACGTTTCTTAATTGCTGATTGAAACTATCTGATGGTGAAGAGAAAAAAAGTTGCTTAAAAAATTGCACAACTTAAGCTATGAATTTTTTGACAATTACACAAGCATTGTGCCCGCCAAATCCAAACGTATTACTTAAAGCTGCATTCACCACTCTTTTTTGAGGGGTATTGAAAGTAAAATTAAGTCTTGGATCTAGGGTTGGATCGTCTGTAAAGTGATTGATCGTAGGCGGTACAATATCATGAATTACGGACTGTATACAGGCAATGGTTTCAATAACACCAGCGGCACCTAAGCAGTGACCAGTCATTGATTTTGTTGCAGAAATATTGAGGCTGTATGCGTGCTCACCAAACACGCCCGTAATGGCTTTTGTTTCGGCGCCATCACCAAGCGGTGTAGATGTTCCATGTGTATTGATATAATCAATCTCTTCAGGCTTCATGCCTGCATCTTTAAGCGCAGCGCGCATTACATTTAATGCACCAAGCCCTTCTGGATGTGGCGCTGTTAAATGATAGGCATCTGCAGTGGCGCCACCACCCGCAATTTCACAATATATTTTGGCACCACGTTTTATAGCGTGGTCATAATCTTCTAAAATAAGGGCGCCTGCAGCTTCTCCCATTACAAATCCATCTCTGTCTTTGTCGTAAGGGCGGCTAGCAGTTGCTGGGTCATCGTTGCGCTCACTCATGGCTTTCATGGCGTTAAAACCACCAATACCTGCTTCACCAATTACGGCTTCGGCACCACCGGCAACAACGATATCTGCTTTTCCTAATCTGATGGTATCTACCGCACAAACAATACCATTGGTACTAGATGCGCAAGCACTTACCACTGCATAGTTAGGACCTCTAAATCCATGACGCATGGAAATTTGTCCGGCAGCAATATCTAAAATCATTTTGGGAATAAAGAAAGGATTGAAACGGGGCGTTCCATCTCCCGCGGCGAAGTTTAAAACTTCTTCCTGAAAAGTTACAAGGCCTCCAATACCACTTGCAAAAATGACACCTACACGGTCAGGATCTACGTTGTCTTTATTTATACCCGCATCAGCAACAGCTTGGTCGCTGGCAACAAGGGCAATTTGTGCAAAACGGTCTAATTTTCTAGCTTCTTTACGATCCATAAATTGTGTTGGATCAAAGCCCTTAATCTCACACGCAAAACGTGTTTTAAATTTAGTAGCGTCAAAAAGAGTGATAGGTGCTGCACCCGAAACGCCCGCTAATAAATTGTTCCAATAATCATGTAGATTATTTCCAATAGGTGTTAGCGTACCAATTCCTGTAACAACGACTCTTTTAAGTGCCATAACTTAAACCTGATTAAGTGATAATCCGCCTTTCAAAGCTTGTAACTTTAGAAAGGCGGATTAAAAAATTATTCCTAAATAGAATGCTTATTTAGCGTGCTCTTCCAAGTAGGCAACAGCTTGGCCAACTGTAGTAATGGTTTCAGCCTGCTCGTCTGGAATAGAAATATTGAATTCTTTTTCGAATTCCATAATTAACTCAACGGTATCGAGTGAATCTGCACCGAGGTCATTGGTAAAAGAAGCTTCATTTGTAACTTCAGCTTCATCTACGCCTAATTTGTCAACGATGATTTTCTTAACTCTTGTTGCGATGTCTGACATTGTAAAAAGTTTTGTTTACGGCGCAAAAATATACTTTTTGTTAAATAAGCAATCTTTTCGGTCATTTTTGTTTCCACAGACCAACGGCTCAATTATTCACAATAGCTGAACTTAGGCCTAAAATCATGAAAATCATGCCTATATTGTAGTTAAAGCGCCTAATATGTCATTAAAAATAATTGAGTTTGGCTCCTCTTCTTACCAGAAAATGGTTGACTTAAGGTTCCAAATACTGCGTAATCCACTTGGCCTAACCTTTACTCAAGCCGATTTAGACAAAGAAAAAGAAGATATTTTAATTGGTTTTTTTGAAGAGGAGGTATTAGAAGGCTGCTGTATTTTAACGCCCGATAATAAAACGAACGTTTGTTTGCGTCAAATGGCGGTGGTGGATGGATTACAAGGCAAAGGCATTGGACGAGTGATTATGAATTTTGCAGAAAATGTAGCTAGGGATAGAGGATACAAAGTATTGCACATGCATGCCCGAAAATCTGCAGTTGGCTTTTACCAAAAACTAGGCTATCAAATTGTTGGTGAAGAATTTGAAGAAGTAACCATCCCGCACTACGAAATGCAAAAGACTTTATAATGTCTATGCTCCAATTTTTTTATTGAGTAGCCCTCTAAGTTCGTGACGCATATCGTCGGGCATGCCCTCTTTAGGCACAATAAAAAAAGATTTGGCATCAAAATATAAATGGAAAAAATGCGGGCTTTCAAAAAACTTGGAAAACTTTTCCCAATTCCAATGCACAGATCCTCTAGCATTTGAAAGCGTAACCTCGGCATCTGTAAAATCAATGGTAAAAGTATCTTTAAAGGTTGCCGCTTTTTTATAAATAGATTGTGGCATGATGTACCAAAAGGTAACCATCATTACAAGCCATAAAATAGAACCCAATAAAAACGGTTCTGGTCTAATTTTTTTAGAATAAAATAATGCAGCAGAAACAATGGCAAATACATTGATCAGTATCACTAATAGTTTTACGGCCCTGTCTTGAACAAAATGATAGCGTACACCTTGTATCACTTTATTTTTCTCATAACTAAATGAATGCTGCATATTTGAATAGATTAGATCAAAAGTAACTAATTTTAATTATGTCAGACACCACGCTACATAAAATAGCCGCAGCGCTAGGGCTTAGCATTTCAACAGTATCTAGGGCCCTTAAAGGACATCCAGACATTTCTGTGCAAACCAGAAAAAAAGTATTAACCACTGCCGCTAAATTAAATTATTCTCCCAACCCAAATACCGTTTACAACGCGGTAAGAAGTAGTCATCTCATAGCCCTTTTTATTCCAGTCACTCCTTCTTCCTATTTTCAAGAATTTATACATGCCGCCAACCAGTTAGCAGAAAATGCAGACTATAGCATACTTGTATTGCCGCTTACAAATAATACCGTTAGTACAACCGCACAAATAAAATTTTGCAAACAAAATAAAGTACATGGCATTGTTATTTGTCAGGATCCACTGCAACCTAGCAACCCAAAGTTTAAAAAAATAAAAGAATTAGGGGTTCCTGTTATTGTTATTAATGGAATATTACCAAGTACTGGGATTCACTATTTTAAAGAAGATATTGAAGCCATGGCAAATATGGTAGCCAGTAAAATTGTTGAACATGCTAAACAGCAAATTTTAGCTGTTTTTGACGAAGCGCCATCTGTTAGAACCGAACAAATATTAAACGCCTTTATAGACAAAGTAGCAGCACTCGAAAAAAATGTAGCGGTGGTTTACGCGTCGTCTACTCCGGAAGCAAAAACACTTTGCACAGCTGCCGTTATGGAAGATAAGTATGACGCTATATTTTGCATGAATGACGTACTGTTAATTGGCGCCTGGCAGGCGCTAGAAGCTAGTTCCATCAAGATTCCATTATTTGGCATTAGCGAAGGTGGCGGCTTACCAGCCTTACTGCCTCCCACAATTTCCTATGCACATTACAGTGGCGTTCAGTCCGCCAAAGAAACACTACAATTATTACTGCGGGTGATGCAAGAAAAAACGCCGGCCACCGAAAAAATACTTTCTATTTCGTGGCAACAAAGCAAGGCCTAATTTTTATTAAAGTATTTGCATTTTTAAGCTTCTAAAAGAAACTTCATTGCCATGATCTTGAAGTAATAAACGGCCTTTGGGCGCCATACCAAAATTAGGCCAGATGGCATATTTACTTTTAGCCACGAGTGCATAAAAATATTGTTCGCCTCTTTTGTATTCAAGCATCTTCCAGCCGTTTAAATAATGCGTTACCGTTCCATCTTTTGTTACTTTAATCATACCCCTGTTCCAGTCCCCAATTTTATAACGCGCACGATTTTCTTTCACTGCAGGAATTAAATCATACAATGACCCAAGTGATCTATCCCCAATCGATCCCATTTTAGCATCCGGGTGTAGGGCATCGTCAAGTATTTGATATTCTAACCCAATCGCAGAACCTGCATTGTTTTCTTTTTCTGTGACAAAATATTTTACGCCGCTATTGGCACCTGGCGTCATTTTAAATTCAAATTGAAAAATAAAAGCATCATACTCATTTTCGGATACAATATCTCCACCATTGGTAGACTCTGCGCCATCCAATGATTGTAATGTTAACACGCCATCCTGCACCTTCCAGCCTTTATCCGGAAAACCTGCTTTGTAAGCCCCTCTCCAACCGTTTGTTGTTTTGCCATCAAAGAGTAAATGAACCCCCTGCATTTTTTCTTGCTCCGACACATGATTGGGTAAAAGGTTTACAACAAATGTGGGTTCAAGTGGCGTAGGTTGTAAATGGGTGGTTTGTATTTTAATATTTCTCCATCTAATTTTTTTGCCCGCTTCTTCTGCTTTACCAATAGAATGTACTTGCAGGGCAATAAAACCAGCAGCAGTCATATCATCCACTAAGCTTGCAACGGGCTTGCCATTTAAAAAAGTACGAATGCTATTGCCAATACATTCGATGCGACAAGTATTCCATGCTTGAAATTTGAATAGTATTTTAGCTGGCTCATTATAAGATACTGGATACAACCAATCTCTTCTACTCTCGTCATAAATACCCGCTGTCCATGCTCTTGGCGATGGGTCAATTTCGTATTGATATCCATGTACCCTTCCATTTAAATAATCAGACTTGCTTTCGCTTCTAAACTGAATACCCGAATTCATGATATCATCTAATTTGAACTCCAGTTCTAATATAAAGTCGCCAAAGTTTTTTTCAGTTACTAAAAATGAATTGGGTTCTCCTAAAACCGTAGCGCCCACTATTTCATTGTTGATCACTTCATACTTTGCTTTTCCGTTTAATTGTTTCCAACCGCTTAAGTCTTTGCCATTAAATAAAGGCGTCCAATTAACTCCTTTTGGGGTTTGAGCCATTCCAGGTGCTAAAATAAAAGCACATATAACAGTTGTAAGGATTGCAGATTTAAGTGTTTGCATAATAAGGTTTTAACGTAGGATTAAAGGAATGCGTCAGCTAATTTATGGCTTTAGGCCGAAGACATCTAAAAAATTTGCGGGAAATACATGGGGCAAAAAGGGTCGGAAAATAGGGGGTCGTAAACAAAAGTGCTAGCTTGTTAAGATATGCCCTTGAAGGTTTCAAAATGTAGGTTACTTATAGTAGACGATGACGAAGTAAACAGGGCTTTACTTCATTTTTTGCTGCAATCATTTGACTGTATTACTGCAGATGCTATCAATGGCAAAGAGGCCATTAGGCAATTGGACCTTGCTAAAAATATTCCAACCATTATGCTCCTCGACCTTAATATGCCGGTGATGGATGGATACGAAGTTATTCATACCATAAAAAACAATAAGGAAGCATACCCGCTTACCCGCATCATTATTATTAGCGCCACGAGTTTTACAAAATTCAAGCAAAGAGAAAATCCGGTCAATATCAGTGGCTATATCGAAAAGCCCATTAACAAAGCGCACCTATTACAAGTATTAACGGAAACAGCAAATGAAGTTATTGAGCTACAACAATTAAAAGTCAAATAATATGGGGGCAGAAAATAGTTTGATACAATCTTTACAAAAAGAAAACGATTTTTATAAGCAACTCCTATTTAATATACCGGCTGATATCGCCATATTTGATACAGACCATAAATACCTATTCGTTAATAAAGTAGCGCTATCCGAAGGCGATAGCCGCCACTGGATTATTGGGAAAGACGATTTTGAATACTGCACTCAATTTAATAAACCCGCCGAGCTTGCCATTAATAGAAGATCCTATTTTACAGAAGCCTTAGCAGAAGGTACGCAAGTTGAGTTTGAAGAAATCAACAAAGACAAAGATGGGCATCCAGTTTTTAATCTTCGAAAATTTTTTCCAGTCAGAGACCAAAATGGGCATCATGATTTTGTAATTGGCTACGGTATCAATATTACCAATATTAGAAAACGTGAAAAATTACAAATAGAGCGTGAAAAAGATTTTAAGCATTTAATTGACGCAATGGAGCAGCTCGTTATTGTTTGCACCCATGATGGCCAAATAACATACGCCAACCCAATGTGGAAGCAAACTGCGGGAGCTAATACAAAAAACATATTTGACGTTATTAAAAGTAGCGGTAAGCACTTTATAAAAAATTGTTTGTCTTACTTCGCAACTGGTCAATATGTGTATCCCAACAAAGTGGCCTAGCTACAAGATGCAAATCAAAAAAAAATAAGGGTGAGTTACCACTTTGCTCACTTTACAGACTATGATAACAACAAGCCTCAACTGGCTATGTTTTTTACCAATATCACGGATATTATTAGAGCCGAGCAAGAACACAAAAAAGGGGAACGTGCGGCACGCAGGCTTAGCCAGCTAAAATCAAATTTTATCAACCTAGTCTCGCATGAGTTACGAACGCCATTGTCTGTTATTTTATCCAGTGCCGAAATTCTTGAGATGCAAACAGCCCATGTGTTTCAGAAAGAACCAACAGCAGCCACAAAACACCTTACTAGAATTGTGCACCAGGTCGATAAAATGACCAAACTACTCACCGATTTTTTACTGGTAAGTAAAATAGAATCTGGAAACTTATCATTACAACTGAGCCATTGCAATGTGGTATCTATTTTACAAAAAGTTGCGAACGAATCTTTTATGCCCTACAAAGATGGAAGGCAAGTTGCCATAACTACAAAAGGAGTCCCTAAAATGCAAATTGCAGATAGCAACATGATTCAAATGATCTTTGAAAACATACTATCCAACGCCTTTAAATACTCACCTGGTAAGGGAGCGCCAAAAGCGCAAATAAGATTCGAAGAAAACAAGTGGAATCTTTTAATAGTGGATGCGGGTATTGGCATGCCAGAAAAATATAAAAAAGATTTGTACACTGCATTTGTTAGGGGTAGCAATGTAGGCAACATTGAAGGAACGGGTCTGGGTCTTATGCTGGTTCACTACTTAGTGCAACAACACTTAGGACAAATTCAAATAAAAAGTAGTATTCATAAAGGCACGGCTATTTTAATTCGTTTCCCCCACAATACATTCGAATGAAAAAAATATTAGTTATAGAAGACGAACATGATATTCGTGATTCCATTCAAGAAATATTAGCATTCGCTGGCTACCAGGTCATTCTTGCATCCAATGGTGCTGCTGGTTTAATGGAACTCATGCGCCATCATTACGATCTGATCATTTGCGATGTTATGATGCCTGAAATGGATGGGTTTTCATTACTGTCTACCTTAAAAAAAGACCCAGCATTTGTAACCCCCTTTATTTTTTTAACCGCAAAAGTGCAGGTAAATGATTTACGTAACGGCATGAACCTAGGCGCCGATGATTATTTACACAAGCCATTGAAAAGTAAAGATTTATTAGAAGCCATTGAAACCAGGCTTACCAAACATGAAAAACTAAATCAATTACAAGCCCAAAAAGCGGCTATGTTGGAAAAAACAATTGAACTAATGGTAGGGCACGAATTTAAAACCCCCATGAATGGCATTATCAATTTTAATGCCCTCATTGCCGAAAACGCTTCAAGCCTCAATAATGAAACACTACAAAGCCTTTGTAGTTATTTGCAAATAAGCGCCGATCGACTACTTACTACCTACGACAAAATAAATACGTATTATAGTCTTCAAAAAGCTGTTCATTTATCTGCCTTAGTGGATGATGATCATTTAGATCCACACCATATATTAAACTCCATAAAAAGCGTTACACACAAACAGGGCCGAACAAACGATCTTGAATTTCATGAACCTACACCACCCATCTTTTTTTCTAAACTTATTCATGAAGCCGTAAAAGAATTGGTTGAAAACGCTTGTAAATTTTCTGAAAAGGGCACACCCATTAATATTTATATTGTGGCCGAAAATAAAGGTCATAAAATTAGCATTACCAATCAAACGGCGCACACCTCTGCTAACGCATTAAACAATTACCGTTTATTTGAACAACATGAGCGTGATTCCAATGAGCAACAAGGCCTTGGAATAGGTCTTGCCATTAGCAAACTAATTACAAGTATGCACAACGGTCGTATTGAATTTATAGAGACTGAAAAAAATGCACCTATTCGAACAATTGAGGCTGTTCTTGTTTTACCTAACCGTTAATACTACGTGCTTTATTTTTTTTCTTTTCCAAGTATAGGTAATATGCACTTTGTGGTCTTTTGTTTGAACGAGGTATGGATAAGAAAATTCGGAGCCTTCTTCATTTTCTAAAACGAGCAACGGCCCCCAATTTTTTCCATCACTTGAAATAGCCACACTCAGTGGCGATCTGCTAGGTGCTTTGCAATTGTTGTAAATGAGCATATGTCTGCCATCCTGCAAGGTAATGGCATCGATCCCTGAATTATTATTAATTAGGCTAGTTTGTTGTAACGGTGTCCATGTTTGTCCATTATTGTAACTCCATGTTTCATTGATGGTCCCATTTTGACTTCGAGTGAGCGCTTGCAAAACACTATTGCTGTGGTTTAAAACAGCGGGCTGAATACCTGTAATTGGATTGGCGTCATTTAAATCTGGCCCCTTGGTCCAAGATTTGCCATTATCAGTGGTATATTCAAAATGCACTTTCCACCCATTTCTTTCTGTACTTGAAGGACACATCATTATGTCTCCTACAACATACGGCTGGTTTCTGATGGGTCCTAATATTCCATCCGGCAACCTTTCTGGCGCACTCCAAGTAACCCCGTAATTTGAGGATCTTTTCATCCAACCCGTCCAGCCTTGCACATTGGGTCCAATTTTATAATATAATAGAAGCTCATTGTTGGGCGCTAAAAATAAAACAGAATTGTAACAAGCATACCTGGTTGAATCATTGATAAATCCGTCTGCAATTTGAACAGGGCTAGACCATATATTATTAACAAACCAACTTGCGTAAATAGTAACATCCTTATCACCTTCAAACTTACCACCAAACCACGCTGCCATAATTCCCTTTGGTGTTTCTACAATCGTAGACGCATGACAAGAGGCAAAAGAAGCCGTATCGTAAATAAATTGACTTGATACAACCGTTTACCCCCTCAGCAAAGAGGAAATACCAATGAAGTATATACAAAGTAGCCTTTTGATCATAACACTACAATTAAAATAGAATCACTTTCCAATACAAAATTTAGAAAAGATATAATCTAGTTGATCATTATTGGTGATCTCTCCCGTAATAAGGCCTAGGTAATGTAAGCACTGTCTAATATCGAGCGCGAGTAAATCTCCCGTAATTTTTTGATGAAGGCCTGCATTTACATCTTCTAGTGCATCACTCAATTTAACAAGTGCTTCGTGATGTCTAGCATTGGTTACTACCGTAGATTCGGCATTAATGTCTCCTCCAACTGCTTTTGCTACAAGTGCATTTTTGAGTGTATCAATGGCAACTTTATTTTTTGCTGCAATGCATACAACGCTTTCCATTGTTGTAAGATTAGCAAGTGCGTTAGCATCAATGCTATCAATTTTGTTAGCGACAAGTACATGCTTAATACCTGTAGCAGTAAGCTCGTTCGCTACTACTTGAATATCTTGGAGGCTGTTTGTTTGCGCGTCAAAAAGATACACGACTAAATCAGCGGCATTCATTTTTTCGAGACTTTTTGCAACCCCTAGCTGCTCAATCACATCATCTGTTTGCGTACGTATGCCAGCCGTATCTATGAGTCTAAAAAGCACACCATCAATATTGATCACCTCCTCAATGGTGTCACGCGTAGTGCCTGCAATATCACTTACAATAGCCCTGTTTTCATTTAAGAGCGCGTTTAATAAAGTTGATTTCCCGGCATTGGGTTTCCCAATGATGGCTACTTGCACACCATTTTTAATCACATTACCCAGTGCAAATGAATCTACGAGTTGCTTGGTGGCCGCCTGCAAATTAGCTACCAAATGATGAAGTGCAGAGCGGTCAGCAAATGCTACATCTTCTTCAGCAAAATCAAGTTCCAATTCTATGAGTGCCGAAAAGGTAATGAGCTGTTCACGCAACGCTGCTAAGTCTGTGGAGAAACCACCACGCATGGTATGAATGGCTGCACGCTTACTTGCTTCCGAATTGCTGGCAATTAAATCTGCAACAGACTCGGCCTGCGCTAAATCTAGTTTGCCATTTAAAAACGCGCGCTGTGTAAATTCACCTGCTTTAGCAAGCCTTGCTCCGCGCGCGGTAATGGCTGCTATTATTTGAGATTGTATATATCCAGATCCGTGACAACTAATTTCAATAACATCTTCGCCAGTGTATGATTTAGGACCTTTAAACAAAGACAACACCACTTCATCTAGCACTTTACCCTGATCCTTTAACATACCCACTACAATGGTATGGGAGGCTTGTTCTAATAAATTTTTAGATGGAAACAAATCGTTGAGTATAGAAAAAGTTTGTCCACCACTCACTCTAATTACGCCAATGGCCCCCATGCCAGGTGGCGTAGCAAGTGCTACAACGGTATCGTCCCAATCTATTAAATGACTTGCCACTTGCTTACAATTTTATCAAAAGTACACGAAATGGAATGAAAACAAAAAGCCACCGAAATTCGGTGGCTTTTTGTTAGATACGATGGTATCAAATTATTCTTCAGAAACCATGAATGTAATAGATTGTCTGTGACGATAAATTACGTTTCGGCCGTTTTGAACAGCTGGCTTCCATGATGGACCTTTTTTAATTACACGAACCGCTTCGTCTTTGGTTCCGTAACCGGGATCATTTTCTGCTTGTACTTCAGAGATACCGCCATTTTTATCAACGATAAATGATACAATTACAGTGTATTTTCCTGGAGGCGCTCCATTGTCTACTGGTAAATCACGATTAAGGTTACGCTCAAGGTATTTAGCCCAAGCAGAAAGTCCACCAGGGAATTCTGCAGGGATTTGTACCACGGTAAATACCTTATCGTAATCTTCTTCTTTTGGCGCTTCTACCGTACCAGTACCTTTTTCTACTGGTGGCGCTACAATACCATCATCCTTAGCACCATCTTGGTTAATGGTACCAATTTTGGTGTCTTCCAATTTTTCAACCTCTTTGATTTCATCTTCAGGCTTTACTTCTTCATCCTTCACAATTTTTGGAGGGGTGAATTTTGCCATTTCGATTTTTGGAGGTTCTTGTTTTGGTGGCGGTGGCGGTGGCGGTGGCTCTGGCTTTTTCTCTTCTTTTACATTTTCCAAATTAACGTCTTCAACAAGAATTTGAGATTTGCTTTTAGAAGATGAATTAGCAATGATAGAACCAACGAACAAAAGAAGGCAAATGGCAAAAGTACCACCTAAAGCAATTTTGACACGCTTTTCGTAGGAACGTCTTAAATCATACGCACCATACGCTTTATTTTTACCCTCAAATATAATATCGAGGATATCCGCTGTTAATATTTTGTTTACGTCCATGATCGGTTCTTTAAATAATTAGATATAGAATGCTAATATTTCCATATTAGTTTCCAGCTGCAGCATTTGCAACTGATATTCTTACTAGTTCTTCTTCTTGCTTAGATATATCAACTAATGCATAACGCTTTAACACGTTAATGGTCATTTCGTCTAAGATATCAACTACGTTTTTATACGTGCTTTCAGAAGATGCTTTTAACACCACTACCAAATCTTTTTCGGGTGTGCGGCTTTTTTTATCAAGCAACACTTCACGAATTCCAGAAAAGTTAGAAGACTTAAAGTTAGAAGCTGTGTTATCAAGCTGTCCTTCGTAGTAAAAAACAGTATTGTCTTTTCCTAATAAAAGTGTGATCACACCAGACTCTTTGGCTTTGTTTTGATCTTCTGGCTTATCTGCATCCTTTGGCAACATGAGTTTCAGCGCAGTTGGCTGGCTCATGGTTGTGGTGAAAATAAAAAATGTAATGAGTAGGAAACCCAAGTCAACCATGGGTGTCAGGTCTACACGTGTAGAAAGCTTTTTGCTTTTTTTGACCCCGGGGCCCTTTTTATGACCCCCGCCACCCGATGTATCCATTTCTGCCATGATAATAGCATTTAATTTTCGTGAATGATTTGTTATTTATTCTTCTCTCTTCTCACCCGACATTGTCAGTTTCCATAATTCAGAACCGGTTGGAACGCTTTCAGGATTTGTAATCATTTGGAACTTCTGTTCGTCGTTCTTTTTGAAAGCATCGATCACCGCTTTAAATGCAGGAAACTTTGAAGCATTGTCGCCTTTTAATAAAAGATTCATTTTTTTACCCAAATACGCATCTTTAATAACACGTATCCAAGTATTTAACTGATTGTCAGTTGAATCTTTTACAGGAATACCTGGTAACAGGTCTCCTCTGCGTTTTTCTTCAGGGATTTGAAGGAATGAAGCAAGGCCACTAAATGGAGCACCATAGAAACCGGCTTTTTTAAACGCTTTCACGTCTACGCCAAGGTTCATGGTGGTATTTAGAGCATTTGCCACTACTTCTTTAATTTGTTCATTATCCAGCGTAAGAAAAACTTTTCCATCTTTGTCAATTGTTATCAAAACAATGTCTTTATCTGGTGCCACTTTTGCTGCTACCGAATTTGGTGTGGTAACTGCAATTGCTTCTGCAGGTTTGAACTTTGTTGTTAAGATAAAGAACGACAATAGAAGGAACGCCACATCACACATAGCCGTCATGTCTATGTTTGTGCTCTTACGTGGTAATTTGGCTCTTCCCATTGTTAATAATTTATTAGGTTCTCAGATTAAGATTCAAAACTTGTTGGATTACATAATAGTTGATATAACTATTTGTAGTTCGCAGCAAAGCTTTGTGTTAATGTGAAACCAGACTCATCAATACCATAAGTAACAGCATCGATACGCGTTGTAAATACGTTGTACATGATGATCGCTACTGCAGAAGTACCGATACCTAAAGCCGTATTGTATAGGGCCTCAGAGATACCTTGAGATAATTCACGAGCAGCTTCTCCACCACCTTCATCACCTAATTTAGAGAATGAACGGATCATACCCATTACCGTACCTAATAGACCTAATAAGGTTGCTACTGATGCGATAGTAGATAAGAATACTAAGTTCTTTTCAAGCATTGGAAGTTCAAGTGCTGTTGCTTCTTCAACTTCTTTTTGAATGTTTAATACTTTTTGATCTGTAGAAAGTTCTGTATTAGAAATCATTTCTTTGTATTTCTTAAGACCAGCTTTCATTACATTACCAACAGAACCTTGTTGCTTGTCACACTCAGCTAACGCTTTTTCAACGTCTTTGTTTGCTAAATGATATTGCACTTTACGTACAAACTCAGCAATATTTCCTTTACCAGATGCTTTGTTAACAGTTAATAATCTTTCAATAACGAAAGTTAACACGGTTAATAAACAACCAATAAGGATAGGTACAATGATACCACCTTCGTACATTTTAGTTAAAGTTCCTTTTGGTCCTTTGTGGTTAGGCCAAAACCAATGGCTAGCATCAGGATCAGGAGTTGTAAAGTTAGAAGCGCTGCCTAATAATACGCGCCAAATAAGGTAACCGCCAATGATACAAGCAATTGGAGCGATTGTCGCAATTAAGTTACTGCTTTTGTTTGGTTGTGCAGTTGAACTACTTTTTGCAGCTGTTGCAGTTGGTTTTGTCTCAGCCATGATTCGATAGATTTTTTGTTTTTTTAAATAATTAAAACCGATTTAAAAATTTGTCCCTACAATGCTAATTAAAATATCGTTTTAAACATAAAACTTCTTCAAATAAACCCTTAGGGACTTACAAATTAGGTATTTTATTGAAATAGCCAAATTTGGTTACAGAAATTTAATCCTGTAGGATGTAAAAAACGCTAATAACCTCGGTATAAGAGCCTTAATCGTTCGAAATCCACAATTTTTCACCGATTTATTTAATTTATTTTGCCTTTCATCCAAGTTGGCCTAAAAAAACGAGGGTCGAATTATTTGGAGCCCTATCTTTAAAGCATTATTCAACAACTAAATTGACCAATGAAAAATTATTTTATCGCGGTAGCACTTCTTGTAAGTACAATGGGTGTGGCGCAACAAAGAGATACCACGCAAGCGCCAGGCGGAAGAGCTGGCATGCCTGGTATGGCCGGAATGGCTGGTATGGGGGCAGGCGCAGCGCGTCAAGCACCTAAAGCCTTTAAAGAAGTGATCACTGCAAAAGCAGTATCTCAAAAAGGTTTATTTACGGTTCATAAAGTAGATGACAAATTCTACTTTGAAATCCCTAACAGCTTATTGGGTCGTGAAATATTAGCGGTTACCCGTTATGTTAAAGTACCAGCTGTAGGTGGTGGACGTGGCGTGTATGGTGGCGAAATTGCCAACCAACAAACCATGACCTTCGAAAAAGGACCTTCTAGCAATATATTTTTACGTGGTATTACACTCATTAACAATGCCAATCCAACAGATGACATTTACAAGGCAGTTACCAACTCTAATTTAAATGCCATTGCAGCAGCATTTCCGATTGCAGCATTTTCAAAAGATAGCAACGGCGTTGTAATTGATGTTACAGATTATTTTAAAGGTGACAACCCTTTGGTAAGTGTTAGTGCTCAAGTAAAACGTTCTTTAAGTTTAACGCAAATTTCTGCAGATAGATCTTACATTGACAAGATCACTAGTTTCCCAATTAACACAGAAATTAGAACTGTAAAAACGTTTGGTTCTTCTGCAGCTGGTGGTGGATTTGGCGGTGCGAGTCCTGCTCCAACTGCATCAATTCCTACAGCTAACGGCAACAATGCGATTACCATTGAATTGAACACATCACTTTTATTACTTCCTGCTAAGCCAATGACAGCAAGGATTGCAGACAAGCGTGTTGGTTTCTTTACAGACGACTATGTTGTTTTTGGAGACGATCAACAAAAAGTGGAGAACAAAGAATTTGCAGTTCGTTGGAGACTAGAACCAAAAGATGCAGATGTTGAAAAATGGAAAAAAGGTGAACTTGTAGAACCTAAAAAACAAATCGTTTATTATATCGATCCTGCAACACCTAAGCAATGGCGTAAGCACCTCATTTTAGGTATCAACGATTGGCAGAAAGCTTTTGAACAAGCTGGTTTCAAAAATGCAATTGTAGGTAAAGAGTGGCCAGAAAATGACACTACGATGAGCCTAGAAGATGCACGTTATTCTGTGGTTCGTTATTTTGCTTCTGAAACAGAAAATGCATACGGACCTAACGTACACGATCCACGCAGCGGTGAAATTTTAGAAAGCCATATTGGCTGGTACCACAACGTTATGAAACTTGTTCATGACTGGTATATGATTCAAACGGCAGCGATTGATCCTCGTGCACGTAGCATGAAATATGATGATGATTTAATGGGCGATTTAATTCGTTTCGTTTCTTCTCACGAAGTTGGACATACCCTTGGTTTAAGACATAACATGGGTAGCAGTAGCAAAACACCAGTAGAAAAATTACGTGACAAAACATGGGTAGAAGCAAACGGTCACACCGCTTCTATTATGGACTATGCACGTTTTAACTATGTAGCTCAACCAGAAGATAATATCGCTAAAGCAGGCTTATACCCTCGCATTGGAGATTACGATTTATGGGCTATCCGTTGGGGTTATGGTTTCATCGCTGGTAATACAGAAGAAGAAACCAAATTAACGAGCAGCAAATTAATCACTGAAACTTTAAAAGCAAATCCACGTACTTGGTTTGGAACTTACGAAGGTGGCAATACTGCAGATCCACGTAGCCAATCTGAAGACCTTAGTGACAATGCTGTAAAAGCAAGTGATTATGGTGTTAAAAACCTTCAACGTATTTTAGCGAAGCTTCCAGAATACACCAAAGAAGAAGGTGATTTAAATGAAAACATCACTTCTATTTATGGTCAATTATTAGGCCAATTTAGAAGGTATGTTGGACATGTAAGCCGTAACGTTGGTGGTGTGTATGAAACATTCCAAACAGCAGAAAGCGATGTGCCTGTATACGAACCAACACCTAAGCAACTTCAAAAAGATGCATTAGGATTTTTGAACAGACAATTGTTCCAAACACCTACTTGGTTGATTGACAAAAAAATCTGGAATAAAGTAAACGTTCCTGGTTCTGCAGATCCAATTGCAGGTGCACAAGAAAGTGCTTTAGCGGGTATGTTAAGCACAGACCGCTTACACCGTATGCAAATGAACGTTGACCGTTTTGGCGCAGATAAAGTATATGCTGCTACCGAAATGATCAATGATTTACAAACCGACTTATTCAGCGAATTAAAGTCTGGAAAAGCCGTTGATACCTACCGTAGAATGTTGCAAAAGAGCTACGTAGATAAATTAGATGCGATCATCAATCCTAAACCAAGCGCAGGTGGCATCACCGTTAGCTTTGGTGGCGGCGGTGGTGGTGGAAACAATCCATACGCAACTGGTTACAATAGCCGTAGTGATGTAAACAGTATTGTTCGCGCTCAACTTGCCGCTTTAAAAGGCACAGTGAACGCAGCAGCAGCTTCTACTTCAGACAAAATGACTAAAATGCATTTAGCTGATTTAGCGCAAACCATTAAGTTGGCGCTAGATCCTAAATAAGCAGGTTCCAGAATTTTTTGGAAATTCGGAAAATCCGAGGGCTTCGCCCTCGGATTTTTTTTGTCCATATTTTTTTGCACAGAATATTTTTTATAGTTCGGCTGCATTCATTTAAATTGTGTGAAACCCTACAACCATGCTGCAACCTTGGCGTACAGGAACGGTCATCAAAATTGAAGATGCTTCGGAAACAACCAGGCGTTTTTGGATACAAATTCCAGAACTAGCCGTTTTTGATTTTAAGCCTGGGCAGTTTGTTACACTCGATTTACCCATTCACGAAAAAACCAACAAGCGCTGGCGCAGTTACTCCATTGCGTCTGCACCAGATGGCAGCAATATTATAGAGCTCGTTATTGTTTTATTAGAGGGCGGCCTTGGTACCACCTATTTATTCAACGAAATAAAAGTGGGTAGCAGCCTTACTTTAAGAGGTGCTGTAGGTGTGTTTACACTACCTGAAACACTCGACAAAGACCTCTATTTAATATGCACGGGCACCGGCATTGCCCCTTTTAGATCCATGGTTACTTATATCCATGGGCAAAAAATAGCCCACAAAAATATTCACCTCATTTTTGGTTGTCGTAAACTTAGCGACAACTTATACGGCTCAGAATTAAAAGCACTCGAAGCCCTAGAAAATAATTTTTATTACCACCCCGTTTTTTCTAGAGAAGAAAGTACGCCAGAAGGTGGATATAGTGGCTACGTACACGCGGTGTATGAAAAATTAATTGCCAGTAAAAATCCGTCGCAGTTTTATTTGTGCGGCTGGAAAAACATGATTGACGAAGCCAAGGAGCGCATAATAGCAGCAGGCTACGACAAAAAAGATGTTCATGTAGAGATATATGGTTAGGCAATCGCCGCCATTACAATTTCTTTTACCTTACTAATGTGCACACGCTCTTGCGTCATGGCATCACGGTAACGAATGGTAACCGTTTGATCTTCTTTCGTTTGATGATCAATCGTTACGCAAAACGGTGTACCAATGGCGTCTTGTCGGCGGTAACGTTTTCCAATGGCATCTTTTTCTTCGTAGAAACATTTGAATTGTCCTTTGCAGCTGTCCATTAGTTCACGTGCAATTTCTGGAAGACCATCCTTTTTAACAAGCGGTAAAATAGCGAGTTTAAAAGGCGCAATTTTTGCAGGAATATGCAGTACCACGCGTTCGTCTGTACTGCCGTCTTCTTTGGTAATTTTTTCTTCTTCGTATGCATTGCTTAAAACAGCCAAAAACATACGGTCAAGTCCAATAGAGGTTTCTATAACGTACGGAATATAGTTGCCATAAGGCTTTCCGGTTGCTTCATCCATATCATTGTCAAAATATTGTTGTTTCTTTTTGCTAAACTCTTGGTGTCTTGTCAAATCAAAATCGGTACGAGAATGTATACCTTCTAATTCTTTAAAACCAAATGGAAATTCAAACTCGATATCTAATGCAGCGTCTGCGTAGTGCGCGAGTTTTACGTGGTCATGAAAACGGTATTTATTTTTAGGCATGCCTAACTCAGTATGCCAATTTAAACGCGCTTCTTTCCAATATTCATACCATTTCATTTGCGTGCCAGGACGTACAAAAAATTGCATTTCCATTTGTTCAAACTCACGCATTCTAAATATAAATTGACGCGCCACAATTTCATTTCTGAAGGCTTTTCCTGTTTGTGCAATACCAAACGGCACTTTCATGCGCGCTGTTTTTTGCACATTTAAAAAGTTTACAAAAATACCTTGTGCGGTTTCTGGTCGTAAATAAATGGTATTGGCATCTTCGGCCACAGATCCTAACTGTGTGTCAAACATTAAATTAAACTGCCTAATAGCTGTCCAATTAGAAGTGCCACTTACACTACACGTAATTTTCTGATCCACCAGTAATTGCTGCAAGGCCTCAAAATTATCAGACGCAAGCAGTTCGTCCATTTTTGCAATCAGTGCATCCGCATCTCCTGCAGCTCCAGCCGCACGTAAACTGTCGGCTTTGGCTTCAATCAAATGATCTACACGGTAGCGCTTTTGAGAATCTTTGTTGTCAATTAAAGGATCACTAAAATTATCCACGTGCCCACTCGCTTTCCAGGTGGTTGGGTGCATAAATATCGCAGCGTCAATGCCCACAATGTTTTCATGCATTTGGGTCATACTATGCCACCAATAATCCCTGATATTTTTTTTGAGTTCAGACCCATAAGGACCGTAATCATATACGGCGCTTAATCCATCATAAATTTCACTACTAGGAAACACAAATCCATACTCTTTAGCATGCGATATAATGGCTTGAAAATTATTTTCTTGTGGGGTTAATGTGGGCTTACTCATAACGGGACAAAAATAAGCCATTCTACCTAAAAAAGGCGCTTTAGCCCCTTTATCCATTTTTTTTCTCTTACTCAGAGAAATCCTATAGCTTTAACGAGATAAATTTAAAATACAATGAACAAAAAGAAACTGATGACTTGGATGCTCACATTTGTGGCACCCCTACTGGTTTTTGCACAGCAAACAACCCTCTACCCCAACGATTATTTAACACCCGAGTTTCATGCTGGCCGCAGAGCTGCATTTAAAGAAAAGCTCTCTAAAAACGGAGTAGGCATTTTCTTTGCTTCTCAAGTGCGTGTTAGAAACAACGACGTAGATTATCAATATGCACAAAGCAAAAACTTCTACTACTTTACCGGACTAGAAGAACCCAATGCAGTGCTCTTATTATTCAAACAGCCTGTAACCATTTTAGATAAAACAGGTACCGAATTCATTTTTGTTCAAAACCGTGATCCGCAAAGAGAACTATGGACCGGAAAAATTTTAGGCGTAGAAGGCGTGAAAGAACGTTACAAAATAGAAAACGTTTTTATCAATGATAAATTTGCTGCAAACACCATCGATTTTTCAGGCATCGATTCTGTATTTACAGCGTATAAAAATGAAGACGTATTTTACAAATACAAAAAAACAGTTGATCCTTTAACCCGCATGGCAACCCTTGTTGACAGCGCTATTGCTGCTCAAAACAAACCCATTGCTACGCGTAGTTTACAAGGCATTTTATCTGGCTTAAGAGGTATCAAACAACCAGAAGAAATTGCGCTGATTGCAAAAGCTACCTCTATTAGTTGCGAAGGCCACAACGACGTTATGCGCGCCGTAAAGCCAGGTATGACTGAATACCAAGCACAGGCCATTATGGAATATCATTTCAAGAAAAATGGTTCTGAATATTCTGGTTACCCGAGCATCAATGGTGCTGCAGAAAATGCTTGCGTACTGCATTACGTAACCAACCTTAAATTAATCAATGACGGCGATTTACTATTAAGCGATTGTGCTGCAGAGTACCATGGTTATACTGCAGACGTTACAAGAACCGTGCCTGCAAACGGTAAATTTTCTCCAGAACAAAAAATTATTTACGAACTCGTACTAGCGGCGCAAGATGCTGGCATTGCTGCTTGTAAGCCTGGTGCTCCTTTTGGCGCTCCTGATGCTGCTGCAAGAGCGGTTGTAAACAAAGGTCTTGTAGCACTTGGTATTGTTGCAACAGAAGCGGAAGCACGTAAATATTTCCCACATGGCACGTCGCACCATTTAGGTTTAGACGTGCATGATATGGGACCTCGCACACTAGATCCAGGTGTGGTATTAACCGTTGAGCCGGGCATTTATATTCCACCAGGAAGCAACTGCGATAAAAAGTGGTGGAGCATTGGTGTAAGAATTGAAGATGATATTTTGATTACCACAACTGGTAATCAAAATTTATCTGCAGCTGCACCAAGAACGGTTGCTGACATTGAAAAAATGGCAAAACAAAAAAGCATTTTTGCGAGCAAATAAATAGGATGTTTACTCGAATAAAAAAAGGCGCGCTTGAATCAAGCGCACCTTTTTTATAACTACTATTTTCTACTTTAATTTCTCGTTGTTTACATGCCTTGTCGCATCTCTACTATTTTTCTTTTCAAAGTTTTTTTCCAGTGCTTTTGTAAGATCTACGCCGGTTTGATTGGCAAGGCAAATAAGCACCCACAGCACGTCGGCCATTTCATCTGCCATATCTTTATCAGATTCTCCGGCTTTAAAAGATTGTTCGCCATATTTACGCACCAGTATTCTACTTAGTTCTCCCACTTCTTCCATGAGTATGCCCATATTGGTAAGCTCATTAAAATACCTAACGCCAACGGTTTGTATCCAGACATCTACGTCTTGTTGTGCTTTTTCAATTGTCATTATTCTTTGTTTTTAGAGTCAATGGTAATGGTAACCGGGCCGTTATTAATAAGGCTCACTTTCATGACAGCACCAAAAATTCCGGTTTGCCCAAATCATTACGAAGTGCTGCAATCATTTGTTCATACAAAGGCACAGCAATAGGCGGTTTTGATGCTTTAATATAAGAAGACCTGTTTCCTTTTTTGGTACTAGCAAGTAGTGTAAACTGGCTAATGAGTAAAATATCGCCTCCTATGTCTTTAACAGATAGATTCATAATACCCGCTGCGTCGTCAAAAAGTCGAAGGCCTGTAATTTTATTACTAAGCCATAAAGTATCGTCTTTTGTATCTGCGTCTTCGATACCAAGTAGTACGAGTAGGCCATTACCAATAGCCCCCACTACTTTTTCATCTACCACCACAGATGCTTCCAATACACGCTGAATAACAACTCTCATAAGAATGCGAACTTAATTGTTTCTAGCATGAAGATATTAATAAAGACGTATGTACCTTTAACATGCTTCTATTAAAGTGTATGAAAATTTCTATTGCAAGTAAAATCACGGTCATTTCCTTTGCCGCGCTATGCATGGGTGCCACATCTATTTTTTCATACAAACCAAGCCCCGTTAAGTTTTTGACACCCAAGGGCTGGCCAGAACCGGCATATAATTTTAGCGGTAATACGATTTCAAAAGAAGGCATCGCGCTCGGCAAAAAATTATTTTACGACCCCGCACTCAGTAGCGATAGTAGCGTTAGCTGTGCCACTTGTCACGAACCTTCGGCCGCTTTTACTACTTATGACCATCCGTTAAGTCATGGCGTAAACAACCTCACTACCCGCAATGCGCCAAGCCTTTTTAATACTGCTTGGCAAAAAGAATTCATGTATGATGGAAGAGCGGCTAGCCTTGAGGCGCAGGCGCTATTACCCATTCACTCCACCGATGAAATGGACGCCAATATTCCGGAACTACTTAAACAATTAAATACGAGCACTAGCTATAAAAAAATGTTTAGCGCCGCGTTTGGCCCTTCAAAAATTACGCTAGATCAAATCACTAAAGCGCTTAGTCAATTTCAGTTAACGTTGGTGTCGGCAAATAGCAAATACGACAAAGTGATGCGGGGCGAAGCTTCTTTTATTTTACCAGAGAAACTAGGGCTCGAAATTTTTGAAAAAAAATGTGTGTCTTGCCATACCCCACCTCTATTTACCAATTATAGTTATCAAAACACCGCCATTACAAGGGACCCCGTTTTAAAAGACAATGGGCGGGAGCGGTTTACCGGCAATAGCACCGATTCTCTCAAATTTAAAGTACCCAGCCTTCGAAATGTAGCCCTCACCTTTCCGTATGGGCATGACGGGCGCTACTATTCGATTTTGGATGTACTTACCCATTATAAAACCTCGGGGCAAATACCCCTATCCAATTACGAAATAGGGCAGCTGACTGCTTTTTTAAACACCCTCACAGATTCAAGCGCTATTACAAACCCAGCATTTTTGGCAGTGCAGCCCGTAATCAATAATAAAATCCCAAATCACACGCATCAGTAAAATGGTTTTGTTACTTTAGCAGCAGCAAAACAAGAAATCATTGAGCGGGATTAAAAAATTAGCGGGTCAAACACTTTGGTATGGCGTAAGTTCTATTGCCGCCCGTTTTATTGGTTATTTACTTGTCCCCCTTTTAACCTATTCAGAATATGTTTCCCCCGCCGATTTTGGTAGACAAAGTTTGCTCTACTCGGCCATCCCTGTTTTAAGCATTTTATTTACCTATGGTTTTGAAACGGCTTACTTTAGATTTTCTAGTCAGGAAGCGTATAAAAAAACAATTTATAGCACCAGCTTTTTTTCGATTGTTATAAGCACCGTTATACTCTCTGCACTTTTATGGATTTGTAGAGCACCATTTAGTGCGCTCATTGGCTTTTCCGATATTCCTCAAATAGCTATTATCACCATTGGCATTATTGGAATAGACACACTCAATAAAATTCCATTTGCAAAACTTCGTCAAGAAGAGCGTCCAATCAAATACGCATTTGTAAATATTGCAGGTATTTTTGTTAACCTAGTCCTTACTTGGTTTTTTATAAATTATTGTCCGCGCACACTTGCTAGCAACCCAAATAGTTGGACGGGTAACTTTTTTAGTTTTTCTACCAACCCCATTGTTTATGTAGTGCTTGCCAATTTAATTCAAAGTGTAATAACACTTCTTTTATTGAGCAAAGAAATTTTGCGTGTACGCCTCACATTTGATACCAAGCTTTGGAAAGAAATGATAGTCTACGCGCTCCCCTTATTAATAGTAGGATTTGGCGGCATCATCAACGAAACTTTTGACAGGCTTATGTTAAAAGCGTGGTTACCAGGTTCAGATATTTTTAAAAATGAACAAGTAGGTATTTATAACGCCTGCTACAAACTTTCTATTTTAATTACCTTATTTGTACAAGCTTTTAGAATGGGTGCAGAACCCTTCTTTTTTAAACAGGCTGCGGGTCAAGAGCCACAAAAAATATATGCGCGCGTACTTCAATTTTTTGTGATTGTACTTAGCGTTATGTTTTTAGGAGTATCGCTATTTTTACCCATCTGGTCGCATTTAATAGGACCCGCATACCGCTCTGCCATTGGCATTGTGCCTATTTTGTTACTCGCTAATATATTTTTAGGCATTTATTACAACCTGAGTATTTGGTTTAAACTTACGGGTAAAACAACTGCAGGTTCTTATATCACACTTATTGGCACAGCCATTACCATTGTACTGAATTTTATTTTTATACCATATTTTGGGTTTATTGCAAGTGCATGGGCCACATTTTTTTGTTATGGTACCATGATGCTCATAAGTTACAACTGGGGACAAAAAGTTTATCCAGTACCTTATCCTGCAAAAAAAATTGCGGCTTATTTAATTATTGCGGTGCTCCTATTTTTGCTTCATAAAACCATCTCCATTTATGTAGTTGATTTTTGGTGGCAAACTATAAGCGGGGTGGTATTATTAATAGGTTATCTTTTATTTATTGCACGCATCGAAAAAAAGGAATTGGAAAAAATATTTGTATGGCAGAAGACTTAAATATTGTTCGCGGTAGTAAACAAGAAAAATATATTTCAATAACGCAGCAAATTGAGGCGCTCATTACAGGAGAGCCGGACCTTACTGCCAACCTTGCCAATATTGCAGCTGCACTCAAAGAACAATTTGGTTGGTTTTGGGTGGGATTTTACATGGTTCAAGAAAATGCGAATACCGGAAATGCCGAACTTGTTTTAGGCCCCTTTCAAGGACCCGTTGCATGCACTAGAATTGCAAAAGGTAGGGGTGTTTGCGGAACAAGTTGGGTATCAGAAAAAACTATTGTTGTTGCAGACGTAGAAAAGTTTCCTGGACATATTGCGTGCAGTAGCGCTTCAAAATCTGAAATTGTAGTGCCTATTTTTAATGGCGCTAGCGTTGTTGGCGTACTAGATGTAGACAGTGATATGCTCGATCAGTTTGACGCTATAGACCAACAGTATTTAGCAGCTATTGTTGCGCTGATAAAGCACTAACGCCACCCCAAATTCGACACTAATTTTATTTTACGTACCTTTGCGGTATTCATATACGTTCTCTCCCTATCAGACTAGATCACACTTCAGTGACAAAGTAATTCAAGTCCCTAACAGAAAGTTTGTATAGCACCCGGCCAATGCCTCGTGTTTTTATATTTAAATAATACTATGTTATCATTCGAACAATTAAACTTAATTGAGCCTATTTTAGAGGCCGTTAAAGCAGAAGGGTACACCAACCCTACCCCTATTCAAGAGCAGTCTATCCCCGTTTTATTAGAAGGAAAAGACTTATTGGGTTGCGCACAAACAGGTACCGGTAAAACAGCCGCTTTTGCCATTCCTATTTTACAATTACTGTACAATAAAAAAAGTACGCACAACGGTATCAAATCATTAATTCTTACACCAACGCGTGAGTTAGCCATTCAAATCGATGAAAGTTTTGGAGCCTATGGTAAAAAAACGGGCCTTAGCCATAGCGTTATTTTTGGTGGTGTTTCCCAGGTGCCTCAGGTGTCTATGCTACGACGTGGCGTTGATATTTTAATTGCCACACCCGGCAGGTTATTAGATTTAATGCAACAAGGTTATATCAAATTAAACCAGCTCGAAATATTTGTACTAGATGAGGCAGACCGCATGCTAGACATGGGTTTTATCCATGACGTAAAAAAAGTAATTGCAAAACTTCCAGCTAAAAGACAAACCTTATTTTTCTCTGCTACCATGCCTCCAGAAATTGGACAATTGGCAAATAGCATTTTAAACAATCCGGTTAAAGTAGAAATCACCCCGGTATCTTCTACTGCAGAAAAAATTGAGCAATCGGTCTATTACGTAGACAAAGGCAATAAAAAATTATTATTGGCACACTTATTACAGGATGCAGGTATTAAAACAGCCCTTGTATTTACTAGAACAAAACATGGCGCCGACAAAGTGGTAAAAGATCTTTTAAAACTTGGTGAAAATGCTGCTGCCATTCATGGTAATAAATCACAAAATGCAAGACAAAAAGCACTCAACGATTTTAAATCTGGTGCTTTAAGAATTTTAGTAGCAACCGATATTGCAGCAAGAGGGATTGATGTGGATCAATTATCACACGTTTTCAATTACGAGCTGCCTAATATCGCCGAAACTTATGTGCACCGAATTGGTAGAACGGGTAGAGCCGGCGCATCCGGCATTGCCATCTCTTTTTGCGATGGAGAAGAAAAAGCGTACTTAAAAGACATTCAAAAACTAATTGCCCAAAGCATCCCTGAAATTAAAGAGCATCCTTGGGTGCTCACATTTGCCGAAGAAAAAGCTTCTAAGCAAAACTCAGGCTCCGTAAAAGGAGGTGGCGGAGGCTTTAGAGAGCGAAGAAACGCCAATAATAGCGGGGAAAGACGCTCTTTTAGAGGTGGGGACCCTAGACGTCATTCGACGGCTCCAGCTGGCAGATCTAGAAGAGAAAACTAGACCAGAAAAAAAATACCGTAAACACTACCTATAAATCAATAGAAACCCTACTTTTGCAGCCCAGCAAATTGCAAAATAGCTGGGCTTCGGATGCGGATGTGGCGAAATTGGCAGACGCACTAGACTTAGGATCTAGCGCCGCGAGGCGTGTGGGTTCGACCCCCTCCATCCGCACCAACATATTAAAGGCTCCCTTCGGGAGCCTTTAATCGTATATCAAAAACATATCATATAAAATTCCACTACTCAGTCACTTTTAACTGAATTCCCTTAGGAGCAGCGAGTTCTCTTTCTTGAATTACTTTTTCTGCCTTTTCAATTCCAGCAATGGTAATATAACAATGCGGTGTTTCTAGTTGCTGCAACTGCACCAGCCCTTCCGTTTCAAGCAAACACAAATGTTTTAAAATCAAATCCCAATCAAAAGTAGAATGCAAAAACATTTCTCTTGGTGAGCATAAATATTGCTGCGGGTTTGCTTGACCACGTACAATGCGATAAACAGTTTGCAGGGTATAATACCTATTATCCATGCCGGAAAGGTAAGTTTGAATGTCCTACCATAAAATAGCAGCCGCTCCTACTTTTCAACATTCAATTCACCAATAGACTCACAACCGCTCCCTTTTTGCAATCAAAACGAAGCATATTAACTTGATCCGATTTTTTTTGTGTCGCGCTTTGAGCATTTACAACATATTTGTCATTTTCATTAAATGGATTTTGTAAAAATAATACTCCCTCTTTTTCTGCTCTAATAGTAACCGTTTTTACTTGACCATTTTCTTTTTTTGCACTTACTATAAATGCACCTTCTGTTCTAAGTTTTTCAAACGAAACGTTTTTCCAATTGGCTGGTACTGCCGGAAATATTTGCACATAACCCTGATAAGATTGCAACAACATTTCCTGAACGCCTGATGCAAAAGCAAAATTTCCTTCGAGTGTAAAAGGGCGGTAGGTAAAAGTAGAATATCCCTCTTTTGTTTGGTCGCCATTTAAGTAAAAACTATTACCCGCACAAAATGCTTTTGCAAAAATTTGAAGTGCTTTTTGCGCCCCCGCTCCATCCGCTACACGGGCTTTTAAATTACCTAGCCAAGCATACGAATATCCACACCAGTTTGCTGGGCCTATTTTATCTAGTAAATCAATGGTAGCATTCATTACAGGCCTATCAGCCGGGTTTTTCCACTGGTATAATCCTAGCGGAAAAATAGCCATGGCATGTGAAAAATGCCGGTGTGAACTTTCGTATGCATGACCCTTGGCAAACATCAATTCATTATTTGTAGAAAGCACAAAAGATTCAAATTGGGCAGCTATTTTTTGATAGTGCAAGGCGTTTGTTTGGTCCCCTACAGCAGCAGCCATTTCTCCTGCTTTTTCAAACACATATTTCATCAATGACAAATCGTAATTGGTAGACGTTGTAAACCACGCCTCTCTACTGTTGTCATGAATTTCTGGACTAGAACTCAAAGGAAGTACCCTATTCCCATTTGCATTGATACGGGTAATATTTTCGAGATAAGTAGCAACTTCTTTAAACCATGGATAGGCTTTTGTTTTTAAAAATTTAGCATCCATGCTATACTTCCACTGCCAGTAAAAGTGTTGTGCGAGCCATGCACCTGCAGTAGGCGATAAAGCGTATTGTATCCATCCACCCATTTCTGTTCCGTCAAGTGTGGTCACCCCTGGCACATTGAGTCCCTTCACTTTAAAATACATTTCGGTGTAGCGTTTGTAATTATTTTTATTGGCATGTAAATAATCTGTAAACACACTCGACTCTTCTAAATGATTGGCCGTATAACCTGGCCAGTAACTCATTTGTGTATTAAGGTCATGATGAAAATCTCCTTTCCATGGCGGAAGCCTACCATTATCGGCAGTCCAAATAGCTTGTAAAGAAATTGGCGGTGCGCCCTTACGTGAAGTAGATCCAAATTTATATTGTTCTAAATACCACTGCTTATTAATTAAAGTATCGGGTACTTGAATGCTAGATTTAGACCAGTATGCTTTCCACCAATTGGCGTGCGCATTAAATTGAATAGCAAATGAATGAGGGCCCGCTTCACGGTAGGCTTTGGTGTCGTCACCATTTGCTATAATAGTCCACACCCCTTCTAGCACATGGGCTTTAGTATACCACCATTTTACTTTAACCGTATAATAAAAACCGCCCCAACCTTTTTGCTTGTATACCATTTCATGTGGCATGCGCGTTACGCCCCCTTGCTCGTAGCCAAGTCTCGACAAATCATCTCCACCTACTACATCGCCACCAGTACTTGCTTTACCGCCATAGGTGGGGGCTATTAATTGTAGGGCAACGCTATCCTTACTATTTGAAAAAGAAAACCAACCAAGCCCCTGGGTTGCATCTACAAAGGTTTTGAGTTCAACCCCCGATGCCCAGGTAACACTACACAACGCATTTGAAATATCTAAACGGGCACTTACTACTTTACCAAAGCTTGTGGTATTAAATTGTAAAGCAGCGCCAGGAATTTTACTAGGTGCCGGCTCTCTATCATAAGGTGCATCAAAATATTTTTGAACCGCTGCATAATTATTTTTTTGATACTGCTCTTCTACCCATTTAAAATTAAATTCATCGCGGTGTAAATCTTTCATAGGCCTGGCGTCCCAAAGCGTGGCGCAGTCCAATGAAAACCTTAAATGGTCATTTTTTTGCCATACCATGGCGCCAAGCATACCATTGCCAAGCGGTAGTGACTCATCCCATCTTGTAGGTAAACTAGAAAATGTAAGGTTGCTTTTTTGTAACTGAGCACTTACTGTGCTTACGAGTAACAACAATGATAATGTAAAAGAGAGACGATGAAGGCGCATATAACTAAATTGGGTTAAAATAATAGTAGGAACAATTCAAATAGAACCAGATTGAATATCAGACAATAAGATAAAAATATTTTTTCAAATAAAGTGAGCAAACGATTAAAAATAGTCGATTTTTAATACCACAAACAAATCAACCATGAAACGTTTTTCAAAAACGACCGCCGCTTTTATTGCGGTTTTACTTTGTATCACATTTGCAACAACCACAAATGCGCAAAGCAAAATTAACCAAGATAGTATTGCGCAAAAAATGGGTTGGTTTGAAGATGCAAAACTTGGCATCTTTATTCATTATGGAATTTATGCAGTCAATGACGTTTCAGAGAGTTGGAGTTTTCACAACAAGCAAGTAACCTGGCCAGCTTATATGAGCCAACTGAGTGGATTTACCGCTAGCAAATACGACCCCACTGCTTGGGCTAATTTATTTAAAGAAGCCGGTGCGCGTTACACGGTTATCACCACCAAGCACCACGACGGCGTGGCATTATGGGATACCAAAGAAAAACATTATGACGTCATTAGAAATACGCCTGCTAAAAGAGATTTGATTGAACCACTCGTAAATGCACTTCGTAAAAACAATATTAAAGTAGGTGCTTATTTTTCACTCATCGATTGGAGCCATCCTGATTATCCTGGATTTTTAAAAGATAGTAGCAGGTATAAAGTAGCGAATGATCCAGCACGCTGGAAAAGATTTCAAGGATTTTTTCAAAATCAAATAACAGAACTATCTACAAAATTCAATCCTGATTTATGGTGGTTTGATGGCGATTGGGAACATAGTGCCGAGGAGTGGGAAAGCAGTAAAGTGAGAGCCAATTTATTAGCTAGAAACCCTGGAACCATTATCAATGGACGTTTACAAGGCTATGGTGATTACGAAACTCCAGAGCAAAATTTTCCGGTGGTCAGACCTGGTTTTAAGTGGTGGGAACTTTGCATGACCACCAATAACAATTGGGGTTACAGAAAATCAGATACCAATTGGAAAACGCCTTACGAAATCATTTCAATATTTGTTGACGCTGTTTCTAACGGCGGAAATCTATTATTAGACATTGGGCCTAAACCAGATGGCACTATTCCAGACGAGCAAGTAAACATTTTAAAAGAACTTGGTAAGTGGAACCGCAAGCATGGAGAAGCGATATTTGGAACCATTGGCGGCATCCCTCAAGGTCATTTTTATGGCCCTACTACTTTATCTAAAGACTCTACAACGCTCTATTTATTCTTACATGGCAAAACAAGTGGCCCTGTAATGGTTAAAGGTCTAGACAATAAAATTAAATCGGTAGAAGTACTAGGCAACGGCACAAAATTATCCACTAAAATAGTTGGAAAAATATCTTGGAGTCCTTTACCTGGGCTTGTTTACATAGATGTTCCAGCTAATACTTTAGATACCTACATAACAGTCCTTAAAGTAACCCTAGATAAACCCGTTAAACTTTATAGAGGCAAGGGCGGACTTGGCTAGAGTTTTAAAAACCACAAAATTGCGGCGGCCTCTTTACCCCAGTCTTTGGTGGTTTTTAAAAGGTCGGCATCTAACTGTTTGTAGGTTGCTTTTATTGGCTTACTTATTTTAGGTTCTACATACGCAGACGCTGTTTGAACCGATAAACTTGTAGCAAAAATGGTAGTTCCTAAACGCGGAACTGCAATACCTAAAATCATACCAGGTAGGCCATTAAAATTTTCGGGGCCAGCTTGCACAGCAATCTGATCCGTGTAAAAAGCAACCACCACAACCGAGTCACAAATTTTAGTAACCGCTTTTTTACATTCAAAACCTGCTATATCTCTCACCTCACCAGTAATTTTCCAGTCGTATTTTGCAAGGCTGTCATTGACTAAATAGATACTCTCAAAAACACTTGCTGCACTTGTAACCGTACCTGACTCGTGCTTTTGATGCACATAATTTGTTTCGGTAGGTTTAAAAATCATATTAATGTATTTATTGTCAGCGTTTTCTTTGGTTAAAAAATAAAAACTCTCCTTGTTGTTAAACTGAAGTGTATAGTTATCTACTACCACTTTTGGAAACTGTTTTTTAAGTTCTTCCATCCAAATGTTGTCTTCAGCTTCTGCATTTACAAGTGTAGCAAACTGACTAACACGGCGCTCATACGTAATAGTACCAGCATTGATAAAATTAACCTGTGCAGCACTAGTGCCTACAATAAAAGTTAAAATAACGATATATAGTATTCTCATGATGGTGTATTAAATTTTAAAGCTTTATCAGAAGCCCATTGACATAGGTTTCCCATTTTTTGAAAAGTTATAGATGATACTAAATAAGGCGTAACGTCTAATACCATTATTGGTGGTTTCAGAAATAAAATTACTCGAGATATTTCTGTCCACAAATTGGTTCTGATTGAATACATCGTACACCATAAGCTTTGCCTCCCACTTATCATTTTTTGAAATCACTTTGCGCATAGATGGGTGCACTAAATAAATATTACGCTGACTAGGGAAAGCTACAGACTTTTGATACACAGTGATATCTGTACTTAGGTCTATATAAAACTTAGCTTTTTTAAACTTGAATACACCA
>JBBAKI010000007.1:22252-147834 GCA_040403595.1 Sediminibacterium sp. | reverse complement strand
AACATGTGTAGGCCCAACTTTTACAGTTGTAGTTACAATCAATCCAAAACCTGTTATTGCAAATAAAACAGTTACGGCTTGTAGTGGAGCAGCATTTACAGTGTTACCTACAAATGGGGTTGATATCATTCCAGCAGGAACCACTTATTCTTGGAGCCTACCAACAGTTACTGGATTGATGACTGGTGGAGCATCTGGAAATACTCAGTCAAATATTTTTGGAACCATCACGAACTCAACAACAGTAACTCAAACGGCAACTTATACGGTAACGCCTTCAATTGGTTCATGTACTGGTTCAACATTTACCGTTGTTGCAACCATTAATCCTACTCCAACAGTAACTACGCCTTCTTCACAAGTATTGTGTAACGGAGCAACAAGTACTGCCGTATCATTTTCTGGAACCGTTGCTGGAACAAGTTATTTTTGGACGAATAGTAATACTGCTATTGGTTTAGGTGTTAATGGAACAGGAAATATTGCAACGTTTACGGCTACCAACACAACTAACGCTACATTTTCTGCTACAATTACAGTAACTCCAATTTATGCAAATGGTGGACAAAATTGTTCTGGTATTGCACGTACATTTACAATTACTGTTAATCCTACGCCAACTGTTGCAGATCAAACAAATGTTGCTTTATGTAAAGGAGGTTCGTCTTCTATTATAACCTTATCAGGTTCTGCTGTATCTGGAACTACCTATGCATGGACAAATAATAATACTGCTATTGGTATAGGTGCATCCGGCACAGGTAATATTGCATCATTTGTAACGACTAACACTACAAATGCACCAATATCTGGATTAATAACTGTAACACCTTCGTATGTAAATGCGGGACTAACATGTTCTGGAACTGCAAAAACATTTACCATTACTATTAATCCTATTCCAACAGTTACAAAGCCAACCAATCAAACAATTTGTGTAGGAGCCGGAACTTCTACAGTAACATTTGGAGGATCTCTAGTATCAAGTACAATATACAATTGGACAAATAATAATACTGCTATTGGACTTGCTGCTAGTGGTACCGGTGATATCTCATCTTTTATTGCAAACAATACTGCGAATGCTCCAATAACAGCAACAATTACTGTGACGCCTGCATATACGAATGCTGGTACAACTTGTTCGGGGCCTTCACAAACATTTTCAATTACTGTTAATCCTAAGCCAGCAATTACAGACCAAACAGTAACTACTTGTACAGGAAGTACTTTCTCTTTTGCCGTGGCAAATAATGGGTCTACTATTGTACCAACAGGAACGACATACACTTGGACTATTTTTACAAATAACCTTAATTTATCAGGACAATCTGCATCAGCATCTGCTCAGTCTACTATTTCTCAAACACTTACTAGTTCTGTTGGAACAAACCAAGACATAGTTTATGAAGTTACACCAACATCTGGAGGTTGCGTAGGTCCGAAATTTAAACTAACTGTTTCCGTAAATAATAAAACAATCATTTCAAATATTGCGCAAACTGTTTGTACAGGCGAAAGTTTTTCAATTAGTCCAACAGGTGCTATTTCAGGTACAACCTATACTTGGAATACGCCAACTATAACTGGAGGACTAACAGGTGGAACATCTGGTACTTCGCAGTCTGCAATTTCTGGTACGCTAACTGCGGTTTCTAATACAACCCAATCTGCTACTTATTCTGTAACACCTGTGTTGAGTGTGTCAAGTGCTTGTACTGCAAATCCATTTAGTGTTGTTATTACAGTAGTACCAAAGCCAGTAATTGGCAATCAAACGGTTTCAATTTGTAGTGGAAATACTGCAGTTGTACAACCTGTTAATAGCGGTCAAACAATTGTCCCTTCGTCTACAATGTATACATGGGTCATTAAAACAGATAATTCAGATATTACTGGACAATCTGCAAATACCACACCTGCATCTTCATTTACACAAACGCTCACAGGTACGACCAATGCATCAAAAGATATCGTGTATACCGTTACACCTCAAAATATTAATTGTGCTGGGACACCATTTGATATCACAGTAACCGTTTCACCAAAATTATTGGTACCAGATCAAAATATTGATTTGTGTAGTGGTGCTTCATTTAATGTAACACCATCCAATGCTCCACCAATAACGCTATTGCCAGATGGAACTACTTATACTTGGAAAACAAGTTTAGCTGGTTTTTTAAATATTTATATTTTTACAAATATTTTCGATTATATCAAAACGGATGCCGCAGATTTAGATGAAGCTGTTAGCGGAAGCCCTACATACACCAATACAAAATATCTTACCCCTTCGCCAAACATAATATCTTATGTTGGCGATAATCAACTGAATTCTATACTAGGTGGAACTTCATTTGGACAATATGCATCAACAAAAATAACAGGATATTTTAAAGCTAAAGAAACGGGTACGTATACTTTTACTTTTGAAGGTAGTGATGCGCACCATTTTAAACTTGGTGGAAATATTATTGTTTCGCAGTATGGATTTTTATTTACTGATAAAGATCCACTTGGCACACATAGCGGAACCGTAAGCTTAACGGCGGGTCAATACTATCCAATTCAATTAGTTCAGTTTAGAGGAAACTATACAAATGGGGCAATTCAATTTTATTGGAAACGACCATCGCAATCTGCATGGCAGCAAGACATGGACGAGCTATTTTCCGAAATTCCATCATCCTATACTGGTATTTCAGGAATTACTACACAAAATGTAGCACAAAGTAGTATTAGTCAAACACTCACCAATAGTACAAATGCACCTATAACTGTTAAATATGTCGTAACTCCAGTTTCTTCCGTTACTGGAAATTGTACCATTGCTCCGTTTTTAATCAATGCAACTGTAAATCCATCTCCAATCATTGCCGATGCAACGGCATCAGTTTGTAGTGGTAATGCATATACTTTTGTATCTACCAATAATGCAGATATAGTTCCAGCTAATACTACATACACCTGGACCATACTTACGGATAATAATGACTTAACAGGACAAACTACTGCATCTACGAGTCAAGCAAACTTTACCCAAACACTTGTTAATACTACCAATGTTGTAAAAAACATTGAATATACATTAACACCAACTTATGCAAATTGTACTGGCGCATCCTTTAAATTAACGCTTACAGTTAATCCAAAACCTATTGTTCCAGATCAGTCAGCTACCATTTGTAGTGGTGAATCATTTACCATTTCACCAACCAATGATCCTCCAACAACATTAATTCCAGCTGGCACTAAATATACTTGGCGTAATGATTTGCGTGGATTTTTAAATTATGCTGCTTATCCATATATGTTTTATATATCACCAAATGATAAAGCAGGATTAGACGGATTTTTTGCTGGTTCGCCAACGTATTCAGGTATTAAATCTATCGACCCATCGGGTATTAATTTATTAAATTGGAATGACGCCAATCAATTAAATAGTTTAATTGGTACAAGCTTAGGCGATTTCTTTGCGTATAAATTAACGGGCTATTTTATTCCTTCTGAAACCGGCACCTATACTTTTAGTGTAGAAGGTGATGATGCGGTAGATGTATTAATTGATGGTAATGCAGTTGCTGCAAATTATGGTGGACATGGGGCAGACCCTGTTGGAACACATACTGGAACTATTTCAATGGTTGCTGGACAATCATATGCAATACAGGTTCGTCATCAAGATACATGGGGCGGCGAAGTACTTAAAATGTATTGGAAGCGACCTTCTCAAAATGCATGGCAACAAGATGAAACTGAATTGTATGCATCTCTTCCAGTAAGCAATACAAGTATTACTGGAATGAGTGCGCAAGCTACGCCTCAGTCAAGTATTAGTCAAACTTTAGTAAATACAACAAATGTTCCTGTTAAAGTTACTTATGTTGTTAAACCAATTGGTGTAAATACCGGTAATTGCACAGGTTCAACATTTAATGTAGAAGTTACCGTTAATCCTAAACCTACCATTGCTAATAAAACAGCCACTATTTGTAGTGGTGGTTCAGTGGCAATCAATCCGGTAAATGCAACGGATATAGTACCAGCAAGTACAACATATACTTGGACAATATCTACAGATAATAATAATATAACGGGACAATCCGATGCCTCTACTACACAATCAAATTTTGGACAAACACTTGTTAATACAACAAATGCACCGCAAACGATTGTTTATACTGTAACGCCAACATCAGGTGCTGCTAGAAATTGCGTTGGAGTCACATTTACTGTTACTGTTACAGTAAATCCAATTCCGGTAATACCAAATGCAATTGCAAATATTTGTAGTGGCAATGCATTTACAATTACGCCATCTGGAACAAGTGGTAGTACCATCGTACCTGCTGGAACTACCTATACTTGGACGGTTGCGGCAAATAGTAATGTTACCGGCCAGTCTAATCAGTTTGTAGATCAAAATAGTATTAGTCAAACACTTAGGAATACAACCAACGCTTCAGAAACTGTCATTTATACAGTTACCCCTCTTGCTAATGGTTGTACAGGAAATAACTTTATGGTATCTGTGGTGGTTGCGCCAAAGCCAATCATTGCCAATGTAGCGGCTACAATTTGTAGTGATGATTTATTACAAGTAACACCTGCCAATGGTACTAATATTGTACCTTCTAATACCGAGTATACTTGGACTATTTTAACGGATAATAATTCGCTTACAGGACAGTCTGCTCAAAATGTTGCACAGTCTTCTATTAGTCAGCATTTAATTAATACTACTTCTTCAATACAAACAATAACATATACTGTAACGCCAATAGCAGGTTCATGTGCTGGTGCAACATTTATATTAACTGTTACTGTTTATCCAACCCCAACAATTGCAATTAAAGTAACTACTGTATGTAGTGATTATGCATTTGTTGTTGCGCCAAATGGCGGATCTGATATTATTCCAGCTTCAACAAAATATACTTGGACCATTTTAAATGATAATAACAATTTAACTGGGCAGTCTGCAGTATCGGTATTACAAAATTCAATTAGTCAAACATTACACAACACTACTGATATAGATCAAACAATTGTGTACACCGTTACGCCAGTTTCTGGCGCAGCAGGAGCATGTATTGGTCTTCCGTTTACAACTACAGTAACAGTTTCACCAACACCTGTTATTCCTGCTTTAACAGACATAATTTGTAGTGGTGCTACATTTACAGTAACTCCAAAAAATGCAGGCACTACTATTGTTCCAGTTGGTACTACTTATACTTGGGCAATTAGAACCAATAACAATGCATTGAGAGGACAGTCTATAGTATCATCGGCTCAAAATAATATTTCCCAAACCTTAATTAATAGTAGCAATACAGATCAGAATATTGAATATACGGTTACTCCAAAAACAGGAAATTGTATTGGCACGCCTTTTGTATTAACGATTACAGTTCATCCAACTCCCGTAATATCTAATCAAAATGCAACGGTATGTAGTGGAGGATTCTTTACAGTTAGTCCACAAAATAATGGTGTAGTGATTGTGCCATCAGCAACAACTTATACATGGACTGTTGTTCAAAATGTAAATGTAACGGGCGCTGCAGATAATGCAACACCAGCAAATAACATTAGCCAGCAACTTTATAATACATCAGCCACTGATCAAACAGTCGTTTATACTGTTATACCAACGGCTGGAAATTGCGTAGGTGCTAGTTTTGAAATCAGTGTGATTGTTCATGCAAAAATCAGACCTGTTGATCAACTCGTTACGGTATGTAGTGGAGAAATATTTAATTCAAATGCAGTAGGATCTGTTCCAGTAGGTACTCAATATAGTTGGTTGTTACCAACGGTTACTGGTGGCTTAACTGGTGGAGCAACTGGAATTGCTCAGAATAATATAAATGGCATATTCATTAATCCTACCAATACAGCTCAATCGGCAACTTATACAGTAACGCCAGTGTTAGTTCCGCCATTTGATTTGTGTGAAGTATTTGATTATACAACTACTGTAACAGTTCATCCTAAAGCAGCAATCACTAATATTTCTACCGAAATTTGTAGTTCAGAAACATATACTGTTATACCAGCTAATTACGGATTAGATATTGTTCCAGTAGGTACAACCTATACTTGGACCATTAAAACCAACAATAATAATATTGTTGGGCAAAATAGTCAGTTCGCACCGCAAAATTCATTTACGCAGCAATTAAACAATCTAACAAATACTGACCAGACTATTGTTTATATTGTTACACCAAGATCTGGAATGTGCGCTGGTCCTAATTTTACAGTTACGATTACTGTACATCCTAAGCCAAATATTTTACCTCAATTTTCAACTATTTGTAGCGGCACTGCTTTTGTGATTAGTCCTACTAATAATGGAAACAATATTGTCCCTGCAGGAACCGCCTATACTTGGACTATATTAACTGATAATAATAATTTGACTGGACAATCTGCGGAGTTTATTTCTAGTAATACAATGAGTCAGGTTCTCACCAATACGACCAATCAATTACAAACTATAACGTATCAAGTTCTACCAACGTCTGGTGCAGCTGGTGGTTGTATTGGAAATAACTTTTTTGTCAATATTAGTGTAACGCCAAAGCCATTTATAATAGATCAGCAAACAGAAATTTGTAGTGGTTCTACTTTCTCTATAGTTCCGGCAAATGGTAATGGAAATATTGTGCCGGGCGGTACGCTTTATAACTGGACTATTTTTACAGACAATGCTAATATTACAGGACAAGCCAATGAAACCAATGAACATCCTGTCATTTATCAAACACTTCAAAACACCTCAAACGTTGATCAAACAATTGTGTATGAAGTAAGGCCACGAACGGGTGCTTGTATTGGCAGTACATTTAAAGTAACAGTTGTAGTACATCCTACACCAACTATTCCAAATCAAGTATTAACTATTTGTAGTGAAGCTGGATTTATATTAACACCGAGCTCAATTGTTGGGGCTGTTGTACCTACCAATTCAACGTATACTTGGACAATTCCTACAAATAATAATTCGCTTACTGGACAACAAGCCCAAAATGTTGGACAATCTGTTATATCGCAAACACTTACAAACACAACTAATATACAACAAGTAATTGTTTATACGGTTGCTCCTTTAAGTGGCGTTGCTGGAGGTTGTGCTGGTTCTCCATTTGCCTTAACAGTGCAAGTGGATCCTAAACCAATTATTACTAATTTAGTAGCAGAAGTATGCAGTGGCGGAAGTTTTATTGCTGTCCCTTCGAATGGAAATGGAAATATTGTTCCTGCTGTAACAACTTATACCTATACGATACAAACCAATAATAATTTAATAATAGGCCAATCAAATGTTGTAGCACCTCAAAATAGTATTAGTCAGGCATTAGTTAATACTACAAATATTGATCAAGTAATAGTGTATAGTGTAACGCCAACAGCTGGTAATTGTATAGGAGTTCCGTTTAATTTAACTGTAACTGTGCATCCAAAACCTAGCATACCTGTAGCGCTTCAAACGATATGTAGCGGATCAACTTTTTTAATTTCTCCCATTAATAGTGGATCAACTATTGTACCTATTAATACTTCCTATACTTGGACTGTTGCAAATAATCCAGTAGTAACAGGTGCAACCAATCAATCAGCATTTCAAAATAATATCAGTCAAACGTTAACGACTTCTGGATTCACTCCACAAGATGTTTTATATACAGTAACTCCAACTTCTGGGGCAGCTGGAGCATGTGCAGGCAAATCATTTACAGTAACCATTACCGTAAATCCGATTCCAGCTGTTAATAGTGTAAGTAATCAAGTAATTTGTACTGGCTCTACAACATTGGGTGTATCATTTGCTGGGAATGTAGCAGGAACGGTTTACAATTGGACCAATTCAAATATGGCTATTGGGCTAGGAGCAAGTGGTAGAAATACTGTTGCCTCATTTGTAACAACCAATACTACCAATGCAACTATTTCAGGAATGATTACTGCAACACCTTTGTATACCAATGCAGGGCTTGATTGTTTTGGTGCTGCTACATCATTTACGATTGCCGTTAATCCTATTCCTACTGTTAATACAGTAACGAATCAAACGATTTGTGTGGGTGGAAGTACAACACTTGTTACACCAAGTGGAAATGTAGTAGGAACAGTGTACAATTGGACCAATTCAAATACGGCTATTGGACTTGCTGCATCAGGCACAGGAAATATTCCATCTTTTGTAACAACGAATACAGGCAACACGCCAATTAGTGGCACCATTACCATTACGCCAGCGTATACAAATGGCGGAAGATCATGTACTGGTATACCAATTATATTTACAGTAACCGTAAATCCGATTCCAACTGTTAATAGTGTAAGTAATCAAGTTATTTGTCCTGGCTCTACAACAACGGGTGTAACATTTGCTGGGAATGTAGCAGGATCGGTTTACAATTGGACTAATTCAAATACGGCTATTGGACTTGGGGCAAGTGGGACCAATACTGTTGCTTCATTTGTTACATCCAATACTACCAATGCGACTATTTCAGGAACGATTATTGCAACACCTCTGTATACCAATGCAGGCTTAGGTTGTACTGGTAATGCGACATCATTTATGATTTCTGTCAATCCTATTCCTACGGTTAATGCAGTAGCGAGTCAAGAGCTTTGTACTGGAGCTCCTACAGCATTAGTTAGTTTTAGTGGTTTTGTTCCAGGTACAACCTTTAATTGGACCAATTCAAATACAAGCATTGGACTTACTGCAACAGGCACAGGAAATATTCCTACATTTTCAACTATCAATACGGGTACTTTACCTCAAGTCGCTACAATAGTTATAACACCTATATACGCTAACCTTGGTTTAACTTGTACTGGAGCAACTAAACAATTTACCTTTACTGTCAATGCGGTTCCTGTTATAGTAAATATGCAAGAAACCATTTGTAGTGAAACAAGATTTACAACGATTCCTCAAGATGGTGGCACAGCAGCAAATATTGTTCCTCCTAATACAAAATACATTTGGACAGTTGCTGCAAACTCGAATGTTACTGGTCAACAAAATCAATTCGTTCCGCAATCTAATATTTCACAAGTACTAACCAACTTAACAAATGTTGTTCAAACAGTTGTGTATACAGTAACGCCAATTTCTGGATCAAATGGAGCATGTTTTGGAAATACATTTACAATTACCGTAACTGTTAATCCAAAAGTCACCGTGCCTAATCAATTGGTGTCTATATGTAGTGAGGGCTCATTTAGTTTAACGCCTGCTACATTTACAGGTTTTACGATTATACCTGCAGGTTCTAGATTTAGTTGGCCTTTACCATCACTTTCAGGACCCGTAACAGGTGCAGCAGCGGGCACAACTCAAAACTTTATTTTTGGTACACTGACCAATCCTACTAACACTGAGCAAACAGCAGTTTATACGATCACTCCTTTATCTGGTAATTGTACGGGTAATGTATTTACAATTAGTGTTGAAGTAAAACCAAAACCTCATTTAAGTTCAGCTATTATAGCACCAACAACTTGTACCAATTCAGTATTTAATTATACGGCGCAAAGTACAGTTGTGAATACTTCATTTAGTTGGAGTAGGCCTGCTGTTACTGGCATTTTAAATCCAGCCAATAGTAGTAACGGTAATATTATAAAAGAAATATTAATTAACACAACAGCTGCACCAATTGTAGTTCCCTATACTTTTACATTAACAGCAAGAGGTTGTGTTGTTACAGAAACAATTACGGTTACAGTATTACCAACCGTACAAGCGCAATTTGCTTCTAATAATTCTGCTATTAATTGCGCTCCATTTGTGTATAATACCTACAGCACGCCTTCCGATTTTGCATCCGTAAGATGGTACTATACAGATAACAATAATAATATTATTGGCAATACTTCTGGTTACAATAGCAGCTTTACATTTATTCAGCCGGGTAATTATAAGGCCTCTATGATTGCGTATCATGCGAATGGGTGTCCTGATACTTTACAAAAACCGGTTGTTGTTACAACTTCTGCTATAGTTGATTTTTCACTAATTGATTCGGTGTACTGTGGTCCTAGCAAGTCTCTAACATTTATAAACAATACCACATACGCTGGTCAAGGAACAGTAAGTTATAAGTGGATGGTTGAAGGTGTAGTTGTTTCTACGAGTCCTTCTTCTTTTACTTATAATTTTCTAACGCTACCAAGTCAAATTGGTGTAAAGCGTTTTACAGTCAGTTTAGAAGCCACTACAACAGTTTCGGGTTGTGTAAGTGTGTTGTCTAAAAATATCTATATTTTACCAACGCCTAAAGCTAGTTTTTCAGCGACGCCTCCAAATGGATGTATTCCACTTACTGTAAGCTTTGTAAATACGAGTTTATATACCGATACCTATAAATGGTATGTAAATGATAGTTTATTTAGTACCAATCAATTACCAGCTCCATTTATTGCTTTAAAATCAAATCAGATTTATACATTCAAATTGGTTGCAAGTGCGAATTCTGGCTGCGTTTCAGATTCATCTTTGCAGGTTGTTACAACACTTGCTAATCCAGTGGTAAATTTTGACACTATAGGTATTTCGCAAATTTGTAAATCAGCTTCAGTCGCAATTCTTAATAAATCATATATTGGCTCTAATAATAACACAACTGGTTTAACATATCAGTGGAAAATAAATGGACAGCTTCAGTCTAATGTGCTTACAAATCCAAACTTCTGGTTATCAAATTCCAATCCACTCACAGATTCGGCATATCTGATCCAATTGATTGTAACGAATACAACTGGATGTAAGGATTCTACTCAAAAGCCTATTGTTGTCCACCCCGCACCAAAACCAGTATTCTCAATTATTGGCGGTACAATTGTATGTTCTAGGGAAAATCTAACAATTGGTGTAACAAATTCAACGGTAGCTAAAAGTGTACCTATTTACAATTGGTTCATCCGAAATACTGGAACCGCAAGTACTTTAGCCACAATTAGTTCCGCTGCCGCTGTTCAACCAAATTTTGGGATCCCAGATAACACATCACTCGTAGATTCTGTGTATGAGATAAAACTCACTGCTACTAGTATAGATGGCTGTGTATCAGATACAACGATTGCAATAAGGATACATCCTAGACCTAATAGTACCGTTGTATTAAATAATGTAGCTGGTTGCGGCGCAGCGACATTTGTTGCAACGGCATCTAGTGCAGTTAGCATCAAAAATAATATTTGGTCTTGGACCGCTAATTCACCTAATGCGCCAGCGCCTGCTATTACATTTTATAATAACACAGCACAGTTTATTATTCCACAAAATAACACCTTGCAATCAATCACTTATATAATAAAAGTATTGGACACTACAGCTTATGGTTGTATAGATACTGCAAGCACTCAATTTATACTGTATCCTAAGCCACAAGCTAGGTTTGCGTATACTAAATTGGATAGCTGTTCTTTATGGGAAATAAATATTTCTAACACAACTGTTTTAGGTGATAATGGTCTATTAAATACGGGTACATATGAATGGATCATTAACAGAAGAGGAGCGCTACAACCAGCTTCTGCAGGTGTTTCATTTACAAGATTTGTAACAACATCTCCAATATTTAATTTTACAAATACCGGAACATCCGATAGTTTGTATGATGTAAAACTAATTGTTAGCAATAGGTTTGGTTGTACAGATTCTACAATCCAAACTTTTACAGTGCATGCTAGACCTCGAGCAAAAATTTTAGCCGGCATTACGGTTGCCGATGCGCCATTTAATATTACGAAGCAAAACAATTTACTTGCTGTTGATTATCCAAGTATTAACGGAACATATACTTGGCGTGTACTACATCCAGTTTCTAGAGCCGTTCTTGCTTCTACTTTTGATTTTTATAGCAATCCATATACGATAGCTAATAGTGACGATAGTGTAGTTGTACAACTTATTGTGAGTAGTTTATATGGATGTGCTGCAGATACTGCATCTGTATTATTTAAAACACTCCCATCTATTATTGCTGATTTTACTAGAAGCGATAGTGTAGATTGTTCAGGAAGCACTGTTATAAACTTTACTGATATTTCTGTTTCAAAATTTGCAGCTATTGTAGATCGCTACTGGGATTTTGGCGATGGCGTAAAAGCAACAGGTGCTCAAGTGTCTCACACTTATAAGCTACCTGGCATATATTGGGTTTCGTTATATGTAAAGGATGCGAATGGTATTGTATCTAATAAAACATATAGGCGTGTTGTTGTTATTGGTCAAGCAGTTGTTGATTTTGTTGCTACCAATGCATGTGAAGGCGCAGCTACATTCTTTATCAACAATAGTCAATTGGGTTATGGCAATAAAGCCTTCTCTAAAGTGTTTTGGGATTTTGGTGACGGCACAAGTTCTAATCTAGAAAATCCAAGCCATGTGTATACAGTAGCAGGTACATATAATGTAACCCTCACGCTTAAAGGTGATAGTAGTTGTATTTTATCCAGTAAAACAAAACCAATTGTTATTTTTGGTAAACCTGCTGCTGATTTTAATTATACAGACAATTGTATCAATTTACCTATTCAGTTTACGAACAAAACAGTTCCTGGAAATGGTGAAAGTACGTACACTGTTATTGGATGGAATTTTGGAGATGGGATAACAAGTACTTCAATAAATCCACAGCACACCTATACAACAGCAGGAATCTACACTGTTAGATTGATTGTTTCTAGCACCATATGTGTACAGTCTCGTGATACAATAGCCAAACAAATAAAAGTTACAATTCCTAGGGCGTCGATGGTGTATCCGCTTGTGAAAGCCACACGAAATAAAGCATTGACACTCGTGGCACAGCCAGGAGGCATTTCATATGTTTGGTCGCCGAGTGTTGGATTGCAAGGACCAAATCAGCAAAGTCCTACTGCCAAGTATACACTGCTGGATCCTAATAAAATTAATTATACCATTACTATTGAAGATTCAAGTGGTTGCGTAATTAAAGACGCACAAGAAGTATGGGTGTTTGATAAATCTGAAGTATATGTTCCTACAGCTTTTAGTCCTAATGGAGATGGAGCCAATGACGTGCTGTTGCCATTCTATATTAATATTGCCAAGCTTAATTACTTTAGAATTTATGATCGTTGGGGTAATCTTGTATTTGAAACCAATAGCCTTACAGAAAGCTGGAATGGACTTGTTAATGGTAAGCAAGCACCGCTTGAAACCTATGCCTGGACTGTTGCTTGCGTAGATGCAGATGGTAAATTGCTACTTCGAAAAGGAATGGTAACAATGATTAGAGACTAGTTACATTCTATAGCATACTGCATTAATATTCATGCCGGCTCCTACAGAGGCAAACAAAACAATATCCCCTTTTTGTATCGAATGATTTTCTAATTCGCCATGTTTTACTAAATCGTATAAGGTAGGAATGGTAGCCACAGAACTATTACCTAGTTTGTGAATACTCATGGGCATAATATGCGCCGGTATTTCTTTAATACCGTATAATTTAAAAAGCACTTTAATAAAACCTTCGTCCATTTTTTCGTTGGCTTGGTGCAAGAAAAATTGTTTTACTTCACTTACATGAACACCTGCTTTGTCTAAACATTCTTTCATGGCGAGCGGTACATTTTTAATAGCGTACTCGTACACTTTTCGGCCTTTCATTTTAATATAACGTACGCTAGGATCGCTTTCTGGCTTGTTAGATTTACCCATATATAAATAGTACGCTTCATCATTACAATGGCTTTGTACACTTGCGGCTAAAATACCCGATGCTGTATTATCAGTGGCTTCTAAAACAGTAGCACCAGCGCCATCACTAAAAATCATACTGTCTCTATCATAATCATCCACTACGCGGCTCAGTGTTTCGGCGCCTATCACCAAACATTTTTTGGCCATACCCGATTTAATAAATGCGTCTGCATTAATCACGCCTTGTATCCAACCCGGACAGCCAAATAAAATATCGTACGCTACACAATTTGGATTTTTAATGCCTAAATCATGTTTCACCCTAGACGCAAGTGATGGAACAGCGTCTGTTTGAATCGTGTTTTCTAATACATTCCCAAAATTATGTGCTACTATAATTTGATCTAGCGTTTCTGGATCTATACCGGCGTCTTCAATTGCTTTTCTTGCAGCAATAGTGGCCATATCAGAAGCATTCAAATTTGTAGTTGCATAACGTCTTTCTTCAATACCTGTAATGTCTTTAAATTTTTCAACGATTTCTGCGGAAGGTGTTTCGATCGCTTCTCCATGCTCTGTAAAAAAACGTTGATTGGTAAAATCGGTATTTTTTTTGATGGTTGGTGGTATATATGAACCTGACCCTGTTATTACTGTTTTTAATGTAGACATGTGGGGATACTTTTTAAAAAGAAGTGTTATAAATATTTATCACCTTTATTACGTTTCACTTCTGCAACGTATTCTTTTATGGATTGTTCTTTATCTTTTTTACAAATGAGTAAAGCATCTTCTGAATCTACGACAATGAAATCATCAAGTCCTTGTAACACCATCAGTTTGTTTGAAGGTCCCGCAACCATGCATTTTGTTGCATCAATTACAATGACATTGTCAGAAGCCACGGCATTTCCTAAATAATCTTTTTCTAAATTATCGTAAGCACTATTCCATGTTCCTAAATCGCTCCATCCAAAAGAAGAGGGTATCACGTACACATTGTTTGCTTTTTCCATAATGGCAACATCAATTGAAATATTGGTACACAATGGATATATTTTGTCAATGGCTTCCTTTTCTTGAGGGGTATTAAATTTGTCTTTCGCTGCTTCAAATAATTCAAACATCTCTGGCTGAAACAGTTCAAACGCTTTTACAATTTGCGACACTTTCCAAACAAAAATACCTGCATTCCATAAAAAGTCGCCACTGCTAATAAATGTTTTAGCAAGTTCTAGATCTGGCTTTTCTGTAAATGTTTTCACTTTATAAATGCCTTCACCTGCTTCTAAGCTATCGTGCTGGATGTAGCCATATCCAGTATTTGGATGGGTTGGCTTGATTCCAAGTGTTACAAGTGATTTAATATGATTCACAAACTCAAGCGCCTTATTGGTAGTTTCTCTAAATTGTTGAGCATCTAAAATCACATGATCAGAAGGCGCTACAATTAATGAAGCTTCTGGATCTTTTTGTAATAGTTTGCAAGAAATATAAGCAATACAAGCAGCTGTATTTTTTCTAGAAGGCTCTGCTAAAATATTTTGTACGGGAAGTTCAGGTAATTGTTCTTGAACAATAGAAACATATTCTTCAGAAGTGACTACAAAGATATTTTCTAATGGAATAAATGCTTTGTAACGTTCATAGGTCCATTGAATCAGTGATTTCCCAGTGTGTAAAATATCCAAAAATTGTTTTGGGTATCCCGTTCGGCTCATGGGCCAAAACCTACTGCCAATACCACCCGCCATAATGGCTACATAATGGTGTTTATTCATAACTAAATAAGTCCCTCTTTTATAAGTTCGTGAATATGCAATATGCCATAGTAGCTTCCTTCATTTGTGACTACTAGGTGGCTTATTTCATTTTGTTTCATCTTGTCAATGGCTTCTACAGCAAGGATTTGATGATCAATTAAGTGGGGGGTGTTTGACATAATATCGGTAGCTGTAATATTTTCTATTTGTACCGTTTTTTCAAGCATGCGTCTTAAGTCGCCATCTGTAATTATACCAACTATTTGATGCTCGTTATTTAACACAACTGCTACGCCTAATCTATTTTTTGTAATTTCAATGATCACATTTTTTAATGGCGTGTCAAGTGCAACGGTTGGTTTAAGTTCTTTGTTGGTAAGGTCAGCTACTTTTAAAAACATACGCTTACCTAAATTTCCACCAGGGTGGTATTTGCCAAAATCGGCACTGGTAAAGCCTTTTAGTTGCATTAAGCATACCGCAATAACATCGCCCATTACCAGTTGGGCTGTAGTGCTGCTGGTTGGTGCTAAATTATTGGGACATGCTTCAGCGCTTACGGTTGTATTTAAAATATAGTCGGCTTCTTTTGCTAAATAGCTAGAAGTATTACCTACCAATGCAATTATTTTATTGCCAAAATTTTTGATGTATGGAACCAGCGCTTTGATTTCCGGGCTTTCGCCACTCTTGCTTAATATTAAAACGATGTCTTCTTTTTGAATAACGCCTAAATCACCATGGATGGCATCGGCAGCATGCATAAACAAGGAAGGGGTACCGGTAGAATTTAAGGTTGCTACAATTTTTTGTGCAATGAGTGCACTTTTTCCAATGCCACTAAAAACCAATCTGCCTTTGCAATTGTTAAGTTGTTCGATAGTTTTATAAAACGAGTCGTCCAAAAAAGCAGCAAGATCTGCAATAGACTTTGCCTCTAATTGTATGGTTTGTAATGCCGTTTCAATGATTCCGTTTTTCATGCTGAGCAAAGGTAAACTTTAACATGAAAGGACGTGTATTCAGGTCATTCTTTGTTAACTTCGCGGTCCGTTCAAAAAAAAGGGTTAACTTAATTTAATCAATAATTTCCCGTTTTCGCCTGAAAATGAAGGAAATACATATAAAAAATGGCAAAAAGTAGCAGTAAATCCATAAAATCGACCTCAAAAGCAGCACCTAAAAAGGCGCCTGCTAAAATTAAAGGCCCTAGACAGGCCAGTACCCTTGTAGACCCTAGTAGTTTTGATATTTACGCAGGGCTTGAAAAATATTTTGGATTTAGGGAATTTAAAGGCACGCAGGAGCAGGCAATCACCAGTTTATTAAGTGGGAAAGACACATTTGTAATTATGCCAACCGGTGGTGGCAAAAGCCTTTGTTACCAGCTCCCAGCATTATTGCAAGAGGGTTGTGCCATTGTGGTGTCTCCGCTGATAGCCCTCATGAAAAATCAGGTAGATCTAGTAAGGGGTTACAGTGAAAACGACGAAGTAGCACACTTTTTAAATTCTTCTTTAAATAAGGGTCAAATCAAAATCGTAAAAGACGATTTACTGGGTGGCAAAACCAAGCTATTGTATGTGGCGCCCGAAACCTTAACCAAGCAAGAAAATCTTGATTTTTTTAGCGACCTCAAAATATCCTTTTTTGCCGTCGATGAGGCGCACTGTATTTCGGAGTGGGGGCACGATTTTAGACCCGAGTACAGACGTTTAAGAGAGATGATGGATATCATTAATCCATCGGTACCTGTTGTTGCATTAACGGCAACTGCTACACCAAAAGTGCAAAGTGATATAGTTAAAAACTTAGGTTTACGCGACGCTAATATTTTTCTTTCTTCTTTTAATAGGGCTAATTTATTTTATGAAATTCAACCTAAAATAAAAAAAGAAGATACCGTAAAACACATTGTAAAATTTATCACGCAGCATAAAGGGAAAAGTGGTATTATTTACACACTGAATAGAAAAACAACCGAAGAATTAGCCGAATTACTCGTAGCTAATAATATTAAAGCGGTTGCATATCATGCAGGACTTGATCAAAAATTAAGAGCCGATAGACAAGATCAATTTTTACAAGAAGATGTGCAGGTAATTGTTGCTACCATTGCGTTTGGCATGGGTATTGACAAACCAGATATCCGTTTTGTGATTCACTTTAATATTCCAAAATCTATCGAAAATTACTACCAAGAAACGGGTAGAGCTGGACGTGATGGACTTGAAGGGATTTGTGTGTTGTACTATTCTCATAAAGATGTTTCAAAAATAGAACACCTGATGCGCGATAAGCCATTAAGCGAACGCGAAGTGGGCAATCAACTCATCGACGAAACCGTTGCTTACGCAGAGAGTGGTGTTTGTAGAACAAAAATATTACTTCACTATTTTGGAGAAGAATGGCCAACACAAAATTGTGGTAATTGCGATAACTGCAAAAATTCAAAAGAACAAATTCAAGCAAAAGAAGAAGTTGTAAAAATATTAAAAGTAATAGCAGCGCTTGATGAGCGCTTTGTTGCAGATTATGTTGTTAATATGGTGAAAGGCCATTTAACGCAACAAATTTCAATGTTTAGACATGATGGGTTGCCAGTGTTTGGTATTGGAAAAGATAAAGACGCGCATTTCTTTAATAGTCTTATCAGACAAATGCTTCTAGAAAACTTGATTAGAAAAGACATTGAAGAATACGGTCTTTTAAAATTAACGGACAAGGGTAATAAATTTTTAAAGAAACCAAGCAGCTTCAAAATTGTACTCAATAACTTATTTGAAGATGCCAATGCCGAGGATGAAGATGGAGAGGGTGCTGCGCAAACAGGCGCCGCTGCAGATGAAAAACTCTTTCAGATGCTTAAAGAGCTTCGTCAAACCGAAGGGAAAAAGAAAAGCTTACCTCCATTTGTAATTTTCTTAGAAAGTTCATTACAAGATATGGCTACCTTGTTTCCTACTACTTTGGAGGAGTTGGAAAGATGCCAAGGAGTGAGTAAAGGGAAAGCCCTTAAATACGGGAAGCCTTTTGTGGAGATCATTGCAGCCTATGTAGAGGAACACGATATTGTTAAGCCAGACGAATTTGTGATGAAGAGTGTGGCCAACAAAGCCAATAACAAAATTTACATCATTCAAAATGTAGATAAAAAAATACCACTGGAAACCATTGCAAAAAACAAAGGTTTAAAGCTCGATGAATTACTCGAACAAATGGAAACCATTGCTGCTAGTGGCACTAAATTAAATTTAGATTACGCTATTGATGAATGGCTTGACAGTTATGATCAAGAAGATATCATCGAATATTTTAAAAGTTGTGAAACGGCTTCTTTAGAAGTTGCGCAAGAAGAACTTAGTGAAAATGATTATAGCTGGGAACAGCTCAAAATTATGCGTATTAAATTTTTGAGTGTTTTTGGTAATTAATGTTTTTCATTTTTAAAAGCGTTCATTCTTACGATTACATTTTCTCTAACATTTGTGTAATACAAATTGTAATCTCCAATATGGTAGTTAGGATTCTTAACTAAAAAGCTTCCAAATATTTTTGGTCTAGCCGTCCATAAAACACGGCTAACTACTTTTGCCTCTGCCACACCTTTGGAGAGTTTATTAAAATTTGTAAGTACGCCACCTTTGTTCGCACTCCAAGAAGCATTAGGGATCGACTTTGTAAATGTGAGTGGATTGGTTACAATCGCATCAAATTTTTCGTTGATTACAAAAGGTGGCGTATAGCCTTCTTTATAGGTTCTCCAACTACAAATACAACCTGTTTGATTGGGTGTATCACAAGGCTTAATGGAAGTATATAAATTAGGGTTTACAGGAATACCTACTAAATAAGCGGCCACCAATTGTTTTTGTAATGGCGTGCCATCAAAAAATTCTTTTACAAGTCTTGTACCATGCGTTGTGCCTTGACTATGCGAAGCAATGATAATGGCCCTTCCTTTGTTTTCGTTTGCTAAATAATATTCGAAAGCAGCTTTTACATCTTGATAGGCAAGTTCAAAAGCAGCAATGGCTAATACGGTATCAGCCGGAGTTACAGGATAATATGCGCTAATATGTGCTTGTCTATAACGTGGTGCAAACACCCTACCTGCAACGTTAAATAAACTTCCCTGATACAATACCGGGCTATAATCCGTTCTGGCGGCTATATAACCATCAGCAATATCAGCATTATACCCAAATGGTTTTTCGGTTCCTAAATAGGTAGTTGGGTGAATAAAAAATACGTCCACTGCGGTATCGGGTTGGTAAGATGCCAATAGTGGTGCAGGCACACTATCGGAAGGATCTTTTATGGCCGGATGTGCCGACCAATAGGTTAGATCGCTGTAGTTAGGCCCTTTTGGCTGAGGATTGATATGGTAGTTCGATGCTAATTTTTGGTAGCTATTACTGCAGCTGGATATTAAAATTGTAAAAACTACTGCTAGTAGTAGAGATAAGGGTGTAGATTTTATCATAGATTAGACAAAAATAAACAATTCTAGGCTGCTTTACGACAATAACATTTGTTAAAAAAGCGTTTTATACCTATCCTAAATACCTTTTATATGTCCATACCCGTAGTAAATTTAGCAGATTTTTTAAGTGGTGATTCGGTTAAAAAAGCATCGTTTGTAAAAGCGCTGGGGGAAGCGTACGAAACAGTTGGTTTTGTAGCCGTAAAAAACCATGGTATTCCGGATGCTTTAATTGCCGCTCAGTACGATCAGGTGCAGCAGTTTTTTTCTTTGCCGCTTGACAAAAAATTAAAGTATGAAATTGAGGGACTGGCGGGCCAACGCGGTTATACAAGTTTTGGTAGAGAACATGCCAAAGGAAGTGAAGCCCCAGATTTAAAAGAATTTTTTCAATATGGTCAAACAGTTCCATCCAATCATCCATTAAAATGGGAGTATCCAAATAATGTAGCCGTTCATGAAATTGCTTCTTTAAATAATACATTGTTGGAAGCGTATCGAAATTTTGAAAAAAGTGGAAAAGCATTATTACAAGCCATAGCTATTTATTTAGAACTCGATGAATATTTTTTTGATGCACATATCGAAGAAGGCAATTCAATATTACGTTGTATACATTATCCTCCCATTACACAGGAACCAAAATCTGCTATTCGCGCAGAGCAGCATGAAGACATTAATTTAATTACTTTATTGGTGGGCGCCTCTGCCGATGGATTACAGATTTTAACAAAGACCGGCGAGTGGGTAGGGGTTACTTCTTTACCCGAACAAATTGTAGTGAATGTTGGTGACATGTTGCAAAGGCTTACGAATAATAAATTAAGAAGTACAACACATAGAGTGGTAAATCCACCAAAAGAACACTGGCATACCAGTCGTTTTTCGATGCCATTTTTCTTGCATCCAAAAAGTGAAATGAGTCTTGCTTGTTTAGAAAGTTGTATACATGATTCCCGTCCAAAAGCCTATCCCGATGCTTCGGCTGGCGAATACTTAGATGAAAGACTTAGAGAAATAGGATTAAAAAAATAAGCGTGGTACTACTTCGTCACATACCATTTTTACGCGCCGTTTTTTGGCATAGCTTAACAGCTTTTGGCGGTCCACAAGGTCATTTGGGTATGATGATGAAAACTTTTGTACACCGCCGAAAAGATGTAACAGAAGCAGAGTTACTGGAGTACAATGGTTTTTGCCAACTCTTGCCTGGCGCGTCTTCTACGCAAACATTAGCACTTATAGGTTATAAAAGAGGGGGCTATTCATTAGCTGTATTAACACTATTCATTTGGATCATACCTGCATGTGTTTTAATGGGTGGACTTTCTTTTTTATTAGATTATTTTAATAATAAAAATCAGGTAGTTGGCGCGTTTAAATTTATTAGGCCCATGGCTATTGGCTTTATTGCTTATTCGGCAATTAAAATTTTAAACGTTGCTATTCATAATACCATTACGCGCGTAATATTAGTAGTTGGTGCAGCCGCAACCTTTTTATTTTTTAAAACACCGTGGATATTTCCGGCACTGATTGTGGCTGCAGGGATTGCAACAAATTTTAGTGACAAAAGAATTCCACAACAAGAAAAGCCGGTAAAAAAAATAAAATGGGTCAATCTATTTTTATTTATTGCCTGCTTTGCACTAGCCGGTTATTTATCTGAAACGGCTACTCAAAATAATTGGGAAAATAGAAAAGCGTTTAACTTATTTGAGCATAATTACAGAAATGGTAGTTTGGTTTTTGGCGGTGGTGATGTACTCATGCCACTATTATATGAACAATATGTAACGAGGCCCGCCTCTGAACATATCATCTCCAATAAGCGGGATGTATTAAAAATGAACCAAACAGATTTTTTAACTGGTTCGGGAATCGTTCGTGCGATTCCTGGTCCTGTTTTTTCTATCGCAGCCTTTACGGGCGGCATGACCATGCGTTCGGAAGGGGTGTCTGCGCAATTAATGGGTATTGTAATTGGCGCTATTGGTATTTTTTTACCAAGTGCATTTTTGGTCCTTTTCTTTTTTCCAGTGTGGAGTTATGTAAAGCGTTATGCCGTTATTTTTAGATCACTAGAAGGCATTAATGCGGCCGTTGCCGGTATTTTATTTGGCGCCACTGCCTATTTAATGAAAGATCATTTTTCGGATTCTGCGGCCAATAGTTATTTACTAGTTCAGTGGCTGGTCGTTATTGGTACCATTGTGCTACTTCGCATCAATAAAATTCCAGCCCCCTTTATAGTCGCATCCATTTTTATACTAGGGTTGTTACTTCACTAAAAACAAGTTAAAATAGCCATGTGGTTATGGTAATTTGGGCATACTGTTATAATATTACAATCAAAACTGCTGCATTTGAAGCAAAGGCTACCCCTCTTTATTATTATTGCTTGCCTTTGTTTAGGTCAACTGCAAAAAGCATATGCGCAGTATGTGACAGTAGCTGGAACCGTCTATGATATAAGTGCCAGAAACCCCTTAGAAGCAGTGGCAGTAAGGTCTACATCTGGCAGGGGTGGGGTTACAGATTCGGCGGGCAGATATATTGTTACGGTGTTAAAAACAGATTCTATCTGGTTTTCGATGATTGGCAAAAACACCATGAAATACTCGGTTGATACCATTTCCAATCTAGACAATTTTAATATTATGATTCATGTAAAGGCTACTGATTTGCCTGAAGTGAAAGTGCGTAATAATTATTATCGGTATGATTCTATTCAAAATCGATTAGACAACGCCAAAGGTTTTAATTTTAAAAAGCCTGGTTTAAGTTTATCGTCAAACCCTAATTACAATCCAGGTGGCTTAACGGTTGGATTTGATTTAGACGCCATCATTAACATGTTTAGATTTAAGCGCAATCAAAACATGGAATTTTTACAAAAAAGACTTATCGATCAGGAGCAAGAAAAATATGTAAACTTCAGGTTTAGTAAAGCATTTGTGAGAAAAATTACTTTGTTGAATTCTCCCGAGTTAGATACGTTTATGGTTCGCTACCCCCCACCTTACGAGTTGGTTAAACAACTCAATGATTTAGAATTCGGCTATTACATCGAAAAGCAACTAGATCTATACCGTAAAACAAAAAATATATACAAGGGCAGTTTGCGTAAACGTGACGATTAATTATTTTTAATATCGTGCGTATATTCATTTTAATTTCATTTTTTTTGACATCTTTATTGGATGTAGCTGCTCAAAATAAAACGGGCGTATGGTATGGTGCCATTGTGTTTGAGCCAGATGGCATTAGAGAAGTAGATACCGAGCCTCGTATTCGAGTAGATGCTAAGGCTGGACGCATTATTAATGTGCCGCCTATATATGCCGGTTCTATGTCTCTTTCAAAGTCGAGAACATATTCGAAAGCTAAATTAGAAATTATAGACACATCAAATCAAATGATGGCCGTACTTACTACGTTTAGTGCCGATCAAAAAAAGCTAAGTTCTTATTTATTTTATTTGTCTGCAACACCCACTCAAAAATATAATTATTACGGAAAAGCGGTTCGCTGTTTGGTAAACGAAACAGATCACACCCCTGGTTTATTTGATATCCATGGTAATTTTAATTTTACAGATACCAGTATAACATTTAATGGAATTTGGGAGAGTCCATTTGGAAAAAGTATGCTAGGTAAATTTAGTTTTCAGCCAAGTATGCAAACGGTTAGCATCAATCCCGAATTAATGATAGAGTGGAATGATGTAGTGCACGTGATGCCAACAATTACACAAATAGAAAATTTTATCCCTTCTACTAGTAATTATGATACCTTACTTACTAGATCTTTTTATATAGACTTTAGTATCACCGAAACAGGAGTCATAGATCATGACACCCTCTCTGTTTGGTTAGATGGACAGCTACTCGAAGACAATTTAGCACTCACCGATCAAAAACACGATTTTAGGGTCAATATTACCTCCAAAGATTACCATCAACTAACCATTCGAACCAAAAGTGAAGGGGCTATTGCAGGCAACGGCTTCCTCTTAAGCATTGCTACCAAAGAAAATGTATACAAATACAATCTAGTTCAGTACAGGTACAATCAATCGGATTGGTTTTTTCATAAGGTTGGCTCAAGGGATCGATCTAATTAGGTTTTGCTCTATTTATTGGGCAAATAATTTACCTTTAAGGCTCCTAAATCGAATACTTTGAAAAGAGCTTTTCTACCCTTCGTTCTTGTAATAGCACTTGTTGCTTGTAAAGGTAAATCCGAAGAAAAAAAACAAAAAGATGGTGGTCCTAAAGCCGCTATTGTTGATGTAATTATTGCGTCAACCAACAAAATCAATAAATCGGTTGAAGTAAATGGTTCGGTGCTTCCAAATGAAATGACCACCATTCAATCTGAAGTAAGTGGGCGTGTTACTTTTTTACAAATTCCGGAAGGCGGAAATGTTGCCGCAGGTGCGGTATTAGCGCGCATTAACGACGCAGATTTAAAAGCGGCTCAACAAAAAATAAATGTGCAATTAGATTTAGCACAAAAAAACGAAGCCAGACTTAAAAAGTTATTGTCTATTGGCGGCATCAATCAAGCAGATTATGACGCTGTGCTCAATCAAGTAAATACACTTAATGCAGATCTTTCCATTGTGCAAGCGCAATTAGATAAAACAGTCATCAAAGCTCCATTTGCAGGCACACTTGGACTTCGTATGATAAGTATGGGCGCCTATGTAACACCAGCTACTATTATGACGACGATTCAACAGGTTAATCAACTTAAAATTGATTTTACCGTTCCTGAATTTTATGCCGAAAAAATAAAAAAAGGAACCGTTGTAAAAGTGCAATCTGCAGATAATAAAACAACAGCTAATGCTGTAATAACAGCAACCGAGCCACTCATTAACGCAACAACTAGAAATTTAAAAGTGCGCGCCGTATTAAAGGGTCGTTCTTTTAATTTGGGTGCTTTTGTAAAAGTATCTATCGACGCAACGGCAGGTAACAATAGTATTTTAGTGCCTTCAAATTGTATCATACCAGAGTCTACCGTTAAAAAAGTAGTGGTTATAAAAGATGGTATCGGACAACTTGTAGAAGTGGAAACTGGAGAAAGAAATGAAGGCCTTGTTCAAATTGTAAAAGGCTTATCAGTTGGTGATAGCATTGCTGTTAGCGGCGTACTATTTGTAAAACCAAATTCGCCAGTGAAAGTGAGAAGTGTAAAATTATTAAGTGACATTGCAACGCTAGACTAATTATGAATATTTCTGAACTAGCCCTCAAAAGACCCATACTTGCCACAGTGATGAATTTACTCATCATTTTATTTGGCGTTGTAGGATATAGTTTTTTATCGGTACGTGAATATCCGGCCATCGATCCTCCTATTGTAAACGTTCGTACTTCATACGCAGGTGCCAATGCGGATATCATTGAAAGCCAAATTACAGAACCGCTCGAAAAATCAATCAATGGTATTCCGGGCATTAAAACCATTAACTCTTCTAGTAACAATGGTTCCAGTAATATCACGATTGAATTTGATATTAATCAAGATTTAGAAGCTGCTGCCAATGATGTAAGAGATAAAGTGAGTCAGGCTACCAGAAGTTTACCACAAGACGTTGACGCACCCCCAGTTGTAAGTAAGTCTGATGCGAGTAGTGATTTTATATTACTTATGGCGGTACAGAGTAAAACAAAAGGCTTAATGGAGCTTAGCGAATACGCCGAAAACGTATTGCAAGAAAGGTTACAAACCATTCCCGAAGTAAGCTCGGTAAGTATTTTTGGTCAGAAGCGACCTGCTATGCGTATTTGGATTGATCCCAATAAACTAAATGCATTTAACCTTACCTATTCAGATTTTAGAACAGCCCTTAATAGAGAAAATGTTGAAATTCCTTCTGGTAAACTGTATGGCAATAAAACAGAAATGACCATTCGAGCACTTGGTAAATTGCAAACCGAAGATGATTTTAAAAATTTAATTATCATAGAAAATGCAACGGGCATCGTTCGATTAAAAGATATTGCCAAGGTAGAAATTGGTCCAGAGCAAGAAGAGTATGGTTGGAAATTAAATGGTATTAATGGTGTAGGTATTATAATTTCACCACAACCAGGCGCGAACTATATTAAAATTGCAGACGAGTTTTATAAGCGTATCGAAGACATCAAAAAAAATGAAAAAGGCGACTTTGAGTTTACCCCTTTAATTGACCAAACAAAAAATGTTAGAAGAGCGATTAAAGAAGTGGAAGAAACCCTACTCATTTCTTTTTCTTTAGTTGTACTAGTGATATTCTTTTTCTTTAGAAACTGGCTCATTGCCATTCGTCCCCTTATTGATATTCCCATCTCACTCATAGCAACGTTTTTTGTGATGTACATTTTTGGATTCTCTATTAATGTTTTAACATTACTTGGTATCGTATTGGCAACGGGGCTTGTAGTGGATGATGGTATTGTGGTAACAGAAAATATTTTTAGAAAGCTAGAGCTGGGCTTACCCATTAGAAGAGCTGCTTTAGAAGGCAGTAAAGAAATATTTTTTGCCGTTATTTCTACTTCTATCACACTCGCTGTTGTGTTTTTACCCGTAATTTTCTTACAAGGTTTTGTAGGAAGTTTATTTAAAGAATTTGGTATTACAGTAGCGGCTGCGGTATTAATATCTGCCTTTGTTTCATTAACTATTACACCGGTATTAAACGTACTCTTAACTAAAAAAGGCGGTGGTCATGGTAAATTCTATGAGCAAACCGAACCTTTCTTTAGAGGTATGGAAAATGGCTACAAGCGCCTATTGGCTGCATTTGTAAGGGTTAGATGGGTTGCCTGGGTAATTGTGGTAGCCTGTTTAGGGGCCATTTATTTTGTAGGAAAAAATTTACCATCAGAACTTGCGCCATTGGAAGATAGAAGTAGTATTCGTTTTCAAATGACGGGCCCAGAAGGCGCATCCTTTAATTATATGAATGATGTGGCAAAAGGTCTTACCGATTATTTATCAGATTCTATTCCTGAAAAGTCATTTGTATTTGCTTCCATTCCAGGATTTAGTGGTAATGGTGGCGTAAATGGTGGTACAGCCAGAATTGCGCTCGTAGATCCAGATAAAAGAAAGAGATCACAAAGTGATATTGTTAAGCTCGTAACAAAAAAATTACCACAGTTTAACAATGCAAGAATATTCCCTGTAGAGGAGCAAACAATTTCTGTAGGACTTGGCTCACGAGGTTCGCTTCCTATCCAACTTATTTTACAAAACTTAGAGTTTGAAAAAATAAAAGCTATTATTCCTAAATTTTTGGATGAAGCAAGAAAAGATAAAACTTTCCAAAACGTAGATGTGAATTTAAAGTTTAGTAAACCTGAACTTCAATTAACCATTGATCGAATGAAGGCTAAAGACCTTGGTTTATCTATTTCTGATGTTGCAGATGTTGTGTCTAGTGCCTTTAGTGGCAGAAGGCTGGCGTATTTTACCATGAAGGGAAAGCAATATGATGTGGTATCACAAGTGAGTTTAAAAGATAGACAAACACCTAGTGACATTTTAAATTTATATGTGCGCAATAACCGTGGTGAAATGATACCGCTATCTGCAGTGGTAGATTTAAAAGAAAGCTCTAATCCACCAACACTATTTCACTACAACCGTTTTAGAGCAGCAACTATTTCCGCTTCTCTTGCCGAAGGTAAAACGATTGGTGACGGGGTAAAAGCAATGGATGAATTAGCTAAAAAATTATTAGATGAAAGTTTTCACACCGCCTATGGCGGACCTTCTCGTGATTTTAAAGAGAGTTCTTCTAATACCACCTTTGCATTTTTATTAGCACTATTACTTATTTACTTGGTGCTTGCGGGCCAATTTGAAAGCTTTAAAGATCCATTTATTATTATGATTACTGTACCACTTGCAATAGCTGGTGCACTCATAAGCTTATGGATGTTTGATCAAACCCTAAATATATTCTCACAAATTGGTATGATCATGCTTATTGGCCTGGTTACCAAAAATGGTATTTTGATTGTAGAATTTGCCAACAATAAAAGATTAGAAGGATTTGCCAAAAAGGAAGCGGTATTAGAAGCAGCTTCTCAGCGTTTACGTCCTATTTTAATGACAAGCTTAGCTACAGCTCTTGGCGCACTTCCTATTGCACTTAGTTTAGGTGCTGCAGCAACGAGCCGAATGCCACTTGGTATTGTGGTAGTGGGTGGTATTTTCTTCTCCTTATTTTTAACCTTATTTGTTGTGCCGGCCGTTTATATTTTTGTATCAGGTAAGCATGTTAAAGTAGTAGAAGAAATTGCATAAATAAACACCATGAGTAACGCAATTGCAGATATCAGAAAAGATTACAAGTTGGCATCACTCGATGAAGGGGATGTGGCATCTAATCCTATAGATCAATTTACACGCTGGTGGAATGAAGCAGTCTCATCTCAAATTGATGAAGTAAATGCAATGACACTGGCTACTGCAAATGCTGCAGGTATTCCTGCTGCCAGAATTGTTTTGTTAAAAGGATACGATGCAAATGGCTTTGTTTTTTTTACCAACTACGAAAGTGACAAAGGGAAAAATTTAGCACAAAATCCGGTGGCAGCAATTGTTTTTTTCTGGAAAGAATTAGAAAGACAAATTAGAATAGAAGGAACCGTAGAAAAAGTAAGTGCAGCGGATAGCGATCGTTATTTTAATTCTAGACCATCAGCAAGTAGGGTTGGTGCTTGGGCTTCTCCACAAAGTGCAGTGATTGAAAACAGATTGGTGATTGAACAAAATGTAGAAAAATACAGTTCCATTTTTGCAAATGATTCTATTGAAAGACCAGATCATTGGGGTGGCTATATTGTTAAACCAACAAGCATCGAATTTTGGCAAGGCCGATCTAGCCGTTTGCACGACCGCATCAGATATACACTTGAAACCAATGGGTATAACGCAGGTACTGATACCAGATCAGATGCGAACTGGAAAATACAACGCTTAGCGCCTTAATTTTTTATTACTATTTTCTTTCGATTACTTTTTCTGCAGCTGCTACAACAAATGGAGTATCTAAACCATACTTTGTAAGTAGTTGTGTAGGTGTACCACTTTCTCCAAAAGTATCGTTGGTACCAATGTATTCGATCGGAATTGGGAAGTGTTTTGCAGCAACTTGCGCAACGCTATCACCTAGTCCACCAATAATATTATGTTCTTCTACCGTAACAGCACATTTTGTTTTTGAAATAGAACGGATAATTGCCGCTTCATCAAGTGGCTTTATCGTATGGATATTAATCACTTCAACACTCAATCCTTTTTCTTCTAAAATACGTGCAGCCTCAATAGCTTTCCAAACCATATGACCGCAAGCAAAAATACTTACGTCGGTTCCTTCCGATAACTGTTGTGCTTTACCAATTACAAAATCACTACCATCAACTGCTGTAAAGTTTGGCCATTTTGGACGCCCAAATCTTAAATATACAGGACCTTCATAAGATGCAATAGCTTTAGTTGCTGCTTTGGTTTGGTTAAAATCGCAAGGAATAATAACCGTCATGCCCGGAAGCATTTTCATAAGTCCAATGTCTTCTAATATTTGGTGCGTTGCACCATCTTCTCCTAATGTAAGACCCGCGTGTGATGCACAAATTTTTACATTTTTACCGCTATACGCAACACTTTGTCTGATTTGATCATACACTCTTCCTGTGCTAAAATTTGCAAACGTTGTAGTGTATGGAATTTTACCTCCAATGGTCATACCAGCAGCAATACCAATCATGTTGGCTTCTGCAATACCTACTTGTACAAAACGGTTTGGAAAATCTTTGATAAAGGGCCCTAGTTTTAAAGAACCTGCTAAATCTGCAGTTAGTACAACTACATTTTCATTTTCTTTTCCGATTTCGTGAATGCCTTCACCAAATCCGCCACGTGTTTCTTTTTCGTTTTGTACTTGTATATCTTGTAATTTCATGGAAGTAAATTTAATTATCCTTCAAAAGTGCTATAAAAATAAGGTGTCTTTGCTTCAAATTCGGCGCTACAAGTATCTACCATTTTGTAAACCCTGATAATACCTAATGATTTTCTTTTTTCATACACTTGTTCGTCTGTGCAATCGCCTTGTAAAATTTTTGAAATTTGTACATCACCAAAACCACATTTTTTAGCTTCTTTTAATAAGCTTTCAGGAAGTGATACTAAAGTATGCGTTGCAATTTCTTTTTCGATATTACAAATTTGTAATATCTGGTGTAAGAACCATCTGTCAATACCAGTTGCTTGTGCAATGGATTTAACAGTAGAACCAGCCATGAGCGCATCTTTGATTCTAAAAATGCGGTCCCATTTTGGTGTTTTTATATATTCTACAAGGTCTTCGCTCTTCATTAAACTTTTGCCGTAGTAACCTAAACCAATCGCTTCATTTTCTAAACTCTGACAAGCTTTTTGAATCGCTTCTTTAAAGTTTCTTCCAATCGCCATAACCTCACCCACACTTTTCATTTGTAAACCAAGTGTATCGTTCGCACCTTTAAATTTATCAAAATTCCAACGTGGCACTTTTACGATAACGTAATCTAGTGCTGGTTCAAAATATGCCGAAGTTGTTTGTGTAATCTGATTTTTTAATTCATCTAAACTATAACCAATCGCAAGCTTCGCAGCAATTTTTGCAATCGGATAACCCGTTGCTTTTGAGGCAAGTGCCGAAGATCTACTCACGCGCGGATTGATTTCAACGGCAATGAGTTCTTCGGTGGCAGGGTTGAGCGCAAATTGTACGTTACATCCACCCGAAAAATTACCAAGTGAACGCATCATTAAGATAGCTTTGTTTCGCATGTCTTGGAAAGCCGTATCGCTCAGTGTCATGGCAGGCGCAACCGTAATTGAATCTCCAGTATGCACGCCCATTGGGTCTAAATTTTCTACGGTACAAATGATAACAACATTGTCACTTTGGTCGCGTAACAATTCAAGTTCATATTCTTTCCATCCAAGTACTGCTTTTTCTACAAGTACTTCATGTATTGGAGATGCTTTTAATCCTCTTTCGAGTGCTGCATCTAAATCATCTTTACTGTGAACAAATCCACCACCGGTTCCACCTAATGTAAATGAAGGTCTGATAACCAGCGGGAATCCAATTTCTTGTGCAAATTCTTTTCCTTCTAAAAAACTATTGGCAACACGGCTTGGCGCCACTGCTATTCCAATTTTTACCATGAGCTGCCTAAATTTTTCACGGTCTTCTGCAGTATCAATAGCAGCAACGTCCACACCAATCATACGAACATTGTATTTATCCCACATCCCTATTTCATCGGCTTCTTTACATAAGTTCAAAGCGGTTTGACCACCCATGGTTGGAAGTACGGCGTCGATATCGTTTTCTTGTAAAATTTGCTCAATACTTTCGATGGTAAGCGGCAACAAGTAAACTTTATCTGCCATCATTGGGTCTGTCATGATGGTGGCAGGATTTGAATTAATCAAAATCACTTTAATACCTTCTTCACGCAAACTTCTAGCTGCTTGAGAACCAGAATAATCAAATTCGCAGGCCTGACCAATAATAATGGGACCAGAACCAACAATAAGTACCGTTTTTATGGAATTGTCTTTTGGCATAGGAACTAAAAAATAAATTGTGCAAATTTAATAAAGGAGAAGCAGAAGGGAGTATTTTTTTTGAACTAATTGGCCCTAATTTTATTATACATTGAGTACCTGCTTATTTTTAGAACCCAAAACAGCCAAAAATGCTACAAGAAGGATCCAAAGCACCTGCCTTTAAAGGCCTCGATCAAAACGGTAAAACCATTGTCCTATCTAGTTTTAAGGGTCAAAAGTTGGTCTTGTATTTCTACCCCCACGACATGACCCCTACCTGCACAGTACAGGCCTGTAACCTCAGGGACAATTATAAAACTTTGGCCAAAAAAGGCTACCAAGTGATAGGTGTGAGCTCTGACGACCAAAAAAGCCACCTCAAATTCATTGCCAAACACGACTTACCCTTCCCACTTATTGCCGACACAGACCTGATTATTCATGAAAAATATGGCGTTTGGGCCGAAAAGAAGTTTATGGGTAAAACCTATATGGGCACCCTACGCACTACCTTTATCATTGACGAAAACGGGGTGATTGAAAAAATTATTACGAAGCCAGATTCAAAAAATCACGGGCAAGAAATTTTAGGCACCCCTAAAAAGAAATAAAATTTATGAAACAACTATTCACTTTTATTATCGTAATAAGTTTGTTACCTGCGCAAGCGCAAAGAATAAATAAAAAATTACAACAGCAATTAGAAAAGGTAACAGCTGGTTTTAAAGGCGATGTGGGTGTTTATGTAAAAGATTTACATACTGGAAAAATTGCAAGCATTAATGCGGATAGTATTTTTCCAACAGCAAGTATGGTTAAAGTGCCTATACTTATTGGCATCATGGATAAAATCAATAAAGGAGAACTGATGTATCATCAGGAGTTAATCTATAAAGACTCTTTATTTTATGCAGGATCAGATTTACTTTCTTCTTTAAAAAATAACGAAAAAGTAGAGCTTAGTAAAGTGATCATGCTCATGCTTACAACGAGTGATAATACCGCAAGTTTGTGGCTACAATCTTTGTCGGGCACTGGAACAAGAATCAACCAAATACTTGATAGTATTGGTTATACGGCCACTAGGGTAAATAGTAGAACGCCAGGTAGAGAAGCCAATAGAGAACAATTTGGATGGGGACAAACCAGTCCAAAAGAGATGGTTAGTTTTTTTGAATCTTTAGCAAATAGAAATTTATTAGATATCGGTTCTTCCGAAAAAATGCTTCGTTTACTTGGCAGAAATTACTGGGACGAAGAAGCCATTTCACAAATTCCACCCGATGTTTTTGTGGCTAGTAAAAACGGCGCTGTTAATGCGAGTAGAAGTGAAGCGATGTATGTGTCCGGGCAAAAAGCGAGATATGTATTTTGTATTTGCACTAAAAATAACAAAGACATCAGTTGGGCATTACAAAATGAAGCTTGGGAACTCGCCAGAAAAGTTTCTAAATTATTATGGGAAACGTATAAATAACGAGCGCTGTTAGCTAAACAACACGTAGGTTAGCCAGCTCATTCCGTAGGCCAGGGCTGTCATATACACGAGTTGAAATGCTGGCCATTTCCAAGATTTTGTTTCTCTTTTGACAACCGCTAGTGTACTCATACACTGCATGGCTAGCAAGTAAAATATCATGAGTGACAGCCCTGCTGCTAGGGTGTACACTTTGCTACCATCCGGGTGTTTGGCAGCAGCTAGTTTTTGTCTAAGAGAGCTGTCTTCACTGTCTTCTACGCTATATAAGGTAGCCATGGTACCCACAAAAACCTCCCTAGCCGCAAAGGAAGTAATGAGTGCAATGCCAATTTTCCAATCATAACCAAGGGGCTTAATAGCCGGCTCAATGGCTTTTCCTAAAATACCTGCATATGAATGCTGTAATTTTTCTGCAGCAAATTGTTTGTCTAAAGAATCTTTTTTTACGGGTAATACTTGCGCTAGTGCTTCATACTTTTTAGTGGTACGCGCTATTTGATCACCAGGCCCATAGCTACTTAAAAACCATAACAGTAAACTAATAATCATAATTACTTTACCAGCATCTGTTACAAATATTTTTGCTTTTTCAATCATGGTAATACCTACGTTTTTCCAGCGCGGCGCTCTGTACATAGGTAGTTCTAAAATGAAAAAACTTTTTTCTTGAATGGTAATGAACCATTTTAAAACGTAACTCACGAGCATCGCCATCACTATACCTAGTAAGTAAAGGCCCATCATGACAAGTCCTTGTAAACTTAAAAATCCAAAGTAATAATGCTTGTCTATAACAAGTGAAATTAAAATGGTAAATACAGGTAAGCGTGCACTACAACTCATGAGTGGTGTTACAAGTATTGTTAGCAATCTTTCTTTTCTATTTTCAATATTACGCGCACTCATAATGGCAGGCACGGCACAGGCAAAGCCACTTACCATGGGCATCACACTTTTTCCATTCAGCCCAACCTTGCGCATGAGTCTATCACTTAAAAAACTAATGCGCGCCATATAGCCACTGTCTTCTAGCATGGTAATAAGCCCAAACAAAATCATGATTTGAGGCACAAAAACTAAAATACCACTCAGGCCGGCAACGAGCCCATTCACAATTAAATGATTCCACCAAGTTTGTGGAAGCCACGCTGCCAAAGAGCTTCCGCCTTTTGCAAAGGCCCATTCAATGCCATCCATTGGAAAACTAGCAAGCCAATACACACTTTGAAATAAAACAAACAACACCGATAATAAAATCACATAACCCCAAACGCGGTGCAATAAAATATTATCTAGCTTGTCTGAAAATATCTTTTTTTCTAATGGGCCAGGCTCAACCACATGTGCACGCATGATGTCTCTAATATGACTATAGCGCTGCATGATTTCTTCGGCCTGTGTTTTGGTTGAATTAAATTGATGGGTTATGGCTAAGCCTTCAATTTCTTTTTGTACCGTATCAGCTAATGGAAAATTTTCGTGATGGATTAAATAATGAACGGCAGCATAATCACTAATGCCTGGAACCAATTGATGAACACCCTTGATTGCAGCAGGCGCTAATTTTTGGGTATCAATAAATTTTTTATCAGTAACAGCGCCACTTGTTGTATGTAATTCCTGTAATGCTTTTTTTAATTCAGGTATCCCTTTATTTTTTCTTGGGTTTACAGCAACAATGGTAATGCCTAATTCTTGCGCGAGTCCGGCAATATCAATTTTAATGCCTTTGCTTGCTGCTATGTCATTCATGGTGAGCGCCATTACAACAGGGATTTGAAGGTCAATGATTTGACTACAAAAAAGTAAATTCCTTTTTAGATTGCTCGCATCTGCCACTAGTAAAACGGCGTCAGCTTTAATGCTTTCATCGGCACCCATGAGTACTTTATATGCCACCCATTCGTCAGCTCTTCGGGGGTATAAACTATAGGTGCCCGGTAAATCTATAAGTGTTGCTGATGTGGCACCGGGTAGTTGAACGGCCCCCGTTTTTTTATCTACCGTAACCCCCGGAAAATTACCAACCTGCTGGTGCAAACCAGTTAAAGCGTTAAAAATGGAACTTTTTCCACTGTTGGGGTTACCCACTAAGGCTATATGGAGGTCTCTTTGACTCAAGTTTAATTAGATGGCTACAAAAGTACTTGCAAACAGGGGAGGGTAGTTACGAGATTGGGAACAGAATCGCTTACTTTTGTACGTATAAAAGCAAGCAAAATGGGTAAAAAATGGTTTTGGGTCCTTTTATTGGTTCCCTTTTTAGGACTATCTCAAAGCAAACGCAAACTCAGAATCGAGGCAGAAAAGCAAAAAGCGGCGCTCATTTCAAATTTACAATCACATATTGGGTTTTTGGCAAGTGATGCTTTAGAGGGAAGAAGAACAGGAACTGCAGGTGCAACTGCTGCGATGGATTATTTAGTAAAACAATATGAGAGGATGGGCATTGCGCCAAAAGGCACATCGGGCTATGTTCAAAAATTTGAAATCAATGAAGGGTTACAAATAGATCCAAGCACACATTTTATAGTGAATGGCAAAAGCCTTTTACTTGAAAAAGATTTTTTCCCTTTGGTAAATAGTGCTTCTATACATATTATTGGAAAACCAGCCATGGTATTACATGAAAAAGGTCAGCCTTGGTTTTTAGATATCAAAGAAACACTCGAAGAAAATAAAACCAATCCACATTTTGATATCGAAGCATGGATTAAAAAAGAAGTAACAACGGCTGCTACAAAAGGTGCTACTGCATTTATTTTATATAACACAGGTAGTATGGTTGACAATATTTTATTTAATAAAAATGATAAAACAGCTGCATTTCCAGTTGCAGTTATTTACCTAACATCCATAGGCCAGCAATATTTTACAGACCCTTCTGCTACTTTGCAATTAGATGTAGATGTGCGAATCGTAGAAAAAAAACGAACTGCAAGTAATGTAGCAGCCTATATAGATAATGGTGCTGCAACTACTGTTATTGTTGGCGCACACTATGATCACTTGGGTTATAACGAAGATAAAAATGCATTAGACACCGGTCATATTATTCATAACGGTGCAGATGATAATGCTAGTGGTACTGCGGCGCTACTAGAAATTGCACGCTTATTAAAACAAAAATCACCCGTACATAATAATTATTTATTCCTTCATTTTTCTGGAGAAGAGTTAGGACTTTTAGGAAGTAAGTATTGGGTAGAAAATCCTACAATGCCTGGAGCCATTAATTACATGCTTAATATGGATATGGTAGGCCGGTACGATACTTCACATAAATTAACGGTAGGCGGATACGGCACATCTAGTAAATGGAATAATATATGGAAAGCGGCTTCAACGCCACTTATTGTAAAATTTGATAGCACGGGAAGTGGTCCAAGTGATCACGCTAGTTTTTATAGAGCAGGTGTGCCAGTTCAATTTTTCTTTACAGGCAGCCACCCTGATTATCACAAAGCAACAGATGATGCTGATAAAATAAATTATGAAGGAACTGCTCAAATTGTAACACTCGCCTATCAAATTATGGGCATTACAGACAGCTTGCCTAAGCTCGATTTTATTAAAACAACGGAGCCTCAAATGGGCCGTAGCACTAAGTTTACGGTAAGTTTGGGCGTTATTCCGGATTACGGCTATAGCGGCACTGGCATGCGCATCGATGGTGTGAGCCCAGGTAAACTCGCAGAAAAATTAGGGTTGAAAGCTGGCGATGTATTACTGCAATTGGGAGACTATAAATTTGTTGACGTTAATAGTTATATGGCAACACTTGGCAAGTTTAAAAAAGGGGATCAAACGGTACTACGCATAAAACGAAGTACCGAAGAAATAAATATTTCTGTTTCATTTTAAAAGAAGCAATAAATTACAGGTATGAAACTCAAACTAAATATTGACGAACTCAACGAAGATTTTTTTGATGATACGCGTTTGTTAGGCATTATTGCACCTATTAAAAGTCATCAATTTTGTTTGCAATTGAACAATCAGCTCGGGCATCAGTTTAGACTTAATCCGGCCATCGAAATTTATCTCAAAAAAAAGGATCGCAGTTATTATTTTAGTATTTACGAATCCAAAGAACCCAATAGTTTTTTAGTACACTATTTATACCATAACCATTGTGATGGAGAATACTTGTTGCCTGAGTTTAGACACATGGATTTTTTATGGCTAACAAAAGGAGATTTTGTGGACGATGAAAAATGTAATTGGATCAATCAAACCGTAAAAGCATTAAATGGGGTTCAAATGGTTGCAGAGCTCACCAATGAACAAATAAAAAACAAAGGCAATATGGTTTTTTAACGCTTAGTTTTTTACCACCACTACTTTTTCACCTACTGCTTCTAACACACCAATTGGTTCTATAAAATGAGCAAGACCATTTTGCGTAAATACTTCTTTAATGATGTCTACTGCATTAGGATCTACTGCAACAAGTAATCCTCCATTGGTTTGTGGATCTGGTAACATACTAAACGCTTCCATTACATTAACACCCGGATCAAAACTTGTTTTAGTGCTATAACTATTCCAGTTTCGATACGTAGCATCAGGCACCATCCGCTGGGCTAAATATTTTTTTGCAGCCTCTATCATTTTTATTTTTGAATAAAAAATATGTGCACTTAATTCGCTGCCTTCTGCCATTTCTATAAGGTGGCCAAGTAGTCCAAACCCTGTGATATCAGTAAGTGCATGTACTTCTGGTATGCCGCCAAGTATTTCGCCAATTTTGTTGAGTGTGGTTAACTGATCTATAAATGGTGCTAGATCCTGTGGTTCCAAAGCGTCTCTTTTTTGTGCGGTTGCTAGTATGCCAACGCCAATTGGTTTTGTAACAAAGAGTACATCACCCTGTTTTGCAGTATTGTTTTTTTTGAGGTTTGCAATGGGTGTAATTCCTGTTACTGCTAATCCAAAAATAGGTTCTGTGCTATCAATACTATGTCCACCAGCGAGTGGAATACCTGCTTCGGCACAAATACTTCTAGCCCCTTCTAACACTTCTGCTGCAAGCGCTGCAGGCAGTGTATTAACAGGCCAACCAAGTATTGCAATAGCCATTAAAGGCTTGCCGCCCATGGCATACACGTCACTAATAGCATTGGCGCTCGCAATTTTACCAAAGGCTACCGCATCATCTACAATAGGTGTGAAAAAATCGGTGGTACTTATAATAGCTTGACCGTTTCCCATATCATAGGCAGCTGCGTCATCTTTACTTCCGTAACCAACGAGTAAATTTTTATGTTCAATTTTTGGTAACGAAGAAGCTAAAATCGTTTCTAATACCGCAGGTGCAATTTTACATCCGCATCCTGCGCCATGAGAAAATTGTGTCAATTTTATAGTTGATGACATAGTCTAGGTTTTAATTTTTTTAAATCCATTGAACGGAGCCTAAAGCATGTGCTTCTTTTGTTCCGTTTTCAAGTTCAATTTCTAAAAAGCCATTGGGTAAAACGCCACAAATAATTGCAGTAATATTTTGTTCTGCTATTACTAAAATCACACGCTCCCCTTTTTTATACAATGCATTGTTGTAAAGTGTTGTTATGGCATCTGGTCCCTGGCTAACATAGATTTCTAAAGCGGCTTCTAAACAACCACATAGTTCACGTGCTAGATCAGAAACCAAAAAGGCTTTCCCTGTAATTTGTTTGAGTGAAACCGCATGCACCTGTGCAACATCAAACTTGGTTTGGTTGACATTAACGCCCATACCGGCAATACTCCACTGCCAGTTAGACCCTCTAAAGCTGTTTTCTATTAAAACACCTGCTGCCTTTCTGTCACGCCAATAAATATCATTGGGCCACTTAATACGTGTTTCATCACCAGCATATCTAGTAAAAAAGTTAAATGTTCCAATAGCCACCAGCATACTCACCAAAAACGGATCCGGTTCAGAACCTTTTAAAACCAGTCTTTTTGGGTCCAAAACTACGGATAATAGGATGTTTTGACCACTTTTAGCCTCCCAAACCTTGCCCATTTGCCCTTTTCCAGCCCATTGATGTTGCGCGAGAAAAGCAGCGCCATGCCCGGCCAAGTTTGTCTTAACTTGGTTCATGGCATAAATGTTGGTACTATCCACTTCAGTTAATTCTGTAAATGGTAAACCGATGGGTGTATTAAAGCCTGCTGAAGCCAAAGAATTAGTATTTTTGACGAAGTTACAAGAGCTACGTCTAAATCAAATTATTAATCACTAAATAACTGTATTGTTGGAACCCCTTTCTGTATTAAAAAATCGACCAAAGAGTACGATAACCCGATTAACCAAGAGCTCTAAAATTCTTAAAACCATCATTAATGCCATTTTAGATAAAAAAGGCGAGTATGTTGTAAGTTTAGATTTACGCAAAATTGAAGAAGCTGCTGCCGATTTTTTTATTGTATGCCAAGCTTCTAGTACTACACAAGTGCGTGCCATTGCTGATCACATAGAAGACGAGGTAAAACAAATATGTGGCGAAAATCCATACAAACACGAAGGACGAAAAGCATTACAATGGGTAATCATTGATTATGTAAATGTAGTGGTGCACGTGATGCATCCTGAAGCTAGAGAATTTTATAAATTAGAAGAAATGTGGAGTGATGCGGTATCACAAATCCACGAATAATAGAAAGTATATGTCAGAAGAGAAGCAACCAAAATTTAATTTTCAGGAGAAAGGAAAAGGCGGCAAGAAAGGTCCTAAGTTCAATATCTATTGGATTTATGGCGTTGTGATTGTTGGCTTACTCGTTTCTCAAATCATGAACTTTGCGCCTGAGTTAAAAAAGACAACGGAGCAGGAGTTCAAACAACAAATGCTTTTAGCAGGCGATGTTACCAAACTTGATTTTGTAAAAAACAAAGATGAAGTGCAGGTATACATTAATGGCGATAGTCTTAAAAAGGAATTCTACGTTAAAAAATTTGGCGTTGTATTGCCTAAAGAAAAAGTAAAGGGCTCTCCACTATTTGTATTTGAAGTTTTGGATTGGAAATCTTTTGATGAGAACCTTCAAAAATTTACTGAGCAACACCAAATACCAGAAGTTAAAAGAGATATTGTAAAAGTAGCCGATTGGATGGGTGGTGTGTTGCAATCCATTTTTACGCTTGTAATTATTGTGGTGGTTTGGTTACTACTCATGCGTAAAATGGGCGGCGGAGCTGGTGGTGCTGGCGGCGGAGCTGGTGGCATATTTAATATTGGAAAATCAAAAGCAACTTTATTTGATAAAGGTGCTAAAGTAAATATCAACTTTGGAGACGTTGCTGGACTTGACGAAGCAAAAGTAGAAGTGATGGAGATTGTTGACTTCTTAAAGAATCCAAAAAAATACACAGCACTTGGTGGTAAAATTCCAAAAGGTGCATTGCTAGTGGGCCCTCCGGGTACTGGTAAAACATTACTTGCTAAAGCGATGGCAGGTGAAGCGCAGGTTCCTTTCTTTAGTTTAAGTGGATCTGATTTTGTGGAGATGTTTGTGGGTGTGGGTGCAAGTCGTGTGCGTGATTTATTCAAGCAAGCAAGAGAAAAAGCGCCTTGTATTATTTTCATAGATGAAATCGATGCGATTGGTCGTGCACGTGGTAAAAATGCTATGATGAGTAACGACGAACGTGAAAATACATTAAACCAACTACTTGTTGAAATGGATGGTTTTGGTGGAGACACGGGCATTATTATTTTAGCCGCTACCAACCGCCCCGACGTTTTAGATAGCGCACTATTAAGACCAGGACGTTTTGATCGTCAAATTTCCATTGACAAACCGGATGTAAAAGGTAGAGAAGAAATTTTTAAAGTGCACCTTGAGCCTATTAAAATTTCTGTAGCACTTGATTTACATAAACTAGCAGAACAAACACCTGGATTTGCAGGTGCTGATATTGCAAACGTTTGTAACGAAGCTGCATTAATTGCTGCTAGAAAAGGAAAAGAATCGGTAGAGATGATTGACTTCCAAGACGCTATTGACCGTGTTATTGGTGGTCTTGAAAAGAAAAATAAAATTATAGCACCGCACGAAAAATCTATTATCGCTTACCACGAGGCAGGTCACGCCGTTTGTGGTTGGTTTTTAGAACATGCGTATCCGCTTTTAAAAGTGACGATTGTACCTCGTGGTACGGCGGCACTTGGTTATGCGCAGTATACGCCAACCGAGCAGTACTTATACAACACGGATCAGTTAATGGACCAAATTTGTATGACGCTAGGCGGTAGGGCAGCAGAAGAAATATTCTTTGGAAAAATTTCTACAGGTGCATCCAACGACTTGCAACAAATTACGCGTATCGCATATAGTATGGTTACTGCGTATGGTATGAATAGCAAAGTAGGTAACGTGAGTTACTATGATCCTTCGCAAGAAAATACTTTCACCAAACCTTACAGCGAAGAAACGGGTAAAATTATTGATCATGAAGTGCGTGGTATTATTGAAGAAGCATACCAGCGTACATTACAATTACTTCGTGATAAAAAAGAGGCTGTTGAAATTTTAGCAAAAGAATTACTCGCTAAAGAAGTGTTGCATAAATCTGATGTAGAAGTGTTAATTGGCAAAAGACCTTTTGAACAAAAAAAGATTGTTGAAGTAGAGGTGGTGCCTGAAGTGGTAGAAGAGCAAGCTGCACCAGTAGCGCCTGCTGCGTCAGAAGATCAAACAGCAACAGAAGAATCTATTTAATAGTAGAAGGATGGCAAAAAGCGCAAGAGAAAACATATTACAAAAAATTAAGCAGGCACTGGCAAAGCCAGTGCCTGCGCCATTTACGGCCGTTGATTCGGTTTCCACAACATACCCAACCACCAAAGAAGACCTTTCGGTGTTGTTTGCCGAAAATTTTGCTGGCTTACAAGGGAAGTTTGCATTTTGTGCGAGTGAAAAAGAGCTTGCCTCACAACTCAGTATGCTTTTTATTCAGCGCAATTGGAAGCAAACGTATTGTAGAGAAAGCGCCTTAATTGAAATGCTAACCAAAGCAGGTTTTGGCGGCATGCAATCTGAAGATTTAGAATATTGCGACGCTTCTATTACAGGTTGCGACAATTTAATTGCGCGAACAGGTAGTATGATACTTTCTGCGGGTCAGGAGAGTGGTAGAACCGTGAGTGTGTATGCGCCCATTCATATTTGCATTGCTTACACCGATCAGGTGGTATTTGATATTGCTGATGGTTTAATAGCTGTTACCAAACATTATGGCAATCAGTTACCTTCACTCATAACGCTTGCAAGTGGACCTAGCAGAACAGCAGACATTGAAAAAACACTCGTAGTAGGCGTGCATGGTCCTAAAGAAGTATACTGTTTTTTAGTAGACAGAAATAAATAAAAGCACATGACAGCTACCATTCATGCATCTTCCAGCCAAAAAATTTATTTGCTCTCCGATTTTCATTTGGGTGCACCTAATTACAGTGCTAGCTTGGAGCGTGAAAAAAAAGTAGTTGCCTTTTTACAATCTATAGAGGATAGCGCAGCAGCCGTTTTTATTGTAGGTGATATTTTTGATTTTTGGTTTGAGTACGATCATGTAGTACCCAAAGGTTATGTTCGATTACTCGGACAAATCGCTAAACTCACCGATAAAGGCATTCCGGTGCATGTGTTTACTGGTAATCACGACTTGTGGATGCGTGGTTATTTTGAAGAAGAACTAGGTTGTAAAGTATACCATAAGCCACAAGTATTTAAATTTAATAATAAAGCTTGTTATATCGCACATGGTGATGGTTTAGGTCCTGGCGATGCTGGTTATAAGTTTATTAAAAAAATATTTACCAACCCTATTTGTAAATGGTTGTTTAAATGGATGCATCCAGATGCAGGAGTGGCACTTGCCAATTATTTTAGCCGTACAAGTAGGGCCAAAACGGGTAATGCCGATGCACAATTTTTAGGGGAAGACAAGGAGTGGCTTATTTGTTACAGCAAAGAATTATTGCAAAAAGCGCAATACGATTATTTAATTTTTGGACATCGTCATTTTCCACTCGATCTTACTATTGGCGATAGTCATCATATTAATTTAGGCGATTGGATTCAAAATTTTACCTACGCAAGTTTTGATGGCGAAAAAATGGAAATAGACAAATGGAACTAAAAATATTAGACAATACGGTACAGGCTTATCTAGTTGTACTAGGTACCATACTGGTTACCCTTATTTTTAAAAGACTGATTTCTAAATTTTTAGCGAGTAAGCTTTTTAAACTCCTTACCAACAGCAAAAACAATTTACCCAAACAATCATTTTTAGATTTAGTAGTACAGCCATTGGGCACGTATTTACTATTAACGATATCAATGATCGCCATTGATAAATTAAAATTTCCGGGTGCGTTTGATTTTACGATTTACAAAACAACCACCAGACAAATATTAGACGCGCTCATGAACGGGGCACTGGTGGTGGTGTTTATTTGGCTATGTATTCGCGTAATCGATTTTATGGCCATGGTATTAGAAGAGCGTGCTAATGTAACCAAAGACCAACAAGACAATCAACTCATTATTTTCTTTAAAGATTTTTTTAAGGTAATCCTTATTATTATTGGTGTACTCCTTGTTTTAAAATTCTCTTTCAATAAAAATATAGGCAGCATTTTAACGGGCTTAAGTTTAGTGGGTGCCGCTGTAGCCCTTGCTACGAGAGAGAGTATGGAAAATTTAATTGCTTCTTTTATTATCTTTTTTGATAAGCCATTTACGGTAGGCGAACAGGTAAAAGTAAATGGATTTACGGGCACTATAGAAAAAATTGGACTACGCAGCACACGTATTCGCACCAACGAAAAAACCTACATTTCTGTTCCCAACAAGCAAATGGTAGATACCATTGTTGACAATATTAGTTTGCGCACCCAGCGTAAAACAGATATACAACTAGAACTTTCTTTAAGTGCAAGCGCAGCTTCCTTATCAACTTTGTTAGATGCCATACGTATATTTTTACGTACGCAAAAAATTGATAGTTCTCATGTCTATTTATATGATACCGGAAAGCATGCACACGTTGTACTTGTAGAATATTTTTCATCGGCCGCCGATGAAATTGAAGACTATTTTTTACTCAGAGAAAAAATAAATATGTCTTTGATTGAAATATTGGAGGCGCACAAAATTGAGCTAGCTGCATCGAGTACCGATGTTGTAGTAAAGCATTAGTTAAGCCCTGCTTTTAATTCCAGTAAAAAAGTTTTAAACTTGCTTAAACTTTGTACTAGTTGCGCCTGAGTATCGGCCTGTGATTTATTTTGTTTTAAATACGTTCTCGCGCCTTCTATCGAATATTTCTTTTGACGTAGTAAAAAGTAAATGATTTGTAAATTCTTGATGTCCTCTACCCTAAACAAGCGGTCGCCTTTTCTTGTTTTTCGGGGTTTTAAAATATCAAATTCATTTTCCCAATAACGGAGTAAAGAGGTGTTTACTTTAAACCAACTCGCTACTTCACTAATGGTATAGTATAATTTTTGGGCCAATACTTTTTCGTCTGGAATTTCTATTAAATCTATTTCCGTATCTATTTCACTATAGGATTTACGGCCTCTCTTACCAGCTATCTTTTCTATGGATACGCGGGGCTGTCTTGATCTTTCAACATAAACGGGTTCCGTAGTAGTAGCTTCAACAATTACTGGCGCTGCAATGTTAACAGGGGCTGGTGGCGCAGGTGTCTCCACTACCATAACCGGCACAGGCTTTGCTTTCGCTTTCTTTCTTTCTTTAGCCCCGCCTAAATCTTGTGTTGAGCCTCCAAATAAATCTAACTGTTGCATGTTGTAAAAGTATGATAAGTATTTTGCCCTTAAGCCCTCTAATGCGCCTCCGTGGAAAAGATGTAAGTATCTTTGCAACCAATGAAAATAGCCGTAACTCTAGTGGGTATTCGTGATACCAATTTTTCGAGCATTGGTCGTTTCGTATGGAAATGGCTAGAGGCTGAAATTCACGCGCACCCCGAGCATCAATTTTTATTGTTATCAGACACTGCACAACCCACAAGTTTTGTGGGTGCACCCAATTGTAGTTGGATCAAAACAAAATACGACAGAAGTAGTTTTATTGCAGAAAAAATCTGGTATGAACATACAGCCCCCAAACTTTTAAAAAAGCTACAACCATTTCTATGGCTGCAATTGAGTGGCATGTATAGCTTACGCACAACCATTCCTCAAATATGTTTATTTCAAGGAAAACAATCCAAACTGCAAGCATACTTTTTTAAACGAGGTATGCATAAAGTGAAGCAGTGGCTTGTGGTAGACAACCAGGTTGGCACCGAGTTAGCCGAAAAGTTTAGTGTTGCAAAAAATGACATTTCGTTACTGCCGCTTACAGCTTCTTCAGAGATATATCCAATCGATTATACTTTGCAGCAGATGTACAAGGGTACACATGCAGGCGGTACCGAATATTTTTTATCGGTGGTGCAAGACAATCAAAGTAGTATTGAGTTGCTACAGGCATTTTCGCTTTTTAAAAAATGGCAGCATAGTAATATGAAACTGCTTTTGGTGCCCGCTAATAGTTTGCACCGCTCATTTTTGGAAGATAAACTAAGCACTTATAAATACAGGGTAGATACGGTTATTGTACCAGCTGGGCTTACCGTTCATAACTGGTATCAACTCCTCTCGAGCGCCTACGCAACCGTAGTATTGGACAATAACGCCGCGGCACATTTAATGGCACTGGAAGCCGCAAAAGCAGAGGTTTCTATTATAGCATCAACGGCATTTGCTTTAGCTAAGCATATGCAGGATATGGTTACGCATTACCCAGAAACAACACCGAGCGGTATTGCGGAAGCCTTATTACTCGTGTATAAAAACGAAAAATTAAAAGCCGAACGCACTCAAAATGGGCTTCAATACTTACAAAACACCATTTTACCCCAATTACCTCTTTTATTTAAAGAGTCATAGGCATAGCCGTAACAAGGTTTAGGCTTATTTTTGCAAAAACGTACAATATGACGCGTCAATCAAATATTAATATAGAAGTTCATTTAGACGATAACAAAGTACCACAGGATATTAAGTGGAATGCATCCGATAGTACCGCCGATATGGCACAATCTGCAACAGCTATGATGCTTGCGTTTTGGGATGCAGCAGACAAGTCTGCGCTTCGTATAGATTTATGGACCAAAGACATGATGGTAGATGAAATGGCAGATTTTTACTACCAAACTTTAATGGGTATGGCAGACACATTTATTAGAGCAACCCAAGATCAGGCACTCGCTAACGAAATGAAAGATTTTGCAAAATCCTTTTATAAAAAATTTAGAGATTCTCAAATTCAAAAAAATAAATAATTAACATACTATGGCAACTTTAGAAGAACAAGTAATGGCGCAAATGAAAGACGCTATGAAATCAAAAAATGAAGCGTTATTAAGAGGACTACGTGCTATTAAAGCAGAAATCATTAAAGCAAAAACAGATCCTGGTGCTGGTGGTTCTATTACTACTGAAGGAGAGTTAAAGCTTTTACAAAAATTAGTAAAATCTAGAAAAGATTCGCTCACTATTTATCAGGAACAAAACAGAGCCGATTTGGCGCAAAAAGAAATCGAAGAAATTGAAGTTATCGAAAAGTTTTTACCGGCTCAATTAGATGAAGCGGCTATTAAAGAAATCGTAGCACAAATCATTGCAACCGTTGGTGCAACTGGGCCACAGGATTTAGGAAAAGTAATGGGTGTGGCTTCAAAACAGCTAGCGGGTCAAGCAGATGGTAAGGCGGTAGCAGCCGCAGTTAAAGCTGCTTTAGGATAATTGTTTGCATTGTTGAAACACTAAAAAACTAAACCGTGGTACTAGATATTATTTGTGTAATCATTTTAATTTGGGCACTTTTTAAAGGATATACCAGTGGCTTTATTATTGCATTGTTTTCTTTTGCAGCATTACTGATTGGCTTAGCAGCAGCAACAAAATTATCGGCGGTTGTTGCTACTAAAATTGGACATGATACGGGTATAACCGCGAGCTGGCTTCCATTTGTATCTTTTTTACTGATTATGATAGCTGTTACACTGGTAGTTAGGCTGGTTGCTGGTATGCTACAAAAAGCGGCCGAACTGGCGTTACTTGGATGGGCCAATAAATTAGCGGGCATCTTACTTTTTGGTGCTATTTACCTCACTATTTGGAGTGTGGTATTATTTTACGGCGACAAGCTTCATTTGATTACAGCATCTACCAAGGCGGCCTCTAAAACCTATGGCTACATTGCGCCTTGGGGGCCTAAGGTGCTGGATGGTATTGGTCAAATCATTCCTATTTTTAAGGATATGTTTACCAGTTTAGGCGATCATTTTGAAACACTAGGCAAACAGGTCAAATAAGTAACTCATATTTCATACTTATTTAATGCGGTGGTTCCTATTAAAATCATTATTTTAGCCCTGTTCCATATAATTGCACATGAATTACGAAATTAAAGTTCAGGATAAAATTAGTTACATCGAAGAAGGTACTGGAGAGCCCTTGCTTTTATTGCATGGTCTTTTTGGTGCGCTCAGTAACTTTGAACATTTGATTGAGCATTTTAGACACCGCAATAAAGTAATTGTTCCCATTTTACCACTTTTTGATTTAGATATTTTTCATACAACGGTAAATGGTCTCGAAAAAATAGTAGATAAATTTATTGAAGCAAAAGGATATACGGGTATTCACTTACTCGGCAACTCGCTTGGTGGACACGTTGGCCTGGTGCACGTTTTAAAGCATCCCGAAAAAATTAAATCACTTACTTTAACGGGTAGCAGTGGTTTATTTGAAAAGGCAATGGGGGATAGTTATCCAAAAAGAGGGGACTACGATTATATCAAAAATAAAACGGAGCAAACTTTTTACGACCCGGCCTTAGCTACTAAAGAACTGGTGGATGAAGTATTTGAGATCACTAGAAATAGAATTAAAGTGATTAAAATTTTAGCCCTTGCAAAAAGTGCCATCAGAAGTAATTTAGGTCCCGAGCTAAGTCAAATAAAGCAACCCACACTATTAATTTGGGGCAACAATGATATTGTTACACCACCTTATGTGGGAGAAGAATTTCATAAGCTTATACCTAATAGCAAGCTACATTTTGTAGACAAATGCGGACACGCTCCAATGATGGAAGTGCCTCAGCAGTTCAATCAAATTTTAGAAGCATTTTTGAATCAGCTCGGCCATGCTAGCAGCACAACTCATTAATACAAGTTTTCCTTCTGTTCATTTATTGGATAAGGCATCTTTTGCACTTCAATTAATGGAAGATTACGATGTACAACATTTGTGTGTGGTAACAGACGATAAATTTGTTGGTATCGTAGATAAAAATGCATTGTTAGATGCCCATGAAACAGCTGTTATAGCTTCCTTGCAGGATGATTTTGTAATGGCTTCTGTGCATGCCGATGCCTATTTTTTATCGGCGCTCCAATTATTAACCCAGTATGATGTATGCATTTTGCCGGTGGTGTCAACAGCTACAGATTTACTCGGTGTTATTACAGCAAAGCACATGTTATCAGTGCTTACTAATTATGTAGGGGCTGACACAAAAGGCGGTATCATTGTACTAGAAATTGAAAAGAGACAATATTCTTTTGGTGAAATTGTAAGGCTTGTTGAAACCAACGATGCGTATGTTACACAGCTCAATACCACTTCTGATCCTGTTACTGGACTCATGCTTGTGTCTATACAATTAAACCGCACAGAAGTGTCAACTATTGTTGCAACCTTTCAACGTTACGAATATCGTGTAAAATATTATTTTGGGGAAGAAAATTACCAAAACGAGTTACAAGAAAATTACAATCATTTACTTTCTTATCTCAACATGTAGTTGCAAAAACTTTATTTATGCGCCTACTAAGTTTGACTCTTTTTTTCTTTTTGCCTTTTGTGAGCATGGCGCAAACTCCATCGCGTATTGGTGGCATTGAAATTTCTGGGAACACAAAAACAAAATATTTGATCATTTTACGTGAGCTTCCTTTTAAAGTTGGAGACTCCATGTCAAGTGAACAAATAAAACCTGCACTTATTAAAGCAAAACAACAACTACTTAACACGCAGCTATTTGTTGATGTAAATATTGATACTACTCAAATTGATAATACCATTCATATCCGCGTGAACGTTAAAGAAAGATGGTATCTTTTTCCCGTTCCTTATTTTAGGCTGGTGGACCGAAATTTTAATCAGTGGTGGGTAGATCAAAACAGAAGTTTAGATCGGGTTAATTATGGCATTAAGTTTACCCAAAACAATGTATCTGGACGAAACGACAATATAAATGTATGGCTTATAACGGGCTACAATAAACAGTTTTCGGCGCGGTATACGCTGCCGTTTATTGACAAAAAACTTACCAAAGGTTTTAGTATTGGGTTTGCCTATGCTACGCAAAAAGAATTAAATATTGGAACCGTAAATAACAAACAAGTATTTTTTAAACATAGCACAGACGCAAAAAAATTATGGCGCTTTGACGTTGCGTATACCTATAGACCAGATACCAAAAAGCGAAATACGTTAAGGCTTAGTTATAGTAATGAATCCATTGCGGATACCATTTTAAAATTCCAAAAAAATTATTATCCAGGTCAGGCTATTTCACAAAAAGCACTTGATATAAGTTACCGGTATCAGTTTATGGATGTGTCTAATATTTCATATCCTACAGCGGGCAATTACACTGATTTGTTTTTTTTGAAACGCATTGCTACAAAAGCGCAATCCTTATTTCAAATGAGTGCTAGACAGCTTTACGCAAAAAAGGTAAACACTAAAAGTTTTTTATTGTTTGATATGAGTGGTGCGTATAAATCCCCAATCGATTCGGTTTTTTCCAATGCCAGACTTATTGGTTATGGTGGCATGCAATTAAGGGGGCTAGAATATTATGTGGTGGATGGAACGGCCGGCTTAGTAGCAAGAAATGCTTTTCATTACAATGTCAAAAACTGGGTACTCCATAATCCCTTACAAACAAAAACGCACGATCAAATTCCTATTCGGCTTTATTTTAAATTATTTGCTGATGCAGGGTACGCCTACCATAAATATGCAGCATCTTCTAACAGCTTAAGTAATACGCTTTTGTACACTTATGGCGCTGGACTCGATGTTGTTTCGGTGTATGATTTTGTATTTAGAATAGAATATAGCCGCAACCAGCTAGGGCGAGATGGCTTATATTTGCAAAGTGAATTTAATTTTTGATGGTTTTTGATTTGAAAATTGACATATGAAAATTGCAATTTATAGTAGAGGTTTAGATTTGGCAACACCCAATCCGCTGGCATTACTCTTGGAGGCACTTGCTCCACATGAGGTTGAAATTCATGTGTTTCATCAATTATTACTACACGCCGATTTACCTGCACAAACAGCAGCTAAACTCATACCCTTTAAAGTTTCTTCAGATTTAGATGGTTCCATTGATTGTCTAATTAGCTTAGGTGGAGATGGTACCATGCTTGACGCCGTTACACTTGTCAAAGATTCTGGCATTCCAATTTTAGGAATCAATTTTGGAAGACTTGGTTTTTTAGCAAGCATTAGCCCGGATGCTTTACAAAGTGCAGTGGACGCTATTGTGAACCGTACGTTTGTAGTGGATAAACGCGCACTTATTCATCTCGATTCTAACGAAGGGCTTTTTGGTGACACTCCATTTGCACTCAACGAATTTGCGATTCATAAAAGAGATATTTCTCCCATGATTAAAATTCATACCTATTTAAATGGTGAATTTTTAAATACCTATTGGGCCGATGGTTTAATTGTATCTACACCGACAGGCTCTACTGGATATAATATGAGTTGCAACGGCCCTATTTTATTTCCGGATGCAGCAAGCTTTGTGATCACCCCGGTTGCACCACACAATTTAAATGTGCGTCCTATTGTTGTGCCGGACACCAACGTTGTTTCTTTTGAAATAGAAGGAAGGGCCGATCAGTTTATTTGTGCACTTGATGCGCGCAAAGAAATTGTACATAAAACAGTACAATTGGCCATCAGAAGAGAGCAGTTTTGCGTAAATCTCGTTCGATTAAACGAAAATAGTTTCTTGTCTACGCTTAGATCTAAGCTTACTTGGGGCCTCGATAAACGAAATTAACATTTTTGGTATTTATTTTTGTTGCTACTTTACAATAAGCAAGCAGGCGCTCATGGTAAAACATTTTATTTTAAGTATCATTTTTGGCTGCGGTATTTTTACCGCAGGCGCACAGCTTATGCAAAGTTTTGTGCATCAAGCCGAGTTTGGAATTGGGGCTGGTGCTTCGCATTATTTTGGTGATCTCAATCCTACGGCTGCCGTTCATAGACCTAAGGCAAATGCCGGCGTTTTTTTTAGAAAGCAGTTTAACAATTACATGAGTGTGCGTTTAAGTGGCGAGTACGCGCTGCTTGGCTATTCTGATCAGTACAGTAACAATGCAAGTCAGCGCAGGCGTAACCTAAGTTTTAATAGTGATGTTTGGGAAGCCGCACTTTCATTTGATTTTAATTTTTTTATGTTTCAGCCGGGCTTCGAAGATTTTAGATTCACGCCTTACGTGGGTGTGGGGGTAGGTGCTTTTTCGTATGATCCTTATTCATACCTCGGCAATCAAAAATATTTATTACGTCCGCTCGGTACCGAAGGTCAGGGCTCTTCGGCGTATCCGTTTTTAAAAACCTACAACCCCATTGGTGTATCGGTACCAATTACGCTGGGTGTCAAATATGCTTTAAGTGAGCAGTTCAACGTTTTTGCGGAACTCATGTACCGTTTTACCAACACCGATTATTTAGACGATGTGAGTGGTGTGTATGCGCCTGATGCCTTTCCAACCCTTCCAGATGGGTCTCCTTCACCAGCATTCCTTCTCCAAGACCGCAGTTATGAGACAGGAACACCCATAGGAATCAAAGACAGGCAAAGAGGAAATACGCTTCAAACCGACGTTTTTGCAGGTATTAAAGTGGGCATTTCCTTTAATATACAGACCTATAAGTGCCCCAAGCCTATTCAATAAGCTGTTTTGGCTATAAATAGCCAAAGTATTCGGCGCAAACCTCTGTTTTTTCGTTAATTTTGCAGCCTATTAAACCCTTTCTAAACGCATGCACGAAGACCTAAAGCTTCAAATCGATCTAGCTCGTTTACCCGAACATATAGCCATCATTATGGATGGTAATGGACGTTGGGCGCAGGAAAAAGGAGAAGATCGTTTGTTTGGTCATTTTCATGGGGTAGAAAGTGTAAGAAATATTGTAGAAGGCGCAGCAGAACTAGGGATTAGTTATTTAACCCTCTATGCTTTTAGTACAGAAAATTGGGACCGTCCTGCAAATGAAGTGGCCGGGCTGATGACTTTACTGGTTGATACCATCCGAAAAGAAGTTCCAACATTAAATAAAAATAATATTCGTTTACAGGTTATTGGAGACAGGCAAATGCTTCCAGATTTTGCTCAATCGGAACTGGGTGAAGCACTCGCATTAACGGCTGCCAATACAGGGTTAATCCTTATTATGGCGCTTAGTTACAGCAGTAGATGGGAAATTGCCAATGCAATCAAGAAAATTGCGCTTGATGTAAAGGCTGGTAGTTTGGACCCGCAGCAAATTAACCAAGATACTATTTCTGATTATTTGTGTACCAATGGAATTCCAGATCCAGCGCTTGTGATACGAACCAGTGGAGAGTACCGAATCAGTAATTTTTTATTGTATCAACTAGCTTACGCGGAGCTCTATTTTACCCCTATCTTGTGGCCAGATTTTAGAATGCCTCATTTACATGAAGCGATTATTGCCTTCCAGCAAAGAGAGCGTAGGTTTGGGAAAACAGGAAAACAAGTAAAACAAGAAGAAAAGACCTAAAAATCAGTAGTATATAATATAATTATTTAATAAGAATAGCGATTTAACAAAGACTTTTAATTATTCCCGTTAATTTGCTGCGCTTATAAGAAACAAAATCGACGAAATCTGCTGTGGTGAAAGAACAGTCAGCGATATAACAAATAGAAAAAGATGCAGAAAGTGTACAAATTATTGATGTTGGTATTCGTGTTATCGCTTGCTAGCGTTGTTGCCAGTGCGCAACAAACCAAGGATACAGTGATCACCAACGTCGATGCAGATCTTATTAATATTTTAAATCAAAAAGCACCCAAAAAATACAAGATCACTGCCATTAAAGTGACGGGGAATAGTTTTTTTGATGAAAATTTATTGACTTCCATTGCAAACATTAATGTGGGTGATGAAGTGGTATTACCTGGTGGAGATTTGTTTGCTAAGGCCATCACAAAATTGTGGGCGCAAAATTATTTTTCTGACGTACAAATTTATATCACTAAATTAGAAGATAAACATATTGAAATTGAAATTGCAGTTACAGAGCGTGCGCGTTTATCTAACTTTTTATTTAGAGGCGTAAGCAAAAGTGATGCCGAAGATTTAACGGGCAAAACGGGGCTTGTGCGTAACCGTGTGATCACAGAAAATATGAAAATTTCTGCGATTGAAGCGATCAAAAAATTCTATTCCGAAAAGGGTTTTCAAAATGCACAAGTTAAAATCTTAGAAAAATCAGATACCACTTACGAAAATACGTTACTACTGGATTTTGTAATTGATAAAGGACCTAAGGTACGTATCAACAATATTAATTTTGGTGGCAATACGGTAGAGGCTGGACTTTTAAAAAAGAAATTAAAAGATACCCACGAAAAGTCTAGACTAACATTGTTTCCTGTATTTGATGCGCCTAAAATTGTTACAACACAACGTTACAGTTTTGAGCAGTACATGAAAGAAAAAGGCTTTTTAACTTTCACAAAAACCAAAAAAGTATTAGACCCTTACGCACGTATTAAATTTTCTGGTGCTAAGTTTGACACAAAAAAATACGAAGACGACAAGGATAACATTTTAGATTATTATAACTCACTAGGTTACAGAGATGCAACGATTGTAAATGATACGGTTTACTACAATGCCAACGGACATTTAAACATTGATATTAAAGTAAGCGAAGGACGCCGTTATTATTTTGGTAACATCACTTGGAGAGGTAATACAAAATATGCCGATTCTATTTTGACTGCCATTTTAGGTATTCGTAAAGGCGACATTTACAATTTAGAAACACTCAATAAAAAATTAGGTAAATCTGCTACTCCAGAAGGGGGTGATATTAGTGGACTTTACCAAGACGACGGTTATTTATTTTTTAATACCGATCCAGTAGAAACGGCGGTATACAATGATACCATCGATTACGAAATCAGAATTATTGAAGGTCCGCAAGCAACCATCAAAAACATTCGAATTTATGGTAACGACCGTACCAAAGAGCACGTGATTCGTAGAGAGTTAAGAACCATTCCGGGTGAAAAATTTAGCAGAACAGATTTAATGCGTTCTCAGCGTGAAATTGCGCAGCTTAACTATTTCAACCAAGAAAAAATTGGCATCGATCCAAGACCTAATCCAGACGATGGAACGGTAGACATCAATTACACCGTAGAAGAAAAATCGAGTGATCAATTAGAATTGAGTGCTGGTTGGGGCGGCTATATTGGACTTACAGGAACACTTGGTGTTTCGTTCAATAACTTTTCTATCAGAAATATCTGGAAGAAGCAAGCATGGGATCCACTTCCAATGGGAGAAGGACAAAAGCTAAGTATTCGTGTACAAAGTAATGGCAAGGCTTTCCGTTCTTATAACTTCTCTTTCACGGAACCTTGGTTTGGTGGTAAAAAAAGAAATGCATTAACGTTTAGTGTGTTTAATACCAAGTATGGTCAAACCTATGATTACGCAACCGGTATGTATGACCCGAGTGCTGCAGATACCAAATACATTTCTACAACAGGTGCCACCATTAGTTTAGCAAAACAATTAAAATGGCCTGATGACTTTTTCTCTTTGTCATTTGGTTTAAATTATACACGCTATAAATTAAGTAACTACGCTATTGATCCAACCAATCTTCCTGGATTTGATAATGGTAACGTAAACAACTTAAATTTAAAAATTGCTTTACAACGTTCTTCTATTGATCAACCGTTGTATCCAAAAAGTGGTTCTACCTTCTTATTAAGTTTACAAGTAACGCCTCCATATTCTTTATTCAATACGGGTATTGCAACAAGTGCCAATCCGTACAAATGGATTGAGTACCACAAATGGAGAATGAATGGCGAATGGTTTGTGCCACTAGGTAAACCACACGGCGAAGACCGCAACAAACAATTTGTAATTAGAGCTGCTGCTAAATTTGGTTATTTAGGCAGATTCAATAAAGACATTAAAATATCTCCTTTCGAAAGATTCCAAGTAGGGGATGCTGGACTGAGCAATCAGTTTGCATTACTGGGTTACGATATCATTGCACACAGAGGTTATCCGGTGTATGAAAATTCTAATCCACGTATCAATCCGGATCAGCAAAGAGCTAGCCAGTACTTTACCATATTTAATAAGTACAGTGTAGAACTTAGGTATCCACTTAGTTTAAACCCAAGCAGTACCATTTATGCGCTAGGTTTTTATGAAGCTGCCAATGGTTGGTACACGATTAAAGATTACAATCCATTTAAACTTCGTAGGTCTGTTGGTTTAGGTATGCGTTTCTTCTTACCAATGTTTGGCCTACTAGGATTTGATTATGGAGTAGGACTTGATAGATTTACGCCTAACGGTTCTATGAAAGATGCGGCGAGGTTTACCTTTATGCTAGGTTTCGAACCAGAATAATATTTAAATAAGAAGCATGAAAAAGTTATTATTTGTTGTTTTATGGGTACTCGGTTGTCTTGTTGGCGCTAGCGCGCAGCAGCGTTATGCCGTTATTGATACCAAATATATCTTAGACCGTATTCCAGCATACAAAGAAGCCGACGCTAAGCTTAAAGTGATTGGCGAGCAGTGGCAAAAGGAAATTGACGATTTACAAGTACAGCTCGACAAAATGTATAAAAACTATGAGTCTGAGCAGTTTATGCTTACAGAAGCCCTTAAAAAGAAGCGTGAAGATGAGCTTTTTGAAAAAGAAAAGCAGGTCCGCGACCTCCAAAAAAAGCGTTTTGGCTACGAAGGCGACCTATTTAAAGAGCGTCAGCGCTTAATTAAGCCTGTTCAGGATAAAGTATATGATGCCATACAAAAAATAGCGACCAGCCGTGCTTATGACTTCGTACTCGATAAAAGTGAAGGAATAACCATTATATTTGCCGACCCGAAACTTGACAAAAGCGACGATGTGCTTAAAGAGCTTGGGATAAAATAAAAAGTTTAAATAAACAGTTATAACAAAAATTCAAACACTCTCTACAATGAAGAAATTATTATTTGTTTGTGTGGTTTTAGCAGCCAGCCTATTATTTTCAAATAGCACAAACGCGCAGGTTAAAATTGGTTACTTTGATGAGCAAAGCTTATTAAGCCTGTTTCCAGATATTCAAAAAGTGGATACGATCATTAACAATTTCGTAAAAGATTCTTTGAATCCTGAATATGCTTACACGGTGCAAGACTACCAACGTAGAGATAGTCTTTTCAAAAAAGATTCTGCTACCATGCCTGCTAAAGCAAGAGAATTGGCTTTATCTGATTTAAACCGTTTAGGTTATAAATTAGCGAACTGGCAGCAGTATGCACAGGAAATGCAAAATGGCAAAATGGAGCAATCACTTTTACCTTACAGACAAAAGATATTAACTGCGCTACAACAAATCATTGCTGATCAAAAATACACATTGGTTTTAAAGTCAGAAACATTGTCTCCGTACATGGAACATAATATCTTAGATAACTTAACCATTCGTGTTGCGATGAAGTTAGGATTGCCTTTACCACAACAAATTATGGATGCTTGGAAACAAGCGGGTGGAACGCTTCCTGCGCCAGCTAAAACAGCAGCGCCAGTAAAAAAAGGATAATACAGCCTTTATAAACTATTTATAAAAGAACCCCGTCTGATAAAGGCGGGGTTCTTATTTTTGTGTATGCAAACAAAAAAGCCAATTGGTGTATTTGATAGTGGTTATGGAGGATTAACCATCCTTAAAGAATTGCAATTAGCACTTCCCACGCACGATTTTATGTACCTCGGTGATAATGCGCGTGCGCCTTATGGACCAAGGTCTTTTGAAACGGTATATCAGTATACATTAGAAGCGGTAGATTGGTTGTTTGCAAAAGGTTGTGATTTGGTTATTTTGGCTTGTAATACGGCTTCTGCAAAAGCATTAAGAACCATACAACAAAAAGACCTTGTCAGCCGTGGTCGTCATAAAAGAGTGCTGGGTGTTATTAGACCAACCACCGAAGTATTGGGCCAATTTTCTACATCAAAACATGTTGGTATTGTGGGCACCAAGGGTACCGTAGAAAGTGAAAGTTACCCCACAGAAATTGCTAAATTTTTTCCTGAGGTAAAAGTATATCAGCAGGCCTGTCCTATGTGGGTACCCATCATTGAAAATAGGGCTTACGATACCCAAGGAGTCCGTTTTTTTGTAGAACAAGACCTGAATGCCCTTTTTGCAAAATCGGGCGCTATAGACACTTTATTACTTGGCTGCACGCATTACCCCTTATTATTAGATACCATAGAGTCACTGGTGCCTAAAGGGGTTAGAGTGCTCACCCAGGGCGCTATTGTGGCCGCAAGCCTAGTTGATTACTTACAAAGGCACCCAGGCATGGATGCTGGCATTACAAAGCAAAGCGACGTTGTATTTTATACCACCGACGCCACTGCTGATTTTGATGCCCATGCAGCCGACTTTTTGGGCTATTCGGTGCACTCTTTGCCCGCTACGCTTTAATAATTGACTTTTTTGGAGCTGATTTTCAATGAGTTAAAAAAAATCTTTCTTCCTTTTTTAACTTACACCTACTTTTCCTTACTTTTGCCGTCCTTTCACAAGACAGCAGCATGGTGACTGCCGTATATGAAACGAAACAAGATTAAAGGGTTAGTTAAAAAACGCAAGTTATGAAACGTACATTTCAACCGCATAAGCGCCGCCGTAAAACAGTTCACGGATTTCGTAAAAGAATGGAATCTGCTAATGGACGTAAAGTATTGGCAAGCCGTCGTAAAAAAGGCCGCAAGAAACTAAGTGTTTCTAGCGAGAAAGGTTTAAAATAAACCGAACAGGAATTCTTTAGCGCATACCCATTAAAGATCCTCAAGATTTTACAATATAAGTCCTGCTTTTATAAGCAGGACTTTTTTAATTTAGTGTAGTCCCATTTTTAAATTATGGCTGGTACTTTTTCCTATAACAAATTTGAAAAATTAAAAAGCCGCAAACAAATTGAACTCTTGTTTGCGAAAGGAAAAAGTATATCCGCGTTTCCGGTTAAAGTATTTTATTTACCCGTCGAGCATACACCTAAACATCCCGTGCAAGTGGGTGTGGGTGTTTCTGCCAGAAATTTTAAAAAAGCAGTAGACCGTAACACCATTAAAAGACGCATGCGTGAAGCCTACCGCTTGCATAAACTTTCATTACACGAACAGTTAGTGGCACAACAAAAAAGCGTTGCAGTATTTATTTTGTGGATCGACAAACAAATGCCAACTACTGCTGCATTGCAAGAATTGATGCCAACAGTCATTGAAAAATTAATCAAACAAATTGGATGAAAATAATTTGGCAAATACTGAGCATCCCATTTATTCTGGTTATTAAATTTTATCAGTACGTGATTTCGCCTGCGCTAGGGCCTAAGTGTAGGTTTACGCCAACTTGTTCTCATTACGCAGTAGATGCCCTAAAAAAATACGGATTATTTAAAGGCATGTACCTCGCAATAATCCGTATCAGTAAATGTAGACCGGGTGGAGGTCATGGTTACGACCCCGTTCCGTAATATATTAAACTAAGAAGCTGCGCTAAAACGATCAGCTACTTTATTCCAGTTTACAACATTCCAAAACGCAGCTAAATAATCTGCTCTGCGGTTTTGATATTTTAAATAATAAGCGTGTTCCCAAACATCAGCACCTAAAATGGGTGTTCCTTTTACTTCTGCAACGTCCATTAAAGGATTGTCTTGATTTGGGGTAGAAGAAACGACTAGTTTACCATCTACAACTACTAACCAAGCCCAACCACTTCCAAAACGAGTTAGACCAGCAGCAGCAAATTTTTCTTTGAATGCATCCAATGAACCAAAAGCAGCATCAATAGCTATTGCTAATGCACCTGTTGGAGCACCGCCTGCATTTGGGGCTAAACTTTCCCAGAAAAAAGTGTGGTTCCAATGTCCACCACCGTTGTTACGAACAGCAGGGCTAATGCTTCCTGCAGCAGCAACTAGCTCTTCTATGGTTTTTGATTCATGCTCGGTACCTGCCACTGCTTTGTTTAGATTGTCTACATAAGCTTGGTGGTGTTTACCATGGTGAATTTGCATGGTAGTGGTATCGATATGTGGTTCTAATGCATCATGTGCATAGGGTAAAGGTGCAAGTGTAAATGACATAATTGTATTTTTAAAAAGAATGAATGAATGCACAAAGCTACACCCTAATTGGAGCCCATCAAAATGCTTAACGTTTGTTTTTGAAAAAGTTTTTGATCAGCCAACTACATTCTGCGGCTAAAACACCTCCTACTATTTCGATTTTAGGTCCAAAGGGTTGGGCTATTTTTTGATATCCATTTTTTTCGTCAGAAGCGCCGTAAACGATACGACTTACTTTGCCCCAGTAAAGCGCTCCTGCGCACATCATGCAGGGTTCTAGGGTAACGTATAAAGTGGCTTCTGGGAGGTATTTAGCGCCCATTGAAGCGTATGCAGAGGTTAGCGCTAATATTTCGGCGTGGGCGGTAGAATCGTTTAAAAGCTCTACCTGGTTATGGCCTCTGGCTATAATTTTACCGTTCACCACCACTACGGCGCCCACTGGTACTTCGTCTGCCTCAAATGCTATGTTTGCTTCTTTTAAAGCTTCTTCCATATAATATTCGTCGGGCAAATGATTCATGACGCTAAAGTAACATGCTTCGCTTATAATTTTTTAACCATAATGTTTTTAAACCAAACATTATCGCCATGATCTTGCAGTGCAATATGACCTGTAAATACTTTACCAAAATCTGGCATCGTTTTAAATTTACTATTTGTAACCATATTTCTCCAAGCATCATCACCGTATGTTGTAGATACTACATTAACACCGTTTAAGTAAAAATCTAATTTGCCTCTGTAGCAAACAATTTCTGCTTGGTTCCATTCTCCAACAGGTTTTACAACACCTTCTGTTCCTGCAATTAAATCATATAAGTTTCCAGCACGGTGTTTGATAATTTTTCCATCAGCATGTCCATCATTATCGAGCACTTGCATTTCTGGTCCTGTATTCCAAACGTAGTCGTATTTAGACTTATCATCTTGTACCCAAAAGATAACACCACTGTTTCCTTTAAGTGCGATTTTCCACTCTAATTTTAAATGAAAATCTTGAAGCTCTAATTCGTGAACTAAATCGCCACCACCATTGGTTTGCCAATCGGCTTTATTAGAAGCATCTAAATGAAGGATGCCACCTTCTTCTACCTTCCATGCTTTACCAACTGTTTCTTTACCATAAGAATGCCATCCTTTGGTGTTTTTACCATTGAATAAAGTAATCCATTCTGATTTTGGCGCTACTGTTTCTTTTTTTGAATCAGCAGTGTTTGTTGTTGTAGGTGTTGTGCCCGCAAGCAAACCGCCTAGTAACATGGAAGTGAAAAATGAAGCAATCATATTTTATTTTTTAAGGAGTAGAATATACTTTACCATTTGTTCTGCATCGGCTTCCGATAATGATGTGTGTGGTGTCATTGGGATAGCGCCCCAAACACCTTGCCCACCTTTAATAATTTTACCGGCTAACATTTTTACATTTTCTTCGGTGTTTTCATATTTTGCTGCAACGTCTTTGTAGGCAGGTCCAATATTTTTTTCACTCACTTTATGACAAGTTAAACAGTCTGATTTGCCAACAAGTTCTAAACCTTTTTGGTAATCTGGATTGCTACTTACATCTACTACTGCTGCAGTTGCTGCGCCTGCATCTTCTTTTTTTTCATTTCCGCCGCCACATGCAACAATCAGTGCAAATAGGGGAAGTGTTAGGTACATCTTTTTCACGGTTACTATTTTTTAATGAGGGTTTAAAGTTATTAATCTATTCCTAAAATGGAACGATTTAATTTTTCGTTGGTACCGGTGCTAGCAAAATCGTCAAATGCTTTCTCCGTAACCTGAATAATATTTTTTTGAATGAATGGCGCTCCTTCTGCGGCGCCAACTTGTGCGTCTTTAATGGCACATTCCCATTCCATTACTGCCCAACCACTATAATTATAGGCCGCTAGTTTGCTAAAAATAGCGCCAAAATTAACCTGTCCATCTCCCAGTGATCTAAATCTGCCGGCACGGCCTACCCAGTTTTGATACCCTCCATATACACCTTGCTTACCAGAAGGATTAAACTCTGCATCTTTTACATGAAACATTTTGATGCGCTCATGGTAATGATCGATATAACTTAAGTAGTCTAAACATTGTAATACAAAATGCGATGGATCATAGAGTAAACAAGCGCGCTTGTGGTTGTTTACTTTTTCTAAAAACATTTCGTAAGAAACGCCATCATGTAAATCTTCACCGGGGTGCACTTCGTAACAAAGGTCTACACCATGGTTATCAAAAACGTCTAATATCGGCTTCCATCTTTTAGCAAGTTCTGTAAAACCTGTTTCTACAAGTCCTGCAGGTCTTTGCGGCCAAGGATATACCGTATGCCATAATAATGCTCCACTAAAAGTTGCGTGTGCGTTTAATCCTAAATTTTGTGAAGCTGCTGCTGCATATTTTAATTGCTGCACGGCCCACGCTGTTCTTGCTTTTGAATTACCGCGCACATTTTCTGGTGCAAAGCCATCAAACAAACTATCGTACGCAGGATTTACCGCTACGAGTTGACCTTGTAAATGTGAAGAGAGTTCGGTGATTTCTAAACCGGCTGCAGCTACAATCCCTTTGATTTCATCGGCATATGTTTTGCTTTCGGCGGCTTTTTGTAAATCAATGCAACGGCTATCCCAGCTTGGTATTTGAACACCTTTAAAACCGAGTGATGCTGCCCACGTACAAATACTTTCTAAAGAATTAAAGGGTGCCGTATCACCCATAAACTGTGCTAAAAAAATACCAGGTCCTTTAATCGTTGTCATAGTCATTTATTAATGCGGTCATTTAAATAATGTAAGGTGTCCATTTTTGATCCGATGCTCCAGAGGCAACTACGTTATCAATAAATGCCATGCCTCTTAAGCCATCATTGGTGTTTGGAAAATCTAACATTTCAGGTGTTGGTATTGTACCATCCATTTTTGCAGATAAAGTCAGTGCAAAATTGCGATAGATATTTGCAAACGCTTCTAAATATCCTTCTGGATGTCCACCTGGTGTTCTACTATTATGAATGGCGTATTTGCTAAGTCTATCGCCATAATTACCACCCGCGCGTAAAATTTGCGTTGGCGCATCGAGCCATTTTACAAGCATTGTATTGGGGTCGTGTTGCGCCCATTCAAGTCCACCTTTTTCGCCGTAGATTCTAATTTTTAATGCATTTTCTTCACCAGCTGCCACTTGAGATGCCATCAGTACACCTCTAGCACCGTTGCTAAATTGTAACAACACATTGCCATCATCGTCCAGCATACGGCCTTCTACCATGGCGTTTAAATCGGCACAAAGTTGTGTGATTTGAGCGCCCGTAATGTATTCTGCTAAGTGCGCAGCATGCGTACCAATATCACCCATACAACCTGCTTTTCCAGATTTTTTAGGATCGGTTCTCCAAGCTGCTTGTGCGTTTCCTTCACGCTCACTTAATTTGCTAAGCCAGCCCTGCGGATATTCTACCCATACTTTTCTAATTTTTCCAAAAACATTGTCTTGTACCATCGCCCTTGCTTGTTTTACAAGTGGGTAGCCAGAATACGTATGTGTAAGGCAAAGCGTAAGTCCTGTTTCCTGTACTTTTTGGTGCAGTTGTTTGGCTTCGTCGAGGGTAAAAGCAATAGGTTTTTCTATGACAACATGAAATCCATGATCGAGGGCCATCATGGCAGGTGCAAAGTGTGCAAAGTTGGGCGTTACGATGGTTACAAAATCCATTCTTTCAGAAGCTGGAAGCTGGCTTTCTTTAGTAATCATTTCATCGTAGGTTAAATAAGTACGATGCTCGGGTAAAAACAAGGAAGCGCCAGAGTCCTTAGCTATTTCAGGATTGATGCTAAGCGCACCACAACAGATTTCTATCAGTCCATCCATATTGGCTGCAAGCCTATGTATAGCGCCAATAAAGGCATCTTTACCACCGCCAACCATGCCCATTCTTAATTTTCTGTTCATGTTTGTTCTATTTTAAATTGTGGAACTAAAAGTAAATTTTATCGGTCAACATTTAAAATAAAAAAATTACATTTATTGAATAGTATTTATCACGAACCTTTTACGATGATGCAAAACAACATTCAAAAGCAACAACTCTTTGTAGCTAGCTGCTTAGCTTTACTAGTAACTTCTTTATCATTTGGGATTAGAGCGGGTATTTTAGGCCAGTTAGGCGTGCAGTTTCAGCTCAACCCGGGTCAGCTCGGAACCATTGCTGCCACTGCCTTTTGGGGTTTTCCGTTAGCCGTTGTAATAGGTGGCATTGTAGTGGATATTATTGGTATGAAAAAGTTGTTGTTGGTGGCTTTTATATTTCACTTGGCAGGCATTTTATTGACTGTATTTGCCGGTGGCTATTGGGGTTTATTTATTTCTACACTTTGTATTGGAATTGCCAATGGGACTGTCGAAGCAGCTTGTAACCCACTGGTAGCAACCATTTACGCGGATAATAAAACCACCAAATTAAACCACTTTCACTTATGGTTTCCGGGTGGAATTGTAATTGGTACGCTTATTGTATACTTTTTAAGTAAAATGGGTATTGGTTGGCAAGTACAGGTTGGACTTATGGCCATTCCTACTTTAGCCTATGGATACTTTTTTAGCAAATTAGATTTTCCGGTTACAGAACGTGTGGCGAGTGGTATTTCTACAGCAGCTATGTATAAGGCATTACTTAACCCACTTTTTATCATCATGATTGTGCTCATGTTTGGTACCGCCATTACCGAATTATTTACGGGTCAGTGGATTGATGTGTTACTTAAAAATGTTTCTGATAATGCACTTTTATTATTGACCCTCGAAACTGGTATCATGGTGATAGGTCGTGGACTTGCAGAACCCGTGGTGCACCGTTTTTCACCAACAGGTGTTTTATTTTTATCGGCAGTATTATCGGCGGCAGGACTCTATATTATGGGTCACACAACAGGTAACATGTTATTTGTAGGTGCGATTGTTTTTGGTATGGGTGTGTGTTATTTCTGGCCAACCATGCTTGGTTTTGTTGCAGAAAATTTACCGGAAACAGGCGCTGTAGGTTTAAACCTCATGGGTGGCGCTGGTATGTTTGCCGTATCGGTGTACATGATATTTATGGGTGATCATTATGCGCAGTTGCAAGCCTCTTCTTTATCACCTGCAGAAGCAGGACAAGCGGTATTAAATACAACACTTTTGATTCCAATATTTTTATCAGTAGCGTTTGCGGGTTTATTTTTATACATGCGTAATAAAAATAAAGTAGCCGCTTAATTTAAAAGATAAATACCATGTCTAACAATAGAAGAAATGTGATTAAAAATATGGTGGCTGGTGCAGCAACTTTTGCCGCAAGTAGTGCGCTTGGTTCTTTGGCTTCTGCTGCAACAAATAACCCTAAAAGCCGTATGTACAAAGGATTAAAAGGAAATGTAAACCACTCTGTGTGTCGTTGGTGTTTTAGTGGCATAGCATTAGAAGACTTATGTAAAGCAGCCAAAGAAATGGGTCTTGTAGGCATCGATTTAGTAGGTCCATCTGATTGGCCCATGCTAAAAAAATACGGACTAATTTCTACTATGTGTAATGGCGCCGAAATTGGTTTAACAAAAGGTTGGGCCGATAAAACAAACCATGCAACACTCATTCAAAAATACAATGAGCATATCGATCTAGTAGCGGATGCAGGCTATACCAATTTAATTTGTTTTAGTGGTAATAGAACTGCTACCCTTGATGATACAACAGGTCTTGAAAATTGTGCAGAAGGACTACAACAAATTATGGCACACGCCGAAAAAAGAGGCGTGACCATTATTATGGAACTCCTGAACAGTAAAGTAGACCATAAAGATTATATGTGTGATAGAACTGCTTGGGGCGTTTCACTTTGTAAAAAAATAGGTTCTCCTAATTTTAAATTACTCTACGACATTTACCATATGCAAGTAGATGAAGGAGATGTGATTCATACCATTAATACCTACCACGAATACATTGCTCATTACCATACGGCTGGTGTGCCGGGTAGACATGAAATTGATGATACACAAGAGTTGTATTATCCTGCTATCATGAAAGCTATTGTAGCTACTGGATTTAATAAATATGTAGCACAAGAATTTATTCCAGCGTCTAAAGATTCGCTTGCCTCTCTTAAGCAAGCGATTAAAATTTGTGATGTATAACCATTAATTTTTAACCATGAATAGAAGAGAAGCCTTATCAAGTGTTGCCCTATTACTAGGTGGAACCATTATTGGATCATCTGCTTTTTTGAGCGGTTGTAAAGCAAACCCAGACGCTGCTGCCAGTGTATTGTCAGCTGCCGATATGAGTTTGTTAAATGACATCGCAGAAATTATTATTCCTACCACAAACACACCAGGTGCAAAAGCTGCCAAAGTGGGTGAGTTTATGGGCGTGATCGTAACAGATTGTTACGAAGCCAAAGATCAAAAAGTGTTTAAAGACGGGTTGGCGGCATTAGCTGGAAAATTTAGTTCAGCAAATCCAGAAGCGCAGCAAAAAATGATTGTTGATTTGGACGTGGAAGCAAAAAAATACCAAGAAACAAAAACGTCTGATCAGCCTACACATTATTTTACCATGATCAAACAGCTTACACTTTTGGGTTACTTTAGCTCTGAGATAGGCGCCACACAAGCACTCCGCTATGTTGCGATCCCTGGAAAATATGAAGGTTGTATCACGTATAAAAAAGGAGATAAAGCTTGGGCAACCTAGTTTTGTTTTTTGTTTTAAAAATGTATCATTAAAAAATTAAGTACGATGTCTATTAATAGAAGAGATTTTTTACGCGGTGGTTCAATGGCCGCGATTGGATTAAGTTTAACTGGTTTAAGTAAAGCAAATTTTTTTGATGCGACTGCTGGATTTAAAATTCCAAACCTTGGTATTCAACTTTGGACGGTTAAAGAAAATATGATGGAGGACGCCAAAGGTACCCTAGCAAAACTTGCTAGTTTTGGATACAAACAAATTGAAAGTTACGAAGGCCCACAAGGTATGTTTTGGGGTTTGGGTCATAGAGGTTTTAAATCGTACCTCGATGATTTAGGTATGAAAATTGTTTCTAGCCACTGTGATAACTTAACAGATTTTGATAAAAAATCTGAACAAGCTGCAGCAATTGGCATGCAATATTTAATTTGTCCGCACAAGGGTGCACAAAAATCGCTTGATAACTTTAAAGCGTTTGCAGATGAGTTTAACGCGTCGGGTAAAATTGCAAAAAAGCACGGCATTAAATTTGCCTACCATAACCATGATTATTCATTTATTCCAATGGATGGTCAAATGCCACAAGATGTAATGATGCAGGGCACAGACCCTTCTCTTGTAGATTTTGAAATGGATGTTTATTGGGTAAATTTTGCTCACCAAGATCCAATTGCTTGGTTAAAAAAATATCCAAACCGTTTTAAATTATGTCACGTTAAAGATTTGACAAAAGCAGTTAATAATAAACAAGAGTCTTGTGTGATAGGAACAGGTATTATCGATTTCAAAAAGGTATTAAAAGCGGGTGCTAAATACGGACTAGAATCTTTTTTTGTGGAGCAGGAAGAGTTTACTGGAACCAATCCAATTGATGCGGCTGGACTTGGAGCAAAATATATGCAAGCGAATTTTTAAAGGCGCCCTTTATGCTGGAGTTCGGCTACCACATGGTAGAGCCGATCCATATCGGATTGACTGTTAAAACCATTGATGGAGTATCTTACATACACATCATTTCCTTGGCGCATGATGGGAACTTCTATTTGGTATTCTGTAAATAGTGTACGCTGTAATAATTCAGGATCCGCTGTTTTAATGGGAATGCTAATCATTTGACCAATCCACTCATTCGTTAATGGACTAATGGGCGTGCTGCCTAATAAATCAAAAAAGCGCTGTGCATTTGAAAGTACCAGCTCATGACATTTTTTAGAACCCTCTGTCCAGTTGTACTTTTCCATAAATGCGATACAATCGGGTACCGTCAAAAACGCCGAAAAGTCTCTGGTACCTATCATCTGATGGTAATCTAAAAAACTAGAATGGCTAGGCTTTAATGCTTTGTACCCCCAACTTACCACGAGTGGATCGCAGATGGGTTGCACGCTTTTATGCGCATATAAAAAAGAGCAACCTTTAGGCGCCATCATCCATTTATGACAAGCACCGGTGTAAAAGTCTGCTTGTAAATGAGCGAGGTCTACCTCTGTTTGTGCAGGCCCGTGCGCACCATCAACAAAAGTGATAAGTCCTTTTTGTTTTGCGATTGCACAAATTTCATGCACCGGTAATTTTAATGCGGTCGCACTGGTAATATGACTAATAAAAACTGCTTTTGTGTCAGATGTGATGCCAGCAAAAAATTCTTCGATCAATTTTTCTTTGCTGGTAATAGGGAGCGTAATTTTTTGCTTTACATACTTAGCGCCTTTTTGTGCGCAGTAATATTCCCAGGTTCTATCACAAGCACCATATTCAATATCTGTGGTTAATATTTCATCGCCAGGTGCTAATGGAAAATTTTTAGCTACCATGTTTACGGCAAAAGAAGGATTGGTTACAAATACCAAATCATCTTTGTCTGCTACGCCAATATAGCTTGCTAGTGCGGCTCTGGAGGTTTGCAAGTAGCCAGGTCCATCAAATACAATGTACTGAACGGGCTCTGCTTCGAGCACGCGTTGCCATTTTTGATAGGCATCAAAAATAGGCGCAGGTGTTGCACCAAAAGAACCGAAGTTTAAAAAAGTAATATCCTTTCTTACTAAAAATAAATCTGCAATATTTTCCATATCCATTAAATACCTAAACTCCAACTATCACGGTAACTGCGTTTTACAAACTGATTGGCTTCATCAAAATTGGTAATCTTCATATTCGGACCATCCCATAATAATTTAATACTACGGCCTGGGTAATTGATATTTCCTTTTGCATCTTTTGCTTGTAAATCGTAACTTCTGATAGCCAGGTTACCCATCAAAACACTTTCTGTTAATGGACCTGCAATATCAAAATGAGAACTCAAGCTTTTAGCCTCTGGGCTGTTAAAGCCAGCAATAGATGCTTCTACCCATGCAGCGTAGTGACCTGCTTCTCCATTTTTTACGCGCGCTACTGTTTCAGGCACAATGGTTGTTTTAGATAAATGGGTAGGTAATAATTGAGGAAGTATACCATAAGTACCACACATCATTTTTCCTTTGGTGCCAATAAAAATAACACCGTTTTCACCATCACCACCCATCCTTTCGTTAGGGCCTAATTCTTCTGGACGTTCTGGTTGAATACCACCGTCCATCCAGTGTAGGGTAACGTTTGGTTTACCAGGTTGTCCTTGAAACTGGAGTGTAATATGTGAAGCGATCGGAGCACTTTCTGGATTGTAGGCTTTGTTCCAGTTTCTTACATAGGGCGTTGCAACGCTACACTGTGCCGAAAGTGGATAGCCAAGACCCATTACTGCAAAAGCAGGGGCCATAATATGACAAGCCATATCACCTAGAGCGCCGGTACCGTAATCCCACCAGCCTCTCCAGTTAAATGGCAATAATCCATCGATATAATCTTTTTTAGGTGCTGTACCGAGCCATAAGTCCCAATTAAGACCTGCAGGAATAGGTGAACCGCTCGTAGGCCAAGAGATGCCTTGCGGCCAAACTGGTCGGTCTGTGTAGCAGTAAATGGTATGTACGTCGCCAATTACACCTGCGTTGTACCAGTCTTGTAATTTACGAACGCCATCGCCAGAAGCACCTTGGTTACCCATTTGTGTTACCACTTTATGTTTACGTGCAGCTTCTGTAAGCATACGCGCTTCATAAATATCGTGTGTTAATGGTTTTTGTACATACACGTGTTTGCCTAGTTGTACCGCAGCCATAGCAGCTACTGCGTGCGTATGATCGGGTGTTGAAACAGACACAGCGTCAATTCTGCCTTTTTCTTTGTCTAGCATTTCTCTAAAATCTTCATAGACATTGGCTTTCGTATACCTAGCTCTACTCTTTGCTGTTTGACGACTGTCAACGTCTGCAAGCGCTACGATATCTGCTTTTCCAGACATAAAGAAGTTGTATAAATCGCTTTCACCTTTACCGCCAGCACCAATACCAGCAATTTGTAATTTATCACTAGGCGCTGTAAAGCCACGTCCTAGCACACTTCGCGGAACAATATAAAAACCTGCCGCTGCGAGTAATCCGTTTCTTAAAAAAGAACGTCTCGAATCTGCGGCCACAACTTGATTGGTTTCTTGGTTGTTTGTTTCTGTTGCCGCATCCGTAGTTGTTGCAGCTAACAATTTTTTCTTTTGCTGTTTTTTCATAAGTATAGAATCGTTGAAGTAGGCTTGACCCTACAAGTTTTTTGAGATGGTTAAATTATTGAAAAATGGGGAAATGCTAAAATTATATTTAGAGCCCGAACAAATAGGATAGGAGTATTGTTATTTAGGCATAAATTGCTAATATATTAACCTCTTTTCTATGAATGAACAGATGAGCGCGCTTAGACAGTATTTTATGTCAGGCGCCACCCAATCTTTTGCTTTTAGGCTTGCCAGGCTGGAGGCCTTAAAAAAACTGGTATTAGACCATGAAAAAGAGCTAGCACATGCACTCCACACCGACCTTAAAAAATCGGAAGAAGAAGCCTGGGCCACCGAAGTGGGGTTTTTCTTAAATGAATTAAACTATACCATCAAGCACCTAAAAAGTTGGATGCAACCTACTAGTGTGCCTACCAATTTATTAAATCAACCTTCTAGTTGTTATACTGTCCCGGAACCACTGGGTGTAGTATGTATTATTGCACCTTGGAATTATCCGTTTCAACTTTTATTTACGCCACTGATTGGCGCGATTGCCGCAGGCAATTGCGCGGTATTAAAACCAAGTGAATTTGCAGGCGCTACTGCTGCTATCATGGGTAAAATGATTAAGCAATTGTTTCCAGAAAATTACCTGCTATACCTAGAGGGCGATGGCGCAGAAGTATTACCGCCACTATTTGAAAATTTCAGGTTCGATCATATTTTTTATACCGGTAGTACGTTTGTAGGTAAAATTATTTATAAGCAAGCTGCCGAAAAATTAGTGCCCGTAACCTTGGAGCTAGGCGGCAAAAGCCCTGCTGTACTTGCTTCTGACGCCAATGTGCGCGTTGCTGCGCGCCGCATTGCCAATTCTAAATTTTCTAATTGTGGTCAAATGTGCGTAGCACCAGATTATGTGCTCGTGCCTACCGCATTAAAAGATAGTTTGATTGAAGAACTTATTATAGCCACCAAAAAGTTTTATGGAGAGGATCCAGCGAACACAGATGGTTACGGGAAAATCATCAATGAAAAACAGTGGCAGCGTTTAGTAAGTTATTTGCAAGACGGCACGGTGGTGCACGGCGGAAAATCAAATGCAGCAACTTTATTTATTGAACCTACACTTCTAACAAATGTATCAGTAGATAGTAAAGTCATGCAAGACGAAATTTTTGGTCCGATACTTCCTATACTCACATACGATACCAACGAAGAAGCACTAGAAATTATTAACCGCCATCCAAACCCATTGGCATTTTATGTGTTTACAAATAGTACAGCCTCAGAGCAGTATTGGTTAACGAATGTTCCATCGGGAGGGGCCTGCGTTAATAATACCAGTTGGCACCTTACCAACCACGCATTACCCTTTGGTGGCAGGGGTTTTAGCGGTATGGGTGGGTATCATGGTAAATTAAGTTTTGATACTTTTTCGCATATTAAATCGGTAATGAAAACGCCTACTTGGCTCGATCCAGATTTAAAATATCCGCCGTACAAAGGCAAAGGTTGGTTGTTAAAAAAATTAATAGGTTAATGCGTACGCGTTTACAAAATATAAAACCCATGATGATAAAATTTGCGATTGTTTTTGGTGTCATTCTTGGCTCTGTTCTACTTATGAAAAAGAAAGAAATGAGTTATAGGCAATCCATTTTAAAAACCATGTATCCGGTGATTATGTTTCCTGGAAAAATAGTGGGGGCTAAAAATTCGGTTCAAATTAATACAGCGGGGAAACAACCTGTTCAAAGCTTTTATGCGCTTAATGCCATTTTAAATAATGGGGATTCTATTTCTTTTGAAACCTTTAGAGGCAAAAAAGTGTTACTTGTAAATACTGCTTCCGATTGTGGTTATACCGGCCAGTACAAAGAGTTGGAAGCACTGTATCAGCAGTACAAAAATAATTTAGTGGTGGTTGGATTTCCTGCCAATGATTTTAAAGAGCAAGAAAAAAAATCCGACGCAGACATTGCCACTTTTTGTAAAGTAAATTATGGTGTTACTTTTTTACTCATGCGCAAAGGCTCTGTAATAAAGGGTTCCGAGCAACAAAGCGTGTATCAGTGGCTTACGCAACCTACTGCAAATGGTTGGTGTAGTAAAGCGCCCGTATGGAATTTTTGTAAATACTTGGTAAATGAAGAAGGAATATTAACGGCTTATTTTCCGCAAACAGTTTCTCCACTCGATGAAGCTGTTACAACACAGTTACAATAAAATAATTATAGCGGACAGTTCTCGTGGTAGTTTATTAATTCGATGGGTGCTCTTTCTACAATAAAGTCTTTGTATACTGATGCTATTTCATCAAGTACTTCTTCTACGCCTTGACTTTCTTTGATGGTAACCAGTCTATTTCTATAATCTTTAATACCTGGTAAACCTTTTAAATAGTTGGCGTAATGTCTTCTCATTTCATTGATCCCTACCACAGATCCTTTCCAGGCAACGGATTGTATTAGGTGTTGTCTGCAAACCGCTACACGCTCTGCCACTGTTGGCGCTGCCATTATCTCACCGGTTTTAATATAATGCTTGATTTCTCTAAAAATCCATGGATATCCAATGGCTGCTCTGCCAATCATGACACCATCTACGCCATATTTATTTTTATAGGCCACTGCTTTTTGTGGGCTATCAATATCTCCATTTCCAAAAATAGGAATATGTATGCGTGGGTTGTTTTTTACTTTCGCAATTAAGGTCCAGTCGGCTTCTCCTTTGTACATTTGCGCGCGCGTTCGGCCATGAATACTTAATGCTTTAATACCTACATCCTGCAAGCGCTCCGCCACTTCTTCAATATTTTTACTGTCTTCATCCCAACCCAGTCTTGTTTTTACAGTAACGGGCAATTTAGTGGCTTTAACAACCGCAGCTGTTAAGCGTACCATTAAATCAAGGTCTTTTAAAACACCTGCGCCTGCTCCTTTGCATGCTACTTTTTTTACAGGACAACCAAAATTAATATCTAATAAATCTGGGTTGGTAACATCTACAATTTTAGCAGCCAGTGCTAAACTATCTTCGTCACCGCCAAATATTTGAATGCCCACAGGTCTTTCGTAATCAAAAATGTCTAGCTTTTTACGGCTTTTAATGGCGTCTCTAATGAGGCCTTCGCTACTAATAAATTCGGTGTACATTAAATCTGCCCCGTTTTCTTTACAAACCACTCTAAATGGTGGGTCGCTCACATCTTCCATGGGCGCTAGCAAAAGCGGAAAATCTGGCAGTTCTATTGTATCTATTTTTACCATTGTGTATTATTGTGTTATCTTGGTTCCCTAAACACTTGCGGCGGGCGCACAAATTTACAAGCTTATTTTTCAACTCATGAAACAAACCTATAGTTATCCTATTCAATTTATTATTTTAATGGGTCTTTTAGGCTTATTTATGATTGTGGGCACCCTACTATTAACACTTGTAGGCAGTCAACTACTAGGTTGTAAAATCTTAGAAGTGCCTGCAGCCCTTAATTTGCCAGTCAATGCAGGTTTGTCTAAACTGCTTAATTTAGGCGCTACGCTCATTGCCTTTGTTGTACCTGCCATCATTTTTACCCGCATCCATAAAAAAAAAGCGCAAAGCATATCTAGTGCGCTTGGTTTTGCAACTATTTCTGATTCAAAACTACTGCTTTATACATTACCCATTACCTATGGTGGTGTTTTGTTAAGCGGTTCGCTTGCAGAAATTAACCAGCATATTTATTTGCCTGCAGCATTATTAGAAAAAGCCAAAGCACTAGAGCAAACGTATAAAACACTGATGCTTAATATGGCCCGCATGAATAGTGTGCTCGATTATATTTCCGCTTTATTTATTATGGCTTTGGCACCTGCTATTTTTGAGGAAATACTTTTTAGATCTACGGTGCAGCCACTATTTATTGGTTGGACAAAAAATGTTTGGGTAGGTATCATTATTACAAGTGTATTTTTTAGCGCGATACATTTTTCTTTTTTTGGTTTTTTATCCAGAACGGCACTTGGTATTTTATTGGGCTTGCTTTTTTATTATAGTAAAAATATTTGGCTTAGTATTTTTATGCACTTCTTAAACAACGGACTTATTGTTACGCAATTATATATTGTTACCAAGCAAGGTAAATCTATTGGAAAAGCAATGGATGAAAATATTGCCGTTTGGTGGGGTATTATTGGCCTCGTTGTACTTTGGTTTTCTTTCAAAGCTTTTAAAAAGCATAGTCCAATATTGAGTAATCCGTTGTAACTTTACAATTGTAGCGCCTCATTTTAACGAACGGATTTTTATGTCTTGGGAAAAAATATTTAGCACACGTGTTTTTGCAGAAGCTTCTATTATTGAGGGCTTACTTGCGGATAATGATGTGCCTGTAAAACTTTTAAATAAACAAGACAGTAGTTATCCAATGTTTGGTGATATACAACTCTATGTGCCGCACGATGTGGTTGTTTTTGCAAGACAACTTATTGATCAACAATCTGAACATTTAGACTTTACCGTATAACATCGCATATGGCATTTGATTTTCAAACGTTTAAAACAAGGGCTTTTTCGGCAATCATTTTTGTAGCAGTAATGCTCGGTGCTATTTTTTATAACATCAATAGTTTTATCATACTTTTTTTATTGGTGCATACGGGTTGCTTTTCTGAGTTTAGCAAACTCATAAAAAAAACACCCACCATTCAAACCACAAAAGCAAAGGTTTGGTATAACTTGTTTGGACTTGCATACATGACTACTAGCTTTTTTGCTATTATGCATTTAGCATCTGCACATTGGGTTGCTGTGTTAGGTACCACACAATATTATGTATTACCCATGCTTGTAATCGTGAGTATTTGGATCAATGATACCATGGCCTATATGGTAGGTTCTTTTATTGGCAAAACGCCGCTTTCGGCGGTATCCCCTAAAAAAACATGGGAGGGTACTATTGGTGGCGCTATTCTTGCGGTGGTAGCAGTGGTATTAATTGGTAGGGCGCTAACAGGGCTCTCTTATCAAACCCTTATTATAGTGAGCTGTACATCAGCTATAATGGGCACTATGGGTGATTTGATAGAAAGTAAATTTAAAAGAATGGCCGGCGTAAAGGATAGTGGCCAAATCATGCCAGGTCACGGCGGTTTTTTTGATCGTTTCGACTCTTTATTATTAGCAGGACCGTGTGTATGGCTTATGCTAACACTTTTTGCGCAATAGATTTTACTTTACATTTGCAACTCAAATCACAATTATGACTATTCACCGCGAAGGTTTCCGTACCATTGGTATTACAGCCCTTATTTTTGGTCTTATCAATTTAATTTCAATTTCTTATTTAGGAACCTGTTGCCCGGTTGCTACGGGTATCATTTTTGGTGTAACGCTTTTCTTGTTTTTGTTTATTATTTCATTTTTTAGAATTCCAAATAGAAGCTTAACCATCAACGATAATCAAATTATTTGTCCTGCCGATGGTAAAGTGGTGGTGATTGAAGAAATTACAGATGTTGAATATTTTAAAGACAAACGTATTCAGGTGAGTGTGTTTATGAGTCCAGCTAATGTGCACGTGAATAGAAATCCAATGAGTGGTAAAGTGGTGTATAACCAGTACCACAAAGGAAAGTACCTAGTAGCATGGCATCCAAAATCTTCTACCGAAAATGAAAGATGGAGTGTTGCTGTCGAAAATAACCACGGCACTATTTTATACAAACAAATTGCTGGCGCACTTGCAAAACGAATTTGTAATTATACAAGTGTAGGTCAAGAAGTAAAGCAAACCGAAGAGTACGGTTTTATTAAATTTGGTAGCAGGGTAGATATTTTATTACCTGTAGGTACTAAAATTAATGTTGCACTCAATGAGGTTGTAAAAGGTGGTGTAACCGTACTTGCTACTTGGGCTTAATACTATCCCCTTTTTTATAAATCGCCTAACTGAGGCCTTAGCACAATATCTTCGGTAACGGCTGCATCAGATAAGGAAGCAGCAGCAACAATCATTGTAGCAACATCACTCGCTTCCATAATTCTTGTAGGGTCTACACCAGACCCATCCCAACTTGCCGTATAAACAGCTCCAGGATATACGCCCGTTACTTTAATGCCGTGTGGTTTTAATTCTTCACGTAAATTTTTTGTAAATCCAGCTAATGCAAATTTGCTAATACTATAGCTGCCACCATTGGCATAAGCATGTAGTGAGGCGATCGAGCAAATATTAAAAATATGTCCTTTTTTAGCGGCCATCATGGGCGCAAGTAAAGCTCTTGCTAAATGGTATGCGCTATACAAATTGCTTTCAATCATCGTAGCAAGTGTGCCCGGTGCTTCGTTATAAATACTTCCAGGTACAAAATGCCCTGCATTATTAATCACTATATCTGGGGTTCCTTTTTCTAAGCACCAGCTAGCAAAAGCCGAAATATCTGCTTCATTAGACATATCGGTGGGTCTTGCTTTAATAGTAGCATTTGGGTAAGCGGTTTGTAATGCAGAAACGGTGTCGTACAAAGCTGTTTCACCTCTACTACAAAGTAGGAGGGTGTCACCTTTTTGAGCAAATGCAGTGGCTACTGCTTTTCCAATTCCTTTAGAGGCGCCTGTAATTACAACTATCATACTACGAAGTAACATATTTTTTGTGTAAAACTGCTTTAACTTTGCGCCATGAAATACCAACACCTTTTCTTTGACCTAGATCATACCCTTTGGGATTTTGAAACCAATGCCAAAGAAAGCCTACAAGACCTTTACGCAGCGCACAACTTAGCAAGTAGGGGTGTGGAGAGTTTTAATACTTTTTTTGATCATTATAGCGTGCACAATCACCGCTTATGGGATAGGTATACCAAGGGTTTTATTAAGCAGGAAGAATTAAAGTGGAAGCGGATGTGGTTGGCGCTTTTAGAATTTAAAATAGCCGATGAAACATTATCGAGGCAAATGGCTATTGATTTTTTAGAAGTTCTTCCAACAAAAAAAGCGCTGTTTGAAGGTACTACCGAGTTACTCACTTATTTGCAGGGAAAAGGGTATCAGATGCACCTTGTTACCAACGGGTTTGAAAATGTGCAACACCAAAAAATTAAACACGCTGGACTTGCTGCATACTTTGGTGCTGTTATTACTTCAGAAGCAAGTAATAGCTTAAAACCCAATAAAGAAATTTTTGATTACGCGTTTGCTAAAACAGGTGCTACCGCTACTAATAGTATTATGATTGGCGATAATCAAGATGCAGATATCAAAGGAGGTATTAACGCTGGCATGGATACTATTTTTGTAAATCATATTGGTGCAACGCCGCATGTAAAAGCAACCCACGAAGTTTTTGATTTACCATCAATCACCAAATTATTATAACGTCTCATATAGACAATAAAAAAGCCGCTAATTTGTTAGCGGCTTTTTTAAAACGACAAATTGTAAAATTATTTTTTTACAACAGTTGCAGTTTTAGTGTCTTTCTTGCATTTTTTGCAATCTTTACCACAAGTTTTCTTTTCTTCTTTTTTGCATTTAGCGCAATCTTTTTTACCATCGCAAGCAAATACTGCACCAGTCGTTAGTAAAGCTGCAACAGCGAGCATCATTATTTTTTTCATGAAAAGTGTTTTAGAGGATTAATTGTACCATAAAGTTATGCAATAGACGAATATGAACCCCCTGTTTTTCTGTTAAAATCACCATTTTTCGTCGTCAGGAATGCTGGAAGGGTCCATTTTGTAATTTTCCCTAGAAGCTTTTGCTGCCGCAATGCGTTCAATAATCAGGGCTGCAATAATATTAGCAGCGTCTACCTCTTTATTTTCTGCTAAAAGTTGGGTTAACTTTTTCTCGCTCACGTCTAAGCGGTAAAGCACCAATAATAGTTTTTTAAAGTCTTGGGTAATCCATTCGTTGATGAGCTTTGTTAAGGCTGATGGGTCCAATTTTTCAATGGTTTCGAGGCTTAATTCCATACTATTAAATTACACATACTTTTCTATCACACCTAGTCCAAATAATGCAAAATCATATTTTACGGGATCTTTTGGATCGAGGGTTTTAAGATACTGCGTAAGTTCAAGACCTGCTTGCCAATCTATTTTGGTTCGGTCTAATAATTGAAATCTTTTGGCAACCCTAGCAACGTGTAAATCTATTGGGCATATCAGTTCACTTGGTTGAATGGTGTTCCAAATGCCAAAATCAACGCCTTTATTGTCTTTACGAACCATCCACCTGAGGTACATGTTAAGGCGCTTGCAGGTAGATCCTTTACTAGGTGTAGCAATATGCTTTTTGGTTCGGGGTGGCGCGTCGGGTAATGAAAAAAAGTACTGATGAAAATGATGTAGCCTCGCTGCGGGATTGTTGTCAGGAGCCAAACAAAAAGCGGCTTCTAAACTTTCGTGTGCACTGTAATGTGCTTTTAAAAATTCTATAAAATAGAGTAAATCGGTGGTGTTAAATGTGCGGTGTTTAAATGCCAATAATTTTTTAAGATCAGCATCTTTGTGCCCAACACAAAATTGATGCGGCGCATTGTCCATCAGCTGCATCAGCTCTTTGGATTTTTGTATGATAGTAGTTCTATTGCCCCATGCAAAAATACTTGCAAAAAATCCTGCAATTTCAATGTCTTGCTTTTTTGAAAATAAATGCGGTATACAAATAGGGTCATCTTTAATAAAACTTACCTGGTTGTATACCGCAACTTTTTTATCAAAAAATGCTTTGAGTGAATCTTGGTTTGTTGGGTTATCTCCAGCCATCGCCGTCTAATATATTACCTATACCACCAAGTACACTGCCTTCTTCTCTTCGAGATGTAGTAGCGTATTGTAAAATGCGTCCTGCTAAACGGCTAATAGGTAATGTTTGAATCCAAACGGTACCAGGTCCTCTCAGTGTTGCAAAAAAGAGCCCTTCACCACCAAAAATGCTATTTTTAATGCCGCCAATAAATTCAATATTATATTGAACGCTAGAAGTAAAGCCAACAATACAGCCGGTATCAATTTTTAATAAATCACCTTCTTGTAATTGTTTTTGTACCACGTGACCACAGGCATGTAAAAACGCCATGCCATCACCTTCTAATTTTTCCATGATAAAACCTTCTCCGCCAAATAAGCCGGTGCCTAATTTTCTTTGAAATTCGATACCCACACTTACGCCTTTAGCAGCGCAAAGGAAAGCGTCTTTCTGACAAATAATTTTGTTTTGGTACCTCGATAAATCAAGTGGAATAATTTTACCGGGATACGGTGATGCAAAACTTACGGTTTTAATACCTCCCGAAGTATTGGTAAAAGCTGTCATAAACAGGTTTTCACCTACCAACAAACGTTTACCAGCATTCATTAATTTACCTAAAAAGCTAGACTGAGCATTACTGCCATCACCAAATAGGGTTTCCATTTGAACGCCATCTTCCATCATCATAAATGCACCAGGTTCTGCAATCGCAGATTCGTTCGGGTCTAATTCAACCTCCACATACTGCATTTCTTCTCCGTAGATTTTATAATCGATTTCGTGATTTTGTATCATAACATCATTATTTAAAACCAGCTACCAACAAAGGTTTCGCCAGCGTTTTGTAATTTATTTTTTCTTGCTTTTACTTTAATTTTTTGTTTGATCATGACAGCTACCATCAAAAATAAAAAGATAAATGTAAATGGAGGAATACCTAAAAAGCTAATCCAAGTACCGCCAAACATTTTGCGCATCGGTCTGCGAAGACGCTCAGCAATTAAATACATACTTGGTACAATAATAAGTGTCATGAAAAACGCAAATGCGAGTCCAAATATAATGGTCCAGCTAAGTGGCTTCCAAAACGCAACACTATCACCCCCTAAAAATATATGCGGGTTTAGTTCCGAAAATAAAGTGATGAAATTGATGTTAAAGCCAATGGCAATTGGAATAAATCCAAGTATTGCAGCAACAGCAGTAAGTAATACCGGAATAATTCTGGTTTTACCAGCCTGAATCACAGCGTCTCTGGTTTTCATGCCTCTGCTTCTTAACTCGTCGGCAAATTCAATCACTAGAATACCGTTTTTAACCACAATACCTGCGAGTCCTACAATACCAAGTCCTGTCATAAGACCTGACACTTCCATGCCTGTTATAGCAAATCCTAAAAACACACCAATCACACTAAATAAAATTTCACTTAAAATGATTACCGATTTACTTACCGAATTAAACTGTAAAACAAGGGTAAATAAAATAAGCATCAGTGCAATCAATAATGCTTTTCCTAAAAAGGCAACGGTTTCTGCTTGTTGTTCGCCTTCACCTGTTTGCTTAATGCTCACAGCGTCTTTTACACCTTTAAAGTTTGCAATATGTTTTGCAATCACTTGGTTAACAGCTGTTGCGTTATAGCCTTCTGTGGTTAACACATTTGAGCGAAGTGTAATTAAACGCTTTTGATTTTTTCTTTTAACACTTCCGAGTGTGCTGGTTGGATCCACTTTTACAAGTGCACTGATCGGAATATTTTTAACGGCACCGCCAGAAGCCATATCTCTAAAGGAGATACGCATATTTAATAAATCCGTTAAGCTTTTACGCTGAATGGCGTTGTTACGTAACTGAATTTTATATTCTTCTTTACCTTCTTTGATTTTAGATATTTCTTTACCAAAAAGAGCCGTTCTAATTTGCATACCAATTTGAGCGGTAGAAACACCTTCAATAAGGGCACGTTCTCTGTCAACACTTAAAGTGATTTCTGGATTTTTTAAGTCCACATCCATTTTTAGTTCTTCTACACCTGGTACACGAATAGAATCTAAATAGTTTTTGAGTGAAGAGGATGTTTTAATCATAGCATCAAAATCTTCACTAGCAATTTCAATATTAATGGGAGGATCTGTTGGTGGTCCGCCACTTTCTTGGTTAACACTAATTTCTGTTCCTGGAATACCTTGCACCGCTTGTCTTACCTTGTCTAGGTAGGGCGCCGTTCTTGTACCATGTCTTTTTTCGTATTCTACAAACGATACTTGAATACGACCAAGTTCACTTCTAGTTGTACGGTCGCCACTAGTAGGGTCGGCGGCATTCACAGCAACGTTACTAATGATACTTTCTACAATAGGATTGGTTTTGCCATTTTCGGTACCTAATACTTTATTCACCCTTCCTTCTAATATACGTGTAATAGAATCAGTGTAACGTACATCTGATCCTACGGGTAATTTTAAGTACACAAACAATTGGTTGGGATCTCCTTTAGGGAAAAACGTAACAGGTATTCTGCCTCCAATAATGGATCCAACAAACACAAACAACGAAACAAAAAAGAGCGCAATAATGCCAATGAGTAAGTGAACCGGTCTCCATCCTTTTAATGCCCATTTTAAAAGTGACTCATAATGATTCATGATCCAAGGAAGTGCTTTGTTTTGGAAATTGTGGATTGCATCCGTAATGAAATACCTGTTTAATACAACAAGTAGCATGAACACAATTAATAGATTTCCAAAAAATGGAGCGCCAGCAATATCTAATAAAATACCAAGGCCAACAGCGATCCAAAATCCTTTCTTTTTAAAGATGGCAGACTTAGGTTCCTTACTATCTGTTTCTGGATGATTCATAAAATCAACTGCAAAAACGGGGTTCATAATAAAGGCTACCACTAGCGATGCTGCTAATGTAAATATGAGCATGGTAGGGAGGTACACCATAAACTTACCAATGATTCCGGGCCAAAATAGGAGCGGAAAAAATGGAGCAAGTGTGGTAACAGTTCCGGCAAACACTGGGATGAAAACTTCGCCAGCAGCCATTCTTGCTGCACTCGTTACACTTAATTTGCCTTTACCCTCTACAAAAATTCGGTGTGTATTTTCTATCACCACAATGGCGTCATCCACAATAATACCTAAGCCAAAAAGTAGCGCAAATAATACGATAAAATTAAGGGTAACATGTGTGCCAACAATTAAATCGGCACCTGGTAAAAATACAAAAGCAACAAACATACTCAGTGGAACAGATAGTGCCACAAAAAAGGCATTCACTACGCCCATAAAAAACATGAGTACAATAAGTACGAGTATAAACCCAATGATAATGGAGTTTACGAGTTCATTGAATGAACTTCTTGTTTTAATACTTTGATCACCAGATATCACTGCTTTTAAATTGTTCGGATAAATGGTTCCTTTACCTTCTTCTACAATCTTTTTTACGCCATCAGAAGTTTCAATTAAATTTTCGCCACTTCTTTTGATAATATTTAAGGTTACTACGTTTTTACCATCTAAACGGGCAAAACTTTCACGGTCTTTAGTGGCATCAGCAATGGTAGCAATGTCTTTGAGGTAAATAGGAGCGCCACTCGTGTTTCTTACAATAATGTTGGCAATATCACTCGCTGTTTTAAGTTGGCCTTTTAGTTGCAAGGATCTTTTCATATTTCCAACCTCAAGTAAACCACCGGAAATATCCATGTTTTCTCTTTGAACTGCATACGTGATATCATCAAAAGTTATGCCAGCACTCTGAGCACGATAGTTGTCTACATTGATTTGAAATTCACGTTCTGGAGCACCTACAATATCAACTCTATTAATTTGTGTTAAATTTTCGAGTTTATCTTTTAGGTCGTCAGCGTATTTTTTAAGCCGTGGCAAATCAAAATCGCCGCTTAAGTTTACAGACATAATGGGCTGTTCACTAAAGCTTACTTCGATAACCGTTGGCTCAATCGTTAAATCTTTGGGAAGATCTTGCTTTGCCTTATCTGTAGCATCTTTTACTTTTTGCAGGGCCACTTCGGTTTTAACCTCAGTATCAAATTCTATCATGATTGCCGAAAAGTCTTGCTGTGAATTACTGGTAAATTTTTTAATTTTTGCACCCGTAATACTTTTGATTTGCTTTTCGATGGGCCTTGTTACTAGGTTCTCGATGTCTTTAGGTGAGTTACCTACATAAACAGTTTGTACGTAAATGGTGGGAATAACGATGTCTGGGAACTGTTCTTTTGGCAGGGTTACAAACTGGTAAATACCTGCAAGGCTCACAAACAAAATCACCAAGTAAATGGAAGTTTTGTTTTTGATGCTCCAGGTGGTAGGTCCAAACTCTTTGAACTTGGATTTAATATTTTCTATGAATTGCATACAATATTTTTATTCGTATTCTAATTATTTACTAGCAAGTACAATTAGCTGACCATCATATAAGCTTTGGAAACCTTCTGTTACGATTTGATCACCTGCTTGTAAGCCCGATTTGATTTCTAATTGATCTTTGTAGAATTCGCCAACTGTTACCATCCGCTTGCGGGCAATTAGTTTACCATTTTCTGATACAGCTACCATTACATATTTGCCTGTCTCGTCATTTTGTAAGGTATTTACTGGAATTGCAATCGCATTTATAATGGTATAATCTAAAATTTGTAATAGTGCAATTTGATTAGGCCTTAAATCTTTATCCGCAGCCACTTTAGCTTCTATAAAAAAGCTTCTGCTGTTAGGGTTGATGATTTTACCCACTACCGAAATATTTGCAGCAATACTTTTTTCTAAATCAGGAAGATTGATAATTAGCTTTGTCCCAGTTTTTACCCGTAGGCTATAATTTTCAGGAACCTCTGCAGTCACTTTTAGTTTTGTCGTATTTACTATTTTAATTTGACCAGCACCTGCAAAAATTTCACCTACACGTACATTCACATCTTCTGCTACACCATCTACATCACTATATACAGATGTAAATTGTAATTGCTCGCGGCTAATTTTTACTTGCTCCTGTGCTGTTTTAAGTTGATTTTCTAATAATTCAACATTATTTTTTGCTGAAATCAACTGCACTTCTGTGCCAATATTTTGTTCCCACAAATTCTTTTGTTTTTGATAGAGTGTTTTCGTAAAAGACAATTGCGTTTTTAAGGTTTCTAGTCCTTGCTCTGCAGCAATCATAGCTTGGCGTTGAATGGCGTCATCTAATTTTAATAATAATTTTCCTTTTGGAACGACATCTCCTCTTTTTACAAATACACCTTTTACTTGTCCTCCGCCACCGCGTGCAGTTACATAAGAAATGCTTTCTGATTCTATTTTACCTTGTAAATCAATATAATGATTAAAGGTTTGAGAAGCGACTACAGCTGTTACCACTAATTTGCCTGTTGCCTGATTTGCGGCTGCTGTATCTAATTTTGAAATTTCTGTTTCTAATGCTGTCACTTCTTTTTTTAGAGCGGATAGTTTATTTTTTTTGTCTGTTAAGCTGCCACCACTTTCATTTCCAGTACAAGCCGTAAAGCCAATTAAAACGGTTAAAAGAGTTATTTTAATAAATTTTTGCATGTTATATATGTTTACTTATTTTAATTGAATTATAATTTTCCAGTTGCTTTTAAATAATCAACTCTAGCAATAATGGCGCTATATAACGCTCCGATATAGTTGGTTTGTGCAGTCACTAAATCTGTTTGTGCAGCTGTAATTTCCATATTAGAACCGGTTCCTATTTCATACTTCTTTTTTGTTTGTGTATATACCGATTCTGCTAATTGCATATTCTTTTTTTGGTAATTGAGTGTGTTGATAGCCGTAGCAAAATTCATTTTTGCTTGTGTTACTTCTGCGTCTATGGTAAGCTTTAAGTATTGCAATTGATTTTCTGTTTGTTGCAAATCAATTTTAGCTTTTGTAATTCTTGCCTTTCTTGCAAAACCATCAAATATGGGTGCGCTTATGTTTACGCCAATAAAACTGGTTGTAAACCAATCGCCCCCCTTAAAAAATGTGAATTGATTTCTTTGTGCATTTTTAGTATAAGCCCCTGACATAGTAACGGTAGGTAAATAACTAAGTTGGTACCTTTTAATATTGTATTCGTTTAATTGCTTGCCTAAACTAACAGCCTGAAATTCTTTACGGTCTGTGTATTTATAATCTTGATTATTAACAATATCTGTTTTGATTTGATCTTCAGTAATTTGATCGGATAAAACTAATGTATCCGATACAGGCATTCCGATAAGTGTTTTTAAACCAATGTACCCAAGCTCAATACCATTGGTTGCTTTCATTTTTTCGGTTTGTAAGTTGGCAATTTGCACCGCTATTTTATCTAGGTCTAATTTTTCTACAAAACCGTTTTTATATAGTTCTTTAGAATCGTGTTCTAATTTATTAAGCCTATCTATATTCGCATCTAGTATTCCTATTTGTGTTTTGCTTACTACAAGTTGGTAATAAATTTTATGAATGTTTGTTTTTATCATTTCCTCTGTTACTTCTGCCGTTTTTTGTTGCATGGCAATAGTAGTTCTGCGCGCTTGCAATGCCACAAATACTTGACCATCAAATAACAGTTGTTGTAATTGTAAACTTGCATTGGCATTGTATTTGGTACCAAATTTTACAGGAATATAACTACCTGCTGGCTGCCCAAAAATTTCACCAGGTAAAAGAGATACTGGAAGCTTGAGGTAGTCCATACTACCTATAGTTGCATTAAGTGTTGGAAATGCAGATGCAGTAACCTCTTTGTTAATGGCTTCTTGACTTTTGATGGCTAATAGAGCGGTTTTAACTTGCACGTTATTTTTATTCGCATACTCGATACACTGTGCAATGCTAAATTCATTTTTTGTTTTGGTTTGAGCTTCTACCTTATTTGTGAAGGCAACAAGTACCATCATAAGATAGGCAACAAACATCCTGTTCATTTTCATTTTCATTTATTTTATTCTTTCTTGCTTGTATTGTTCAATTACTTTAAGTCCTTGTTGTGTGGCCATTCCATGTAAAAAGTTATCGGTGGTTTCACTAATAATTTGGATAGGCGTAAATTTATTAGATGGGAAATGTTCAAAATCAAACATTAAAAACATATTGGCAAGCTTGTACCTGGTGAGAACGTCAACGTCTAATGCTGGTCGGTATAATCCTTCCTGTTTGCCTCTTTCAATATTGGCCTTCGTGTTTTCATAAAAAAAGGTATGCTTGTGGTTTCTAAATTTTTCAAATGCAGTACTATGGTATTTTTGTAAATCAAACATGACAGAAGGGTTCATGTGTTTAAACATTTCCTGAACGGTGTCAAGCGCTAAAAAAATTTCGTGAATCGCATTTTCGCTGACGGCAGCATAGTGGCTAAACTCTTCATGGTGCCTTTCAATTTCAATGTTAATCACCCCTTCTACAAGTGCATCTTTATCTTTAAAGTATTGATAGATGGTTTTTTTGCTCATACCCAGATGGTTGGCAATTTCATCCATACTCACGCTTCGTATGCCATATAGCATAAAAAGTTCATGTGATTTTGTTACAATTCTTATTTGTGGTTCCATTTTGTAATTGAGTGCGCAAAACTATGGAAACTTTTTATGTAATCAAAGTTTCCTATGAAAAATAATCCGTAATTTTGTTGAACGGCAGTTTGCGCGAACTATCCATTAACTTGCACCCAAATTTCTACCATGAATACCAAGTATAGGCAACTTAGAGCTAAGGTTACGCTCAAAAGATTGCTTCAATTTTTCTTCCAAGGGCTCATTGTTTTGGCTCCCATCGCAGTAACATTGTGGGTGGTTTTAGGGCTGTTCCAGTGGGTGGATGGATTTTTACCTAATTTGATTAACACATTGTTTCCCAGTGCTTTAGACAAAAATATAGATGGTTCATTACGTAAAATTCCCGGATTAGGCTTTGTGGTTGTGGTGGTTTTGGTGCTATTTGTGGGATGGCTCTCTTCTTTATTTGTAGTTGAAAAGTTGGTATCTGTTTTTGATACGGTACTAGAAAAAACACCGGGCATTAAATTTATTTATTCATCTGTTAAAGACTTTTTGGAAGCTTTTGCTGGCAATAAAAAGAAATTTGACAAGCCAGTACTGGTAAATGTTGATGCATCCGGTGTTTGGCGCATTGGGTTTATCACCCAACCTTCAAATACAGAGTTTGGGTTACCAGATCATGTTACAGTGTACGTTCCCCACTCTTATGCTATTTCTGGAATAACCTATATCGTTCCAAAAACCAATATTAAATTATTAGATAATGTATCCGCTGCAGATGCGATGAAGTTTACTGTTTCAGGAGGTGTAACAGATGTGCACGACGATACCATAATCAAAGAAGTCATCAATAATGAAACTGCATAATTTTAATTCGGGACCTTCTATTTTACCAGCTTCTGTTTTGCAAAAAGCAGCGGAAGCAATTGTTGATTTTGAAGGTTCGGGTTTATCTATTTTAGAAATTGGTCATCGAACTGCACTTTTTCAAAAAGTAATAGATGAAGCCGTCCAGTCCGTTAAATCACTCATGCAAATAGGGGATGATTATGAAGTTTTGTTTTTACATGGAGGCGCTACTACACAGTTTATGCAAGTGCCCATGAATTTACTCGATACACATGAAACAGCTGCCTATTGTGACAATGGAATTTGGGGCAACAAAGCAATTAAAGAAGCTGCTAATTTTGGAAACGTACAAGTAGTAACAGATAGTACCGCAAATAACCATACGCGTATAGACAAAGACTTTGTAGTAGATCCTGCCGCTAAATATTTACATTTTACAACCAACAATACGGTAGAAGGAACACAGTGGCATAGCCTTCCAAATACAAGCGTGCCGCTGGTTGCAGACATGAGTAGTGATATCTTTTATGCACCACAAAATTTTAGTCAATTTTCACTCATTTATGCTGGCGCACAAAAAAATATGGGTGCTGCGGGTGTAAATATGGTGGTGGTTAAAAAAGAATTGCTCGGAAAAATTTCCAGAAAAATTCCAACGATCATGGATTATCAAAAGCATATTGTTGCTGGTTCACTCATGAATACGCCCCCTGTTTTTGCAATTTATGTGAGCTTATTAACGCTTCGTTGGATAATTGAAGAAGGGGGTCTTCCCGAAATGCAATTACGTAATACAGCAAAATCAAATTTATTATACCATACCATCGATTCATTGCCTGTTTTTGAAGCACGTGTTGCCAAAGAAGATAGAAGCTTAATGAACGCAGTATTCTTTTTAAAAGATCAAAGTTTAGAAGAATCTTTTTTAAGTCTTTGTAAACAAGAAGGGATGGTAGGGGTTAAGGGATATAGAACCGTGGGTGGCGTACGTGTAAGTATGTACAATGCTATGCCACTTAGTAGCGTTGAAACTTTTTGCGAACTCATGAAAAATTTTGCTTCTAAACATGGTTAAAACATTTTATAAATTTTTATTACTGGTTGTATTGGTTGTTTCGTTACAACTAAGCGCTAGTGCGCAGCAAACAGTGGTTACTGGCATTGTTACCGATTTAAATTCAGGTGCACCCATCCCTTATGCAACCATTGTTTTTAAAGGTGGTAGAGGTACGGTTACAGATAGTGCAGGGAAATATAAATTAGTAGGCACCAATCAAATTGGCAGCATCAAAATTTCTTATGTAGGTTATAAAACCATTACTAAAAACATTCAAATTGGTAAAATACAAGTGATTGATATTGTCATGGAAGTAGATCCTTTGCTTTCAAACAATGTAACAGTTTCTACCAATAAGCGCGCAGCGTATAAAAATAAAAATAACCCAGCTGTTGATTTAATCAAAAGAGTGATTGCTAACAAATCACTGAATAGGCCGGACAGTTATGATTATATTCAGTACGATGAGTATGATAAAGTAGAATTATCGCTTAGTAAAATTCCTGAAAAAATAACGAGTAGTAAGATGCTCAAAAAGTATCAGTTTTTATTAGACAATATTGATACACAAAAGGTCATTGGCAAATCCCTAATTCCAATATATTTAGAAGAGCGTTTATCGAATCATTATTTTAGAAAATCTCCAGAAAAAACCAAAGATATTGTACTCGCTCAAAAACGTGTAAATTTTGGCGACTATGTAGATAACGATGGTGTAAGTACGTATTTGAATAGATTGGTAATGGATGTTAATATTTATGAAAATAATATCCCTTTATTTATCCATGAATTTTTAAGCCCTATTGCTGATGCTGCACCTACATTTTATATGTTCTATATTAGGGATACCATTACGGATGCTAATGGTTTAAAATTAGTAAAGCTTTATTTTACACCCCGAAATACCAACGATTTGTTATTTAGAGGAACCATGTACATAACCCTTGATGGTAATTATGGTGTTCAAAAAATGACCATGTTTATCAGCAAAAATGCGAACGTAAATTTTGTTAGAGAGTTAAACATCGATTTAGATTTTGAACAAGGTTCCGATAATAGATATCATTTAATAAAGAGTACTGCTTTTACAGAGGCGGCGCTAACAAAAAATAGTAAAGGTGGTGTTTTTGGCGGCCGTACGGTTTCGTATAAAAATTATACCATTAATAAGGCATTGCCAGATTCTGTGTATGCTGGGCCAACGCTTGTCGTTAAATCCGATGCGGCTAATTACAAAGATGCGTTTTGGAATACAAGTAGACATGATACACTTACCAAAGCAGAATCTAAAGTGTATAGTAATATTGACAGCCTTGAAAAAATGCCTTCTTTTAGAAGAACGATGGCTCTTATTTCGCTTTTGGTGGCTGGCTATACTGCCGTTGGTCCGTTTGATATTGGGCCTGCTGCTACTTTTTATAGCTTTAATCCAATTGAAGGGCTAAGGCTAAGATTGGGTGGACGAACAACGCCTAAACTAAGCAAACGAATCTATTTTGAAGGGTATGGTGCCTATGGTTTTAAAGATGAGAAGTGGAAATATTTTGGTGGCGTTACGTACTCACTTAACAACCAATCTGTTTATGCATTCCCCATGCATTTTGTGCGGGCCAGTTACCAAAAAGAAACAAAAATTCCAGGTCAAGAATTAGAGTTTGTTTCGGAAGATAATATTTTACTTTCTTTTAAAAGAGGTATCAATGACAAGTGGACCTACAATAAGTATTTTAAAATTGATTACGTGCATGAGTTACCAAGTAGACTCTCCTATACCATTGGTTTTAGAAATTGGAAACATGAAGCAGCGGGTGGGCTTATTTATCAGACCGTAAAAAATGGGCAAACCGTTGTAGTGCCAGAAATTAATACTTCAGAAATTACGGGTCAAATTAGATGGGCACCACACGAACAGTTTTTTCAGAGTAAAGTGTACCGTATAGCGATGGTCAATAAGTATCCGATACTTACCCTCAACTATACCGCAGGTTTTAAAGGAGTGATGGGAAGCAATTACAATTACCAAAAAGTAAATTTCTCTTTCGATAAACGTTTTTACTTGTCTCAATTTGGATTTACAGATATAAATTTTGAAGCAGGCTATACCTTTGGTAAACTCCCTTATCCGCTGTTAAGTATTCCTAGAGCCAATCAAACCTATGCTTATCAGTTAAACTCTTATAACCTTATGAATTTCCAAGAATTTGTAAGCGATAGGTATGCGTCTTTATTTGTAGAACATTATTTTAACGGATTAATATTTAACCGTATTCCATTATTCAAAAAATTGAAATTGCGTGAGCAATTAGCCGGCAGGGTTATTTATGGAAGTTTGAGAGATGAAAATGATCCTACTAAAAATCCTGATATAATTGGGTTTCAAAAATACAATGGAGCAGCTACAAGTTTTAGTTTAAATCAAGGTCCTTATTTTGAAGGAAGTGTGGGCATTGGCAATATTTTTAAATTTTTAAGGGTAGACTTGGTTAGACGTTTTGCCTACACAGACAACCCTTATATTACCAAACTGGGTATTCGTACAAGATTTAGATTTGATTTTTAATGAAGGGACACATGTACAAGACATTTAAATTTATTGTATTTGCGGCTGTGTTGTTATTTACCTTACATGCAAGTGCAGCATCTGTTGTGGATTCTTTTCCTGTTCCCAAACCGAGTCTCAAGCAGCTTTTTTATTTACAAAGAAGCACCAATAGCAATACCATTATTTGTGACCTAAACACCGATGCTAAAGGGCAGGTTATTCAAGACAATCCAGTACATGTGTATTGGATTAGATATGACGAAGGGGGTGAAAAAAAGGAGTTAAGTTATATTCAAGAAACTTTTGCTTATGGGATCAAGCATGAATTACTATCAACTGGGGCTTATAAACTTCATTTTGTAACTTATAAGAAACAGGTATTTTATTTAAAGCGTTCTCCAAAAGACAATCAGTACAAAATGTATTTTGTCCTCAATAATAAAGAGTTTGTTTTACAAAAATTATTTGTCAGAATTGATGGTGGTACTTTTTGGCTACCCAATGTTGTGTATATGGAGATAATAGGGAAAGATGAATATTCTGGTAATCCTTTTTCATATAAATTCAAGCCTTAATTCCTAAGAATTGCCGATATTTGAGGTATGGCAAGTATTCAACCTTTTAAGGCTTTGCGTCCGCAGGCCCAACTAGCAAAACAAGTGGCTAGTAGACCTTACGATGTATTAAATAGTGCAGAAGCAAAAAAAGAAGCAGCAGGTAATCCAGCCTCTTTTTTGCACATTACCAAAAGCGAGATTGATTTACCAGAATCGTTAGATATTCATGACGCACAAGTATATGAGCAAGCAAAAGAAAATTTAGCTGCATTTATAAAGCGTGATGTACTTTTTAGAGAATCCAAAGACTACTATTATATTTATCAATTAATCATGCATGACAGATCTCAAACAGGCCTTGTATGCGCTAGTAGTATTGGTGATTATGAAAATGATATCATTAAAAAACACGAGTTTACAAGACCCGAAAAGGAACTAGACCGTATCAATCATATTAAAACTTCGGGTGCACAAACCGGTAATGTATTTTTAGCTTACCGCAACAACCCTAGTATAGATGCGCTTATTGAAAATTGGAAAAAAACAAAATCAGCGGTATACGATTTTGAGGCTGATGATCAAATACAGCATACCATTTGGGTTGTAAATGATGAGTCAACCATCCAAAATATTACTTCCATATTTGAAAAGGAAATTCCTTGTACGTATATCGCAGATGGTCATCATAGAGCCGCTTCTGCTGCTAAAGTACGTGCAACACTTGGCGGTAACGTAACCAAAAATGCGGATTACTTTTTAACCACGCTGTTTCCTTCTAATCAGTTGTATATTATGGACTACAACCGTTTGGCAAAGGATTTAAATGGGTTAACACCTGCAGCATTTTTAGAAGCGGTAGCAAAACAATTTGAAGTTGAACAACTTTCAAAAGAGCCATTTAAACCTGCAGCGCTTCATGAAATAGGAATGTATTTAAATGGTAGTTGGTATAAGTTAACGGCTAAAAAAAATACCTACACCACAGATCCTATTGGCGTACTAGACGTAACCATTTTGCAAAACAATATTTTAGATACTATACTAGGTATTGCAGATCCGCGTACCAACGCTCGTATAGATTTTATTGGAGGTATAAGAGGGCTTCAGGTATTAGCGGATAGAGTAGACAACGGTCAATTTGCAGCAGCTTTTAGTTTATACGCTGTAACCATTGATCAGTTATTTGCCATTGCGGATAGTGGTCATGTAATGCCTCCAAAAAGTACTTGGTTTGAGCCTAAATTAAGAGATGGTTTATTAACCCATCTCATTTACGAATAGTTTAACCCCATGCCATGCATATGAAACGTCTGTTTGATTGCCTCGATCATCAGTTAGCTAATTTTCCAAAACAGGATATGCTTGCTGCCAAAGAAAAAGGAGTTTGGAAAACGTATAGCACAAATACGGTTGCCAGTACAATAGATGCGTTAAGCGCCGGATTATTATCACTTAGTGTAGGTGGTCATGGCTTTACACCGGAGTCAAGTGATAAAATTGCTATCATGAGTAGCAATAGGCCCGAGTGGATTTTTACAGACCTTGCATGTCAACAAATTGGTGCTATTTTAGTTCCCTTATATCCTACTACCAATCCTATCGAAGTAGAATTTATTTTAAATGATGCATCCGTCGGGTACATTTTTGTAAGTAATCTTGAGCTGTACGAAAAAGTAAAAGCTGTTGCATCTAAAGTGCCTTCTATCAAAGGGATTTTTACATTTGATACGCTTGAAGGTGCCACACACTGGTCTACGCTAACAAACGCAGCCACACCGGCACTATTAGATCAAGTAGCAGACATTAAAAAAACAATTCCGGTAACACAATTAGCAACCATCATTTATACCTCAGGCACTACTGGTGTTCCCAAAGGAGTGATGTTGAGCCATCAAAACATTTATAGTAACGTAATGTTTTCAAAAGAGAGTTTTCCTTTTGAAGATGCACCTTCTTCTAAAGTACTTAGCTTTTTACCGCTCAATCATATTTTTGAAAAAATGGTCACTTACATTTATTTGTATAGTGGCATTTCTATTTATTACGCTGAAAGCCTGGAAACCATTGGTGATAATTTAAAAGAAATTAAACCAGATGGTTTTACAACAGTACCGCGCTTACTTGAAAAAGTGTTTGAAAAAATAATGACTAAAGGTGCCGAGCAAACTGGCATCAAGAAAAAATTATTTTTTTGGGCAGTGGCACTTGGTGAAAAGTATGACAATATACAAAGTGGTGGATTTTGGTACAATCTTCAATTAGCCATTGCCAATAAACTCATTTTTACAAAGTGGCGGGAAGCCCTTGGTGGCAACGTTTCGTTTATTGTTACGGGTGGCGCCGCTTGTCAGGTTAAATTATTACGCATTTTTAATGCCGCCAAGATTCCGGTATTTGAAGGATATGGTCCTACCGAAAATAGTCCTGTGATTAGTGTGAACCGAAAGGCTAAGGGTGGAACTAAGTTTGGAACCGTTGGGCCTGTCATTGACGGCATTCAGGTTAAAATTGAATCTGATGGTGAAATTTGTGTAGCAGGTGATAGCGTGATGGTTGGTTATTACAAACGTCCAGATTTAACCGCAGAAGCAGTAATAGATGGTTGGTTACATACTGGTGATATTGGTGTTTTTGAAAACGATATTTTCTTAAAAATCACCGACCGAAAAAAAGAATTGTTTAAAACGAGTGGTGGTAAATATGTAGCACCCCAACCTATCGAAAATAAGTGTAAAGAAAGTCCATTTATTGAGCAGTTTATGGTGGTAGGGGCCGATCGTAAATTTGTGGGCGCCCTTATTGTGCCTTCTTTTACAACACTTAAGCATTGGATGGAAGAACAAGACATTACATACACTACAAGTGCGGCTGCTGTTGCAAATCCAAAAGTGTTAGAACTATACAATGGTATTATCGCCGAGTACAATCACTTTTTTAACCACGTTGAGCAAGTGAAAAAGTTTGCGCTATTAGATAAAGAGTGGACGGTAGAGTCTGGCGAGATGACGCCTAAATTAAGCCTAAAGCGAAAAGTGGTGATGGAAAATTGTAAAGCAGCTATTGAAAGTATCTATGCCGAATAATCCGGTAGGCTTTCAATAGCTGCTTTAACTTTTATGTACAATTATTCTATGCCTGGTTGTTTTAACTGCCAGTTTGTTTTTTTCTTTTCTGCATCAACCATATTTTTTACGTCGCGTAATATTTTTTTAGCGTCATAAACAATACCATCTTTAACAGTATAGAGTACCCCACCAACTCTTGTAATTTTATTATCTGGCGTTAGTTGTATTGCACCAGTGCCGTACAATACTTGTAAATTTTTAAGAGGGTTGGCATTGACAATAACAATGTCTGCAAGTTTGCCAACTTCTACACTACCTAAATCTTTTTCTTGACCTAGTGCTTGTGCACCATATAAGGTAGCGGATCTAATCACTTCTAATGGATGAAATCCAGCTTCGCGCAGTAGTTCTAACTCTCTTATATAACCAAAGCCATAGGTTTCGTAAATAAATCCATTATCAGATCCGGCTGTTACACGACCACCTCTATTTTTATATTCGTTTACAAAAGTCATCCAAAGTCTGTAATTGTTTTTCCATTCTACTTCCTGCTCTGTGCCCCAGTTTACCCAATATGAACCATGTGATTGATAAGAAGGCTCATAAAATTTCCATAACGATGGAAGCGTGTATGTTTCATGCCATTCAGCTCTTCTAGCACGTTGTAAATCTCTATTGGCATCGTAAATATTAAAGGTTGGATCTAATGTAAAATCTACCGCTAATAAATCATTCATCACTTTATTCCAGTGTGGTGAATAAGGCGCTGCTGCTTGTTTCCATAATTTTCCGGCTTCTTCAAAACGGTTTTGTTCGTTGTTGTAATTATAGTCCAATGGAAAATTTTGAATGGTTTTATCTTCAAATAATGCTTCTGGTAAACCATACCAGTGCTCCATACTTGTCATACCTGCTTGTGCAGAATTTACAACGTTCCATCTTGCTACATCTACCTGTGCATGGTGGCAAGTAGAACGTAATCCTAACGCTTTATTTTCTCTGATAGCAGCGTCCATTACTTCTGGTGGCGCACCAAAAAATTTAATACCATCGGCTCCATTCTTTGCATTTTCTCTTACCCACGTTCTCGCTTCTTCTGCATTTGTAATGGGTGTTTTACTACCTTGTCCAAAAGCAGTGTAGGCAAATATGCGCGGGGCTGTAATGGTATTTGCTGCAGATTTTGTTTTATGATCTAGTACCCAAGAAAGGCCATTGCCCGCCGATGGGTCCCTGATGGTAGTGATACCGTGCGCCATCCATAATTTAAAAACATATTCTGCTGGCGTACCTTGTTCTGTGCCACCAATATGACCATGCATATCAATAAGGCCCGGCATCGCATACATGCCTTCGCAATTCATTTCTTTGCCACCTTCTTTTAAAGCGGGTCTGCGTGATGCATTAATCGGTAAACTTGGACTACCAACGTTTTGAATTTTTACAATTCTGTTTTTTTCAATAACAATGTCTACGGGACCAAAGGGTGGCGCGCCGGTACCATTGATAAGGGTAACCCCTCTAATAATTAGTTGTGTGTAAGGGCCGTCACCTTCTTTAACAATAGGTGCTTTGGCAATTTGCGCACCTACTACAAAACATATTTGTACGAGTAGGATGCTGCTCATTAATTTTTTAAGCATGGTTTATTCTTTAATGGATCTAAGGTATTTATCTCTAATGATATCTTGCACTTCTTTTCCCTCTATTTTACTTTCTAACCAAGAAATAACGTCGAGGTACATGAATGCACGCGATGCCAATTTATCTTGCTCTACTGCTTTAAGGCTTTCTAATAATTTTTCAAATGCTGGTTTAAGGGCACTTGGTTGTAATCTAAAAGCCCGCTTTAAGAAACCAAATATTTCTGCTTCGGCAAGTCCTAGATTTTCCATTTTTGCCATAAACCTGGTCACGGATTTTAGTAAGTGTTCTAAGATTTCAAAATTACCAAGTTCATAATGTGCGATAAGGTGAAGCAGTCTGGCATAACAACGTAAGTCTGTTCTTAAATCTCCTTTTAAATTAATCACTTTATTTAAATAGTCGATACTCATGCTATAATTGCCAGCGCCAAAATACAAGGATGCAAATTTGTAATAGAAAACAAGCACACGGTGCCTATCTAAAAAAAGTTCGTATTCAATTAGTTTTTCTTCTATCAAAGGGACTTCTGCAATACCTGCTTCAAAAGTACCTTCCATAAAATGGCGGTTAATTTTTGACAGGTGCAGGTATACAAATGTTTGAATGGTATTGTTCTGATTATCAAGTACCGTAGGGGTTTGCGTGAAAGCTTCAAACCTACAAATAGTTTCATTAAACTTTGTATAGTTACGTAAATCAAAATGCGCACTCATTAAATTGTGCATGCCTTTGATATAGTGCGCCGTTTCAATGTCAATCATTTTTGGTTCTGTTTCAAAAAGGTCAACCCATTTTTGACAGTACCTATAATAGAGTAAAAAGTCTTGTAAAATAAAAGCGTACCAACAGTAGCATTGAAATTTGTACAGCTTTTCATAAAAGCCATCACAGTCTTTTGCTACATCCATTAATGCTGGATTGAATAAAATATCAATGGCTGCTTTATCGTTGTCATTTCTGGCGTGTCCATTTTTTATATACCAGCTATAGAGTTGTAATGAAATATTAGAGAGCGTGCCAATACTTACTAATTTTACATTCACCTCTTCCACTTCGCTGGTTAATAAATCGGCTCTGTCTTGCATGCTTCTTGTGATATGCAAGGCTTCAATTTTCTTTTCTAAAAAAAGGACCTGCAGTACATAGGTTACTTGATTGTTTGCTTTGGCTAGTTCCTTTGCCTTGTCTAAGATTTTAAGACTCTGTAAATACAATCCTTTGTTATACAGCACACGCGCAAAATCTAATTGCTCATGTAATTGTAAATCTATGTTGCTGTCTTTTTTGAGATCCCGTAAACTAGCCAGCACTTCTTGGTAAAGCCTCGCTTTTAAATTGGAAAGCTGGCTTTTTTGAATGGAATCATTCTTTTTAAGTAGGGCTTCCTCGTCATAATGGGTCATTTTGTCGAGGGCGTCAAATAGCTGTACCACTTTTAGATCCCCAGAAGCCGCATCGTTTTTCATAAACAGCTTAAAATGACGCTTTTCTGCGCGTTCTAACGACTGAATTAGCTGAAATAAGGTATCGGTACTCCTGTTGGGCATGGTAATTGAATATCTATTAAGTTATTGAATATCAAATACTTAATATCTTTTTGTGCTTCTTATACAGTGTAAAATAAGCCCAAATTTGCACTTTTGGAGCAACTAAGTAGTGGTAAATTCGGAAAAGACTTTTCATGGCTGAACAAGTATATATATTTGATACCACCCTTAGAGATGGGGAGCAAGTACCAGGCTGCAAGCTAAATACCAAGGAAAAAGTGGATTTAGCACTCAAATTGGAAGCCCTCGGCGTAGATATTATCGAAGCTGGATTCCCAATTTCTAGCCCCGGCGATTTTGAGTCGGTGTCTGAAATTGCAAAGCTGGTAAAAAATGCAACCGTATGTGGGTTAACCCGTGCGATTCAAAAAGATATTGAAGTAGCAGGCGAAGCGTTAAAGCATGCCAAGCGTTCTCGTATTCATACCGGCATTGGCACTTCTGATTTTCATATCAAAGCTAAATTCAATGCCACCCGCGAAGAAATTATTGCAAGAGCAACGCAGGCTGTTAAATGGGCGCGAAATTTTACAGATGATGTAGAATTTTTTGCTGAAGATGCAGGTCGTACCGAAAATGAATATTTAGCACGCGTAGTGGAAGCTGTTATTGCAGCAGGTGCAACAGTGGTAAATATTCCGGACACCACTGGTTATTGCTTGCCGCATCAGTACGGAGAAAAAATGGCTTTTTTACGAAACAATGTTTCAAATATTGACAAAGCCGTGTTGTCTTGTCATTGTCATAACGATTTAGGGTTAGCAACAGCCAACTCTATTGCAGGTGTTATTGGCGGTGCTAGACAAATTGAGTGTACCATCAACGGACTAGGTGAACGTGCTGGTAACACTGCACTTGAAGAGGTTGTGATGATTTTAAAACAGCACGCTTCTTTAGGTTTTTACACGGGTGTACATGCAACCATGCTCAATCCAATAAGTCGTGAAGTATCTGATATTATGCGCATGGCGGTGCAACCCAATAAAGCAATTGTAGGTGCCAACGCATTTTCACATTCGTCAGGCATTCACCAAGATGGATTTTTAAAAAGTGCCGAAACGTATGAAATTATTAATCCAGAAGCAGTAGGTGCAGAAGGAAGTAAAATTGTACTTACGGCTAGAAGTGGTAGAAGTGCACTTGCGTACCGTTTTCAAAAATTAGGATTTCAATTTGATAGAAATGATATCGATATTTTATATCCTTCTTTTTTACAAGTAGCAGACACAAAAAAAGAAGTGGTGGAAGAAGATTTACAAGCACTTGCACTTGCGCATACAGCAGTACTTGTACATTAATGGAATGAAAAGAAACGCGTTATGGGAAAAACATTATTTGAAAAAATTTGGGATACGCATATTGTACAGGAAGTTACAGATGGTCCTTCGGTACTTTATATTGACAAACATTTTATACATGAAGTAACCAGTCCACAAGCTTTTAAGGGAATTGAGGATAGGGATATTTCTATTTTTAGACCGGCTCAAATTGTAGCAACTGCAGATCACAATGTGCCTACACAAAATCAGCATTTACCTATTAGCGACGCCCTGTCTCGTTTTCAGGTTGATACCTTAATTGAGAATTGTAAAAAACATGGCATCGAATTGTATGGTCTAGGACACGAGCATCAGGGTATTGTGCACGTTATTGGCCCAGAGCTTGGTGTTACCCAACCGGGTATGACCATTGTTTGTGGTGATAGTCATACGTCTACGCATGGTGCTTTTGGAACCATTGCATTTGGTATTGGTACTTCAGAAGTTGAAATGGTTTTTGCATCGCAGTGTTTGTTGCAAACAAAACCAAAACAAATGCGCATTAATATTGAAGGAACTTTAGGTAAAGGCGTAGTTTCAAAAGATATTATTTTATACATCATTGCAAAAATTAGTGCAAGTGGCGCAACCGGTTATTTTGTAGAATACGCAGGATCAGCGGTTCGAGCACTTTCTATGGAGGCGCGTATGACCATTTGTAATATGAGTATCGAAATGGGTGCGAGAGGTGGACTCATTGCACCAGATCAAACTACATTTGATTACCTAAAGGGTAGAACCTTTGCGCCTGCCTCAGCAGCATGGGATACGTCGCTTGCCTACTGGCAAACTCTATATTCTGATGCGGATGCAGCTTTCGATGTTGAGCTTACAATTGATGCTGCAACTATTGAGCCTATGATTACCTATGGCACCAATCCTGGACTAGGTATTGGTATCACAAAAAATGTTCCTACGGCTGCTGGTATGCAGGATGAAGGCGAACGAAAAAATCTAGAGAAAGCATTACAATACATGGGTCTTACCGCTGGTCAATCATTAATTGGCATGCCCGTGCAACATGTGTTTATTGGTAGTTGCACCAATTCAAGAATTGAAGATTTACGATTGGTGGCTGACCTTGTAAAAGGGAAAACAAAAAATCCGAACGTGCAAGTAATGATTGTGCCAGGTTCACAAAAAGTAGCCAAGCAAGTAGTGCAAGAAGGACTGGACATTATTTTTTCAGCAGCCGGTTTTGAAATTAGACAAGCAGGATGTAGCGCTTGTTTAGGCATGAACGAAGACAAAGTGCCTGCTGGCGAATATTGTGTAAGTACCAGCAATAGAAATTTTGAAGGAAGACAAGGTGCCGGCGCACGCACATTATTAGTAAGCCCATTAACGGCCGCAGCATCAGCTATTACAGGGGTGATCACCGATGTAAGAACTTTACTTTAAACACAATTAACAATGAACAAGATTAATAAAATACATAGCCGCTTTGTACCACTACAAGAAGAAAACGTTGACACGGATCAAATTATTCCGGCACGTTTTTTAAAGGCAACTACCAGAGATGGGTTTGGTAAAAATTTATTTAGAGATTGGCGATATAGTAATGACAATGAATTAGAACCAAAACAAGATTTCATTTTAAACAATGCAAACTTTAGTGGTGAAATTTTAGTGGCTGGAAAAAACTTTGGTTGTGGATCATCTCGTGAGCACGCAGCATGGGCTATCAAAGACTATGGTTTTTTAGTAGTGGTGTCAAGTTTTTTTGCAGACATTTTTAAAAACAATGCGCTCAACAATGGATTATTACCAATAACGGTATCAGATAGTTTTTTAGTATCCATTTTTGCTTTAGGTAAAGAAGCCACTTTATCTGTTTGTTTAGAAAATCAAACCATTACCATGGATGCAACAGGTGCGTTTGAAACATTTGAAATCAATGTGTATAAAAAAACCTGCCTTTTAAACGGGTACGATGATATTGATTATTTACTCAGCAATAAGGCTGCCATAGAAAATTTTGAAAAAAATAGAGCGTAAGCAAATTATAAATTGAACTAGGTGTGTTATGAATAAAAGAATTGCTGTTATACCAGGAGATGGTATTGGTCCAGAAGTAACTGCACAAAGTATTAAAGTGCTAAATGCCATTGGTCAAAGATTTGGTCATGTGTTTAGTTACGAATATGCCCTAATGGGTGCAGATGCGATTGATAAAACAGGGAGTCCATTACCAGATGAAACAGTAGCAACTTGTTTAGCCGCAGATGCGGTGTTGTTTGGCGCCATTGGTCATCCAAAATACGACAATGATCCTACTGCTAAAGTGAGACCTGAGCAAGGGCTTCTAAAACTTAGAAAAGATTTACAATTATTTGCCAACATACGACCCATTGACACCTACAAGGCACTTGAGCATATGTCGCCATTAAAAGCGAAACAATTAGAAGGTATTGATTTTGTAATATTTAGAGAGTTGACGGGGGGGATTTATTTTGGCAAAAAAGAACTTGCTGCTGATGGTCAATCTGCAAGTGATTTATGTACTTATTCGGTAGCTGAAATAGAAAGAATTGCGCACCTCGCATTTAAGTATGCGCAAAGCAGACGAAAAAAATTAACCCTTGTAGATAAAGCCAATGTACTTGAAACGTCTAGACTGTGGCGAAAAGTAATACAGGGCATGTGTGCCTCTTATCCGGATGTTACCGTAGACTATATGTTTGTAGACAATGCTGCCATGCAAATTATTTTATATCCTGCACAGTTTGATGTGATTCTTACCGAAAATTTATTTGGTGACATTATTAGTGATGAAGCAAGTGTATTAAGTGGCTCATTGGGCTTATTGCCTTCTGCATCTGTAGGTAATCAGGTAGCGCTTTTTGAACCTATCCATGGCTCTTATCCGCAAGCAGCAGGGAAAGATATTGCCAACCCACTTGGTTCAATTTTATCTGCTGCGATGTTACTCAATCATTTAAGCATGCACGATGAAGCCGCCATTGTTAGAAAAGCGGTGGATTGGACACTTTCTAATGGTTTCGTTTCAAAAGATATTGATCCAATTAACAATTACGCAACAACGGCTATCGGTGAAATCATCAGTGATTTTATTGAGAAAAAAAGAGACACTGAAAAAAATAGTAGTGGGGTAGAAAATAAATCAACCATTATTTAATGTATCAATCAAAGTATTATTATGGCTTCTTATTATAACGAACATACGGTCCTGTTTTTAAACGGTGAATTTGTAAAAGCGGTGGATGCAAAAATGGATTTGTATAGCCAGTCACTCCATTATGGCTATTCTGTTTTTGAAGGCATTCGTTCTTATAAAACAGATGCTGGTACTACAAAAATATTTAAGGCCACCGAACATTTTGACCGTTTTAAAGCTTCGGCAGAAGCCATTAACCTACCTTATACCTACAATACCCAAAGTTTAATGGAGAGCACGTATAAACTGCTTGAATTAAATAATTTAGGCGATGCGTATATCCGCCCAGTGATATATGCGCCGGCTAATATGACTTTTTCACAAAACACTGAATCCTTTGTATTTATTCAGGCCTGGGAAATGGGTCCTTTTTTAGGCGATAAAAGAATTCGTGTAATGACTTCTTCTTTTCAGCGTCCCAATCCAAAAGGATTTAAAATTCATGCAAAAGCTGCAGGCCATTATGTAAACTCTATCATGGCAAGTCAGGAAGCTAAAGCGGCTGGATACGATGAAGCTTTACTACTTGATATGCATGATCATGTTGCAGAAGCACCAGGTGCCAATGTATTTTTTGAAAAAGATGGCACGCTGTATACGCCAAGTTTAGGCAACATTTTACCAGGAATTACACGCGCCACGGTTATTGAACTATGCGCTACACATGGTATTCCAGTAGTAGAAACTAGTTTTGGTATTGATGCCATAAGAGGTGCAGACGCTGCATTTTTTTGTGGAACAGCAGCAGAAGTAATAGGTCTTGAATCTATAGACGATGTGCCATTTATGAAAAACTGGGACGACACCGCAAGTAAAAAAATTCAATCAGCGTATCAAAAATTAGTACGTACAACTTAATAAATATGTCAAACGAATTAAATAAGTATAGTAAAGTACTCACCCAAGATGTTACACAGCCAGCCGCGCAGGCCATGTATTACGGCATTGGTTTAACCGACCAAGATTTAGCTAAACCTCAAGTAGGTATTGTGAGTATGGGTTACGATGGTAACACTTGTAACATGCATTTAAATGATTTAGCCGCTGTTGTAAAAAAAGGTGTTTGGGATACAAATTTAGTAGGCCTCATTTTTAATACCATTGGCGTTAGTGATGGTATGAGTAATGGAACGCCTGGTATGCGTTATTCACTAGTGAGTAGAGATATTATTGCAGATTCTATAGAAGCGGTTTGTGGTGCACAATATTATGATGGTGTGATTGCTATTCCGGGTTGTGATAAAAATATGCCAGGAAGCATTATGGCAATGGGAAGATTAAATAGACCTGCTATTATGGTATATGGCGGAACCATTGCACCAGGACATTATAAAGGCCAAGATTTGAATATCGTATCTGCATTTGAAGCGCTTGGTCAAAAATTAGCCGGCGAGTTAGACGAAGCAGATTTTAAAGGAATTATTCAGCACGCATGCCCGGGTGCAGGCGCATGCGGCGGAATGTATACCGCTAATACCATGGCTTCTGCTATAGAAGCGCTTGGTATGAGTCTTCCATATTCGTCATCTAATCCAGCCCTCAGCGATGAAAAAAAGCAGGAATGCGTGGATGCTGGCAAAGCAATGTATCACTTACTAGAAAAAGATATTAAGCCTTCAGATATCATGACACGTAAAGCATTTGAAAATGCAATTACGATGATTATGGTACTCGGTGGTAGTACCAACGCTGTCTTACACATTATTGCGATGGCAAAAAGTGTAGGTGTTGTAGTTACGCAAGATGATTTTCAAACAATTAGCGACCGCGTACCTGTACTTGCAGATTTTAAACCTAGCGGAAAATATTTGATGCAAGATTTACACCAATATGGTGGTGTGCCAGCAGTGATGAAATATTTATTACAGCAAGGCATGTTACATGGCGACTGTTTAACAGTAACCGGAAAAACAATTGCCCAAAATTTAGCGACCGTTCCAGATTTAGATTTTGATCAACAAAAAATAATTAAGCCATTATCGCATCCAATTAAAGCAACTGGACATTTGCAAATTTTGTTTGGGAATTTAGCTACGGGCGGTTCTGTTGCAAAAATTAGTGGTAAAGAAGGCGAACTATTTGAAGGTCCAGCGCGTGTGTTTGATGGTGAGCAGGAATTGATTGCAGGGATTCATTCGGGTCGTATTCAAGCTGGCGACGTTGTAGTGATTAGACAAGTAGGTCCTAAGGGTGCGCCAGGTATGCCTGAAATGCTAAAACCTACATCTGCTATTATTGGTGCGGGACTTGGAAAATCGGTGGCCCTTATTACCGACGGACGATTTAGTGGCGGTACGCATGGGTTTGTAGTTGGACATATTACACCAGAAGCTTTTGTTGGTGGTTTAATTGGTCTTGTAGAAGACAATGATATCATCGAACTAAATATTGCAACTAAAAAAATGACATTAAAAGTAGATGATGCCACCATTGCTGCGCGCCGCGCAAAATGGGTAGCACCAAAATTAAATGCAACAAAGGGCGTCTTATTTAAATACGCACAGTGCGTAAAAGACGCTTCGGAAGGTTGCGTAACAGATGAACTTTAAATACTAAAACGATGCAAGCAGAATTAAAAAATCGATCACGCGCAACCCCAGAGCAACCTATTGTAATTTCAGGTTCGCAGGCTTTACTCGAAGCATTTATTGCGGAAGGTGTAGATACTATTTTTGGTTATCCAGGTGGTGCGATCATGCCCATTTATGATGCGCTATATGACTACCACGATAAGCTCAAACATATTTTAGTGCGTCACGAACAGGGTGGTATTCATGCCGGACAGGGTTATGCAAGAAGTAGTGGTAGAACGGGTGTGGTATTTGCCACATCGGGCCCTGGTGCAACTAATTTAGTAACGGGTTTAGCCGATGCGCAAATTGATAGTACGCCACTTGTATGCATTACTGGACAAGTGTATGCGCACTTATTAGGTACTGATGCTTTCCAAGAAACAGATATCATCAATATTACAACACCTGTTACCAAATGGAATTATCAAGTAACGGATGCCAACGAAATTCCAATGGTATTAGCGAAAGCATTTTTTATTGCAAGCACCGGCAGACCTGGTCCTGTATTAATTGACATTACTAAAAATGCGCAGCTACAAAATTTTAATTATACGGGCTATAAAAAATGTGACCATATTCGTAGCTATAGACCTAAGCCAATTATTCGAAAAACATATATTGAAGAGGCTGCAGCACTTATCAATGAAGCTAAAAAGCCATTTGTCATTTTTGGGCAAGGGGTTATTTTAGGTAGAGCGGAAGCTGAGTTTAAAGCATTTATCGAAAAGGCTGGACTGCCTGCTGCATGGACAATTTTAGGCTTAAGTGCACTACCTACCAGCCATCCACAAAATGTGGGGATGCTTGGTATGCATGGTAATTATGGCCCCAACGTATTAACCAATGATTGTGATGTTTTAATTGCAGTTGGTATGCGGTTTGATGATCGTGTAACTGGTAGATTGGATAAATACGCCAAGCAAGCAAAACTCATTCACTTAGATATTGATCCTGCAGAAATTGATAAGAATGTAAAATCTACGGTGCCTGTTTGGGGGGATTGTAAAGAAACACTTCCTATGTTAACCGCGCTTGTAGACGAAAAAAAGCATACCGATTGGTTAAATACTTTTCATTCTTATACAAAGCAAGAGCACGAGATTGTAATTGATCAAGAACTACATCCGGCTAGTGGTGAAATAACGATGGGTGAAGTAGTAGAAGCGTTAAATGAATTGACACATGGGAATGCCATTATTGTAACCGATGTTGGACAACATCAAATGGTTGCGTGTAGGTATGCTAAATTCAATGAAACAAAAAGTAATATCACGTCGGGTGGCTTAGGTACCATGGGCTTTGCGCTTCCGGCTGCTATAGGCGCCAAATTTGGTGCACCACACCGTGAAGTAGTGGCTATTATTGGAGATGGTGGTTTTCAAATGACGCTCCAAGAACTTGGCACTATTATGCAAGCGCAGATTTCCGTTAAAATGCTGATATTAAACAATCGCTTTTTAGGTATGGTGCGCCAGTGGCAGCAGCTCTTTAATGACAAACGTTATTCTTTTGTAGATATACAAAGCCCGGACTATGTTCAACTCGTAAAAGCATATGGCATCGAAGGCAATAGTGTTGATGATAGAAAAAATTTAAAAGTCGCACTTCAAAAAATGCTGGATTGTAAGGACTCTTATTTATTGGAAGTATTGGTGGGTAAAGAAGACAATGTATTTCCAATGGTACCACAGGGTTGTAGCGTATCTGAAATTAGATTAAAATAAAAAAATTATGAAACAGGAATATACCATCACCGTTTATACAGAAAACCAAGTGGGTTTGTTAAATAGAATTGCTATTATTTTTTCGCGTCGAAAAATTAATATCGAAAGTTTAAATGTATCTCCTTCCGAAGCCGAAGGTATTCACCGTTTTACAATTGTAATTAGTGAGTTTGAAGAAGTAGTACGCAAACTGTGCAGACAAATTGAACGTCAGGTGGAAGTACTCAAAGCGTACTTTAATACCGGCGACGAAATTGTTTGGCAGGAACTTGCACTGTATAAACTACCTACCGACGAAGTAGCCGAAAAATTACAAGTAGAAAGACTGTTGCGTGAATTTGGCGCACGCGCCGTAGTGATTCGCAAAGACTACACCATTTTTGAAACCACGGGGCACCGCGAAGAAACGGATAAATTATTAGCGGTATTGGCACCTTATGGACTTATTGAATTTGTGCGTAGTGCTAGGGTAGCGATTATTAAAGCTAGTAATGGTTTCCACGAAAAATTAAAAGAATTTGAAGCAGTTGAACCCGCTTCGGAACTTATAGAAAACGAATTTTTAAACAAGCAAGCCGAGGTATTCTCGATGTAAATTTTTAATTAATAAAAATCAAAAAATGGCAAAATTAAATTTTGGAGGTGTCGAAGAAAACGTTGTAACACGTGAAGAGTTCCCGTTAGCGAAAGCACAGGAAGTTTTAAAGGATGAAGTAGTAGCTGTTATTGGCTATGGCGTTCAGGGTCCTGGACAAGCGCTCAATCAAAAAGAAAATGGTATTAACGTTATTATTGGTCAACGTACAAATTCAAAGAGTTGGGATAAAGCAGTAAGCGATGGATTTGTGCCGGGTCAAACATTATTTGAAATTGAAGAAGCGCTAGTGCGTGGAACTATTATATGTTATTTATTAAGTGACGCTGCACAAATTGCTATGTGGCCTACTGTAAAAAAACATTTAACACCTGGCAAAGCACTTTATTTTTCTCATGGTTTTGGTATTACGTATAAAGAACAAACTGGCATTATTCCTCCAGCAGATGTAGATGTATTTTTAGTAGCACCAAAAGGTTCTGGTACTTCACTTCGTCGTATGTTTTTACAGGGTCGTGGATTAAATTCTAGTTATGCAATTTTCCAAGATGCAACTGGGAAAGCTTTTGATCGTGTGGTAGCATTAGGCATTGCCATTGGAAGCGGATATTTATTTGAAACAGACTTCAAAAAAGAAGTGTTTTCCGATTTAACAGGTGAGCGTGGTACATTAATGGGTGCCATCCAGGGTATTTTTGCTGCACAATACGAAGTTTTACGTAGTAAAGGTCATACGCCTTCAGAAGCATTTAACGAAACGGTAGAGGAATTAACCCAGTCTTTAATGCCGCTTGTTGCCGAAAATGGCATGGATTGGATGTACGCAAACTGCTCTACCACAGCTCAGCGTGGGGCACTTGATTGGTGGAAGAAATTTAGAGACGCAACGAAACCAGTTTTTACCGAACTTTACGAAAGCGTAGCCGCAGGAAACGAAGCCGCTAAGTCTATTGAAAGTAACAGTAAGCCTGATTACCGTGAAAAATTAGAAATAGAGTTAGCAGAGCTAAGAGATAGCGAGTTATGGCAGGCTGGTAAAACTGTAAGAAGTTTGCGGCCAGAAAACCAAAAATAATTAGCGCTTAACAATGCAGGATATAAATTTTTCTCAATTAGATTTTTCTGGTGCTTATGCACGCTTAAAAGATGTCGTAAAAAAAACACCACTTACCTACAATCATAATTTGTCACGCAAATATGGTTGTGAAGTGTATCTAAAAAGAGAAGATTTACAAATTGTACGCTCCTATAAATTAAGAGGCGCCTTTAATATGATGTATTTATTGCCAGCCAACCAACTTGCAAAAGGGGTTGTTTGCGCAAGTGCTGGAAACCACGCCCAAGGATTTGCTTATAGTTGTAAAAAGCTAAATGTAAAAGGCGTGGTTTTTATGCCTATCATCGCACCCAATCAAAAAGTGAGTCAAACAAAAATGTTTGGCGAAGGGTTTGTAGAAGTGCGGTTAATCGGAGATACTTTTGATGATTGTGCAGTGGCTGCAAAAAAATATACCGAAGAACATGGCTTAACTTTTATTCCTCCTTTTGATGATATCCGAATTATTGAAGGTCAGTCTACGGTAGGCATAGAAATTTTAGAAGATCAACAAGACATCGATTATATTTTTTTACCAGTTGGCGGTGGTGGATTGAGTGCCGGCGTTGGGGCTTATTTTAAAACATATGCACCCGCTACCAAAATTATTGGATTGGAGCCAGAAGGGGCACCTTCCATGCTTACAGCCATTAAGGCAGGTATGCCGGTAAAACTGGATCAGATAGATAGTTTTGTGGATGGCGCTGCTGTAAAGCGTGTAGGAGATGTAACTTTTTCAATTTGCAAGCAGGTATTAGATGATATGCACCTTATACCTGAAGGAAAAATTTGTTCTACCATTTTAAAGTTATACAACGAAGAAGCGATAGTGGTGGAGCCTGCAGGTGCATTATCTGTTGCAGCGCTTGATGATTTTGCCGATCAAATAAAAGGCAAAAAAATTGTGTGTATTGTTAGTGGGGGCAATAATGATATTAGTCGGATGCAAGAAATTAAAGAAAGGTCATTACAATATGAGGGCCTCAAACATTATTTTTTAATTCGATTTGCACAAAGACCAGGATCTTTAAAAGAATTTGTAAACCAGGTACTTGGACCAACCGATGATATAACACGTTTTGAGTATATTAAAAAAAATAACAAAGACTCAGCCTATGCGCTTCTTGTTTTAGAACTTCAGTCATCTGAAAATTATAATACGTTGGTTGGTAAAATGAAGCAGTATAATATCACTTACTCTGAACTCAATAAGCATGATAACGTATTTGGTTATTTGATATAAATTTTATTAAAATTATAGTCTGGTAATTTAGATGCCTGGGTAATTTTCCACCCATTCAAAAGTAGGGTGATATTTATTTTGTAAGGCTTGTATAAAATGGGCGAAGTGTTCTAAAGAAGTGGTTGACCTAAATAAATAATCATGAAATAAGATAACCACGTGCTTTTGGTGTTGCCTTGTTTTGATGATTTCCTTTCCCACTTTGCTGATCAGGGCATCTACGTATCTCATTTGTTTAGAAGCCCTTAGAGGCCACTCCGCATCCCATCCAATAAAGCTTTGCGGTAGCATTAATGAGTCGGAAAGTTTTACAACTTGATAAGCATCTAAATGAACGCCTCTTCTAAAATCTCCAATTTTCCAGGAGTTGCTTCCAGGTAGTCTCGTAATATTAGACGTTAAACCTAAAAATGCTTTGTTGCGTTCAATATCTAGCCAAACACTATCTGGATGTGCGTAATAACTATGTAACCTACCATTTGTAATAGCGTGTGAGTAGGTGTGGTTGTATATTTTAAATAAAGGATTGTTTTTTTCTGCTAAAAAAATGCTGTCGTATTTTTTTGACCACTGCATTTGAGATCCAACAATAAAAAAACTGGCTTTTATTTGTAAATCAGTTAAAAGGCTATCAATGGATGGCGTAGTCGTATAAGGCCCATCATCAAAAGTGAGATAAATAGTAATACCAGTATCTATTGAATTTTTTATAATAGCGTTTTTGCTATTTTTTTGTTCCTCTGTTTTTGTAGTACTAGGCGCTACAGATTTTGTTTCTGGAGTTTGACATGCAATAACAAAAAACGACACCCATATCAATAAAAACCTAATTCTCATCGCGCACTTAATTAAAGAGAGCGCAAGTTACTCAAACTATAGCTACTAATTTCTTAGTTAACTGTTATTTCGCTCATAAAAAACCATCCTGGTGTACCTTTTCCTTGATGCCAACTTGGTAACTTTTTAATGGGCTGCCCAGTTATTTTTAAATAACGATATGAAGTTGGCGTATAGTTTAGGGCTAACATTTGAGCAAAGGGTGCATCATTGGTGGTAGGCATTTCTGGTTTGATGTTTGCTAGCGGCTTCCATGTTTTATTGTCATTACTGCCCCATGCCATTAGCGATACTGGAGGTAATATATAGGAGGTAGTTGCATGCAGTGCATTTACCATAATTTTACTTGAAGTTACATTACTGCCCATATCAAGGATTACTGTTGCTTCATTATTTTGATAGCCAAGCCATTTGCTTGAAAAATCTTTAAAGTCTGCTAAATCCAAATCCGTTAATACGGTGGCAGCATTCATATTGTACTTCGCATCGGGAGGCGTTACTAATTTGTAAGCAGCAACAGGGAATCCGGCTTTCATATAAAAATTTCTAACAGTAGCACTTCCATTCCATCCCACTTTAAAAGCACGAACACTCAGTGTAGTGGTATTGTCTAGTAAAATAGGTTTTGTATAAACTAAACTAGTGCTGCTATCTGGATCTGTCCCATCAAGCGTATACCTGATGGTAACGCCTTTTATAACATGCTTAATTTCGACGGGTTGATTTTGTTTAAAATAACCACTTGGTAAAGAAATAACCGGATCGTTGAGTGTAATGATAAGTGAATCTGCGCCATCAAAACCGTAGTCTATTTTAATTTGAGCATATTGCTTGCTCATGGACTTAATATCTGAAGGTTTAATTTTTGTATCCCAAACAAAAATCTCTGTAATATTTTTATTGCTTAATAATGTTTTTAATCCTTGCATGGTAACAGCTGTTCCTGCTACAGACACCGAACTAATTTTTTTCATAGATGCAATTTCTGCCATGCTTTTATCTGTAACATTCGAATAGTTTACGTTTAATCTTTTAAGATTAGGCAGTTTACTAATCCAGCTAATATCAGCATCGGAAACCGGCATTTTTGCAGCATACAAATGAACAATTTGTTCTTTGATGGGATCTAGTTCAGTGAGTTTACTTGAATTATACATGGTTTGACCATAAAAAGAAACGGCAAGTGCTGGAGACTTTTCACCCAACTGCTTGATCACTCTATAATTTGATTTTAGTTGATCAATAGTCGATTCGCTAGCAGCATTAAAATCATATTTTTCCTCTTTAGCCAAATATGGCTTGATATATTCTTCCGCTAAAATTCGTAAAGTATCTGTGGTAGGGAAGCTTATGATTTTTTTATCAAATGGCGCTCCCTTTTGAATCCAGGCTTCTAAAATAGCAAGTTCGGCAGTCGTTAATTGCGGCTTGTCTATGGGAGGCATGTGTTTTTTATCGGAAAGTGGAAGGTGCGCTCTTGTGATGATTAAACTTTTAAGTAGGTCACCAGCAACCACTGCTTTTTCAGATTTTCCACCCGTAACAATACCAACAGAGTCGCTAAGGGATAATCCACCTTTTTTGTTGCTATTGGTATGACAAGTACCACATTTTTCTTTAAATATGGTAGCTACCACATTTGTATACATGCGTGCTTCTTGTAAAGTTAAAGTGCTAGGTTGACCTTTGTAAAGCGGGGCCGTTAAAAATCCTTCTCCATGGGTAAGTGTTGCACCAAAATGTCCTGTTAGTATGGTTAGAAAAAATAAAACAACAGCGGTTGAAGCGGCTAATTTTTTATTGGACTGAATATAGGCATGATAACTATAGAGTACCAGGGCTAATACTGCAACTGAAGTTCCAGACCATTTGTGCCATTGTAAAGTATCTCCACTCGTGCCCTCTTCGGTAGCTAATAAAATACCCATGATAGCTGTAAAGATGGCTGTTAAGGCACCAAACAATCTAACATGATTAAAGAGGCTTTGCGTAGATGGATTAGTCGGAATAAAAGAAGTGATAATAGATATGAGCAGTAGTGTAATAGGTAAGTGTAAAAGTAACGGATGCATGCGTCCCGCCACTTGTAGCCATACCGGTATTTGAAGTTTATCGTCAAATACAAATAAAATACCTAACAAAAAAAGTCCTGCAAATGCAAGCGAACTTGCTACTTTCTCAATCCATTTCATGGTTCACTATGCTTGTGTTAATTTATAAGGGTATACTTTTCCAGAAGCCCATTGCGCAACGTATAAGCTACCTTCGTCATCTACACAAACATCGTGTGGGTGTGCAAATATTTTTTCGGTTTGTTGGAGTGTATTTAATTTTCCATTGGTATATATAGGCTCAGATCCACCAATATTTGAAACCACTTTATTTTCTTTATTTAAAATGGTAACAAATCCACTCGCTTCTACACCCATATTTGGAGAACGGAGTACTGCAGCATATAAATAATCGCCACTAATTACAGGCCTACAAACACCAGCGCCTGGAACATGAATCACTTCTAATAATTTTCCGTCTAACGAAAATCTTTTAAAGCAAGCTCTGTTCCTGTCGGTAACAATTAAGGTAGGTACTGCGTTTCTATAATCGATACAAATGCCGTGCGCGTTGTCTAGATATTGCTCACCCTCACCTCTGCCACCAAATGCATTTTTTAATTTACCATTGGCGTCATAGTGTAATATATATTGCGCACCATAACCATCTGCTATATAAAATTCACCATTTTCTAAAACAGCCGTTTCGGTAGGCACAAACTTTTCTTTGCTGGCATATGGTCCAACTTCTGCTGGAGGATCAATGGTAAATAATATTTTACCATCGATGGTTGTCTTGTACACCTGGTGTCTATTGGTGTCTGTAATAAATAAGAAATCTTCTTTACCCGTTTTTTGAATTGTTAAACCGTGAGCGCCTGGAAATTCTGTACCCCAACTTCCTTTGAGCTTACCAGACTTATTGTAAATGATGATATTGTTCTTTGTTTCGTTGGTAAGAAGAATGATACGGCCCTTACTATCTTGTACCATTTCATGACAATCATTAACAGGTGTTTTATCCGTATTTAAAGTTCCCCACTTGGTATCCAAAAAATACTTTTTATCGTTATGACCGTATACAGGTCCTTTTGGTTTTGCCAATAAATCTTTGGTGATAAAAAAGCTAGCACCAGCTAGTGCAGAACTTTGAATGAATTTTTTGCGGTTCATAGTTTTTATTTTATGCGATAATATTATTTACAACGTTTCCGTATAAGTCCGTTAAACGGTATCTTCTTCCTTGAAACTTATAGGTTAATCTTTCATGCTCTAATCCTAGTAGATTTAAAACAGTGGCCTGAAAATCATGCACGTGCACAGGATCTTTAATAATATTGTAACCAAAGTCGTCGGTTTCTCCATGTACAATTCCTGGCTTCACGCCACCGCCAGCCATCCAAATACTAAAGCAGCGCGGATGATGATCACGTCCATAGTTATCAACGGTCATTGGGCCTTGGCAGAAATTGGTTCTACCAAATTCACCACCCCAAATAACAAGGGTTTCATCTAGTAATCCTCTTTGTTTTAAATCTTTAATAAGTGCTGCAGAAGGTTGATCTACATCTTTTGCTTGTCCACGCATTTCATTGGGTAGGTTTCCGTGTTGATCCCAACCTTGATGGTATAATTGAATAAAGCGAACGCCGCTCTCCGATAATTTACGCGCTAGTAAACAGTTCGCTGCATATGTACCAGGCACCAAACAATCTGGTCCATACATTTTGATGACACTATCGGACTCTTTAGAAGTATCAATAATTTCTGGAACGGCTGTTTGCATGCGGTAAGCCATTTCATACTGCTGAATTTTAGCAGCAATTTCTGGATCACCATATTGTTCGTATTCTAAATTGTTGAGTACTGCAATTTTGTCAAGCATTTTTCGGCGCGCATTTCTATCCATGCCTGCCTGATCTTGTAAATATAAAATTGGATTATCGCCACTGCTAAATTGAACACCCTGATGCACCGAATCTAAAAATCCGTTGGTCCATAATTTAGAATATACACCTTGACCATTTCCTTTACCTCTAGATAAGAGTACACAAAATGCAGGCAGGTTGTTGTTTTCGGTACCAAGTCCATAACTCACCCATGAACCCATACTAGGTCTATTGCCTTGTTGTGCACCAGATTGAAAAAAGGTAAGTGCAGGATCGTGGTTTATGGCTTCGGTGTGCATCGATTTGATAATGCATAAATCATCCACTACAGACGCCATGTGCGGAAACAAATCACTTACATAAGTGCCTGATTTACCATACTGCTTAAAGTCGTAGTAAGAGCCTATCAGTGGGAATTTAGTTTGATTGGCTGTCATGCCCGTTAAACGTTGTCCATTTCTAATCGACTCCGGTAAGTCTTCTCCCATTCTTTCACGGAGCATGGGTTTGTAATCGAAAGTTTCAAGCTGCGAAGGCGCACCATTTTGAAATAAATAAATTACACGCTTTGCTTTTGGGGCAATATGCGGTACTGCTTTCATGATAGCATCTTCTGTGCTTTCACCTCCACCAAATAAATCTGGAATTAAGAGTGAGCCTAATGCAGCACTACCTAATCCAAGGCTCATTCTAGAAATAAATTTTCTTCGATTTGCGTTGAGGCCGTGTTCGAGTAATTCTTTTTCCATGGTTTATGTTTTTGTGATCGCTTCTTGCATGTTATAAATAACCTGAATGGTTTCCATTGCTGCAGCGAGATCAACGATTTGTTTTGTTTTTGCTTGATAGGTTCCTGGCTCAATTAATGTAGCCGCTCTTTTTTTATCTTTTGTTAATTCCTTTTTTGTTTCTTCATAAAACGAAACAAGTGTTTCAATTTCTTTTGCACTTGCTTGTCTACATAGGATTGATCTAAATGCTTTTTCAATGAGCGTATTGGTACCAGGTTGTTGTTGTAATAATTTATCGGCAAGTGCTTTTGATGCTTCTAGTACAGTTGGATCATTGAGCATGATAAGTGCCTGCAGTGGTGTATTGGTTCGATACCTTGTTACCTGACATTCATCTCTATTACTTCCATCAAACATCATCATAGAAGGAGGGGGTACGGTTCTTTTAATAAATGTATACATACCTCTTCTGTAAAGTGCTTGTCCAGTATCTTGCATGTATTTATTTAAAATACCTCTACCAGAAGTAGCTAGTTCCCACAACCCTGGCGGCTGATAAGGTTTAACGCTTGGACCTCCAATGGTTTTGTTTAAAAGTCCACTACTTGATAAAAGCATGTCTCTTACAAGCTCTGCAGAGTATCTAACCCTTGGTGCGTAAGACCAGTAAGTATTTAATGGATCTACTCTTTTTTTAGTTTCAGAAATTTCGCTGGATTGTTGGTAGGTTGCTGATAATACAATTTGCTTTACGAGTCTTTTGATATTCCATCCGTTGTCTCTAAAGTCTACAGCCATCCAATCTAGTAGTGCTGGATGCGTAGGAAGATTTCCTTGCATGCCAAAGTCGGCGGCAGATTTTACGAGGCCTCTTCCAAAAAATTCCTGCCACATTCTATTTACAAAAACGCGGGCTGTTAAACTGTTTCTCTTATCAAATAACCATTTGGCTAAGCCAAGTCTATTTTTAGGAAGTGAAGAATCAAATTTTAAAACTGAATTTGGTGTTCCTGGTTCTACTTCAACCGTTTTTGCTGCATAGTTACCTCTTGTTAAAATATAGGTTTTACGAACGGTATCTAAATCACCCATAATGGACACTTCTAATTTATTGGTATCTATTTTGTTGATGAATTTTAAAATGCCTTTTACATCCTCGTTGGTGATATCCATGCGTGGATTTTTTGCAAAGGTAACCGGTCCACCAACGGTAGATTCTAATCCCACTTCTTTTACATTATTAAAAAATGCAAAAAGTTGATAATAGTCTTTTTGTGAAATTGGATCATATTTATGATCATGACACTTAGCGCATTCCACGGTGAGTGCTAGCATAGAGCGTCCAAAAGTACTGGTTCTGTCTGCTGCGTATTCGATTCTATATTCTTCATCAATAACACCACCTTCTTCCGTGATTTTATGATTTCTATTAAATCCTGTGGCTAATATTTGTTCTTTAGTAGCGCCCGGAATTAAATCACCAGCTAATTGCCAAGTTACAAATTCATCGTAGGATAAATTTTTGTTGAATGCATAAATTACCCAGTCTCTCCATGGCCACTGACTTCTATAATTGTCATCTTGATAACCGTGGCTATCTGCATAGCGCGCAATGTCTAGCCAACTAATGGCCATTTTTTCTCCGTATTGCGGCATGTTTAATAATTTGTCAACTAGTTTTTCGTAAGCATTATTACTATTGTCGGTTACAAATGATTTTGTTTCCGCCTCTGTTGGTAAAATACCAATGAGGTCCATATATACGCGTTTAACAAGTCTTTCTTTTTCTGCTACTTTGTTAGGCGACAAACCTTTCTCATCCATTTTATTTAAAATAAAATAGTCGATTTCATTTTTTGGCCAGCTATCATCACTAATAGAAGGAAGTGGTAATTTCTTTGGTACGGTAAATGCCCAATGTGGTTCATATTTTGCACCTTGTTCAATCCATTTTTTTATTATGGCTACTTCGTTTTCTGTGAGTCTTGGTAATTTGCTAGATGCCACAGGCATTACAAGGCTTGAATCTGTGGTTGTAATTCTTTGAAACACCTCAGAGAGTTCAGGTTTGCCTGGAACGAGTGCGTGTTTTGATGGATGTTCTTCTAAAGATTTATATGCTTCACTTTCGAGGTCTAATCTTAAGCCCGCTTCTCTTTTTTTAGCATCTGGTCCATGACAGCTAAAACATTTATCAGATAAAATGGGCCTTACATCATAATTATAACTTACAACTTGTGGCACTTTAATACCATCCACGGCAGAAGTTCTAAATGAGTAGTAAGCTAGCACTCCAACAATCAGGCAAATACTTGCCAAAATGAGCAATCGTTTATTGAACATGAGTAACACTTTTAGTATGGCAAATCAGTACTTAAATATAAATCTTTATCGTGCCATTTCTTAGCGAATCAGGTTGTCAGATAAAAAAGTATATAAAACGGCTAAATCAGAGCTGTTTCTTTATTAAATAGTAAATATAAATATATATAAAACAAATACAATGAATTGTTTAATATATTTTGAATCCTATGACATGCGTTAATATTGATGTGTAAAATGCTTATTCTGTTGTAGCTGTATGCAAATAATTGATTTATTTTTAAGCAGAAAGTAAAATGTATGGATTTAAAACTGTTTGCGCAGCACAAAAAGTGTGGAATTTTATTACTATTTGTATTGTTTTGCAGCAGCATCGTATTCGCTCAAGTGGATCAAAAAAATGTCGCGTTTTCAAGTAAAAAATACACTGCTAACGCCGCAAAACATGCAATTGTAGTGGATGGAAAATTAATGGAGCGAGATTGGAAACGCGCTATTGTAATTTCCAATTTTGAAGATATTGAAGGGGGAGATAAACTTAGGCCAGCTTTTAGAACGGAAGTAAAAATAACATTTGATACTCAATATGTATATATTGGAGCCGTGTTGGAAGAACCGCATTTATGGGGCACTTTAAAAAAATACGATGATATTATTTATCGGGATCATGATTTTGAAGTGTTTTTAGATCCAACAGGTGATGGTGAACAATATTTTGAAATAGAAATAAATGTACTAGGGACACTTATGGATTTGTATATGAACAAGCCATATAAAAAAGGAGGCACATTTGATTTAGGATGGAATACAACTGGGATTATCACTTCGGTTCATGCTTCCGGTACCATTAATAATAATTCCGATGTGGATAGCAGTTGGACTGTTGAAATGGCTATTCCATTTTCGGCAATTTCAAGATTGAATCGAACAGCAACACCCTCTAACACAAATCCTTGGCGGATAAATTTTTCACGTGTACAGTGGACACTTGAGCCTGATGGAATGAGTTATCAAAAAAAATTAAAAGAAAATAAAAAACCGATTTCGGAACACAATTGGGTGTGGAGTCCAACCGGCATTATAGATATGCATGTTCCGGTAAAATGGGGGTATTTATATTTTAAAAATTAAATCAAAAACATGTCAAATAACCGTAGACAATTTTTAAAAAATAGTATTGGAACTGCTGCTGCCGCTGGCTTTGCCACTTTGCCAGCCATTGCAAATATGCCCGTAATTGCAGATGCAAAAAAACATAAAAACAATCACTGGATTTGGATCAATCCAAATAGAAAAGATGATGTTGCAACGCTTAAAAAAAGATATAAAGCATTTTACGATGCTGGCATAAGAGGTATATTATTTGAAGCAGATAGTGAGATGCATTATACCGAAGCAAAAAATGCTGGACTTGAAGCGCATCGTTGGAACTGGACCATGAATAGGGGCGATGTTTTAAAACAACATCCAGAATGGTCAGCTATTTCTCGTACTGGAGATTCATGTGCAACAAAGCCTCCTTATGTTGGTTATTACAAATGGTTATGTCCTTCAAAACCAGAAGTACAAGATTTTTTAAAAAACGAAGCGGATACTATTTTGTCAAAAAATTATATTGATGGACTCCATCTCGATTATATTCGTTTTTGTGATGTGGTGCTTCCCTTAAATTTATGGGACACGTATAAATTAGATCAACGTACCGAGCTTCCTGCTTACGATTTTTGTTATTGCAAAACTTGCAGAGATGCATACGCGGCTAAAACTGGCAATGATCCTTTGTCTCTGCGCTTTCCGGAAGCCCAAGTTTCATGGCGATTATTTAGATATCAGGCCATCAATAATGTGGTCAATGAATTGGCAGTTGTTGCGCACAATCACCATAAAAAAATTAGTGCTGCTGTTTTTCCCATGCCTGAACTAGCACGCCGAATGGTTAGACAAGATTGGACCAACTGGAATTTAGATATGGTTTTCCCAATGATTTATCATGGATTTTATCAAGAGCAAGTGGCATGGATTGGGGATGCTGTAGCAGAAGGTGTAAGATTCTTAAAAGATGGAGTGCCTTTATATGCTGGACTATATTTATCCGATTTTAAGAATCAAACCGAATTGTCTGCTGGCATCAAATATGCGATGGATAATAAGGCTGCTGGTATCTGCTTTTTTGGAGGCGTTTCGGATGAAGTGCTTGCTACCCTCAAGCAGGCTACCTCAAAGTAGCAAACTTAGTCAAGAGATAAGCGCATTAATTAAAATTGTTTTGTATTTTCATTGATGCGCTTGACTAAATCTTTTATTCATTGTAGCCTATTTATTATAATTATTGCTGCAGCTAGTAACTCAAAAGCGCAATATTTTAAATCGTTGTCATTTTATAATATCGATAAACGAGCTAGTGTAGCACATCAAATTTTTGTAGACCATATTCAACCACTAGACTCTTCAAGGGCCTTTTATGAACTTAATTATTTAGAGAAATTGGCTTCAGCAAGTCAGGATTATTCTTTGCTCATTTCTAGCTATTTGTGGAAAGCTCAGATTGAAGAAAATTTAAACATACCACGATCGGATGATAAAAAAATACTTAAATTTTTAGGAGTAGCCAGGTCAATTGCTCAAAAAAAACATCTAAAGCTCGAGCTTGCAAGGTGTATTAGCGCACAAGGAATTTTTGAGTATCATCGTAGACGTTATGATCAGGCTTTTTCATTATTGCTTCAATCCATGACTTTATTTACTAATTATGGGTTCAAAAAAATCCCTGGTGCGTTTTCAATATTGATGGATATGGGATTTCTATATTATGATTTTGATTCTTTTGAAATTGCCCAACAGTATTTTTTTGAAGCAGTTAAATATAAGCCTTCCAGTAGTTGGGAATCAAAGATGACGTATACGGCAATTGGGCTTGTTTATTTAAATAAAAAAAATTATGATAGTGCTTTATTGATATTTAATAAAGTACATACAATTGCATTAGCTGAAAATGATAAAACATGGATTGGTATTGCGTCTGGGAATATTGGCAATGTCTATTTACAAGAAAAAAAATACGATCAGGCCATTCCGTTTTTATCAATTGATGTAGCAAATTGTGTTGCTGCTAGAGAGTGGTCAAGTGCCGGAGGTTCTTTAATTAAATTAGCTGAAATTAATATTACTAAAGGGGAATATACAAAAGCTTTATCACAATTAAAGATAGCAGATACAATTATTTCAAAAATAAATAATTATAAACTCTATTCTAATTTATATAAAAATCTAGCTATTGTATATGAATATTTTGGAGATAATAAAAATGCATATCTAAATCAAAACAAGTATATTTTATTTAAGGATAGTTTAGATCGTCAGTATGAAAACAGAATATTACACAACGCACAAATTAAATTCGCTACCGAAACGTATCGTTTAAATATGGATCATCTTGCTGCCGAGCAAGAAGTGGTTGTTGTTAAAAGAAATTTAATTATTGTTGCACTTTTTTTGGCGATGCTCGTTGCATTGTTGTTGCTTTGGCGTCAAAAAGCAAAGCACCAATTTGCTAGCAAACAGCTTGATCAGTACAAAGAACATATTCAAGAAAAAAATATATTAATTGAGGGTATTCAGGATGAATTACTGCGTATTCAAAAACATGTAACTTCTGACAAACTTGTAGACGAAAAAATTATAATTCTCGAAAAGCTATTACAAAGCACCATTTTGACTGAAGAGCAGTGGCAGAATTTTAAAGTGCTTTTTGATAAAGTGAATCATGGGTTTTCAACTCGACTTCGTGATAAATACCCGGACTTAACGCTCGCAGAAATCCGTTTAGTAACATTGACCAAATTAGGCCTTTCAGATAGAGAAATGGCAAACATGCTTGGTGTTAGTATTGATACCATACGAAAAACACGCCAACGCTTAAGAAAAAAACTAAGTTCTTCCGAAAAAGATTCAATAGATGAATTGATACAGTCTCTCTAGAAAGTATCCATTTATTAGTTCTCATACAAAAAAAGGTTGTCTCACAATGTGTCTTACATATTGTCCTACCCTTGTCTTACATATTGTACGACAGATAACAAATGTTATGTCTAGGAATTATTTGATTTTTATCGCATTCTAATTTATCACTATGCGGAAAAATTTTTCTACAAGTTTTCGATTTCACCTTTTACTCATAATAGTATTTTTTCTAATAACTGCAGCCGCTGTAGTTGTATACTATAATCGTCAAATAAATTAAAATCAGAAGCCTTATATGATGTGGTTTAAAAAATTGTGGATTAGACCTTTTCAAATATTATTAATATTATTAATAATATCTTGTAATAAATCAACGCCCAAAAGTGTCCTCGAAACTAGAAAAACCTATTTAGTTGGTTATGGAGTTACTTCTACCAATTGGCAATTAAAAGGATTAACTATTGATACTGTCACTCAAACTTTGACGGGTAGTCAAATAGGATATATTAAACAATATTTTGCTACATCAAATTTTGCAGATACTGACGGCGCCACAGGTAATTGGTCTTTACCTGTAACCGACTCATTAAAAGAAATTTTTACAAATTATCCATCAGGTGTAATAGTAAAACAAAGCTATTATATCAGCTTTCTTAGTTACGATTCCCTTTCGCTTATCTATTTATTAAACGGAAAAATAATCAATGCTAAGTTTAAAGCGATTCGTTAGTGTATGCCTGTTTCTTGTTTTCGCAAGTTTAGGTAAAACACAAATTAGTATGCCCTATATCATGGGTGTAGTGGGTAATGCTGGCAGTACCGAAAAAATATTTTCAGGATCTATTTTACTAGAAGGCGGCAGTTGTTTCCTATTGTCAAATGGCGTATCTAATTACACGGAGGGTACTGCCAATCTTTTTAGCTTTAATTGTGTTGTTGCGCCAGTTCTAGAATCACTTCATTTAACTGCATATCCAAATCCGTTTAAGGATAAAGTGACTATAAAATCACAATCTGTCTTTAATTATTCCACATCAGTTATGTATGAACTACTGCTCTATAATGCAGCAGGAGCATTGATTAAAACGTATAAAACATCCATTTATAGCCTTCGATCAGGATTTGAAATGGCAACTCTTTTTCAAGAGTCTGGAACCTATTATTTAAAAGTGCAATTAGGTCAACTACATATCGAAACATTAAAATTAATAAAAACACAATAGTTACAATGAAGCTAAATTATAAAAAAATATTTTTTATAGGTATCCTGCAATGCGTTGCTGTTTTTTTAAATGCACAAGTATCTAAAGTTCCTGACGGCATTTTATTTCAAGCAATTGCAAAAGATCCTGCTGGCAATCCAGCAAAAGGAAGAACGATTTATATTAAAAATGCAATTATACAAAGCAGTATAACAGGGGTACAAGTGTATGTAGAATCACATAAAATAGTAGCATCCAGTGAAGGGGTATTTACAATTGTAATTGGCAAAGGAAATAGATTATCCGGTCCAGCTTCAATTAGTAATATTGACTGGTCTAATGGTCCCTATTTTTTAAATATCAAAGCAGCGATTGCGCCTTCTGTACCACTTGCAAATTGGATAGCGGATGAGCATTATATTGATATGGGTACATCTCAGTTTTGGACAGTGCCATTTGCTTTATTTGCTGCTAGGGTAGAAGGTTTTGAACTAAAATTAAATATTGCAGATACGGCGGCCATGTTAGCACCTTATTTTAAAAAATCCGATACGGCTTCATTATCAAATAGGATTAATGCAAAATTAAATACGAACGATACAGTATCCTTATCGAATAGAATAAATGTAAAATTAAATAGTTCGGATACTATTTCATTGTCTAATAGAATCAATGCAAAGTTAAGTAGCGTGGATACTTTATTGATGTCTGCCCGAATCAATACGAAGCTAGCTTCTGCTGACACATCAAGAATGCTAAGCAATTATGCAAAACGAAGTGAACTAGTTGATACGACTTCATTGTCTAATAGGGTTTATACAAAATTAAGTAGCGTCGACACCGCTTCTTTATCAAATAGAATAAACGCTAAAGAGTCAATTGCAAATAAAAGCACTGCTCTCGTTGTTGATGGAAACTCTGATACTAAGTATCCTTCGGCAAAAGCGGTCAAACAATATGTAGATTCTGTTATGGCTTTAAATGCAAATAATACTTCAAATAATAGTGTTGTGGATGCTACCCCATCAACTAAAGGTATTGTGCAACTTGCTGGTGATTTAGCAGGGACTGCTCAAAATCCTAGCATTGCATCCTCCGCAATTACAACCGCTAAAATTGCATCAGCTGCTGTTACAGATGATAAAATTGCCAGCGGGATTAATCCAGCAAAAGTAGGGCTTCAAAATGTTACAAATACTTCTGATGCAAACAAGCCAATAAGTATTTTACAGCAAGCCGCGCTTGCAACGAAGCTCGCCATCACAGATACAGGCGCAATGCTAACGAATTATGCAAAATCAATCGATGTAAATAGTGCCCTTGCAACGAAGCTCGCCATTGCCGATACGGCTGCAATGTTAAATAGTCGCATTGCTAGGGATACCTCTTTTTTATCGCTTCGTATTGATGCAAAAGTTAATCAAGTAAGTAAATCACTTGATATAAATGCAGATGCTATTTCTGATATTAAATTCCCATCTGTAAAAGCTGTTAAAACCTATGTCGATTCAGCAATTGTTGCAAACGCAGCGGGCGGAGGAAATAATAATTCCAATGTAAATGTTTCTGATGCTGATGCTAACAATAAAGGTATATTAAAACTTGCTGGAGATTTATCTGGCAATGCAGCTATGCCAATTGTTGCTAATGGCGCCATTGTAACTTCAAAAATTGCAAATGGGGCAGTAACTGATCTAAAAATTGCAAACGGAATTAGTGCATCAAAAGTTGGGTTAGGAAATGTAGATAATACGAGTGATTTAGATAAGTCCATAAGTACACTCACACAAGCTGCACTTGATACTAAGTATTCTAATTTACAAGCACAGGCACTTATTGGAACTGTAAATAATAAAGTAAATATTACAGACACAAGTTCTATGCTAAGTGCGCGTTTTGCGCGCGATACTAATTATATTTCAAATAGAATCAACCAAAAAGTAAATCTTGCAGATAGTGGTATTGTATATGCAACGCCGTCTCAGATTATGTCCAGTTCATTTGATTCAAAATCATTGAGTAATCGAATTAATCTGAAATATGACGCAGCAAATGGGGATATTCTCTTTAACCGTATAAATACAAAATTAAATACTACGGACACTTTATATTTAAGCAATCGGATTAATTCAAAATTAAATTTGGCTGATAGTATATATAGCTATGTTACGCCAAGTCGTTTACAAAATAGTGCAACAGATACTACTAGTTTATCCAATCGAATTGATGCAAAACTTACTGTTTCTGATACAGCAAGAATGTTAAGAGATTACGCCTTAAAAAATAATTTAAGCACGATTGCAACAACTGGTAATTATAACGATTTAATCAACAAGCCAATTATTGCCACAAATGGAGCAGTAAATTCAGTAAATGCGCTTACTGGTGATGTAGTAATTGATAAATCAAGTATCAATTTAGGCAATGTCGATAATACGAGTGATGCCAATAAGCCTATTTCATTTTTGACAAATAATGCGCTGCTCAATAAAATAAACAATAGTGTCATAAATGCACCTAATGGTGTTGCGGGCCTAGACGCTAATACAAAAATTCCAAGCTCTTTATTACCTCCCATTTCCTTTACTGCCATTTCTGTTGTTGCCAATGCTTCCGAAATGCAAGCCCTAGGAGCCGGGTCTGTTAAGGGAACAGTTTGTGTCAGAACCGATGTTTCAAAATCATATGTATTGAATACAGATTTTTCTAATTCATTATCAGATTGGATAGAATTATTAACCCCTGGCGCGCCTGTTCAAAGTGTAAACGGTAACATTGGCGTTGTTAATTTAAAAACAAATAATATTGGTGAGCTTACCAATTTATATTTTACAGAAGCGCGTGCTAGGGCAGCACTCGGTGTAAATGCACCCCTTTTATTTAATCCTAGTGCTGGAGTTTTTAGTATCGATACGGGTAATAATGTTAGCAGTGTCGCAACTAAATGGAATGTTTTGCAACAAACAACAGCATCTAATTCTGGTCTTGCATTAAAAGTAAATATTGCTGATACTTCTAATATGCTCTATCCATATGCAAAAAATTATCAGCTTACAAATGGGTTAGCGACTAAATTAAGTATTGCAGATACGTCATATATGTTAAGTCAGCGTATTGGTAAAGATACTTTGTCTTTGTCAAATCGAATCAATGCAAAGTTGTCAGTAGCAGACACAGCACAAATGCTTAGTAATAGAATTGGTCGAGATACTTTGGCACTTTCAGATAGAATATCTTCTAAAGTAGGGTATGCGGATACGGCTAATATGTTAACAGCCAGATTTGCAAGGGATACAGTTGCACTTTCTAATAGGATTAACAACAAATTAAATATTTCAGATACCGCATTAATGCTTTCTAAAAGATTTGCAAGGGATACAGTTGCACTTTCTAATAGGATTAACAACAAATTAAATA
>JBBAKI010000007.1:0-22152 GCA_040403595.1 Sediminibacterium sp. | reverse complement strand
TTTCAGATACTGCTGCTATGCTAACGAATTATTTAGCAAATATTCACACAAAAGAAAACGCCGCAAATAAATCTGTAGATACAAGCCTTGGTGGACTCACGCCAAGTAATGTTTTATTTCCAACGCAACTCGCTGTAAAAAAATACATTGAGAATAATGCTGCCTCTATAGGTACTTCAGGTACTGGAACTGTGACTGATGCAACCACTACAACCAAAGGTAAAATACAATTGGCTGGAGATTTAGGCGGGACTGCGGCTAGTCCACAAGTACTCTCGGTGGGCGGTATTTTAAAAGATGATATTGCAACTGGTTTAAATTTGATGAATGCAGCAACGCCTGATAATATTGTAAATTATATTGTTCGACGAAGTCCAAATGGAGATTTTTCGGGAAGTACCATTACAGCCAATACATTTAGTGGAAATATTATTGGTAATGTGACTGGCAATGTAACAGGTAATCTTACTGGTAATGTGACTGGTACTTTAACTGGTAATGCAACCAATGTTTCTGGTATTGTAGCACTTACAAATGGAGGAACAGGTGCAAATTCAGCTACTTCCGCTAAAACAAATTTAGGTCTTGGCAATATCGACAATACTTCAGATGTAAATAAACCAGTGAGTGTTGCACAGCAAGCCGCGCTTGATCTAAAAGCAAATCTAGCTTCTCCAACATTTACAGGACTTGTTGTTTTGCCAACAGGTACAACTGGCGTAACGCAAGCTTTAAACGATAACAGCACCAAATTAGCTACAACCGCTTATGTTGCAAGTGCAATGGCGGATGCTTCTGGAACCATTACAAATTCTGTAGCAGATGCCACAACTATAAGTAAGGGGAAAATTTTATTAGCTGGTGATTTAGGTGGAACTGCATCTACTCCTTTAGTAATGAGTATTGGAGGTTTATCTAAAGACGAAATTGCTGCTGCTGCCATATTATCCAATACCGCAACTGCACAAAATACGGCGAGTACCATCGTAAAAAGAGACGCTTCAGGTAATTTTACCGCTACTACTATTTCTTCAAATTTGATTGGTGATGTAACCGGTAATGTAATAGGTAATCTAATAGGAAATGTTACAGGGTCTTTAGTAGGCAATGCCACCAACGTTTCTGGCGTAGTGGCAATTGCAAATGGAGGTACTGGAGGAAGCAATGCTAGTAATGCTCGAACCAATTTAGGCATTGGAAATATCGACAATACCTCTGATTTAAATAAACCTATAAGTACGTTACAACAAACGGTACTTGATCTAAAAGCGAATTTGGCATCGCCAACCTTTACGGGACTTGTAGTATTACCAACAGGTACAACTGCTGTAACGCAAAATTTAAATGATAATACTACGAAATTAGCGACTACTGCTTATGTAGCAAACGCACTTGCGGATGCGTCTGGATCTATTACAAATTCAGTAGCTGATGCAACCACTACTACAAAAGGTAAAATTTTATTAGCAGGGGATTTAGGCGGTACTGCCACAGCACCAGAAGTTTTATCTGTTGGATCTGTTACAAAAGATCAAATTATTGCTGCTACTACACTTGTTAATACCGCTACAAGTTCTGGAACCGCAAGTACAATTGTTGCAAGAGATGCAAATGGTGCATTCACTGGAAATTTGTCAGGCAATGCAACCAATGTAACAGGGGTAGTTGCTATTGCAAATGGAGGAACAGGTGCAACAACAATTGCAGGAATGAAAACGAGTTATGGTTTAGATAATTTGGATAATACGAGCGATATCAATAAGCCTGTAAGTAGCTTAACACAAACGGCTTTAAATTTAAAAGTCAATACTTCTTTAGTAGCTGCTGCCAATGGTGTAGCAAGTTTAGGTGCCGACGGAAAAGTGCCCCTCATTCAACTACCTTCTTTTTCAATTACTTCTGTTAGTGTTGTAAACAGTAGTGCCAATATGCTGGCGCTAACAGGATTAACTGTTGGATCCGTAGCAGTGCGAACGGACAATGCTACCAATTATATTTTAACGGCATTGCCAGCAAGTACACTAGCAAACTGGATTAGTTTTTCGCCAGCAGCAACCAATGTGCAATCTGTAAATGGTGTTACTGGTGCTGTTGCATTAACGGGAACTGCCAACCGTATTGTAGTAACTGGTAATGTTTTTGATATTGCATCTACCTATGCTGGACAAAGTTCTATTACAACTTTAGGTACGATTGGAACGGGTGTTTGGAATGGGACAACGATAGCTATTAATAAAGGTGGAACGGGTGCAACAACTGCTAATGATGGATTTAATGCCTTAGCGCCTGCACAATCCGGTAACACGGGAAAATTTTTAACTACCAATGGTACCAATACAAGTTGGGCAACCATTAGTAGTGCAGGTGGTTGGAGTACAACGGGTAATAGTGGTACTGTTGATGGCACTAATTTTTTTGGTACGACGGATGCGCAGCCATTAAATTATCAGATAGGTGGTATTGTATCCGGAAGGTTTGATGTGAACGCGGTGTCGGGACAATCAACACTTGGTTATGGAGCGGGTTACTCATTAGCACGTAACCTTACAAATAGTTATGGTACAAAGAATACTGGTTTTGGATATCAGTCGTTTTACAATACAACGGTTGGTAATGAGAATACGGTGATGGGTTACCAGGCGCTATTAACGAATGTAGCTGGTGCATCATCAACAGCGTTAGGTTATCAGGCGATGGGTAATGCAAATAATGCACTTAATGGAAGTGTACCATTTATTACGTACAACACAGCGGTGGGTTATCAGTCGTTACAGGGATCAGCGACTGCGTCTGCAAATACGGGTAACAACAATACGGCTGTGGGTTATCAGTCATTAAAGAATACGACGAGTGGTTATGGTAATAGTGGATATGGAGTGAGTGCGCTTGCGTCGATTACAACGGGCGCATATAATACGGGTGTTGGTTACCAGGCGTTAATGAATAGTACGACAAGTAATTATAATGTTGGACTAGGGATGTATGCGTTAAGAAATATCAGTACGGGCGGTAGTAATGTGGGTATAGGATATTATACGATGTCATCAAATAATACGGGTAGTAATAATGTTGCGATAGGTCATAGTGCAAATATTGGAGAGGGCGTGAGTAATGCGATAGCGATAGGTCAGGGATCAAGTAACTCAACATCCAATAGTATCGTATTAGGTAACGGATCTATTACAAAAGTGAGTACATCGGGTGCGCTATATACAAGTAATACAACCAATGCTACGTCTGTATCTACGGGAGCACTCATAGCAAATGGTGGAGCCGGTATTGCAAAGGATGTATATGTAGGCGGTTCATTAAATACAGCGGGCACATCTAGTACAGTAGGTCGAGCTAGTTATAGTGGCGGTATTACAGCTACGTCAACAAATGTAAATACGATTGATAATGTAGTGGTTGTAAATGCATCATCACTTGCAGCAACTAGTATAAGTGGTATAACAAATATCACAAACGCTACAGCGTCGTCATCTACTACAACGGGTGCATTAACAGTGAGTGGTGGTGTGGGTATAGTGGGTAGTACATTTATAGGTGGCGCTACAACAATGGCTAGTGCGTTAACGGTAGGCGGTACTACAACACTTAATAGCATCTCTTATGGAACAACCCCTGCTACAAATAATAACTCTACACAACTTGCAACAACAGCGTATGTGATGAATACACTTGCATCACCATCGAATGGTTTTGCATGGAGTACGACAGGTAATGCAAATATGACGGATGGCAGTAAGTTTTTTGGTACGACGGATGCGCAGCCATTAAATTATCAGATAGGTGGTATTGTATCCGGAAGGTTTGATGTGAACGCGGTGTCGGGACAATCAACACTTGGTTATGGAGCGGGTTACTCATTAGCACGTAACCTTACAAATAGTTATGGTACAAAGAATACTGGTTTTGGATATCAGTCGTTTTACAATACAACGGTTGGTAATGAGAATACGGTGATGGGTTACCAGGCGCTATTAACGAATGTAGCTGGTGCATCATCAACAGCGTTAGGTTATCAGGCGATGGGTAATGCAAATAATGCACTTAATGGAAGTGTACCATTTATTACGTACAACACAGCGGTGGGTTATCAGTCGTTACAGGGATCAGCGACTGCGTCTGCAAATACGGGTAACAACAATACGGCTGTGGGTTATCAGTCATTAAAGAATACGACGAGTGGTTATGGTAATAGTGGATATGGAGTGAGTGCGCTTGCGTCGATTACAACGGGCGCATATAATACGGGTGTTGGTTACCAGGCGTTAATGAATAGTACGACAAGTAATTATAATGTTGGACTAGGGATGTATGCGTTAAGAAATATCAGTACGGGCGGTAGTAATGTGGGTATAGGATATTATACGATGTCATCAAATAATACGGGTAGTAATAATGTTGCGATAGGTCATAGTGCAAATATTGGAGAGGGCGTGAGTAATGCGATAGCGATAGGTCAGGGATCAAGTAACTCAACATCCAATAGTATCGTATTAGGTAACGGATCTATTACAAAAGTGAGTACATCGGGTGCGCTTGTTACAACAAATGATATCAATGCAAAACATATAAAAGGAAACTCGGGTTCATTAAGTATTGCAGCATCTTTGGGTGCAGGTACTTCGCCAGCTGGATTAACTGTAACGGGCACAGACATGAGTGGTATTGTTTCATTAACAACAGGAACAAGCCCTTCTGCAAATGCAGTTTTAGCCACCATTACATATAACACTGCTTATGCAACTGCGCCCGTTGTAGTCATTACACCAGCGAATGCGGCTACGGCTAGTCTAGCAGCGGCACAGGCGGTTTGGATAGACATTACTGCCGCTGGTTTTACCATCAATACCAATGGAACTGCTGTGGGTGCATCTACAGCGTACAAATGGAATTATGTTGTAATACAATAGTATAGTGTTTGTCATTGTAGCGTCATAAAATATAGTTATGATCCCGTTCTACATTTCCATGACAATTGCATTTTCTGATTGTACCACATTTGCAGTAGAAATCATTGCAGATGTGGTACCGATTTGTTTTAGGCGCTTTATTGTTGTTAACTGGATCTGTCAGTGCGCAAGTGTCAAAACAAATATCTAGTGATACCCTTTACGGCTTAGGAAATGAAATTGTTGTTACAGCTACAAGAACTGAAAAAAAATTGGGTAATGTTGCTGTTCCAGTCATCCTTATTGCTGGCAAGCAAATTGCGAGGGCAGGCAGTGTAAGACTCGCCGATATTTTACAAGAACAAACAGGATTATTTTTAACAACTGGTTTTGGTGCTGGCATTCAAATGCAAGGATTAAATCCAGATTACACATTGGTATTATTAAATGGCGAGCCTTTAGTAGGGCGAACAGCAGGTATTTTAGATTTAAATAGAATTACCGTTGGTAACATCAAACAAATAGAAATTGTAAAAGGCCCTTCTTCAAGTTTGTATGGAAGTGAAGCGATTGCGGGTGTTATCAATATCATTACCACAGCACCAAAACAAAATGAGTTTGAAATGAGCGCTAGATATGGAAGTTTTAATACTTCTGATATCAATGCAAAGCTTGCTATTGCAAAAAATAAATTTTCGTATCAAGGATTCTTAAACAATTATCATACTAGTGGATTTAGCTTACGTCCCAATAGTCAAACGAGCTTTATAGCACCTATCAATAGATTTACGCAACAACATCAGTTTGGTTACCAGTATTCAGATAACACCAAACTCTTGGTATCAATTCGTTTGAATCAGGAGCATATCAGTAATGAAATAGCTGTTGCCAATAATGGTGTTATTGTAAGTTCAGAAGGAAAAGAAAAAAATGATGACGCAAATGCATCTGCTAGCCTAACACACCGTTTTAATAATAGCATAAAAACAAATGCTAAATTTTATGCAACTACATTTACCGGTGAGCAGGACTTGGCTACTACTTCAGGATCTCCCTACACCGATTATTTTAGACAGCGTTTTTTAAAATATGAATCACAAACAGATTTTATTTTTTCAAAACAAATAGAAGTATCTGTAGGTGGAGGTTATATTTTAGATAAAGCTAACAGTACCAGGTACGATTGTAAAGAAAGTGCCAAAGAAAATCAGGTGGGTTATGCTTTTTTCCAAACCGAATGGAGGCCTACGCAACAATTAACTTTTATTGGTGGAGCACGTTACGATCATAATGCACTTTTTGCAGCTGCATTTAGTCCAAAATTGGCAGTAAAATATAGCCTAACCAATAACATTAGTTTTAAGGCAAGTGTTGGGCGTGGTTTTAAAGCCCCCGATTTTAGACAACTTTATTTGAATTTCACAAACACTGCAGCTGGCGGATATAGTGTGTTTGGCGCCATTGAAGCTCAAAAAATTATTACTGCACTTAGGCTGATGGGTCAAATAGCAAGTATCGAATCTGACTATTATAATTTGGCTGCATTACAACCAGAGTTTTCTACCGGTTACCATGCTAGTTTTGAATACCATCTGCCTAATAAAGCAAATGTTTCGGTAGGATTGTTTTATAACAGTATCCATAATTTAATTGACAATCGATTGGTGGCTTATAAGCTTGGAGGCGCTCAAATATATAGCTATCTCAACGTTAAATCTGCATTCACTAAAGGACTCGAATTCAATACCGATTATAAAATTGCAAAAAGTTTTTCAATCAGTGGTGGTTATCAATTTTTGTTATCTGGAGACCAGTCCGAAATAGATAAAATTGATCAAGGAAAAGTTTTTACCCGTGATGCAAATGGCTACAGTAAATTATTAAAAATTACCGATTATGTTGGACTTCCTAACAGAAGTAAGCATCAAGTAAATCTTAAGTTACAGTATGCGCATGAGCGCGTATTTGCAACCCTTCGCGCACTTTATAAAAGTAGGTGGTATGTTACCGATACAGATGGCAACGGTATGTATAATACAAATGACGCCCACGCTAATGGCTTTGTACAACTCAATGCCACAATAGGTTTACCTATTTCAAAAAATGTTTCAGTGCAAGTAGGTTGCAACAACTTGCTTAATTATAGCGACCCTATCAATATGCCGAATTTTATGGGTCGCTCCGGATTTATAAGTTTTAATTATACCCGTAAACAATCAATCGAAAAATAAAAGATCATGAAAAAAGTTATCTATTCAATTGTTGGTATTTTATTATTTGCTGCTTGCTCTAAAGATGATGCAACTGGTCAGCTAGATCCTGTTATTAGTGTAACGGTAACCAATTTACCTGCCGATACCATCATTGGCATTACGCCAGGTGCACCACCTGCTGGAGGTATGCCATATGGCGCTGGCAAGTACACTTTTTTTAGTTTAGAAAGAGGTGTGGTTGTGCCATCTACAGACAGTGCATCTACTAAATGGGATATTGCATTTAAAGGAACTACTATTTTAACCAATAGTGGCAATGGTGGACCAGGTATGGGCGGTGCGTTTGTGTATGTTGGTTTGTTTTCTGATGTAAAAACAATCCCTTCCGATTCTACATTTAAAACAGAAAATGCGCCAACTTCTTATGCAATTACGACCGGTAGCAATAAAGGATGGTATGTATACGATGGCTTAAACAATTTAATTTCGCCCATTCCAGGTCGTGTACTGGTTGTTAAAACGGCTAGTGGCAAGTATGCTAAAATTGAAATTTTAAATTACTATAAAGGAGGCGTAACACCAGCGGCTAGTGCATCTGACCTTATAAAAATGAGTGAGCAGCGCTATTACACATTTAGATATAGCTTTCAATCGAATGGCACAAAAACGTTTTAATTTTTTAGGTTAATAATTACATCCCCCTATATGGAATCTGCATTGTTTGTGCAGGTTCCATTTTTTTTTGTACTTTTCTCATATGAAAAAACGAGTATGGCTGTTGTTTGCGCTTTTTGTTTTTGCAAAACTTCATGCACAAAGGGAGCGGCCCAATATTATTTTGTTTTTAGTAGATGATATGGGTTGGCAGGATTGCTCGTTGTCTTTTTGGGATAAGCCCACAAAACTAAATTCTATATTTCACACACCCAATATGGAAAGGTTAGCAGCAAAAGGAATGATGCTTACAAATGCGTATTCAAATGCAGTGTGTACACCTACCAGGGTTAGCCTTATGACGGGTATGAATGTGGCAAGGCATGGTGTTACCAATTGGACCAATGTAAAAATAAATACCCCCACAGATTTTAAGGACAGTTTACTTAAACCAGCCAATTGGAATTACAACGGACTTACGCCGGAAGGGTTCAATGCTAACGCACCAAATCATACGGTGGTTGCAACGCCTTTGCCGCAAATTTTAAAAGACGCCGGTTATTTCACCATTCATTGTGGTAAGGCTCATTTTGCATCTACTGGAATGCCTGGTGCTTCGCCTCTTAACATGGGATTTGATGTAAATATAGGCGGAAGTGCAGCGGGTAATCCAGGTAGTTTTTTGGCTTCAAAAAAATACCGACAAAATGAAAAAGATACAAGTTGGGCTGTTAATGGATTAGAAAAATATTACGCCGAAGACCTTTTTTTAACCGAAGCATTAACTAGAGAAGCAATTCATACACTTGACAATAGAAATACAAGCCAGCCATTTTTTTTGTATTTCGCACAATATGCAGTGCATTTACCTTTTGATAAAGACGTTCGTTTTTATCAAAAATATATAGATGCGGGTCTTGCGGATACTGAAGCTAAATATGCAGCACTTGTGGAAGGAATGGATAAGAGTTTAGGAGATATCATGGATTATTTACAAAAAAAGGGACTTGATAAAAACACCTACATTTTATTTACTTCAGACAATGGTGGCCTTAGTTTACAAAATGTAAGATCAGGAGAGCCCCAAACTCAAAATCTACCACTCAAACAAGGTAAGGGGTCTTTGTATGAAGGTGGTATTCGTGTGCCCATGATTGCAGCAGGGCCGCATATTAAGGCCGGTACAAAGTCAAAACAATATATTGTTTCGGAAGATTATTTTACCACCATATTACAAATGGCAAACGCCAATACAAAAATTGTTACGCAAATAGTAGATGGAAAAAGTTTTTTACCCGTATTGCAAGGCAAACAAAAAATAATCGATCAGAAAAAGACAATTATCTGGCATTACCCTAACAACTGGACCAATATTGATCTAAAAGGCATTTCCTGGGCCTCTGCAATAAGGCAAGGCGATTGGAAACTCATTTACTTTCATAAGCAGCAAACCCTAGAGCTTTATCATTTATCAAATGACATAGAAGAGCTACACGATTTATCGCGGGTAGAAGTGGCAAAAACAAAAGCACTCGCAAATTTGCTAACGCAAACATTAAAAGAACGAAATGCGCCCATGCCTAGTTGGCTAGCAAGTGGCAAAAAGATTGTATGGCCTAACGAGATACGACTATTATCCAATGCTAATGAGGTAATCAAATAGGTTGATATCGGTAGCCAGGTTTATTTTTTTGCGTAGTCGGTACCGGCTAATTTCTACACCCCTTACAGAAATATTCATGAGCTGTGCTATTTCTTTGGTAGACAAATTCATTCTTAGATAAGCGCATAGCTTAAGCTCGTTGTTGCTAATATTATTGTGTTTTTCTTTTAGTTTAACAATAAAATCGGAATGCACTTTATCAAAGTGTTTGGTAAAGTATTCCCACTCTTGATCTAAGTTTTCATCTTCATTTAAGGTTTTTACCATCTTCTTTAATTCGGTAATAGCGTATTCGTTGTCAATTTTTTTAATAATACTACCAAGTTCACTTTTAATTTTAGTAAGGAGTTCTCCTTTCTTTACTATGTGCATGGCAGAAGAAGCTAGTTCGGAATTTTTAAATTCAATTTCTACCCCTAATTTTTCATTTTGAAGCGTAATTAAATCACTTCCTGATTTATTGATTTCAAGTTCATGAATGTATCTGAGTCTTTGCTGCTCCTGCTCATATTTTTGTTGCTGCGACTTAAATTTTGTACGTTGGTAAATGTGCAATTTGTAAGCACCAAAACCAATTGCAATAAAATATAGTAGATAAGCAAATAAGGATCTGTACCAAGGCGCATCAATGCTAAATTGATAGCTTGAGATAGTAGATTCCTTACCTAAGTTATTTCTCACTTTTACTTCAAATGTATAATTGCCCGGGGCTAAATTGGTGTACTCCTTTTCGGTTCTTTTTGTCCACGTAGACCAGCCGTCTTCAAATCCTTTGATTCTATAGCTATATTCTAAGTTGTTTTGATAACCAAATGCAATAGAGGTATAATCGAAATGCATAGTTTTAAACCTATATGAAATATGAGGCGTATTTTTTAGATCTTGTAACTGAATGTCATTGACATCTTTAAAATAACCGCCAAATAATGTACTGTCTAGGTTGTCAATAATATGTACCGACCTTATTTGCACATGTAACGCCGGCTCTTGTTTTTTATATTTCTCATAGTTGATATGGTAGAATCCTTTTTCACCGCCTAAAAAAATATTATTACCATCAATGGGGTAGATATATTCAAAACCACTAAGCATTTTTCCATTGAGTTCTGGTATATAAGTAACTTGTGGTTGTTGGCCTGTGTAGTCTATTACACCTAGTACCTTTTCATGTATGAACCAAATGTTGCCTTCTTTATCTTCTTTTAAATAGCGGATACTTTGATCACCAATGAGCGACGCATAATTATTAGCGGTTTCAAAAACGTCTTTTTCCGTGTTGTACTCATACACACCTTTTTCTGTACCAACTACAATTCTATTTTTTATTTTATAGATATGGTTATTGAGTAGTAAAGGGAGGCCTTCTTTTTTCTGGTATTGTTTAGTTGTATAAATGCCGTTGCTATTTTTAACGATTTTGTAAACGCCATGGTATGGATGTGATACCCAAATGTTTTCTTCTGCATCAATGGTTACATACCTAGAGGATTCATAAAAATTTGGAATATCTAGCGATTCATTGAGCTGATTAGCCTTAGCGTCTAGTAAGGTGAGTCCTCTGTAAGTACCACCAACAATAAGGGTAGAAGGTGTCATGTTTCCAAGCGGCGTAAAGTTCCAGAAACCTGGTTTGCTAGAAAACGGGGTAGCTACTTTGTTGTTGACGTAAAAAGCACCTTCATGATGTCCAAGTATAAGCTGGTTGTTAATGAGCGCTAAGCCCCATGATTGGCCACTCGTGTTTTGCACTAAAGAAAAGTCTCCTTTACTAAAGCTTAAATCATTTACGGGTTGCAGTGGAACATTGTAAAGTCCATTCGAAGTACCAATATAGAGTTGTTGATTTTGTATCATAGCTGTGTAGCCTGATTCGTCTAGCAGCTTTGGCGAAATATGTTTAATGGCGCTATTGTAGGCGATAAAGTCTATTCCGTTATTTAACCCCAACCATAGATTTTGCTTTTGGTCTAAAAAAATACTTAGGATATTATTACTCTGAAGCCCTTCAGTACTTGAAAATTTTTGAATGATTTCGGCCTTGTTATTTATAACGTATACGCCACCGCTACTTGTGGCTAGCGCCATCCATTCTTTATTAATGGCAATAGCACTATAAATTCTTTCGTTTTGAAAAATGCCCGCCGCCCCAGTTGTTATAGGTTGAATGGTATTATTGCTATAATAAAATAGGCCTTTTTTGAGTGTTGTGATAATGGCGCCTCCGGTAGTTGGGATCATCCCCGTAACCGGGTCTGTTTTAGAAAAGACGTAATTGGTTGTTATAGGTTGCCAAGAATCATTTACAAAAGCCATCAAGCCCGTTTGGTAGTCGTGGGCGTATAATTTACCATTGCAACTAGTTAAATAAGCCCATTCGGAAGGGGCTTTAAACACCGTAATGGTTCCGGTGTTGTATTGAAATATTTTATTGGGAGATCTAAAAAACAGGGAAGATTTATAGGAAATAATATCCCAAACGTCTTCAAATGACCTGAATTTTGCTGGAATTAAGTTAGTAAGGGAGTGATAAACTAGGCTACCATTTGCATTTGGAGCAAAATACCCAAGCTCGTCTTGCCCACCCACGTATATTTTATTATCTGCTCCAATTTCTACTGATCTAACAATAGTTTTGTTGGGTAAGGGGTAGATTTTCCAGTTTTTTCCATCAAAACTTAATAGGCCCTCGTTGTTGGCAAAATAAACAATTCCATTTTTATCTTGTTTAATATCCCAGTTCTGGAGACCGGCATTGTAGGATAATTTAGAATAATTTATAATGTCGGGAAGTCCAATTGTGTTTTGACTTGCTGCCAAAAATGGAATAAGGAGTAAAAAGACTATTTTTTTCACCGCTCACGAATTTTATGAATTATTAAATATATGAAATATAAGTTGATGTAGTATTGTAGTATTTTACATTATTGACAATCAATTAGTTAAAAATACTGATGTAGTATTGAAGTGCTAATCGATTCATATTTTGTAGTGCTACTTACTACTTTTACACTGCCAAAAATTTACAAATTTTCTTTCACACAAACGATTGCATTATGAAAATAAGATTTATTCTTATGTGCCTTGTTTTGATGCTAGGGCTTGGCGTACAAACGCTTTATGCTCAGTCAATTGCCGTTACCGGTAGAGTCAAAAACAAAAATACTGGCGAATTGCTAGTAGGCGCATCAGTTTCTGTTCAGGGCAAATCAGTAGCCCTTACCGATGCCAATGGCCGGTTCTCACTTAACACATCAGTAGGTTCCGTTCTAGAAATCAACTACACAGGCTTAATTACTACCAAGGTTACGGTGGCAAAAGCAGGTGAAATAGAAGTTTCTCTGGAGCAAAATCCTGCTAATACGCTTGGAGATGTAGTAGTTATCGGTTATGGTACTCAAAAAGTAACCAAAATATCGGGGGCTATTTCTACCGTAAAAGCAAGTGATATTGAAAAACTTAAACCCGTAAGAACGGAAGAGGCTTTACAAGGTAAGGCGTCTGGTGTTAACGTCATTCAATCTGGTTCGCCTGGATCTAAACCAACGGTACTTATTAGAGGTATTCCTTCTTTTTCAGGTACTGACCCAGTAGTGATTATTGATGGTGTGCCTCAAACATTAACCGATCTTAATTCAATCAATGCTTCAGATATTGAGTCTATCAACGTATTAAAAGACGCTGCTACTACTGCCATTTATGGTGTTAAAGGCGGAAACGGTGTTATTGTTGTAACAACCAAGGGTGGACGCAAAAATCAAAAAGCGGCTATCAGTGTTGCTAGTAACTATGGCGTTCAAGAAGTAATGAACACCATTGGTGTTTTAAATGCTTCTGAATATGGTGGGATGATTAATGAAGGTAGCACGACAGCGGGCGGCCCCATCATTTTCCCGAACCTTTCTTTATTAGGTGTAGGAACGGATTGGCAAAAGCAAGTATTTAAAACTGCAGCTATGCAATCTCATACGATTGCTGCGCAAGGTGGTGGAGAGAATATGACCTACTTTTTATCGGCGGGTTATTTAACCCAAGGTGGTATCGTAGGTGGTAATGATAAGTCTCGTTTTGATAGAGGCAACTTTTCTGCCAACTTAACTTTTGATATTTCTAAGAAACTTAAATTCTTATTAAACACAACAGCAGTTACGTTAAACTCAAAAGGCATTCAAGAAAACTCTTTCAATAGTGTTTTAGGAAGTGCACTTAATTTTGATCCTACAGTCGCTATTGCAAACAATGCACCTAACACAGTTGGTAAAAATGGGTTCAGTAACTTATTGTTATCAGAAATTTTTAACCCACTTACTAAATTAGAGAACACCTACAATTCTAATGTAGGTTCTAAAATTTACGGCAAGTTTGAGCTTCAATACAATGTGGTTAAAAACCTTATGTTAACTTCTCGTTTTGGTTATACAAAATATGATGGCAACGCTAAAAGCTTTACTCCACTTGTATTTTATGGCCCACTCAACGTAGATAATTCAATGAACGCAGACGGTTCTACTGTAACAGGTAAGCACAGCAGCGTAGCGCATGAAAAAGTGAGCAACTTTAATTATACTTGGGAGTCTTTCGCAAACTATAATTTCAAATACAAGCAAGATCATAATTTCGAAACTGTATTAGGTTTGTCTGTTGCAAAAGTGAGCGGTAACGCAGCGGGTGCAACACGTCAAGATGTGCCTTTTAATAGTTGGGAATTTGCAGATTTTACTGCTGCAACAGGTAACAACGCTGCTACCAATACCAACGCATTAGCTGGTTACTACTACCAATACTTTAGAAGAAACCTCTCTTACTTTTCTCGTATCAACTACGATTATCAAGATAAATATTTAGCTTCTTTTACTGCACGTAGAGATGGTTCTTATGCATTTGGTACCGACAATAAGTTTGGTAACTTCTTCTCTGGATCACTTGGTTGGGTAGTATCTAAAGAAAAATTCTTTAAAGCTGATTTTGTTGATCAATTTAAAATCAGAGGAAGCTATGGTACTATTGGTAATGAAAACGTAAATCCTCAATTTGTGAGCATCGTTACAGGTGGCCCTAGTTATGGTTCTACCGCGAATAGTAATGGTTACAACTTTAGTGATGTTTTCTATCCAGGTTCTACAGTTGCTTCTGCAGCTAACACAACTTTAAGATGGGAAAAACAAGTTCAATCTAACGTTGGTTTTGATTTAGTTGTGTTTAAAAATAAATTCTCATTAACTGCAGATTATTTCCAAAAGTCTGTGGATGGTTTATTATTTACGCCTTCTGCTTCTTTGTATTTAGGTACTGTACCAAGCCCAATTGCTAATATTGGTTCTACCAAGAGCAGTGGCTTTGACTTCACGTTAAATTACAACGAATCCATTGGTAAAAACTTCAAATTCAATACCGCATTCACCTTTACAACTTCTACCAACCAAGTAACTGCTACCAACGATGATGGTACTGCTAAAATCTTTGGTGGTAATTATTTTAATGGTCAATCACAAAGCGTAACGGTTTTTGAAAAAGGATTTACACCGGGTTATTTCTACGGATATAAAACCGCGGGTCTTTTCCAAAATGCTGCTGATGTAGCTGCTTCTCCTAAGCAAGCGGGTGCTCAACCTGGCGACATTAAATATGTAGATGTGAATGCTGATGGTGTTATCAATGCTTCAGATAAAACTAATATTGGAGATCCATTCCCTAAGTTTACGATGGGTTGGAGCTTAAATATGTCTTACAAGAATTTTGATTTCAACGCATTTGTATATGCATCTGTTGGAAACGATATCTATAGAGCGTACGAAAGAAATGCAAACTACTCTAACAAAGAGCGTTCTGTATTAGCACGTTGGACTGGCGAAGGCACAACAAACGATGCACGTTATCCACGTTATTCTTTTGTAGATGCGAATAGTAATATCAGGGTTTCTGATAGATATGTAGAAGATGGTTCATTTATCAAACTCAAAAACCTTCAATTGGGTTATACCTTCTCTGGTAATTCTAAAAAGTGGTTTAATAAAGTACGTGTGTATGCACAAGTGAAAAATGCTTTCACCTTTACTAAATACACCGGGTATGATCCAGAAATTGCGGGTGGAATCTTAGATACAGGTATTGATCGTGGTGCATATCCACAGGCCAGAACCTATTCATTTGGCTTTGATATTAAACTATAATCTTCACTACTAAAAAATACATTTATGAAGATCAATTCAATAAAAATAGTAGGCCTGGTTTTAGTTATTACCATGCTTGCATCTTGTAAAAAATGGGTGGACTATAATCCCCATGAAGATTTTGTTATCACAGAACAAGATTATTTAAAGTCAGAATCTGACTACCGGAATATGTTGGTGAGTGTATATACACCACTACAATGGATCAACCAAGTCGTTCCAGTGGGTGATATCGCTTCTGATAACGCTGTATCTGGTGGCGAAAATGCTTCTGATGTACTGTCTTTACAACAAATCGACGACTATACCCATACCCCTGTAAACAGTACACTAGCGGAAATTTGGTTAACCGCTTATGAAGGCGTTAACCGTGCCAACTACATGTCACAATACAAGGCTGCTAATTTAGCTGGTCAAAAAATTGATTTTGCAGGTAAAGAAGCTTTGTATGGCGAGGTAAATTTTTTACGCGCCTACTACTACTTTACACTCGTGCGTATGTTTGGTGATGTGCCTCTTTTTGCAGACAAGCGTTTAAGTCTTGCCGAGTCAAAAAGTTTAAAGCGTTCACCTAAAGCAGACGTATACAAGCAAATCGAAACAGATTTAACAGCTGCTATTACTGTGTTACCTGCGATGCAAACACAAAAAGGTAGAATTACTAAATATGCTGCACAAGCACTACTTGGTAAAGTATATCTCTATCAAAACAAGTTTGATGCTGCTGCTGCCATGTTAGACAATGTAATCAACTCAAATGCATTTACACTCGTTTCTGATTTTGGTTCTATGTTTTTAGCCGCTGGTGAAAATGGTCCAGAATCAATTTTTGAAATTCAGTACTCTAATGTATCTCCTTATTACAACTGGGGTGGTGCAACACGTGGACAAGGCAATTATGCCATTCAACAATGTGGTATTAGAGGTTTGAATGGTTCTGCTCAAATGCCTTATGCGGCAGGTTGGAGTACCAACTTACCTTCGCAAAATTTAGCCGCAGCTTATACAGCTGGTGATAAAAGAAAAGCAGTTACCGTATTAGATATTGAAGCCTACAAAACAGCAAATCCTTCTTTTAATATTACCTACCAGGTAGCGCCTTACAAAAACACAGGCTTGTACAATCAAAAGTATTTGCCTCGTAAAGGAGAAACTTCAGGTCAAGTAGAATTAAACTACCTCAACAACTTTAGAATCATTCGTTACGCCGATATTTTATTGATGGCTGCAGAAGCTTACAATAGAGCTACAACCCCTAACGATGCTAAAGCATTGGGTTATTTAAATCAGGTAAGACAAAGAGCTTTCGGAAACACTACAAATAATAGTAGTGCTTCAGGTGCTGCTTTAAAACAAGCCATCTGGGACGAGCGTAGATTGGAGCTTGCAATGGAAGGAGATCGTTTCTTTGACCTTGTAAGAACAGGTCTTGCTGCAACTAAAATTACTGGCTTTAAAGCGAATAAGCATGAAGTGTTCCCAATACCTCAACAAGAGGTTGATATTTCTGGTTTAACTCAAAACGCTGGATATTAATCTCATTGTAAAATCTATTTAAAAAAATAGTATGAAAACATTAAAATATTTATTGAGTTGCTTGATACTCATTTCTACATTCTCAGGATGTAAAAAAGAAATCAATGAAGATGTTGCCTTCGTTCAAACGGCGGCTACCTCTGCAAAATTGGGCGCTATGTTTACCATTACCCAGGATAATACAGGACTTGTAACAATTACCCCAATTGGAGAAGGTGTTGCAACTTTTGAAATTGCTTATGGTCATGGTACAGGTAGTCCAGTTAAAGTATTACCTGGCGGCAGTACCACACATATATATCCAGAAGGTGTGTATGATGTTAAAATTACTGGTACAAACGTTGCCGGTGTGTCAACTACGGTTACGCAAAAATTAACGGTTACATTTAAGGCGCCAGAAAATTTAGAAGTAACTGCAGTTATTGATGCGGCTAACAAATACAAACTAAACGTTTCTGCAAAAGCATTGTATGAAACTTTTTTTCAGGTGTATTTTGGAGACGTTGCAAATGAAGTGCCAACTAACTTTTTAGAAGGTCAAACCATTTCTAAAGTGTATGCAAAAACGGGTACTTACACTGTAAGAGTGGTTGCATTAAGTGGTGGCGCAGCAACTACAACATTTACAAAAGTAATTACCATTGTAGATCCGGTTTTACTTCCTATCACATTTGAATCTGCTACTATCAACTATGCTTGGAACGACTTTAGTGGTGGTAATGTAACGATTGTTGCAAACCCACAATCTAATGGTATCAATACTTCAGCTAAGGTTGCCAAAATGGTAAAAAATGCTGGTGATCCTTGGGGTGGAAGTTGGATTGGCCTTGGAGGTCCAATTGACTTTTCTGCTAACAAGGTTTTCAGAATGAAAGTCTTTTCTCCAAGAGTAGGCGCTAAGGTTTTATTGAAAGTTGAAAATGCGGGTAATGGTTCTATTTCTTTTGAAAAAGAAGTAGTTACAACCGTTGCGAATGCTTGGGAAGATTTAGCATTTGATTACAGAACAATCAATACCTCTAATGCATACCACAATATTGTTATCATTTTTGATAATGGTACGCCAGGTAATGGTTCTGCAAACTATACATTCTTAATGGATGATATCAGATTAACAGATGCGATGCCAAATTCTCAAATAGATTTACCAGTAACATTTGATGTTGCAGGTGTAAACTATACAGTTACGGATTTTGGTAATAATCAAACCGTAGATGCCGTGGATCCTACAAATGCTAGTAATAATGTTAAAAAAACAACTAAGATAAATGGCGCAGAAACTTGGGCAGGTACTACGATTGGTACATCTGCTGGTTTTGCAACTGCTATTCCTTTAACGGCTGCTGCTTCTCAAATGAGTGTTAGAGTGTATTCTCCTGCTGCTGGCCTTAAAGTATTATTAAAAGTAGAAGACCGCAGCAATCCTACGCGTTCTGTAGAAACATTTGCTACAACAACCGTTGCTGGTGCATGGGAAACGTTGATTTTTGATTTCAACAACCAAGCCCCTGGTACTGCTGCATTTAATGCGACTTACACATTTAACATGGCTTCTATTTTCTTTGATTTTGGAAATAGCGGTACGGGTAAAGTTTTCTATTGGGATGATGTTAAAAAATTAGCAACCAACTATGTAGAAACTTTAGGCCTTCCTTTAACTTTTGAATCTAGCACACTTGCATATACTTGGAATGATTTTGATGGTGGTGTTGTAACTGTTGTCAACAATCCACAATCTAGTGGTATTAATACCAGTGCTAAAGTGGGTAAGATGGTTAAAAATGCTGGTCAAATTTGGGGTGGAAGCTGGATTGGATTAGCTGCTCCAATTGATTTCTCAACTAAGAAAACATTTAAAGTAAAAGTATTCTCGCCAAGAGTGGGTGCTAAACTTTTATTGAAAGTTGAAAATCAAAGCAATGGTGGCATCAGCTTTGAAAAAGAAGTAACAACTACTGTTGCAGGTGCTTGGGAAACACTAACGTTTGATTATAGTGCTATTAATACAGCAAACTCATATCAAAAAATTGTATTGATTTTTGATTTAGGAACTGTTGGTGATGGCTCTGCTAACTTCACGTTCTTATTTGATGATATCACTCTAAATTAATTTGATAAAACCTACAACTATGAAAAATAATTTTAAATATATCGTTGCGGTTTTGTTTGTTACTACAATTGGTTTTATTTCTTGTAAAAAAACCGAGTATAGTTTCGGCAATATTAAAACACCGACAAGCTTAACGCTTACTACTACAGTAGCAGGCGCAGACGCTTCAAATCCAAATGGTAATGGTACAGGTTCTGTAACCATAACCACTAAAGCAACAGATGCTTTAACTTATAATATTGATTTTGGAGATGGTAAAACGCAAGTGGTTCCTTCTGGTACTATTACTTATAAATACACTACTCCAGGTGTAAACGATTATATGGTTACCGTAAGAGCTGTTGGTACGGGTGGCGCCGTTTCTGTGATTAGTAAAAAAATAAGTGTATTTGTTGCTTTTGCAATTCCGAAAACAATTTTAGATGCACTTACTGGAACAGGATCTCGCACTTGGATTACTGATAAAGACGCACCTGGCCATTTTGGTGTTGGACCATCAGATGCTTTTGATGCTATCTGGTATTCAGCTACGCCTAATTCTAGAGAAGCATGTGCTTATGATGATGAAATTACTTTCACCAAAGATGCGCTTAACAATATTTCAATGACAATTGATAATAAAGGACAGTCATTTTCTATTGGCGCTGCTAGTTCGTTTTACGGGTTTAGTGGCGGTGATGCATGTTTTAATATCGTTACAACAGGAACTAAAAAATTAGCTTTTATGGACGCTACTTCTGCTTCAACTTCAGCAGTATCAACTAGAATCCAATTTAATGTTCCAGGTAATGGTATTATCAATTTTGGTACTGGCGGAACTACCTATGAAATTTTAAAAGCAACTGCTACAAATATTTTTTTAAGAAATATTGGCGCGGATGGTAATTCTTGGTATCAAAAATTGAAGGCAAAATAATTTTACAAAAGTGCGTATATCTTCTTCATTGTTGGTCTTACTAATGGGTGTATCATTTTTATGGGCTTGCTCAAAAGGTGATGCACCTGTGGTAAACCCTGCGCTTTCAAATCTAACAGTAACGGCTACTGTTGTCGCAGACAATAGCGGGAATGTAAATTTTGTAGCATCTGCTACCAATGCAACTACCTACGAGTACGATTTTGGCAATGGTGTTTTTCAAACAGTACCTACAGGTACAGTGATGTATAAATATCCGGCTACTGGTAACTACACGGTAAATGTAATTGCTAAAAATGCAGCCGGACAAACCATTTCAAAGTCTATTGCTGTTTCTGTTACAGTGGCCCTATCCCTGATTTGGTCTGATGAATTTGATTTGCCGGGTGCACCCAATCCAGCCAAATGGGGATATGACATAGGTGCAGGTGGTTGGGGCAACGCAGAGTTGCAGTATTACACCAACAGAACGGATAATGCGATTGTGTCTAATGGCACATTAAAAATTATTGCGCAAAAAGAAACATATAGTGGAAGTGCTTACACATCTGCTAGGCTTTTAACCAAAGATAAATTCTCGTTTAAGTACGGGAAAGTTTTAGTGCGTGCAAAAATGCCTGTAGGTATTGGTACTTGGCCTGCCGCTTGGATGCTTGGCGGTAATATTAGTACCGTAAGTTGGCCAAACTGTGGTGAAATTGATATTGTAGAGCACAAGGGTAGTGACGTTAACAAAATTTATGGCACGCTGCATTATCCAGGAAATTTTGGAGGCAATGCAATGGGTGGTACAAAAGTTATATCAGGCGCTAACTCCGAGTTTCATATCTATACTTGTGAATGGTCGGCAGCTAACATTAAGTTTTATATAGATGATGTACTCTATTATTCTTTTGCCAATACTAGCACAGTCCCTTTTAACCAGAATTTTTTTGTGCTATTAAACCTAGCTATGGGTGGAACCTTTGGTGGCGCAGTAGATGCTGGCTTTACAAATGCTACGTTTGAAGTTGATTATGTGCGTGTGTATCAGTAGAATTTTAATACAAATAATTTATGTGTACGTTTCGAATTATAGGGTTGTTTTTAGTAGCTTCTTTTTTTGCTGCACCAGCGGATGCACAAAAAAGAGTGTACAATAAACTCGTATGGAAAGATGATTTTTCTAAAAATGGGTTACCTGATTCTACCAAATGGAGTTACGATGTTGGGCATGGTTGTCCTAAAATATGTGGATGGGGTAACAATGAAATACAATACTACACGCAGGCTAGAAAAGAAAATGCGCGTGTAGAAAATGGATATTTAATGATTGAAGCTCGCAAAGAAAAATTTGAAGACGCTCATTATACTTCTGCAAGACTCGTTACCAAAAATAAAGGAGATTGGAAATATGGCCGTATGGTAATAAGGGCTCAAATGCCTACTGGTAAAGGATTGTGGCCTGCAGGATGGATTTTACCAACAGATAAAGTATATGGTGAGTGGCCAAAAAGTGGAGAGGTTGATATTTTAGAGGTAGTTGGCTTTGCGCCCGATTCTGCATTTGGAAGCGTACATACAGGGCGGTACAATGGAATGATTGGTACGCAAAAATCGGCATCTTTAATTGTTCCAAATTTGTCTACTCAGTTTCATGATTATGAAATTGAATGGACGCCAGAAAAAATCGATTTTTATATCGATAACAAATTATACAACACTTTTAAAAACGAGCATACGGGTTCAGATGCTTGGCCTTTTGATCAACGATTTCATTTGATTTTAAATATCGCCATAGGTGGAAATCTGGGTGGTAAACATGGTATTGATGACGGCATTTTTCCGGCACAAATGAAAGTGGACTTTGTAAAAGTGTATCAGAAGTAATTTTCCCCTCATTTTATTTTAGGTCCCTTTTTGGTTAATGCCGGATTAATTTCCGGCTTTTTTTATGTACTAAAAGTGTATGTCGTCAAAGAAAGTGGACAGTTTAGTTGTAGAGGGTTTCGTTGT
>JBBAKI010000006.1:0-153894 GCA_040403595.1 Sediminibacterium sp. | reverse complement strand
TTCAGCAATTTTCAAGTAAGCAACATACATTCATGACCAAAAGGTTTGATCGTATACAACAGCAAAGAATTCATTTTGCTTCTGCGATGACTTTGTTGGGATTTCAAGATGGTGTAGATTATAAGGATAATATTAGTTACTTAAATTTAGCGGAATTCATTATACAGCAAAGCGCATATGCTAAAGAAAACTTGGAACAATTATGGCGTAGAATATTATTTAATGTTTTAGTTTCAAATACTGATGATCATTTACGCAATCATGGATTTGTTTTAACGAATCAAGGTTGGAGATTATCTCCAGCTTATGATATGAATCCAAATGAGTTGGGTAATGGCTTAACGCTGAATATTTCAGAAAATAGCAACGAACAAGATATTTCACTTGTTATGTATACAGCAAGTTATTATCAAGTAAAAGTTGATTCTGCAAATAAAATTTTACAAGAGATGCGACAAGAAATTGCAAATTGGCGAGCTATTGCTAAAAATTTTGGAATCAGTAACAGTGAAATTGAACAAACTAAGCGCGCATTTAGATTAGTAGAATGATAAGTAAAAATGAAATTCATTTTCAATTGCTCATAAAGTTCGGACCGGAGCAAATATTCACTATTTTTGCCCTACCCCCGCAAAACACCCTATCAATCAACCATTTAAATTGTAAACCTGGCACATTTTTATAAAATATTTGTTTTGTTAGCGCTAGGGTTCATATCTAATACGGTAGCTGCGCAACCTTCTTTTATTATACACAACCAGTATAGTACTGCGCGCGAAAATCAATTACAAAAAGGCATAGATTCTACCAGTTCTCTTCTAATACAACAGGGTGGAACAAAAGCAACTAAAACAGCCATACTTCCAGTAACCCTTACTACACAGTTTAACAGCCATCATCCATATGGTTACAACGATGGTTCTTTTATACCGGCAAGTGGCTTACAAAGCCAATTAACATTTGGCGCAAATATAAAAGTAGGCCCGGTAAAATTGCAATTACAACCAGAACTGATATATGCGGCTAACACCACTTACCAAAATAATGGAAGCTATGGGTATAGTAGCGGCAAGCCCTATACTAAATTATATGGTGGCCAATCTACCCTAAGTGTAAGTGCAAGTGCTTTTAGTGTAGGTATTTCTACGGCCAACAAATGGTGGGGGCCAGGTGTAACAAGTGCGCTTATCATGTCTAACAATGCGCCTGGTTTTGGTAATATATTTATTAAAACACATAGGCCTGCAAAAACGCCCATCGGTAATTTTGAATTTGAATTAATTGGAGGAAGGCTCGAAACAGATAGTCTACTCCCTTACGAAAATTTTAACCTAAAAGCCAGTCCTAATTTGCGTAACAGCTGGCGTTATGTGAATGCCTACATTTTAAGCTACAATCCTAAATGGCTAAAAGGCCTTTATATAGGTTTGATAAGATCGTTACAGCGCTATGGGCCTGATGTGGTAAAGGGCGCCGGAAATTTTTCTAGTAAATACCTGCCTATTGTAACCAAAACATTTCAGAAAAAAAATGATTGGGGCGACGATACTTTAAACACCGATCAAATAGCTAGTTTTTTTGTGCGCATGGTGTTTCCAAAATCAAAATCGGAACTATACATCGAGTATGGCTACAACGATTATGGTGAAAGTACCCGCGACTATTTAATGGCCCCAACGCATTCGGCAGCGCATATTGTTGGGTTTAAAAAAATAGTAAGCCTACCAAAAAATAAATACCTAAACCTAGGAATAGAATTTACGCAAATGAGTCAATCGCCAGATGCCATACTGCGTAGTGCTGGTAACTGGTATGTGCATGGCCAAGTATTACAAGGTTATACCAATTACAATCAAATAATGGGGGCAGGGTCAGGCTTTGGTGCCAACAAACAAATTGTAATGGGCACGCTTGTTAGTAAAAACAACCGTATTGGTGTATTTATAGAAAAAACAAATAGAGATCCTGAAAACCGCTCTATTTTTTGGACCGATATGGCTTATGGCATTTCACCGCAGTATACCATAAATAATTTTACGTTAGCTGCGCAACTTGTTTTTATTGCAAGTAAAAATTACATGTGGGAAAAGGAAAACAACACATCTAATTTTCATGCAAAACTTGCTATTACCTATCCCATAAGTAACATAAAAAATTAATAAATGAAAAAACAGCTTTTATTTATTAGTTTTTGTTTGAGCCTTCAACTTACTATGGCACAAACGGCTTCTATGTTATCGGATGGAGTATCTGATTATATCAGAAGGGCTCAACTTACGGGTGCAATAAACCCTAGCAATAGCCTACTCATAAATAGTTTTGCGCTAAACCTTACCCATTTAGATAGCCTTCAAAAATACAAGCCGCTCGTACTTGTAAAAAGCAATAATAATTTTTTAAACATAAGTTTGTTGCCCATTGCACGTACGGCACAGTTTAATAGCGACCTACCACATGGCTTTAATGATGCTGGCATGATACCATCTGCTGGTATGCAATGGGTATTTAGTGGTGGTATCCATATTAAAATGGGTGGTGTAGAACTCCAGTACAAGCCAGCATTTATTACAGCGCAAAACAAAGATTTTGAAACCTTTCCTACCGAGCATTACCCTGTGTTTTGGAAAACCTATTATCGTTGGCTTAATACCATCGACAATCCAGAAAATTTTGGATGGGATAAGTATAAAAAATTATTACCGGATCAATCTGCCATAAAATACAACTACAAAAACCTAACCCTCAGCTACGGTACCGAAAACCGCTGGTGGGGTCCGGGCCGTTACAACGCACTTATATTAAGTAACAATGCGGCAGGTTTTGCGCATGCAGCCCTCTCTACCAGTGCACCTATTCATACAAAACTGGGTAACCTAGAATTTCAGTTAATTTCGGGTACACTACATAATTCAAATACCATTCCTCCCGATCATTACAGGTATGACCAGGGCGTTTTGTTGTACAAGCCCAAGCCTCAGCAAAGCAGGTACATACGGGGAGCCATCATTAGTTTTAATCCAGTATTTGCACCCGGTTTATTTGTGGGGGCAACAACCGTGGGGTATGGGTACAAGGGCAGCAGTGCAAACGAAAGCGCTACCATGGGCTCTTTATTTGCTAGATATGTAATGCCAAAAGATAGGGCTGAAGTATACATCGAGTTTGGCCGTAAAGATAAAGCCCCAACACCACTTAATATAGTAACCGAAAATAATTATCCGCGTGCCTATGTAGCTGGTTTTAGAAAATTAGTATCCCTTAACAATAAAACAAAATTTATTGAATTAGCCGCCGAGCTTACCCAGTTGCAACTACCTGCAGCGGGCTTAACTTTTGAAGGTAATAGTTGGTATACCAGTAAATCGGTACCACACGGCTATACCAATGAAGGGCAAATATTAGGTGCACATATTGGTCCGGGCAGTAATAGCCAATTAATGGCCATTAGTTATGTCAATAATTTTACTAAAGTGGGCGTAGAATTTGAGCGCCTCGTACACAACAACGATTTTTATTATAACGCCTTTATTGTTACCAATGATCCTACCAGGCATTGGATAGATGTGTCTACCACACTGGTTGGAAATTATGCGTACAAAAAAATAATCGTATCTGGTAGAGCCGCCTTTGTAAGGTCACTTAATTATCAGTGGTACATACTGGAAGGATTAGGCTATTACAAGAATGGGTACGACCGCTTTAATTTTAGCGCTTCAATTTCTATAGCTTACCGCCTGTAATAAATAAATAAAGCGCGGTTATAAACGTACCTATAAACGCACCCGCTACAAGCGCCAACAGCCAATTTAGCTCATTTTTTTTAAGCGGCATTTCGGGGGTATCTACAACTTGTATTGTGGGTGTTTCTTGTAAGAGTGCTGTTTTACTCGCCTCTAAATTTTTAGTAAGCTCACCAAAAATAGCAGCTTGTACCATCTTATCTCTCCCTGTAACTTCTACCTGCATTTCACCACCCTGCGAAAAAGCGGGGTTGGCATCTAGCAACTCTCTACCAGCACTAATGGCAGTGTATGTTTTATTATTTAAAACAGCTTTTATACTGTCTACTCTTTGTTGCAACCTTTCTACATTCCCTCTTACTCTTTTTGTTTTAGTATCAATGTAAAAACTACTGGTAACAGCTAGTAAACGCTGGCAAAGTAATTGACTAAGCTGTTCGTTTCTAGTCGTTATTTCCAACGAAAATAAACTTAGTTTTTTATCGGGCTTGGCAATGGATAATTCTTTTTCGGTAATACGTTTTAAAATTACATGAAGTAAGCTATCCTCAAGTCGGGTAAACACACCCTTTTTACTACTAAAATTTACCATACGGCCAACCTCATTGCTATTGGCCCATTTGTTGGAATAGCCATATGCGCTCGCATACGCATCGGCAAGTGTAATTTTACCACTGCTATCATAACTGGTTAACAATGCCTTTTTTAAAAGTGATTTACTTTTTAAAAGTTCAAGCACATTGTCTCCTTGTAAAACACCCGACCCGCCCGAAAGTCCGCCTAAGTCTATTCCAAATTGCCCTGCAAGTGCAGATGCAATCCCACCTCCACTACTTTTATTATCTTCTACCACAAAGGTAGTAGCAGCCGTGTAGGTATCTTTTTTTATAATAGAATAGCCAACGCCTAGTAGTCCGCCAAGCATACCCATTATAAGCAGGATGCCCCAATGTGCCATTAAAAAAGCAATACGCTTTTTGACACTGCCTATTAATTCGGCAATAAAATAAGCAGGTTCTTCTTGTTTATCTGATAATGCCATATAAATAAATTAACGCAGTACGCTGATTAAACTAATGATAGCAGAAAGTGAACCAGTAATCGCTGACAGTTCAATAATAGAAAGTCCTTTTTTACCTGTTTCTGTTTTTGCAGGAACAATAATTTTACTGCCTGGATATATTTTTGGATAGCTTCTAAAAAATAAGAAGTGATTTATTTTTTTACTGATACCACTAGGGTACTGTACATATGCCTTTTTTAAATTGCCTTTATCAGTAATGCCACCCGCCATAGAAATATAGTCTCTAAAACTAGTAGAGTGGTAGCTTAATATTTGTGGGTTAAATACTTCACCTTTAACTTCTACAAAAGGTTCTTGGCGAGGAATAAAAACACTATCGGAAGGGCGTAGTAAAAACGACGTAATACCATCTTTACTTTCTGATGGCGCACCTACTCGAAGGCCGTTTCTAAAAACCTGTACATCTTTAATAGATGCATATGGCGATACACCGCCTGCTTTTTGTAGCAGTTCTTGTAAAGTTTCATTTCTTTTTTCAAGCGCATACACACCAGCGTACAATACCTCACCGCCTAATTTTACTGCCCCTAGATTTTGATAGTTAAGTAACCTAGGTACAAAAATATAATCGAGTGGCTCTAGCGCATGCCTAGTACCCGATGTATTTAAATTAGAATCTACCGCAACCACCATAATTTGCATAAGTTGGTTGGTAAGGGTATCGGCCCTGTTTTTACTAAGGCGTGAAATTTCAACCTTATGGTTAGCGGCTTCGTTGTTAAAACCACCGGCCATAAGTAATACATCTTCTAATTGCATACCCCTGCGGTAAGGGTACATGCCAGGATTTTTAACAGAACCTGCAAGCGTTACTGTTAATTTATTTTGGATACCATCGGTACTGGCAATGGTAATGGTATCATTTTTATAAAGTGCAATATCCAAAGCACTGCCGCTTACTATTTTTTGTATATCAAACGATAATAAAGTAGGCTCGGTACCAGGGATATTTCTTTTAATGGTACCTCTATTTAAAAAAGCGTTTTCAATAACACCATCTGCTTTTTTTAGGAGTGTAGCCACGCTTAAATTATTAGTGAGCTCGTAACTACCAGGCCTGTATACAGCGCCCTCTAATACGACTCTATTGCTATAAATATCTAAAATTTTATCTACAAAAACAGAGTCTCCATTTTTTGGCAGTATCGTTTCAAAATCGATAGCAGCCACATCTTTTAATGACATGGTTCTTACATCGTAACGCGCAAGCTTTGCCACATCTTTAATAGCAGCGGGTTTAAAACCACCTGTATAATTTATAGCAGTTGCTAGGGTTTCGTTCTCTAATAATTCATAAATACCAGGCCTTACCACTTCGCCACTAAATATAATGCGTTTGGTAACGGGTCTAAATCTAATAACGTCCTGGTCTTGTAGTCTTATATTTTTATCGAGTAAGCCCTGTTGTAAAAAGCCGTAAAAATCTACACTATCAATAATTTTATTGTTACGTATTAAATCAATTTTACGTAACGATCCATTAACAGTAGGTCCGTTAGATAAATACAAAATATTAAAAAAGCCTGCCTGCGCCGTTAATACATAGTCGCCCGGAAATTCGGCCTCGCCGGTAACGGTAATTCTAATAGATCTAATATTAGCAAGCGTTACATTTAATTTACTGCCGCCGCTATTAAGTGCCGGATAAATACGGGCCAGTGTACTTTTAATTTTACTAGTAGCTTCTTCAAGCGTTAAGCCACTCAGTGATACATAGCCTGCATACTCCATTAGTATTTTTCCTTCAGGACTAATGCCGGCATTCATTTCTTTTACATTGGCGCCCGTAATACTAATAGATAAAACATCGCCAGTGCCTAATACATAATTTTGTGGTGTTGCCACTTTTACATTGGGTTGTAAAATAGGGTATGGGTTACTAAAATAATCGAACCCATAATACCTGCTTCTTTTTTTAAGCCTTGGAATTTCTTCTACCCAAGTGCTGTCTTGCATAAAAATGGTAGAGTCGAGTATAAAATTTTTAGCCCCGCTATTGGTTGTTTTAGAAATCCCCTGAATTCTTAAGAGTCGCTTTTTAAATCCGTTTACTTCTTTAGGGTCAAGTCCCATACGTACCAACTGGCCAATACCTTCCGACTCAGAAAGTCCACTATTTTGTCCTTGCATCCACATTTGCATGATTTGCTGGTCCGACATCTTATCTAATTTTAAATTAGGTAAGCCGGTATAGTTGCTTTGTGCTACTGCACTTAGGTCAAGTGCAAAAACTAAAAAGGCTAAAATGCCAAATTGCAGAATGGGGCGTATGGTAAATTGGTTCATCTTCAAATTTAAAATATGACAAATATACGGCTAAAGGCCATAGCTTACACCTAGTGACCAACTGCTACCGGAGGTGTTCCACTTACTGTACCAACCATTGAAAGTCAGGCCATTGAGTAGCTCATAATGCGCATTCAAATAAATTTCATTCCGGGCTTTATAATCTCCTTCAAATAAGGCGGGTTGAGGCTGTTGTAGGTACTGATCTACAATAGTGCCATCATCACCTTTTCTTATGGCCTGATAGCGCACCATGCACTTAAGCCTTGGTATAGGGGTGTATTTTAAACTGAGTAACAACCTGTCGGCGTTACTACCCATCCAATCGCCCATAAAATAACCATGGCTGGTATAGGTTTGTGCCGGAATTAAATTATTGTACACAAACGGGTTAATTCTAGTGTACTCGGCATTAAAAGTTAAATACGGCACGCCAATATCCGTTACCGAACCACCTAATGTGTAACCGAGTTGATTTCTACTTTTAGCCCTAACAAAAACAGTACTCATTCTTATTTCATCAATAAAAACACTGGTATACAAGTGTGTATTTTTAAGTTGGTTTCTGCTGCTTACATTAAAAAATATTTGTGCGTTAGAGCCTGCCTGTATATGAGAATTGTTGGCAATATTATCATACACTTTATAAAACATGACAGGAATTAAATAACCAACATCTAACCTGTCACTATATACTACAGATTCTCCAAAACTTACATCAAGCCCCTTCATGGCTTTAATTAAAACACTATGTGTCGACAAAAACTTTGGAATAAATACTTGACGCTCGCCACCAAATACGCTATTGTCTGTGCCATAAGTGCGTGCACTATCAACTATTTTTGAATTTAACCAGGCATGTGTGTTGTTAAAACGTAGCCAGCTAAATGGGCTATAATCAAAACGTAAAAATGGAAAGCTAGGTGCTTTATCGGACAATACCACTCGGCCATTTTCGCCATAGCCATACAGTAAATGGTCTTGTCCAAAAGCAATGCTACCATTTTTAAAGGCATAATTAATACTGCCTCTAAATTCTGAAAAATTTTGACTCTTAATTACCGACGTGTCTTTTCTGATAATGCCGGTGCCTGGAACGCCCTGCCTATTGGTATCAAAGCCTTTCCCTTCTTCATTAACGTCGTTAAAAAAAAACTGGAAGCCAACACGTTTGCCCGCCGTTCCCCAAAAATGGATACCTGTGCTTTTTGTTTGGTAATTGATATTGTTACCCATGGTTACCGAACCTCCAATAACAGGGTCAATAAATAATTTGGTGTTTTTATTGGCGGTATAAAAACTACGCCATCTACCTACTTTATCTTTTGCAAAAAAGGTAGGGGTTGGCGATAAATTTATTGGCGAAACGGCATTAAATTCTTGTTGGTAAAAAGCAAGCTCTTTTTTTTCGGTAACGGTTAGCTTTTTGGATTTGAGTGCAATAGTATCTAAGCAAGCTGCTAAATAGGTTTTGCTTAATGGCCTAATATGATCTTCAAAATCTAAAAGACCCTTTTGCGCCATTCGTCCTATGTAATTGTAAATTTCAGATGTATGGTTTTCATAAACTTCTTGCGCATACAAAGGAGCTATGCTGCTAAGTATAAAGCAAATTATTAGAAGTTTATTTTTCATGAAGTAGGTAGGTTTATATTAATAAGCGTTTTGATCGCCTCTTATTAAATTAACAATGGTTTGTAAAATAATTTGACAGTCTAGCCAAAATGTCCAGCGGTGTATATAGTATAAATCAAAATTAACGCGTTTTTGCATGGAACCGGGCGCTTTGGTTTCGCCCCTGCAACCGTTTACCTGCGCCCATCCCGTAATACCTGGCGTAACAATATGGCGTAGCATGTAATTGTCGATGGTGTGTATAGATGCAATATTAAGTGGCGTGGGGTGCGGTCGGGGTCCTACCACACTCATATCGCCAATGAGCACATTCCAAAACTGTGGAAGTTCATCCATATTGGTTTTACGCATAAAAGCACCAATGGCAGTAATACGTGGATCGTCTTTAGTAGCTTGGTTGTAGTTGCCGTCTTCGTCAATATCAATAGAAGAAGACACCATGGTTCTAAATTTATAACAAGTAATTTTTTCGTTGTTGAGTCCCCATCTTTCTTGCTTAAATATAGCAGAGCCTCTCGAGCTTACTCTAATGAGTAGTGAAATAATGGGTAATAGCCACCAGCCTAATAGTATAAAAAATAGCATCGAAAAAAGAATGTCAAAACTGCGCTTTAATATTTTATTTTCAGGTTTGTCTAGTGGCAGGGCTCTAATATTAATAACCGGCAAAAGCCCAATATTATTTACCTGTACACTCGCATCTACGTATTGTTGTAAGTCAGGTACAATCCGCGCCTTTGTTTTATACATGTCGCAGATGGCCAAACATACTTTTATTTGCAAGGTGGCCGCCGCAGGTAATGTAATCATTACTTCATCTACATTACCTTCTTTTAATAAGGCTTCCAATGCATCTAATTTGCCAAGGTATTTGCTACCATTAAGTTTGGTGGCTTCGTCATCTATAAAACCATAACATTTGTAACCGTAATAGTAATAGCGGTTAATGGTTTCGTAGAGTTCCATGGCACTGGGGGTAACACCCACAATTAAAACATTTTCTACAAATTCTCCTACAAATATAGCAGCGTGTAATAATTTTCTAATAATGTATTTAGCTAACGACTCTAGTACAAAAAGAACAGATAAAAAAGTAACAAAAAAGAGTCCGCTAAAAGCCAGGTATTCCCTTAAAAAAAAGGCACTCGAGGTAATTAAGATGCCAAATAAAATAAGGGAGTAGAGTATAAAAACAATTTCTTCCGAAAATTTATTAGAACGGCGCTCGGCATAGAGTCGTGAAAAAGATCCGGCCACATACCACACAATAACTGCGAGTAAAGCAAAAAGTAAAAGCGCTACATTGTAAAAATGGCCCTCGTGTAAATGAAGTAACCTCAACGAAATAAAAAAAGACGCCATAACTACTGGAGCGTCTATGATATATCTTAAAAGGGTATACTTATTGGTGGCTTTTGCCATTTTTTATCAATGCTTTAAAAACGGTTACATAAGCCCTCGTTACTTCATCCCAATTGTATTTTTGGGTAATCCCGTCGCGTGCTTTTTCTTTTAATGTTTGAACAGCTTGGGGGTTATTTTCTGCCTGTTGCAAATATAAGGCAACAGAGTCAGAGGTTTTTTGAAAAAACCACCCAAATTCACCATTGTCAAGCATTTCTCTATTAAATACCGTGTCTAAAGCAAGTATCGCACAACCGTAAGCCATGGCTTTAAGCATGGTAGGGTTGGTGCCCCCATATTCGTGGCCATGGAGGTAGGCATAGGACTGATGGTACAGTTCGGCAAGTACCTCACTATCAGTTACATAACCTAAAAATAATATTTGATCGCTGGCATGGGCTTTCATGGTTTGCGCATAAGCGTCTTGGTAGGGGACGTCGCCAACAATCACCAGTTTTTTATTGGAATTAGCCTTTTTAAAGCCTTCAAGTATTAAATCGGAATTGTTATCAGGAATAAGCCTACCTACTATTAAAAAGTACTCGTTGGGAGTAAGGCCAAATTGGCTGATAAGTTCCGGATTTTTGGAATGCCTAATATTGGCGCCGTAGGCAATTACCGTAGAATTAGCCTTAAAGGTGTTGAGGTACACCTGGCGCATGGCCTCAGCGTCGGTAATAATGGCATTGTAAAATAGGGTAGCAAGCTTTGCTGCAAATTTAAAATAGGCAGCACCCAGTCCCTTCCATTTAGGGCGTAGCCACTCCAGCCCGTCTACATTTATGAGTGTCTTTTTTTGAGCTAGCAAACTAATAAGTCCAAAGGGTCCGTTGGCGGCGTTTACAACAAGGATCACATCTGTTTTACTAAAACATGCATGTATCATTGAAAAAAAAGAATGCACCAGTTGGTTTAAACTTTTTGTTTGCACCGTAGGCATGTACACGAGCTCAACACCGTTTACAGTTTTAGGTCTTGCACTAAATAAATGTTTTTGACAATAAACGCGCACACCTATATTTTGCGCAACCAGTCTTTCACTCACTTCTTTTACAAAAGTTTCGTAGCCAGAGTATACAATAGGATAACCTCTAGATCCAATGATGGCGATTTTTAATGGGCGGCTGGTATGTTTATGGTTGCTTTTCAATACACGCCATTATTTGTTCGTTAAACTGCGTTCTCGAAAACTTTTCTTCCATTCTTTTTTTTGCCTGCGCTCCCATATTTTTCCGGCAAGTTTCGTTCATCAGCAAAGGCTCAATAATTGCTGCTGCTGCGGCTGCATCGTTAATGGGTACCAGTAGCCCCGATACATTATTTTCAATCATTTCTACAGCGCCACCTTGCTGTGTAGCCACTACCGCAAGGCCTGCTGCCATTGCTTCTGTAACCACTGCGGGTGCTGGATCGGGGAGTAAAGAAGGTAAAATAAATACATCTAGTGCTCCGTATATATTGGTGATATCGGATCTGTAAGGAAGTTGTGTAACCCTACCTTGTAGGCCGTACTTAACAATTAATTGATTGATCGTGTCATGTAAATATTCGTATCCCGCAAACGCATCACCCACTATTAAAAAATGAACATTTTTATGTGTCTTATAAAGCTCGCCTGCAATATGTACAAAGTAGTCTTGTCCTTTCCAAAAATGCACACGGCCCATCATGCCAATTAAAATAGTGTTGGGGCTAAGTTTAAGTGATTGGCGTAAATCTGATTCTGTATTTTCAAACAACCAATAATCGACACCGTTATAGAGCACATCAATTTTATTTGGGTGTACATATTTTGTCCAATGCGTTTTTACGGATTCTGAAACCGCAATAGCCTGGTTGTTTTTGGTGTTGATTAAGCGCGATAAAATTCTAAAAAGCAAATAGGGCTTTTCAATAATTTCATGAATATGCCAAAGGTGTCTAATGCCTAGTTTGGATGCTACAAAAACACCTACAATAACACCTGTGGTGTTGGAATAAATAAGGTCTATTTTTTGTTTTTTGCAAAGGGTAGTAAGTAGGCGGTAGGCTTTAAAATTGGACACCAGTCTGTTAAGTATACCAGCCGCATTTAGGTACTGACGGCGTAAAATACCCAAATCGGCAATAATGATATGCGCGCCTAGGGATTTTAGTTTAGGGGCTAAAGGGCCATCTTCCGAGAGAACGACTGTAACTTCATGTCCTTTTTTTGTACATAACTCATTGATAGCCAGTAATATTTTACTGGCGCCGTATAAATCAGATGAGCTATGTAAAAAGAGTATTCTCATAGTACTATAGGAGCTGTAAATATAACCACAAAATAAATTCAGTGACAGATAAAAACATATTAAATAAATTCTATTTGTATGAAAATAAAGGCTTTATAACCTAAATTTGCTCCACATGGATATCGCAAAATACTTACAAGCTGTTCAGGCTACTATTAATAATTTAGACCCTTTGGTGCTTGCTAACTTTGCCGGTCACTTAGAGGCCGCTTATAACAACAACCAAAGCATATATGTGATAGGTAATGGAGGCAGTGCCGCCAATGCCTCTCATTTTGCGCAGGACCTTGCAAAAGGTATATTTTTTGATGCCCCTGTTGCAAAAACCATGAAGGCTATTAGCCTCACAGATAATATTGCTCACATTACAGCCATTGCCAACGATACGGGCTATCAAAATATTTTTAGTGCTCAAATAAATACGTTTGCAAATACGGGCGATGTGTTGGTTTGTATTAGCGGATCTGGTAATAGCGAAAATATAGTTGAAGCAGTTAAAGCGGCAAAGCAAAAAAATATGTTTGTGATTGGCGTTACTGGTTTTGATGGCGGCCAATTAAACACCATGGCTGATTTTGTTGTGCACATACCCCTCCACGAAATGTGTACGGTAGAAAGTATTCATTCTATTATTTTTCATCTGTTGGTTTTAGAACTCAGAGAAAGGCTTGCCGGACATAAGGTGAGCGGCATTTAATAGCATCTATTTTTTATGGAAATACTCATTACAGGTGGCGCAGGTTATATAGGTAGCGTTGTTGGTGAACACCTGCAATCACTGGGTTACCCCCTTGTAGTAATAGATGATTTACGCGATGGAAAAAAAGAAGCAGTACCAAATGCTGCCAAATTTTACGAGGCTAACTTTTTTGATGAAACTATTTTAGATACCATTTTTACAACACATAACATTACAACTGTTATTCATTTGGCGGCGTCGGCGAATGTGCCAGATTCTGTTATTAATCCACTGCCTTATTATCAAAATAATGTTACCGGAACCATTGCGCTTTTAAAAAAAATGAAGCAGTATGATGTAAAGTCTATTTTGTTTTCTTCTACCGCTGCGGTGTATGGTATTCCAGTAAATGATACCATTATCGAAACAGATATTTTAAAACCGGTTAACCCATACGGTTGGTCTAAACTTTTTGATGAACAAATTATTGCAGACATCGCCGCAGCGCATGGGTTGGAGTATATTATATTCAGGTATTTTTGCGCCGCAGGCGCAACAGCCTTACATGGCGAGTCGCGCGGGTATGAATCACATCTAATTCCACTAGTAATTGACACCGCCCTTGGTAAAAGAGACGAGATAAAAGTATTTGGCAATCAGTTTCCAACCCCCGATGGTACGGGTGTGCGTGATTATATCCATGTAAGTGATATTGCGAGGGCCCACGAGCTGGCACTTAATGCAATGCTAAATGCAAAGGGGAGGGTTACCAATCAAATATTTAATTTAGGCACCAACGCCGGATATTCAGTACTTCAAATAATTGAGGAAACCCAAAAGGTATTAGGGCAAAAAGTTAACTTTACCATCGTAAATGAAAGACCTGGCGATCCACCATCTTTAATTGCACTTGCCCATAAAGCAAAAGAGCAATTAGGTTGGGAGCCAAGTTATAACTTACAAGACATTATTACATCAGTGTATGCGTGGAGAAACAATCCGCGTTATTAAATAGTAACTATGGTTGTTTCACAAACTCCTTTGCGTTTAAGTTTTGTTGGCGGCGGTACCGATTTTGCTTCTTTTTATAGGGCGCATAAAGGACAGGTAATATCTGCAACCATCGATAAATACATTTATGTGATTGTCAAAAAAAGGTTTGATGATTTAATTGTACTCCACTACACCGAAAATGAAATTGTAGAAAACGTTGCCGATATCAAACACGATATTATTAAAGCAGCACTACAGCACGTTGGTATTCAAAAAGGGATTGAAATAATTACCCTCGCCGATATTACGGCAAAGGGCTCTGGGCTTGGTTCTTCGTCGGTGTTAACAGTTGGGCTTTTAAATGCTTTATACCACTTTAAAGGAATGCAGGTGAGTAGTGAGCAAATTGCCAACGAGGCATGCATTATTGAAATTGATATGCTTAAAAAGCCTATTGGCAAACAAGACCAGTATATTGCAGCTTACGGCGGTATTAAAAAAATTGAGTTTAACGCGGATCATTCGGTAACGGTTACAGACCTCTCTCTTTCTGACACCGATAAAAATAAATTACAAGCATCTATTATTTTACACAACACCAGTGTCATGCGTAAAGCAGAGAGTGTCCTTGAAGAACAGTCCAATAATATTTCTAATAAAATTGAAGAACTTAAAACAATCGCAGGCCTAGTTAATGAATTAGAAACTGCTTTTACCAATAAACAGTTTGAAGTATTGGGTAATTTACTCGCTATTAATTGGGAGAACAAAAAAAAGCTAGCAAGTGCCGTAAGTAACCCACACATTAACGAAATGGTAGCAGTAGCGCTTGGTAACGGTGCCACAGGTTGTAAAATAGCAGGTGCCGGTGGAGGAGGTTTTTTAATGAGTTATGTGCCATTACAACTTCAAGAAAATTTTAGAACGGCCATGAGCGCTTACAAAGAGCTTACCTATACTTTCGATCCTGCTGGGTCCCGTATTTTATTAAACGTAAAATAAGTACCCTTAACATAACAACCCGCAAGCTATGAAAGCATTTTTATTAACCGCCGGGCTTGGTACACGTTTACATCCGATTACCCTTACGCTTCCTAAATGCCTAGTGCCCATTGCTGGTAAACCACTTATTAATTGGTGGTTTGAATCAATGCAAAAAGCGGGTGTAACAGAAGTGCTTATTAATTTACATCACTTACCATATATGGTAATGGCCCATGTAAATGCATTAAATACTAATATTAAAGTAACCTATGCTTACGAGTCTGAATTATTGGGTAGTGCAGGAACATTACGCGCCAATAAAAGTTTTGTACAGGATCAAAAAGCGTTTTTTATTATTTACGCCGATAATTTAACCAATACCAGCTTATCTAATTTGTACGATTTTCATGCCTCGCAGCCACATCCATTTACCATGGCTTTATTTGAAACCAATAACCCAACGGGTTGCGGTATTGTTTCATTAAATGCTAGTGCTACTATTACGAGTTTCGAAGAAAAGCCAGCTAATCCAATATCTAATTTAGCCAATGCCGGATTGTATGTTGCCTCGCCAGAAATAATTAGTTTAATAGACCCTGCTAAAACACCTGCCGATATTGGCTTTTATGTACTTCCGCTACTCGTACATAAAATGAGTGGGTATAAAATAAACGATTACTTAATTGATATTGGAACACACCAAAATTTAGAAAAAGCAAGAAAGGAATTTCCTTTATTAATTTCTTGATTTTATTACAGTAGCGGGAGCGCCGGCAACCACACTATACGGTGGAACATCCTTGGTTACCACGGCACCAGCTGCCACCACAGATCCTTTACCCACCGTAACGCCTGCTAATATGATGCAGTTAGATGCTAACCAGCAGTCGTCTTGTATGGTTACAAATTGAACAGTTACGCCCTGGTCTTTCATGGGTATAGTTGTGTTAGAAAAATTATGATTTTCAGCGTAAATACCTACACCCGGCGACATCATTACATTGTTACCAATCTTAATAAGACCAGAACATCCAATATAGCTATTGGGTCCAATATTGGAATTGTCGCCAACTATTAAGCCAGCCCCAATGCTACCACCATAAATATTGGAAGGTCTGATAATAGCATTTTTACCAATGGTAACACGGTCGCCAATAACAATTCCATCTGAACTTAAGCAGTTGATTTCTGCGCCGTCTTCTATTATTAAATCTTTTCCAGCCAATAAAAAACGGGCATACCTGATAGATACGTTTTTTCCTACCAATACCAGGCCCTTCGAGTTTTTAAAAAATAAACGCTGATACGTCCCGCGAATAAAAAAAACAGTTAGGCGTAAAATAGTAGTAAAAAGATCTCTCTTTTTCCAATCTCCCAAAAACCTGTTTTGTATGTGTAAAAATGGATTGATGCGCTAAATTTTGCAGTAAATATAGTCAAACCTTTTTAACATCATTAAGATGGCTCTGATAGGACGTTTTTGAAGAGTAATTCTAGTTGTCCAAGTGTTTTTTCCCACGAATAGTGTCGCAGCTGTTCACTTCCATTTTGTTTTAAAGAATCAATAACTGCAGGGTTTGATAGTGTTTTTGAAATCAAATCGCCCAGGTCTTTTGCATTTAATGGGTCAAAGCCAATAGCTCCATTACCTGCCACTTCGGGTAGGCATGTATTATTGGCTATAAGCACTGGAATCTGATAGGCAAATGCTTCTAAAATAGGGATGCCGAAACCTTCATTTAAAGAAGGGAAAACATAAAGGGCTGCGTGTTTGTAGAGAAGGGCTGTTTGAAGGTCTGGTAGAAATCCTGTAAATACGACTCGGTCTTTTAATAAACTTGATTGCTGGACGGTTGCAAATACTTCCTGATCTTGTAATGCGGGCTTGTTGCTCTTTTGCCCCACAATAACTAAATAGATTTCTTCTTGGGTGGTTTGGATATGTTGCTCAAAAGCCTTTACTAAAGTGGTTAGATTTTTTCTTTTTTCAATAGTGCCTACGTGAAGGATGTATTTTTTTTCTAATAAATGTGACCAATTGTTTTTTTGATCACCAATTGTGCTGTTTGGATTTTGTGTAATGCTTGATTTAGGTCCAATATAAATGGGTGCAATATTGCTTTCCTTGATACCTGTATATAATGCAATTTTTTTTTGTGCGTACTTTGAAACAGTAACAATTTTACTTGATTTTTTTGCAGCGCCGATTCCAATTTTGTTTAATATCAAAAGCCAGTATTTGTTATAATGTGTTGGAGATTCCCAAAAAAAAGCGTCATGAAAAACCGGTATGGTTGTATATCCTAATTGTAAATAGGGAACAAAATAATCTGTACAAAACACAATTTTGCAACCATTTTTCCATGCTTTTACTGGCAGTAAAATTTGTTTCCAAATTTGAAATGCACATTGCTCGTATAATTTTCCAATTTTATTAAACCCACTGTACGTTGGCCAACTAGAATCTAAATATACATACTCAAAAGCATTGTTTTTTTGTTTGTCTATTTCATTGCAAAGCTCACGTAAATAAGTATGAGCACCGGTTTTGGCGATTTTTAAGTCCCTAATGTCTATCCCTATTTTTACTTTTTGATGGTGCATAGCTTCTCAGTTATTTTGTAGACAATTTGAGTTGACTACTCATATTTACCAGTAATCCTGTTAATATCCAAGTTAAATAGCTAATGTAGATATAGGATTCTGTTTCGGATGTAAATAACGGAATAATTAATCCAATTTTTACAAGTAAAATAAAAAGGGCTAACCTTCTAATTCTGCCAGTTTGGTATTTGAATAAATCATATGCTTTTTTGATAACGAGGCAATAGGTGGTTATGTATAATAAAAGCGCGATGATACCCGTTTGTACACCAATAATGATAAATTGATTTTCTCCACCTACATTATATCCAGAAAATCCAGATACGCGTCCGGCATTTCCAAGACCAATACCTAATGGAAATTTCATCATTGATTCTATACCGTTGATCCATTCCAGCAGATGCCCTAAACTGGATGGATTTGTAAAATCGAGCGTAGTAACAATAAACTCAATAAAGTCATTGTTAAATGAAATAATTAAAAAAATGGAAGCTCCAATAGCAATTAAAATATGAACAATTTTTAAAAATACTTTCTTATTGGTTAACCATGCATATGCATAAAGTATAATGCAAAAGCCAGCAAAAGAGGCTCTCGATAATGCAAAAATGATGCATAAAAAGCTCGCTAGTAAAACGGCAATCGTAAATTTAGTTGGCCTGATTTTGTTGTCTACTGTAGTGATTAACGCAAGTGAAGCCGCCAGAGATATGATTGTTGCCGCGCCATGTTCTAATGGTGTAGAAAACAGGCTAGCAAAGCGCTTTAAGCCATTGTCAATTTCAAAAGTCCAGGATAGCCCATAATTACCCGAAGCGTCTTGATCAAAAAAATGTTCATTAAAATCGGTATAACCTGTAATGGTTTGAATATGCGTATAGGTTATTAATTCTATAAGAAGCACCCCGGATATTACAAGTGTAAGTAGGCCTATAAAAGTAAATACTTTGTTTAGCTGAATAGCGTCTTTGTTTAGTAGCCTCCCTGTAAAATATACGACAGGGAAAAAGCTTAAGCTTTTTAGTGCCACCAATCTTTCAAAAAAACTATAGCTGCCAAAGGGGATGAAAGCATATACAATATTAATACCCAAAAATGCAAATATTAATTTGTCGATATTTGTAAACGTGTTAGTAGCTTTTAACTTGATAATTGCAAAACCGAGGTATGCAATAATGATTATTTCTTTAAATAGTTGTATAACCGGAATAAATTTAGTTAAGCCATACTGGTAACTAATAGAAAGTGATATGGTATATATGGGGAGCCCAAAAATTAGAAAAAGAAATATTCCACGCTCTTGCTTTTGAAATAGCGCGTATAAAGCTGCAAAAAATGCCGAACAAAAAATAATTGGCAACACAATCATAGTATGCAATTATATGTTATTTTTCTCCAAGTGTAAATACTTTTGCCAATTGCTTGATGAAGCCTTTTTTAAGTTTGTCTAAAATGGTATAATCCGTGCCTAGGTTTATATAGCTATGCAGTTTCGAGTGTTTGTATATTGGGTTCAGTCCATTGCCGTGCAACACAGTTACTGGCTTTTGAATCGCTGCAGCTAAAGTTCCAGTACCAGTACTAAGGCAATACATAGATTTAGCAGAGTAGAGCAGGTCGCAAAATGCAAAAATGTCTGGTGTCGAAAATCTATTTTGACAATTTATTTCTATAGACTTGGCGCCTAATACTTTCATTTGCAAATATGGCTCTTTTTGATTTTGGCTAAACCATTTTTCTATGATAGTAGGATATTTAATATCTCCTGTGTAAGAAATATAGTTAGGGTCGTAAATGGCTTTGTCAATTAAGGACTCTACTAGCTTGGGTTTATAATAAATTTCCGGCTCATGATTTCTTTTACTGTCGTCAAGGCCATAAGCGAGCATTAGTTGGTCCAACAAATTTTGGTTTGGTTGATTGTTTTCAGAAAAATAAAAAAGGCCAGCATCGTTGGTAAACCCATCTAAGTATGGGTTTAAATCCCATACCAGCTTTTTTGTATCTGGATTTCTAAATATCGATTGGTTGGAAATGAATACTTGTTTGTACCCTCCATATTGTTTTGCGATTCTGGGTAAATGGCTATAAAACAAATGGTCTCCAAGTCCTCCCTTTTGTATGGATATGATGAGTGTTTTCAAAATTAAGGGTTGGATTGTAAAAACCTGTGTTTTAAATTCTTTATTTCTTGGACCATTCTTTTAATTAAACTTCTCTTTTTCTTTGGTTGAGTGGTTACATACTTACATGGCATGGCTGCGTATAAATCAAAGTTTCGGCTCATGACTTCTTGATGGTAGTGATTAAACAATACGCTGATATCTTTTCTGTCAGAAAAATTAAATCTGTTTTGATACTTTGAAATTTCATATTGCTTATGCAAATCATACCCACTAAAGTGGTAGAATACAAGTGGGTATTGGTTGTTGACTTCAAAGCTACCAGATTCATTTTTTAAAATACGCCGCTCTTGCAAATTCCAGTATGCCATATTGTAGCCCGGATCCTTTAGTATATAGGTTTCTTTGTAAAACAGTGTAGCAAAGTTGAGCCACAATTGATCTACAAATAATCCATTTTGAAAATCAATTTTGCATTGGCTGTATAAGCGTTCTTTCCACCAATGAATTAAGCTCCATGATTCAGTCCCTCTTTTTAATGCGATGAATCCTAAATTATAAATACCGGCGTTTAGGAAATTCCTTTCTGTTGGGTATTTATCGTCATTAATGGGCTTTGTAATGTGAGGCGTTAATATAATTTGGCTTTCTATTAATTTAGATTCAAGCACATTGAACGGGCTATAAACATAAATATCTGGATCTAAGTAAACGATTGTTTCAGTTGATTCTGATTCTTTAAAAAAATACTCAAAATAAAAAGGTTTAACCGCAGTATTAAGCTCAGTTATGTTGTATTGTTGACAAAATATATTAAAATCAGGTATGCCTATTTCCTTTATTGGAATCAAGGCGTATGAAATATTAGTTATTAAATAATGAGACTCCGCTATTTCATCTACTAATCCAATTTTAAATGTATACGATGGATTATGAAGTAATAAAGAATCGCCAAGCGCAATGGCTTGTGCTAAATAATTGGCAGAACAAATTGTAAATGCTTGCTTTTTACTTTGATTATCCATTATTGACTACTGCGTTTATAAATAAGTGATTTGAATACTTCAAAATTTTTAAAAGCAAAAAATTGAAGTAGTACGTATACAATAACACAAGTAAAAATAGATAAAATACAGGTAATTATATTATTGTGGACTATATACCTAATAATAAATATAATGGGAGCAAAGGTTAAGCTAGAAATTATAGTTTGAAATAAGAGTTTATTATTAAATGTAAATTTCGTTATGTTTTTTAGATATCTATAATACACAATGCACACTACCATTTCGGTAAAAACAGCACTTAAAGCTGCGCCTTTATCTAAAAGTATCGGTATCAATAACAAGTTAGATACGATACTTACGGCTAGACCAATTAACATGGCAATTAAGACAGGCCGGTTCTCTCCAAATGGAATTAATATTTGAAATGACATCAAATGACCAAGGCCAATGATAATTGGCATTACAGACATGATTTGCATGGTTATGATGCTCGGATTGAATTGATTGCCCGCAAAAGTAAATATGAGTTCTGGCGCGAGTATCATGATGCCAACTGTAACGGGGATGGTTGTAAGAATCGTGATGTCAAGTGAGCTTTTTATTAATGTTTTTGCACCGTCAATTTGCTGATTATTGTAATAATAGGTGATTGATGGTATAAGGGTGGCTCCAATGGCGGTTATAACTGGTATAATAAGTTTTGTAAGTTTTGTAGATACAGTATAATAGCCTACAATTGTTGGGGTTGTTAGAAAATATAAAATGATGGTATCCCAAAGTGTGTAGATACTTGATGCGATGGTTGCTCCAAAAATTAACAACAAAGGTTTGATATGTTTGGTAATTGTTATTTCAGGGTTTCTAGTATCTAATTGTATGTAAATATCAATGAAGTTGTATACCTGATTTCCAATTATTGAGAATATTAAAATCCATAGGTAATTGTAAATGTCATTACTTGTTTTTACAAATAAAAAAAGCAGGATGAGTGAAATCAATTTAATGGCTATTGATCTAATAGTGATTTTATGAAATGCCTCAATACCACTATAGTACCAGTCAGTATAACTAAAACTAAGTAGAACAAGAATGCCTGCGATTATAAATGAAGAGAGGTTTTTTTCGAAATAAGGATGAAAAAAAATAATCAAAAAGTATACAATTGACATAGCTATACTTCCTATAATATATACGGTGCTTAAAGATAAAAATGTACTTGCAAGCTTTGATTTGTCATCTCTAATTTTTGCAATTTCTCGAACACCATAAATTGGAATGCCTATAGCTGCAAAAATAGAAAAATATTGTGCAAAAGTCATCACAAATTGCACCTCCCCAATACCCTTAGGTCCTAAAATTCTTGCAGCATATGGGAAACTTACTAAAGGGAATAATATATTGGTAAAAGATAGCAGTATGTTATAGAAAATATTTTTTCTCATTAACCACTAGTTTTTAAGGGCAGAGATTTTTAAATTATCGATAGCCCAACTTCTAGAGCAGGTATCGTTTTTACCTCCACCTGCATCACTTAATGATAAGTCAAAAGTATTTAATTTGTGCTGCATAGTATGCACAATTTTATATTTACTAGTACCTCTTGTACTTTTTTCTAAACTACAAATGCCTGGTAAAAATATTTCTTGTGCCTGATTGCCTTGTGGAAATGTAGGTCCCGAATTTAGCCAATTAGGGTAAGCCTGAGGGATATTGATAAAATTTGAAAATCCAGTAAGCAATCTGTCTTGTCCCTCAAATGACATTTTCCATAAATCGTTTTTCCAAGAGTCATGCAAATACAAATCAAATTCTACTTTTATAATTGTATGTTCTGGAAGTTTATCTAGATGTAGGTCTATTCGGGTATTATTAAATACCCCTAACATTTTTAAGTTTTTGTAGTTGGTAATTTTATTAAAGGGGAATATTCCAAAAGCAAAATCGCTTAACCAGCCTGCTGTTACAATCCCTTTTGGGTCGCCATTGTTAAAATTGTTATCATAAACAACAGTAATATCGGTTAAGTCTTTGGTACAACTTGTTAAAAGTATGAGTATGCAGCCTATTAGTGTACATAAGTGTTTGTGTTTAAAATAGTCCATATTCGTGCCAATTGTTCTCAAAAATAGCTAACCCATCCCATTTTAACCCTTTTTTTTGAACCCTATCCGTACCTTTGTAGCCTAATACCCATTTATGTCTGAATCTGCCCAAGCTTCAAATATTGTTGTTAAAATAGTAAATGAGTCGGGCAACCCTTTGCCAGCTTATGCAACAGCAGGTTCTGCGGGTATGGATTTATGTGCCCATTTGCACGAATCGGTGGTATTGGAACCACATGAGCGCAAGCTAATTCCTACCGGTTTATTTATAGAATTACCCACTGGGTACGAGGCCCAAATACGTCCACGCAGTGGGCTTGCATTAAAGCAGGGTATTACCTGTCTAAATTCGCCAGGAACCATCGACGCCGATTATAGGGGTGAAATTGGAGTAATACTTATTAATCTTTCTAGCGAAATACAAGTCTTAAACAGTGGCGACCGCATTGCGCAAATGGTGATAGCACCCGTTATGCAAATTAATTGGCAACCAGCAACGGAGCTTACAATTACCAACAGAGGAATAGGTGGGTTTGGAAGCACGGGTAAATAACAATTAACAATATTTAGTAACACATCGCTTGTTTATGAAAATAAAAATTGGGTTTTTAGTACTGCTCGTATCCGTAATGGTTTCTTGTAGAACTGTAAAAAAAGTGGAAGGTATACAGGAAGCCTTGTCTAAAAAAGATACTGCACAAATAGTAGTTGTGAACACCATGCCGGTAGTAGACTCAGTAGCCATTGTTAGGGACATTATGGGCAAAGTGGAACAGCATAAAATTAATTTCAAAACCTTTAATGCTAAAATAAAAGTCGACTACCAAGGGATCGAAAAAAAGGATAATTACACCGTGTACTTAAGCATGGCAAAAGACTCCGTTATACTTATTAGAGTAAAAGGAACCTTTTTAGGTATTGCTGCAGAAGGCCTGCAGGCAAAGGTTACAAGAGATAGCGTGGTGCTGGTGCAAAAAGTTGGAGACAAGTCGGTAACTAAAAGATCTATTGCGTATTTGCAAGAAGTAACAGAAATACCTTTTGATTTTAAGTCCTTGCAAGACCTATTAATAGGTAATCCTATTTTTCTTAGCAATAACCTGGTGTCTTACAAGGCCAACGGCAATCAACTACTTGTAACCATGGTTGGTGAGTTGTTTAAAAATCTCATTAATATAGATAATGGTACCCAGCGTATTTTATTTTTTAAACTCAACGATGTTAATGCGCTTCGCAACCGTAGTTGCGATATAACCTATGGAAATTATCAGCCACTGGCTGGTAGTTGGTTTGCTGCGGACCGCCAAATATCTATGTCGGAGAAGTCTAAACTCGACATATTTTTAAATTTTAAGGAGTTCTCGATAGACGATCCTATTAAATATTCGTTCGAAATACCTAAAAACTATAAGAAAAAGTAATTTCCGGCACATTTTGCCGTTAATAGTAATATATACGTTTAAACCAGACCCTAGATGACCCTGCAACGCTTTATTTTTTTAGTCGTTTTTTTGATAACGGTAGTAGGCGCTTCTGCGCAACAGTCCCGCGAAGAACTGCAAAAAAAGGAGCAGGAGCTTAAAAAAGAGCTCTCCGATTTAAATAAGCAGCTATCTGAAACACAAAAAAACAAAAAGCTTTCTTTAAACGAACTAGCACTTATTAAGCGCAAAGTAGCCAAACGTGAAGAATTGGTACGTGGCATCAACAATCAAATTAACGATCTAGATAATACCATTTTTTTAAATGAAATGGATATTCACAGGCTTCGTAAAGAACTAGATACCCTAAAATTAAAATACGCTAAGAGTATTGTTTTTGCATACAAAAGCAGAGGCAGTTACGAATACCTTAACTTTTTATTTTCGGCACGTAATTTTAATGACGCCATTAAGCGAATGGCCTATTTAAAAAGTTACAGACAAAATAGAGAAACCCAAGCAATTGCCATTTCTCAATCTCGAACCATGCTCACACAAAAAGTGGACGTTCTTAATATTAATAAAAAAGATCGCATGGTTACACTTACGGCGCAAAGTGAACAATTGAAAGTCTTACAAGAGGATAAAAAAGCCCAGGACAAAGTGGTGGCGCAGTTAAAAGGTCAGGAGTCGGTTATTGCCAAACAAATTAAAGACAAAGAAAAGCAGCGTGTGCGCATGCAGCAGGCGGTGATGGCCATTATCAAAAGAGAAATTGATGAAGCCGCGCGTAAAGATAAAATTGCCAAACAAAAAGCAATGGATGACGCCAAAAAAAATGCGGCATCAGCTACTGCAAAAAATAATACTACAGATAATGCTGTAAAAAATAATTCGACTACAAATACAACTAAAAACAATGAACCTATTGTGCTTGCTAAGGCAGGCTCACGTCCATATTCTCCATTTGAATCTACCGAAGAAGGCCGCGAAACATCCATGCACTTTGAGCAAAACAAAGGCCGCTTGCCTTGGCCAGTAGATCGTGGTAATGTGTTTATTGAATTTGGTGTGTCAACGGTGCCTGGCACTAAGCTTAAGCAAAATTCGGATGGCATACATATTGCATTACCAGAAGGATCTGCAGTAAAATCAATTGCAGATGGTGAAGTATCTTATGTAGGAGAAGTAAATGGCGACCAGGTTGTTATGGTGCGTCACGGTAAATATTTTACGGTGTATCAACAACTTTCTAGCGCTAGTGTTAGCGTTGGTAAAGAAGTTAAAGCAGGATCTATGTTAGGTCGCTCAGGTAAAAGTATTGATGGTGAAGGCAGTATTATATTTACCATCAATAACGAGCGCGGTGTTCCTTTAAATCCGGACCAGTGGCTCAGGCCGCGTAGATAAATGTTTGTGTTGCTGTTAGCTACCTGCTATTACTCCGTAGCCGCCGCCGCACCATGAATGGCTTTTTTCCATCCTTTAATAAGTGCACTTGGTGTTTCTGGTGTTTGCGCCGGTTCAAATACTTTTTCTATTTGCCACTGCGCCGCAATATCATCTAGCGAGTTCCAATAACCAACTGCAAGCCCCGCTAAATAAGCAGCACCTAGTGCCGTTGTTTCTGTAATAGTGGGTCTAATTACTTTAGTATGCAAAATATCTGATTGAAATTGCATCAGCATATTATTAGCTGTTGCCCCACCATCTACACGTAATTCTTTAATGGTAATGCCCGAATCTTTTTCCATCGCATTTAAAACATCCATGGTCTGATAGGCAATGCTATCAAGGGCTGCGCGTGCTATATGTCCTCTGGTGGTGCCACGCGTAATGCCAACAATGGTACCTCTTGCATGCTGGTTCCAATAAGGTGCGCCAAGACCTGCAAAAGCAGGTACTACATATACGCCGTCGGTGCCATTTACCGTAGCTGCTAAACTTTCGATTTCTGATGCGGTTCTAATAATTTGTAATCCATCACGTAACCACTGTACAACAGCGCCCGCAATAAACACAGATCCTTCTATTGCATACTCCGTTACGCCATTAATTTGCCACGCAATCGTAGTAAGCAAATGATGATGTGATGTTACTGCTTTAGTGCCCGTATTCATGAGCATAAAACAACCCGTACCATAAGTATTTTTTACCATGCCCGGCTGCGTACATTGTTGACCAAATAGCGCTGCCTGCTGATCACCCGCAATACCTGCAATTGGGATGCTATGCGCGGCTAACATATGCTGCGTGTGTCCGTATATTTCTGAACTACTTTTTACTTCAGGCAATATGTTTTTTGGAATATCTAAAAGCGCTAGTAATTCTTCATCCCAACTAAGTGTATGAATATTAAATAGCAGGGTGCGTGATGCATTGGAAACGTCTGTGGCGTGTACTTTTCCGCCCGTTAATTTCCACAACAACCAACTATCAATAGTTCCAAAACAAAGAAGTCCTGCTGCTGCTTTTTCACGTGCCCCTTCTACATTATCTAGTATCCATTTTAATTTGGTGCCAGAAAAATAGGCGTCAATAACAAGTCCTGTTTTTGCTTGAATAGTTGCAGCGTGGCCCGCGGTTTTTAATGTGTCACAATAGTTTGCTGTACGCCTATCTTGCCACACAATAGCATTATAAATAGGTTGTCCCGTTTGTTTATCCCATACCACGGTTGTTTCGCGCTGGTTGGTAATGCCAATCGCTGCAATTTGCGAAGCGTCAAGCCCAGCAAGCATAATAGCCTCTGAAGCAACACCTATTTGTGTGCTCCAAATTTCGTTGGCATCATGTTCTACAAGTCCGGCCTCCGGAAATATTTGTGTAAATTCTTTTTGCGCGATAGCTAAAATTTCTCCTGCTTTATTAAAAATAATAGCTCTACTTGAAGTAGTGCCTTGGTCTAAAGCCAAAATATATTTGTTCATAATGGACGTTAATAATTGTTGCGAAATAAAATATTATGCGATAAGCATAAAAACATATGCGGCTAGTACAGCGCCAATAATAGGTCCTAACACAGGCACCCATGCATAGGTCCAATCACTTCCGCCTTTATTTTTAATAGGTAAAATGGCGTGCATAATACGTGGTCCTAAATCTCTGGCGGGGTTAATGGCATAACCAGTGGGTCCACCCATGCCAAGGCCTATACCCAGCACTAAAATTGAAACAGGAAGTGCGTCCATTGCTCCATTGCTTTGTGACGGAGCAGTTATATAAAAAACGCCCAGCATAAATGTAAAAGTGGCAATCGCTTCCGATAATAAATTTTTAAATGGATCTTTAATACACGCAGATGTGCAAAATACCCCCAGCTTAGTGGCGGCATCTGAACTTTCGTTAAACTGCTGAAGATGTGCCAGCCATGCTAAAAAAGCCCCAATCATGGCGCCCAGCATTTGAGCTAGCAAATAAGAGGGCACGAGGCTCCAATCAAATTTACCCGCTACCGCTAAACCAATGGTAACTGCCGGGTTTAAATGCGCCCCACTAATGCTGCTACTGGCATAAACACCTACAAAAACCGCTGCAAACCAACCAAATGTAACGGCCAAATAGCCGGATCCGTTTCCTTTGGTTTTGGGTAAAGCTACATTGGCAACCACGCCCGTACCAATGGTTAAAATGAGGGCTGTGCCTAGTACTTCTGCTAAAAATGGGGACATACACTTGATTTTTTGACAAATTACAATTTTTAGTCAATTTTTCCTTTTTTTCTCAACTCCTAATCCTTACCTTTGCGCCCAAATCTGAAACCCTGGTTTACACCCTGTTTTTAGGTCTAAAAACATATTTAAAAAACCCTTTTATACTTCAATAGTATGGCTACAAACGGTAAGATTAAACAGATCATTGGTGCGGTAGTTGACGTGCAATTTCCGGACAAAACTTTACCAGAAATTTACAACGCACTTGAAATCACCAGAGAAGGTGGTGAAAAGTTAGTACTCGAAGTGCAACAGCACCTTGGTGAAGACAGCGTTCGTACCATTGCGATGGACGGAACTGATGGTCTTGTAAGAGGTATGGAAGTGGTAGATACAGGAAAAGCAATTGCTATGCCAGTTGGTGAAGGTATCAACGGTCGTTTATTTAACGTAACCGGTGATGCTATCGATGGTCTTCCACAAGTAAGTAAAGAGGGTGGTCGTCCTATTCACAACAAGCCGCCGTTATTTGAAAACCTAAGTACTGCAACAGAAGTGTTGTTTACAGGTATCAAAGTAATTGACCTTATTGAGCCATATGCAAAAGGTGGTAAAATTGGTTTGTTTGGTGGTGCGGGTGTAGGTAAAACAGTATTGATTCAAGAGTTAATCAACAATATCGCAAAAGGACACGGTGGTTTATCCGTGTTTGCGGGTGTGGGCGAAAGAACACGTGAAGGAAATGACTTATTACGTGAAATGATTGAAGCAGATATCATGAAATATGGTGACGCTTTCAAACATAGCATGGAAGAAGGTGGATGGGATTTATCTAAAGTAGATATGAATGAATTAAAAGATTCAAAAGCTACTTTCGTATTTGGTCAAATGAACGAACCTCCAGGTGCACGTGCACGTGTGGCCCTTTCAGGTTTAACAGTTGCCGAATATTTCCGTGATGGAGATGGTACAGGAAAAGGAAAGGATATCTTATTTTTCGTAGATAATATATTCCGTTTTACGCAAGCAGGTTCTGAGGTTTCGGCTCTTTTAGGTCGTATGCCATCTGCGGTAGGTTATCAACCAACCCTTGCTACCGAAATGGGACTCATGCAAGAGCGTATTACCTCCACTAAAAATGGTTCTATTACTTCGGTACAAGCGGTTTACGTACCTGCCGATGACTTAACGGATCCAGCGCCAGCAACAACGTTTGCGCACTTAGATGCTACAACAGTATTGTCTCGTAAGATTGCCGATTTAGGAATTTATCCTGCGGTAGATCCTCTAGATTCTACATCACGTATCTTAACGCCAACAGTAGTTGGTGAAGCACACTACGATTGTGCTAACCGCGTAAAATTAATCTTACAACGTTACAAAGAACTACAAGATATCATTGCTATTTTAGGTATGGATGAATTGTCTGAAGAAGATAAAATGACCGTAAAACGCGCACGTAAAGTTCAACGTTTCTTATCGCAGCCTTTCCACGTTGCAGAACAATTTACAGGTTTAAAAGGGGTATTTGTAAGCATCGAAGATACCATCCGCGCATTCAATTCAATTATGGACGGTGATGTAGATGATTATCCAGAAGCAGCCTTTAACTTAGTGGGTACTTTAGAAGATGCCATCGAAAAAGGTAAAAAATTAATGGCAGCTGCAAACGCGTAAGCATCTTTAAAAAAAGGATATGCAATTAGAAATATTAACACCCGAGAAAAAATTATTTAGCGGCGAAGTGTATGGTGTTCAATTACCTGGTGTTTCTGGTTTATTTGAAATACTAGACAAACACGCGCCTCTTGTAAGTGCACTCGGAATAGGAAATGTTAAAGTATTAAAAGACAAATCAGCAACCGAAAACTATTCTATCAAAAGTGGTTTTGTAGAGGTAGCAAACAATAAAGTAACCGTGCTTGTAGAAGGGGCATCGGCAGTTTAAATAGTTGTTGTTTAACATAAATGTATGGTAAAGCACTCCACAATGGGGTGCTTTATTTTTTTTGCCCGATATTTGTATCCTCATGAAACGCAGTTTTCGCATCATCATTGTTTTAATTGGACTTTCTATTGGAGGTCTCTTTTTGTTGCAAGCATCTTGGCTAAGCAACTTATTAGAGATTACAGAAGTGCAACTGGTAAACAAAGTAAATGAGGCGGGGGTAAATGTGGTCAATGATTTTAAGGCCCGCATTTATAATGGTCAACCAGGTACACGACCTAAAAAAGGTGGGCTTACATTTAATGGTGAACTGCATTTGCATCCATTTAGACCCCCTACTGTAGAAGACTATTTTACTCCAGATCAGGTAAAAGGAAAAATAGCAAATGCTTTTAGTGCAACTGGGTTCAAAAATTTAAATTTTGAATTTGCAATAACCAACACTTTTGATGAGTATGAAATGGCAACTTCAGAATTTCGTACAGAATATTGGGACACTGTAAACAACAGAATATTTTATATAGCCATTATTCCAGAAACAGGTACCGATTACGAAGGGCTCAGTCCTTTTGAAAAATTAATTATTGTAGTTCCAGATTATAAAAGTCAAGTATGGGCATCTTTAAAATGGGTATTACTTGGCGCCATTACTTTTATGATAGTAATTTTGGCGGCGTTTTTTGTTACGATACGTTCACTCATTATTCAGAAAAAACTCTCTGAAATAAAAAGTGATTTCATCAACAATATGACCCACGAATTTAAAACGCCGATTGCTACCATTTCACTAGCTGTAGATGCTATGCGTAACGAAAAAGTACAGGCCAGCCCAGAAAAGATGGACTACTTTAGTGGCATTATAAAGGACGAAAATATTAGGATGAACAAGCATGTAGAAACCATACTACAAGCGGCTCATATGGATAGAGAGGAGTTAAAGTTAAACCCTGTTTCACTTCATTTACACAAACTTATCGTAGGTGCTATAGACAATCATCAACTGCAACTCAAAGAAAAAAATGGCGAAGTAATTTTTCATTTAGATGCCTCTCCAGATGTGATTGTTGCCGACGAAATACATTTCTCCAATTTAATTTCGAACCTCATAGATAACGCTATAAAATACGCAGCAGCGTCACCTGTTATTACCATTAATACCTACACAAAAGGAGATGCTATTTTTGTTACAGTAGCAGATAATGGTATTGGTATGAACGACGAAACACAAAAGCGCATTTTTGAAAAGTTTTATAGGGCACATACGGGTAATTTACACAACGTAAAAGGTTTTGGCCTTGGAATGAGTTATGTAAAAACAGTGATTGATGCGCACAAAGGCAGCATTCGTGTTGCAAGTAAATTAGGAGAGGGTAGTGTGTTTACTGTGCAAATGGATCTAGCCAAATAAGGCAGCCATCTCCATAGCTTAAAAATCTAAAATTATTTTCTAGGGCGTAATTGTACATGGACTTCCAGTTTCCGTTGGTAATGGCGGCTACTAGTAAGAGCAGGGTAGATTGTGGCTGATGAAAATTAGTGATAAGCCCATGGGTAATTTTAAAGCGGTAGCCTGGCGCAATAATAATTTGCGTTTTGGTAAGTAAGCGTTCTAGCTTGTTTTGCTCAAGCCAATTGCACAGGGCATCAAGGGCTGCAGCCGTTGATGGGAGCTCGTTTTGCGGCATTAACTCGTATGGGTCCCACTGCGCAACGGATAGGTTTTCTGGAGTTAGATTTTGAGTGTTATTTGAGTCGTTATTGAGTGATTTATTTGCAGTAATAATTTTTACACCCATCCAATATAAACTTTCTAATGTTCGAAGCGATGTAGTGCCTACTGCAATTATTTTTTTTGCGTTTTGGCCGGAAATGGATTGCCCATGCAAAATAAAATTATCGCGAAGCATTTGTATAAAACTAGTTCGCACATCAATAAATTCTGCGTGCATTTCATGATCTTCCATCCGTGCAGCTTTTATTGGTTTAAAAGTGCCAGCGCCCACATGTAGTGTTACAAAATCTTTTGTAATATTTTTTGCAGCTAACGTATTAAATAGTGCTGGTGTAAAATGCAAACCAGCCGTAGGTGCTGCTACAGAGCCTTCTGCAACTGCGTATACGGTTTGGTAACGCTCTTTATCATTGGCTTCAACTGCTCTATTAAAATAAGGCGGTAATGGAATATTGCCAACTACTTCTAATACTTCTGCAAAACTTTGCGCTTCGTTATCCCATTCAAATTGAATTAAATAATTATCGTTAAGTGTACTATGTTTTGTTGCAGTAAGTGTATGGTTATTTCCGTATCTTATTTGTAGTGATCCTTCTTTCCATTTTTTTGCACCACCAATTAAACAACCCCACAACACTTGTTTTTTTGCAAGCATTGCCGTTGTAATGTCTTTATACATGCTTGCGGGTTCCAAACAAAAAATTTCAATTACAGAACCACTTTCTTTTGTAAAAAATAAACGAGCAGCAACTACTTTGGTATCATTGTGTACGAGTAGCGTGCCATTTGGAAGTACTTCATCTAGTTTAGCATACGTTGTTTCTGAGATTTTTGCCGCTCGCTCGCTAGCGATCGCATCCGCCCCATTCGGCCCCGTTTCGACCGCCCCATACACCAAAAGTTTACTCGCATCCCGCTGCTCGAGCGGGTAGCTCGCTATTTTACTAGCTGGCAAATCGTAGGTGAAATCTAATATAGAGAGGTATTTGGGGTGCATTTGGAGGCAAAGTTGCAGCTTTTTAAGCTACTATCCACAGAAAAGCGGGGTTATCCACAGTAATTAACAGGTGTTCTCACTAAAAACACACCCTAAAACCCTACAAATCAATCGTAGCAAAGCCCTTGGTGCTGTATAATTCTGTGGATTAATTGTGCGTTTTTGCTTTTGGGTTGAAAGTGGGAAAAAGTGTTATTTTGTGTCAACAAGTGGTAATTATTAACCAAAGTTATTAACCAATGAACGGATTTCACGGAGAATATGAAGCAACGGTCGACGCAAAGGGTCGCTTCCTTATTCCGGGTGGGCTAAAAAAACAGCTACCGGAAGGGGAGGGTCGCTTTATTTTAAGCCGTGGCTTTGAAAAATGTCTCACGTTATATCCGATTGCAAGTTGGGAAAAGATTGTGGCCAAGATTAGCCAGTTAAATGATTTCGACCCTAAAGTACGTCAGTTTCGCAGACAGTTTTTGGGTGGTGCAACAGAAATAGAGCTAGACAATGCTGGCCGTATGTTGCTTCCTCCATCACTTCGCGAATTTGCCGGGCTCGCTAAAGACATTGTTTTAGCAGCTGCACTTGACCGTTTCGAGATCTGGGATGCTAGTAAGTACAAACAGCTCTTTGAGGATTTCTCTCCAGAGGCCTTTAGTGAATTGGCCCATGAAGTGATGACCAGTAATGACAAAAAAGATTAAGGATTTATGGAACAAGGACATGCCAATCAAGGTTACCACATTCCTGTCCTTTATCATGAAATCTTACAAGGCTTGCACATTAAGCCTGATGGAATTTATGTCGACTGCACTTTTGGGGGTGGGGGTCATAGCGCAGGTATTTTATCTCAACTCAATGAGAAAGGTAAATTATTTGCATTTGATCAGGACACCGATGCAAAACGCAACGTTATGGATGACGCGCGCCTTGTTTTCATTCCAGAAAACTTTAGTAACCTCCAACGCTTTTTGCGTTTACACAAAGTAACAGGTGTTGATGGCATTTTAGCCGATTTAGGTGTAAGTAGTCATCAATTCGATAAAGGTGATCGTGGATTTTCTATTCGCTTTTCTGGTCCGCTAGATATGCGTATGGATCAACGACAAGCTTTATCAGCCGAGGACGTTGTTCGAAATTATACGGCTGCTCAACTACATAAAATGTTTGAGCAGTACGGTGAAGTCACCAATTCAAAAACACTTGCAGCACATATTGTTACTGCACGTGCGCATGTTTCGGTTACCACCATCGAACAATTTAAATCGCTCATTGCTCCAGTGGTAAAGGGAAATCCCAATAAGTATTTGGCTCAAGTTTTCCAGGCCTTAAGAATGGAAGTGAACAACGAAATGGGTGCATTAGAATCAATGCTCAGTCAGGTCCCTGACGTGCTCAACCCTGGTGGCCGTGTGGCTATCATCACTTTTCACTCGATTGAAGACAGGATGGTAAAAAACTTTTTCCGTCAAGGGAGTTTTGTAGAAACACCTAGTCACCCTTTTTTGCCTGATATCAAAGAAGACGTGTTTACAGTGATTACAAAAAAGCCAATTACCGCTAAAGATGAAGAACTAAAAAATAACACAAGAAGTAGAAGCGCCAAATTAAGAATTGCAGAAAAAATTTAAAAGAAAGCCGTGAGCGAACAACCAATAAATAATGCTGGTAATAATAAAAATCCGCTGAAAGGATTATTGAATTATCAGTGGATCGCTAATAATATTCCTTTCTTTTTATTTATTTCTTTATTGGCCGTACTCTATATCGCAAATGGTCATATGGCCGACCGCGCTATTAGGAGTATGAATACCACAACCAAAGAAATTAAAGAGTTACAGTTCGAATACAAGACTATAAAAGGTGAGGTGATGTTTAAAAGTGAAGAAAATCAAGTTATTAAAGCCACTGAACCTTTAGGTCTAAGAGTTGCCAAAGACTTACCTCAAAGATTACAAGTAGAAAAAATACCAGTAACCACAAAAAAATAAGCGCGCCGCAATGGATATCAAAAAAGACATATTATGGAGAGTTTACTTAAGCTTCCTATTTGTGGTGCTTGTGTCTGCAGCTATTATTGGTAAAGGTTTTTACATTCAACAAGTGCAAGGGAAATTTTGGAGAAGCATGAGCGATAGCCTTCACCAACACATTGCAGACATTGATTCTGAGCGTGGTACCATTTACTCAGAAGATGGTCAAATGTTAAGCACCAGCGTCCCGCAGTTTGATATATACATGGATTTTAGAGTAGAGCCGCTGCACGTAAACAACGGTTATTTATTTAGAGAGCATATCGATTCTCTTAGTTATTATATGTCAGATTTATTTAAAGATCAATCTGCAGATGAGTACAAGTCAATATTTGTTCAAGCCTACAAAAACAATGAAGGCTACTATTTACTGAAAAAGAAAATCTCATTTAGAGAATACCAAAAAATTCAAACCTTCCCTTTATTTAAATTAGGCCGGTATAAAAGCGGTATGATTGCCGTAGAAAAATCGATCCGTTTAAATCCTTACAAATCTTTAGCATACCGTACCATTGGTCTTGCACGCGAGAATAACAAAGTAGGTTTAGAATATAGTTACGACAGCGTTTTGCGAGGTGTAAATGGCAAACAGCTGGTGCGTACCATTGCTGGTGGAGTAGGCGTACCATTAGATGCGGATACCTACGAAATTGAACCAGAAAATGGAAAGGATGTAGTAAGTACCATTGATGTATTCATTCAGGAAGTAGCAGAAAATGCACTTCAAAAAATGATGATCAAAAATGAAGCAGAGCATGGTACTGCTATTGTATTAGAAGTTAAAACGGGTAAAGTAAAAGCCATCGCTAATTTAGGTCGCGGACAAGATGGTAACTATTACGAAAATTATAATTACGCCATCACGCCATCAGAGCCAGGATCAACTTTTAAACTCGCTACATTGCTTGCTTTATTAGAAGATAAAAAAGTAGGCCTCAATAATATGGTTAATATTTCTGGGGGCACCTGGAAAGTGGCTGGTCAAACTGTTTACGATAGTGAAAATCATGGCAGTGCAGATGTTACGGTGCAACATGCTTTTGAATTAAGTTCTAATGTAGCCATGGCTAAAATGGCAGTACAACATTATAGTAGTAATCCAATGCAGTTTATTAACCACCTCAAAAAAATGGGGATGGATAATCCAACTGGTATTGATTTAGCGGGCGAAGGGCGCCCACTTATTTATAAGCCTGGTCATAAATTATGGGGGCCTTCAACAATTCCTTGGATGGCCTTTGGATACAACTTACTTGTAAGTCCTTTGCAAACGGCCAACTTGTACAATGCGATAGCAAACAATGGAAAAATGACGAAACCTTATTTGGTTTCTGCCATACAAGAAGAAGGTGTGTTGTTAAGAGAAATTCAGCCAAAAGTGGTTGCTGAAAAAATTTGTAGTGATCAAACCCTTGGTGCTTTAAAGACTTGTTTAGAAGGTGTTTGTTTACAAGGAACGGCTGCTACATTATTTAAAGGAACACCTTACAAAGTTGCAGGCAAAACAGGAACGGCGCTTATTGCCAATGGTAATAAAGGCTACGCCGATAAAATTTATCAATCATCATTTGCTGGCTATTTTCCTGCCGATAATCCACAATACACTTGTATTGTAGTGATTAAAAACAAGCCGCATGCAGTTCAATTTTTTGGTGCAGCTGTTGCAGGTCCGGTGTTTAAAGAAATTGCGGATCGTTTGTATAGTGCATCTGTAAAGCAAGCGCCAATGGCTACAACAGTGCCAAAACCTGATAGCAATGTGTATATATATAAAGGCTATAAGCAAGACGTTGCTACAATTGCAAAAAAATTAAAACTTCCTTTTGTAGATTCTAGTTTAATTGTAGACGAGTGGGCTACTATCTCGCACGCGCCTGCAGCTGGATTATTGAAGAGTAGTAAAATAGACCAAAAAACCATGCCATCTCTTGTTGGTCTTGGATACAAAGACATGATTTATATCTGCGAATCGGCAGGATTAAAAGTATATACACAAGGCCGTGGAAAAGTAACAACACAATCTATTTTACCAGGGCAAGCATTTGTAAAAGGACAACAAATTCAAATCGCACTTAATTAAAGTATCATGCATATTTTACAAGACATATTATATAAGGTGCACTTACTAGAGGTAGTAGGTGTTACTGATATAGCTGTGTCTAGTATTGCAATTGATTCTCGAAAAGTAATAAAAGGAACTGCCTTTATTGCGATAAATGGGGTGGCTCAAGATGGACATCATTATATTGAAAAAGCCATTGAGTTGGGTGCAAAAGTAATTGTGTGTGAAAACATGCCAGCTTTACTTGTAAATGGCGTTACGTATATTAAAGTTGCAAATACACAGGAGGCTGTTGCGTATATGGCACATCAGTTTTATGATGCACCTTCTACAAAAATTAAATTGGTTGGTGTTACGGGTACCAATGGTAAAACCACGATCGCTACATTATTATTTAAATTATTTTCTGAGCTGGGTTATACCTGTGGGCTAGTGTCTACCGTGCAAAACCAAATTGGAGATCAAATTATACCTGCTACACATACAACACCAGATGCGGTTAGCTTAAACGAATTACTAAATACCATGGTAGACGCGGGTTGTACCCATGTGTTTATGGAATGTAGTAGTCATGCAGTGCACCAGCACCGTATAACGGGGTTGCAATTTACAGGAGCATTGTTTAGCAATATCACGCATGATCATTTAGATTATCATAAAACTTTTGAAGCGTATATCGCTGCTAAAAAAGGATTCTTTGATGCATTACCAGCAACAGCATTTGCTATTTCTAATGCAGATGATAAGCGCGGCGAAGTGATGCTTCAGAATACAAAAGCTAAAAAATACTATTACGGTTTAAAAACTAGCGCTAACTATAAAGGTAAAATTTTAGAAAATGCACTTACTGGACTTGTAATGCTTGTCAATGAAATTGAAGTTCATTTTAGATTAATAGGAGAGTTTAATGCCTACAATTTATTAGCCGTTTACGGTGCTGCTGTAAACCTTGGTATCGAAAGTAGTGCAGCGCTAACTACATTATCTATGTTAGCTGGTGCAGAGGGTAGGTTTGATTATATTATTAGCAACAAGCAAGTGATTGGTATTATTGATTATGCGCATACACCAGATGCTTTAGAAAATGTATTAGCAACCATTAAAAAATTACGCAAAGGGTATGAGCAAGTTATTACTGTTGTGGGTTGTGGTGGCGATAGAGACAAAACCAAGCGTCCTATCATGGCTCAAACAGCTTGCGATTTAAGCGACAAAGTTATTTTAACATCAGATAATCCACGTACCGAAGATCCAGCACAGATTATTGCTGATATGGAAGTTGGATTAAATACAGCAGCAAAAAGAAAATACATTTCAATTATTGACAGAAAAGCAGCAATTAAAGCAGCTGTTGAATTTGCAAAGCCGGAAGATATTGTTTTAGTAGCTGGTAAAGGACATGAAAAATACCAAGACATCAATGGTGTAAAACACCCATTTGATGACAAAGCAATTTTATTGACATTCTTTAATGATAAAGATTAATAAGCCACTATGTTATACCAATTATTTACATGGCTAAAACAAGAATTTAACTTACCTGGTGCAGGTATGTTTCAGTTTTTGACATTTAGAATTGCAATGGCGGTTTTGTTGTCTTTGGTAATTGCCACTGTATTTGGTAAAAAAATTATTGAATTTTTACAAAAAAAGCAAATTGGTGAAACCGTTAGAGAACTTGGTTTACAGGGTGAGCAACAAAAAAAAGGCACACCTACTATGGGTGGAATTATTATTTTATTAAGCATTCTTATACCTACCTTATTATTTGCCAACCTCGATAAAGTGTATATCCGTTTAATGATTTTGTGCACGGTATGGTTAGGTGTTATTGGTTTTTTAGATGATTATTTTAAAATTAAATCACGAAGAGACGCGCAAAAAAAAGGTGAAGCTTACAAGAAAAAAGACAGTGACGGACTTGCCGGTATTACTAAAATTATTGGACAGGTAGGCCTTGGTATTATCATTGGCGTTAGTTTATATTTTAGTAACGCTGTTACAGTAGAAAGAGAGATTATTACGACTCCAGACGTAACTCAATCTTTGGTATCGTATTCTGGCGCAGTAACACTTCAAAAAGGCGAGCGGTTAGCTAAAGATTCTAATGTTATTGTTCGTATAATTAATGGGGTAGAGCGCCGTTATGTAAAAGTAAAAACGCCAATCACTTCTATTCCGTTTGTAAAAAATCACGAGTTTAATTATAGCAAACTAATTAGCTGGATGGGTCCGGGTGCCGAAAAATACACATGGATCATTTACATTTTTGTAGTGACATTTATTATTACAGCCGTTTCCAATGGTGCTAATATTACAGATGGCCTAGATGGCCTTGCAGCGGGCGTAAGTGCCATTATTGGCATGGCGCTTGGCGTTTTTGTTTACGTGAGTGGTAACTATGTAATGGCCGATTATTTAAACGTCATGTACATTCCTAATTTAGGGGAGTTGTCCATTTTTGTGGGTGCATTTGTGGGAGCTTGTATTGGATTTTTATGGTACAATGCGTATCCAGCACAAGTGTTTATGGGTGATACGGGAAGCCTTGCTTTGGGTGGTATCATTGCTTCACTTGCCATTATTGTTAGAAAAGAATTACTCATTCCTATTTTTTGTGGTGTGTTTTTAATTGAATTGTTAAGTGTGATGATTCAAGTAAGTTATTTCAAGTACACCAAGAAAAAATTTGGCGAAGGGAAGCGTGTGTTTTTGATGAGTCCATTACATCATCATTATCAGAAAAAAGGGTTTCATGAAAGTAAGATTGCTGTGCGTTTTTGGATTATGACCATTTTATGTGTGGTACTTGCCATTATTACTTTAAAAATGAGATAAACATGCAGCATTTTCTAGTGGTTTTGGGTAGTGGAGAAAGTGGTGTTGGTGCAGCACTGCTAGGAAAGCAAAAAGGGTATGATGTATTTGTTTCTGATGCAGGAAACATTGCAGTACGCTACAAAAAAGAGCTCATTGACAATGGTATCGAATTTGAAGAAGGACAACATAGTGCTTCGCGCATACTAACAGCCACAGAAGTGATGAAGAGTCCTGGCATTCCGGAAAAAAATGAAATGGTAAAACAAATCAGAGCTAACGGGATACCAGTGATATCTGAAATTGAACTGGCTTTTAGATTTAAAGGGGACAGTAAAATTGTTGCCATTACAGGTAGCAATGGAAAAAGTACCACCACCGCACTCATGTATCATATCTGCAAAACAGCAGGACTTGATTGTGCAATGGTGGGCAACATTGGATACTCTTTTGCAAAGCAAATTGCAGAAGCGCCCAAAGCCCTTTATGTAGCAGAGATTAGTTCTTTCCAATTAGATGATATCAAAACGTTTAGACCCGATGTAAGTGTTTTATTAAATATTACAGAAGATCATCTAGACAGGTATAATTATCAATTTGAAAATTATATCAAAAGCAAATTTAAAATTATTGAAAACCAAACCAATCAAGACTTTTTCATCTATTGTGCAGATGACGATACCATTACTAACCATTTATCCTTACTAACCTTTCACCCTAACCCATTACCATTCTCTATGAAACAAGAAATTAAAAAAGGCGGCTACATCAAAGGCGATCAAATGATGCTTAGAATTCAAGAAGAGCGCGTAAGTATGAGCATTTATGATTTTGCTTTAAAGGGTAAACACAATCAATACAATACCATGGCAGCAGGCATTGCAGCAACAACCCTTGGCATACGCAAGGAAAAAATTAGAGAAGCGGTGAGTAATTTTCATAGCCTCGAACATCGTATGGAATTTGTAGCTATGGTACGTGGTATTGAATTTATCAACGACAGTAAGGCTACCAATGTAAATAGTACATGGTATGCACTCGAGAGTTTGACAAATCCTACTGTACTTATTTTAGGGGGTGTAGACAAGGGGAATGACTATTCTTTAATTGAAGAGTTGGTATCAGAAAAAGTGAAGGCAGTTGTGTGTATGGGTACCGATAATAAAAAAATTATCGAAGCATTTAAAGGTAAGGTTGCAGTTATTGAAGAAGCGGATAGTGCATCAAGCGCTGTACTTACTGCTTTTAAATTAGCGTCTAAAGGAGATACGGTTTTATTAAGTCCAGCTTGTGCAAGTTTTGATTTATTCAAAAATTACGAAGATCGTGGAACACAATTTAAAGACGCTGTAAAAGCATTGTAATTATTTAGAATAACGCCCTGCAAACAATATTATGCTCAATCAAAATTCAGATACTTTATTTTCTCAAATACCAACGGTAGAGGGGGTAAAAACACAACTAGTTACAAAAACCAGGGGTGATAAATATATCTGGGGAATTGTAGTGCTATTGTCTTTGATTTCTATACTTGTAGTGTACAGTGCTACTGGCTCACTAGCATATAAAATGTATAAAGGCAACACCAATGTGTATTTGTTCAAGCAAATATCATTTACACTTATTGGACTTACATTGACTTATTTTTTACACCGTGTCAACTATTCGGTGTTTTCTAAAGTGGCTACTATTTTGTATTTTATTTCATTGCCACTTTTGGTGTATACCTTATTTTTTGGTGCACAAATAAATGATGGCAGTAGATGGATTAAGTTACCTATTATTCAGTTGACCATTCAAACTTCTGATTTTGCAAAGCTTGCCTTGTTTATGTTTATTTCAAGAACATTGAGCAAGAAACAAGACGTTATTAAAGATTTTAAAAAGGGTTTCTTACACGTAATCTGGCCTGTATTAGCCACCTGTGCCCTTATATTACCGGCTAACTTATCCAATGCATTATTAACAGGTGCTACATCATTACTACTCATGTTTATTGGCCGAATTAGTATGAAGCATATTATGCTTACTATTGGTGTTGCTTTGATTCCGGCCATTATGTTAGTGTCGGTAGCAATCGTTACTTATAAAGGAAAACCTAAAGTAGAATATACCATTCCACTAAGTAGTCAGGAAAAAGAAAAGGTTAAAGAAAAAGGTATTTTTATAAGAGTTAAAACTTGGATAAGTAGAATTCAAGATTTTATTTACGCCACGGATGCGCAAACGCCGTATCAAGTGCAACAAGCAAAAATAGCCATTGCAAATGGAGGTATTTTTGTAGGATTGGGCCCTGGAAATAGTAGACAAAGAAATTTTTTACCGCAGGCTTACAACGATTTTATTTATTCAATTATCATAGAAGAGTATGGACTACTAGGTGGCGCTTTTATGATATTTATATACCTGGTGTTTTTATTTAGATGTATTAGAATATTTAGACGATGCCCTTATGCGTTTGGCGCATTTTTAGCTCTAGGCTTAAGTTTCACCCTCATTATACAAGCTATTGCCAATATGGCGGTTAATGTAAACTTGTTACCAGTAACGGGTGTTACGTTGCCGCTGGTAAGTATGGGAGGTAGTTCTTATTTGTTTACTTGTTGTGCGATAGGCATTATTTTAAGTGTTGCACGCAATGTTGAACAAACAGAAGGAAGAATTGTAGATCCATTTGCAATACCTGCGACGCCAGCAGTTGCTTCACCTTCAAATGCAACCGTGTAAATGAAAATCAAAGCGATTATAGCAGGCGGTGGCACAGGCGGACATATTTTTCCGGCTATTGCCATTGCAGCAGCACTAGAAAAACAAGTGCCTGGTATAGAGCTTTTATTTGTTGGTGCATCTGGTAAAATGGAAATGGAAAAAGTGCCTGCGGCTGGCTATAAAATTATAGGCCTTACCATAGCAGGTTTTAATAGAAGCAATATTTTTAAAAATATTACGCTGCCTTTTAAATTAATCAAAAGCTTTGTTCAGGTACGAAGTATTCTGTCTTCTTTTAAGCCAAATTTTGTAGTGGGTGTAGGCGGTTACGCTACGTTTCCTGTGCTTAAAATGGCACAGGCAAAAGGAATTCCTACTTTTATTCATGAAGCCAATTCTTTTGCAGGCAAGTCCAATCAGATGCTTGCTAAAAATGCAACGGCTATTTTTACGGGCACGGGTGGTATGGAAACTTTTTTTCCTGCAAACAAATTATTTGTAACTGGTAATCCGGTAAGAGAAAATATTATTGCAGCATCGCATACGCGTGAAGCCGCACATCATTTTTTTGGACTCAATCCAAATAAAAAAACAATACTTATTGTAGGTGGTAGCTTAGGCGCTAATTCTATGAATGAAGTTATTTACAATAATTTAGATGGTTTTGCAAGTTTAGACTTACAGTTGGTTTGGCAAACAGGTAAAACAAACGCTAGCAAATATGCAAACGCTGCTACCAAATACAGCAATGTATGGGTGGGTGCTTTTATTGCAGAAATGGATATGGCATATGCAGTAGCAGACACAGTGATATCAAGGGCTGGAGCCATGTCAGTGGCCGAAATTTGCGTGGCTGGAAAACCGGCTGTTTTTGTGCCATACCCTTTTGCCGCCGAAGATCATCAAACGGCCAATGCCAATTATTTAGTGACTAATAACGCTGCATTATTAGTTTCAGATGCACAGGCAGCTACTACATTATTTAATACTGTTACAGCACTTGCGCTTGATAGTGCACAGCAACAAACATTTATTCAAAACTTGCAACCGCTTGCTATTAAAGATGCAGCAGAAATGGTAGCAACTAAAATACTCCAGTACGTACGTGCATAAATTAGATACCATAAAAAATATTTACTTCATTGGTATTGGAGGCATTGGTATGAGTGCGCTTGCGCGTTATTTTGTGTTAAAAGGATGCACGGTTTCTGGATACGATAAAACAGAAACCATTTTAACACAGGCTTTAACGGAACTTGGTATCAATATTCATTATGAAGACAACATTAATTTAATAGATACAAAAGCAACTGTTGTGGTATACACACCAGCTATTCCGGAATCACATAACGAGCTTACTTATTTTAGAAATAAAGGTTACGAAGTAGTAAAACGCTCCGATGTATTAGGTTGGATTACAGATGGTACTGTTAATATTTGTGTGGCAGGAACCCATGGTAAAACAACCGTAAGTTCCATGGTAGCCCATGTGTTAAGGGATTCGGGCTATGGTTGCACTGCATTTTTAGGTGGTATTGCCGCCAATTATAATACCAATTTTTGGAGTAGTGATAATAATGTGGTGGTTGTTGAGGCCGATGAATATGACAGGAGTTTTTTAAAATTAAATCCATCCATTGCAGTAATAACCTCTATGGACGCGGATCATTTGGATATTTATAATACAACGGAGGCTTTTGAAGATGCATTTGTAAGCTTTTCTAAAAAAGTAAAACCCAATGGGTTATTACTTGCTAAAAAAGGGCTTGCGCGGGAAGCAAGTTTTGATGATTCTCTACTTGTTACCTATCATTTAAACGGTGAAGGCGCTGGTATTTTCGCAAAAGAAATTAAGGTTATAAATGGTGCTTATGTTTTTACAGCAGTGGGCCCTAACTGGACTATCGAAAACCTAGTGTTACATATGGGTGGCCTCCATAACTTAGAAAATGCACTTGTAGCAATAGCTGTGGCTATGCATTTGAGTATTGAGCCACAAAAAATTAAAGCAGCACTTGCAAATTTTGCAGGTGTAAAAAGAAGGTTCGAGTATCTGATAAAAACAGACACTCAGGTTTTAATTGACGATTATGCGCATCATCCAGCAGAGCTTGCTGCACTCATAACTGGCGTACGTAGTTTATACCCGGACGAAAAATTAACCCTTGTGTTTCAACCGCATTTATTTAGCAGAACAAAGGACTTATGTGAAGGATTTGCGGCTAGTTTAAGCGCTGCTGATGAAATTGTTTTACTGCCTATTTATCCAGCAAGAGAGCTGCCTATAGCAGGTGTTGCATCTGAAATGATCATTGAAAAAATGACCAATAAAAATGTGGTGCTTTTACAAAAAGAAGAGGTAAGTGCCTGGGTAAAAGCGCATCAGCCAAAGCTTTTGGTAATGGCTGGGGCTGGAGATATTGACGTACTCATTAGAAACATCAAAAACGATTTATAAAAATAATACGATGCGAAATTTACCTTGGAAAAAAATAATAATGCGTACGCTCTGGATTATGCTAGGGGTAGCTACCATGGTATTTTTTGTAATGGCCTGGCAGGAAAAGGATAAAAAAACAGTCAAAGATATTCAGATACAAATTGCTGGCGAAGAAACCCAGTTGTTTATCAATGAAAGAGATATTAAGGAAATGCTCAAAGCAGGAGGGCATATTATTGGCGCGCAAATGTCATCGCTTAATTTAAGTGCCATTGAAAAAACGGTAGCAGGTAATCCGTGGGTTAAAAAAGCTGAAATATTTTATACCAACCAGCAGGTATTACATCTATTAATTGAAGAACGCATTCCGGTAGCTCGCATATTTACACCAGGCGGCGCATCGTTTTACCTAGATTCTACAGGACTTAGGTTGCCACTTAGCGAAAAAGTTGTTGCACGTTTGCCAATGTTTACGAATTTTCCATCTGATAGATCCATTTTGTCTAAGCCGGACAGTCAATTGTTAAAAGAAGTGGTAACCCTCGGAAAGTTTTTAATCAACGATTCCTTATGGGGTGCACAAATTGCACAGATAGATATTACACCACAGGCAAATTTTGAACTCGTCCCTGTAATTGGCGATCATATTATCGCTTTAGGACACGCCACCGATTTGGAGCAAAAGTTTTTGCGCCTACAAACATTTTACAAACAGGCTTGGATGCAAAAAGGCGTGCATTATTATGAGCGTTTAGACATTCGCTTTAAAGACCAAGTGGTGGCAATCAAACAAGGAACCGCTAAAGCCCAAATAGATTCGGCACAATCAGCGCAGGTAATTCAGGATTTGATGGCCCAGCCTGCACTAGATGCTGCTGCTGCAGTAGACTCTGTAGCCGTAAAAGTTGTTGACACTGTGAAACAAAAAGCAAAACCAAAACCGGTTATTAACATTAGCAATAAAATAAAAATAGCTCCGTTAAACACTAAGGCTAAACAGAATTCTAAAACAAAGAAAAAAACGAACAACTAAAACACACCGTTATGCATCACAATGAAGCACCGATCATTGTAGGTCTAGACATTGGAACTACTAAGATTGCCGCCATCGCCGGCCGTAAAAATGAGTTTGGAAAATTAGAAATCCTAGGTTTTGGACGTGCTAATTCAAGCGGCGTTCAGCACGGACAAGTTTTAAACATTGACCAAACCATCAAAGCTATTCAGTTAGCTTTAGTTAATTGTTACGAAAGCAACCCAGAGCTAGAAGTAAGCGAAGTGTATGTGGGTATTGCAGGTCATCACATTAAGAGCTTGCAAACACGTGGCGATATTGTTAGACAAGATCCGGATACGGAAATTATGCGTTCCGAAATTGAATTCTTGATCAACAACCAGCGTAAAACATTTATTCCTGCAGGTGATCAAATCATTGATGTGATTCCACAAGATTTCCATGTAGACAATAACCAAAATATTAAAGATCCTGTAGGATATAATGGTGTTAAAGTTGGCGCCAATTTTCATATCATTACTGGAGATAGAAATGCCATCCGTAACATTAACAGAGCTGTAGAAAGAAGTGGGCTTACTACCAAAGACTTGGTGTTGCAACCGCTAGCATCTGCAAGTGCTGTAATGAGTGATATTGACATGGAAGCCGGTGTAGCAATCCTCGATATTGGCGGTGGTACTTCGGATTTAGCTGTATTTAGTGAAGGTATTTTAAAGCATACGGCTGTTATCCCATTTGGGGGTGAAAATATTACGCAAGATATCCGCATGGGACTGGGTGTATTAAAAAGTCAAGCAGAAGCATTAAAAGTGCAATTTGGTAGTGCGCTTGCAGATGAGGCGCAAGCCAATGCCTATATCACGATACCTGGTTTAAAAGGCATGCCTGCCAAAGAAATAAGTGTTAAAAATTTAGCACAAATTATTCAAGCGCGCATGAGTGAAATTTTAGATTTTGTTACCTATCATATAAAGCAAGTAGGACTTGATACCCGCTTACTAAATGGAGGCATCATTTTAACAGGAGGCGGATCTCAATTAAAACACCTGATTCAATTAACAGAATATACAACAGGGTTAAATGCAAGAATTGGATTACCAAACGAACATTTAGCGCCCAATCATATAGATGAACTCAAGAAGCCAATGTATGCAACTTGTTTAGGTCTTATCTTAAAAGGTTATGCCGATTATGACATGAAGCACAAAGAGTTTACTGAAACATTTAAACGTGTGGAAGTTCCACGCGGTTTAAAAACAGTAACGCCAGAATTAGAGCCAGTGTCTATGGAAGATGAAGTTCTTCCCGCGCCCGGGCCTAAGCCAAAAAATGGCAAAGACCGCGTTGAATTCTGGGAGAAATTCAAAAACAACTTAATTGATTTATTTAAAGACGAAGATGAACTTATAAATAAACATAACTAACCCTTTACAATACCCATTTCATTCTAACTTTCTAAACTCGTTTATATGATTCACTTCGATCTTCCTAAACAAAAATCTTCTATCATAAAAGTACTTGGTGTTGGTGGAGGCGGAAGCAACGCAGTAAACTTCATGTTTGATCAAAATATTGAAGGTGTTGATTTTATTATTTGTAATACAGATGCTAAAGCAATTGAGCAAAGTCGAATTCCCAATAAAATTCAGTTAGGGCCACACCTTACACAAGGTTTAGGTGCCGGTGCAAATCCTGAAGTAGGTAAACTTGCCACCGAAGAATCGCTTGAAGAAATCAAGCGTATTTTAGAAGTGAATACTAAAATGGCTTTTATTACCGTAGGTATGGGTGGTGGTACGGGTACTGGTGGCGCGCCAATTATTGCACAAATTTGTAAAGACTTAGGCATTTTAACAGTAGGCATTGTTACCACACCTTTTGGATTTGAAGGCCCACGCCGTTTACAACAAGCACAAGAAGGTATTGAGCAGTTAAAGCCCCACGTAGACACACTTCTAGTGATTAGCAACGATAAATTACGTATGCAATACGGCAATTTAAAAATGAAAGAAGCATTTGGCAAAGCAGATAATGTGTTAGCAACTGCAGCTAAATGTATCACCGATATTATTAATAGTAGAGGTCATATCATTGTTGACTTTGCGGACGTTTGTACCGTTATGAAAAATGGTGGTGTTGCCATTTTAGGTAAAGCAGAAGTAGAAGGTGAAAACAGAGCACAATTGGCTATCGAAGAAGCCATTGCCTCTCCATTATTAAATGATAGCGATATCAAAGGTGCAAAATGGATATTAATTAATATCAATAGCGCCGAGGGTGATTACGAATGCACCATGGATGAATTAGAAATTATCAACAACCACTTACGTATGCAAGCCGGAGAAGATACGGATGTTATTGTAGGTATGGGTTACGATAATACGTTGGATAAAAAAATTGGTATCACACTTGTTGCAACTGGCTTTGAACATAAAGATCCATTTGCAAAAGGTCCTGTGCATACGAAAACAGTTCCACAAGAAGAAAAAATTGTAATGACACTTCAAACAGAGCCAACAGCTCCAATGCCTGCCATTACTTTTGTTGAACCAGAACCAGTTGTAGAAGAAGTTCCTACCATGCAAGCACTTGTTCAACAATCTTTACCGCTCGAGCAAAACGATCCTTTAGCAATGCGTCCAACTTTTACAGCACTTGTTGTAGAAGAAGAAGCGTATGAAGCATATGTTGCTCCTGTTGCTGAAGAACGTTTCGTATTTCAATTTGAATTAAGCCCAGAAATTACCGAAGAAGTGGTGTTACCAGAAGTAGAACCAGAAATTGTTACACCTCCTGTAACTGCTTCAGAAGCGCTACTTCAATTTACCGTAAACGCTACGCCAACAGCGCCTGCTTCGAATATAGTAGCTGGTTCCATTTTAAATAAGCCTACCAATATTTATGCAGATGAATTTGTAGCGGCAGCACCAGTTATACATGTGCAAGAAATAGAACCTGTCCAAGAAGTGGTGGTTCCTGTTGCACCTATTGCAGTAGGCATTGCATCATCGGTATCTTATATCGCTCCAAACCCAATGACAGCGCAGCCATCACCTGCAGCGCCTGTTCAACAATCTTATAGAACTTCATTTGGCGAGTCGTTAAATGAATTAGAAGAAGATGCTGAGTTAGGACTTTGCGATATGGAATTAATTGAAAAACCTGAAATGCCTTCTTATAGTCAGGCCACCAATATGGCAGCACCTGCTTCTTTTATTGATGACTCAATGTTTGATGATGCAGAAGAGCAAAAACGCAGAGCAGCAGAACGTATCCAAAAATTACGCAACCTTTCATTTAATATGAGTGGTGGTGGCGCAGAGTCTGGTAGCGAATTTGACAATGTGCCTGCTTATGTTAGAAGAAACATGGAACTTTTTGGAAGTACCCTTACTACGGTAGAAGATTTTTACAGTAAGTATACGGTAGGTAAAGACGAAAAAGATCAAACACATCTATCAACGCTGAATACCTTTTTACACGGTAAGAAGCCCGATTAATAGCATTTAACTTTGTTTTAGCCTGGTGATTTTAGTTGTAGATCCCAACCTTTTGGTTGGGATCTTTGTTTATACATGTATAAGAAAGCTTAATTTACACATATGCCAAGCGTATTAATAACAGGAGGGACAGGATTGGTAGGGACAGCGGTCAAAACATTACTCGAAGGGAAGGGTTATGAAGTTATTTTATTAACTAGAAGTAAAACGCCTATAAAAGGTCAGGCCCACTGGGATATAAACGCTGGAACCATTGATAGCACTGCTATTGCAGCCGCCGATTATATTATTCATTTGGCTGGTGCTGGTGTTGCAGATAAAAGATGGTCTACTGCTCGCAAGCAAGAAATATTAGATAGCCGTACAAAAAGTAGCGCACTACTTGTAAAAGCTTTACAAGAAACACGCAATAAAGTAAAAGCAGTGATAAGTGCATCGGCCATTGGATGGTATGGGCCCGATCAAAATACGAACGCTTATAACAATGAGTTAGCAGCGCATGGTTTTATAGAAACAGATTCTTCATATCCAGATTTTTTAGGTACTACATGCGCCGCTTGGGAAGCGTCTATTTCGCCTGTTACAGCAAATACAAATGGTTTACAAAAGCGCCTAGTGTGTTTGCGCACGGGCATTGTGCTTAGTAAAAATGGAGGTGCTTTAAAAGAGTTTTTAAAACCACTGGCTGTTCGTATGGCTGCTGTTTTAGGAAATGGCAAACAAATGATAAGCTGGATTGATGTTAGAGATTTGGCAAAAATGTTTGTGTACGCCCTCGAAAATGAAAACATTGCAGGCAGCTACAATGCAGTGGCGCCCGTACCTGTAAGCAATAAAACTCTTACGCAAACGCTGGCAAAAATACTTTATGGTAAATTTTATATTACTACGTATGTGCCAAGTTTTATATTAAAAATAATACTTGGAGAAATGAGTGTTGAAGTACTCAAAAGTACTACCGTGTCTGCACAAAAAATAACTGATGCAGGTTTTGTGTTTGATTATCCAGAAATATCAAAAAGTTTATCGACCCTCGATTTATAAATTTCACCCCTCCAAAAAAAATTATAAGTCCTTTTTACGGTGGATCAAAAAGCAAAAAGCCCAAATGGCTGCAGTAAGTAGTACTGATAAAATTATTTGTGTTGGCACTTCCGACAAAGACTTTTCGTATGCTTCTTTTAGATCTTTTCCAAACCTTCCCATAAAAGCAGGCGAAATAATCATACGATCCGAAATTTCAAAAGGCAGGTATCGTCCAATATCTCCCCCAATTGTTGCTGCTTTTAATTTCAAATAACCAGTTGCAATATTTTCTACAATCAGGTAGTAAAATAAAAATATCCCGAGCGATATAAATGCTTTTTTAATGAGATAACCTAGTAAAAAAGCAATAGATAGTTGTGCAAAGGTTTGCAAGAAAAAGAGTCCAATATAATACGATTGATCCCACATTTTAGAAACGTCAAATGTACTTGCATAGATGCTAAACCCAATGGCAACAAGGGCATAGAGGATGGTCGTAATGCCGCTAACGATAAGTACATCCATGAGTTTACTGGTCATAAATTGTCGCCTAGTCCAGCCATCAATAATGTTTTGACGATGTGTTTTGTACTGGTATTCGTTGGTTACCAGCATAATCACAAGTATAGAAGGTAGTATGACAAAAAATGAAGAAATATACGCCACTGTATGCCAGGTTTCTGGAAACGCAAATGGGTTACCTAAAAACATTTTAGCCAGCATGTCAGTACCTTTTTGCGTTGTTATGCGCAGGTACACATTGTAAAACATGAGGTTGGCAGCAGGGTAGGTAAGGAGTACAATAATAAGCATGGCCCAAAACGCGGGATACTTTTTTATTTTAAGCCATTCTATTTTTAGTAATGAAAACATATCGTTAGCGTTAGTCGTTGGTTAATTCAAAAAACTTAGTTTCTAAACTTTTCTTTTTGAGTTGTAATTGTTGCAGCGTAATGCCTTTCTCGAAACAGTATTTATTAACACGGTCTAGCTGCGCGGTGCCTATGGGGTAAAATAATTGCAAGCAATTGGAATGTTTTTTTATCTTAGAAAAACCACCCATAGTTTCTATAATATTTAAAAGTGCATCATTATTGACTGCTGCTATTTCAACAATATCTTCTTGCGCGAGTACTTCATCTACAGGGCCCGCAGTTAAGAGCGTTCCCTTCTTTAAGATGGCCACATGCGTACAAACTTTTTCTACTTCGTCGAGTAAATGACTGGCCATAATAATAGTTTTACCCGCTGCAGCTAAAGATTGTATGAGGGCTCTAATTTCGGCAATACCTACAGGGTCTAATCCATTGGTAGGCTCGTCAAACACAAGTACATCGGGGTTTCCAAGTAATGCGGCGCCAATAGCAAGGCGTTGTTTCATACCTAAACTATAGCTACTAAATTTACTTTTTTTGCGTTCTGCTAATTTTACAATTTCAAGTACTTTATCAATGTCTGCGCTGTTCCCCCTGCCACTAATGGCTTGCGTAATTTTTAAATTATCTACCGCAGATAAGTAATGATAAAAATTGGGTGTTTCAAGTAAGGAGCCTATTTGTTTTCTATTATTGGTTTGCGGCGTATTGCCAAACCAGCTAAACTTTCCCGTATCGGCATGTAGTACATCTAAAATAATACTGAGTAGTGTTGTTTTACCACTTCCGTTAGGCCCTAGTATGCCAAACACAGCACCAGCGGGCACTTCAAAACTTACGGCATCAAGCGCTGTAAGTTTACCGTAGTTTTTTGAAACACCGGTAATTGTTAAAATTGGATGCATAGAAAAAATTAATTTCTGATGGGTCTACCGCTTTTTAAAACACTTTGAATACGTTCTAGTGTTTTTTTCTCGCCGCATAAACTTAAAAAAGCTTCACGTTCTAAATCTAGTAAATATTGTTCAGATACAAGGCTTTGCTCACTAAGGTCGCCACCACACATCACATACGCTAGCTTTTTAGCTACCACTGCGTCATGCGCTGTTGCATAGCCTGCTTTTTGCATACCATTGATGCCCGCTAAAAGTGCACCTAGCGCAGATCTTCCTAGTACTTTTACATCTTTACGGATGATCGGCATGGTGTAACCCTGAGCGTGTAAATCTAAAACGGCCGCTTTTGCGGATGCAATGCGGCGACTGGTATTCATCACCATTTGATCCTGCCCTTTTCTTAAAATACCCATCTCAAAACCTTCTGCGGCAGAGGTTGCTACTTTAGCAGTGGCAATAGATAAGAATCTATTTTTAAGGGTAATGGTTTCTGGTTCTTCGTCGTGCATTTCATCACCGGCGCGTAACACAAATTCTTTGGTGCCACCACCGCCCGGAATTAATCCAACACCTATTTCTACAAGTCCAATATAAGTTTCGGCAGCAGCGCACACAACATCGGCATGAAGGCTCATTTCGCAGGCGCCACCAAGCGTTAGCGCGTGTGGCGCAACAGCTACTGGTATACTAGAATAACGCACACGCATCATGGTGTTTTGGAACATTCTGATGGCCATGTCTAACTCGTCATATTCCTGCTCAATAGCTAGCATAAAAATCATACCCACGTTCGCACCCGCACTAAAGTTGGGGCCTTCGTTGGCTATCACAAGTCCATTAAATTTTTCTTCAGATACGCTAATGGCTTTGTTTAGTCCTTCTAGTACTTCACCACCAATGCTATTCATTTTTGAATTCCACTCAAAGCCAGCAATACCATCACCAATATCATATAAACGGCAAGCACTGTTTTTCCAAACAAGTTGGTCGGCTTTATTTTTTAATACTAAAAATGCATCACCACCTGGAAGTGCTTTGTAAGTAATCGATGCTACATCGTAACAAAGTTTTTTCCCGTTTTCTATTTTATAAAAACTAGTAGCACCACTCGCTAACATCGTATCTACCCATGGCGCAACGGCGTGACTAGCGGCTTTCATAGCAGCTACTGTTTTTGCAACACCTAGGGTGTCCCAACTTTCAAAAGCGCCAATTTCCCAGCCAAAGCCTGCCATCATGGCGTCGTCTACACGGTAGAGTTCATCACTAATTTCTGGAATGCGGTGCGAAATATAAGAGAATAAACCATAATGAAATGCTTTGTAAAAATCGCCGGCTTTATCTGGTGCTGCTTGTAATAATTGAAGTCTTTGTTTTAAATCTTCGATTGGTTTTGCAGCTTCTAGGCTTGCAAATTTTGGTTTATTGCGTGGTCCGTATTCGAGTGTTTGTAAATTCAGCGTTAATATTTCTTTACCCGTTTCTGATTTTATTTTTTTGAAAAATCCTTGTCCTGTTTTATCACCAAGCCAATTATTTGTTAGCATTTTTTCTAACCAACTAGGAATGGTAAAAATAGATCGTGCTTCGTCAGTCGGACAATTGTCTGCAACGCCTTTAGCAACTTTGACAAGTGTATCAATACCCACTATATCGGCGGTTCTAAAGGTTGCCGATTTTGGACGTCCAATAATAGGTCCGGTAAGTGCTTCAATTTCATCGATACTTAGGCCTAATTTTTCCATGCTATTAAAAATGAGCATGATGCTAAAAACCCCGATACGATTGGCTATAAAGGCAGGCGTGTCTTTACAATTCACCGTTGTTTTACCTAAAAATAAATCACCATATTCCATTAAAAAATCCACCACTTCTGGACTTGTATGTGGAGTAGGGATAATTTCTAATAAACGTAAGTAGCGTGGTGGATTAAAAAAGTGCGTGCCACAAAAATGTTTTTTAAAATCTTCAGATCTTCCTTCTGCCATTAAATGAATGGGAATACCAGAAGTATTAGAAGAAATAAGTGTTCCTGGTTTTCTATACTTTTCAATTTTTTCGTACATCATTTGTTTGATGTCGAGACGCTCCACTACTACTTCAATGATCCAATCTACGCCCGCAATTTCTGGTAAGTTATCGTCAAAATTTCCGGTTGTAATTTTTTTAGCAGTTGCTTTTGTATAAACAGGAGCGGGGTTGCTTTTTAATGCAGCTTGTAAAGCATCGTTAACGAGTTTGTTGCGCTCCTGCGGTTTTGTAATTTCTGCAGCTTCTTTTGGTACCATATCTAATAATAAAACCTGCACACCAATACCTGCAAAATGACACGCAATGCGGGAGCCCATCACGCCACTTCCTAAAATGGCAACTTTTTTAATACTACGCTTCATAAAAATGCTTTCCGTAAAATTAGTTAGTTATGCAACTATTTTAATCAAGGGAGTCAACTATTTTTTCAACATACCGGTATTTAGGGCCTTGGTGGAGGATATTTACCTTTTAACCATTTTAGACCTAAATTGCCCCTCAATCTGTTATTTTTGTACTCTATGGATGTAACGCCTCAATTAATTGATCAATTAGCCCATTTATCCAGGCTTTATTTTACCGATGAAGAAAAGGCTTCGGTACAACAAGACCTACAAAAAATGGTAGCTTTTGTGGAGCAATTAAATGAAGTAGACACAACTGGCGTAGAGCCATTACTACATATGGGTGGCGCGGTAAATGTATTACGTGAAGATGAAGTTGTGCAAACCATAACAATAGAAGAGGCGCTTTCCAATGCACCCGGCGCCGATGATCAATATTTTAGCGTTCCAACGGTGATTAAAAAATAAACGACCTATGTCTGAAGCGATTATTAAATTAGAGGAAATACAAAAAGATTACTACATGGGTAGTCAGGCTATTACCGTATTAAAAGGTATTACGCTCGATATTTTTAAAAACGAATACGTGGCGCTCATGGGTCCGTCGGGGAGTGGTAAATCTACCCTTATGAACATTTTAGGATGCTTGGATTCTCCAACAGGTGGTCGTTATATTTTAAATGGCAAAGACGTAAGTAAAATGCCTGATGATGATTTAGCAGAAGTGCGTAATTCTGAAATTGGATTCGTATTCCAACAATTTAATTTATTGCCGCGTTTAACCGCTGCCGAAAACGTAGCGCTTCCTCTCATATATGCTGGTATTTCTAAAAAAGAACGTATCGAAAGAGCCCTCGAAGCACTTGATAAAGTAGGTCTTGCCGATCGTAGCCACCATAAATCAAATGAGCTGAGTGGAGGTCAAATTCAGCGTGTGGCCATTGCCCGTGCCCTTGTAAACAATCCGGCTATTTTACTTGCCGATGAACCTACCGGTAACCTCGATTCAAAAACATCTGTGGAAGTCATGGAAATATTTGGAAAAATTAGAGCTGCAGGTAATACCGTGATACTAGTTACACACGAAGAAGACATTGCCGCCTATGCCCACCGTGTGGTTCGTTTGCGTGATGGAATGGTAGAAACCGATATCACAAAATAATCCAATGTCATTTTGAACCATTCGGAATTATCTTTGTTCTATCAAACAAAGTATATTATAGCATTATGGCCCAAAAAATTTATACCAAAACAGGCGATCTAGGTTTAACCTCACTTATAGGTGGTACTAAAGTGCCCAAAAGCAATTTAAGAATTGAAACATACGGAACTGTAGACGAACTGAACTCATACATTGGGTTGGTGTCTGACATGTTTGCGCATGCCCATACCCGCATTTTATTAAAAGAAGTGCAAGACCGTTTGTTTACAGTAGGGTCTTCATTGGCTTGTGATCCGGATAAAGAGCCGCTCATGAAAATTCCTGATTTAAAAGAAGAGGACATTGCTTTATTAGAGCGTGAAATTGATGCTATGAATGAAGTGCTTGTGCCTATGAAATCATTTATTATTCCGGGTGGTGATGTTGCTGTTTCACATGCGCACGTTGCAAGATGTATTTGCAGAAGAGCAGAAAGAGGTTGCGTAAACCTGATCGAAAATGAATTATTTGTAGAACCACTCGTGGTTAAATACCTGAACCGTTTATCTGATTATTTATTTACGTTGGCACGCTTTATTTCACACACCAATGGTGCCGAGGAACTAGCCTGGAAGCCGCGCATATCCTAAACGATATATCCGTCTTTCATGTGCACCACACGATCACTCATTTTTGCAAGTGCCTCATTGTGCGTTACAATTAAAAATGTTTGACCCATTGTTTTTTGTAAATGCAAAAATAGTGCATGTAACTCCTGTGCATGTTTGCTATCTAAATTTCCAGTAGGCTCGTCTGCAAAAACAATGTCCGGATTGTTAATGAGTGCTCTTGCTACTGCAACTCTTTGTTGTTCTCCACCTGATAGCTCCGATGGTTTATGTGATGCTCTATCTTCTAGTCCTAATATTTTTAAAAGTTCGAGTGCCCTTGCTTCTAAATCATTTTTATTGGTGCCTGCAATCCAACCTGGTATACACACATTTTCTAGTGCGGTAAACTCTGGTAACAAATGATGAAATTGAAATACAAAACCAATATGTTGGTTTCTAAATTTTGCGAGTTCCTTTTCTTTTAAAGTGTCTATGCGCTGATTATTGATCCATATTTCACCCGAATTGGCGTTGTCTAAACTGCCCAAAATGTGCAGTAAAGTACTTTTTCCAGCCCCCGATGAGCCAACAATACTTACGATTTCACCTTTATGGACCATAATATCTACACCTTTTAGTACCTGAAGGCCGTTGTAATTGCGGGTAATATTAGTAGCTTTTAGCATGGGTATGAGTGTGTTATACAGGATTGAAGCTCTTATTGCTCTTACAAACCTACATTAGTACGGGTTAAATTTAGCGAATATTAATAATTTGTTTACAGCTGGTGGGCAACTCCAATTTGGTAATTTGATAGATACGGCTACATTTGCAAAAATATTAAACACTGCATTATGTTTTGGACTTTAGAATTAGCCAGTTATTTAGAAGAGGCTCCTTGGCCTGCTACTAAGGACGAATTGATCGATTATTCTATCCGTAGCGGTGCGCCGATTGAAGTAGTTGAAAACCTTCAAGAACTAGAAGAAGAAGGGGATGTATTCGAAAGTATCGAAGACATTTGGCCAGACTATCCTAGTCAGGACGACTTTATGTTTAACGAAGACGAATACTAGAACGTAGCACATGATACTTGATGAGCTTACGCAACTAAATAAATATGTAAAGGTCCACCCTAGATTTGAGGTGGCCTTTGCTTATATATTAGATACCAATTTTGATACCATGCCGGAAGGCAAGCACGAAGTGGATGGTAAAAATATAATTGCCATTATTGCAGATCAACCCGGTGTTTCTATTTTAGATTCTTGTGGAAGTTTTGAATGTCACAACACCTACATTGACATTCAAGTTTGTTTTAGTGGTATCGAAACAGTGGGTTGGAAATCACGCAGCACCTGCCTAGAACCTAGGGGTGAATACGATGCAAAAAACGACGTCTTATTTTTTGAAGACGCACCCGATCATTTCTTTAAACTACACGCTGGCCAGTTTGGAATATACTTTCCAGACGACGTACATGCACCTATGATTGGTGAAGGGAAAATTAGAAAACTAATTTTGAAAGTTAAAGTAGCCTAAACTAGTTTTTCTTAAACGTCAGTTTAAAATAAAGCAGCACAAGCGACAATAGCATCACAATAGCGTTTGCCGCTATAACCGGCCCGCTGCCCGTGCTAATGCCGTAATACAACCAAATAATGGTGCTGAGCACTACAATGAGTATCATGTAAATGCTTAAATCACCTACACTCTTTGTTTTATAAGCCTGCCAAACCTGAGGCATAAAAGTAATAGCACTTAAAAAGGCCCCGATATATCCAATAATTTCGTTCATGATATTTGTATGAGTTGTCCTGTTGCGATTTATTCTTGAATTCCTAGTTTTTGCATCACTTCGTTGCTTACACCTGTCATAGAAAAACCACCATCATGGTAGAGGTTTTGCATGGTAACCATACGCGTAAGATCAGAAAATAAAGTAACACAGTAGTTGGCACAATCTTCGGCAGTTGCATTACCTAGTGGCGCAATCGCATTTGAATAATCGTAAAAATCGCCAAAGCCTTTAATGCCTGTACCAGCTGTTGTTTTAGTTGCCGATTGTGAAACGGTATTGATACGCACCTTTTTTTCTAAGCCATAATGGTAACCAAAACTACGCGCGATAGATTCAAGCATTGCTTTGATATCAGCCATATCGGTATAAAAAGGGAAGGTTCTTTGCGCAGCCATATAAGAAAGTGCAACAACGCTACCCCACTCATTAATGGCATCTAATTTTTTAGCCACTGCTAACATTTTGTGAAATGACATAGCAGAAACGTCGATGCCTTTCATAAAATAATCGTAGTTAGACTCGGTGTACGGAACATTTTTTCGAATGTTCACACTCATACCAATCGAGTGAAGTACAAAATCAATTTTACCACCGAGTACTTCTTGAGATTCGGTAAATAATTTTGTTAGGTCTTCGATACTCGTAGCATCGGCAGGGATAATTTTTGAATTCGTAGCCTCTGCTAATTTATTGATCTCACCCATGCGCATGGCAATAGGTGCGTTAGTTAATACAAATGTGGCACCTTCTTCGTGTGCCTTTTCAGCTACTTTCCAAGCTATAGAATTAGCGTCTAGAGCGCCAGTGATAATACCTCTTTTTCCTTTTAATAAGTTGTAAGCCATAGTTTGTTATTTACGTATCGTAAAAGTAAATAAAATAGATTAAATGACCCTTATTCTTCCACCATTTCTGTAGCAGTCGCAATAGCGGCAGGTGTAGGTTGTTCACCACTCAGCATTTGAGCAATGGCGTTAATGCGCTCATTTTTACTGAGGCGCTTGATATGTGTTGCAATACCGCTTTCTTTACTTTGCTTATACACAAAGAAGTGAGCGTTTGCTTTTCCTGCAATTTGAGGTTGGTGTGTGATGCAAATAATTTGACGACTCGCAGCAAGACCCTGCATAATAATACCCACTTGTTTTGCGGCTTCACCAGAAATACCCGTGTCAATTTCATCAAAAATAAGTGTAGGTAAATTAACGGATGTTGCTACTAGTGATTTGATGCAAAGCATAAGCCTACTTAATTCACCACCACTCGCTACTTTTTTAATAGACTCGTATTTTCCACTTTTATTGGCGTCAAATAAAAATTCGATTTGATCGGTACCGCTAGCATTAAGGTTTGCGTTTGTGATACTCACTTGTATGCTTGCATTGGGCATACCCACTTGTGCCAGTAAAGCATTTACAGATTTTTGTAAAGGAGCCGCCTGTGCCGTTCGCGCAGTAGAAATTTTGCTTGCAATATCAGTGGCTGCAGCAAGTGCTTCTTTTTCCTGTTTGCTATGCGCTGCAATAGCGTCATCAATATTTTGAACCGCTAATAATTTTTGTGCAAGTGTTGCCCAAATGTCTAAGAGTTCCTGCGTAGTAGTAACGCCGTGTTTTTTTAATAATTTAAAACCAGCAGCCATACGCTCATTGATGGTATGTAATCTTGCTTCGTTGGTAGAAATGGTGTTTTCTAAACGTGAAAGTTCCGATGCAATGTCCAAAAGTTCTATGTGGGTAACCTGTAAACGGTTAATCAGTTCCGAAACGCCCTCATGTACGGTGGTAAAGGGTTGTAGCTGTTGCAACATTTGTTTGACCACGCTCACAACCGGAGTGTCAGCGTAGGCGAGCGCATGACTGGTACTAGCAAGTGCAGTCTTAATGCCTTCGGCATTGTTTAAAAGCATAAGCTCCTGCTCCATCAGTTCCAGTTCGTTTGTTTGAAGTTGTAATTCTTCAAATTCATCTAATAAAAACTGATTGTAATCTGCTTCTTTTGTAAACGCTTCTTTTTGTGCAAGCAGCGCTGCTAATTTTTTTTGAGCCGATAAATAAGCCTGGTAAGTATTTGTAAAAGATTGTAATAAATTTTCGTTTCCAGCAAGTGCATCAATAACGGTGCGCTGAAAATCGGTGTTGCCAAGTTCGAGGGTATCAAATTGTTGGTGCAGGTCTACCAGTAATGACGCTACACCACGTAGCGTTTGTAAACTAGCAGGGGTATCATTGATAAAAGCTCTAGATTTACCATTTGGTGCAATTTCTCTACGCAACACTAGTTCCAACTGGTCAATGTCCATGTCTTCTTCTAGTGATTGTAAATAGGTAGAAACTGCTTTATTTTTAGCGATAGAAAAATAACCTTCAATAAAACATTTTTTTTCTTTGCTTACAAGACTGCTGCTATCGGCGCGCTCACCAAGTATTAAACTAAGTGCACCCATTAAAATACTTTTACCAGCACCTGTTTCACCGGTAATAATATTGAGCTTATCAGAGAAATCAATTTCGATTTCATCAATGATTGCATAGTTTTTTATGTGGAGCTTTGTAAGCATAGTTCTAATCTGCTGCAATTTAGGTAAAACAAACTATTTGCAGCGCGCAATACCCGCTTTGGCGCGTTGGTCCAACGAGTTTTTGTAACTATGTTCTTCCATAGATAAGCATTGCTCGTAAAAAGCGATGGCATCCTGTTTTTGACCACGCTTTTCAAGTATTTGGCCTGCCTGTAGCGCTGCCCTCGCGGCAAAATAAGCCGTTTGATTGGCGCCTATTTGAATGGTTTGTTTGTAGTAGGTAATAGCTTCTGTGTCTTTACCCATGTCTTCATAAATGCGGCCAATACGGTATACATATTCTAGTTTATCGAGTGGGCTTGTAAATAAGGCTTGCTTCCCTTGTAAAATAGCAAGCGCTTCTTTGGTGTAACCACCATCGGCTAGCAGTCTTGCCTTAAGTAGCAGCGGGTTAGGCCAAACACCTGTTTTAGCATCTTTTAATGCTTGTTTGTCTGCGTCCGTGTCTATGCCGCCGCGCAAAAAAATTTGCTTGCGCGCCGCCTCGGCGGCGCGCAAGTCGCCCTTCAAAAAATTTGCCCAGCTCAGTTTTTGAAGGGCGTCTTTAATGTAAAAATTGCCTTTAAATTGTTCGGTGTATTTGGTCAATAGCGGCGTAGCACCGTCCAAATCCAATGCATACAGTTTGGCGCAGCCTAGTTCAAAATCCCAAAAGGGTAGCGTTAAATAGTCGGCACTTTTGTTTCTGTTTTCGATAATGTTTTTAGTATCGATACTTGCTTTATGGTTCAGTGCTAAATTAGCTGCAGTCCATGCGTGTAAATGATTGTTAACGAGGTCTAGCTTTTTGTCTTTGATAAAAGCCAGCGCCGCATCTTTTTCATTTTGCAAATGAAAAAGCAGGTATGGATAAATAAAATAGGATTCGGGACTAAATAATTTGGCCCACACATCGGTACCATTGGCAAAATTTGCCACAAGCGTCATGCCTTGTTTTTGTGAACCGCGCATGCCCAATAAACTCGTTAACCACTGATAGCCTTTTGGCACTGTGCCCACAATGCCTTGGAGTGCACCATATAGTAAATCATCACCGGTAAAGGCTGGAAATTTATCTTGATTTTCTTGTGCCAACATAAAAGACTTTCTAATATCCCAGCCAGCGTCCCAGAAGTGCCCAAATTTTAACGATACCATAGCCCGGTGGATATATACATTGCTGAGGCAATAGTTGTACAGCGGATTGTTTTTTGGACCTTCTTTAAGCGCATCTATGGTTTGTTCAAATCGTTTAAACCTTTGCGCATAATCGGCCGGATTTTCAAGTAAAAACAAAACATAAAAATCGGTGTAGGCATCTAGTAAAACCGGAATTAAATTTTGCGGGTTTTGTTGCTTGGCTTTTGCAATGAGTACAGTGGCGGATGTAATTTTTAATTTGTTCACTTCCTGATAGGCCTGAATGCAAGTGGCATTAAAATCATACACTTTTTGCGCGCAAACAGGGTTCGCGAAAAAAAAATTCGTAACAACGCTGCTCAAAATCAACAACCACCATAAAAGCATACGCCCAAAAAATTGGCGCCCCAAACGGAAGCTCGTACATGTAATATGTGTGCTGCGCTTTTGCATGTCTTTTATGAAGATACCAAAAATAAGAAAGGGTAGCCGTTATAGCTACCCTTTACTCAAATATTGTACCCGATAAGGATTATTTTTTGTCTGAACCATCGAGGTTAGCGTCTACTAAAATACGACCGCAGTTTTCACATACGATAATTTTTTTATGCAAACGAATTTCTGATTGACGTTGAGGCGGAATAGAGTTAAAGCAACCACCACAAGCGTCTCTATCAACAGCAACAACGGCTAAACCATTGTGGTAGCTGTTACGGATACGATCGTAGCTGTACATTAAACGCTCGTCGATATGACCACGCGCATCTGCACTATTTTTATTTAATCCGGTTTCTTCTTTTTCGGTATCAGCGATGATTTTTTCTAACTCACTTTTTTTGTGGTTTAGAACACCTTCTTTAGAAGCCACTGCTTTTTTAGCAAGGTCTAATCCCTTGATTTTTTCAGTTAATTCTTCGTTGGCATCTCTGATGTGCTTTTCACACAATTTGATTTCAAGTTGTTGGTCTTCAATTTCTTTATTGATGGCTTCAAACTCACGGTTGTTTTTTACGTTCTCGCTTTGCTTTTCGTATTTAGCAATAAGCGCTTCGCTATCTTTCACCATCGATTTTTTTCCTTCGATGAATTCAGAAATACCATTGATTTCTTCTTCGATACGCGTTTGACGTGCATTTAAACCGGTGATCTCGTCTTCAAGGTCACTTACTTCCATGGGAAGCTCACCTTTTAAAACTTGAATTTCATCTAGCTTACTGTCTATCTTCTGAAGTTGAAGAAGGTTTTTTAATTTGTCTTCTACAGAGAAATCTTTAACTGATGCCATACTATAGGATTCTTTTGAAGTTTAATATTTGTGGAACCGGGTCCTGCGCCTTAAATGAAATACCCAACCGGATTGGTTTTTGTATCTGATTTGAGGACGGCAAAGGTAGGGAATTTAGGTTGTAAAAGTTCAACTAAAAGCTCCACCGTGTATTGTTCGCTCTCAAAGTGCCCAATATCGGCTAGTAAAAGCAGTCCGTTGGCATCAAAATAATCATGGTATTTGAGGTCAGAAGTGACAAAGGCGTCTACCCCCATTTCTAGTGCTTTTCGGGTCAAAAAGGCACCAGAACCACCACAAATGGCAATTTTTTGAAGATTTTTGCCTAAAAATGGGCTATGTTTAATAGTATGAATTTTAAATATATGTGCCAAATTTTGTAAAAAATCAGCCTCCAAAATGGGTACAGGTAATTGACCTATAATTCCGGCGCCAATACCGGGCCCGGCTCCTGGTTTTGGGTCTAAAATCTCAAGCTGGCTGAGGCCTATTTTTTGGGCTATTTTGCCGTTCACGCCATTAATAACATTATCGAGGTTGGTATGAATGGCATAAATGGCTATATCATGCTTAATGGCAGCAATAACCGCCTTTTCTACATAGGTAGTGCCGTTTATTTTTTTAAGACCGCTAAATACGATGGGGTGGTGCGCAACCACCAGGTTGCAACCTTTTGCTACTGCTTCTTGTATAACTGCCTCAGTTGCATCTAGGGTGCAAAGTATACCGGTGCAATTGGTATCTACGCTTCCGCTCAATAAACCACAGTTATCGTAGGGCTCCTGCAGGTGAAGGGGTGCTATATTTTCTAAGTGGTCAACTATTTCTTTTACTTGCATGTTTGTTATTTGGATTCCGCTAATTTACCTTCATTCTATAATTAATCCGATGTCTGCAACCGATTTTCTTTTTTTAGATGGTCATTTGATTCGCCAAGATAAGGCTTGCTTATCGGTTAACAACCGTTCTTTCAGGTATGGTGATGGTTGCTTCGAAACCATTCGGGTCGTGAACGGACAAATAAAACTGGCCCCATTACATCATGAAAGGCTATTTACCAGTATGGCCACGTTAAAATTTAACAAGCCTTCTTATATGAATACCGAGTGGCTTGAAAAAAATATACTGGATGTGGTACATAAAAATGGACATCAAAAATTAGCACGCGTAAGGGTGATGATATACAGGGGCGATGGTGGACTCTACGATCCTGAAAATCATTTTCCGCATCACCTCATTCAAAGTTTTAAACTTGGAGAAGCTACGCAAGATCTCAATCAAAATGGGTTAACAATCGGCATTTATACGGAGGCAAAAAAATCGAGCGATTTTTTTTCGATGATTAAATCCAATAATTATTTGCCCTACGTAATGGCTGCAATCTGGGCTAAAGAAACCAACCTCAACGATGCCATTTTATTGAATCACGATAACAATATAGCCGATACTACTATCGCTAATTTATTTATCATAAATGACGGGATTATTAAAACGCCTTCCATTACAGAAGGCCCTGTGGCCGGTGTCATGCGCCGCCACCTTATTAAAACGCTGCGTGAACATCATTACGAAGTACAGGAAACAACCATTAGTGTAGCAGACGTGCTGGAAGCTTCCGAAGTGTTTTTAACAAGTGCTATTAATGGTATTAAATGGGTAAAGCAAATAGACAACGCTCAGTACAACAATTCGCTGACCACTGTGTTATACAAGGAGTTTATACAAACTTTATGAAGCCAGTAGTATCCATCATATGGTTTAGAAGAGATCTCCGTTTGCATGACAATGCAGCGCTCTTTCATGCCTTACAAACGGCCAGTCAAACAAATGCACAAGCAAATGCTAAAATGAGTGGCGCACCCGTTTTGCCAATTTTTATTTTTGATAAAAGTATTTTAGATAAGCTCGAAGATAAATCAGATAAGCGTGTTGTATTTATACATGAGGCATTGCAAAAAATGCAAGCTCAATTAGAGGCACTAGGTAGCGGACTTACTGTTTTGTATAGCACACCACAAGAGGCGTTTAAAACTTTATTAGCAAAGTATACGGTATCGCATGTTTTTACCAATCATGATTATGAGCCTTATGCATTAGAGCGCGACACTGCAATTGAGCAGTTACTCGCTGTGCAAAAAATAGGATTCTCTACTTTTAAAGACCAGGTAGTTTTTGAAAAATTTGAAGTGGTTAAAGATGATGGCAAACCTTATACCGTGTTTACGCCCTACTCACGCAAATGGAAAGCGTATTTAGCACTGAACCCAGTTAAAATTTTTGACACAAAAAAGTATTCAAAAAATTATTTCCAGTATACGGCTTCGGCCCTGCCAACATTGGCTTCTATGGGTTTTACAGGATCTGCAGCCACTAGTTTTCCAGCCGGTATTCTCGATGTAAGTATTGTAAAAAAATACACCGATAACCGAAATTTTCCATCCATAGAAAATAGTACGTCTAAAATGGGTGTGCATTTAAGATTTGGAACCGTGAGTGTCCGTGAAATTTTACTACAAGCATTGCCGCTCAATGAAACCTATGTGAACGAAATTATTTGGCGCGATTTTTACCACGCTATCCTATTTCATTTTCCAAAAGTGGGAAGGGGCGAATCCTTTAAAAAAGAATACGATTTTATTAAGTGGCGTAACAACGAAAAAGAATTTGAACACTGGTGCAATGGCACAACCGGTTATCCAATAGTAGATGCGGGTATGCGCGAATTAAATGCAACGGGGTTCATGCACAACCGAGTAAGAATGATTGCCGCTTCTTTTTTGTGCAAACACTTACTCATAGATTGGCGCTGGGGTGAGGCTTATTTTGCGCAAAAATTACTCGACTTTGATTTAGCATCCAACAATGGGGGATGGCAATGGGCGAGTAGTAGTGGTTGTGATGCAGCCCCTTATTTTAGGGTATTTAATCCAACACTACAAACACAAAAGTTTGATAAGGACCTCGTGTACATAAAAAAATGGATACCAGAACTTAATGAGTTAAGGTATCCAAATCCTATTGTTGTGCATGAAGTGGCTCGAAAGCGTGTGTTAGAAACCTACGCAGAAGCGCTCAAATCAAAGCAAGTCTGAACTTAAAATTTATTCTTAGATAAAACTAATGAGTTCTACATCAAAAATAAGTGTGCTATTGGCTCCAATTTGAGCACTCACCTGACGATCTCCATATCCTAAATGTGAAGGAATAAAAAAGCGCCATTTGCTGCCTGTAGGCATGAGTTGCAAACCTTCGGTCCAACCTTTAATCACCATATTTAATGGGAAAGAAGCGGGCTGTCCTCTTTGTACAGAACTGTCAAAAATAGTACCGTCAATAAGCGTGCCATGGTAATGACAAGTTACTTCATTATGAGCAAGTGGGTTTTCACCAACACCTGCTGTTAATACTTCGTACTGTAAACCAGAATCTAAAGTGGTTACTTCAGGTCTCGTTTTATTTTGCTCTAAAAAATCTTGTCCAGCTTTTAAATTTGCTGCTGCTTTTTCTGCTTTCATTTGTGCTAATTGATCGGCTACGCCCATGGTTATTTAATTTTATTAATCGTTTGCATATGATGAAACCGGTTCGCAAGTGCAAATTAAATTTCTATCTCCGTGTGTGTTGTTAATTCTTGCTACAGTTGGCCAAAACTTATTGAGTGCAACATACGGTAATGGAAACGCCGCAGTTTGTCTAGAGTAGCTATAGTTCCATGTTTCCGCACATACCACACTTTGTGTATGCGGTGCATTTTTTAATGGATTGTTAAGCTTGTCTATTTTACCTGTTTCAATATCATTTATTTCATGGTAAATGGCAATCATGGCATCACAAAAACGGTCTAACTCGGCTTTGTCTTCACTCTCTGTTGGTTCAATCATGATGGTACCTGCTACTGGAAAACTCATGGTAGGTGCATGGAAACCATAATCAATTAAACGCTTCGCAACGTCTTCTGCTTCTACACCTGCTGTTTGTTTAAACGGTCTTAAATCTACAATAAATTCATGCGCACAAGTACCATTTTTACCAGCATATAAAATCGGATAAAACTTTTCTAAACGCGTTTTCATATAGTTCGCATTTAAAATGGCATAGGCAGTTGCGTCTTTAATACCCTGTGCACCTAACATTTTAATATACGCGTAACTAATCAGTAAAATACTTGCAGAACCATACTGCGCAGCACTTACAGCATATGTAGGATCACCTGTTTGATGATGACCAGGTAAGAATGGTGCTAATTTATCGTTTACACAAATAGGGCCCATGCCAGGTCCGCCACCACCGTGTGGTATGGCAAATGTTTTGTGTAAATTCAAGTGGCACACATCGGCACCAATCATACCTGGGCTGGTTAAACCAACCTGAGCATTCATGTTTGCGCCATCCATGTATACCATACCTCCATTTGTATGAATGAGTTCGCAGATGTCTTTAATGGTTTCTTCAAATACACCATGCGTAGAAGGGTAGGTAACCATCAGTCCACCAAGCGTGTCTTTATACTGTTCTGCTTTTTGTTGTAGGTCGTTCATGTCAATATTACCAGCCTCATCACATTTAATCACCACTACTTTAAAGCCAGCCATTACAGCACTTGCAGGATTGGTACCATGTGCGCTAATCGGAATGAGTACAATATTGCGGTGCTCATTTTTATGTGCTTTGTGGTAGGCGCGAATCGTTAATAAACCCGCATATTCACCTTGCGCACCACTATTTGGTTGTAGGCTACAAGCGGTAAAGCCAGTTGCTTGACATAAATAATAGGATAATTCTTTTAAAATTTGTTGGTAGCCATCTGTTTGATTGGTTGGCACAAATGGATGTAGTCCACCAAATGCCGGCCAACTTACGGGCATCATTTCTGTGGCCGCATTTAATTTCATGGTACAACTACCAAGTGAAATCATCGACGTGTTTAAAGACAAGTCTTTATTTTCTAACGATTTAATATACCGCATCATTTGACTTTCAGAGTGGTGCGTATTAAATACAGGGTGTGTTAAATAATCGGTACTTCTTTGTAATCCTTGTGGGATATGGCTTGCAGCGCTTTCGATGGCAGCAGCTGTTAAGGTAATAGCCGTTTTACCAGTAGTACTTGCAAACACTGAAAGTATAGCATTGGCATCTGCAATGCTTGTTGTTTCGTCAATGCTTACAATTACTTTTTCATCGGCAGCATAAAAGAAATTGATACCTTCTTTTTCGGCGTTGATTTTTAAAGCACTGGCATCAACACCACTGATGGTTAAAGTGTCAAAGAAAAATTTATTTTGCTGAGAAAGCCCCATGTCGTTTAAACCATTTGCAACAGCTACTGCTAATTGATGAACGCGTGATGCAATATTTTTTAAACCTTTAGGTCCATGGTATACCGCATACATCGCAGCCATGTTGGCAAGTAATGCTTGTGCGGTACAAATATTAGAAGTAGCTTTTTCTCTTTTAATATGTTGCTCTCTTGTTTGAAGTGCCATACGTAATGCACGATTACCTTGCGCATCAATACTAACGCCAATTAAACGACCTGGCATACCTCTTTTAAAGTCGTCTTTGGTGGCAAAAAACGCAGCATGCGGTCCGCCAAATCCCATCGGTACACCAAAACGCTGAGCGCTACCCAGTGCAATGTCTGCACCAAGCTCGCCAGGAGGGGTAAGAAGGGTAAGCGCTAATAAATCAGTGGCAACAATAACGAGGCCATCTACAGCGTGAATCTTATCTATAAAAGCACGTTGGTCTTCTACGCCGCCATTACTGTTTGGATATTGAAGCATCGCGCCAAAATAAGTTTCATCTATAGCAGCTGTTAAAAAATCGCCCACTACAATTTCTACACCAATTGGCTCGGCACGTGTAACCAACACATCTTTTGTTTGCTTAAAAATATTTTTATCGACAAACAATTTTGGTTTTGTAGCAACATCAGATTTATTGATGTGATGAAAGGCAAGTGCCATCGCTTCTGCAGCTGCAGTTGCTTCGTCTAGTAAAGAAGCATTCGCAATCGGTAAACCGGTAAGGTCGGTAACCATCGTTTGAAAATTTAATAAACTTTCTAAACGGCCTTGCGCAATTTCTGCTTGGTAAGGTGTGTAGTGTGTGTACCATCCTGGATTTTCAAAAATATTTCTTACAATAACACTTGGCGTAATAGTGCCATAATAGCCCTGGCCAATGTAATTTTTATACACTTTATTTTTAGCGGCAATCGTTTGCAAACTAGTAAGGTATTCAAACTCCGAAATAGGAGCTGGGATATCCAACAATTGATTGATTTTAATAGCTGCAGGAATTGTTTTATCAATGAGCTGGTCTAAAGTACCGGCACCAATAACGTCTAACATGGTTTTGGTGTCTGCTGCATTAGGGCCAATATGACGACCCGAAAATTCCTGTGCTTGTTGTTCAAATAAGTTTGCCATAATCTTAATTATCGAAGTTTGGATGGAATCATCCTTAATGGCCGCAAAGGTACGGGCAGAGGGCCTCAAATTTGTGCTTTTGTGGAAGCCGTTGATAAACTGTGGATGAAATTCTGCACAAATCATGCTAATCTTGTAGTATGAATGAGATTTCACTTGAAAACTGGGAAAAAACGGCCGCTGACCACGAGAAAAAGTACAAGCAGTTCCTCCAAAAGCCGGATAAAAAGAGTCTTTTAAAGGTCCTTCCCGACCTTCATGATGAAGCATTTGAAAAAATAGACTGTTTAACCTGTGCCAACTGTTGTAAAAACTACTCGCCCCGTTTTAAAGGACCAGACATTAAACGCATTAGTAAGCATATGGGTATGCGTGAAACGGAGTTTATTGAAAAGTATTTAGTGATGGATAATGATGGCGATTATGTAGCCAATACTAAACCATGTCCATTTTTAGGTTCCGATAATTTTTGTAGTATTTACGACAAACGTCCTTCCGATTGTGAACGTTTCCCCTACACCGATGAAGACGTGTTTTTTAAACGCCCTGCCATTACCCTAAAAAATGTTACTTTTTGTCCAGCTGTGTTTCATGTATTTGAAAGACTGATCGAAAAAAAGTAAGTTTACTTGGTAACGTGTAAAATAAATTTTTCTTGAAAATAAGGCTCTGCAAATAAGCGGTACACCGGAATCATTTTAGGTCTTAATAAACTTTCAAAAATTTCTTGTGCCAAATCGCCACCTTTTAAACAAATAAGCCCGTTTGGGATTTCTTGCTTGTGTCCCTTTTTTAATAATGGACCTGCCCACCCCCACAAATCTTTTAAGGGGGCAACCGCTCTTGAAACGGCAAAGTCAAATTTCCTGTTTTTTATTTCTTCGGCACGGCAGTGTTGTGTGGTTACATTGGTAAGACCAACGCCTTCTGCAACAGCTTCTACTACCTTTAATTTTTTAGCAATACTATCTACCAAATGAAACTTTACTTCTGGAAAAAATATAGCGAGTGGAATGCCCGGAAATCCGCCACCACAGCCAATATCAATCACATCTGTACCGGGTTCAAAATTAGCCATTGCAGCAATGCTTAAAGAGTGCAAAACATGGTGTAAATAAATACTTTCTATGTCTTTGCGGGACACCACATTAATTTTGCTGTTCCAGTCTTTATAAAGTTCCTCTAACCCTGCAAATTGAGCTGTTTGCTTTGGGGTAAAGTCACCAAAATACTTTTCAATTAATCCCAATTTTTCCGAGGTGCTTTCCATATGGCGGGTAGGGTAAATAAGTAATAAAAAAACATAAAAATATCGAACACAATGAATAGCGGCCAGAGGTCTAATTCATTTAGTTTTTTCATGCCTTTAAAAAACACATAGGCCTGAACTAAAAAACGAATACCAAATACCGCAAGGCTCATCCACCAGCTGTAAAAAATAATAGAAACAATAAGTAGTGGATATAATAAAAATTGTGAACTGCTGTAAAGGCCTAATAAAAATTTGTGGCCCGGTTTATAATAACGGCTGGTGGTGTAGTGTCTATACTTTTGTGCCATCCATTCGTTCCACGTAGATTTTGGCTCACTTAAGGTATGCGTATCAGGGTCTATACAAACAGCGGTATTGCGTGCTGTAGCTACCTGATTGATAAATAAATCATCGTCGCCACTAGGTACTTGATTGATAGAAGAGAAGCCTTTGTTGCGTAAAAAAACTTGTTTTTTATAACTCAGGTTTCTGCCAACACCCATGTAGGGGTTGCCGCTAAGGGCATAGGTTAAATATTGAAGTGCTGTATGAAAAGTTTCAAAACGAATTAATTTATTTAACAGCCCTGGTTTTTTTCGATAAGCGCCATAGCCTAGTACAATTTCAATATTGTCTGTGTATGCCGCTTGCATTTTTTTAATCCAGTGTTCCGATGCTGGAATACAATCTGCATCTGTAAGTAAAACAATTTCATACTTCGCACTTTTAATACCCATCGAAAGCGGGAACTTTTTTCCTGCTATCATTTTAGCTTCTTGGGTTAATAAAACGTGGTTGATATTTTTAAATGCCTTTTTAAATTCATCAATTAAATACTTGGTATCGTCTGTAGAATTATCATTTACGAGTACTACTTCAAATGTGCTTTTATAATCCTGTACCAAAACAGCAGGTAATGTTTGCACCAAATTGTGGGCTTCGTCTCTTGCGCAAATCACTACCGAAACGGCGTGTTCCATTTGCTCCGAAGGAATCGTTTCTTTATAAAAAGCAAGCCGAATAAAGAAATAGAGGTAATAAAAGAGTTGAATGGCTACGACCGAACAAAAAATATAGAAAATAAGGGTCCAAATGATGGGAGCTACGTTCATGAGCGCAAAAATAGTGGTTTTGTGCTACTTTTGTGGACATGGCTGCACTAACCTTTCAACTTCAAAATACGGCTACTGGCACAGGCGCAAGGGCGGGTGTGATGCAAACCGATCACGGCGAAATATTAACCCCCATATTTATGCCAGTGGGCACCGTAGGAACGGTTAAGGCGGTTACGCAGCAGCAGCTGTCTCTAGAAGTGCAGGCCCAAATTATTTTAGGCAATACCTATCATTTGTATTTACGCCCAGGAACCGAAGTATTAGAAGCTGCGGGTGGACTCCATAAATTTAATGGTTGGCACAAACCTATTTTAACGGATAGTGGTGGTTATCAAGTTTTTTCTTTGGCAGCCAACCGAAAAATTACTGAAGAAGGGGTTTTGTTTCAATCCCATATAGATGGTAGTAGGCACCTTTTTACACCAGAGTCTGTGATGGATATTCAGCGCAGCATTGGTGCCGATATTATTATGGCTTTTGACGAATGTCCGCCATACCCAAGTGCGTATTCTTATGCCAAAAAAAGTATGGAACTCACGCACCGCTGGTTAGAGCGATGTATTAAACGGCTTGCCGAAACCCCTGATAAATATGGATATACGCAAAATTTATTTCCTATTATTCAGGGCAGCACCTTTAAAGATTTACGTGTTGCCTCTTCAGAATTTATAGCATCTACTAACTGTGCAGGTAACGCCATTGGTGGACTCAGTGTTGGGGAACCTGAAGAAATGATGTACGATTTTACATCGCTGTGCACTGAAAATTTACCTGCCAATAAACCCCGTTATTTAATGGGTGTTGGAACACCGTGGAACCTACTAGCGTGTATTGATAGGGGCGTTGATATGTTTGATTGTGTGATGCCTACCCGCAACGGCCGAAATGGTATGTTGTTTACATCGGAAGGGGTGATCAATATCAAAAATAAAAAGTGGGCATCCGACTTTTCTCCAATAGACACGGGCATTCCATGCCATTCAAGCAATTACTATTCTAAAGCCTATATGCGTCATTTGTTTGTATCTGGTGAAATATTAGGGCTTCAAATTGCAAGTATTCATAACTTGGCATTTTACTTGTGGCTGGTAGGTGAGGCGAGAAAACAAATTTTGGTAAACAATTTTGCTACTTGGAAAGCACAAATTTTGCCCATTTTAAAACATCGTTTATAATTTATTGTAGGTACATGAAAATAATAGACTGGTACATACTTAGAAAATTTCTATCCACTTTTTTCTTTGCAATCTTTTTATTTGTAGTGATTTCCATCGTTATTGATGTGAGTGAAAAGACAGATGATTTTGTGCGTTCTGGTTTGGGTCTAAAAAATATTATTACAAGTTATTATTTTGGTTTTATCCCGCACATTATTGCATTGCTACTTCCACTTTTTGTTTTTTTAGCGGTCATTTTTTTTACGTCCAAAATGGCTGGACACTCCGAAATCATTGCTATTTTGGCTAGTGGTACTTCTTACAATAGATGGCTCCGCCCCTATTTTGTGGGTGGTGTAATGCTAGCCATGGTGCTTTGGTTTGCCAACCAATATGTGGTACCCAAAGCCAATCAAATTAGAGGCAGTTTTGAAGCCACCTACATTGATAAAAACAGTTCGTACAATGCACTTGTTGGATCCAACTCCAATATTTATTTACGCATCGATTCATTTACCTATGCGGGTATTTATTCTTATGATACGGCTACCAAAAGAGGGGGGCCGTTTTTTGCATACACGCTAAAAAAGAACAAACTGGTGCACAATATTAGAGCCGACCAAATTACTTGGGATACGGCTTCTAAAAAGTGGAAACTTGAATTTATTTTAGACCGAACGGTATTGCCGCTTAAAGAAAGCGTTGCTTATACAACTCAGCAATTGATGGCTTTTAATTTTGGTCCGCTCGATTTAAGTAGAGATAAATACACCAAAGACAAACTAACCACATCCGAATTAAACCGCTTTATTGAGCTTGAAAAACTAAGGGGTTCGGAGGGGCTCAATGCCCTTAAAGTGGAGCGCTACCGCCGAGACGCCACCTGTGTAACCGTCCTACTCCTCACCATTATTGGGGCTATTGTAGGGGGCCGAAAAGTGCGCGGGGGTAGTGGCATGCACCTAGCGGTGGGCTTTATTATTGCTGCATTATTTATTATAACAGACCGTTTTTCAACCATTTTTGCCACAAAAGGCAATTTACCACCTTTAATGGCAGCCTGGATACCCAATTTTATCTTCCTTTTTGTCATCTTATACCTCTACAAGAAGGCACCTAAATAATTTCTTCAATAACAACCCCCTGTTAATAAATTAAACTTCTTTTATATTCTTTTGTTATACACGTCAAGTTGTACTTACCTTTGCGCAAGATTTTTTTTAAATAATGTAGCATGGAATTACTGAAAGAAAAGTTTAAGGCAAAAGCAGAAGCTGCTGGACTTGAAATCAAAGAAATTATTAAAACCCACGGGGCAAAAAAAGTAGGTGAAGTAACACTTTCACAAGTGTACCAAGGTATGCGCGGTATTACTGGACTCGTTACCGAAACTTCACTACTAGATGCGCAAGAGGGGATCAGATTTAGAGGATACTCTATTCCTGAATTACAAGTAAGTTTACCAAAAGCACCCGGTGGTGGCGAGCCTTTACCAGAAGGACTTTTTCATTTAATGTTACTCGGTGAACTTCCCAATCAAGAAGATGTTGAAATGATCACTAATATTTGGCAGCGCAGAAGTCATGTACCCAATCATGTGTTTGCAACTATCGATGCACTTCCAATTACCACCCACCCAATGACCATGTTTGTTATCGGTGTGATGGCACTTCAAACCGAAAGTAATTTTGCAAAAGCATACGCTACTGGTATCAATAAAAAAGATTACTGGAGTCCTGCATTTGAAGATGCCATGGATTTAATTGCACGCCTTCCGCGCATTGCTGCATATATCTATCGTCGCAAGTATAAGAATAGCGAACATATTCATCCAAACGGCTTATTAGACTGGGCGGGTAACCTTGCGCACATGATGGGTTATAACGATGAAAGCTTTAAAGAACTCATGCGTTTGTATATGACCATCCATGCCGATCATGAAGGTGGAAACGTATCGGCGCACACAACACACTTGGTGGGTTCTGCATTGAGCGATCCTTATTTAAGTTATGCTGCAGGTATGAACGGACTTGCTGGTCCTTTACATGGCCTTGCCAATCAAGAAGTAATCAAATGGATTTTTGAAATGCAAGCATCACTTGGTACCGATGCGCCAACTTCAGAACAAATTGCAAACTATGTGCAAGCAACACTTAGTGCAGGTAAAGTAGTTCCTGGATATGGTCATGCCGTGCTTCGTAAAACAGATCCACGCTTTACAGCGCAAATGGAATTTGGAAAAAAACATATGCCAGATGATAAGTTGTTAAATACGGTTTGGAATATTTATGAAACAGTTCCTCCTATTTTACAATCATTAGGTAAAGTAAAAAATCCGTGGCCTAACGTAGATGCACACTCTGGTGCTTTACTAGTACACTATGGCTTGGTAGAAAATGAATTTTATACGGTGCTTTTTGCTGTGAGTAGAGCACTAGGTGTACTTTCTAGTCTTTGTTGGGACCGTGCACTAGGTTTCCCACTTGAAAGACCAAAGTCTGTAACCACAGATTCGGTGAAGCAGTGGCTAGATGGAAAAGCAGAAATTTGGGAAAGCTAGTCGATACATTATTTATTTATTTTTAGATGAGTGTAGTATTTATATTATATTTTATCTATATTCGATTAGAACCTATTTTTTAAAAATTTAATGTACTTAATTATGGAAGCAACATCTATCTTCTTGATTGTATTACTGGTTGTTATTTTTACTGGTTTATTAACAGTAAGCCAAGGAACAATTGCGGTTATAACCATGTTTGGAAAGTATCGAAGGATACTAACCCCCGGCCTAAGATTTAAAATCCCACTTGTAGAAAGTGTTTACAAGCGTGTTAGCATTCAAAATCAAAGTTTGGAATTAGAATTTCAGGCTGTAACCATTGACCAAGCCAATGTATATTTTAAGAGTATGTTATTATACTCTGTGCAAAACTCTGCCGAAGAAACACTTATTAAAGTAGCATTTAAATTTATAAGTAATAAGGATTTAATGCAGGCTTTAGTGAGAACAGTAGAAGGAAGTATTAGAGCTTTCGTAGCCACCAAAAAACAAGCCGAAGTATTAACGGCTAGAAAAGATATTGTAGACTATGTTAAAGACCAAATTGATCATAGTTTAGAGGAATGGGGGTATCATTTACAGGATTTACAAATTAACGACATCACTTTTGATCAGCAGGTAATGGATAGTATGAGTAAAGTGGTAGCAAGTAATAACTTAAAGGCTGCAGCAGAAAATGAAGGGCAAGCTTTATTAATTACTAAAACCAAAGCTGCGGAAGCGGAAGGAAATGCGATAAAGATTTCGGCACAAGCCGAAAAAGAAGCTGCTCAACTAAGAGGCCAAGGTGTTGCATTGTTTAGACAAGAAGTTGCAAAGGGAATGAGTGAAGCCGCTGAAGAAATGAAGCAGGCAAACCTTGATACCAATGTAATTTTATTTAGTATGTGGACAGAGGCTATCAAAAATTTTGCAGAGTACGGTAAGGGTAATGTTATATTCTTAGACGGTAGTCCTGAGGGAATGGATAAGAATCTCAAACAATTGATGGGTTTGATTACAAATAAAAACAACGAGTCTGCAAAAAAATAATTCTTCCCAACATATAATTTATACGTATTTGGGTTTGGGGAATTAGCTCAGTTGGTAGAGCGCTTGCATGGCATGCAAGAGGTCAGCGGTTCGACCCCGCTATTCTCCACGTTTATAAAAAAATGGCACCACTTGTGGTGCCATTTTTTTATTTGGGTAGTTGATTTAATATCATATTTTTATGATATTAAAATAATATCAATCATGGAAAAATTACTTAAACCCCTTTCTGGGTTCCGCGCCGCTTTAATTGCACTGTTTTCTTTTTTAATAGGTCTTGCACTAGTTGTTGGCGGCGGTCAACAAAATGCAGGTGGTCAAATTTTCTTTGGGATACTGCTTTTAGTAGTTTCTGTTTTTTTAGTAAAAGGGCTCATGATCATCGATCCTAATTATAGTAACGTGCTTACCTTTTTTGGAAAGTACATAGGTACGGTTAGAGAAAATGGTCTTCAATTTGTAAATCCATTTTACACCAAACTAAAAGTGTCACTTCGTATGCAAAGTATCGAAAGCACTAAATTAAAAGTAAATGACAAGCTGGGAAATCCCATAGAAATTGCAGCGGTAATATTATATCAAGTTTCGGATACCTATAAGGCTGTTTTTGATGTAACCAGTTTTAATGATTATATCCGTAACCAGAGTGAAGCAGCTGTTCGTCATTTAGCAACTACTTGCCCGTACGATAATATTGAAGATGAAAAAGCACACGTAACATTAAGAGATGGTGGAGAGAAGGTTATTGAAATGTTAGAGCAAGAATTAAACCAACGTTTAAATAAAGCCGGTGTACTTGTTACAGAAGCGCGTATTAGTCATTTAGCCTACGCTGCAGAAATTGCAGGTGCAATGCTTCAGCGCCAGCAAGCAACCGCCATTGTTGCTGCCCGTACAAAAATTGTAGAAGGTGCTGTGGGTATGGTTGAAATGGCGCTTGCCATGCTATCTGAAAAAGATATTGTGGTGTTAGATGATGATAAAAAAGCTGCCATGGTCAGTAATTTAATGGTGGTATTGTGTGGTGAAAAAGCGGCGTTGCCGGTGTTAAACACAGGTAGTCTTTATTAATACTTTAAAATCCTTTTTATGTCTCTAAATAAAAAGACTTTTGTTTTACGTATTACAGAAGACACTTTTAAGAAACTGTCAAAGTGGGCCGATGATGATTTTAGGAGTGTTAATGGTCAGATAGAAATGATACTTGACAAAGCATTAAAAGACGCCGGTAGAAAAACGGATCAGAAAGACCAGAAGCCTTCAGAAAATAGCAAATTACTCAAATGAAGTCAAAAAATGATCTAACTAGGCTTATTCTAAACTTAAAAGACTGTAATTACTATCTAATTGTGCAAAAGCTTTCTTAAATAACGATCCTTTAGCATTTTTATTCACAGGGTCTTGCTTCTTTTGTAGAACCCACTAATTTTAAGGTAATCAAACCCATTGTATGTTTTATTTATTACAAACAGACACCATTCAAAAAGTAGTTGGTGCAGCCTCTGCAAGCACTCCAGAAAAGATTTCTATGCTAAGCTTATTAGAAAAGGGTGGTTGGATTATGTATCCTTTATACTTTTTGCTTGTTGCTGCTATTTATGTTTTTATAGAACGTTTGTTGGCGATTAATAAAGCGTCTAGGATAGAGCCTAATTTCATGAATATTATCAGAGATAATATTATTACAGGCAACGTGCAAGCCGCACGTAACTTGGCAAAAAATACAGACAGTCCTGTAGCACGCATGATTGATAAGGGTATTCAGCGAATAGGAAAGCCACTTGATGCCATCGAAAAAAGTATGGAAAATGTGGGTCGCCTTGAAATGTACAACATGGAGAAAAATCTTTCTATTTTATCACTCATTTCTGGTATTGCACCTATGTTTGGATTTTTAGGAACCATTATTGGTATGGTGCAATTATTTTATGGTATTGCGTCTACTGGAGAATATACTTTAAACACCATTGCAGGAGGTATTTATACTAAAATGATTACGTCTGCAACCGGTTTAATTATTGGCCTCATTGCTTATGTAGGGTATAATTTTTTAAGTACCCAAATAGACAAGACAGCAAATAAAATGGAAGTGGCTAGTTCAGAATTCATTGATATTTTACAAGAACCTACTCGTTAATTTTAAGCAATGAATATCAGAAAGCGTTTAAGAACTCATCCCGAAGTGCACACTGGTGCCTTAAATGATATTCTATTTATACTATTGTTGTTTTTTCTCATTGTATCTACACTTGCAAATCCAAACGTGATTAAAGTGTCTAATCCAAAAGCTGCCAGCGACACCAAAGCCAAGCAAACAGTGGTTATTACGGTAGACAAAGACCAGCAAATTTATATTGGATCAAAAGCCATTATACTCGATTCATTAGAATCGGAACTTTCTTTGTTTTTAGCCAAAGAAACGGATAAACCTTCGGTGGTTATTAATGGCGATAGCACTTCGCATTTAGGTACTGCTATTAAAGTGATGCAAGTCATAAAAAAATTAGGCGCAACGCCCGTAATGGCTGTAGACAATAGCCAATAGCGATTAGTTCGTTTTTGTTGCAAAAATCATTCTATCATTTTCAAACAAGTCTTTTTTGAGCACTGTCGTGTATTTGTTTTGTGCAAATACATCCTGTGTTTCAAAACCTAGCGCCTGATTGATTTCGAAAAATATAGCACCGCCTGGGTTTAAATTTTTATTGCCAAAATTTGCGATGGCATTGTAAAATACGAGTGCATTGTTGTCAGGAACAAATAATGCGGTGTGCGGTTCAAAGTCTAGCACATGCCTCGCCATATTTGCCTTTTCTGTTTCTGCTATATAGGGTGGATTGGAAATAATAATATCGTAACTGCCCATTTCCGACCAGCATGTTTCGTCTAAAAAATCAAGTGTTTTAAACTGTATAGGTGCATTATATTTTGCTCCATTGATCGTTGCAACTTCTGTAGCTGCTGCACTAATATCTACTGCTGTAATTTGTGCAGTAGGTAGTTTTTTTTGAAGGGCAATAGCAATGCAACCACTTCCTGTTCCAACTTCTAAAATTTTCAGCGGCACAGAAGATTTAATATTTGCTGTCGCCCATTGTGCGCACCAATTTACAAGTTCTTCTGTTTCGGGCCTTGGAATGAGTGTATCTGGTGTAACATGTAAACAAAGCCCAGCAAACCAGGCCTCGCCAATTACATATTGTACTGGCTTACCCAATACTAGCTCGTTGGTATAATTTTGAAGTCGCTCCATATGATTACCAGAAAGCAATTCATTTTTGATAAGCCATCTGTCCATGTTAGTCTTGCCAGTAACAACTTCCATCACCATCGCAGCAATAGCAGCAGCTTCTCTATTGTCATAGATTGCTTCTAATGCTGTTTTGAGAGAATGTTCGGCTACTTCAAAAGTCATGCTGCAATGTTAGTATCATTTAGGTTATTTTTACGCCAGCCCTTCAAATTTATTTATCCATGCAAAACGCAGATCATTACTTTACCATCGAAAAGCCAGCAATAGCTGAGTTTAAAGATAGGGGAAGTAAATTTTTAGCGTATGCTTTTCCAATAAGTTCTGCGGAATCCTTTAAGCAGCATTTGCAAGATTTAAAAAAAGAACATCCTAAGGCAGTGCATCACTGTTTTGCCTATAGGCTGGGTTTAACTAACGATTTGTTTAGGGTGAGTGATGATGGTGAACCCGCTGGAACTGCTGGAAGGCCAATACTTGGGCAAATTGATAGCAGTGGTGTTACCAATACTGCAATTATTATAGTGCGATATTTTGGTGGCACTTTACTGGGTGTTCCAGGGTTAATAAATGCATATAAGTCTGCTGCTTCGATGGCACTACAGTTAACGCCATTTGTGCGAAAAACAATTGAGTGTTATTACGAAGTGTCTTTTGACTATACACAAATGGGGGATGTCATGAATGTTGTAAAACAGTATGGATGCTCTGTTGCAGAACAAACGATGCAACTTTTTTGCAATCTCCGAATAGGCGTACCCAAGGCAAGACTTGAAGAAGTGCTTTATAAATTCAAAGACTTACACACCGTAAGTATAAAATCCTGCGCCTGATTTTATGCCCAATTTTTTATCTGCAACCATACTTACCAGTAATGGACAAGGCGCGTATTTTTCTTCTTTAAATCCTTCGTATAAAACTTCTAAAATGCTAAGGCAAACATCGAGTCCAATAAAATCGGCAAGTTGAAGTGGCCCCATCGGATGTGCCATGCCTAGCTTCATAATAGTATCTATCGATTCTTTGGTAGCAACGCCTTGATGTAATGCATAAATAGCCTCATTGATCATGGGCATTAAAATTCGGTTGGCAATAAATCCTGGAAAATCATTGACCACACATGGCACTTTTAAAAGTACTTTGCTCAGTTCAACAATGGTGTCGGAAGTTGCCTCGCTGGTTTGTTTTCCATTGATAATTTCAACCAGTTTCATGATCGGAACGGGGTTCATAAAATGCATCCCTATTACCTGTGTAGGCCTTTTGGTAACGCTAGCAATTTCTGAAATAGAAATAGAAGAGGTGTTGCTTGCTAGTATCGCAAGTGCTGGAGCGGCAGCGTCTAGCGCTTCAAAAATGGAAAGTTTAACAGCTTTATTTTCGGTGGCGGCCTCTACTACTAAATCTGCGTTAGATACAGCAGTAGCAAGGGTTGTACTAGTTGTTAAATGCGCAATCGCAACTTCTTTTTGAGCCGTTGTAATGGTTTCTTTACTAACCAAACGGTCTAAATTTTTATGAATGGTAGCAACTGCTTTTTCTAGTTGTGCACTACTAGTATCAAGTAGTATAACATTAAACCCATGGGTGGCAAATATCTGTGCAATGCCATTTCCCATGGTGCCTGCACCAACAACGGTAACATTTTTTATCGTAGTCATAAAACTATTTTTTTCGCTTGTAGTCGCCACGTTTCCAAGACTTAATAAAGTCGGCCCATGCTGCTGGATTTAAAATATTCATAGGTGGAATTTGTCCAGCATAATAATATTTATTGGCTTGCTGACGCAGTTGATAATTAACCGCCTCTCTACCATCCGATGGTAAGGCGTTTAATAAAATTCTATTGCGCGATTCGTCGATATTTTTTCTAGCTACCTCGTACATGTCATCGTTTACTTTGTTGTTTACAAAGTCTCTTTCAAATTGTTCGCGGGTAGGTCTTGGTTTTAAAATAGTAGCGGGTAAATAAACGGTATCACTAACCATGAGTTGAATAACACTATACTGGCTTTCTGTTAAGTTGGCAGGAATATCAATGCGTCTATCTTTAAAACCAATACAAGAAAATGTAATTTTATCTCCTTTTAAAACGGCAATTGAAAACACACCGTCGGGACTGGTAAAAGTGCCTCTTCCTTTTCCTTCTACAATAATACTAGCAGAAGGGATGGCCCGTAAACTGTCGGCGGTCATCACAACGCCATAGAGTTGCACAACCGAGTCTCTGTAGGACGTATTTTGTGCCATGGCCTTATTTAGGCTGCAAAAGGCAATTCCAATAAGAAGGATGCGTAGCATTTTATTCATCGGCTCAAAAATACGAATGGTTTTGACAATAAAAAGTCAATTAAATGGGTGTGTTTATGGCAAAGTAAGGGCTACAGCAATTAACTTTGCACAGTTCTACCTTATTTTAACAAAAACTTGCGTGACAATGACCGAAGAAGTGATATTAAAGGCCCTCAGTAATGTACAAGAGCCCGATTTAGGCAAAGATCTAGTAACCTTAAATATGGTGAAAGATGTCCAAATAAATGGCAATGATGTAAGTTTTACCATTGTGCTTACCACCCCTGCTTGTCCAATGAAGGATATGATGCGAACGGCGAGTGAAAATGCAGTAAAGCTGCTTGTTAATAAAGAGGCCAATGTAAAAGTGAATTTTACAGCCAACACCAGTTCTAATATAAAAGACAATGCGCAAATTTTAAGTGGCGTTAAAAATATTATTGCAGTAGTGAGTGGAAAAGGTGGGGTAGGGAAAAGTACGGTTTCTGCAAACATAGCGCTCGCACTTGCAGAAGGTGGCGCTAGTGTTGGACTGATGGATGCAGATATTTATGGACCTAGTGTGCCCATTATGTTTGGTGTGCGTGGTGCGCGTCCACTCATGAAAGATATTGATGGTAAAGGATTTATTGTGCCACTAGAAAAATATGGCATCAAATTAATGAGTATTGGATTACTTGTAGATGAAAAAAATGCAGTGGTATGGAGAGGTCCTATGGCAAGTAGTGCGATCAAACAATTTGTTACAGAAGTTGATTGGGGTCCACTCGATTATTTAGTTATTGATATGCCGCCGGGCACTGGTGATATACATTTAACACTCATGCAAACTGTTCCAGTAACGGGTGTGGTGATTGTAACAACACCGCAGGCTGTAGCCCTTGCTGATGCTAAAAAAGGGATTGCTATGTTTGGTCAAGCGCAAATTAATGTGCCTATTATTGGCCTCGCAGAAAACATGGCCTATTTTACGCCTACCGAACTACCTGACAATAAATATTATTTATTTGGTAAAGAGGGTGGTAAAAAATTAGCAGAAGAATATGACCTTTCATTTTTAGGTCAAATACCGCTTGTGCAATCTATTCGCGAAGGTGGTGATGAAGGTATTCCTGCCATGGTAGGTACCGACGAAATTAGCAAACAAGCTTTTAGAAATATTACCGCGCAAGCAGTACGCAATATTGCCATCAGAAATGCTGCAGGGTCTGCAACACAAACGATAAAAACGCAGGCGTAGGCATGAAAAAGATCATCATTACATTAGACGGTTATTCTTCATGCGGAAAAAGTACGCTCGCCAAACAAATGGCCGCTGAATTAAACTATGTGTTTATAGATAGTGGTGCCATGTACCGTGCCATTACACTTTATTTTATAAGACATGGTATAGATGTATCCAGTTTGGCTACAGTAACAGAAGCCCTTTCAAATATTCAGTTGTCATTTGTACTAAATGAAACAACGGGTAGAGCAGACATGTATTTGAACAATGAAAATGTTGAGGAAGAAATTAGAGGTTTAGCCGTGAGCAATCAGGTAAGCCAGGTTGCAGCTCTAGAGCCTGTGCGCATTTTTAGTGTGGCCCAGCAGCAATTAATGGGAACACAAAAAGGAATAGTAATGGATGGGAGGGATATTGGTACGGCTGTTTTCCCGGAAGCCGAACTCAAAATATTTGTGACGGCTTCTCCGGAAGTACGCCTAGAGCGCCGTTATCAAGAACTGTTTGCCAAAGACCCGGCCATTACAAAATCTGAAATTCAGGCCAATTTAGAAATGCGGGATCATATTGATTCTACTAGGGAGTTTAGTCCTTTAAAACAAGCCCATGATGCACTTGTTTTAGACAATAGTAATTTAACGAGAGATGAACAGCTTGAATTGGCACTCTCTTGGGCCAAGGAGCGTATCGCAAGCGCTTAATTGGTTATATTTGAAATGCCTATGAAAAAAAATGGTCCCTCCGTGGAAACGGAACGACCTTTTTTACGATTGCTTGCCATATGAAAACCTTTGGTACAGCTTATAAAAATTAGTACCTATATTTTTAACAGGAGATCCTGTTGTTTGTTTGCTTTGTTGATACAAATATACAGCGTTTGTAGGCCGTGTGAAAACAACTTAATGTTAAGAATATTACGTTTAAATGTATCTTTGTAGCCGCAAAGCCTTGCTATTACTGGATTTTTTTGTAAACCCAATATGATGTCCAACCGATTAGTGGATCCTTTATTTCAGTTAATTAAATCCCTGGAAAAGGCGGAGAAGCGGCATTTTAAGCTCTATATCAAAAGAAATTCGGCTAAAGAAGACCTAAAAGTGATCCAGTTGTTTGATGCGGTGGCTGCTTTGCCAGAGTATGACGAGCGCCTTTTGCTTAAAAAACTAACCTCCATCGAAAAGCCACAGTTGGCCAATTTAAAAACGCATTTATACAAGCAGGTGTTGGCTAGTTTGCGCCTTTTAAAAAGCAATGATAGTGTAGACTTACAATTGCATGAGCAGTTAGACCATGCCCGAATTTTATATAGCAAGGGTTTGTACCACCAGAGTTTAAAAATTTTAGACAAGGCAAAATTGTTAGCACAGCAATACCATCAAGATAGTTTTTTGATTCAAATTATTTCGCTGGAAAAAAAGATTGAGACCTTGCATATCACTAGAAGTATGCAAGATCGTGCCAGTCAATTAACGCTGGAGGCCAATCAGGTGAATGAAAAACGAAAAGTAATTACGCAACTTTCTAATTTGGCACTTCAGTTGTATAGTTGGTTTGTGCAAAATGGACACGCGCGTAACGAGGCCGATGAAATAGGTATTAAAACCTTTTTTAAAGAAGCGTTGCCTGCCAATGCAACTGCGCTTACAGGATTTTATGAACGCCTTTATTTGTATCAAAGTTATTGCTGGTATGCATTTATTAGGCAAGACTTTATCATGTATTACAAGTATGCCCAGCGCTGGTTTGATCTTTTTGAAACCAACAAAGAAATGATTGAAATTGAAACGGGTCATTATATTAAGTCGATGCATATTTTACTCAATGCGCATTTTGACCTCCGTAATTTTGCCAAGTTTGACAGGGTATTAGCGCATTTTGAAAAATTTGCAATATCGGAACTACCCAATAAGCACGATATATTTAGGGTTAACTCCTTTTTATATATCAATAGTGCTAAACTTAATAAGCATTTGATGCAAGGAACTTTTAGAGAGGGACTGCAGCATGTGCCTGCATTGGTTAAAGCGTTAAAGGCCCTTGAAATATATTTAGACCAGCACCGTATTTTGGTGTTCAACTATAAAATTGCTACACTTTATTTTGGTGCTGGTGATTACGCAACCTCTATCGATTATTTAAGACGCATTATTAATGACCATATTGATTTAAGGGGCGATTTACAGTGTTATGCGCGCCTGCTTCATATGATGGCGCATTATGAACTTGGTAATATTGAGCTCATTGAAAGTTCACTGATAAAGTCGGTGTATCGATTTATGGCCAAAATGGAAAACCTAACGGTGATAGAAGAAGAGATGTTTACATTTTTGCGTGGTTCTTTTAAAGACCCGTCTCGTAAAGTAACACAGGCGTTACAGGAATTTTTAGCCAAGGTTAAAAAGTACGAGAAGAGTAGATTTGAAACCCGTGCATTTGCCTACCTCGATGTTATTTCTTGGTTAGAGAGCAAGGTGGAAAATAAAACGATGAGTGAAATTATTTATGCGAAGTATTTGAAGAGTCCGCACCGTTAGTAATTTAGCTTGTGGTAGGCGCATAGGCAATACTGCCGCCAACCCATGTTTCATGTTGATTGTAGCGCACCCCAATCATTTTTCCTTTACTGAGCCTCGCGATGTTAATTGCCGGAAAAGGCCTATCAGCGCCATTTTCCCATAAAAACAACAATCTTATTTCTACTTTAGCTGGCGTTGTTGGCGTTTTAATAATGGGAGCGTAGGTTACTTTTTTTTGAAGCATCCAGTTTTGTGGATCGGGTAAATTTGCAATATCGTTTTTGGTTACATCAATCATAACGCCGCTTCCTGCAAAAGAAAAAAGGGGCTTTAATACATAGTTTTCTAGATCGTCAGGTATCGTTTCTAACTGGTGTACATAATAACTAGCAGGTATACAAGGGTGATTTAATAAAGGCATCGTGTATTTACTAATACGGTAAAACCAGTTAGGGTGTCCGGCCCATTCTACATGTAGGTTTTCAAATAAAATGCTTCCAGCATCTTTTATATTTTTGGGCATTTGATCTAGCTCATCAAAAATAATTCGGTTGTAGATTCTTTTGATGGCTATTTTTTCTCCTTCATCATTTTTATAATAAAGGGTATGGCCTTCTTTAATTAGATCCGTAATACATACAATGGTAATGCCTGTATAGGCTGCCGTTGCGTAAAAGTCGATTCTTGTTTTTTGCGTGTGTGGATTTATTTCAAGTAACACCACATGTTTGGGATCATGATTTCCTACAATAATGGATTGTAATTTTTGTAGGTAGGTATTTTTAGTAAGGCCACTATAATAGGCCGTGTAAGGCGCTTGTATAGTGTATTTGCTGCGTAAAGCGTCGTCTAGTAAAACCTGATAACCATAGAGGCTAGGGAAACCTTGCATTTCTATAAGTTGCGGCGTAATTTCATTTTGCTCATTTGTGCAAATGCCAAAATCAAAAGCTATAAAATGAGGATGTGCTGTTTGAGCGGGTACATTTTTATTTGCAGGTACCGAAGCATTGGTGTTTTGAATAAAAGCCGGATCATTGATAACATCAATAATATAAGTGCAGGTATCCAACATTTGTTGGTTAATATAGTCGTCTAAATAAACAGGCGTTTCTGCTACTCTAAAATCGATAGCGCCTTCAAAATCTTTATTTAATTCGGATAATAACTGCTCGTATTTCTGTTCCGAAAAATTTTGATTGAAACTATTTCTTTGATCAGGCACCATGGCGTTTGAATTTAGTGAGCAGTCGCATCTATAATCGCCTGGTTTAAAAAATTAGGCAAAATAGTTTGGTAGGTAAGCATAATTTTTTCTGGGTCTTGTACCTGATCTACCATTGATTGCCATTTTTCTGTACCATGATTTTCTATCACAATATTTTTTTTATCTTCTTGTAGTAAATATAAATGCATGCCTGCTGCGTCTACTTCGGCATGGAACTGCGTGCCTACAAAATAAGGACTAAAGCGCATGGCCATAACTGCTCTTTCGTAAGGTACATGAGGTCTATCCTTTTCGATGGCAAGTATAGAAGCGCCCATGACTTGTATAAGTTCGTCGTTGGGTTCAATTACCTGAAAATCTCTACTGTCTACGCCATAAAATGGATTGTGTAAGCCGGCAAATATAGGGTCTGAAATACCCGCTGTTGTTGGGTGTACCGGAAATACCCCAAAAGCAGTTGAGTTTCTTTTACAAACCGTTCCAACATGATAATATTTGCAAGCAAGTTGAAAACTATGGCAAATAAAAAATACATGTTTGGGTTTGTTGTTTTCGCTATTCCAAATTTCAATACTTTCTAACCAATCAAAATAAGCGTTCTCCCATTTGGTATCATTGGAATCAAGTGGAGAGCCAGGCCCGCCGCTTGAAATATACATATCAAAACTCGTGTCTGGCGTTTCTAAAGATTGTCTAACATCAAAGACCTGATAGGTGAGCTCAAGATTTTTTTGACTAGCCCAAGCATGCACAAGTTCATGAATACAACGCATCCCTTCGTTGGGGTCGCCATCATATAAGTCTAATACTGCTACACTAATACTCTGATTCATGGGTTGGTTTACACGTTATAAATAGCTCAGGTTTGTTTTAGGCGTAAGCGTTAAAAGTGTATGGTACATGAGTTTAATAGTTTCTTCTATATCATCGTGGTGAATCATTTCTACGGTGGTATGCATGTATCTAAGCGGCATAGAAATAAGTACCGATGGGCAACCATCATTGGCATAGGCAAAACTGTCGGTATCTGTTCCGGTGCTTCTACTTAGGGTTCTAAACTGAACTGGAATTTTATTTTTTTTAGCAACATCTTCTACAACGGCTAATAATTTATTGTGAATGGCAGGCGCATAAGCAAGTGAAGGACCTTTACCGCACTGGATATCACCTTCTACGATCTTACTAATCATTGGGGTGCTGGTATCGTGTGTAACATCTGTAATGATGGCAATATCTGGTTTAATACGGCGGGCAATCATTTCGGCACCACGTAATCCAATTTCTTCTTGTACCGCATTTACCACATACAACGAGTAGGGTAGTTTCTTTTTATTTTCTTTAAGTAGTCTAGCAACCTCAGCAATCATAAATCCGCCAATACGGTTATCAAAAGCACGTCCAATATAATAGCCGTTTGCTAGTTCATCAAAGCCTTCTTCGTACGTAACTACTGATCCTATATGAATACCTAAATCTTCTACTTCTTTTTTTGTTCTAGCGCCACAATCTAGACTTAGGTTGTCTACTTTAGGTTGCGTTTCTTTGTTGTCTGGATTACCTAAGCGCGTATGAATAGCAGGCCATCCAAACACCGCTTTTACAAGTCCTTTTTTTCCATGAATCCAAACTCTTTTTGCAGGTGCAATTTGATGATCTACGCCGCCATTTCTTTTTAAATAAATAAGGCCCTGATCATTGATATAATTTACAAACCAACTTATTTCATCGGCATGTGCCTCAATAACTACTTTGAAAGGCGCACCCGGATTAATAACGCCCACTGCTGTGCCGTAAGGATCCGTAAAAATTTCGTCGGTATATTTTTTAATGTACTCGAGCCATACTTTTTGTCCGCCCGATTCAAAACCAACGGGAGATGGGGTGTTGATATAATTTTTTAAAAACGCCATCGAGGTTGCTGTTACCACAGAGTCTTTTTTCTTTTTGGTTTCTTTTGTACTTGTTTTTTTAGTTGCCATAATATTATTTTTCACTTTATTGTCAAGAAAATAAAAGGGTAGCGATGATGCCGCAGGCGGCTTTCACTACAATGAGTCCATCAATGATTGCAAGATAATAGAGAATGCTTTTACGTTGGTGCATTTGATAGCTTACACTTATCAACAAAATAAGCGGGATTGTGTTTAACAAAATTTGGAAGCCTGTAAAATGATGCAAAAAGGCGTATCGCAGGGTTGCTATTAAAATAAGGGTACTAATGGGTATGAGCAGCCAATTGATGGTTTTGGTTTGGCCCATCCGTACCACAATTGTTTTCATTTGTTTGTTGGCATCTGTTTCATAGTCTTTAATGTCAAAAAGCACGGCTAGCATACTTATAAAAAGGGCATTTGATATGTACAAAATGGCTACATGCGCCATGCTAGCGTATTGGAAGCCCGATAGCTTTAACATGAGGTAAGGAGTATACACGCCCACGCCAGCCCAAATACTTCCAATAATAAAAGGCTTTACAATACCATACGACCGGAGATTAAGTTTTGGATATTTTTTGGTGTCAAAATAATATAAAAAAGATCCGAGCGCTAGTAACGCACAAAATAAAATATCATGTAGTTCTAGTAAATGAATGCCTGGCAATATTAGAAACAATTGATAACTGCCTCCCAAAAATAAAAAAGTAAGGAGTATCCACTGCAATTTTTTAACGCGCCCCGCATGTTCCGCTACCCAAATACTTCTTTGGTTAGGGGCGCTATCATTACTTTCTAACAGGTACGAATGATTGTAATAATAAACGGTTGCGGCGGCGGCAAGGGCTAAAAATAAAATAGGCATGTGAAGGTGTCCTAACTGCGCAAAGCTAGCCTGGCAAAGGGATACCATGCATACTGCGTAAAAATAATTGCCAAAGAAAAAAGAAGTAAAGTGACCGCGCTCCACGTTTAGTTGACAATAATGATGTCTGAAGAAACTGCGGTGTCACTTTTATTTTTTGCTTTATCGGAAGCCCAAAATTTAAAGTAACAAGTATCGTTTTTGCCGCATTTAGGAATAACGGTATAAATGCTGCCCGGAATAAATCCTGTGCTATAACCAATTTCAAAAATCCCTTTTAAATTAGGGGTAGCTGTAAAAGCTGGAATTTTTACACGGTCACTAAAATTATTACAGCCCTTTGTTTTGGTTACTTTTTGTACCCAAATGCTATCTGAAATATCGCCTTCAGCGTCTGTAAACTCCAATGAAAAAATGATGGCAGCGGCACCTGTAAAAACCTTTCCGTTCACCGATTTAAAAGTGAGCTGGGGCTTTGTGGTGTAGGTATCTTTATTGCAAGCAAACATGATCCCAATAATTGCCGTTAATATCAATATTTTTGCCTTCATTCGTGTAGGTTTCTAGTCAAATTTAGTAAAACAAACCAATCAATCGCTGTGTTGCCCATAGATGTTAACAATATTTTCTCTAATGAACCTCGTTTGTTTAACCAAACAGCGCTAGACCTCTTTGCATATCAGCACAGTGGGAATATAGTTTACCAGCGTTGGTGTGATCTTATTTTACCAGGGCATCATCCAAAAAGCGAGGCGGGCGTGCCTCTCATAGATCATTACACCAAAATTCCGGCCATGCCCATTGGTTTTTTTAAAACCCAAACTGTGCAAACCGGAAACTACGAGCCTGTATTTTATTTTGAAAGCAGTGGCACAACAGGAACCGAGCAAAGCAAACATTATATCAAAGACGAAGCGGTGTATCAACAAAGTTTTATGACAGCTTTTGAAGCGGTTTATGGCCCTATACATAACTGGTGTATTATTGGATTGTTGCCGGCTTATTTAGAACGCCCACATTCGTCGCTGGTATATATGGTAGAGCATTTGATTAAAGCATCTAATCATGTAAAGAGTGGATTTTATTTATACGATCATGAGGCACTCGCACAAACCTTAGCGGCCAATGAAGCAGCTGGGCAAAAAACATTGTTGATTGGTGTTACGTTTGCGTTACTAGATTTTGCCGAAAAATATCCCATGCCACTTTCTTATACTACTATTTTAGAAACAGGTGGTATGAAGGGGCGGCGTAAAGAGTTGACCAGACAAGAAGTGCATGGTGTATTAATGGACGCATTTCAGGTACTAACCATACATGGCGAATATGGCATGACAGAATTATTATCACAAGCCTACGCAACAGGAAATGGCATCTACAATTGCCCGCCTTGGATGCGCGTTCTGGTTACCGAAGAGGAAGATCCATTAACTGTGAAAACCAGTGGGAGAGGCACTTTGCAAGTAATTGACCTCGCTAATATACATAGCTGTGCCTTTATCGCCACAGAAGATGTGGGCGCCGTATATGAAGATGGCAGCTTTGAAGTTTTTGGCCGAATGGATCATTCGGCCCTACGCGGTTGCAGTTTAATGGTGCTCTAAAATTTTTGCGCGCGCAAAATCTTACACACTTACATTAAAATCACGAAGTGCATCGTTTAAACTTGTTTTTAAATCGGTACTTGCTTTACGCTGACCAATAATTAAAGCACAGTTTACTTGGTATTCACCTGCATTAAACTTTTTAGTAGTGGTACCCGGAATTACCACAGATCTTGCTGGTACACGACCTGTATATTCTACTGGCGTTGACCCGCTTACGTCAATAATTTTTGTTGATTGTGTTAATACCACATTGGCACCTAGTACGGCTTCTTTTTCTACAATTACACCTTCTACCACAATACTTCTACTTCCTAAAAAGCAACCGTCTTCGATAATAACAGGGCTTGCTTGTAAGGGTTCTAATACACCGCCAATACCTACGCCACCACTCAGGTGTACGCCTTTTCCAATTTGTGCGCAACTACCAACAGTAGCCCATGTATCTACCATGGTACCAGCATCTACATACGCACCAATGTTTACATAGCTAGGCATGAGTACCACCGAGCTAGCAATGTATGCACCATAACGCGCAACAGCAGGCGGAACGGCTCTTACACCTAATTCTTTGTAGTTGCTTTTAAGTAACATTTTATCGTAAAACTCAAAAGGAGGAAGCTCCCATGTTTGCATTTGTTGAATACCAAAATATAGTAAGATGGCTTGTTTAACCCACTCGTTTACTACCCACTTATCGTTTTCTGGAGATGCTACACGTAAACGACCTTTATCTACGTCTTCCATTACAGCTCTCACTGCATCACTATAGGTTGCCTCTTTTAATAATTCTCTATTTGACCAGGCTTCTAGAATTAAATTTTGTAAAGACATGCTTAAATTTTTTGCAAACATAAGCAAGACATCTTTAACTACCATTATATTTGCCCTGTGACCCCATTATTTAATCCAGATATTGAAGCTTGCTTACGCGTTTTAGAAAGCGGTGGCCTTATTTTATACCCCACCGACACCATTTGGGGTATTGGCTGCGATGCTACCAATGAGGCGGCTGTTGCTAAAATATTTGCGTTAAAAAATCGTCCCGACAGTAAGGCGCTGATTGTACTGATTGCAGACGAGCGTTCGCTATTACAATACGTGGCAAGCCCGCACATTGAAGTGTTTGATTACATCGCGGGTGTTTCAAAACCCACCACTATTATTTATGATGATGCTATTGGACTTGCGTCTAATTTATTAGCAGAAGATGGATCTGTGGGTATTCGTATTTGTGCCGATGAATTTTGCAAGCATTTAATCAAGCGTTTTAGAAAACCAATTGTAAGCACCTCGGCTAATGTATCTGGCTTTCCGCCGCCAACAATATTTTCCGATATTGATATTGCCGTAACGCAAGGGGTGGATTATGTGGTCAACTATCGTCAGGATGATCGGGCGCAATCGGCGCCTTCTGCAGTGGTTAAATACAGTAAAGACGGGCGTTTCACAATTCTGAGGCCTTAATTGGTTCCTTTTGTTCCCTTTTGGTTATTTTTACTTCATGAGGCGCATACTTGTTATTCAAACTGCTTTTATAGGAGATGTTATACTCGCAACAGCGATGCTTGAAAATTTGTATGCAGTATATCCAGCAGCAAAAATTGATATTTTGGTAAGACAAGGTGCTGATGAACTTTTTGTGGGTCATCCTTACATTCATACAGTGCATGTTTGGGATAAAAAGAAAAATAAATACCAGCACCTTTTTCAAATTATAAAAACCATTAGGCGCATCAAATACGATGTGGTCATTAATGTGCAACGCTATTTAGCTACCGGCGTTATCACTGTTTTATCGGGTGCCAAAAAAACAATTGGCTTTGATAAAAATCCACTTGGTTTTTTATTTTCAGAAGTGGTTGCGCATCAGTTTGGAACGGGAGTGCAAGCGGTGTCAAGTGCAGCTGCGCCAAACGCGGCAAATTCAACAGCGCTGCACGAAACGGCGCGCAACCACACACTGCTTGCATCTTTAACAACAGCTTCTGTTGCAAAGCCTGCACTCTATCCATCTGCCGAAAATTTTTCGGCAGTGCAAAAATATCAATCGGCACCTTATATATGTATGTCGCCTGGGTCGGTGTGGGAAACAAAAAAAATGCCCGCAAAAAATTGGATAGATTTTATAGGTGCAGTGCCATCCAATTATACCATTTATTTAATGGGTGCGCCTAACGAAACAACATTGTGCGCAGAGATACTCGGTGGTTCATCAAGAGGGGGTGTGATTAATATAGCCGGAGAGCTGAACCTGTTAGAAGCAGCTGCACTTATTAAAGGTGCGCGCTTAAATTATGTAAACGATTCGGCGCCTATGCATTTGGCATCTGCTACCAATGCACCCGTTGCTGCCATATACTGTTCCACGATTCCGGCATTTGGATATGGTCCATTATCGGCTATACAATTTATTGTAGAAAGCCTAGAACCTTTACCCTGCAAGCCCTGCGGCCTGCATGGAAAAACGGCTTGTCCACTAGGGCATTTTAAATGTGGGCATACCATTACAACAGCGCAATTACTAGCGCCTCTTTCGCTTATATAAATGAGCAAAGCGCTACATTTGCAAAGCATGGAAATTAATTGTTCACCACTCGAAACCCAACTCTTTAAAAAAATAGGTGCCGCAGCAGATAAGCTGGGTGTGCCTGCTTATTTAATTGGTGGATTTGTGCGTGATAAAATTATTGGACGTCCTACCACCGATGTGGATGTGGTTTGTATAGGAGATGGTATTGCATTAGCACATGAAGTAGCAGCCCTTTTTTCACCAAAGCCTACGGTTGCATTTTTTAAAACATTTGGAACGGCGCAAATAAAAATTGATGATTTTATTGTTGAATTTGTAGGTGCCCGCAAAGAAAGTTACGCAGCAGATAGTAGAAAACCAAGTGTGAGCCCAGGCACCATCGAAGATGATCAAAATAGAAGAGACTTTACCATCAATGCACTTGCCATTGGATTACATGAAGCAGGTTTTGGTAAATTGGTAGACCCGTTTGGAGGACTACAAGCTATTCAGGATAAAATAATTAAAACGCCTTTAGCGCCGCATCAAACCTTTAGTGATGATCCTCTGCGCATGTTAAGAGGTATACGCTTTGCCTGTCAGTTAGGGTATACCATCGTACCCGAAACCCTTGATGCTATTGCAGATAGTGCGCACCGTATTAGTATTATATCGCAGGAACGCATCACCGAAGAGCTCAATAAAATTATGGGCTGCGATAAACCATCGGTAGGGTTTGATTTACTTTTTAAAGTAGGCTTACTATATAAAATATTTCCGCAACTCGTTGACCTCTATGGTGCCGAAAATATTGACGGCATGGGTCATAAAGATAATTTTTACCACACGCTGCAGGTATTGGATAATATGGCGGTAAGCACGCCAGATTTATGGTTACGCTGGGCAGCATTGCTTCATGATATTGCAAAGCCTGCTACCAAAAAGTTTGAAGAAGGTTTTGGGTTTACGTTTCATGGCCACGAAGTAGTGGGTGCGCGCATGGTGCCTAAAATATTTACCAAACTAAAACTTCCTTTAAACGAGAAAATGAAACTCGTTCAAAAATTAGTGTTATTGCATTTGAGGCCCATTAGTTTAACCAAAGAAAATATAACGGATAGTGCCATTAGGCGTTTAATTTTTGATGCCGGCGAAGACATTGAAAGTTTAATGCTTTTGTGTAATGCCGATATCACCAGCAAAAACAAGCAAAAAGTGAAGCGTTATTTGCAAAATTTTGAAATGGTGCGTACCAGAATCCAGGAGGTGGAAGATGGGGACAGGCTCCGTATTTGGCAGCCTCCGGTAACCGGTGAAATGATCATGGAAACCTTTGGGCTAGCACCCTCCAAAGAAGTGGGTATCCTTAAAGACGCCATTAGAGAAGCCATTTTGGATGGCATTATTCCTAACGAATATGAAGCCGCCACAAAGTTTATGCTTGAAAAAGCCACTACTTTAGGCCTTCGCCCCGTATAAATAATTGTATTTTAGCAAAATAAATAAAAGAGCATGGCTGTTTTAAAATTTAGGGTGTATTTAGAGGAAGATGACGCTGTGTACAGAGATATATGCATTAAGCATAGTCAAACTTTTGCAGAACTACATTATGCTATTTTAAAAGCGTATGAATTTGATATCAAGCATCAGGCTACTTTTTATAGAAGTAACGATAAATGGTTGCAAGGACGTGAAATAAGTTTTGAAGTCTACGATAAAAAATACGTGGCGCCACCATTACTTATGGCAGATACTGCTATTGGAACAGAAATTATCAATACCAATCAAAAGTTTGTCTACGAATACGACTTTGCAAAAGGCTGGTTGTTTTTAATTGAATTAATTCATGTCAGTAAAGAAACAGACGCGTCACTTACATATCCAGCAACAACACGCATAGAAGGAATTGGTCCACAACAATATGGTACCAAAAGTTTGTTGGGTAATAAGTTTGCCGACATCGAAGAAAAGTATGACTTATCGGAAGCGGCAGATGGTTTTGGAGAAGAAGGGGATGAAGAAGGGGATGAAGAAGATAACGTTAGTGATGATGCAGATTCAGATGCAGATGATGACGCAGTAGATAGTCAAGAGGAATATGGACAAGACGAATATTAATAAAGTCTTAGCACTACTTTCTAGTAGTAGTGATTTTAATCCACAACAACCCACGGTACTTATTATTGTAGGGCCTACAGCCGTAGGTAAAACAGCGTTTGCTATTGAGGTCGCCAATCATTTTAATACCTCCATTATTTCTGCCGATTCTAGGCAGTGCTATAAAGAACTTTCTATTGGTGTTGCAAAGCCCACATTAGCAGAACTCGCGGCAGCACAACATTATTTTATAGGTTCGCATACGATTAACGAAGAAGTGAACGCTGGTATATTTGAAAAATATGCATTAGACGCTGCTGCTCAAATTTTTAAAAAAAAATCAACAGTAGTAATGGTGGGAGGTACAGGTCTTTATATCAAATCATTTTGTGAAGGGATAGACGTGATGCCAAGTATTAGCCCAGCACTTAGAAATAGTATTATACAAGACTATAGAACAAACGGGTTAAGTTGGTTGCAAGAACAGGTGCAAAAAAATGATCCGGTATACTGGAATCAAACTCGCGAAAAAAATAATCCGCAGCGGCTCATGCGCGCATTAGAAATAGTGCTTACAACCGGAAAATCTCTTATTCGTTTTCAAACAGCGCAAAAAGTTACAAGACCTTTTAATATTGTAAAAGTTGGGCTTTCGATGCCGCGCGAAATACTTAATGAGCGTATTAACGAAAGGGTAGACGCTATGATGGAAGAAGGTCTATTGCAAGAAGCTACAAGCCTCTTGCCTAATGCACATGTAAATGCATTACAAACAGTGGGCTACAAAGAAATATTTGAGCATCTTCGTGGCGAAATTTCTTTACAGGATGCTGTGGCACAAATCAAACAAAATACCAGACAGTATGCCAAACGTCAAATGACTTGGTTTAAAAAAGATGCTGCAGTAAACTGGTTAGAACTTAACTCCAAAAGTTAACATAAGGGTTTCTCTAGATCCTGTTTGCGACGCAAAAGTATTGGGCTTATCGTTTAAGCGGTATGCAAATTGAACGTCTTTATTTACAACGTGCGCATAGCTTAGGTCAATAAAAATACCATGGTCTCTATAGCCAATACCGCCTGTAGCTAGCATTCTACTCGCTTTTAAAGCATCGTCTGCATAAGGGCTACCGTAGTAGGCGCCACCGAGTCTAAACATCACGGTATGAAATTTAATTTCACCACCTAGTTTAACATTGATATTACCTTTGTAGGTCTCTTTAATAACGTCATTTACTTGTTGGTAGTAATTTTTTAAGCCCGCATCGGTAGGGTCAACTGCAGAAAAACGAGAACCTTTATAATTTACATAATCGATATCGGCACTTAAAAATGCGCGTTGCTTTCGGGTATCTTTAATTTCTCTAAATACATAACTAGCACTTGCTGTTGCTCTCCAAGGCGTTACCAAATTATAATTGCTCTTACCTGCGTTGCCACTATTAAGTGCATCACTGGTGGCTGTTCTAACACGCGCATACGATTCGGTGTTGGCTGTTAACGAAGCGCGTACTTCATCTTTAAAACCAATTACCTGTGGCGTGTGCACGGCAAAACCAATACGCCAAAATTCGGTAGGCTTATAAATGGTTCCAAGTTTTAATCCTATACCAATTCCTCTGGAAGTAAAGCTTTCTTTAAAAGTAAAACTTGCAAATTGATTGTTCGGGTTATTGGTAGCGTCGGTTTCCGAATAGGTAAGATCTCTAGTGTAATTGATGATAGGAATGGTTAAACTTCCACCCACATACATTTTGTCCTCCATATTGCCCGCAAGTCCAATAGCCAATTCGTTATAACCGCCAGAGGTAATGGCATCATAGCTTTGGTTAACGCCTGTAGAAATAGGCACCATGCTTTGGTAACCATCAAATTTACCTTGCGCATTATTAGACGTGTCAATTAAGAAAGTTCTGAAAGCAAGCGATGATCCAAAAATATAATTACGCAAAGCAGCATTGGTATCCGCTAAATCTCTGGTTAATTCTTCTAGGTATTGCTCCGAAAAAGAACTCATATTGTTGAATCCTTTAAAGCTAATTCTGTTGTTATAATTAGCAACTTGATTGATAGAAATTGCAATGGCATTGCTGGTCCATTTGCTTTTTTTATTGTTGGTAAAACCAAAAATAAAACCACTTGCACCGTATACGGCATTGTTTTTTGCGTTACTCGTATCTATACCTCTATAATTAAATTTATTGTTGTTGAGGTTCATGCCTGGAGATAAAACAAATTCAGATGTTTTAAATAATCCAAGCCCTGCAGGATTTATGTGGTTAGCCGTAATTTCTCCACCAAGTGAGCCCATTACGCCACCAGTAGCAATATTTCTGGCAGAACCATTTTGTGTAAACCAAGCTGTGCGTAGAGCATAGTCTGGTTGTTGTGCAAATAAAGTGGTAGCAAATAATGTTGTTACAGCGAGTATAATTACTTTCATAAATGTTTGCTTGAATCCTTTACAACTAGTTGTCTTTTCCGCCTCTGCCGGTAGATGTGCTAGAGCCTGTGCTTTTTACACCACCGCTATTGCCACCAGCACTGCTGGAAGGAACTGCTGCTGCACCACCACCACTAGGAGCCGAATTAGAAAAAGTTCGAGTAGCTCTGTCCCAACTATCAATGGTGCTATTACCACCGCCAATAGTTGTTGCTGTAGAAAATACTTTTTTAACTAAGTTGCCAAAACTGTTTCCAGTATTTACGTTTTCATAAACACCTGTTTTTGGATTGCGGTAACCTAGGTTAACATTGCCATAGGTTTTATTTTTATAAGCGGTAACATTAGATCCGGCACCAATGCTGCCATTGAATTTTGGATACTTATAGGAGATCACTGCTGCGATAGGATTAGAAATACCGTAGTTCCAACCATATCCGTAACCATAGCTAGATCCAAAACCAAATCCTGGTGTAAAGCCATTGTTGCATCCGCAATTGTAATTGTATTTATAGTTGCCAAATTTGCTGTTATAGTTATTGCCATTAAAATCATAACGACTATCATACCAATAACTATAATCATCGATACAGCTAAAACGGTAGCGGTTGCTTAATTTGAGTCGTAAAAAACGGTCTTCTTGAGCCGTGGTATAACGCTCATATTGGTCTTTAGCTTCCTCTTCACGCTCAAATTCTTTTTTATTCACGCCATTGGCTGGCGAATAGTATACATCATCGGGGGTTTGTCCGGCCTCATAAATGGTGCCGCAACTGGTTGCGAAAATGAGTAAAACTGCTACTGATAGGAGGTTTGTTTTCATGGCAGATAGGTATTTAGGTATACTATTATGCGAAGTTACATACATTTGCGGTGTAGGCGGCTACAATTACAGGATTGGTATTTGATATCTAAACTAACAATTGTAAGCCTTATATTTTGTTAAGAATATTGTAATTCAATTATGAGTAAGGAAATAACCCCAAGAGCCCAGGATTATTCGCAGTGGTACAACGATTTAGTGATTAAAGGTAGCCTCGCAGATCATAGTGCAGTTAGGGGCTGCATGGTGATTAAACCTTATGGTTTTGCACTTTGGGAAAACATGCGTGATGTGCTTGACAAAATGTTCAAAGACACGGGTCACCAAAATGCGTACTTCCCTTTATTTATTCCAAAAAGTTTATTTGAAGCCGAAGAAAAAAATGCAGAAGGTTTTGCAAAAGAGTGTGCTATTGTTACGCATTACCGTTTAAAAACAGATCCTAATAATAAAGGAAAATTAATTGTAGATCCGGAAGCAAAACTAGAAGAAGAATTGGTGGTGCGTCCAACTTCTGAAGCCATTATTTGGAATACCTATAAAGGATGGATTCAATCGTATCGTGATTTACCAATACTTGTAAATCAGTGGGCCAACGTGGTGCGCTGGGAAATGAGAACACGACTTTTTTTACGTACTGCCGAGTTTTTATGGCAAGAAGGTCATACCGCGCATGCTACTAAACAAGAAGCCCTTGAAGAAACAACAAAAATGCTTGATGTTTACGCCGATTTTGTAGAAAATTGGATGGCGCTTCCTGTAATTAAAGGTGTTAAAACAGCCAGCGAGCGTTTTGCCGGTGCAGAAGATACCTATTGCATTGAGGCTATGATGCAGGATGGTAAAGCATTACAGGCAGGTACCTCTCACTTTTTAGGACAAAATTTTGCGAAAGCATTTGATGTTAAATTCTCTGATAAAAACAACAACCTCGAATACGTTTGGGCAACCAGTTGGGGTGTGAGTACCCGTTTAATTGGTGCACTCGTAATGGCACATAGTGATGATCAAGGACTTGTACTACCTCCAAAAATTGCACCTTTACAAGTTGTCATTGTTCCCATTTTTAAAGGTGACGAACAAAAAGCAGCGATCGATGCAAAAGTAAATGTGATGATGGCCGAATTAAAAGCACTTGGTGTTTCTGTTAAATATGATGATAGTGATAATGCAAGACCCGGATGGAAATTTGCAGAACATGAAATGAAAGGGGTGCCGGTAAGAATTGCCATTGGTGCAAGAGATTTAGAACAAAACATTGTGGAAGTTGCTAGACGTGATACCAAAGAAAAAGCAAATGCTTCGATGGATGGTATTGGATTGCACGTTAAAAATTTACTAGATGAAATCCAGCAAAATATTTTTAATAGAGCTAAGGCATTTAGAGATGATCACATCACAGAGGCCAATACATGGGAAGAATTTATTCAATTACTAGATACCAAAACTGGGTTTATTAGTGCACATTGGGACGGTACACCAGAAACGGAAGAAAAAATTAAAGAACAAACAAAGGCTACTATTAGATGTATTCCTTTAGATAATAAGCAGGAAGCGGGCACTTGTATTTTATCGGGTAACCCTTCTACACAGCGCGTTTTATTTGCGAGGGCTTATTAATCTATGAAGAAGCAAAAAGAGTACCATCCATCCATGCAGCCCTACCTTGATGGGCAGGTGATATTATTTGATAAGCCAATTAAATGGACATCTTTTGATATCATCAAAAAAGTGCGTTATCAAACACGCATAGCAAAAGTGGGTCATGCTGGAACCCTTGATCCTTTAGCCACAGGTCTTCTTATTGTTTGCACGGGAAAATTTACCAAGCAAATCAATGATTATATGGGCATGGAAAAAGAGTATACCGGTACCATAACACTGGGTGCTACAACGCCTACTTTTGATTTAGAAAGTGAACCAACGAGTATTACTTCTTTAGAAAATATTACGGAACAAAAAGTGTTGGACGCCACTGCAGCGTTTACAGGTGCTATCATGCAAATGCCACCGATGCATTCGGCTATTAAAAAAGATGGCAAGCGCCTATATTATGCAGCTCGAAGTGGGGAGGTAGTAGAAATAGATCCAAGACCCGTTACGATATACGAATTTAAAATAACCAATATTGAACTACCCATAATTCATTTTAGCGTACGCTGTAGTACGGGAACTTATATTAGAAGTTTGGCCAACGATTTTGGCGCAGCCCTTGGTGTTGGCGGGTATTTAAGTAGTTTGAGAAGAACAAAGATTGGATCTTTTGCAGTAGAAGACGCCATGCAAATTACTGCTTTTGAAAAGCATATTGCTACACTAAAAGGGGAGACCAATACCGAACTGTAAAGCCAGATTGTTTACTTTTAATCCTGAGGTGCGGGTTTCGGTAATTGCAAAATTATTAAAACTCATCCATCCATTATTTTGTTGTCGGGCCGAATCTTTTACGCGGTATGCTACATCAAAGCGTAGTAAAAAATAAGAGAAGTCTAATCTTAAACCGGTACCAATTCCAACAGCGAGGTCTTTACCAAAGTTTTTTAAGGTAAACTGCGCATCAGGTTCTGTCGAATTTTTTTTGACGTTCCAAATATTTCCAATATCTGCAAATACAGCTCCACCAATTTTTACTGATTCAAAATCGGCTACTGTAAATCTGTATTCAATATTTGTTTCAAGTTGCATGTCTCCAAAACGGTCTCTATAAGTAGAGTTTACGGTATCACTAAACACCGAGCTTCCTAGGCCCAATTGTCTTAATCCCCAGGCGCGCATACTGTAGGGTCCGCCCGCAATAAATTGTTTAAAAAACGGCAAGCTCTTGCCAATTATAGGATCAGAACCATAATTGTATCCAAAGCCAGCAAAGGCTCTAAAGGCTAATTCTGATTTTTTATAACGGTTTAATTGTCGGTATTCTGTTTCTGTTTTAATGTAGCGGTATACATTGTTTTTAATGCTTGGTAGTAACGCTAATATGCCACCTGCTTCTTCGGCACTCACTCTAAAAAAGTGGCTTCTGTTAGCATGCTTTGTGCTGTTAACCGTTCTAATAAAAGAAAAGCTTTGGCTAAATATATTCCCCTCATTAAAAGATGCTTGTAAAAAAGGGTTGTTTTTAATAAGCGTGTCGAGACCTGCAAGTCTATTGATGCTATAAAGTTCTAGGTTGAGTGGTTTGTAGAGCCAAATATTATCGCCGTTCTTTTTTTGTTGATGCCACTCGTAACCAATACTTGCCACCAAAGATTTTAATTGGTAATAATCTTTTCTATCAACATAGGAACCATTTAAAGACACCAGTGTACGCTGGTTGTCTAATGTTTTTACTTTCTTCCAATTTTTAAATGGTTGAATAATATGTGGAATGGCATAAGTATGCCCTGCATTCATTAAAAATGTTTGCACCACATTGTTATTGGTTGCCCCAATTAAATTTAATTCTACACCCGTTCTAAAACTGGTCACCGATTGTATGGCTTGCTTCCAAACATTGCGGTTGGTGTAATTTAAATTGGTTGAAATGCCAAGCGTGTTGCCCGTTACAATATCCGCCGAGTTGCGGCTTCCTTCTAAATCTATGGAAGCGCTTTGCTTGATGGCAGGTACTAAAAATAAATGAATGTCGAGGCTGTCTTTTCCAGCGCGTACAATATTGGCGTCTACTTGTTGCCAAGCACCAATTTGCCCCAGTGTATTGAGTGTTTTATAGTAAAGCCCTTCATTATAAAGGGTTCCAGGCATTAAATAATTGTGTTGCAGCAAAGGTTTGCTGCTAAATTTTTCTACTTTATTGTGAAAGGCAATTTGATGGGTAACAATATTTTGTAAAAATTTATTGCCCATTAAAGTATCTGGCGATTCGTAAATACTTACTTCCGGATAATAATGTACCGACCTTATGGTAAAGGGCGTTGTTTGAATACTATCTAGTGCTTTTTTATTTTTTATAACAATGTCCCAATTGGTACTTTTTTTTTGTTTGGCTTCAATGCTATCAATTCTACCAATTTGTTCAAATGGATTGGTAACAAGTTCTAATAATTTAGTATCGGTGGTGTCCACTTCTGCTACTAAGTTTTCTTTGTTAAAACCAAAGTAACCATTGTTTCTATATAGGCTTGTTAAGCGGTCTAAATCTTGACTGATGCTTTCTTTGGTATAGGTATTACCAGTAACCAATAAACTTTGTGTGAGGTACTGGTTGGTAAGTTGTTGTAGGGAAGAATCTGCAATGGCGTACTCCACTTTATTAACCAGCGTTTTACTACCCGTTTGAATGCTTAGTATAATATTTGTTTGGAGTTGATCGCCAACGGTGTCAATTCTCACTGAATTGGAAAAGGAAGCTCTATAAAAACCCTTTGTTTGTAAATAGGCATTCATAAAACTAATAGAGCGCTGAACATTCATGGGATTATAAACGGCAGGCTGCTTTATTTTATAGAAAAAGCCAAATTTTTGCATTCTTTTAATTCGAATGCTATCGTCCCAATAATTATCTAGTTCGGTAGTTAATTGTTTTTTCTCATCTTTGGAGCCTGTTCCAGAAATCTCGATCTTATTGTTGTAAACAAAAGCCTTATTGATAGGGTAGTTGACTACGGTGGTTCGGCGTTGTTCAGAACAGGCACTTAACATGACCACCACTAAAATAGTGATGATATTGCTGGCTGATTTGTTATAATTGCTTACTAAACGCATAACTCTTATTAAACGCAAAACTATGGTATCCAAGTCTGAGCTCAAATATATTCAATCTTTGTCCGACAAAAAAGTTAGACTTGAAACCGGTTGTTTTATTGCCGAAGGCGTAAAGCTGGTTAACGAAATGATTGCTGCAGGCTGGCCGCTAAAAGCCATTTATGCACTTGATAGTTGGGCGTCGCCAGATACTAGTATTGAGGTAAACCGCGTAGAGGCATTTGAGCTTGAAAAAATGAGTTTGCTTCAAACACCCAATCAGGTGGTGGCTCTTGCAAAAATGCCTACTAAAACAGATGCTATAAACCTTACTGGAAAATTAACAATTGTATTAGATGGCATTCAGGACCCTGGAAATTTAGGCACGATTATTAGAATTGCCGATTGGTTTGGCGTGCAGCAAATTGTAGCAAGTGAAGACACGGTAGATGTATACAATCCAAAAGTAATACAAGCCACCATGGGTAGTTTTATGCGCGTATCGGTGGCATATAAAAATATAGCAGATTGGTTGCCTACCGTAAAGCTACCTGTATATGGTGCTTTATTAGAAGGCGAAAATGTTTTTACAACAAAAGTGCCAAAGGGGGCAGTACTTGTAATTGGTAGTGAAGCAAAAGGGATTAGAGAAAATTGTATTGATTTTATTACCCATCCGGTAACCATTCCTAAAATTGGTGCCGCAGAATCTTTAAATGCAGGGGTAGCAACTGGTATTATTGTAGCGCAATTAACGCGCTAATTATTTAAACTCAATCGCTTTTACCGGACTAATTTTTGGTATAAGTAGGGTAGGTAAAAAAAGCGAAATAAAACATACCAACGTTGTTCCAGCGCAAACCGCCGCTACTTGCCACCAAATAATTTTAATAGGGGCTACCGTAATATAATAAGACGCTTCGTCGAGTGTAATAAAGCCGGTAGCCTGTTGCAATAAACAAATACCCACGCCTATAAGTAGTCCAAAACCAACGCCAGCAAGGGTTATAAAAGAAGCGTATACAATAAATATTTTTTGGATGGTCCAATTGGTAGCGCCCATCGATTTTAAAAGTCCAATCATGTTGGTACGCTCTAGCATTAAAATAAGTAAGCAGGTAATTAAATTAATGAGTGCTACGATGCCCATCACTATAAATACCACATTGCGGTTCACGTCTTGAATATCTAACCAATCAAAAATATTAGGATAAATTTCTTTGATGCTTTTACTCATCCACTCACTAGGTAATTGATTGGATAAATGACTGCTAATAGCATCAATGTTTTGGTGTTGATTAATAAAAACTTCGTAGCCGCCAATTTGATTTTTGCCCCAGTTGTTAATGCGCCTTATTAAATTAATATCCGCAATCATAAATAGTTTATCGTACTCGTCTATGCCAGTATGATAAAGTCCAACAACTACTAATTTTCGGTAGGTTTTTTGTGCATCTGTGTTCGTAGAAACAAAATGAACTTTAATGGTATCATTTAGTTTTATTTGTAACTGTTTTGCTACAGCGTCGGATACTAAAACTTCTTTACTATATACACTATCATTAAAATTGATCCATTTACCAGCCACTAAATACTGCTTGAGCGCTTGGTGATTTTCGCCACCTTCAATGCCTTTGATTAAGACCCCTTCAATTTCGTTATTGAATTCTGATACTGCAGATTTTGTTGCAAAACTCTGATAAGAGACAACGCCAGGGGTAGCAGTGATGCTCCCTTCAACCCCTTTATTTTTTATAAGGGGTAATTCTTCAGCAATCAACGATTTGCCGGACTCGTATTTTTGCACCCGAATATGCCCCCAAAAGCCAAATACTTTTTGGGCTACTTTTTCTTGAAAACCATTGACAAAAGCAAGTGTGATGATCATGGCTATAATACTCACAGCAGTAGCCGCCACAGAAAGCCTGATGATGAATCTGGAAAAGCTTTGCTGCTTGTTAAAAGCAATACGTTTGGCAATATGGTAGGATAGGCCCAAAAAGGTTGTTTTGGTAAAAATACGAATTGTATTTTTGTAAGCATGACGGGGACCCATAAATATTGGTTTATCTACATTCTTTTGTTCTTTGCGGGCGTAACAGCTACTTCAGCACAGCGCTTGCCTGATCATATTTATATGCCTACTATTAAAACGCCCCTTCTTTTTCAGCAAAATGATCAGCAGTCCATTCCACTGCTTCATCTGCAATCTTCAGATTTAGTAGAGCTACATTTTGATGATATATCTGGCATACCTAAAAATTACTATTATACCTATCAACTGTGTAACGCAGATTGGACTTTGGCACAGTTAAATCCATTTGATTATATCAATGGCTTTCCGCAAAATAGAATTAGCATGTACCGGATGTCTAGTGTTGCTCAGGCAAAGTATGTGCATTATCAAGTGCTGTTACCAGAAAAAAATTGTGTACCCACTAAAAGTGGCAATTATATTTTAAAAGTTTTTTTAGATGGTGATACATCCAAACTAGCTTTTACAAAAAGGTTGTATGTGCTTGAAGAAAAAGTGACCGTAGGTGCTGGTATCACACAGCCTTACGGTTCTGATATTATGCGCACACATCAAAAAGTGCAGGTGAATGTAGGCACTAAAGATTTAAATATTTTGAGTCCGGGTAAACAAACCAAGCTGCTCATTTTACAAAATAATAAATACAAAGGTGCTGGTTTTATTACGCAGCCTACTTTTATTAGAGGCAATAATTTTGAATATTCTACCGAAGATGCAAATCAAGTTTTTGAAGCCGGAAAAGAATATCGCTGGGTAGATGTCCGCAGTTTTAGATTTGAATCGGACCGTGTTGTAAGAACCGACCGTAGCACAAATCCATTAACCATTATTGTAAAGCCGGATTTTACCAGAAATGATGCACGCTATTTGTATTTTATGGATACCAATGGTTGGACCTCCATTGCCAGTACCGAACTTATTAATCCATGGTGGCAAGGTGATTATGCCAACGTTAATTTTACCTATGTACCTGCTAAATTGCAAGCATTACCGGGGAAAGAACTTTTTATTGTAGGACAACTTACTGGAAACATGCTAGGGGATACGGCCAAAATGGAATTTGATCCTACAGTAGGGGCCTACACCAAAACACTGCTGTTAAAACAGGGCTATTACAGTTATACGTATATGACTAAAAACATAGACGCACCCTATACCACAGCCTCTTTTGAGCCTACCGAAGGAAATTATTGGGAGGCCGAAAATGAGTACACCATTTTCTACTATTATAGGTCTTTGAGTGGCCGTCACGACGAGTTAATAGGGCTAACGAAGGTGAATTCAAGAAATCAGCTTCGGACGCGTTAATACCGGTATATTTTATCCGTTAAAAATTAGGGAGAATTGAGGGCAAACCTTACTTTTGCACCGGCAGGTCTTACACGACCAGCTCCTGCAGAACCTCCCCAGGGTAGGAATACAGCAAGGATAAGCGGTTGAGCGGTGCGATGTGAGTAGCCTGCCATTTTTTTTATTCCCCGTCTATTTCGGGGAATTTACTTTTAACAGAAAAACCATGAAGTTTTTTATTGACACGGGCAACCTCGCACAAATTAAAGAAGCCTACGATTTAGGCATTTTGGATGGTGTTACAACCAACCCAACGTTAATGGCTAAAGAAGGCATTAAAGGCGAAGAAGCCATCGCTAACCACTACAAAACAATTTGCGAAATGGCAGATGGTGATGTAAGTGCAGAAGTACTTTCTACCGATTTTGCTACGATGGTGGAAGAAGGTAAAAAACTAGCAGCGATACATCCAAACATTGTGGTGAAAGTGCCACTTATTAAAGATGGTATTAAAGCGATCAAATGGTTTACCGATAATGGTATCAGAACCAATTGTACCCTTGTATTTAGTGCAGGTCAGGCCATTTTAGCTGCTAAAGCAGGTGCTACCTATGTGTCTCCATTTATTGGAAGAATAGATGATAGCTCTTGGGATGGTATGGAACTCATTGGCCAAATCCGTCACATTTATGATATCCAAGGGTTTAAAACCGAAATATTAGCTGCATCTATCAGAAATGCATTACACATTGTTAAAGCTGCCGAAGCTGGTGCTGATGTGTGTACATGTCCACTTGATTCCATTTTAGGATTATTAAAACATCCTTTAACTGATATTGGACTTGCTAAATTTATTGAAGACGCTAAAAAAATGTAATTCTGTTGGTTGGGCGTGAAGCGCCCAGCCAATGGCTTTATAACTGAACCATTTGTTTAGTTTCGTAGCTTTTTTTAGCGGCTACTAATACTTTCATGATATTAATTCCTTCTTGCGGTGTAACGGGTACGGGTTTATTATCGAGTATTGCAGCTGCAACGGCCTCATAATATTTTCCGTAATCGCCACGCTCACTTTCTATAATGGTACTTGTTATTACGCCGTCTGTATCGGTACTAAGGATACCATAATTTTCAGGATCTTCTTTGCCCCAATTTTCGCCTCCTGGCTTGTGTCCTGCTAACAATAAATCTTCTTGCACATCGGATCTGTTTTTTATAAAACAACCTTTGGTGCCATATATTTTATAGCCAGGTCCTTGCTGCATAAACACCATGCCACTTGTAAGTAGTATGCGGTGGGTAGGATAGTATAAGATCAGTGTAAAATAATCGTCCACCGCCGATACGCTTCTTGTGATGCGAACGTCTGCAAAAATAGATACAGGCATACCAGAAAGTTGAATGGCCTGATCTACAAGGTGTGGTCCTAAGTCTAATAAAATGCCAGCGCCAGGTGTTGGAAGCTCTTTGTGTACTTTAGGACTGAGGGTTGTTCTATAACGTTCGTAAGAAATTTGAACATCTAGTAAGCGCCCAATTTTATTTTGTGCAATGAGTTTTTGTATGGTTAAAAAGTCAGCGTCGAACCTGCGGTTTTGATACACCGTTAATATTTTTTGTTGCTGTACCGCTAGTGCAGCAAGTTCCTCCGCTTCCTCTACGGTTACGGTAAAAGATTTTTCTACCACCACATGTTTGCCTGCTAATAATGCTTGTTTGGTATATGCATAGTGGGTATCGTTAGGGCTGTTTACCACTACTAAATCAATACTTGGGTCGGTTAGAATCGCTTCGTAAGATGTATACGATGTAACGCCAGGGTAGGCAGTTTCTATATTTTTGTTAGAGCGTTCCCATGCGCCCGCCAGCATAAAATTTGGATTCAAGTGTATAAATGGCGCATGGAAAACGCGCCCACTCATGCCAAAAGAAACTAGTGCTGTTTTTATCATAGCAACTTTTTATTCAGCTACTTGCTTTCTAATAATGTTTAGCGCACCACCTGCTTTAAACCACTCAATTTGTTGTTGGTTGTAGGTATGGTTTGCTTCTATAGAATCTGTTGATCCGTCTTTGTGTGTTAATACTAAAGTTAACGGCGTACCTGGTGCAAAGCTTGTTAAGCCAACTACATCGATACTGTCATCTTCCTGAATTTTATCGTAGTCTGCTTTGTTTGCAAAAGTTAAGGCCAACATACCTTGTTTTTTAAGGTTTGTTTCGTGGATACGTGCAAATGATTTCGTTAATACTACACGTACACCTAAATGACGTGGCTCCATGGCAGCATGCTCACGAGAACTACCTTCTCCGTAGTTTTCATCACCTACTACAATGGTTCCAATACCTGCAGCTTTATAAGCTCTTTGTGTATTTGGTACGGTATCAAATGCTTCTGTCAATTGATTTTTAACGCTGTCTGTTTTTTCATTGAAAAAATTAACTGCACCAATGAGCATGTTGTTTGAAATATTATCTAAGTGACCACGGAATTTTAACCATGGACCCGCCATCGAAATATGGTCTGTGGTACATTTTCCTTTTGCCTTAATTAATAATTTTAAAGATTTTAAATCGGTGCCTTCCCATGCAGCAAAAGGATCTAATAGTTGTAAACGCTTTGATGCCGGATCTACCGCTACTATTACATTTGAGCCATCTGCAGCAGGTGCTTGGTATCCTGCATCTTCAACTGCAAAACCTTTCAATGGCAATTCGTCCCCGGTAGGTGCATCCAACATTACTTGTTCGCCTTTATCGTTGGTTAAAGTATCTGTTAATGGATTAAAAGTTAAATCACCGGCAATTGCAAGTGCTGTAACAATTTCCGGACTCGCTACAAATGCAAAAGTATTAGGGTTACCATCGGCACGCTTTGCAAAGTTTCTATTGAAAGAGTGTACGATTGTATTTTTTTCTTTTTTCTCTGCACCAACGCGCTCCCACATACCAATACAAGGCCCACAAGCGTTTGCAAATACCTTCGCACCCATTTGACTAAACACATCTAAGAAGCCATCTCTTTCGATGGTATATCTTACTTGTTCAGAACCTGGTGTGATCATGTATTCTGCTTTTGTTGTCAATCCTTTTTGCGCAACTTGTTTTGCTAAACTTACCGCACGGCTAATGTCTTCGTAAGAAGAGTTGGTACAGCTACCAATTAAACCCACTTCAACAGTTGTAGGCCAACCGTTTGCAGCAGCTACTTCTTTCATTTTAGAAATAGGGGTTGCTAAATCTGGCGTGAAAGGTCCGTTTAAGTGAGGCTCTAATGTATTTAAATCGATTTCAATGACTTGATCGAAATATGTTGAAGGGTTTGCATATACTTCTGCGTCTGCATTTAAATGTTCTGCAATACCATCTGCTAGTGCAGCAACATCGGCACGGCCAGTAGAGCTTAAGTAACGGCTCATGCTTGCGTCGTAACCAAATGTAGAAGTAGTCGCACCAATTTCGGCACCCATATTACAAATGGTTCCTTTACCCGTACAACTCATGCTAGTTGCACCTTCACCAAAATATTCTACAATCGCACCAGTACCACCTTTTACGGTTAAGATACCAGCTACTTTTAAAATCACGTCTTTAGGTGCGGTCCAGCCATTTAATTTTCCTGTTAATTTAATACCAATGAGTTTAGGCCATTTTAATTCCCAAGCAAGTCCAGCCATTACATCACAAGCATCTGCACCACCCACACCAATCGCAAGCATACCTAAACCACCTGCGTTAACGGTGTGTGAATCGGTACCAATCATCATGCCACCAGGGAATGCATAATTTTCTAATACTACTTGGTGAATAATACCTGCACCTGGTTTCCAAAAACCAATACCATATTTATTAGAAACAGAAGCCAAAAAATCATACACTTCTTTGCTCTCTGTTGTAGCAACTTGTAAATCTTGTCTGGCCTCTACTTTTGCTGAAATTAAGTGATCGCAATGTACTGTACTGGGCACCGCTACTTTTGGACGACCCGCTTGCATAAATTGTAACAATGCCATTTGTGCAGTTGCATCTTGCATGGCAACGCGGTCTGGTGCAAAATCTACGTATGAACCACCTCTTTCAAAATTACTTGGAGATTGATCACCGTGTAAATGCGAAAAAAGAATTTTTTCAGAAAGGGTTAATGGTCTGCCAAGTGCTTCTCTTGCAGCATTAATTTTTGCAGGCATTGCTGCATACAATTTCTTAATCATTTCAATGTCAAAAGCCATAACAATAGGTATTTATAGATGTATGATTGAATTTTTAAAAATCTGCTGCAAAATTACGAAAAAAAGGGGGATGCTCAAAAGAGTTTCTTTACTAGAAATGCCCTAAATTGCCCTAGACTTCTTAAAAAAGCGCCGTTATGATTCAAAAAGTAAGGGAATTTCTAGAATTAAGAGCTTTTGGCGTTTGTAACGCCATGGGGGAGCGGCTTGGTATTGCCACGTCACGCATTAGAATGTGGTTTATCTATATCAGCTTTTTAACCCTCGGATCGCCCGTTATTATTTATATGGTGCTCGCTTTTTGGATGAACATCAAGCGTTACATTTTAGCAGGTAAAAGAAATCCTTTAAACAACTGGTAGTTGTTTAGATAACGGTCTCTCTCAGTTTCACTAATTTTTCAAGTAAAGGTTCTAGTAAATGGAGTGGTAGCATATTGGCGCCATCACTTTTTGCAATAGCAGGGTTAGGGTGCGTTTCAATAAATAGCCCATCCGCTCCTGTAGCAATGGCTGCTTTTGCTATTGTTTCAATTAATTGAGGGTTGCCGCCCGTTACACCACTTGTTTGATTGGGTTGTTGAAGTGAATGTGTGCAATCCATAATAACAGGTACGTTGTTTTCTTTCATGGCCGGAATATTTCTATAATCCACCACTAGATCTTGGTATCCAAAAGTATTACCGCGTTCTGTTAACATGATTTTTTCGTTACCTGCTAGTCTAATTTTATCAACGGCAAATTTCATAGAGGCTCCACTTAAAAATTGTCCTTTTTTTACATTTACAATTTTACCCGTTTGTGCAGCGGCTACTAACAAATCTGTTTGTCTACACAAAAAGGCAGGGATTTGTAAAATGTCGATAAACTCAGCAGCCACGGCTGCTTCGTCGTGTGCATGAATATCGGAAGTAGTGGGGAGGTTATAGGTCCTACCTACTTTTTTTATGAGCTCAAGTCCGTTATCGTCGCCAATACCCGTAAAAGAATTGGCACTAGTGCGGTTGGCTTTGCGGTAGCTTGCTTTAAACACATAAGCAATGCCTAGGTTTTTGCAAATACCGCTTACTTTATCCGCTATTTCCATCACCAGCTCTTCACTTTCTACCACACAAGGTCCTGCAATTAAAAAAAACTGATTTTTATTATACGATTGATTTGTAAATAATTCTGTTAGGTAGTTGGGGTTCATGATTTTTTATTTTATACATTAATCAACGAGGTCAGCCACTGTTTTATGTTCTAAAACAGATAAAGTATTGTCTCTAACCTGGCACATGATTTTATTAAGTCCACATTTTTTTTCGTTGCAATCGGCGCATTTTTCATAAAAATTCAAACTCACGCATGGAAGTAATGCAATGGGGCCTTCTATTAAGCGCATAATGGAAGCTAGTGTTATTTGACCCGGCGCTACTTTAAAATAATAGCCTCCTCCTTTGCCTTTTTTACTATCTAATAAATCCGCTTTTTTTAATTCTAATAAAATGGTTTCTAAAAATTTTAGTGGTATCTTTTTTTCATTGGCAATAGTAGCAATAAGCACAGGACCATTTGTACTATGTTCAGCTAAGTAGCCTAGTGCTTTAAATGCGTATTGAGTTTTTTTAGATAACATGGCAATGGTTTAAAGGCCTAATACTTCTTTCATTGAAAAAATCCCTTTATGTGTAGCTGCATATTCGGCAGCAAGCACTGCGCCTCCAGCAAATCCTTTTCTGTTATGTGCGGTATGGGTAATTTCTATGGTATCAATAGCAGAAGCATACGTGGTTGTATGCGTACCAGGTGCTGGATCAATTCTTTCTGAAGTAATCACTAGATCTGAAGCAGCACTCGATGCTTCGTTCACCCATTTTGTTTTGTTGGGCATAGCATCTAGTACCTGCTCAGCAAGTGTGATAGCTGTTCCACTAGGAGCGTCCTTTTTTTGCGTATGATGAATTTCATGTAAGCTTACCTCATAACTTGGGTGCTTAGACATGAGGGCTGCTAATGTTTTATTGGTTTCAAAAAACAAATTGACACCTATGCTAAAATTACTTGCATAAATAAGTGTGCCATGCCCCGCCTCACAAAATGCTTTTGCTTGGTCAAATTTTTCTAACCAACCGGTAGATCCGCAAACCACGGGTACGCCTAGTGTAAGACATTTCATGACGTTGTCAAATGCACTATGCGGTCCAGTAAATTCTATAGCAACATCGATACCTGCTAATTTATCGGCGCATAAATCTGCTGCATTATCGATGTCAATTTTTAAGCCAATGGTATGGCCATTTGCTACTGCAATTTCTTCTATGGCTTTACCCATTTTTCCGTATCCAACAAGTGCAATATTCATGCTTGCTTTATTTGGTTGTAAATATTTTTTTTGAGGGCTCTTTAAAATTTAACACCAGTCCAAAGCCGGGAGTTCTAGTTGTAGGATTGAAATGTGGTTTTATTTGTAAAGATAAATCATCTGATACATCAAATTGTTTGAGGTGCGCAAAAACAGTGGCGTCGGCCACCTGTAAACCCCAGGCTAATATAAAATAGAGGATCGAATAGTCTCTATCTCTTCTAAATGTGTTTCGATAAGACTGTAAGGAGGTGAGTCCTAAATTTTTTAATTGAGGATCAATACCCGCTAGCCCAGAGCTGTCTAGGGAGGGCGCCTGTGCTTTAAATTTAGCTTCGTAAGCGTATTTGGTTTTTTTGTACCAGCTATCATTGTAAAAATACATGCCACCAGGTATTGCTAAAACACCATATACGATAGGTATTTTCCAGTATTCTTTATTGGTGGCTTGTCCCCATCCAGGTAAAATAGCCGCTCTTTTAGTAGCAACTTGAGGGCGAAATTTTACAACGGCCGAATCTTTTTTTAGCGTTGTGCTGTCTTTTTGTTGTGCAAGAATTTGGGTGCTACAAATGACTATGCAGCAGAGTATTAATAAGCATAACTTTTTTGCATGCGTCATGTTAGTTCACCGTTACGTTCATGGCATCCAATATTTTATTTAGCTCGTCTAAAGAAAAATACTCGATGGTAATGCTGCCACTTCCTTTTTTGGAATGTGTCATTTTAACTTTTGTAGAAAAATGCGAAGATAAATTATCTTCTATTTTTTTATAGGCAGTAGGAAGGCTAGACTTATTATCTTTTACACCTGCTGGCTTTTGAGCGAGGTACATTTTGCGCACCAGTTCTTCGGTTTGTCTAACGCTTAAACTTTTTTGAATAATTTCTTTGAAAACAAAAAGCTGTCTATCAATGGTATCAATATTTACGAGTGCTCTTGCGTGACCCATTGATATTTTACCACTTCTGATCGCAAGTTGTAAATCGGGCGGTAATTTTAAAAGTCTGATATAATTGGAAACGGTACTTCTCTCTTTGCCCATACGCTCTGCTACCTGCTCTTGGGTATAAGAAAGTTCGTCCATCATGCGCTTATAGCTGATGCCAATTTCAATGGCGTTTAAATTTTCTCTTTGTAAGTTTTCAAGTAAAGCCCACTCTAATAATTGCTGATCGTTGGCTTGTCTTACGTATACCGGCACTTCTTTAAGGCCTGCCATTTTAGAAGCTCTAAACCTGCGCTCACCAGCAATCAATTGGAATTTACCAGAGGCTAATTTAGAAACCGTTAAAGGCTGAATAACGTCATGAATTTTTATAGACTCGGCAAGTTCGTGTAATGCTTGCTCATCAAAATCGCGGCGTGGTTGCTTTGGATTGATTTGAATATCTGCAAGTGCAATTTTGCTAGTGGCAACAGCCTGCTCTGCAAATGCTGGTTGCACTTGTCCCTTGGGTGTCTTGTATTCTGCGTCTATATTGGATAGCAAAGACCTAAGTCCTTTGCCAATCATTTCTTTATTATTTTTAGGGCTACTCATGTTATTCCATAATTCTTTCTTCGTTAGAAATTTTTGTCATGCCGTTATTTTGAAGAATTTCTTTAGCAAGGTTTAAATAATTAATCGTGCCCTTGCTGTCGGCGTCGTATAAAATAACCGGCTTCCCTACACTTGGTGATTCACTTAATCTGGTATTTCGGTGAATGATGGTATCAAAAACCATTTCATCAAAGTGTCTACGAACTTCGCTTACTACTTGATTGCTTAAACGTAAACGGCCATCATACATGGTCATTAAAATACCTTCAATTTGTAGAGCAGGATTTAATCTGCTTTGCACAATTTTAATGGTATTTAATAATTTACCTAAACCTTCTAGTGCAAAAAATTCGCACTGAACTGGAACGATAACACTATCTGCGGCAACAAGTGAATTGACAGTAATTAATCCGAGAGAAGGAGAACAATCGATTATGATAAAATCATACTTATCACGAACGGCATCTAAAATACCCTTCATCACATTTTCTCTGTTCGGGTAATTGATCATTTCAATTTCGGCACCCACTAAATCTATATGCGAAGGAATTAAATCTAAATTGGGTACTTCCGATTTTAAAATAACATCGTTGGCGGTTGCATTGTTAACCATGCAATCGTATAAACTGTTTGTAATGTTATGTAAATCAAAACCTATACCAGTGGTGCTGTTTGCCTGCGGATCTGCATCTACAAGTAGGGTTTTAAATTCTAAAACCGCCAAACTTGCTGCTACGTTAATAGCTGTGGTTGTTTTACCCACGCCTCCTTTTTGATTGGCTACGCCTATAATTCTCGCCATAATATTAATTGCTTCTAAGTTGCCAAAAATAAGCTTTCAGCTACATCTTTTGAAACAATCTTATCCATACTTTGTTGTACCGGTAGCCACTTGTCAAAAATCCATAAAAACGGCTAAAAAAGGGGTAATTTTGTCTTTTTATTAAGGGTTTTTGGCAAAAAACCAAACAATTAACTCAATTCTATGCGTAGTGCAACAAGCTGGTGGATCATCGCTCTGGTCATTTTCTTACTCGATTTATATGTTTTTCAGGCTTTAAAAACGGTGAGCCAGCAGGGGTCGGAACGGGCTCGTCAGGGCATATTTATTATCTATTGGGCGGTGTCTTTTTTGACAATTGCAACCATGCTTAGTTTTCCGTATATCCAATTTTTGCAAACATCTAAACTCTTTAGAAATTATGTGTTTGCTATTTTAATGGGACTTTTTTTAGCAAAATTAATTGGATCACTATTTTTTATTGCCGACGATGTGCGCAGGGGTGCTTTACTTTTAATGAATAAAATTTTTCCATTATCAGGGGCGCAATATATGGGTACGGAAGGACAGGGTATTCCAAGATCTACTTTTTTAAGTTGGCTGGGCCTTGGACTTGGCGGTACTTTATTTGGAACCTTATTGTTTGGTTTTGGCAACAAATACAATTATCAAGTAAAAAAAATAAAACTAAAATTTAATAATTTACCGGATGCATTTAAAGGCATGCGCATGGTGCATATTAGTGATATCCATAGCGGAAGTTTTCAGGACATTCGTGCCGTTAACAAGGGTATCGATTTAATTTTAAAGCAGCAAGTAGACCTCATCGTTTTTACTGGCGACTTGGTAAATGACAGGGCCACCGAAATGGGATCCTATCAAAATTCTTTTGGACGCCTAACAGCACCACTCGGTGTTTTTTCTACACTCGGCAATCATGATTATGGCGACTATGTGCAGTGGCCTACAGCACAGGCTAAAATTGACAATTTGGAAGCCCTCAAAAAAGTACATACCAATATGGGATGGCGTTTATTAATGAATGAGCATGTGGTACTTGAAAAGAAAGGTGAAAAAATTGCCTTACTAGGAATTGAAAACTGGGGCGCTAAAGCAAGGTTTCCTAAATATGGCAAAATGGATTTGGCATATCCTGGTACCGAAAATATACCGTTTAAAATACTTTTGAGTCATGATCCAAGCCATTGGGACGCTCAAATATTACCTGAGTACCCAGGTATTGATCTAATGCTTTCTGGCCATACCCACGGTATGCAGTTTGGTATTGAAAATCCTTATTTTAAATGGAGTCCAGTGCAGTGGATGTACAAACAATGGGCGGGTTTATACGAGCAAGGAAAACAAAAGTTATACGTGAACAGGGGTTATGGATTTATTGGTTATCCGGGTAGGGTGGGTATCCTTCCAGAAATCACGGTTATAGAATTAATTTAACTATGTTATAGTTAAGCAATTTAACAATTAGTTGGATTTTTTTTCGTTTTAAATAATGGAACTTGCTGTTATAAAATTTACGATTATGAAAAAGACATTGATTTTACTTGGACTTGTAGTTTTTTTTTCAATTCATGGATTTGCGCAAGGTGGTTTTAGACTCGGCGTAAAAGGCGGCCTCAACTTAACCAAAGTGAATGGTCAATCTTTTAGTGAAGCATTTGATATGGGATATATGGCTGGCGCTTTTGCTGAAATTGATATCAATAAGTTTATAGGTATTCAGCCAGAGGTATTGTATAGCCAAACCATGACCAAGCGTTCTAGTTTTTCTACTTTATATAACTCTAGGTTTAGCCAAGCTTTTTTAATTGATAACGCATACACTAGACTTAACTATTTAAGTATTCCTATTTTACTGCGCCTTAACTTAGGTAAGCTTATTACACTAAATGCAGGGCCTCAATACGGCATATTAATTGGTCAAGATAAAAATGTACTAACCAATGCGCAAAATGCTTTTAAGTCTGGAGATTTGTCTGCAGTAATGGGTGCTCAATTAAATTTGAGTTCATTTAGAATTTACGGAAGATACATTGCCGGTTTGCAAAATATCAATGCTATTGACAACCAAGAAATTTGGAAAACCGCTTCTTTGCAAATTGGACTTGGACTTAAATTTTAATACTTTATAAGAGTAATCCTTGCAAGAATAAGTAGGCAAAACTAAAGTAGATAATAAGCCCGGTAACATCTACCATCGTGGCTACAAATGGTGCCGATGAAACCGCAGGGTCAAATCCTAAACGCTTTAAAAAGATAGGCAGCATGGAGCCTGATAAGGTACCCCACAGTACAACGCCTATTAATGAAAATCCAACAGTAAATCCAATCATCATCCAGTGTTCTCCATAAATGTTGGGGAAAATAGAATGCCAAACACCTACGCGTATAAATCCGATGATACCAAGCACCGTGCCTAGTAACATACCACTGGTAATTTCTCTTCGTAAAACGCGCCACCAATCTTCGATGGTAATTTCACCAACCGCCATGGCCTGAATAATTAAGGTAGAAGCTTGTGAACCACTATTACCACCACTGGAAATAATAAGTGGAACAAATAATGCAAGTACAATGGCTTTTGCAATTTCATCTTGGAAATATCCCATGGCTGTTGCTGTAAGCATTTCGCCAATAAATAAAATAACCAACCAGCCTACTCTTTTTTTAAAGAGTTTTAATAATGGGATATCTAAATAAGGTTCGTTTAAAGCTTCGGTACCACCCATTTTTTGCATGTCTTCGCTGAACTCCTCGTTGGCTACCCAAAGCATGTCATCGATGGTTACAATCCCTAACAAAATATTGTTATCATCTACAACAGGAAGTGCCATACGGTTGTTCATTTTAAACACCTGGTTGGCGTATTCCTGATCGTCATGTACATTTAAAGATACCACCCTACCATCAATAATTTCATCTACTCTTTTATCGGGTGCTGCTAAAATAACGTCCCTAATTCTGATGTCGTCTACCAGTTCTCCTTTTTGATCAATGATATAAATAACATCAATGGTTTCAGAATTTTTTCCAAATTTTCGAATGGTATCAAAAACTTCAGTTACGGTGTTATGTGCATAGATGTAAACGTAATCGGGTGTCATTAAACGGCCCACACTATCTTCTGGGTACCCAAGCATAGCAAGGGTAATTTTTCGTTCTTCGGGATCTAGTAGTTTAATTAAATCACGTATGGCTGCTTTAGGTAATTCCTCCAAAAAGTCGGTTCGGTCATCGGCAGGGAGTTCATTTAATAACTCGGCAGTTTTAGAAGAAGGCAGTTCTTTGACAATGTCCTTTTGCTGTGCAATATCCAAAATCTTGAAAACGCTAGCGGCCCTATGAATAGCCATATTGGCAATTATTTGGGCCTCGTATTCAGGAAATTCATTGATAAGCTCCGCCACATCACTAATGTTTTGATCGTCTAGAAAATCTTTGATTTCTAGTTTATCTTCATTCGCAATGAGCTGTTTGAACTGTTCGTTGATATTTAATTGGTCGAACTTCAAAGACATGGGCGCAATTTAGTCATCATTTGTGAATCGTCCATATTAAATGATATGAAAAGAGGCTGTATCTTCATGTTCGACATTGATTTTTATGATATTACCCATTTTAACCATTGCTCCATCTGCCCAGCGGGGGAGAGGTGTGTTTGCCACCGAAAGTATTGATGTAGGCACTACCATTGAGATTTCGCCAGTATTGGTGGTGAATCCCACGGAACGTGAGCTGCTTGAAAAAACGCTTTTGTATGATTATATTTTTGAGTGGGGCGACGATTTATTGTCTGCTTGCGTAGCGCTAGGTTACCTCTCTATTTATAATCATTCTTATGCAGCCAACTGCGTGTATGAAATGGATTTTGATAACGCAACTATTTCTATAACGACTGTTAAGCCAGTAGCCGCTGGAGACGAATTATTTATTAATTATAATGCAGAGCCTGATAATACAAAACCAATTTGGTTTGAGGCTACTTAAATAGACGACTATGAAAAAAAATATTTTTAGTGTACTTGTTTTTTTGATGTTGAGTGCGAGCGCGTTTGCACAGCTTGATAGTGTGTTGTCTATTACTACCGCTTATATCACGCCCCTTAATACCGGTTTGCAATTGCAGGACGAAGAAGAGGAAGATCAATTTGTTAAAGGCGATCCTACTTTTTACAACTGGAAACAAGCGGCTAAGCAAATTCAATTTTTTGTAAAAATTAGAAAGCCCGGACAATTAAATGTTCAGTTGCAGTTTACAAATAAATGGGCGCAGCCTATTCGTGTAAGTGTTGGTGCTACTGTGTTAAAAGCGCTACTGCCAGCTACTAGTAAATTTACAACCATTAAGCTAGGCAAGGTTTTAATATCCGATACGGGCTTTGTTCAAATTACACTTTCAGTGCCAAAAAATACGGCCAAGATGAGGACCTCTATTGCAGGTATTTTACTTAGTGGCACGGCAGTGGAGAATATGCATTATAACCACAAGCCTAGACGTAATGCAGCATCGGTACATTTAAAATATCCGGTTGCTGATAGTATAAAAACGATTTCTTTTTACAACGAAATAACGGTTCCTGCTGGCTTTGATCCTATACACACTTACTATATGGCCTGTGGATTTGCGCGTGGTTATTTTGGTATGCAGGTAAATAGTGAAAAAGAAAGACGCATTATATTTTCGGTGTGGGACGCTGGAAACGAAGCGGTAGACCGTAATAAAGTAGGAACCGAAAACAGAGTGGTGTTACTTGCAAAAGGTGATAGTGTTATCGCCAATGATTTTGGTAATGAAGGTACTGGTGGACATAGCCACTTTATTTATCCTTGGGAAACCCAAACAACCTATAAATTTTTAGTAACAGCCTTGACAGACTCCGCTTCTCAAACAACTATTTACTCGGGTTATTTTTATTTACCTGAGCAAGAAAAATGGAAATTAATGGCGAGTTTTTCGGCGCCAAAAGATGGCAAAAATTTACGCAACTTATACTCGTTTAGTGAAAATTTTGTAGGCATTAATGGACAGCTAGAAAGAAAATCATTGTTTGGGAATCAGTGGATTCAGAATGGTGCTAATGGCCAGTGGCAAGAGCTTACAGAAGCGCGTTTTTCGTATGATGTTACCGGTAAAATGGGCGACAGAATCGATTATGGCGCTAGTGTTACGCCTACTGGTGCTTTTGAGCTTTGGCATGGTGGTTTTAAAAATGCAACTGCAAATTATGGTCAATCTTTTATACGTCCAGCGCAGCAAAATAAACCGGTGATTGATTTTACTAAAAATGCAGACTCATTGAGTCAGGCAAAAAGAGACCTAGCACAAATGAACGCCGCTATTACTGCACGTGCATTTGATACAACTGGAAATGTTGGCAGCGTTTATTATCAGATTTTACAAGAAGGTGCTGGAGATTTTGTACGCGTAACGGATACGGTAACTGTGCATTATAAAGGAACGCTTTTAAAAGACGGCTCTATATTTGATCAAACAAAAGAGAAGCCAGCTCGTTTTCCTTTACAACGTTTAATTAAAGGTTGGCAAATAGGACTTGCAAAATGCAGGGCAGGTGGTAAAATTAAAATTATGATTCCATCAGGCATTGCCTATGGTATGCGCACAAGGAGTAAAGCCATTCCACCCAATAGTGTTCTCGTGTTTGAAATTGAAGTACTAAAAGCAGAAGCTGCTAAGTAGTTTTATTACTTATGAAACACCAGACATACTGGGTTTGGTATATTCATTTGGGTAGGTAACTCTTTGAGTAATCCGGTTGCCTGATTGATATAAAAAGTAACAATGTTATTTGTAATTTGATTGGCAACTAATACATATTGCCCTGTAGGGTCAATGGTAAAATTTCTAGGTCCAATACCTGAAACCCTTTGGTATCCTAGGCTTGTGAGTTTTCCCGTGATTGGGTGGATGCTAAAAATGGCCAAATTATTTTCTTCACCTCTGTTTGAAGCGTATAAAAATTTTCCATTGGGTGTGATGTGAATATCGGCACTACCAAAATTAGATTGTACATTTTGAGGATGCGTTACAATGCTTTGTACCAGGGTAGCTTTTGTGCCTTTTATTGTATACGCACTAACGGTTCCTGCTAATTCTTCAATAACATACACAAACATTTTATTGGGGCTAAAAGTAAGATGCCTAGGTCCGCTACCAGGGCTACTAATAATTTCATGAACGGCTACATTACTTAGTGGCGCCGATGCTTTATCATTAAAATCGTACACCGCAATTTTATCGGAACCTAAATCGGGAGCCCACACATTTGTAAAGTTTGGACCAAAAAAAGTAGCATGTACATGCGGGCTAGCTTGTCTTTGTTTGTTGGGCCCCGATCCTGTATGCGCAATTTTTTGTGTTGATTCGTTAATAGACCCATTTGTATTTACAGAAAAGCTTGCTAAACTTCCGCTAGAATAATTGGCGGCTACCAGCCAGTTTGCTTTTTTATTGATTGCAACAAAACATGGATGGTCGCCATTGGAAGGCACTTTATTTATAAAGTCTAACGATTTTGTTTTTGGATTGATGGCATAGGCGCTGATATGACCATGTTCTTTATTGCCATCTTCACTTACGGCATAGAGGTATTTGCCGTTTGGCGTAACACATATAAAAGAGGGGTTGCTAGCGGTATCGGTACTGCTAATAAGGGTGCTCACACCTGTTTGACTATTAAAATCCAACCAATAGATTCCTTTGCTACCCTTGCCGGTATAGGTACCAACAAACAGTGGATAGTTTTGCGCAAATACAACTCTAGTAAGGATTGTAATGGTAAGGGTGGCGGCTATTTTAGTCCATCTATTCATGTTTAGATCCTTTTAGTTAGGTGCCTTAAAGGTAGCTTTAAAAATTATTTGCTCAATGCCCAATTTGAAGCTATTTTAGTGGCCTAATGAAGCAATTTACACATAACCACCATCATCATTTCTTACCAAACGGGTAGGCTGTAGGTGTTTGTGTCATTATAAAACATTGAAGAGGCTTACCATTTGGTAGGCCTCTTTTATTTTAAACTATGAATATGAAAGTAAGGTTGGCGATTCAAAAAAGTGGCAGGTTACACGACGATTCTATCAAGCTTTTAAAAGAGTGTGGGATCGATATTAGTAATGGCCTGAACAAGTTAAAAGCAGAAGCTTCTAATTTCCCTATCGAAGTTTATTTTTTGCGTGATGATGATATTCCTCAGTACGTAGAAGATGGCGTTGCTGATATTGGTATTGTAGGTGAAAATGTAGTGTATGAAAAAAACAAGCCATTGACCGTACTTAATAAATTAGGGTTTGGTAAATGCAGGTTGAGTGTTGCCGTGCGTAAATCTGAAAATTATACAGGCATTCAATTTTTAGAAGGTAAAAAAGTAGCTACCAGTTACCCTGTTATTTTATCTAAGTTTTTACAAGACAATGGCGTTCGTGCCGAAGTGCATGAAATTAGCGGTAGTGCAGAAATTGCCCCTAGTATTGGACTTGCCGATGCTATTTGTGATTTGGTAAGCAGTGGTTCCACTTTATTTTCGAACGGATTACAAGAAGCAGAAACTATTTTATCTTCTGAAGCGGTGCTTGTGGCAACCAATAGTTTAAACGCCCAAAAACAGCAAATTATAGACCGGTTACTTTTTAGAATTGAATCTGTAAAAAAAGCACGCAATACCAAATACATTTTATTAAATGCGCCAAACGCTAAATTAGCGGAGATAATCGCGCTTCTGCCTGGTATGAAAAGCCCTACAGTACTGCCTTTAGCAGAAGCTGGATGGAGTAGCGTACATAGTGTACTCAATGAAAATGATTTTTGGGAAATTATTGAGCAGTTAAAAGCCGCTGGTGCAGAAGGAATTTTAGTAGTGCCTATCGAAAAAATGGTGATATAAAAATATTGTATGAAAATAATTGAAAACCCTTTGCTAGAATCGCTTCCGGAATTACTCCAAAGGCCTGCCATGGATCATGCTGCATTATATACAGTGGTGCAGGGGGTTTTAGATGGGGTAAAAAAGGAGGGTGATAAAGCGGTAGCTTCTTATACCAAAGCATTTGATGGCGTTACAATGGATCATACGTTAGTGACCGAAGTTGAAATTAATGAAGCTGTATTAGAGCTAGCGCCTGCATTAAAAGAAGCTATACAATTAGCTGCAAAAAATATCAGGTGTTTTCATGAGGCGCAGGTTTCAGAACCGGTAAAAATAGAAACCATGCCAGGGGTAAATTGCTGGCGTAAAAGTATAGGGATAGATAAAGTGGGGCTGTATATACCGGGTGGATCGGCACCATTATTTAGTACGGTTTTAATGCTAGGAATACCAGCCGTCATTGCAGGATGCAAAGAAATTATTTTGTGTACACCTCCTGCGGCAAATGGTAAAGTACACCCTGCAATATTATATGCAGCATCCGTGGTAGGCATCAAAAGTATGTATAAAATTGGTGGCGTACAAGCTATTGCAGCCATGGCTTTTGGCACCGAAACGGTGCCAAAAGTGTATAAAATTTTTGGTCCTGGCAATCAATATGTAACTGCGGCAAAACAACTGGTGCAACAAACGGGTGTGGCTATTGATATGCCTGCTGGCCCTAGCGAAGTTTGTGTATTAGCCGATGAAACTTGCAATCCAGCTTTTGTGGCTTCCGATTTATTATCGCAGGCAGAACATGGCGCAGACAGTCAGGTATTACTTGTAAGTACCAGCAAAAAAGTAGTAGCAGAAGTAAAGGAAGCTTTAGCAGCTCAACTAGCTGTACTTCCACGAAAAGACATTGCGCAAAAAGCACTTGATAACAGCACTGCAATTGTAGTTGAAGATATGGAGCGTGCTATTTTTATTGTTAATAGTTACGCTGCAGAGCATTTAATTATCGCTTGCAAAAATGAAGATGTTGTAGCAGAACAAATTACCAACGCGGGGTCTGTATTTTTAGGAAATTACAGTCCAGAATCGGTGGGGGATTATGCAAGTGGTACCAATCATACACTTCCAACAAGTGGATATGCGAGAGCATATAGTGGTGTGAGTGTAGATAGCTTTGTAAAAAAAGTAACCTTCCAAAAATTAACGCCAGCTGGGTTACAAGCCATTGGAACAGCCGTAGAAACGATGGCCGCAGCAGAAGGGTTAGATGCACATAAAAATGCAATCACCATTCGCTTACAATCGTTATAAAAACTAGAAAGTATAAATACACCAACATGTTTGACGTACAAAAATTAGTTAGAGACAATATTAAAAACCTAGCACCGTACTCGTCGGCGAGAGATGAATTTAGTGGCACAGCTAAAGTGTTTTTAGACGCCAATGAAAATAGTTTCGGCTCGCCACTTATAAGGTGGTACAACCGCTATCCAGACCCACATCAAGTAGCCATTAAAGCCGCCTTATCTTCTATAAAATCGGTTCCGGCTGAACAAATATTTATTGGTAACGGCAGTGACGAGTGTATCGATTTACTTTTTAGAAGTTTTTGTGAGCCTGGTAAGGACAATATTATTATTTGTCCGCCAACATACGGTATGTATGAGGTATCGGCTAATATTAATAATGTACAAATTAAAAAAGCGCCCTTACTTCCTGACTTTCAGTTGGATCTTATTCATCTCGAAAATTTAATTGACCCCAACACTAAAATTATTTGGATTTGCTCACCTAATAATCCAACCGGTAATTCTATGGAGCGTGCATCCATAGAAATGGTACTCAATAATTTTAATGGGCTCGTGGTTATTGATGAAGCGTATATTAATTTTTCGAAACAAAAATCTTTTATTCAGGAGTTACAGGACTATCCCAATCTCGTGGTGTTACAAACCTTAAGTAAAGCCTGGGGACTTGCGGGTTTAAGACTTGGCATGGCATTTGCCTCTCCAGCCATTATTTCTATTTTGGATAAAGTAAAACCGCCTTATAATATCAATACAGCTACCCAAGAACTCGTGCTTAAAGCATTAGAAGAAGTAGGGCAGGTAAATGATATGATTAAAATAATTGTGGACATGCGGGAGGCGCTTGCGGTTGTGTTTAGGCAAATGCCAACCGTAGAAAAAGTATATCCTTCCGATGCTAATTTTTTACTCGTTAAAATAGCAGATGCAAGGGCCGTGTATGATTTTTTGTTAACACAGCAAATAGTGGTAAGAGACCGCAGTAGTGTGGAACTTTGTGAAAACTGCCTCCGAATTACCATTGGCACCGAAAAAGAAAACACTTTGCTTATAGATGCTATGCAGGCCTGGTACAACAGGTAAACAAAATGACTATCACGTTTAAATAATAATTATATTAGAGTTCTATTTATACATCAATTTTAATACCATGAAAAAAGTTACACCCATTGGGTTTTTCTCAAGCTTATTTGTTTCGATATTATTAGCTGCCGTAAGTGCCTCTGCACAAAATATTAAAGCGGACACAGACAATGCAGGCTTACTATTGCCTACTGGATTTTCTGCCTTAAAAGTAGCAGACAATGTAGGTCGTACTAGACATATTGCAGTAAATAAGCAAGGTGCTGTTTATGCTAAACTTGAAAGACTTGATAATGGAAAAGGTATTGTTGTTTTAAAAGATACCGATGGTGATGGTAGAGCAGAAACCAAAACAACATTTGCCAATTATATTGGTACCGGTATTGCAATAAAGGGCAATTATTTATATGCTGCTTCTAACACAGAAATATTTAAGTATGCTTTAAATGCAGCTGGTGACATAATAGATGAAAATGCAGGCGAAAAACTTGTTACCGGACTTGTAGATAAAGGACAACACAATTCAAAATCTATCACACTAGACAATGCTGGTAATATTTATGTAAACATTGGTGCGCCATCAAATGCATGTCAAGAAAAAGATCGTACCAAAGGTTCTATGGGTATGATGCCTTGTCCAATACTCGATTCGGCAGGAGGTATTTGGCAGTTTAAAATTGATCAGTTAAATCAAACCTATGCAACGGGTGTTCGTTATGCAACAGGACTTAGAAATGTGGTAGGGCTTGATTGGAACAACCAACTCAATCAATTATTTGTTGCGCAGCACGGTAGAGATATGCTCAACAATTTATTTCCTGATTTATACGACACAACATCTAGCGCCGAGCTTCCATCAGAAACCATGTACGCTATTAATAAAGGCGATAATGCCGGTTGGCCTTACATTTATTACGATCATATAAAAGGTAAAAAAATGATGGCGCCAGAGTATGGTGGTGATGGTAAAAAAACAGTAGACGATAAATTTATTAATCCGGCCATGGCATTCCCTGGACATATGGCGCCAAATGGTTTACTATTTTATACAGGCAATCAATTCCCTGCTCGTTACAAGAATGGCGCATTCATTGCGTTTCATGGCTCATGGAATAGATCTCCACTTCCGCAAGAAGGTTACTATGTTGTTTTTGTGCCGTATGAAAACGGAAAGCCAACAGGTAAATGGGAAGTTTTTGCAAATGGATTTTCTGGAAAAACAATTATTAAAAATCCGCGTGATGCAGGGCACCGTCCTTGTGGTTTAGCAGAAGGACCTGATGGCTCTTTATATGTTTCAGACGATGTAAAAGGAACGATTTACAGAATCATGTACCAAAAATAATATAGTATGTACCGTATTTTTTTAGTGTTTGTAGTAGTGATGATTTCTCTGACAGTAGTTACGGCACAAACAAATAATAAATTAACTGCAGCAAGTGTAGCGCGTGGTAAAATGATTTACCTACAACGCTGTATGGTTTGTCATCAAGCAGATGGTGGTGGTGTTCCTAATTTAAATGCACCATTGGATGGGTCGAGCGCGGTTAAAGGCACTGATATTACTAAACTGGTAAAAAATATAGTGAAAGGTTTTGCCGACCGCGTAGAAATTGATGGTGAATTTTATTCTAACGCTATGCCAGCCGCTGACGATTTAAAAGATCAGCAAATTGCAGACGTGTTAACATTTATCAGAAGTAGTTGGACCAATAAAGTTGGCTCTGTTACACTCGCGCAGGTCAAGCAAATAAGAAGCAAATTAAAATAGAGATATAAACAAACGGTATGAAGCGGATATTATTTATAGATAGAGATGGTGTGATTTTACAGGAACCGCCGCAAGATTTTCAGGTTGATAGCACAGATAAAACAAGCTTTGTACCTGGCGCTATTGTTGGCCTCTCAAATATTGCCGCATCGCTAGACTATTATAAAGTAATGGTTACCAACCAAGATGGACTTGGTACGCCTTCCTATCCAGCAGACACTTTTTATCCCTATCAAAATTTAATGCTTCGTACATTAGAAGGGGAAGGGTTCACGTTTGATGAGGTGATTATCGACAAAACCTTCGCACACGAAAATGCCCCTACACGTAAGCCGGGCACGGGCCTTCTTTCGCATCTGATTAACAATCCGGCTTACGATTTGAGCGGCTCATATGTCATTGGCGACCGTTACACAGATATACAACTTGCCAAAAACTTAGGTTGTAAAGCCATCTATTTTAAAAGTCCTTTGCACCCACTTACACCGGAGCAGGATGCTGAACTTCGCAGCACCATTGCGCTTGAAACTAGTAGTTGGGAAACTATTTATAGTTTTTTAAAGCTAGGCATGCGCAAAGTGAGCCATGCTCGAAACACCAACGAAACCAACATACAAGTAGAACTAAACCTTTCAGGATCCGGTATCGCGCAGATACATACCGGCCTTGGTTTTTTTGATCATATGCTAGAGCAAATTGCACGTCATGGAAATATTGACCTAGCCATCACCACGAGTGGTGATTTACACATTGATGAGCACCACACGATTGAAGATACTGGACTAGCGCTTGGCGAAGCGTTTGCTTTGGCGCTTGCCGACAAGCGCGGGATGGAGCGTTATGGTTTTGCTTTACCAATGGATGAAGCAGAAGCAAAAGTGTTGATCGATTTTGGAGGTAGAAACTGGCTCGTATGGGACGCAAGTTTTAAAAGAGAAAAAATAGGAGAGATGCCTACCGAAATGTTTTTTCATTTCTTTAAATCATTTTCGGACGCTGCAAAATGTAATTTAAATATTAGTTGCGCTGGTGACAATGAGCATCATAAAATAGAAGCCATTTTTAAAGCATTTGCAAAAGCCATTAAAATGGCGGTTAAGCGCGATCCTTTTTCTAATCACTTGCCTTCTACAAAAGGCGTATTGTAAAACATTTGATACTATTGAAGGATAGACGTGTTATTGATTTTATCTAAAATCTGATGCGCCACTTCCATCGCTAAATAACCATCAATTTCACTTACAACGGTAGGCTTATTATTTATAATAGCGTCTACAAAAGATTCAAGTTCTAATTTAATAGCATTGAGTGGTTCGATGATTGGGTTGGCAATAGCAATTGTTTTTTTGCCATTCGGTGTTTCTATATCAAAAGAAAATACATCTACATCTTCTGGTTGTTTTAACTTAATAATTTCTGTTTTCTTTTCTAATAAGTCAATGCCAATGTATGCGTCTTTTTGGAACAGCCTTACTTTGCGCATTTTTTTCATAGAAATTCTGCTGCTCGTTAAATTGGCAACGCAACCATTGTTAAATTCAATTCTTACGTTGGCGATATCAGGCGTGTCAGTCATAACCGCTACACCACTTGCTGATATTGATTTTACGTCTGATTTTACAAGGCTTAAAATAATATCAATATCATGAATCATTAAATCTAGTATTACACTTACCTCGGTGCCTCTTGGATTGAATTGTGCTAATCTGTGCACTTCAATAAACATGGGGTTGAGGTTCAATTCTTTTAATGCTAAATAAGCTGGATTAAATCTTTCGACGTGCCCTACTTGCATTTTCACACCCGCTTCTTGCACCATGTTTACAAGGTCTTTACCTTCTTGAAGGGTGTGAGCAAGCGGTTTTTCTACAAATACATGCTTGCCTTTTCTGATGGCCATTATGCATACTTCGTAATGTAAATTAGTAGGGGTGATGACATCAATAATATCACAGGCTTCAATTAATTTTTCTTCATCTGAAAATCTTTTGAGTCCATGGGTATTGATAACTTCATTGGCATTGTCATTATTGGGGTCAAAAAAACCAACAATTTTAATCCCTTCTATTTCCTTCCAGTTGGTGATATGAAATTTCCCTAAGTGCCCAACGCCAAAAATCCCTACTTTAAGCATGTATGTTTTATTTGGCGTAAAGGTATGCAAACGAGGTCCTTTAACTGCCTAGGGGTAGTTTATGTGGATATTTTACCTTTTTTTCTTAGTAGGCTTCTTTTTAGGTGGCGCCTTTTTTGCTGAAAGCTTCCTCTTTTTGCTGATCGGCTTTTTCTTAACGGCTTTTTTGCCTTTTTTATATTTCGAAACGGTTGTTTTCTTTGGTAAAGTATAGTTTTGTTTAATGAGGTCTGATTTGTCAATGATTACGATACTATTTTTAAGTTCTTGCGTACTTACATCAATTAATAATTGAGGATCAAACGAATTGCCCTTATACCTAGTTTCGAAATGTAAGTGTGGTCCGGTAGAATGTCCAGTTGATCCGCCAAGACCAATAAATTGACCACTTTTTACAAATTGATTCTCCGTAATATTAATGCTACTCAAATGACCGTATAATGTTTCTAAACCATTTTTATGTCTTATCACAATACAATTGCCATATCCTCCAGAATTTGGTTTTGCATATCGCACTATGCCATCAAAAGCAGAGACAACAGAATCCCCAAAATTTAGATGTAAGTCTAGTCCCTCATGTTGTTTTCCCCATCTATTTCCAAATACAGAATTCATCCGGCCGTACCATGTTAATCTAAATGTCTCACTTTCTGAAAGTAGGGAAAGATTAATTTCATCGGGAAGATCTGCAATTTTCTTATTCATGAAAAGAGCAGAATTTGACCAATCGTTCATAAAAATCAAATCATTGATAAGAAGATTGTTTGTAACCGTTGCTGCACTATCTTCTTGTAATCCCGGATTTGTAATCCATTCCTTTTTACTTAAATAAATTACGGAAGGGTATTTGTACGTTTTGCTAAATCTGCTTCCTTTATTTCTCTTTTTACTCGTTGTTTTTTTCTTCTTCCCAGCAGATTTTTTTTTGCTACTTGAAACCTTCTTCTTTTTTTGAGCATAGCTATGTGGATTCGCAATACAAATGGCTAACCATAGTATTGAAAATGCTATTATTTTTTTATAGATAGTTTTCAAAAACATTTTAACAACTTTATTCAATATTCTTCAATATAATATTATTGATACCTGATTAGGGTAACATTCCCTTGTCTTATAATTGGTTTGTTATTATAATCATACCCTTGTATAATCCAAGTATACGTTTCCATAGGTTGATTTTTGCCGTTAGCAGTTCCATCCCAATACTTACTCATATCAGATGTTGTAAATACTTCGTGTCCAAATCGGTCATATATTTTAAAGTATTTAATAGCTGTAACACCAACATATATAGGTTTGAAAATAGAATTATCTCTAATGTTACTAGCAGGGACAAAGGCTCTTGGCAAGAAGATATCTGTTCCAGGAAATCCCCACACTTCTTGTGTATCCGTTATAGTACAACCTGCTGGATCTATAATGGTAATCTTATAAATAGTTTTTGGATGTTGCATATTTATATTGACACATCTGCTGTTTACAGGATTAATGTCGGTACTAGGGGACCATGTATATTTATCTCCACCAGGTGCCGCACATAAACTTTGAGCTATATTGTACTGTAAGTATTTGATCGTATATACAGAGTCCTTTCTTCTGTCAATAATTTTTAGAGGTATTGTAATAGTTGATTCTAAGCTAGGACATAAACTACCACTCACTATCAAATTAACAGGGAAGGTGCCTGTACTCTTATAAATATGTGTTGGATTTGTCAAATTGCTCGTTGACTTGTCTCCAAAATCCCATCTCCAAGCGCCTAATTTATCTGCATAACCTGGTGTGCTTAAATCTTTAAATAGTATTGGACTTTCTACACAATAGTTTGTAATACTAAAATTAGCGGTTGGATATCCAATTACAATTATATCCGCTGTATAAGTTGATGTAACACATGAATTATCTGCCCTGACACTTAAGCTTACTTTATACGTGCCTTCTTTTTTATAAAGATGACTTGGGCTAACAGTATAATCTAAAGCAGTTCCGTCTCCAAAGTCCCAAGTATTTGAGATAAACTTAGTATTGCCATAACCTAGGGTAGAGGTGTTAAGAAGTGAAACATTATCGTTTAAGCAAATTTGTTTTGGCATCACAAAATCTGCTTTAGGCGATCCATATACGATCACTGTCTTAAGTGTTGGAAGTGAAGAACATCCTTCGTTGTTTGTGATCACTAAAGAAACTGTATAGGTACCTGGTTTACTGAAAAAGTGAGTTGGATTTTTAATATTCGAAGTAGATCCATCACCAAAATCCCAAGCCCAGCCTGTAATAGTTTCAGGAGATCTAGGAACTGATTCGTCTGTAAATTTAATGGTAGCCGTTTCTAGGCAGCTAGTAGATTCACTCATGCTATATTTAGCAGTAGGGAGAGCTTTAGCATCAAGCTGCACTAAAGTTGAGTCTTTACATCCATTAACAGTTGTTGCAACTTGTTTAATATAATAGGTTACTAAATTCCCTGTTATATTTGGTGGAACAAGAACCTTTGGATTAGCAGCTGTTGCTGATGGGAAGAAAGTTAGCGGATTTCCTGTAGGACTTGTAAATGACCATAATTTAGCCGAAGGAACATTGGTTGTTAGATCGGTTAATTGCAATGTTGATTCACCACAAATAAGCGTGCTGCTTATTGAGAATTTCACATCCGGTCTTCTATACAATGAAATATTAGTGGTTGCATCCGCTTTACAGCCATTTATAGATGTAACACTTAAATTAATTGCATATACCGTATCTACATTTCCTTTATTGTCACCTAATTGAAGTTGGTATTCTTTGCTTTTGCTAGTTGGTAATATATTTAAAGCAGCTGGTTTATTGTTGAATAAATTTGTAATTGTCCAAACAGGCGTATACACATTATTTTTTGCGAGAATAGATTCGGTAATGTAGTTTTTAAAGCCACTTGGATTACCACAAATTTCTACGTTTGCAACAGTAAACTTAGCTAGAGGGGCTGGATACACTGTAATTTTTTTTGTGACACTATCATTACAGCCCGTATTGATATAGGTTGTAACGAGTTTCACATACAAGATGGAATCCGATACATTTGAATTATTTCTAAATATAAATGTGGGACTATTCAAATTCGTGATTTTGCTGTCATTAACATACCAATCATAAATTAAGCCTACCGTTTGATTATTATTACCATAATAACTTGTATTTGTAAATGCTAGTGGTAGGTTGGAGCAAATGGTAGAATCAGCAGTTACATTTGCTTTTACACTATTTGGCCTAGTAATTACTTGTCTAGAGAAAATATCTTGTGTACATCCCCACTTGCTATAAGCAATGAGTTGAAGCGTTACGGTGTCACTTTCATTTTGTATGACATAATTTGGTGCAAGTACTGAGCTGTCGTAATTACCTAGTAAAAATCCAAACCTGTCATAAATACGCCACTCATATCTCCAAATATCATTGGCTTCAGGAAAGTCCTGTACTTTGATATGGTCTCTAATTTTAAATGGAGCACATCCTAAAGTATCTGTATTAAAGAAGGCCCTTGCATTTGGATGAACTGTAATTTGCTGAAGTGCCGTTGTGTCCAAACATCCTTGAGGGTTGCTTACAAATAATCTAACCGTGTAAATACTGTCTTTTACACCTGTATTTGTGAATGTATAGGTTAAGTCCCTAGCACTAGTATTAAGTTCTACTTTAGTGTTTAATTTAACTTCCCATCTAGATGTTATTGCATTAATGCCTAGTCCATTTTTAGGATCAGATGTATTTCTAAACGTTTTTGTCCACGGGCCGCAACTGTCAATTTTCCCAACGGTAAAAGAAGCCGTTGGTTTGGGATGAATTGTAATAAATCTATTTAAAGAGTCGATACAGTCAGCATAGCCTTTAACAGTAACCGACTGCTTTACTTTATATGCAATTGAATTAGCTGTATTATTTACAGGGAAAATTACATATGGGTTATTTGCATTTGCATTGAATAATGATAAGCCTCCTGTTGGTAATACGGTCCACTGTCTATTTAATGAATCGTTGGGGAAATTTATGGTATTATCAGTAGGGCTTACAATATAAACGCCACATCCCTCTACAGGAATTGTAAAGTCTACATTAGGTCTTCTGCGAATCTTGATAGATTTTGTAAGTGTATCAATACATCCATTTACAGTGTAAATCATCATATTGATATTGTAGCTTGTGTCTACTATGCCCTTTGCGTCTTTGAATTTAAAGTTTGGTTTAGCCGCAATGTATGGCAGGGTGGTAGAGTCAATTATAATCGCTCTAGCCGTATCAAACAAAGTATTGTAGGTAACGGACCATTTGTATTGTGGTATAGTTCCATTTTTAAATAATGAGTTATTGTTGATACTAGAATTTATGCCAGTTATGGTTGTACAAACCTCATCTGCTTTATCTATCGTAAATATTGCTTTTGGTTTTGGATATACTACTAAATTACCAACACTGCTACTGTCCTTACAATTATTAACTGTTTCAGACACAACTAGTTTGATGGTATAAATAGAATCTCTCGTATTGCTATTATTGATTAAATCAAATGTTCCTGGAACCCCCGCATTACTCAATAAAGATCCATTTGCATACCATGTATAACGAAGTGTACTTGTAGTTCTATTAGGTCCAATATAACTTGTGTTTACAGCCTGTGTACTTAGCATCGTACAACTGTTTTTTGGCGCCAGGCTAAAGTTTACAATTGGATTTTGATAGGTGTATACAATTCTGTTTACTGAGTCTGGTTTACAACCATACAAGCTGTTTACTTTAAGTGCAATCTTTAATGTATCATCAGCATTTGTAATAACATAATTTGGTGGATTAGGGCTTATGGTATTCGATAAAATATTTCCACTCCTGTCTCTAATGGTCCATTTATACGATGAAAATAAATTGATGGTAGGATTTGGCGATGGGTCTGTTTTATTTACAACATTTAATGAGTTAATCGCATTAAATGGTGCACAGGCAGCTATTGTTCCAATCGTTAAATCTATTCGGGCATCTGGATGAACCGTAATGGTATCTCTATAGGTATTTAAACAACCGTTAGGTGATTTTGCCGTAAGGAATATTGGGTATAAACTATCCTGAATACCCGTGTTTGTAAATGTGTAATTCACCTGTGTTGTATAGTTTGTGTTGATCAAACTATATACTGGAACTGCGCCGCCATTTCTTAAAATATCAATTCCCCAAGTAAATGTACCATTGGTTAATGGGCTGCTGTTTACAGAAGAGTTATTTATGAATGTTCTTGTTATAGGGCCACAGTCTGCTCTTAATCCACCAATATTAAAGCTAGCAATTGGTAAAGGATCAATGGTTACAGAAATGCTTTGTTGGTTGGTACAGCCATTTGCAGTAAGTGTATACGCATAATTTACAACAATTGGATTTGGTGAAGTATTGATAAGTGTTTCACTGATAGCGCCGCTGCCATTTGCTGCTGGGTTAGAAATTCCCGCAATATTTAATCTTGTCCAAGTATAAGTTGTTCCAACTGTTGCACTGGTTGGATTGTAATAGAATGGAGTACCACTACATTGCGCAGGGAGGGTTAGTAAACTTGTTAATTGTGGTGTTGGATTTACAATAACGTTTACAGTTTGTGTATTTGGACATCCGTAGGTAGTTAGTGCGAAAGAATACGGAACTGTAATTCGGTTAGGCGTTGTATTAATAAGTGTTTCATTAATCACACCTGTTCCATTTCCTGCTGTATTGCTAATACCGACAACCGTATTTCTTGTCCAAACCCAACTAACACCATCTGTTGGACTGATAGGGTTGTAGCTAAAATTGGTTGCATTACAAATAGCAGGTGGCGTTAGTGTAGAAGTTAAAATTGGTTTAGGGCTCACCGTAATTTCTACATTAAATGGAGTGCCAGCACAACTACCTGCTGTGCCAGAAGTTGGCGTAACTATATATGTTAATAGCCCTTGAGAATTGCTATTGTTGGTGAGTAGTTGTGAAATATTTGATACCGAACTTAATTGTGCTACACCACCAGAAATTGCACCAAGTGGCGAACTAGTTGGAGAAGTCCATGTATAAGTGGTACTTGCTGGTACAATTAGATTACCGCCATTTAAGGGCATAATCATAAATGTTGCATTACTACAAATTGTTTGCGTTTGTGTTGTTATAACAGGTTTTGGATTAACGGTTACGGTCACTAAGAATGTTGCACCAACACACTGGCCTGTTGCGCCAGATTTTGGAGTAACGGTATAGGTAATTTGTTGTGTAACGTTGGTATTATTAGTAAGTGTTTGACTAATTGAAGATTGGCCAATATTTACATCGGATTGTCCTGTTATGTTGCTGTTGTTTACGCTCACAAACCAAATATAGTTAGTGCCCGATGGTATGATTGTTGAACCGCCATTGGTTAATGCAACATTAAAGGCGCCACCACTACAAATATCTCTTGTTTGATTTCCAATTACTGGTTTTGCATTTACAGATACAACAACATTAAACGGACTCCCAATACAGTTACCCGCGGCACCTGATTTTGGTATCACACTGTAGGTTAGTGTTGCTGCTGCATTGGTTGTGTTGGTTAATAGCTGGCTAATATTATTGGCAGCTGTTGTTTGTGTTGCCCAGCCTGTTACTGCGCCAGCCGGATTGCTTACAGGAGTATTCCAGGTGTACGTTGTATTGTTTGGTACAATTCCATCAGCACTATTTACTGGTAAAACGGTAAATGTTTCTTCACTACAAATAGTTCTTGCTTGCGCATTGATATTTGGTTTAGGATTAACCGTTATAACAGCTGTAAAGTTTGGTCCTGAACAACTACCTGCTATTGGCGTTACTGTGTAGGAAATGGTTGCAGGTGTATTGGTTATATTATTGAGTAATTGACTTACCGAATTTGCTGCTACTAATTGTGCACTCTGCCCAGTAATGGATCCAACTGGGTTGTCTATTGGATTAGCCCAAGTGAACTTTGTGTTAGAAGGAACAACACCATCTGTAGTATTTATAGGTGCGATATTAAATGTGGTACCACTACATACAGTTTGTGCTTGTGCTGCGGTTATTGTTGGTTGTGGATTTACAAGAACAGACACTGTAAATGTATTTCCTATACATGCTCCTGCTTCACCAGAAGTAGGTAATACTGTATATATTACAGTTTGTGGAGTATTGCTTGTATTAACTAGTGTTTGACTAATATTGCTAGAGCCTGCTATAACCCTAGATTCGCCAGTTACGTTTGGATTGTCTACAACTTCCCAAGTATACGTGGTATTTGCTGGAACTATTCCGTTTGTACCATTAGCAGGAGTAAGTGTAAATGTTTCGCTACTACAAATGGTAGCAGACATCGCCGTTATAGCTGGTTTAGGATTTACATTAACAATTAACTGATAACTAGATCCCGGACAACTATTTGCAGATGGCGTTACTGTGTATGTTAGTGTGCCTGGTGCATTTGTATTATTGGTAAGTAATTGTCTTACTAGTGTTTGAGCTGATGTTTGTGCAGAGCCACCTGAAACCGTACCAATTGGATTGCTAATTGGTGTAGTCCAAGTGAAAGTTGTTCCTGCTGGAATAATATTGCCGTTACCATTGGTTGGTAAATTGGTAAAATTAGTGCCACTGCAAATAGTTTCAGATTGTGATGTAACAGAAGGTTTTGGTTTAACAGTTACGTTTACTGTAAATGGAAGTCCAGCACAATTTCCTTCTATTCCAGAAATTGGGGTTACAGTATAAACTACAATTTGATCTGTATTGGTAATATTGGTAAGCGTTTGTGTAATTGCAGGTGTTGCTACGTTTACATTTGTTGCACCTGTTACATTGTTATTTTGCGCAACCGTCCATGTATACGTAGTAGCATTTGGTAAAATATTTCCACCACCATTAGATAATGGAACTGAAAATGCAGAGCCACTACAACTCGAAACATTTTGTGTTGTTATAAACGGTCTAGCATAAATAGTTGCTGTTGCAGAAAATTGCGTACTAGAGCATCCATTTGAATTTGCAATTACATTGTATGTTGCAGTTTGAGATGTATTTGATGGATTTGTTAATGTGCCTCCAACAGTATTTTGAGCAGATCCTGTGGCACCACCCGTTAAACCACCGGTTACAGTAGGTAATGATGACCAAGTGTACGTTGTTCCTGTTGGGATCACATCTGTACCTACACCATCTGTAAGTGCAAAGGTAAATGGATCATTACTACAAGCAGCAGTTATTTTAGTTGCAATAATTGCTTTTGGTTTAATAGTTGCAACAACAGTAAAATCGTTCCCTGTACAAATTGTGCTTCCTGGTACTGTAGGTCTTACGGTATAAGTTGCTGTTTGATTAACACTTGTTGGGTTACTTAAATTCCCTGATACACTTGTTGCAGCATTTCCTGCAGCACCACCCGTCATAAAACCTGTAACAATTGGGGTAGACCAAGTATAGGTAATACCATTTGGTACAATATCACCATTTGTTCCATTTGTAATTATGGTAGTAAATAATTCATTACTGCATGCTATTACTGTTTTTGCACTGATAGATGGTTTAGGATTAACTGTTAGTGTAATTGTAAAAGTTGGCCCTGTACAATTGCCAACATCACCCGATACTGGTGTAACAGTATATATTACTGTTTGAGCAGTATTACTATTATTGGTTAGTGTTTGCCCAATGGTATTTCCCGTGGTGTTACCATTCGATTCGCCAGTGATACTTGTGTTGTCTTGAACAGTCCAGCTATAGGTTGTATTTGCAGGAACGATATCTGGCACTGCATTAGCAGGTGTTATACTAAATGAAGTTCCACCACATATTGTTTGAATTTTATTTCCAATTGATGGTCTTGCGTTTACGTTAACCACAATTGTGAAATCACTTCCAATACAAGGTCCTACAGGTGAAGTAGGTGTTACCGTATAAGTTGCTGTTTTTTGCGTATTTGTTGTATTGGCTAAATTGCCACTAAAGTTTGTTTGACTCGAAGATGATGAGCCACTTGTAATTACGCCAGCTGGGGTACTTACCGGAATTGACCAAGCATATGTGGTGTTGATAGGAATAATATTTCCGTTGGTACCATCTGTCGGTGTAAATGTAAAGGGAGTACCACTACAAATGGTTAAATCAGAAACAGTGATAGTGGCTTTAGGGTTGATGGTAACAGTGTAGGTAAAATTAGCACCATCGCAACTCCCTGTTCTTGGTGTAACTGTATAGGTTGCTGTTTGTGGTGTGTTAGTAGGATTAATAAGTGTACCATTTAAAGTTGTTGCCGCAGTTGCAGAAACACCACCTGTTAAACCACCAGTGACTGTTGGTGCATTCCAACTGTAGGTTGTGCCGGCAGGAACTGTAATACTTCCTCCTGTGGTTAAGGTTTTACTAAATGAACTTCCACTACATCTTGTATCTGTTTGATTGCTAATAATCGCTATCGGGTTAATAGTTACTGATCCTGAAATACTACTTGCAACGGAGCAGGTATTTGAATTCTTTACAACTACATAATAGTAGGTAACGCCAACTGTATTTGATAAAGGCGTATAGGTATCAGTAGAAGCTGATGAAATATGGGTAGCTGCAATTGTCCAGTTAGGTGTTACGATATTATTTGTATAATACCAGATATAAGAATTGATGGTTCCGCTTCCGGGACTAGCAGTTACGGAAAGATCTGTAGTTGCTGAATTTAAACAAACAACTTGATTGGTACTGCTAAGATTTACTGCTATAGAAGGTAAATCATTTACTGTAAATGGTGCAGAAATAGCACTAGTAATTTGACATCCGTTTGTATTGTAAACAATCACATAATAATATAATACCCCACCGCTAGTAGCTAAAGGGGTATAACTATTTGTTAGAGCACTTGATGCATTATTTGCAACAAGTGTACCACCTGTTGTACTGTTGGTTGTGTTGCTATACCACTCATATTTTGAAATAGATCCACTTCCTGCTGTTGCAGTTACAGATAGTGGGGTAAATGCTTCGTTTAAACATTTTGTTTGTATATTTTGTGATGGCTGACTTGAAATTGTAGGTAATGGGTTAACGTTTATTGCACCAGATACAATTGTAGTAGTAGAACAATTAAATGAATTGGTTATTACTGCAAAATAGTATTTAGCGCCTGCAACGTTTGTTGGCGGTGTGTATGTATTTGTATTTGCGCCAGACAATAAAGTGGCACTGGATGTACTTGAAGTGGTATTGCTATACCACTGGTAACCAGTTGCTGATATGGAGCCAGTAGCAGTTGAAGCTGTAACGCTTAAATTAGCTGGTGTAGCATTTAAACAAAGCGTTTGTGTGCCTAAAGAAATGGCATTGATTACTGGCAAATCATTTACAACAATAGCAACTGCATTTGATGCTAGTATACTACAGCCGGCAGCGCCACCACCATTATTTATGGTCACATAATAATACGTAGTTCCTACTGTAGAAGTGGATGGTGTATAGGTAGTACTTGTAGCCCCGGTTAAAAGTGTTCCACCTGAATTGCTGTTATTAGGATTACTATACCATTGATAGGTTGGTGTGCCTAGTCCACCAGCAGTTGCTGTTACGCTTAAAGCAGTTGCTGTAATATTTTGACAGTAAGTGGCGCCTGTTGGTTGAGAAGCAATAACTGGCGCAGCATAGACATTGATAGCGCCCGAAACAAGGGTTTTTGTTTTACAGCCCCAGCTATTTGTTATTTCACAGAAGTAATAAGTGGTTCCTGTTGTTGAAGTTGGTGGGGTGAAAGTTGCATTTGTTGCCCCATTTATTAGCGTACCACTTGCATTAGAAGAAGAAGTATTGCTATACCATTGATAGCTTGATATAGTTCCAGTTGTTGTGGTTGCAGAGGCGGTCATGCTTGTTGCAGTACTACTAATACACACGCTTTCTGTTGCAAAAGTGCTTGAAGTAATAACTGGTAATGGGTGTATGGTTATTGTTGCAACATTTGATGGAGTTGTATTGCAACCTGTGGCGCCACCTGTGGCGCCATTTCTTACTTCAACATAATAATAATAAGTACCTGGTGTACTGCTTAATGGGGTGTACGTTGTGGTAGTATTTGTTATAGTTATTCCGCCACTATTTGTGTTGGTTGTATTGCTATACCATTGATAGCTTAGTGTTCCTAAACCGCCAGTAGTTGCACCTCCAACTGTTAATGGTGTAACCATATTGTCTTTACAGTAACTAGCACTAACTGGGTGTGTATTTATTGTAGGCGCTGCATATACATTGATGGTTGCAATTGCAGAGGTAACTGTATTACATGTGCCTGTTGGTCCGCCGTTTGTAATGATAACATAATAATATTTTGTACCCACTGTGCTAGTAGAAGGGGTATAGGTTGCACTATTGGCCCCACTAATTACACTTCCAGTGGCTGTACTTGCAGTTGTATTTTCATACCATTGATAGGTAAGTGTACCAACGCCTCCATTATTAGCGGTAGTGCTTAAAGCATTGGCTGCTGCGTCTTTACAATAATTAGAAGATGCAAGATTTACGCTAATGGTAGGTGCACTATATACATTAATTAATACTGCATTAGATGTTGTTGTTGCGCATCCAACTGGTCCGCCATTGCTAACTTCTACATAATAGTAGGTAGCACCTGCAGTAGTTATTGCAGGTCTATACGTTGCATTTGTAGCACCGCTGATTTGTGTCCCACCTGTGCTTGAGTTTGTAATATTTGAAAACCACTTGTAAGTAAGTGAGCCCGGCGCTTGTGTAGATGCAGTGATGCTAAGCAGTGTTGCTTGTGCAGATGGTGATACGCAATATTCTGCTGCAACAGGTTGTGCACTAATTGTAGCAGCTGCATAAATTTTAATAACGCCAGAAACGGCGGTAGTTGCTTTACAGCCCCAGCTATTTAATATTTCACAATAATAGTATGTACTGCCTGTTGTATTTGTTGGAGGTGTAAATGTTGCGTTTGTTTCACCAGTTAGCAATGTTCCGCCAGTGTTTGAAGCGTTAGCGTTGCTAAACCACTGGTAGCTGGCAATGGTTCCTGTTGAAGTTGTTGCAGACGCAGTCATGCTAGTTGCTGTACTACTGATACATAAACTTTCTGTTGCAAAAGTGCTTGAAGTAATAACTGGTAAAGGATGTACAGTAATGGTTGCGATGGCAGAATTTAAATTATTACATCCGGCTGCGCCGCCTGTTCCTCCATTGCTTACATTGGCAAAATAATAGGTGGTTCCAGGGCTACTAATATTTGGTGTATAGCTAGCTGTTGATGCTACAAGTGTTCCGCCTGTTGTTGATGCGCTTGTATTTGAATACCACTGGTAAGTTGCTGTGCCATAGCCACCAGCTTTTGCGCTAGGGACTGTTAATGCTGTTGGCGTTGCAGTAGCACAGTAGGTAGCTGTAACAGGATCTGTTGGGATGGTAGGTAATCCGTATACTTTTATTTCTGCAAATGTTGATGTTCTTGTATTACAATTTGATGCAGAAGTTGGTCCTCCATTTGTAGCAATTACATAATAATATTTAACTCCAGCTGCTGTTGTTGGCGGTGTAAAAGTTGCATTGGTTTCGTTAGTTATAAGTGTTGCTCCTGAAGTAGATGCCGTTGTGTTGCTGTACCACTGATAGCTTAGTGTACCATAACCTCCATTTGTAATTGTAGGCGTAAGTGTTGTAGCTGCCGCATTTATACAATAGCTTGTTGTTGGGGTAGGATCGCTTATAGTTGGTTGGCCGTATACTTTAATGCTACCTGAAACATTACTTGTTGCAATACATCCGTTGTTATTTGTAACGGTTAGGTAATAATATAATTCACCAGTATTTGTGTTAGATGGTGTAAATGTGCTTGATGTTGACACTGCTGTTCCACCGCTAGTTGATGCTGATGCATTACTATACCACTGATAGGTGCTAATTGTTGTTGTTGTAGTTGGTGTTAGTACTGTGCCGCTTGGACTTCCAGTGCTTTTACACAAAGATTGCGTAGTGTTAGGAATGCTTACCGTTGGTAATGCATGTATAGTAACTGTTGCAGTTATAATACATCCATTGGTATTTTTATACGTTATAACAGCGGTTCCTGCACTAACCCCTGTAACTAAACCTGTATTGCTAATTGTTGCAACGCCTGTTGATGCAGATGACCATGGTGTTGTTGCATCTGCTGTTGCTGAACCTGATAACTGCGTAGTACTTCCAACGCAAGCACTTAATGTGCCTGTGATTGTTGGAAGCGGATTGACTGTAATTACTGCAGAACCTGTTCTATCTCCACTGGCAGCTGTACACTTTGCATCTGATAATGATGTAACTGTATATGTTTTTGATGTCGATAATGAAACATTAAATGTGTAAGGAGATGAACTTGTTGTTACTGATGTAGAAGTGGTTCCATCTGAATAAGTGATATTCCAAGGTGCTGTTCCGGTTAGTGCAATTGAAATTGTAGCTGGCGTATTTGCACATACAGTAGTTGATCCACTAATTACACTTGTTGGTCTTGGATTGACGGTTAAAGTAACTTCAGAGGAGGTCCCGGCAGGAGTACAAGTGCCAATAACAATTAGTTGGTATTTGTAACCATTCATACTAACGGTTGCGCCAGTAATTGTTAGCGATGCGGTAGTTGCACCAGTATATACACCAGTGTTTGTTACGTCCGTGTAGGTTCCACTTGGAATTTTTACCTGCCACTTATATGTTAAATTTGATCCTGTAACTGCTGCAGTAAATGTGGTGTTTTGTCCTTCACAAATTGTTTTATCGGTAGGCTGAGTTGTTATCTCAGGTGCAGTTAACACAGTTATTGAGTGACTTTTTGAGCTACTTCCACAACTATTCGTAGTAGTAAGGGTTAATGTGTAGACTCCTGACGCAACTTTTATGGGGAAAGTAAAGTTTAAGGTTGTTTGACTGCTAATTGTAACATTGCTGCTATTTTTTAAAACCCAAGCATAAGTTGTATTAGAGCATGGTACACTGTCGGCCATCACATTGGATCTGTTAGGAATTGTAAAAGCAGCATTGTCAAAACAAAAAGTGGTATCTCCATTTACAGATGTAAAACCTGTGCCGTCAGTAACATTATATCCGAAACGAGCAATGGGTGCTTTTTCTATACAAATTGTTTTATCTTTTTGTTGAATAGTATTACACCATGAGTTACTTACAATTAGTGAAATTGTATGTGAGCCAATGGTATTGAAACTGCTTGAAAAATTATGTTCAACATTGTTTTTAAGCCCAGTAAATACTTTTGAAATTGTGGAGTTGCTATTAATTGGAGTTTGATCAACATACCATATGCTTTGATAAGGAGGATTATTGTCACATGATGTTACAACGTTTGCGCCGGATACAATAGGAACAGTTCCAGGATCTGAAGCATTAATAAATTGCACATTATTGTTCAAGCAAGCGTAACTAGGTAAAGTGAAATCTGCTTTCTCTGGAAGTCCAATAATTGCAGAACTTGTTACAGGGCTTGTCGTTGAAGGACAGTATAATGGATTGGTATTTGCGCCCGTTACAATTGATTGCAATGTAGTGACTGTTATAGTAAATTTTTTATCAGGTGCAGTACATGAACTACTGGTGTATTGATGTGTAAAGTTTCCATTTGCTGTCATTACTTCGCAATGGGATTTTAGCTCTTTGGTTCCGTCACCCCAATCAATTTGATATTGGCATGCTGGGTCATTGTTTTCAATTCCTCCATTTGTTGTAGGGATTCTGATTGCAAGACTTTCTGGCGCACATCCAGTTAAGCTACCTATCGAAATACCGGTTGCCGTTTTTAAATTTGCGATAATATATCCTCTAGTGCTTATAGATCCGTTTGCTCCAGTTGCGGTTACAATAAAGCTCCATCTTTTTGGTCCAGTATAGGTGTTTGTAAAGCTGCTTGAAGAAATGTCTTTATTGGTACTAATTGTACCTGCTGCCTCGTCTTTAAGATATCCAATTAAAGTATTGGCATCTGTATTTGAAGCTGCTTTTGAAATCGAAAATGTAATAGCGTTATTAAAATTTGCCTGACATAAACCAAAAATCGTATCCCTTAGTAGTACATTTTGTGATGGTACAGCAACTAATGCAGATGGGCCTGTATTGGCAGCAATCGAAAATTTAGTTGGAGAAACCCATTCTGCAACTGGGTTTGTTGATTTTACTTTAAGTTGGTAAACCACCCCTGCTTGAGGACTAAAACTACCGTCACTAGGAATTTGTCCATTAATAAAATGGATGTAGGTTGCGGTATACTGTGCAATTTTAACGCCTGGGTCTGAGGTGAAATCAGATGGCGACAGGAATAATTCAAATTTATTATCTGGCTTAAAGCACCCTGACACGGCAACTGGTAGCACAATTGAAGACCCTTTAGCGTAGGTGCCGGTAATGAGTGTTTCATTTGCAGGCCCAATTTGTGCAATTGAAAATAATGGAAGCAACGTTAAAAGGGCAATTACAATTTTATTTTTAATAAAATTTTTCATTCAGCACTATATTAAATTTCTTAAATAAATTATTATTTTTTGATTACCATAATGGTCTAAATCTACAAGTCCATTTTGGTGAAGACTTATTGATTCTTACTTTAAGATTTAGCTCCATTGATCCTGCGCCAGCTCTGGCATTTCGTAACTCTGATGTAGTGATATCGTAATTTAAGCCTATTGATAAATTTCCTCTTTTGAATCCAACATATGGAGCAAATGAATCTTTGAAGCGCATGAATCCACCAACTTGAAATTCATCTCCATCTCCATTTTCATCTACTGTCCCTGGCAAGTTTCTTCCGTAAACAAGTCCTAAGGTTGTAATGTTAGTTGCCTCAGACCTTGTGTGTGCTAAGCTTCCATATAATAAATTATCGCTATTGTCTGTAAGCGTAATGCCGCCATGAAATGTTAATCCTGGAGGCAGTCTAAATGACAAACTATTATTTAGGGTAGAAGGGCTGTTAATGTGAGCACCGGCAACACCAAGGTAGTAGCTAAAATCTGGTTCATTATAAGAAAGCAGTAGTCCGAGTCCTATGTCTAGTAAGTTAGAATTAAAGCCAAAGCCTTCGCCACTTGGAACACTATTAGAGTATCCAATGTAGGGGGTGAATTGTGATTGAAATGTTAGTTTTGTATAATCAAGATTATAGTTGCGAAAATTTAGCTGCGCACCTAATCCTAATTTTAAACTTCCTTCTCTATTTAAAGATTTGTGAAATGCAAAATTGCCACCAAATTGTGTTTGCTTGAAACCGCCATCGTTTGATTTGTCATAAACGGCAATTATTCCAAATGCTGCTACATTTTGAGCGCCAATTGCTTTGTCTAATACCCTTACTTCTGCATTTAATACGCCAGTAACATAGGGGTATGCAACATTGCCCCACTGACTTTTAAAATTCGATTGGAAACTTGCCCGTTCATTAAATAGCCCATTGGAGGCCGGATTTATCATTAATGGTGCAGAATAGTTCTGTGTAAATGGAATCATTTGCGCATTTGCTCCAAAAGATGCGAGCAATAAAAGTGCAAAGCAATAATGCTTCAAGTAGGTAAACTTGATCAGTGTATTCATACTTACTATTTTTTTTGATTTGGGTTGTCCATCCACAGACTTTGCCCAAACAAATAAATGGTTCCAAATTAGCAGGGGGATATGTTGCCAATGGACCAAATTAGTGGAATTAAAAATAGCCGATTTTGGTCAAAAAAAGTATAAATACACAAGAATTAGGGTGATTTTAACGCATTAATTAGGTAAATATTACATGTATTAGGCTTATTCAATCAAAAAGTTACAAATTTTAAACATTTATAAACATTTGTATCTGCCGTTTGTTTAATATCTATAAACGAGCGTTTTATGAAAATTGCACAAAAATTAGCCTTTTTTGTAGTCCTTTTAGCCCCCATATTTGTGGTAGCCCAAGCCACCGGAAAATTGAGTGGAACTGTCATTAACAAAAAGTCACAACAGCAAGTGGTTGGCTTAACGGTTCAAGTTTTGCCCGGAAATATTAAAACCATAACAGATAGTTTAGGAAATTTTAGGTTTTCACAATTAAAGCCAGGAGCCTACACGCTCGAAATTGCTGGCATAGGTTTTAAAACGAAGCAACTTAATAATATCCCAGTTACTACCGGTAATGAAAATAATATTCAAGTAGAAATGGAGGAGCTGGTTAATCAATTATCCAATGTTATTGTAACCAGTAAAAAAAGTTCTGCTAAAGCGGCAACACTTGAAAGTCCTTTAAGTATTCAGCGCTTAACTACAGAAGATATTAAAAACAATCCGGGTGGTTTTTTTGATATCAGTAAGGTGATACAATCACTGCCGGGTGTTGGCGGTGGTGCAGCTGGTGGAACGTTTAGAAATGATATTATTATAAGAGGCGGTGCACCTAGTGAAAACGTTTTTTATTTAGACGGAATAGAAATCCCAATTATTAACCACTTTGGTACACAAGGAAGTGGCGGTGGGCCGGCAGGAATTTTAAACGTACTCTTAATTGAAGATGTTAAGCTTAGCACTTCTGCATTTGATGCTAAGTATGATAACGCACTTAGCAGTGTATTTCAGTTCAAGCAAAAAAATGGTAACCCTAATAAATTTCAGGGTAATGTCCGCCTGAGTCTTACAGAAAGTGCATTAACATTTGATGGACCGCTTTCTAAAAAAACAACTTTTATTGCTTCAGCGCGTAAGAGTAGTTTAGGCATACTCGCCAAGTTACTCAATTGGTCTTTTTTGCCAAAATATTCCGATTTTCAGTTTAAAACAACGACGCGCATCAACGATAAACTGACATTAACATTACTTGGTGTAGCGGCTATTGACAGGTTTACATTTGTCACGCCAGATAGTTTAACAGCAGAAAATCAGTACATATTGGGCAATAGCCCTAAGATAGACCAAAACAGTTACACCATTGGCGCTACGATTAAAAAAATTATCCCAAATGGATACTGGAATTTAAGTATCAGCAGAAACTTTTTAGACAATCAGGCCAACAAATTTGAAGACAATAAAAACCCTTCCGAGCAACAGCGCACGCTAAAAATAAATAGTATTGAAGCGGAAAATAAAATTAGATGGGATGTTACAAAAAACTACGACAACATTACATTAAGTTATGGTTTAACTGGGCAATTGGTAAGATTCGATAATGATTTTTTTCAGGTGTTAAACAAGTCTAGCAACCCACTCATTTATCCATCGTTGATTCTTCAAAGTAAAACCAAAACAAACTTTTTTAGGTATGGAGGGTTTGCGCAAATTGGCACAAGAGTATTGAATGACAAACTCTCGTTGAGTGGCGGTATACGCATGGATGCGAACAATTTAAGCAATAGTGAATCTAGTCCATTAAAGCAATTAAGTCCAAGACTTAGCGCTAGTTTGGCTATTTCAGAAGTGCTGCGTTTAAATGCGAGTTATGGTATTTATTATAGGCTCCCTACGTACACGCAATTAAATTTTAGCAATGTTAGTTCGGGTCAAAAAAGTAATCCGGGTAAATATATAAAGGCTACTCATTATGTTGCGGGACTCGAATATCTACCAAAAAATACTACTAGAATTACTGTTGAAGGTTTTTATAAATCTTACAGTAGTTACCCTGTAAGTATTACGGATGGAATTAGTATGGCTAACAAGGGCTTAGAGTTTGGCGCCATTGGCAACGAGCCTATTACGCAATCTGGAAAAGGCAGGGTTTATGGCGTTGAATTATTTGCACAACAAAAATTAACTAAAAACTTTTTTGGCGTATTTAGCTATACATTTTACAGAAGCGAGTTTACAGGACTTGATAATAAATTTGTTTCGGCAAGTTGGGACAATCGTCAGCTTATTAGTATGACTGCTGGTTATAAACTTCCTAAAAACTGGGAGATAGGATTGAAGTTCCGTTACCAAGGTGCAGCACCTTTCACACCTTATGATGAACCAACAAGTAAAGCCAGGTATTTAACGATTGGTTCTGGAGTTTTTGATTTTTCACGAATCAACTCCATGCGACTTTCTGCATTTAATGCTGCGGATTTAAGAATTGACAAAAAATGGAATTTCAAAAAAACAACACTTGATTTTTACATCGATATTACCAACTTTTATGGATCAGAAGCCAAGGAAGCTGACTTGTATACCTTTAAAAGAAATGCTGCCAATACCACTTTTGTAACAACAGACGGTATGCCTGTAAAGTCTGATGGAAGTAACGCGATCCCTGTTTATTTAAAAAATTCGCAATCAACCATACTGCCAAGTATTGGACTCATTATTGAATTTTAAAAATCTAATTTCCAGAGTTGATCGTAATAGTCGATCCCCGGCGTAGAAGATCCTACAACATATAATTCGGTCCCTGCTGTTATTAAAATGGCAGGGCCTATTTTTTTATCTAATACGCCAATATACCATTTGTCGTTGAGTGAATCGTAAATATCAAATCTTGTTTTGTCGTCTCCACTATCCGGAAAAAATACAATATAGTTGCCCAATTTACCCATGCTATTGGTATTAAAAGAGCCTGGCTGAAATAAGCAATGAAATGTAGTTCCCTTACCATTGAGTAAATCCAATATTTCAACTTCATTTGTTAAGCCTTTGTCTGTTATGCCTCCTGCCCAAATTGCTTTTCCTCTTAAACCCAAAGAAGCAAGCGCATATTTAGCTTTACTCATATTCGATACACTCCAACTATTTGTTTTTGGGTCATACATATCAATTTGATCAAAAGGTGTTCCGCCAACCGTGCTTGTAGCACCACCCGAAAAATAAACACTACCCCCAACACTAGCTGCAGCAATGCTTATACGGGATTGACTCAACGTTTTTGTAGCCCATTTTTCGGTAACATAATCATACATGTATACAGCACTCCCTCCTGCAAATAATATTTTGTTACCCTGTGCAATTGCGGTGTATTGTCCAGCTTTTGGTAATTCGGCGCTGCTCCATTTTTGATCTACTACATCATAAATATCTACCCTTGTTGTTGGTGCAGCATTACCTTGTAATGCCGTTCCGCCGCCAAAAAATATTTTATTTCCTGCTACTGCAGTTGCAATGCCCCATTTTTTTTGACTGAGTTCAGAAGTTGTCCAGACTTTAGTAACTATATCGTACATGTCTACGCTAGAAGTAAAATTGGGTCCAGGGCCTGTAGGCGGATATCTTCCACCAGCTAAAAATATTTTGTTCCCTACAAATCCAACACCAGATACTTTTCTTTTTTCAGATAAAGTTCCAACAGGTGTTAACCTAGCTTGCATGAGTTGTCTATTGGTGGCAATTACATTTATTTGTACCGTGTCTTTTTTTACATTCCCATCATTGTCTGTAACACTGAGTTCAAAAATATATTTACCTGCTAAGAGTCCAGTAACGGAAGCTTGTGCTTTAGTGTAATTGATAATAGGAATATCAGCATTTAATGGGTAAATAATTTGCCAATTGTATTTTGTAATGGTTCCATCTGGGTCATAAGATTCGGATCCTATCAGCGGAATATTACTAGGATTGGTTCTACAACTCCCTAAATCGTATGGAATATTTTGATCTGTTCCTGCACTGGCAACCGGAGGAACACCTGGCGCTTCAATTACTTGAACGAGCACCGTGTCTCTATCCACAAGTCCGGTGGCATCTGTAACCCTAAGCTCAAAAATATGAATCCCAGCAGTTAGTTTATTTACATCTGTTACAGCGTTTGCTGGAGACGTATATGTTGGATTGCCGGTACCTTTTATTCTAGTCCATAAATAATCGCTGATATCATTATCTGGATCAGATGAAGCGCTTCCATCTAATGTAACTGAATTGTTGGGGAGTTGAATTGTTTGATCAGTTCCGGCTTGTGCATCAGGTGGTCTGCTAATTTTTGTTTTATCTACATAAATCGTAATCGTATCTTTTGCAGACAATTTGAAATTATTTGTTACTGTTAATTCAAAAACATAACTACCCTCGGTTAATTTTTTTATCCAAGTTGTTTTTGATGAAGTAGCTGTTGTGATGCTATTTGAAGGGCCACTTAATTTTGTCCAAATAAAATTTGTAATGCTGCCATTGTGATCATAAGATCCGCTGCCATCTAGATAAGCCGAGTCTTTGGGTAAAACAATGGATTGGTCTTTTCCCGCAACTGCAACGGGGGCTGTTTTTACGGTGCCGCCATCTTCGTAGGAGAGATCTTTGGCACAACTGATTACAATAAGCCAGCATATACCTATCCAATAAAAAAATATAGAAGCTGGCTTCTTCATTGATTTAAAGGTAATAAAATCCACAGATTATATTAAATTGCTTCAAATACCAGTTATGCGTATACTTTTATGTATCCTATTTACTGTTTGTTCTAGCACAATGTTTGCGCAACAAACAACGGTTTCAAATAAAACGAACACCGGAAAATATGTGTTAGTGATTCATGGAGGTGCAGGTACACTTAATAAAAGCCAGTTTACACCTGCGCTTGAGGCTAAGTATAAAAGCGGCCTCGATAGCGCACTCCTTGTAGGCAATGCAATTTTAGAAAAAGGGGGAACAGCATTAGACGCCGTTGAGGCCACTGTTAAAGTACTGGAAAACAATCCGCTATTTAATGCAGGTAAAGGCGCTGTGTTTACTAGCGAAGGTATTAATGAACTCGATGCAGCTATTATGGATGGAAAAACATTAGCAGCAGGTTCTATTGCTGGCGTAAGAACTATCAAAAATCCGATTACTGCTGCAAGAGCCGTGATGGAAAAATCGGAACATGTTTTATTGAGTGGAAGAGGAGCCGAAGCATTTGCTGCAGCGCAAGGAATTGAAATTGTAGACCCTTCATATTTTTATACACCCGAAAGATGGAAAGGGTTGCAACGAGCAAAAGCGCTTGATTCATTAGCGCAATTGCAAAAAGCAAGTCAAATTGCATACACCGATGATATGGAGCAGCAGCGCCGTAAAGATAAATATGGAACTGTTGGTGCTGTTGCACTTGATACTCACGGAAATTTAGCAGCTGCTACAAGTACGGGTGGTATGACCAATAAAAAGTGGGGTCGAATTGGAGATGCGCCCATTATTGGAAGCGGTACCTATGCCAATAATAATACGGTTGCTATTAGTTGCACTGGGTGGGGTGAATTTTTTTTACGACTGGTAATGGCAAAAAGTATTAGTGACCGAATGGAATTTGGTGGACAAAGTTTAGCACTGGCTTCTGAAACACTTGTGATGAAAGAGCTTCCGGCACTCGGAGGTGATGGTGGTCTTATTGCTGTTGATAAAAATGGAAACATTGCACTTCCGTTTTGTACCGAGGGCATGTATAGGGGCTTTATTAAAAAAGAAAAGCAAGGTGCAGCTATTGTAAAAGATATTTTGATTTTCAAATGATATTTCCAGTAAAAGTTCCATACACGGTTGGGCCAGATATTGTAAAATATGAAGGAGCTGCTTTTAATATTCATCCGGATCCTTCATATCTATTGGAAAAAAAGAAGGAACTTGAATTATATGGAGGTCATATTTGCGGAAGTATTAGTACTAATTATTTACATCACTTAAATGCCTTTTGCAGTTTTGATTTAAATACCACACTGCCACAAATTTGTGCTCAGTTAGAAGAAGACGTAGCTATTTTAAAAGACGGTTTTTTACAATCCATTGGTTTTTGTTTTCCGAGTGGATTTTATCCGACACAAAAATTAGGACTTTCTTTTTTTGATATGCATTTGCCTGTAGGGGATGGGGAAACATTACGAAGATCTAGCGAAAAAGTATCAGCCCTTATTTCAAAACAAGATGCCATGTTTAGAAGGTATGTTTGGACACTAACATCACTCCCTTCTTTAAGTCAATTGCCAAGTTATCAGAAACCGGTCCCGCAATCAATACATGATTTATATTTTAGAACCGAAACCCAAACAACAGTTGGGGTTGACGGGCAAATTTGTTTATTTTTTGTAAAAGTTGACATGTATCCATTGGAGCAGGTTTGGGATGATTTACAAAAGCGCTCGTTGGTTATTGAAAGTATCAATTCTATGTCTGAAGCGGTGCTTGAGTATAAAAATTTAGCGTACATTAAAACAATTATAAATAAATAATCATGAAGCATATCCTTTTCTATTTTACGTTTAGCTTAATTTGCTATAATGCCTTTTCTCAAGATTCAACTTTTACAAAGTTAGATCCTGCTAAAAAAGTTTTAAATGTTGAAGCCGCGTGTGGTCAGTGCCAATTTAAAATGCCAGGTAAGGGTTGTGCACTAGCTATTAAAATTAAGGGGAAGGCCTACTTTGTTGATAAAGCAGGGATCGACGACTTTGGTGATGCGCATGCAGATGAGGGTTTTTGCAATGCGGTTAGAAAGGCGCAAGTGCAGGGAAAGGTTGTAAATAACAAATTCGTGCCTAGTTATTTCAAAATCCTTCCACAATAAGATTAACCCACAAAAAAGCCCGTAACTTTTTGAAAGTTAGGGGCTTTTGCGGACCGGACGGGA
>JBBAKI010000005.1:0-155714 GCA_040403595.1 Sediminibacterium sp. | reverse complement strand
AAACACTCTACTAATTTAGACTATATTTTGTCCACTTTATGCTGACGATTTACACTCGACTACATCATCTTGTGTAAAATTTATTATGTTAGTAGTATCATAATAAAACTTAATAGGGCCATCTATCGATTGTAATAGATCAACTACTTCCGAAAAAACTTCTTTCCCTACTGCGCTATCTTTGATTAAATGCACCTTCATAATTAATCTTCAAAAAAGTTATTTAAATTTCTATTTTCTCTTTTTTTATTAAAGTAACTGCCTACTGATTTGTCTAATTTGTCCCAAACCGAATTTTTCATTTCATTTTTTGTAAACGAAAAACTATTGTGACTTTTAATAGACATGGAGGTTGCTACATCTACCGCATCTAATGTTGCCCCAATAAAACTAAAGGTCCATTTGCCGGTTTCCTCAAGCTTGGATATCATATTACGAATTTTCTCTAAGTTATACATTTTTGATGCATTTTCGTAACCATCTGTCAGAATCACAATAATCACTGTTGTGGGTATTAAGCTAGCGGCTATTTGGTTCTCAATCTCTGTAATTGTTTCCCCTACTGCATCCAAAAGTGCGGTAGATCCACTAGGTCTAAAGTTCTCGTAATTTAACATCACCAGTTCCTTTGGATTTTGTTGGAAATAATGATGGGTTACACTTGTATTAAAGGTTGTTAAGCCCAAGGTAATTTCTTCCTCTAAAAATTCTAAGGATTTAAGCTTATTTCTATTTACTTGCTCATTAAATCCATTAATTGTGTTGTCAACACAGTCCATCATGGAACCGCTTTTGTCTACGATCAAGTGGTAAATTGTTTTTCTTGTTTTCATGTTATTTAGTTTTTAATTGCTTGATAAATATGGTTTGTGGATAGTGTCCTTCAAAAACGTATTCGGTAACGGGGCATAGCCAGAGTTGATGGTTTATTGCTATTCCTTTAAATTTTTCGACGTGGTAATAAGCACCATAGTCAACCTTGGCATGGCCAATTTGATCAAGAAGTACTTGGTTAAGTCCTAGACCTATTTTATTTAAAACTGCATCTGAGCCTTCAAAAGGACTTATGCTAATTTTTAAGGTTGAGCTTTTTTGGTTATTTGACACATAGTCTAAAAAGGTGTCGGCACCATCAACCATCATAAGGTTTGCTTTTGTACCTAGTCCAGCATTTAAAAAGGCGGGTAGGTCGGCAAACCATATTCCGTTTTCTTTGTAGAAGGAAAGTGTTTTTGTAAGGGTAACATTTTGGGTTTGTGTAGGCATATCTTTTGATTTAGGACCCAAAAGTACCTAGTCAATAAGCCTCAAATTTTTCTCTACAAGCTTGTAAGGAGGGGTGTAGTTAAACGACAAAACAATTATATATTAATTAACTAAATATTTGCCTGAACCCCATATATTTTGAATTCATTTGTATTACTTAATAATTTATTATGAAAAAACTATTGTTTTTACTGTTCGCCTTATTAATGATCCAAACCGTTGTTAGCAGTCAGGTCTTATCTGATGAAGAGGGTAAACTATATAGGCTTTTGATGGAGTACAGAAAAGAAAAGGGTTTACCTGCTATTCCGCTATCAAAGTCATTGACAAAAGTTGCTCAAATACATGTAAAAGACCTTAATGAGAACTATAATGAATCAAGTACATGTAATATGCATAGTTGGTCAAACAAAGGTAATTGGAGTTCATGTTGTTATACCTCTGATCATGCACAAGCCCAATGTATGTGGAATAAGCCCCGAGAATTAACTTCCTATAAAGGTAACGGGTATGAGATATCCTATGGATCTTGGGGTGCATCTGCTGATGCACAGGGTGCCTTAAATGGATGGAAGTCTAGTTCTGGTCATAATGCTGTAATTATCAATAGTGGTATTTGGAGGGATGATTGGAATGCAATTGGTATTGGTTTGTCAGGTGGATTTTCTGTTGTTTGGTTTGGGAAAGAGGTAGACAGATAATAATTATAATATTTCATTTTTTAATCAACTATATGAACCGAAAAATTCAATTTTCTATTTTAATCGTTCTTCTTTCTTTAGTTGGGGTATATTTTCTTTATCAAACACTTAAAAAGGGAAGGTTTGGAAATTATCAGAGTGTCATTTATAATTATGGGACAGAAATAGATGACGCTGCAAAAAAATATGATCTTAATGCTTCTTTTTTAAAATCTCTTTGTGCCTTAGAATCTTCTGGTAAAAGTAATCCTGGCAGTAGATTTGAGCCTCATGTGTATCAAAAATTAAAAAAATTAAAAAACAAAGAAATTGATAAATATGATTGTTTGTTTCCTAAAGATTTGCAAAATGCATCAGATGAGGCGCTAAAAAATCTTGCAACATCTTGGGGTCCTTTTCAACTAATGGGGTATAAGTGCCTAGAGTTAGGAGTAACAGTTAAAGATTTAAGGGGAAGAAATACGATAGATCACAGTGTTGATTGGATTTCAAAATCTTATGGGCATTTAATTCGTGCAAAAAAGTATGAAGATGCTTTTCATTTTCACAATACCGGAAGAGTGGTTCCTAGATTGGGAAGATATTTGACCTATGATAAAAGCTATGTTCCCAGAGGCATCAAGTACATGAAATATTTTTCAAATAAATGATTATGAGGTAAATGCATTTTTTCTGTAAAAAAATATTTTGGTTAATATTATTGATTGCTGGTGTATCCGGCGCGTTCGTCTCATTTTATTTATTGCCTAGTTTTAATACTTGGACTTTTGATGTTGTTTATGCTAACAAAGAAGTTGAAACACTTTCTGATGCAAAAAATCTTCTAGAAAAATATCCATCTCTGGGTTTTTCGGAGCTCCCTTTGCAACTACAGAAAGCTTACCATGATCCAAAGTATGCTATCGATAAAATAATTTCTAGTAGTAGGTTTTATGTCGTACCACGCAAAGATTTGTTTAAAAAAATAGCCGGAAATAATAGGCTCAATAATCTTGTTACTAAAGAGCAGCAAATTTCAGGTTTTTGGTATTTCCAAAATGGGGAAGCTTATTTATGTATTAACGATAAACTTATAGAGTCGCTATTTTTATTACAAGATAAATTGAAAATTGCAGGATATAATTCTAAGGCACTTGTCATTAATTCCGCTTACCGATCACCAGGTCATAACAAGGAGGTTAAAGGCGCTCCAATGAGTCAGCATTTATTTGGTAAAGCTATGGATTTAAGAATTGGCGATATAAATAGTGATCGAAATGTTGATCAAGTTGATAAACAAATTGTATATAAAATATTAAACGCTTCTGTAATTGCAAATAGAGGCGGACTTGGATTTTATCCTAAAACTATGATTGTGCATATGGATGTTAGAGGCACTAATGCTAGATGGGATAATTACAAACGAAAATAAAAAATTTGTTATTTAACGATATGCCAACTTTCTCTTAACGCTATTTTATTAATTAACGCAATACTTTTAGGATCCCCCAATAACAGTATTCTTAATTATTAATAGCTACAATTATGCGTTTAACTCTTCTTGCGCTTTCCTTCCTACCCATTTCATTTTTTGGCCCCAACAAGCCAGACAAATACCCTCCCATCGAGAAAAATTTTGATTTGCATTGGAGTACACAAATGGGCTCGGCAAGTTTTAAAACCAATCTAGTCATTACCAATGACAATTTAATGATTGGATCAAATGGTTCTGATTTTATGGATTATTATATTTCAGATAAAAAATCGGGCGTATACACCATTGATCGTAAAACAGGATCTGCTATCAATCATTTTGCCAATGAGTCTTTTGGAGATATGGATGTCAATGGCATATTGTTGCATAACAACCGCTTATACTTTGGGAATGACAATGAAGAGTTCTTGTGTACATCGCTTGATGGAAAAATTATTTTTCGTAACCCAACATCTGGAGATATTGAACATGAGCCAGTGTTAATTAATAATAATGGCACTCCCCAAATTGTTTATGCAACTGAAATGGGAGAGGTAAAGGCAATTAATCCAAGTACAGGAAAGACACTATGGAGCTACTATACTCCTGATTTTCAGGGGTGGAAGCCGGGTGATAATAGGGGGATTTTTAAAGTCAAGTCTTTTTTTACGAACTCCAGCTCGTTTTATACAAAACCAATTGTAGTTGATTTAACAAATGACGGTGTTTTAGATTTGATATACCTTACTTATGACTCTAAATTGTATGCAATAAATGGTGCTTCTGGTAAATTATTGTGGTTAAATGATAAATATGATAGGTCTGAAATTGTTTTTATGCAAACAGGATCTAAAGTTGAACCATCTTTTACTTTTTTTAATGACACCTATGATGCCAAATTTACAGCGACAAGGCATTTGATTACTTTAAATAAATATGGCAAACAAATTGCATCAACGGATATACCTAATTGTACTTACGGGGTAGGCGTTAATTCGCTTTTATTAAACAATTTATTCCTTGTTCAGCGTGATTCTTTAATTGAAATTGATAATCTCGGACAGTATAAAGCATATAGCCGGGCTAATTTTTATCCTACTGTAGATTATTTAGGTAAAAATGTAATCGAGGAACGAAACGCTTATGAGTCACTTATTTCAAACAGAACATTTTCATATAAAGGAGATCCAAACTGTGTGATTATTTTAAATCAGCACGATCATGCAAATTATGAAAACGGATTTATTGAAATTTATTCGTTAACAGATCATAGGGTAGTTGAAAGATTAGGATTGCCCATGGCATCTGAGTTTCCACCCATGATTGCAGATATAAATAAAGATGGGAATCTCGATTTACTAATTAATTGTTACAATGGTTTTTTGTATTGCTATGATTTAAAAGTTAAACCCTAAAATAATATGAAAACTAAAATTACATACACTTTATATGTTACTTTGATTTTATTGGTACTGGGTTGTTCTAGTAAAAAGCCTTCCTATATCCAAAAAATAGAAGCACCAATGGCTTCAAATGACTTACCATTTAATTTGTTTGCATACAAACAAGACACAAGTATTACAATTATTACACCTCAGGGTACAGCTATAAAAATTGATCCAAATACTTTTGCGCACGCCAACGGGGCTCTAGTATCTAACCAAATAATAATAAAGCTAAGGGAGATGCATACTGCTGCAGATATATTTAAATCTGGTATTCCCATGAGTGTTGACGGCGCTAGAAATGATTTTTTGCAATCGGGAGGAATGCTTGAAATTAGGGCATTTGATAATGCAGAAGAGCTCGTAATTGCCAATGGAAAAAGTATAGGTGTAGAGCTGGCTAATTTTTCGCCAGCTACTGGATTTAGTTTATATCAGTTGCAAAACAATCAGAATTGGCAGGTGAATGATACATTCATGGTTAAGCAAAATGAGCGAAAAGCAAATGCTTTGAATAAAATAACAGAATTTTTAAAGAAGCCTTTTGTCAAAAAACCGCCTGTGCCTAATAATGAGTTTGAACTTGTTGCAGATTTGAAAGAATCACCTCATTTAAGATCTTTTCAAAACCAAAAATGGAAAATTGTTGATGGGACAGATCCTCAAATTGTTGATAGGTTTATGAGGTTGAATTGGGATGATGTTGTTGTAAGTCCGGTAAATAATAAAAAAAATAACTATCAGCTTACATTTACTAGATCTATCACGGTTCTTGGCACTGGAGTGGAAAAGCGTTCATTTACTTTGATTGCAAGCCCTGTTATAACATCAGACACCTCATTTGCAAAGCAATTGTTGGATTATGAGAAAACAATTGCAAGCATGAAGGATGAAAAAATACGTTTGGAGGCAGAAGCTGATATGGTTTCAAGTTTTACAATTAGACAAATGGGCGTTTGGAATATTGATAAAATTATGAAAAATGAAGCCTTGGAAAATGTTTCTGTAAATTTCGATTTTGAAAAAAAGATAGATCCATTGGTAAATCATGTAAAGCTTTTTGTTTTATATGAAGAGGATAATTCTGTTATTTATTACTTGCCCAAAGACTGGAATAAAGTTAAACTTTCAAAAACAAGGCGTACTTCATTTGTTGCCGTTTTGCCTGATAATAAAGTGGCTGTAGTAGATGCTAAAGAAGTGAGTGCCATGATAAAAAATGGAAATGCTAAGCTTTATTTTAATACGGTTGAAATACCCGCTAGTAGTTATAAATAAAATCTAATTCGAATGAATCCAGACTGGTTATTATATTTTTCTATTTCTTGTTTTGTTTTTGCATTTGTTGCTTATATTTTTAGTTTAGAAGATAATTACAAGCTCAATACCTCATATGTGCAGTTTTGTAGAGAGGTGATGAAGTGGACAGGTCCTATTTTGGTTGCTGATGGTATAAAGTATTACCCTTCAATTACAGTTAGATATAACAAAAAGTCGCGTAAAATGGGCGTTTATATCCCATCTACTAATTCTATCGTTCTTTATCTAAAAAGTCATGATGGCGATCTTTCAGAGATATGTTCTACAGTACTGCACGAAATAAAGCATCATATACAGTCAAAAAAGGATCCAGAATTCAGAAAGCTCATGAATTATAATAAATACGGCTATTATAATAATCGCATCGAGCGCGAAGCAAGAGATTTCGAAAATTCCTATTCCAAACAGTTTTTAAAAGACCTATGTAATAAGGGGATAATTGTAAAAAATAAATTATAAAATTTCATTTACTTGTAAATGAATTATTTATACATTATAAAATAATATATTAATATAATAACATATTTAAAACATATAATATTTTATTTTTTTTTATTTCATAATTAGTAATAACTTACTTTTTATTAAAAATTTAATAAATACATATAAATGACAAAAGAAAAGCCAATACCTGCTTTGGTAAAAATTGGGGCATGGTTACTAAGTTTAATTGTTTTTGCTGTTGGATTCTGGCATACCCACCTCGGGTTGAAAGAAATGCACCCATTTGCAGAATTTACCGAAAATGGCAGTATTGCAATCGCATCAATTATTTTATTATCAATATTGTTAACTTATTATTTTGCTATTAATGGCAGTAAGAAGGCTTTGATTTTTTATATTATTTGTGGTCTGTTTTTTTTCACATTTAATTTAAATTATTTCTATCCGGCATACTTGTCAAGGCAACTAGTAAAAGAAGAAGCAACATTTTTATATGATACTTTGCAAAATTATTCAAATAAAGCACAAGCTCTGCAAAAAACCGCTGGGTTTAAGGGTGGCAAGGAATTCGATGATTATCAAAGGCTAAATCAATTAAAGGATTATGTTGTAACTGAGGTTAGGGATCTCGGAGGTTTTAAGACGAATGCTCAAAAAAATCTTAATGAGTTTAATCAGATAATGAGAACATATGGATCTAATGGCATCCAACTAACTAATGACAATAGTGATAAGGTAAAATTGGCTATGTTTTATGAATCTCATTTAAATACTGAAATTCAAAATTTATTAACATCTCTTTCAAATAAAGGCGGAGGATTAGCAGATGCTGCCAACTTTGTTCAAGGAATTATGTTACTAGATTCTTTACAAAAGAAATATAGTCCAATTTTAAAGGATTCAATTATTCCTGATAATAGTGATATTAAATTACAAGATGTAAAACTAAATAAGCAAATAAACGCATTGCAAAGGCTGGTATCTGGAATAAATGAAGCTACTTCTAAAATTAATAAAGCAACAGGTAAGGAGCTATTTAAAACATTAGAAGAAGCTCAAACCAGAAATCTAGGGAAAATTGCCCACACAGTTGCGTCAGTTAAACAACGAATTAATAAAGTTGATACATGGGCAATGATTTTTGTTTGTTTATTAATTGACTTACTTGTTCCTCTTGCTATTTATGTGTTGTTAAAAAGAAAAGATGAAGAAGAGCCAGTTATTCGAATAACTAGACCAGAAAAATTATAAAATAAAGAAATATGAGTGAAAAAATTGTAGTAGATGCTAATGGCTATTTACATGAAAATGTTGAATCTACTTCTGGCCTAGAAGATGGAAGTAAAAATTTTTTGGCTAATTCAAATCCTTTTGAAATAGCTAAAGTGTTTTCGGAATTTTCACGAGACAACAGAGTGTTAGTTATCCCTGTAGGATTTCCTCAGGCTGGCAAATCTCTATTTTTGTCATCGTTAATGTATTATGCTAGAAATTATGCTGATAATGTAATTAAAACAAATTTCGAGAATAATAATCAGTATCAACGAGGACGTTTAGTTGTTGATCAAATGATTGAATACTTCCACAACGGAAAACTTTTTGAAGCTAATCGAAAAGGAAGTTTAGATTTAATAGGGCTAACAATAACGCCTACAAAAAAAGACTATCCCGCTCTCAAACTTGGTTTTTTAGATCTAGCTGGTGAAGATATAAAATCAATTAAAACAAGTGAGAATGGCGATTTTACTGACAAAATTAATGCTGTATTCAATGGGTTGAAAGTTGATGATTCTCAAGTGGTATTTGTTTTGATAACTCCATTTGATCCTCCTAGAATTAACAACGAATCATCTGATAGCGCCCATAATAGAGAAGATACTTTGCACTATGATTTTTTAAATTATATAAAGCAAGATCAGCCACAATTATTAAAAAATGCAAGATTTTTTGTGATTGTTTCACAGTGGGACCTTAATACAGATCAAAATATGCAAGTCGAAGATTATATAAGAGATTATAGACCTTCAGTTTATTCTTATGTCAAAAATGCTAATGTAGTTTGGGGCGAGTATTCTATAGGTAAAATACTGGTTTCAAAGGTTAAGAATAAAGATGGTCAAGAAGTAAACATGCAGGAAATTGTAAGAAAGAATTTTGATTATCCGTCTAGGTTCTGGAAAAAGCTTTATCATATTTGCACCAATAAAGATCTTGATCAAAAAAAGTGGTGGGAAAAACTATTAGGATAAAATGAAAACCTATTTATTTTTTTTTGGGAAGTCACAAGATTTTACTTTCGAGGTTTTTGATGAATTTGGAAAAGTAAATGACTTCAATAAAATTATTAAAGACTTTGATTTATTAGAATCTGAGTACTTTAATATTGATGATATTAATAATAGTAGTATAATCGCTAAATATAACTTCGTCTCCAATGCTGGTGTGAAATTTTCTATGCTCAAATTATATTCACTAGCACAAGCTGTTAGTGGAAATAGAATAGAGGGGAGCATATACGGAGTTGCTTTACTATCTGAAAGAGACCTTTCGTTTTCCGAAACAAATTTATCTTTATTAAAACAGGCGAAAGAAGAGTTTGCTAAACTTAGTTTGGCTGGCCTGAAATTTAATAAAAGTAATTTTTCTGCGGATGCAAATGCTATTTGGAATGCAATTGTAAATAGCGAAGCCGGTAATTATTTCAGGTTATTAAGTTACGGTCAAAATATTCAAATTTCAAACAATCGGCTCCCCAGAGCTTATTTTGTAAATTCCATATTTGACACATCACACAATTTCGACAATCAAATGGGATTAACTCAGAGATTGTACGTTTCTAATGATATAGATCATTTAAAACGCATGCAATTGAAGTGGGGTAATTCATTCCCGGTATTTATAAAATCGTCTGCCGGCTGGGAAAGTAGTAAACCAAAAAGTAGCACAGAAGATAGAATTACAAGGGAATCGCTTCCGCCGGAATCTTCTGATATGAAGAGCTTAAAAATTCAGTTAAGTGATTTGCAATATGAGTATTCTCAATTAGAATTAGAAGCTAAGGAAAAGATCAAAAATCATAAAAGTAAAACTAAACTTTTTAAATTTATAATAATATTTCAGCTTCTGATACTAGCAGGTGTGGTCATATTTTCGATTTTAAAAAAAAACACTGACAATAAGTATTCCGAATTTAATAATGTTGAATTGAATGGTAATGTAATTAATAATGATTCTGTCACTTTATCAAATGAGTATGGAAATAAATCATTTTTTATTGACGATGATGGTAAGTATGAAGCACTTAAAAAGATTATAATAAATATAGAAAAATTAAGAAGTTTAAAGTCAACAAAAAATTTTAAATCTGATAGCGCCCTTTTGTTGAGCCTCAAAAATAATATTATCATTGCTGCAGATAAAATAAATGTGGACACTTCTTTAGTTAATAAGTTTTATTTACAAGCGCAGAAGCGAATTGCCAAGTAGTCAGGCTAAAGGCTCATTATTTAATTAAATTTATCTGTTGACTAGACCACAAAATATTTATAACTTTCAATTACACCATTCTGAGGATGAGGAAACACACTATTTGCTTCCAAAAGGCAGAATCGGGTTAAGTGTTTTTCTCAATAGGATTATATTTTCTTTTTTGTGCCTAGCTTTTTTAAATTCATTTCATTTTTTATATTGGAATCCTCTTTATCATAAAATATTTATATATGGGAAAATAGTAGATGTTTCAAAATATTCTACTTTCTTAATCTGGAAAATATTTTATGAATCAATATCTCCAGTTGTAATTTCTATATTTATTGTTATTCAAAGTGCCAAACGGTTACACGATGTAGATAAGTCGGCGTTTTATTTATTATTTCCTATTTATAATTTATCTTTATTGATTTTGCCTGGGACAATTGGAAAAAATAATTATGGATTAGACCCTTCCCCTAAAAAAAACGTAATTTATTATGACGAGTTAGAGCATGAGGCCCTAGTTCAGCCCCCTAAAAGAACTTCAAAAGAAATTTTGAAATTATGTTTAACATTCATTCTTATCATTTTTGTCACTAATCAATTCACACAATACTCTTTTTATAAAAACAATAATTCCATATCTCAAATTAATTCAATTATGAAAAATCGAATTAATCTGATTGATAGTATTTCAAAAAGAGATTATATAAATCTTGGCATTCCCTCAACTATTAAATACCCTGATCAATTTTTTCAACCTATAAATAAAATCTTTCCTAACAAGCGCATCAATATTATTTTTAAAAGTAGTATTGAAGAATTAAATCGTGCAATTTTTGAACATTCTATTGATATTATTTTAGCTCCATCTGATGACATTGCTTCTATTAAAAATGAATTACTTGTTTCTAATGCTTTTAATGCTAAGACAAATCTAAAAAAACTCTGCTTTTTAATCCCACCTGAAAATATTTATTTCCTAAAATTATTAAATAGCAATATTCTATTTTATAATTAATTCAACCATTTACATGAAACTGCATTTTATCCCTTTGCTTTTTATAACACTGTTCAGTTATGGTCAAAATTCACTACAATCATACGCTGATATTCGATTGTTGGCAATGTTAAAGACTCAGCAAGCTGACAATGGGTTGATCATTATAAAGGATGTAGCTACTGGTAATATTGTTGCTAAATCCGCCTATGTTTCTAAAAAATCAAAAGCGGGCCTTGTATATCTGAATGACACTTCACTTTATAGAAATTCGATTGAACCAGGCGGACTCATGATACCTGTTTCTGTGGCCTATTTATTAGATAATACGAACCTTCGTTTATTTGATTCTGTTGATATCGAAAATGGTTCAACAACTATAGGAAATTTAAAAGTATTCGATAGTGAAGATTTTGGGATACGATATACTTCTTTAAAGAATGTTGTTCAAATATCAAGTAATGTTGGCGTATCTAAAATGTATAATTCCTATCTAAAAGAGCAAGATGTTGCTAATTTTAAGAATGGTATTAATGGATATTTTGATTCAAAGGATGTATTTGGAAAAAATGATATTTCCTTAAATAAACTTCCATTTATTTCATTTGGATACGGGTTATTGGTGACGCCAATGCAAATTTTGAATTTTTACAACCGCTTGGCATCCAATGATCAAACTTTATTTAAAAAGCGTAATACTTATGAACAATTGCATGAGGTATTACTAGGCGTTTCAAAAAATGGCACTTCAAAGCAACTATTGAATAATTCAAAAACTGAAATTGCTACTAAAACAGGTTCAATTTTATTTTTAACCAAAAATGGATACAACAGTAAACAATATTTATCGGCTATTGTAGGGTATGCTCCAGCAATGAATCCTAAATATTCTTGTATCGTTATCATTACATGTAAAACCAGTGCTCCTCTATTTTATGGATCAGTGATAGCTGGCCCAGTATTAAAAGATGTTTTAACCGAAGCTTGTAAATAAACTTTATGAATAATTTCAATTATACTATTTCAATTTTCTTATTTTTTTTATTTGCAAGTTTTGCTTGCTCAGAAATTTCATCTCATAATTCAAACTTAGCACAACAACAAAAAGAGGGGGGCTTTGATACTGTATCATTGGCTATTGTTGGTGATTTAATGTGCCATTCTCAGCAATTTGAGTCTGCTAAAAAGGATTCGGGTTATGATTTTAAGCCCACTTTTGCTTCTGTTAAAAAGTACTTAGAAACAGCTGATTTTGCATTTGGAAATTTGGAAACAGTAACAGCAGGTGCTGCCGTAAAATTTACAGGTTATCCAATGTTTAATAGTCCTGTAGAATATCTTGATGCAGCTAAAGATGCTGGGTTTGATGTATTAACGAATGCCAATAACCATTCATTGGATCGAGGTTTTAACGGCGTTCAAAAAACGATAGAAGAACTAGATAAGCGAAGCATTTTACATACGGGTACAGCCAGAACAATAAATGAGCGAAATACACCACTGATCGTTCGTAAAAATGAAACGAAATTAGGCGTATTGGCCTATACTTACGGTACCAATGGAATCAGAATACCAGAAGGGAAAGAGTACTGTGTTAATCTTATTGATACTATACAAATCAAAATTGATATAGCAAAGTCAAAAGCGGCTGGCGCAAATGCAGTTTTAGTATTTGTTCATTGGGGAATCGAGTATCAGAGATTTGGAAACGATACTCAAAAAATGTTGGAAGGGTTTATTCACAAAAATGGCGCCTTATTGGTTTTAGGCTCTCATCCACATGTTTTACAACCTTCAAGTGTTAGTAATTCAAATTTAAAATCTGGGTTTACGATATTTTCTCTTGGAAATTTTATTTCAGCTCAAAGAAAACAATTTACAGATTGCGGCATTATTTTGCGATTAAAATTAATCAAAAACATAGGTACAGGAGAAGTATCCATAAATAATGTAGATTATATTCCAACATACGTAAGTACCCAAAATGGATTTCGCATTTTATCGGTGTCTGATGCTGTAAAAGCAATTAAAAATGGAGATACAAAAAACATCTCTTATATATCTAGTATAGCTGAACAGCAAAGAATAAAAGAAGTATGGACCGAAACTACTTCGCATATGAACGACTTAAACATTGGGTTTTCAGCAAAAGAGCAGTAAACCTAATTTAAAGGAACAGATGGAGTAATTGATTTAATAATCATATTGCGTATTTTATTGTCCTCTCCATAAACATCTTCATAAAGTTCAATTTTGCCATTCTTACTTTCGGCTGTAAAGTATCGAATAAAGATGGGCAATTCATTAACCACAGGGATGGATCTTCTTTTTTTTGAACTTAGCCATGATTTAACAGAGTCTACAATAATATTTTTTGATGCAATATCTTCACTTTCTTTGATGTCAGAAAGTATGATGTATTTATATAAAGAGTCCCAATTTTGCACCCTTACACAACCATGGCTCAATGACCTGTAATCATTATTAAACAAGCCCCTTTGATTCGTATCATGTAGGTATACCGAATATTTATTTGGAAAATTAAACTTCATAATACCTAATGAATTAGCATCCCCTCCAGGTTGAACAACCTTATAAGGTATTCCTTTTTCGTAGTTACTCCAATTAACGGAATCTGGATTTATGAGTTTCCCATCCGTATCGTATAGCGAATACCCTTTTTTATTTAAGTACCCATTATTTTTTTTAATATTCGGTAAAATTTCTTTTGAAATAATACTTGATGGGATAGTCCAATTTGGATACGTTGTTATTTCATTGATTTTACTTGTAATAAGTGGTGTTCTAGTATTTGGCTTTCCAATGATAACTTTTGATTCTACTTTTGCTTCACCATTATCATATACCTGTAAATAGAAAGAAGGTAAATTTACCCACAGATATTTTTTGGGATAGATTTCTCTATTTCTTCTAAGCCTATCCATATTGATAACAATCTTTAAATATTTTTCATAATCTGAATTATTTAAAGCTAAAACCAATTGTCTGCCATATTTCCCGTCTATTACGATATTCTTTTTTTCTTGGATTTTTTTTATCAATGCACTTAATTCTATAGAGTCTAATGTTTGTATATTATCGGGGATTAAATTTTCTTCTTTTGATCTTACGATAAGTTTTGAAATAAATTTTTCGGAATTTTTAATGGGATATTCTAAATAAGTATACTTTTTTGATAGATCTGCATTTTTTAGAAATTGCGGTAATTCTCTTTTTATATTTGTATAGGCTAATGATGTTGGTTCAAATGATTCCAATATAGATTGTACGTTTTTAGATGCAAATATTTTATATAAAGCCTCCTTGTATTTTTCTGGATTATAAGTGCTATCCTTTTTTAAACTGTCTAACGGAACATAGCCACAATCAAGGTGTCTAGATATAGATAAAAAGGCATCCGTTAATAGGATGTCTAATTTTGCCCAATTTTTTGAATCTTTTCTTGCATTTTGCCATAGCGAATCTGCAAATATGGAATTGTAATTGTTTGACAATATAATTGCATTATAGGCCTCTGGTATTAATCCAAAATTTGTAGCATTTTCTATGAATGTAATGAGTGATTTTCCATTATCTGATAATCCATTCGGTTCTATCCAAAAAGGATCGTAGGATTTTGTATCGTAGGAGGATAAAGTTTCGTCTGGAGAAGATAAGAGTATTGAATCCTCTATTAATCTTGTATTTTGTTTGTAATTATTAAACAATGATTTTATTTCACTTGAAATTACTTTTGCATCTGTGTTATTGTCATTGTTACTGTTTTTACAAGCGGCAAGACACGATAGGCATACCAGTATGACAAATAACCTCGAAAAAAAATGCTTATTCATTATTGAATGATTTATTAATTGGTTCACTTGGGTCAAAGGGTCTAAATATTGCAAATATTTTACTAATATCATAAGCTCCATAACTTGCCGGAACAGAGCGGTTCATTCCGGCGTAGCTTAATGTAATAGCAATTTTGTTTTTAAAATCTTTCCAGCATATAAAGATAGCACTATGTTCGATATTATTATAGCTTTTGTTTATATGATATATCCAGTCGCCAGGCTCAAGTAATTTTGGGTTTGCGTATGGTCCTTTTAAGCGAGATTTAAAAATTGTTTTTTTTGTTAAGGCGACGCCTGCTCTTTTATACACTTCATTTACAAATTCCCAGCAAGATCCTATTATAATTGTCTTTGAAATTAAAGCCATATTCATTCCAATATCTAACACGCGTGCACTTGCTAAATTGTCTTTATTTAAATAACTACTAGAATCTTGATTTTGACAAATACAATAGTTATCTAAACTTTTATTTGTTTGAGCATATCCAGTTATACATAAAGATGATAGTATAATTATGAATGAAATATCTTTTATTATCATGTGTTTCATATTAACTATAGTATTATTATTTCAGCTAAACCTTTATTTATTTTGTCTTTTCAAGTGTAAATGCTGGATCATTTGAACCTTTACAAGTTACTTTGTTATTTGATGTTTCAATTGAAATAGTATAAGAAGGATTCGAAGATTTTCCGTCCGACAAGTTACATTGAATACTTAGGATATTTGCATCTTCTTGAATAATAGAATACGTACCTTCATAGTAATACCTGCTATTGTCCTCTAAACTAGTTTGTTGCAAATTAGCAATGCCACCATCTTTTAAAATAAACTTGTAATCAATTCCTGGAACTGAAATTTTATTTCCATTGACAATCATATCATCTCCATACTGATTTTTCATAAAATAGAATGCCTGTATTCCATGGTAGATACCCAAATACTTAGCTTCAAGTGATTTTAAACTTTCAGTTGAATTGATTTCTGTTTTTTGAGTATTAGAATCTACTTGTTCATTAGAACTAGTGTTTTCATTCGTACAGCTGGCCAATGCTAAAAGACAAAATAATAATAGTCGATTCATGAAATCTATTTTACAATTTTAAAAGAAAGCAAAAATATTAAAATTTATATATATGTATAGTATTTTCTATATTTTATTATAAATGATTCCTCTAGATTTATTATTTCCGCATAAAAATTCACTGCACGGGTCGTTATTTTACTTCAACCATTGGCTCTTTACTTAAAAATCCAATGGATTGTAAAAATGTATCTGTTTCGGAAACGGTTTTTTTATAGTATTCTAAATTCTTATAGTTAAAAAATCCATGTCCTTGACCTTCGTACAAGAATAAGTCACATCTGCTTTTTACTTTTTCCATGACTGTTTTATAGTATTTGGCCGTTTCTGCTGGTATTAAGTGGTCTTTTTCTCCCAGAAACACAATGGTAGTGGGTGCGCCATTTTTAATATTGTGCAGTGGCGAAAAATTCTTGTAGGCATCTAAAATTCTTTCATAACCATATCCGCCTGGGCCGTTGTCAAATACGGGATTAAATAACACGAGTGCATCTGGGATACAGCTAATTGAAGTGTTGTCTGTGCTTTCATTGTAATCAGTTATTAGTGCTGTGGCAGCTGCTAAATGTCCGCCCGCCGATCCGCCCGCGGCTGCAATTTTAGTAGGGTCTATGTTTAAATCGTTGGCGTGCTCTCTAATATATCTAATAGCCGATTTTGCGTCCTTTAAAGATTCGAAAGGGGTAGAATTTTGTCTTTCTTTTACCCGGTAATCTGCAAGGATACAAGTCATACCTCTTTGGCTAAAATACATGGCTTGCGGCTCAAATTGCTTTACAGTGCCATTATTCCATCCGCCACCAAAAAAGAAAATGATGGCAGGTGTTTTTTTGTTTGGCTCTTTTAAAGCCGAACGGTAAATGGTTAAATAAAGTTGAGTAGTGTCTACTTTTTTATATAGTAACTGCTCCTGAGCGTACCCCGATAAAAAAACAACGAACGTTAATAGCAGCGTAAAAAAATATCTTTTTTTCATGAGATGAAGCGTTTATTTAGATAAACCAATTTTGCGTGTAATTAAATGGTAGTAAGCATTTGCATATTGCATCATCCCAATATCGTTGGGGTGCGTTCCATCTATTGTGCTTTCTGTGTTAAAACCAATTTCACTAGCAGTAAGTTGGTAGATATTTTTAATGCCTTCTTTTTTCATTTTTTTAAAAACCCCTGCCGAAATTTCACTAACAGCAATATATTTTTGTGCCATTACCGTATCTAAATTAATATTGTCTTTACCACTGCAATGTTCAGTAAATACAATAGGAACACCAGGATGTTTTTTATGAATTTCTGATTGTGCATGACGCATTCTTTTTTCTATTTCTTCGCCGCTAAATTTTGTTTTGTCCCAAAGGTTGGGCATACAATCTAAAATATACAGTTTAGCATCTATTTCGTTGATTAGGTCAATCATGGCTGGCTCGAGCTGACCATTTCCTGAAAAGCCAAGGTTGATAATTTTTGAATTGAGTTTTCTGCCTAAAATATTTGTCCATCCAAGCCCAGGCCTGCTTGCATAAGCACCATGCATAATAGAAGTTCCATAGGCTACAATTGGCTTTTCATTTTGGGTAGGCAGTAGTGTGCAGGTGAGATTTTCTGGAACTCCAATTTCTAACCACGAAACAGCATTGCATAATGGGAGATAGAGTCTAAATAAATCAAAACTTGCTGGATCCTTTATATTTTCAAATTTATAGGTAATGGTATCTTTAAAATTTACGGTGGCTTTGGTCCAGTTCCAATTGCCTAAAGGGTCTTTAGCATATAGGTCTACGCCACTTACCCCAGTAGCAGGCATTTGCACCATAGCTTGAGCACCTTTAACTTTAAGCCTTACATAAATAGTGCTGCTATTGGTAGTAAAGTTGATATACTCGCCAGCAGTGTGTTTAGATAAGTCCCAAAGCACAGGCCTTACCATACTTTGTGCTTTTTGTGGCAGCCTATCATATGCAAAAGTGTATCCATCATTCCATCCCCTGCCATCAATGCATTGCTGCGTCATTTTTGTTGGGTCAATCCATTTTATTGGACTGGTTTGTCCGTAAGCAAAGCTGGTGATGAGTAAGAGTGCTAGTATGTATTTCATGTGCAATTTGTTATTTAGTGAGGTTGTATCAAAGTTAGGGTAGAAGTTAATATTTTTTGTTTAAATTGAACCATGCATTCACTTAAGGCCACTATAATTCTTTTTGCTTTTGTGTCCTTCTCCATGTCTTTGTTGGCTCAAGAACGTTATACCACAAGCGTTGGAGATCCTAGTGGCATCAATAAATGGTATAAGGGAAGGCAAATTGCCCAAGTTATGAGTCATTATGGAATTGATTGGCTCGAAAGAGATGAAAGGGAAATGGAAGAAAATACGTCTCAATTAATTAAAAATTTAGACGTAAAACCGGGTATGGTTGTTGCAGATATTGGAGCGGGTAGTGGCTACCATAGTGCCTTACTTTCAAAAATGGTAGGGAATGGAAAAGTATTTGCGGTGGATGTGGAACCAGAAATGATTGCTTACTTAAACGCAAGAATTAAGCAGGAAAAATTATCACGTATTGTGCCGGTATTAAGCACAGAAAAAAATGTTTCTTTACCAGAAAATGCCATCGATATTATTTTATTGGTAGACGTTTATCACGAGTTTTCTTTTCCTTATGAAATGGCATTATCGATGCAGGCTGCTTTAAAATCCGGAGGTAAATTAGTACTTGTAGAATTTAGAGCCGAAGACCCTGCTGTACCTATTAAAACCATCCATAAAATGAGTGAGAAACAGTCCGTTAATGAATTAAAAGCAGCAGGATTTAGATTTGAAAAAAATATTGATAATCTTCCATGGCAACACTGTATGGTGTTTACAAAACAGTAATTATTTTTGAAGTGTAGTATTGATAGTTTCCAGTAGTCCATTTTTTGCACTATCGTCCCCTAATTGCCAAAACATAATACCCCCTAATTTATGTTTGATTACATACTTTGTTTTTGCTTCAATCGATTGTTTGTTGTCAAAAGTGGCATAAACTTTTTCTTTTGCATTATACGCATAGGGTGCTTGCGCATCGGCGTCCCAATAATATACAAAACCATCTTTTTCTGAAATGCGTGTAGGGAAATCTTTAAATCCAATAAATGATTTAAACTTTCCTTTTTGATATAAGCCATTGTTTTCTTCACTTACACCCTCCCAAGTTCTTGCATAAAAGGCAGCGCCCATAATTAACTTTTTAGCTGGAACTCCTAATGATAACAAATACTGAATGCAATCATCTGCAGACTCTTTTTGTTTACTCGTGCTATATAGTGCAGTGTGGTGGCCCGTAACTGTAGAATATCCACCAACTAAATCATAAGTCATTAGGTTTACATAGTTTATTAGAGGCATAACATCGCTCCAATTGACAGCTTGCTCTGCAAATTTTTTAAACCCGCCAGCAGCAAATGTAATAGTCGCTTTTTTGCCTAATTGTTCGCGTAACGCTTTAATAAGCTCGGTAAAATTTGGTTTGTCTTCTGGTGTAAAACGGTGATTGGGATATCCAGAAATGGCAGGGTATTCCCAATCTAAATCAATACCATCTGAGCCAAAATAATTGGTTAACGATTTAATGGAAGCAGCAAAATTATTTCGGCCTTGTTCAGTGCTAAATACTTCGGAGCATGGCGCACATCCTCCCCATCCTCCCAAAGACAATAACACTTTTAAATGTTTGTTTTGGGATTTCATGGCAACCATTTTTTGAATGATGGCTGTATCCTTAGCACCTTTTAATTTTAATTGATCTCCTTCTAGATGTCCAAAACAATAAATGATATGTGTAAAATCATTTGGATTGTAGGAGTCTAGTTTTTCTAAACTCCCTGAATAATAAGCAATGACTGCTTTTTTTTGTGCGAAACTTACTTGACTAAAAAATACAATTCCTAGAAGAACGAACAATAATTGGCGCTTTTTCATTTGGTATAGGATTTTACAGAAACTTTTAATAGGATACAGTATAAATATATATAAAAAAAAGCCCCTATTGCTAGGGGCCTGGTCTAAATATTGCTCTAAAATTACCCAAAGGCTTTTATGCTTATTGATTTTGAGTATAAGTGCCACCAGATGCAACACATTGCCATTTACCATTTCTTTCTACATAGGTATCATTCCAAACAAGTGTTTTTGAAAATGCTTTACCTGCTTTGTCCTTGCCATTTGTTACATGTGAGCCAAGAACTGTAGCAACGTTTGAGCCATGAAAAGTAACATTCATATCTCCGTTAATAACTTCTGTAGGTGTGCCATCTTGCACTGATAATGATGAAATAACTTCTTCTCTATTTTGTTTTAGGCCTTTAGTGCTAAATTGATGAAAATCATCGGCAAGAATTTCGCTAACTACTTTAACACCATGGTCTGCATCTAAAATAGATAAATTCCAAGCTGCTTCCATGCCTTTAATTTTTGCTGCAACAGCAGCTGTATCTATGGTTTCGGTACTTGCTGGTGTGGTAGCTGCAGCCATTTCAGTTTTTGCTTCTTGATTGTTACATGCCATTAATGATGCCGCAACAACAAGAGATAATAATAGTTTTTTCATTTTATTTGTTTTTTTAATTTAATATTTATTGAATTTCCCAATCGGTATAGGTAGAAGTGAATTTCCCTAATTTATTTACTTCGTCTGAATATGTTTTTAGTTTAGCAAACAGTTCGTTTCCTTGTGCATTTAATTTTCCCTCAGCTTCAAAATATTTCTCTCTAGCTTTTGGTTCAAATATAAAAAGCATCGCCATGTCATTATCGTTTTTTTTGGCATATTCCCCCCGAACGCCAGTAACTTCAACCAATTTAACTTTAAAAAGTTTGGCAAATTCTGCAGCATACACATTAAAATAATAATTTTTAAACTGTTCCATAGTCACATTTGGACTTAAGGTTACAGTGCCTTTGTGGAGTCCTAATAAACTTCCTTTTTTGAGTGTTTGAGCAAACATGCAAGTTGATAATAACAACATTGCATTTAACAGTAAAATTTTTTTCATGATTTGGTTAAGGTTTAGTGTTAACGATATTATTTCGATTTACAAATATTTTAAGTAGCATTGACTTATTTATTTTAAATAAAACCTAAGGTGTTGCTTATCAAATACCTATGTCAATATTGCTATTTTACTGCAAACGTTCTCGTAAATAAATAGGGCAGCTTAGGGGTTATTGAATGAGTTAATATCGATATTGCACCATATCTCAGCAAATAAAAATTAACAGCAAATAATAGATAGTCATGGAAAATTCTCGAATAGATCTACCCATTGGTGTTACTCTAGATAGATTTATAAAAAGTAAAGAAAGCGAATATCCAACTGCTGTTGGTGCTTTTTCACAATTGTTAAGGGATATAGCACTAGCTGCCAAAGTAGTGAATAGGGAGTTAAACAAAGCTGGTTTAATAGACATTATGGGTAGTGTTGGCATGTCTAATTCGGGCGGTGATGAACAAAAGAAATTAGATTTACTGGCCAACACAAGATTTATTAGGGCATTAAGTAAAGGTGGTGAAGTTTGTGGAATGATATCTGAAGAAAGTGAGTCGTTTATTGATTTAGAAAATAATGGAAAATATATAGTGGCTATTGATCCATTAGATGGTTCCAGTAATATTGATGTAAACGTTTCTGTAGGCACTATATTTTCAATTTACAAACGTATTTCTGCAATCAATAGTCCATTGATAGAATCCGATTTTTTACAAAAAGGCAGAGCGCAAATTGCGGCTGGTTATATATTGTATGGCACGTCTACTATGCTTGTATTTACAACGGGAAAAGGTGTTAATGGCTTTACCTATGAGCAAACCTTAGGTGAATTTGTATTGTCTAATGCTAATATTCTTTGTAATGAAACTGGCTATATTTATTCTATAAACGAAGGGATAAGTAATTCAATTATTGATGTAAAAATTAAAAAGTATATTCAGTATTGCAAAGACAAAGAATATACAGCTAGATACATTGGTTCATTAGCCGCAGATTTTCATAGAAATTTATTATTGGGAGGTATATATTTATACCCCGCTACAACAAAATATCCAACAGGAAAATTAAGGCTCATGTTTGAGTCTAATGCACTAGCCTTTGTAATTGAACAGGCTGGAGGGAAAGCTACAAATGGAGAAATGGATATATTAGATATTCAGCCTACTACTATTCATCAAACAACGCCCTTATATATCGGCTCTAAGCGAATGATTGGTGACATTGAAGTATAGCTAGGTAAAAAAGGGAACCCTATTGCTAGAGATCCCTTTTTGCTATTGAAAGATTCTATTGCATTAATTGAAGGATTTTATAATATGTAAAAACCTGCCTCTTCTGAGGCGGGGGCTCAAGTGTTATTAAAAATGGTCATTGGAGAAAAGGTCGTCTCTAATTTTTAAAAATATAGAAACTTGATTATTTTCTAATTAATTTCAGAATATAAATAGTTTATTTGTGCATCTGTTAATGCACGCTTATATATTCTTATTTCGTCAAGTTTTCCACCAAATGGATCGTATGCACTCTGATTTTTTCTTCCAATATTTAGTACAGTATTAGAGTAATTTGATTCGCTTATTGGAGTTCCTTGAATAGTTTTCATTAATTGCCCATTCAAATATAATTTTGCTATACCATTTTTGTCAACTGTGAATGCGACATGTTGCCATGATAAGGCTGGAATACTAACGCCATTGCCTTGTTCACCACAACAATAGGCAGCCCCATTTGCGTTACTCATAGCTATCCCGCCGTCAATAAATCGTTTTACATTAGAAGTCCCATACATTGCAATTTGATAGTTCGTGCCAGTACCTTCATTTCCATAATTTAGTATTCTTGGATTAAAATATCCGCCATCTAAATAAATCCAAGCTGACATTGTTATAGTGCTAGATATTTTTAATGAATTTGAGGTTCCGCAGTCTATGTAGGAATTTGATTTGCCTGGAAATTGATATGCTTTTGCGGGGTAACCTAGTCTGTCTATTGTTTGAGTAACCTCCCCCATTATTGTTCCGTGATTTGAATTACCACTTAAATCATTACAATTTCCGTTAAAAGGGTAGTATGCTACCATTTCAGATGTTATATCAACATCTAGTGTTCTAAATGTAATTTCATTTCCATACGAAGTGCCTGCTTTATTAGTTGCGTAGGCTCTTACATAATATATAGTATTTTGTTGTAAAGAGTTAATTGTACTTGTAAAAGTTCCTGAACCAATACTATCTAATGTTTTTGTAGATAGTGCAATTGTTGGATTCGGATTAGTGCTCCAAACAACACCTCTTGCTGTTATTGGATTTCCGAAGTCATTGGTAATTATTCCGCCACTTTTTGCAATTGTGTTAGTTATAGCATTTGGATTTGTGGTGGTTAAATTGGGAAGTTGAATTGTTTTTTTGCAACCTATTGCAGAAACAATTAGAATAAACAGTAGATAGTTTTTCATTTTTTATTTTTAGAGTGACTGAATTTTGTGTTTGCAGGATACTGCAAATAGATAGTATTTGTTCTTTGATTTGTTTAAATAGGATACCAAAATGGATACCAAACCACGATGACTAAATATTTTAAAATAATTTTTAAAATATTTAGTCATCAATTATTAACATAATAGATATTATTAACATATCTAATTTAAAGTCACCTATCATATACATAACCCAATTATTTATACGTTAATTTGGTACATTAAATAATTTAGCACTATGTTTATTGCCCGGAAACTGTCTTGTGTTATTGTCTTTGTACTAATTTCTATTATAATTTTGTCCGCACAAAATGTGAAAGTGCCACAAAATGACCTATTAAATCACTTACTAAGGGATACAACTAGTGTTGTTAACATAACGCTTTCGCAGGATCCAATTATTCCACAACCCTCGCAATTTGCTAGAAATTTTCAACAGCTTGTAAAGTCTAAAACAGGTCTCTATGTATTTATAGATGGTACAGGTAGAATTTACAAAGCGACATCATGGGATGATAATTGGGTTAATTTTAATCGCATAGATTCTACTTTATTTTTTGGGTTCAATAGAGGTTCCCAAAAATTTATCATTAGCGATACTATCTTTAGTTTTGGTGGATATGGATTTTGGCATTTTAATGGGTCACTCAGTTATTTTACCTCAAGAAAAGAATGGGAAATGCTAATGTTAAATAAAGAGATACCCTACTATAATCTAAATGATCGTATTTCGTCTATTGCTCAGTATGATATTAGTAACAGTCAATTTTATTTTTCAGCAATTTCAATAGGTCAACAAACGATTACCAATGATATTGCTAATGATAGTTTTTATGTATTAGATATACATACAAGAAATTTGCGTGCATTAGGTAAGAGGCTTATTTCGAAAGGTGATATGGCACGTTTTGCAGAGCCACATAAAGTTGAAACACCCTTTGGAATATTAATGGATAGCCCCTTTGATGACAATAGAGATTATATATTAAATATTAAAGACAACTTGATGTATGCTTCAGAAAATCGATTTATGCAGCAATTAATTCCTTCTAGTACCTACACCATTAATAATTTGCTATTTTATCAAAATGGTTATTTGTTTGCGAGTTCTTTTCCATTTGATAAAATAGACTCTCTTAAGTTTGATATATCAAAATTTAAGTTGTTAAGTAGAAAAATTTATTCAACAAATAAAGTGGGAGCAGTAATTGAGATTAAATCTAAGATTTTTCAATTTGGATTTTATATATTGAGCACAATCGTATTTATTTTATTGTTTGTTATTTTCTATTTGTTTAGAGCAAAAAAATCTAGTAGTAAGTATAGCAACCATCAGAACGCTACTAAAACAGATGAATTACTCTCGTCTCTTGAAAAACAATTATTAAAGAAGTTTATTTCAAAAGTTGAAAAAAATCAAAGATGCTCTACCGACGAATTAAATAATTTATTAGGTGTTGGATTAAAATCTAATGAAATCAAAAAAAAGGCACGTACAGATTTTATTACTAAAGTCAATTATAAACTAAGGCAATACTTTTCAATGTCTGAAGATGTAATTGTTAGAAACAGATCTGATGAAGATAAAAGAAGTTATTTATATTCAATTTCTAAAGGTTTAATTGTTAAAATCAAAGAACTGCTAGATTAAATTAATACAGGAACCTCCGGATACTCAAAACGTGCCTTTGGATCACTTGTCGTTCTAAAGCTTTTGTCTATGGTGTAGGCGCTCATTAAAGATCCGTCACACGCGGTCGAAGCCAGCTCCATTATTTTGAATTCTGATAAATTAGGACTGAGCCACTCGGCAGATAGGGCTTCATTTAATATGGTAGGCATTCTCTTTTTCTTGTTGTGAATTTGCTCCATGAGGCCGTTGGCTTTTGTGGTAACAATGGAAAATGTATCCATGGTTTCGCCGGTTTCTTTATCAGTCCAGGGTTGATAAATGCCTGCCATGTAAAAAACCCGCTGATCCTTAAGTGAAATATAATAAGGGTAAGCGATGTCTTTTTTGGCGCCTGCTGGCTTATAATGTCGCCATTCAAAAAAACCGGTAGATGGCACAAGACATCTGTGGCTAAGTGCTGCTGGTTTAAATAATTTACTTTCTAATAAACGTTCAGAAGTGGCATTGAGGGTATTAAATTTTTCGCGTCCTGCATTGGCTTCTTGAATGGTCTTTACCCATGGGGCAATGAGTTCCCAGTGTCCAATTTCAATGGTAAAATCATGAGAAGTACTTTTAATAATAGGCCAGTTGCCATATTCAAAACCGCTTTGCAGGGGTCTATTAATGGGCGATAATTGTTTGGTAACATCTTTAAGGTTTAAGGCTGCTCCATTTGGAGCCACAAGGCTGTTAAAATAACACATGATTAAAGATACAAAACAGTGCTATTCGAAATCTAAATCCGATAAGTATGATTCCCAGCTAATTATGCTTTGGGGATTGGGTTGATTTGGCTTACTTTTAAGCCATGGCTATCAGGTATTTGACGGTTTTTATCTTTTTGTTGTTTGCTGTATTTACTGCTAGCGGTCAGCTACGTTTTCAGTCAAAACCATTAACTATACAGGGTATTAAAAAAGTAGACAGTCCAAGAATTAGTCCTGTTCAAATACTAGCCCCTAATAATTATGTCAAAGGGCTTCCTTTTTTTTGCAAACAAGAATTTCAATTTGAAAAGCGTACAAAAGTGCCCTTTAGGTTTAGACTGGGTAGTTTAGATTATGTAAACAAATTAGAAGGGAAAAAATAACATCAATAGAGCGCAAAAGTTTGAATGATTGGCGTATTCGAAGATCCCAATATTTTTAATCTTACTTCAGTTGCAATCATTGGGTTTTCAAATAGGCCAATGTATTTGTGTCCTATGCAAGAACCTTCTTTTATCGTTTTCCATTCACCATTTATATTTGCTTCGACTACAAAAGATCTAACACGTTCTCCTTCTTCTATTTTTTCTTGTAGTACAATTTTGCTAAATACTTTTCCTGTTGGGATATTTATGGTGTAGTCTTTATTTTTATTTGTCCAACTTACTACTGGTGTTTTAAATACTTTTTTAATACTATCGCCCCACTGGGTAAGCCTTGTAACATCTGCATCCGGGATCAATCCTCTATTATCAGGTGTAATACCAAGTATCAGAGTAGAATTATGCCCCACCGACCCGTAATACATGTTCATCATTTTATTGAGTGGATTAACATGATGGTCTTCGTTTGGATTCCAAAACCAATCGTGTCCACCTTTATCTCCTCTTAATGGCGCATCACTCATAGCTGGCATCCAATAATTTCCCGTTGGTGATCCTGTTTTTAAAAGGGCAAAATTGTTGGCAAAAATAGTGTCTTGTTTTGCAGCATGTGAAAACACAAATGGAAAAGTAGACCATGAAGGATAGGGTACTGTTCCAGATTCTGAACCGCCCCATCTAAAATCTGCTTTTTGAGCATTGTGGTAAAAGAGGCAATCGGGTTGGTGTTTTGTAACAATTGGTAAAATATTAGGTCCATTTTTTGAAGGATCATCGGCACCGCCATCAAACCATATCATAAAAAGTTTTCCGTAACGGGTGCATAGTTCTGTTACCATTTCTTCGCACATGTTTTTATAGGCAGCTTGTCTGCGTTTTACAAACTCACTGCTCCCTTCTATTTTAAAATCGTGCACACCTAAAAATGAATTCCAGCGAATGCCTACATAAATACCGGGTTCAATATCATATTTACGACAAGAGTTTACAAAGTCGCGAACAATATCGCCTTTGCCATTTTGAAATTTTAGTGCTTTCATGCAGTATGGGTTTACATCACTTTGGTATAGTGCAAAGCCCGTTTCATGTGTAACCGTAAGTACTGCAAATTTCGCACCACCTGCTTTGGCGGCTTGTATCCACTGATCAGTATTTAGTTTTGTTGGATTAAAAATGTTGGCATTATTAAATGGTGTGATTCTGTTTTGCGCCTGATTATATGGTGTGCCCTGAAACACTGGTAAGTCATAAGAAATAAGTACACCAATTTCTGCATTTTGCCATGCAAGTTGTGAAGGAGTAGGTTTTGGAGGATTAACTTCTTGCGAATAACCAGAAGTTGAGCCGCAAAAGGCTAGTAAAAAAATGATATAATATTTCATCAGAAAGTTGTTTGATGTAAAATAAGGTTTTTATTAATTTTAGGAAATTTAAAATTGAACGGTCTGCCAATATAGAAGATATTTAAGTAAGTTTATGCCTGGCCAATTTGTTTAAAATGCATAAAAAAACGGGAATATATTTTTTTCTAATCAACCTATTATTGCTATTTGGAAGCTATGTATGTGCATCGGGTTTTTCCGACACCTTACTTCCTTCTAATCATAAGGGTTATACCATTAGCCATACCTACTATACCATTTCATATAGCGAATCAGATAAACAGGCAGAGTGGGCAGCGTATTATTTAACACCTGCATCTATTAATGGTACAGAAAAGCGTGCAACTAAGTTTATGCCTGATCCATTATTGAAAGCACCTGTTAAGCCTAATAATTTCACAAAAACGGGTTATGATAGGGGCCATTTGTGTCCCGCTGCGGATATGAAACTAAATGATATTTCTATGACGGAATCTTTTTATATGTCTAATATATCGCCACAAGCACCTTCATTTAATAGAGGCATTTGGTCTAAACTTGAAGACAAAGTAAGAGATTGGGCGATGCAAAAAAATGGTGTGTATGTTGTAACAGGCCCCTTATTAAACAAAAATTGTGGCACAATTGCAGGTGCTATTACAGTCCCATGTTCATTTTATAAAATTGTTTTTAAACAAACAGGGCATGGTGCAGAAACCATTGCGTTTATACTTTCCAATGCGGGTAGTACTTCGCCCCTTAAACAATTTGTGGTAACGATAGATTATTTGGAAGCATTAACCGGAATAGATTTCTTTGCGTCACTTTCGGATGCAGAAGAAGCGAAATTTGAATCTGTGGTATTAACAAATAATTGGCAGTGGAACTAGATTTTATTTTTAAACTTTAGCCACAGGCCGCGGTCCTATAAAAAAATAAAACTATGCGAAAAATCCCCCTATTTATTGCAAGTATTGTAAGCGTTGTTGTTTTTTTGGTTGCCTGTTCAAAAACAGATTCTGCCGCTAATGTAACCGGTACAACATTATATACAGCCATTGCCACTGCCTTTGGTGCAGAAATTGACGTAAACAATTTAGCCAATTATGCTGCACAAACTAAGCCAGCTTACATCACAAAAGACAATACGGGCAACAATCCTATCACCAATGCAAAAGCAACACTAGGACGGGTTTTATTTTACGATAAAAATTTAAGTATTGACAATACCATATCATGTTCAAGTTGTCATAAACAAGCATTTGCATTTTCGGATACGGCGCTTATTAGTGCGGGTGTAGTAGGGGGCAAAACTGATAGGCACTCCATGCGACTTGTCAATGAAAGATTTTCAGTTGAGTCTAAGTTTTTTTGGGATGAGCGTGCAACAAGTTTAGAAAGTCAAACCACGCAGCCTATTGCCAATCATGACGAGATGGGATTTAGTGGTCAAACAGGAAGGGCAAATATTGCAGCACTCTTAACCAAGTTGCAAGGTGTTGGATATTACAACGAGCTTTTTAAATTTGTATACGGAGACATCACTGTTACAGAACCTCGCTTGCAAGAATGTTTAGCTCAATTTGTAAGAAGCATACAATCTTTTGATGCTAAATATGATGTAGGTAGAGCACAAGTAAATAATGACAGACAAAACTTCCCAAATTTTACAACACAAGAAAATGACGGTAAAGATTTATTTTTAACACCGCCAGTTTTTGACGCCAATAGTAGTAGAATTGGAGGGGGACTTGGTTGTAATGCTTGTCATAATGCACCTGAATTTGATATTGACCCTAACACTCGAAACAATGGTGTGATAGCACTTGCCGTTGGTGCGGGACAAGACATCACAGTTACACGTGCGCCATCTTTAAGAGATTTAGTAAACAACAAAGGGGATTTAAATACCCGCTTAATGCACTCTGGAGGTATAAGAGACTTAGCTACAGCTGTATCGCATTATGGTGGATTTATTAATGACAATAGAAATTTAGACAACCGTTTAAAACCAAACGGTGTAAATGTGCAGCGCTTAAACTTGCAACAATCTGAAATAGCAGCCGTGGTAGCCTTCTTAAAAACATTGGCTGGTACCAATGTGTACACCGATAAAAAATGGTCAACCCCTTTTAAATAAAAACTAACGTTTGTTAATTTATTTAAATTATGCTATTTTAGCTTCTTACAAGGAGCTAGTCAATGAATACTTTTAACAATGAACAGGTTGCAAATTTGCCGCCTCATTTATCAAAATACATTGTAGATCAGCGTTACGAGAAGTATACCAGTATAGACCATGCTGTTTGGAGGTATGTAATGCGTCAAAACTATAGCTACCTCAAAGACGTTGCTTACTACCCATATATACCGGGCTTAAAAATGGCAGGTTTAACCATCGAAAAAATTCCAAGCCTACAAGAAATTAATGAAGCGCTTGCAAATATTGGGTGGGGGGCTGTAACGGTAGATGGGTTTATTCCGCCCGCCGCATTTATGGAGTTTCAGGCATATCGGGTGCTTGTTATTGCTGCAGATATTAGACAACTAGAACATATTGAATACACAAGTGCACCCGACATTATTCACGAATCGGCGGGTCATGCACCCATCATTAGTGATTCCGATTACAATCAATACCTAAGCTATCTTGGTTTTATTGGAACCAAAGCCATTTTTTCTTCCAAAGATTTTGAATTATACGAATCCATAAGACAGCTTTCTATTTTAAAAGAAATGCCAGGAATAGACGAAGCGATCATTAAAAAAACTGAAGCAACCATTTTTGAAATACAACAAAATTTAGGGGAACCTTCTGAAATGGCTTTGCTTAGTAGGTTGCAGTGGTGGACCGTCGAGTATGGTTTAATTGGCCCACTCAATCAACCAAAAATTTACGGAGCCGGTTTGTTGTCTTCTATTGGGGAGAGTGCTTCTTGTATGCGACCCGAGGTTAAAAAAATACCCTATACCATTGATGCACTTACGTATTCATATGATATTACAAAGCTGCAGCCGCAACTTTTTGTAACACCAACCTTTCAAAATTTAATTGATGTATTAAAACAATTTGAAAGCACTATGGCTTTTAGAGTAGGTGGTTTACAAAGTATACATAAAGCGGTTGAATGTAAAAATATTTGTACCGCGGCATACAGTTCAGGCATTCAAGTATCAGGCGTATTTACCCAGGTTTTAGAAGGCCCACAATCATCGGTAGCGTATCTAAAAACAACCGGTCCAACTGCATTGTCTTATAACCGCAAGCAATTACACGGTCATGGAAAAAATTACCATGCAGATGGATTTGGATCGCCAGTTGGTAATTTAATGGGTGCCAATAAACCCCTTGAGGATTTTACAGATCAAGACCTGCTAGTGTTTGGAATTACATTAAACAACGAAGTAGTTTTATCTTTTGAATCTGGTATTACCGTTCAAGGGATATTAAGAGATATTACAAGAGAGGATACAAAAAACTTGATTTTCTCATTTACATCATGTACGGTTACAAATAAAGAAGACTTGGTTTTGTTTGATCCTGCTTGGGGTGTATTTGATATGGCAGTGGGCGCATCCATTGTGTCTGTGTTTAATGGCCCTGCCGATATCAGCACTTTTGAAGATCAGTTGTATGTTTCGCCAGAACAAACACATCAGCCTAGCTACTCAGATAATGATTACGCCTACCATGCACTTTGTGCACAGGTTCGAACCATAAGGGAGCAAATACAATTACACGGGTTTACAAAAGCGCAATTAGAAACGCTTAGTTCTATTTTTAATAGCATTCGTATATCTCATAAAAATGATTGGCTTTGTGCGCTTGAACTATTAGAAATAGTTGCACCTATAAAAGAAGCTTTTGAGTTTGCAGCTGAATTAAGGGCTTATCTAGAAAAGCAAAAAAACGAAAATCCCGATTTCAAAACATTAATAACTGATGGGCTCGCTATTATTGATGCTCAATTAAGTTTTCAATAATAGCCCAAGCGGCCTGTGCATTATTATCTGCTAATTCTTTTTTAATAGCATCAATATTTGAGTCTGATAAATGCAGGCTTAGGTCTGTGTTTTGCGCAACGGATTCAGGGAGCGATGTGCAATTTGCCAGCTGCGCTTTTTCGTTATTACTCAATCCCTCATGTTCTCTAACAAATGTTGGTAGCATGTCAAAACCCATACCCAGCTGGGTGTTGGGCTTGGTTACTTCAAATAAATTTTGCTCATTAATTCTTGCATACCAGTCGCCTCCAAGTCTTGCAACTAAATCTAGTTTTGCTTGATCTATTTTATTATTCGCATTTAATACCGATTCTGCAATATGGATCTTTTTTATTTCTGCGAGTACTAAATTGCCAGCACCAGCTTTTTCGCCAAGGGCAATAATTTGTGCAATGGTGCATTCTAGTTGAATGGGTGATTCGGCAACACGCGGGGGTGCTACTAAATCGGAAGGTATTTGTGTGAATCCTGCTTTGGTAAATTCATTTATTTCTTTACTGTATTCGCAACTTGATAATGATACTTGCTGAACCATTGCATAGTTAACAATATTGATGACACACTCCGGAACTTCTTTTAAATTTTCTAGGGTATGTTTTGTGGTATTGTCTCTGACTCTTCTGGAAGGAGAAAAAATACAGATAGGCGGGTTCATACTGAATAAATTGAAATAGCTGAACGGACTGAGGTTTACTTGACCTTGTTTGTCTATAGTAGACGCCAAACATATAGGCCTTGGCGCAATAGCGCTTTGCAAATATCCCTGAAGCTCTAATGGACTTATATCTGATGTATTGATAGTAAGCATGCTTATTTCTTTAACGACAAAATAGACCAGTTGGTGTCTTCTGCAATAATTTGATTTTCTAAAATACCTAAATTATCAATAGACATGGTTACGCGGTCGCCATTTTGTAGCCATTGTGCTTGATAATTAGGGTCTAATCTTTTTCCCGTTCCATTCAATTCTAAAAAACAGCCAGTTCCTACGGTGCCAGATCCAATAACATCTCCCGGATACAGCGTTACGCCATAAGAACACCTTTCTATAATTTCAGCAAATGTCCAGTCCATATCTTTCACGTTTCCACTAGAAACTAAAATATCATTGACGTAACATTTCATGGCTAAATTGTAATTGAGACCGGTATGTCTAGCTTTGGTAGGTACCACTTTTTGTGTAAGCTCGTCAGGTGTAACTAGCCAAGGTCCAATAACGGTAGAAAAATCTTTTCCTTTTGCAGGCCCAAGGTTTAAAAGCATTTCTTCCATCTGAAGTTTTCTTGCGCTCATATCATTCATGATGGTAAAGCCGGCGATATAAGCATCAGCGTCACTTGCTTTAATGTTTCTACCTTTTTTTCCAATAACAATAGCAATTTCAAGTTCAAAATCGAGTTGCTGAAAATGATCGGGCATGCAATAAATAGTACCTGGGCCTTCAACTGCTTGGTGGTTGGTAAAATAAAAAATAGGATACTGATCAAATTCGGGAATCATTTCTACGCCTCTATTTTTTCTTGCAGCCTCTACGTGTTGTCTAAAAGCATACCCATCTCTGCAAGAAGTAGGATGTGGAACAGGCGCTAAAATCTCGTAATTTTTTACAGGGGTTGCTGATACAGTGCCGGCTTCAATTTGCTGGGCTGTTTGGCGGGCCATGTTCATGCCCCCTTCTTCGAGGGCTAAAAATGCATTCATGCTAGCCGGTAAACTAGCATTGATTTGGGGTAGGCTAAAGAGTTCGTTATTCACCAAAACACCATAAGAAATAGTATTGTTAAGGCGGTAGCTGATTAGTTTCATGGAAGATAAATTGTGAAAAACGAAGGTAAAATAATAATTTATTTTATACTAATAATTGTTAGTATTGCATCGGAATAAATACACTCTTATGCCAATATACCATAGTTTAGGACAAATTCCTGCAAAACGACACACCGTTTTTAGAAAACCGGATGGTGCACTCTATGCCGAAGAACTCGTTTCTACCGAAGGGTTTTCAAGTATGTACTCACTGGTATACCATACGCATCCGCCTACGATTGTTAAGGAGCTCGGTACACCTTATTCGGTAGAGCCAAAAATTGCAAGAGAAAAACATTTAAAACATACCAGTTTACTTGGGTTTAATATCAAGCCTGAAAAAGATTATTTAGAGAGTCGAAAAATTGTACTTGTAAATTCAGATTTACAAATTTCACTCGCGGCCCCCATGGAGTCGATGACTACTTATTTTTATAAAAATAGTCAGGCAGATGAAGTATTGTTTATTCATAAAGGTTCGGGCACTTTAAAAACTGGATTTGGTAAAATATTTTTTAAGTATGGCGATTATATTGTAGTGCCAAGAGGTACTATTTATCAGATTGAATTTAATGATACAGATAACCGGTTGTTTATCATTGAAAGTTTTAGTCCCATACATTTTCCAAAAAGATATCAGAACAAATATGGTCAACTCATGGAGCATGCTCCATTTTGTGAGCGTGATATTGTGAGACCCTCTAATTTAGAAACCTTTGATGAAACTAGCGATTTTAAAGTGCTCATTAAAAAGCAGGGTTTAATATACCCATACACGTATGGTACACATCCATTTGATTTTATTGGATGGGATGGATACCATTACCCATGGGCTTTTTCGATCCATAATTTTGAACCGATTACGGGTCGTGTGCATCAACCACCACCGGTTCATCAAACTTTTGAAGCACACAATTTTGTGATCTGTTCGTTTGTGCCTCGCAAATACGATTATCATCCAGATGCAATCCCTGCTCCATATAACCATAGCAATGTAGATAGTGATGAAGTGTTGTATTATGTAGATGGTGATTTTATGAGCAGAAAATCTGTGGTGCAAGGTCAAATAACACTTCACCCAGGAGGCATTCCACATGGTCCGCATCCGGGCACTGTAGAGAAATCGATTGGTAAAGAAAAGACAGAAGAACTCGCTGTTATGATTGATCCATTTAAACCACTGATGTTAACAGAAGATGCCATTAACATCGAAGATGAAAGTTACCATAAGAGTTGGCAACACAACATCGAATAAGAGGCGTAGAATAAGTAATAAGAATTAAATATTTATATGAGCACAGATTTTTTACCCCTCATGGGAACAGATTATGTAGAGTTGTATGTAGGTAATGCAAAGCAGGCTGCACATTTTTACAAAACATCTTTTGGATTTCAGAGCTACGCATATAGTGGACCTGAAACAGGCGATAAAGAAAAGGTTTCGTATGTACTTATTCAAAATAAAGTAAGGTTGGTATTAACCACGCCTTTACATCCTGAAGGTACGATAGCAGAACACGTAAATAAACATGGCGATGGTGTAAAAGCGATTGCTTTAATGGTAAATGATGCTACAGATGCATTTGAGCAAACCGTAAAGCGTGGCGCAAAGCCTTATATGGAGCCTACTACACGCGAAGATGCGGACGGTAAAATTGTAATGAGTGGTATCCATATTTATGGTGACACGGTTCATTTATTTATTGAGCGCAAAGACTACAAAGGCACATTTATGCCTAGTTTTAAAGCATGGGAAAGTCATTATAATCCATCAGATGTAGGTCTTCAATATATTGATCATTGTGTAGGTAATGTGGGTTGGAACCAAATGAATACATGGGTTTCATTTTACGAAGACGTAATGGGCTTCAAAAACATTTTAACTTTTGATGACAAGCAAATTTCTACCGAATACTCTGCACTTATGAGTAAAGTAATGAGTAACGGAAATGGCTTTGTAAAGTTTCCAATTAACGAACCTGCAGAAGGAAAGAAAAAATCTCAAGTAGAAGAATATCTCGATTTTTATAAAGATGCAGGCGTGCAACATATTGCGATTGCAACGCAGGATATTATTACTACGGTAACTGCACTCAGTGAAAGAGGCGTAGAGTTTTTAAAAGTACCTAATACTTATTACGATCAGTTATTAGACCGTATTGGTCCTATCGATGAAGACCTAGAGCCGTTAAGAAAACTAGGTATATTAGTAGATCGTGACGATGAAGGATACTTGCTTCAAATATTTACCAAACCAGTAGAAGATAGACCTACCTTATTTTTTGAAATTATTCAGCGCAAAGGTGCCAAATCATTTGGTGCAGGAAACTTTAAAGCACTATTTGAAGCACTCGAAAGAGAACAGGAATTAAGAGGAAACCTCTAGTTTACGAAGTCAATAATTTTTTATAATGCCATTTCTGGTATGTCTCCATGTATTAGGAGTTTTCCAGCAGTGGCATTTTTTATTTGCTCAATCGATACGCCTGGTGCTCTTTCGATAAGCACAAATCCACCTTCAGGCGCAATATCAATAACAGCCAATTCTGTTACAATTCTTTTAACACAGTTTTTTCCAGTGAGGGGTAAATCACATTTTGAAAGAAGTTTACTTTCGCCTGCTTTATTTACATGTTGCATGGCAACAATAATATGTTTTGCAGAAGCAACAAGATCCATCGCACCACCCATACCTTTTACCATTTTGCCCGGAATTTTCCAATTGGCAATATCTCCGTTTTCAGAAACTTCCATCGCGCCAAGTATGGTTAAGTCAATTTTTTTTGAATGAATCATACCAAAGCTCATCGCAGAATCAAAAGAGCTAGCGCCTGGAAGTGCTGTAATGGTTTGCTTCCCTGCATTGATAACGTCAGGGTCAACAGCATACTCTTTTGGGAAAGGCCCAACGCCCAATAAGCCGTTTTCGCTTTGAAAGCAAACGTTGATGCCTTCGTGCAAATAGTTGGCTACAAGTGTAGGTATGCCAATGCCTAAATTAACGTAGGTATTGTTTTTTACTTCTTTAGCAATTCTTTTTGCGATACCTTCTTTATCTAACATAATATTTTATTTACTAGTTGTACGTTTTTCAATTCTTTTCTCATAATTTTTTCCTTCAAAAATTCGGTGCACATAAATGCCGGGTGTATGAATTTGATCGGGATCCAGCATGCCTGGTTCTAAAAGTTCTTCTACTTCGGCAATGGTAATTTTACCGGCCATTGCCATGAGTGGATTAAAGTTGCGCGCCGTGCTTTTAAAAATTAAGTTTCCATCAGTGTCACCTTTCCATGCTTTTACAATGGCAAAATCTGCGTTGAAAGCAGTTTCCAGTAAATATTCTTTACCATCAAAAATTCTGGACTCTTTACCGTTGGCAACTTCTGTGCCAACACCTGCAGGTGTAAATATGGCTGGCATACCATAACCAGCAGCCATGCATCTAAACGCGAGTGTTCCCTGCGGGATAAGTTCAACTTCTAGTTCACCAGAAAGTAGTTGTCTTTCAAACTCTTCATTTTCGCCAACATAGGACGATATCATTTTTTTAACTCTTTTTTGTTGGAGTAGTAAGCCAATTCCAAAATCATCGACGCCTGCATTATTTGAAATGCAGGTTAAACCCGTTGTTCCTTTTTCTAAAATGGCTTGAATGCAATTTTCGGGAATACCACAAAGGCCAAATCCGCCTAACATGATAGTACATCCATCTGTGATGTCTACTACTGCAGCCCTAGCGTCTGTTACAAGTTTATAAATCATGGAAAAAAAATTAGTTTGAATTCAATATAAAAATACCATTTTTCATGAATACTAACAATTATTAGTATTGTCTAGTTTTTAAATTTGTATATTTATTACAAAAATTATTTGATGCGCTTGTTATGTTTGCCTCTTATCCTATTTTTTTATTCAACTAGTTTTGGTCAACAGCAAAAGCCAAACGTCATCTATATTTTAGCAGATGATTTGGGTATTGGCGACGTATCTGTGTTTAATAAAGCAAGTAAAATAAATACACCCAATATTGATGCACTAGCAGCTAGCGGTATGCGCTTTACAGACGCGCATAGTGGCTCTGCAGTTTGTACACCAACTCGTTATGGAATTTTAACGGGTAGGTATGCATGGCGAACGCATTTGCAAAATGGGGTGCTGTGGAGTTATGATACAGCACTTATAAATCCGGAACGTAAAACGGTTGCCTCTGTATTTAAAAATAGCGGTTATAAAACAGCATGTATTGGTAAATGGCATTTGGGACTAGGTTGGCAAAAAAATGCAAATAATGAAATAGATTTTTCGAAGGCGGTAACAACAGGTCCAAATACAGTTGGGTTTGATTATAGTTATATTATTGGTGCCTCATTGGATTTGCCACCTTATGTATTTATTCAAGACCACCAATTAACTGCTCCTATTATAGATACCATAAATGAAACGACGGTGCCAGGATTTTGGCGTAAAGGACCTATTGCTAAGGGATTGCAGCATAAAAATGTATTAACCGACATTACCCAAAAAGCAGTGGATTATATTCAGGAACAAAAAAACAGTAAAGCGCCTTTCTTTTTGTATTTACCATTAACAGCGCCACATACCCCCATTTTACCTACTGCTGGTTTTGAAGGAAAATCAAACATTAACCCCTACGCAGATTTTGTTTTAATGACAGATGCTATGCTCGGAAAAATCATGGATGCCCTACAAGCAGCGGGTATTGATCAAAATACAATGGTTGTTTTTACAAGTGATAATGGTGCATCTCCTGCTTCCGATTTTAAAACGTTGCTTGCAGTGGGCCATGATGTTAGTGCAGGATATAGAGGGGCAAAAGCAGATATTTTTGAAGGTGGGCACCGCATACCATTTGTTGTAAAATGGCCGCAAGTTATTAAAGCAAACACTGTTTCTAATAAAACTATTTCACTCACAGATTTTTACGCAACCGTAGCTTCATTGTTAAATGAAAAAATAAATAGTAACGAAGCAGAAGATAGTTATAGTATAATGCCGTTGCTTACCAATAAAACCAATTTATATTCTCGCCCTAATATTATACATCACGCTATTGATGGTAAATTTGCCATTAGGTCTGGTCATTATAAATTGATATTTGCGCGTGGTTCGGGTGGATGGAGCGCACCTACCGAAGCTGAAGCTTTAAAACAACAGTTGCCGCCCATTCAGTTGTATGACCTAAGTAAAGACCCGGCCGAGAAAAACAATATTGCCGGCAAAAAGCCTCAAATAGTTGCTCAATTAAAGGCACTGCTTGAAAAGCAAGTAGCAGAAGGGCGTTCTACCCCCGGCAAGCCCCAAAAAAACGACGTTTCTGTTAATTTTTAGATAGTTTATATAAGCATTGTTTTTTACATTGGGGGATAGAATGCAAGAAACAAAAATAGATACTTGATCAACATTTAAAAAGTATAAAAAATTAATTTATGAAAAAAGTATTTTCTATTATTTTAATGATGGCGTCTTTGGTGTCGATGGCACAGGACAGCACATTTAATAAATCTGATTTAAATAGTGTAGCAAAAGTTTTTGATTTGACATTTAGTCAAAAAGAAATAGATACGCTTTACTCCGATGTAAAAGATAATTTATACAATTATCAAAGCATGCATAAGCTTACGCTCAATAATTCCACGCCACTTAGTATGTGGCAATCGCCTGTTGTGCCTGGCATGAAATTAAATATAGTGCAACAACCCGTTAAATGGGCTGTAGGCGTTACTGCCGCGCTTCCTGCTAATAAAAATGACCTTGCATTTTATTCGATAGAACAGTTAGCCTATCTAATAAAAAATAAAAAAATAACCTCGGAACAACTAACACGTTTCTTTATTGAACGCATCAAAAGCTACGGAGATACTTTACAGTGTTTGATTAGTTTAACTGAAGATCTTGCGCTTGAGCAAGCACAAAAAGCAGACGCTGAAATTGCAGTAGGAAAATACAAGGGACAATTACATGGCATCCCTTATGGCCTTAAAGATTTATTTGCTGTAAAAGGCACTAAAACAACATGGGGCGCCGAGCCTTATAAAAATCAAATGATTGATGAGGACGCTTATGTATATACAAAACTAAAAGAAGCGGGGGCGGTGCTCGTAGCTAAATTTACGTTGGGCGCACTTGCCATGGGCGATTATTGGTATGGTGGTAGAACCAAAAACCCTTGGAATTTAAAATATGGTTCATCTGGTTCGTCGGCGGGATCTACTTCGGCAACCGTTGCTGGGCTTGTGCCTTTTGCTATTGGTACCGAAACTTGGGGAAGTATTGTATCCCCTTCTACAACCTGTGGTGCTACTGGACTAAGACCCACTTTTGGTTCTATTAGTAGATCTGGTGCAATGGCATTAAGTTATAGTTTAGATAAAGTAGGCCCTATATGTAGGTCAGCTGCAGATGCTGCTGTTGTATTTTATTATTTACATGGCACAGACGGCAAAGATTTATGTGCCGTAAACATGCCTTTTAATTACAACACAGCTAAACCTGTAACAGCTTATAAAATTGCATACGCCAAAAATTATTTCGATAAAATTAAAGACACTACAAGACCTGAGTGGTTGGCGCTTAAAGCATTTGAAAAAATGGGTGCTACTTTAATTCCAGTTAATTTTCCGGATAGTGGGGTGTATAAATTTAATATCATGGATGTAGTAATTGGGGTAGAATGTGCTGCACAATTTGATGATCTTACCCGCTCCAATCAAGACGACGTACTTACCCGCCAAACAAAAAATGATTGGCCCAATCAATTTAGAACGGCTCGGTTTGTGCCTGCTGTAGAATATATTAATGCGCAGCGCCACCGCTTTTTACTCATGAAAGACGTAAATGAAGCTATCGCGCCATATGATGCAATTATTTGTCCATCAAGAGGGGATGGCAATCAATCTGCAATTACAAACCTTACTGGAAACCCTGTAGTATGTGTGCCGGTTGGTTTTGATAAGCGCAACAACTTGCCAGTTGGTATTAGCTTTGTTGGAAAATTATACGACGAATCCAGTATTTTAAGAATTGCAAAAGCGTATCAAGATGCAACAGGTTGGGATGAGCTGCACCCGGTTTTGTTCAAGTAAACTAGTTATTATTTCACTTACTGGACTCATTTTACTCTTATATATCAAAAAGAAGCGTTGGCCAGGTATTATATTAGGTATAATTGGACTAGTAGTACTTTATGTATTGTATCATTTTTGGGGGCAGTAGCTTTTTATTAACGTCATTTATCAAATTTTTGAGTAGTAATAGGGCACTATCACTACTTTTTTTGCGTTTTAGGCACATTTGTTAATTAATAGTGTATTATTTTATCTGTTTTATTAAACAATATTACTAAATTTAATAATCTTTAACCAAAAATGCTTGTTATGTTGAATGTAATTTCGGTTCTTTCTCCGGTTATCTTAGCACTTTACTTGCTAGGTTTATTGTACACTGCTTTATCAGGTAAATCCGCCACAACACAATTATCAATCTCCGAATTGAACGACTCAATTAAAAAAATGAGTGGTGCTTGGTGGTTTATGATTCCAGTAGTAGGTTTATTTGCATTCATCTACAACATTGTTGCAACCGCTTTGTGGTTTTTGTTTGTTGTATTGCAATTCCTGCTTCATCTATGTAAATGGGTTTGGAACGAAGTGGTAATTGCTGCGGGTTATTTGTTATTTAAAATTGCATGGCACTATTTTGTAAAATGGCCATGGAAAGTTTTATTGTCTGCCTTTGGCGCAATTAGGCCTTCCTTTACTTTTGCTAATTTTAAAATTGGTGCTTGGAGTTTGTCCGTTTCATTTCTAATAGCTTTTTTAGGTAAGTACCTGGTATCAACATTTGATTGGTGGCAAGGTATTGGAACTATTTTCACTATTTTATCTGTAATTCCAATTGGCGTATGTATTGCTCATGTCATTTATGCTACAAAATCTATGAATGCTGCATCTCAAAAGGAGAGTCGCACTAAGTTTGTGAAGCATTTATTTACTTTACTTGCTGTTTTTGGTATTTTCTTTGCCGTTGAATTTGCACTTATTTATGTAGGCACATTTACTGGCTTTTCACATTTCTTTTCTGCTGTATTTGCATCAGGAACTTTGTTAGGCTCTTTCTTCTTAATTTTTAATGGAGGATTATTGGTGTTCTGTTTAAGTGCATTACCTTCCTATTCTTTAGATTTTAATGGATCAAATAAAGAATTATTAGAAGGATTTGGAAAGCATATTTACAGTAAAGGTCCTCAATACTTATTAGCCATCCCTGCTTGTCTTATACCAGCAATAATAGTGAGCATTGTCCCTTACTTCTTGTCTCAAGGTGCAAGCTTTGTTGCTAAAGAAGCAACTAATGCTGCATTTGAATATAGAATTAATAGCGCCAAGTCTGCTATGGACTCAGGTTTCACAAGAAATTACAGCGCTTGGCAAGACTTGTCAATTACTTCAGATAGTCTTAAAAAATTAATGGCTGCTGATTTAAATCACGCTTCCGAAGAAGCTAGTATTGGTGCACTTGAAACCAATAAAACCTTCATGTCTGACTTTTATTCTAAGCATGTATCTGAATATGCTGCATTACCGCTTGGAATTTTAGGCACTTCATATAATTACTATGAGAAGCAGCAAAAATCAATGGTTAATTTAAATGGATATGGTTCTGGTTTGCAAGTTGATAGTACCTTATTAGATTACAAGTCTAATGTAGACGCTCAAATTGCTGGCATGGCGGATCAAAATGTCGCAACTCCAGCTATAGATTCAGCTGCTCCAGTTGCTACAGTTGCAGATTCGGCAGCTGTCCCAGCGGCACAGGTTGCAACAGCTGATCCTACCGAGGCTCAAAGAAAAGCACGTTTGGAAGAAATATCTAAACATGTAGGTGCAATTTTAAGCGCTAATCAATCTTCAATAGACGCTAGTAAAACTTCTACTACACTTGGCTATTTGTTTGCTTCCTTGTTAATGTGTGTACTAATGGGTATCTCATTTGCACCTGCCGTAGCTTTATTTGCACATGTAAATATGGGTATTTATGGAGGTAATGATAGCGGTAAATGGTTTGCTACAGAACAAATTGAAGCAGCACATGCAGCCAATAAAAATCAACCTTTACTAGGTTTAGTTTTGTTGCCATTAGCGATCCCTCAATTAGCAAAACTTATTGTTACTGTTTATACTGTCTTACAACTAGGAAGTTTTGGTGTGCCAGCTTTTAGTTTTGGAGGAATTATGGATGCTTTTAAAGAGTTACCAGCACGTTATAGTCTAAGTAATTCAAAAGCTGCAGTAGCAGATACTGCTGTTACATATGAAAATAACGAATTAGAAATTCCTGCACCAACTAGTGATACTGCAGCTGTTGCTATGCCTGTAGACCAGATGTTTGGCGATACAGAAGTTGCGGCAGATACTACTACATCCTTTTAAAAAGCTGCATTTTTTATAAAGAATATGGGGATTTAGAATTAGCTAACTCACATTTTATCAACTTTTTTTTATCTTAAATACATATTAAAATTTATATATTAACTAATTGAAAATCAATTAATTAATATATTTGTATATAAAATTATTTTTATTCATTTTTTCATAAACTTGGTGATTCTCAACTATAGAGCTTATTTTTTTGATAATAATTGCATAAAAAGTTTGTTATTTTAGTGTAAACAAATTCATTTGCCCTATGGAACACCTTAAAATCGCTTCCGACAATTACGTAGCATTTACGTTTTTTATCGGAACAATGGCTATGATGGCCGCATCTGTATTTTTCTTCTTTGAGTTGAGTACGACTCCAACAAAATGGAGAACTTCGGTATTGGTATCTGGTTTAATTACCTTCATTGCAGCAGTTCACTACTACTACATGAGAGGGTACAACTTAGAAACTGGAGATTCACCTACATTTTTCAGATATGTAGATTGGATTTTAACAGTGCCTCTAATGTGTGTTGAATTCTATTTGATCACTAAAAAAGCTGGTGCTAAGCAAGGCTTATTATGGAAGTTGATTTTCGCTTCTCTAGTAATGCTTGTAACTGGTTACTTTGGTGAAACAATCTACAGAGGAAGTAGTGTAATCTGGGGTGTAGTCTCTGGTGCTGCTTATTTCTACATTGTTTACTTAGTATGGTTTGGAGAAGTTTCTCAACTTGCTCAAACAGCTGGTGCTCAAGTTGCAAAAGCAACAAAAACACTTGCTTGGTTTGTACTTGTTGGATGGGCTATCTATCCGCTAGGTTACATTTTAGGAACTCCAGGTGGATTATTTGGTATCCAATTAGTTGCAGACGCTGCAGCAGCTTCTCATTACATGGATATCGTATACAACGTTGCAGATGCAATTAATAAAATTGGATTTGGTTTAGTGATCTATTCATTAAGCAGAACTCAAGATTAATTCATTCAATATTTTTTTACAAAGGCGAGGTATGTGTTTAATGCACACCTCGCCTTTTGTTTTACATGTCTATGAGCCCAAAAAATATCATTCATCCTAAAATGAATACCTACGATTATGTATTTATTGGTATGGGTGCATCAAATGGGTTGATGATATTAGAGTTAATAAAGAGAGGGTATCATATTTCAAAGCGCATCATTGTTATTGAGCCACTTCAAAAAAATACCAACGACAAAACCTACTGCTTTTGGGCTTCTCCCTCTGATAGTATTGTAAAGGATTTATCATCTATAATAAGTTATCAATATAATTTTGTTCAAACCAATGTTAGGGAAATACAATCAATTGATAATCAGCCTTATTTTTGTATTAAAAGTATCGATTTTTACAATCATGTTATGGCAGCTATCGAGGCCCATAACATTGAAAGGGTTTCGGCTGCTGTAGAATCTACTATATCGGGTCCGGATAGTGTCCAAATTGTAACTAATCATCAAACAGTTTTTGGCGCATGTGTTTTTGATAGTAGGCCGCCAAATTTTACACTAAACCCAGGTAAGCAAGATTATTTACTTCAATCTTTTTTTGGCTATCATATCCGTCTTAAAAACGCTACCCTAGATGTCAACAAATTTCAGATGATGAATTTTGATGTAGACCAATCTGACTATACACAGTTTGTTTACAATTTGCCTTATGCTTCTAACGAATGTTTGGTAGAACTTACCAGGTTTGGCGTTGATAACATAGATACTAACTACGCTAAAAAAATATTGGATGAAAAAATTAGGGCCCAATTTGGGGCCTATGAAATTATAGCAGAAGAAGAGGGTTGTATTCCTATGACAGTGCTAAAGCAGCCCGCATCTATTGATAGCCGTATAATACATATGGGTGCAAGAGCCAATTTAATTAAGCCTACAACCGGGTATGGTTTTAAAAAGATGTACGAATTTGCAGCTACTTTTGAAAATCCAGCAAAAGCTCCAGTATCAAAAAATCGGTTTTTATTTTACGACCACTTACTTTTAATCATATTAATTAGGTGGCCGCAGCTGGGCAAAAAAATATTTACTGCATTATTTCAAAATAATACGATACAGCGCATTTTTTCTTTTTTGGATGAAAAGTCTGCTGTCGTAGACGAAGTAAAAATATTTGCTTCATTGCCAGCCATTCCTTTTTTAAGAGCCTGCGGCATATACTTTACTAGCTATTTTAAAAAGGGGCACCTATTTACAACCGGGTTTATAATTTTGTATTTTTTACTGCAATGGATCAGCCCAGCAATCGCTGGTCAATTTGGATATGTTGCTTTGATTGCAGGCCTATTAACAGTGGGACTTCCGCATGGTGCAGTAGATCATTTATTGGTACAGTCTAAAAAGTTTAATCTCTTTAAGTTTGTGGTGCAGTATGTAATTATTATAGCAGCCTATTTTACAATTTGGCAGTGGTTTCCTGTATTTTCATTAATCTTATTTATTGCCTATTCGGCCTATCATTTTGGCGAGTCTGAAATGGTAGAAATGAAGGTTTCGCTTGCTACGATATCACAAAAATTATTTACTTTTGTAATTGGTTTATCCATTTTACTCTTCATTATTTTCTCGCATCTAGAAACTTCTATTTTGGTACTTAATAATATGAAGGGTGTCTCCAGTTTTATTGAAACGATTGATCTTTACCAGTATAAAAATTCAGTGCTTGCTATTACTTATTTTTCATTATTGCCACTTTGGTGGATATCAAAAAAAACATGCTTGTTTTTGATGGCTATACTTTTACTGGGTACTCAAATGCCACTCATGCTTGCCTTTGGGCTTTATTTTATAGGCTCACATAGCATTAATGCATGGGGTCACATCGCTGGTAAATTAAGGATAGGTCCCCAAAAGCTCTATCTAGCATCGATTCCGTTTAACATAGGTGCGCTCCTTATTTTTTCTGTGTTTTTATATATGCAAAATGTAAATACACAATTACCTCAAACCTATACTGCTATTTTTTTTGTTTTCTTGGCTTGTGTAAGCCTTCCGCATATTATTCTTATGCACCTTTTCTATAAAAAGGAAGCTTAAAAATCTAGTTGTTTAAAAAAGTCTTCTTCCTTCATTTCTTGTACAGCACCAGCTGGTAAATTTCCTAAATAAATATTTTCGATAGCGACTCTTATAAGTCTGATGCACTTATGATGCACGGCTGCCACCATTTTGCGCACCTGATGAAATTTTCCTTCGGTTAATGTTATGAGTAACCAACTGGTTACTACATTTTGGTGTACTGGTGTTGTTCCATGTAAAATGGTTTCAGGAAAAAGATGCGGGTACTGTATTGGGTTCTCTATAATTTCTACTGCGCAGGGGCTTGTTACATATGCGCTACCACCGGGTGCACTAATTTGAATACCACTTGCTAGTGCATCTGCAGTGGCTGGGGTTATTTTATTTTTAACTTGAACGAGGTAGGTTCTGGTATGCGGCTTAGGTCCTTGAAATAAAAGCTTGGTCACTTTTTTATTGGTGGTTAATAATAACAGTCCTTCAGAATTGATGTCTAACCTGCCAATAGCATGGGTGCCCTCCGGAAATTCAAAATCTAAATTACCAAGTAAGTTAACATCGTGCGAACTCATAAATTGAGAAACCATATTTACTGGTTTATGTACTACAAAGTATCGGTGCGCTGTCATGGCAGCAAATTACTTAATATTGCATATGCAACAAGTGTCAAATGACCCCTTACACGGTAAAACCCTCGAAAAAATAGTAACTGAACTCGTTGCTTATTTTGGATGGGAAGATTTAGGGCAGCATATCCCAATCAATTGTTTTAATGACAACCCTAGCATTCAATCGAGCCTAAAATTTTTACGCAAAACTCCGTGGGCCCGTAAAAAAGTAGAGGATTTATATGTAAGAATGATTAGCGGATAATGACGTGTAATTCGCAGGCTAATTGGCTTTAACCACGGGCGCTTTTGCCTCCGTGGTGTCTGTAACCAGAATAGGAATTTTATAGCCCCCCGTATCAATTTTTAATCCTTGTATTTTTTGTTGCAACTGAGTGAAGGAGCTTTTTGTAAATCCAGTACCATAGAGGTATATTTTTTTTAATTTTTTAAGGGCGCTCAAGCCATTAATACCTGCTTCTGTTGTTTTTGTTTGTGCAATGCTTAGTGTTTCTAAATTTTCAAATGCAGCTAATGCAGTAAGTCCTTTATCTGTTATGGCAGTACTATTTAAAAACAACTGTTTGAGTTGTTTGCAATTCGATAGCGCGCTTATATGTTCGTTTGTAATTGCAGTAAAGGATGCATTTAATTGTAATAGTTGGTCGGGTATTGTAGACAATAGTTCAAACGTATGCGTAGTAATTTTTTCTACACCAATTAAATTAGCTCTTACATAATTAGACCCGTTAACAATAGGTATAATAACAATACCTTCTTTGTTTAATTGTGCAAGTATATCAGATGCAATAGGGCTTGCATTTTTACTAGGGAGGATACCTGCAACTTCATTTGCGCCATCACCATCATTACTTGCACCATTTGAAAACGATGCTAATAGTCCTTTAATAGCAGCTGTTTGCTTTGTATTTTTTACAGCTGCTGTAAAATTGGCACCCGACTCTATCCACCAGTGTAGTAAGGCTATCTCATCTTTTGTAAGCTGCGGTTTTTGTACAGGTGGCATATGTTCTTCGTTGGCAGTAGGAAGTAGTATTCGATTGATCATTTCACTACTACCAGGTTGGTAAGGGGTTAATACTTTTCCTTCTTCGCCACCTTGTACAATATAATTAGGAAGGTCGAGTCTTAATTTTCCTTTTTGTTTGCTTTCGCCATGACAACCATAACATTTAGTAGCAAGGATGGGTTCAATAATATCTTTGTATACAATAGCCTCACTAATATTGGCAATTGTTTTTTTATTGCTACCTGCTCTGCTACTATTAAAGGAAGCCGTTAAATAGTCAGCTCCATGTGTAAGGGTTCCGCCATAATGCCCGGTTACCATAATAAGTGTAGTTAATACAATTATGAGTGCGCCAAATATTGGAAGCTTTTTTTGATACATAAAATAACATACAACACTTGTAATAGCAGTTGCAATACCAAGCCACTGATGTTTAAATATGGTGTCCTCGTTGTAGGCATCTGAAATAGAAAGTAAATAACCTGTTATGCAGGATAGGATGGAAAAAAACGAACCAATTGCAAGTGCGGGCGCAACCGCTGCCGACAAATTTGCAAATCTATGTTTTTTAGATGCAAAAAACAGTAGGGCAGCAAAGAGTAAAATGCCAATAGGCAAGTGAACAAAAACAGGGTGTAACCTTCCAATACCAGCACTCATCATTTGTATCATTTTTAAGCTATAATATCATGAATAACTTTACCACGCACATCTGTTAATCTAAAATTTCGCCCCTGTGATTCGTACGTGAATTTTTCGTGGTCAAAACCTAACTGATTTAAAATAGTGGCCTGCACATCAAATGTTTCTACTTTTCCATTTACAATATTGTACCCAATTTCATCTGTTTCGCCATACGAGGTACCACCTTTAATGCCGCCGCCAGCCATCCATATCGAAAAGGCTTCGCCATGGTGATCACGGCCTTTAAATGGCATGGTTTTACCATCTCTATTTTCTTGCATCGGCGTTCTGCCAAATTCAGAACCCCACACAACAAGTGTTTCATCGAGTAAGCCCCTTTGTTTTAAATCTTGTAAGAGTGCGGTAATAGGCCTATCAATTTTTCGACACTTATTTTTAAGTCCAATATCTACTGCATTGCCCGCCGAATCGCCATGCGTATCCCAACCCCAATCAAATAATTGCACAAAGCGAACACCTTTTTCTACGAGCTTGCGCGCTAGTAAAACGTTGTTGGCAAAACAGGATTCGCCAGGTTTAGTGCCATACATTTCATGAATATATTCCGGCTCGGTACTGATGTCCATAACGCCCGGTACAGAAATTTGCATTTTGTACGCGAGTTCGTATTGAGAAATGCGCGACAAGGTTTCTGGATCTTGATACTCGGTATAAGATTCTTCGTTGACTTTATTAATAGCATCGATGCTTGCTTTTCTAATATCGCGGTCCATGCCTGCAGGATCTTTGATAAATAAAACAGGATCGCCTTCGCTGCGGCACTGAACACCTTGATAGACACTTGGTAAAAATCCACTTCCCCAAACACTTTTTCCAGCATCCGGATTATTACCTCCTGATGTGAGTACCACAAATCCAGGAAGGTTTTTATTTTCGGTACCAAGGCCATAAGTTACCCAAGAACCCATACTAGGCCTACCTAAACGCGGTGTTCCAGTATGCATGAGTAATTGCGCAGGCGCGTGGTTGAACTGATCTGTGGTAACGGCCTGAAGCACGGCTACATCATCAATGACAGTAGATAAGTGTGGAAGATTTTCGGAAAGCCAAATACCACTTTCGCCATACCTATTAAAAGTTGCTTGAGGACCTAGCATTTTAGGAACGCCTCTAATAAACGCAAACTTTTTACCAGCAAGTAAAGAAGGGGGACAATCTTGACCATCTAATTTAGCAAGCTCCGGCTTGTAACTAAACATTTCTAATTGAGATGGCGCACCTGCCATGTGTAAATAAATCACCGACTTGGCTTTTCCTAAAAAAGGAGCCGCTTTTGGTGCTAATGGGTTGGTGGCATCAAAAATATTATTACTACCTGTGCTGCATCCGCCTAATAAATTTCCTAGTGCAAGCGCACCAAGTCCCATGGCACTTTCTTTAATAAAATGCCTGCGCGTGTGCTGTTGCATCACCACTTTATGGGCTTCTCTTACTAGGCGCTGGTTATATAATTCTTTTTGCGTCATTGGAATTAATTTTTATTGAGCCATTCGTCTAAATTAAGCATAGCGTTGGCTACTACAACAAGTGCTGCTCTATTGGTGGGTGATGCAAGTGTGCTATCACTCACCAGTATGGCCGCTGCTTTTTTATTGGTATGGTATTTTGTTACGCTTGACTGATACAAACTAGCAAGCGCATTTAATTTACCCGCTGCAATTGGTTTGTACATCATTTGCTCGTAGCCCGTTTTTATTTTTGCCTCGATTGAGCCATTTATTTTGTCCATGCTTTTTGCAAAAGAGCGCGCCATTATAATATATGACGAATCGTTTAAAGAGGTTAGTGCTTGAAGTGGTGTGTTGGTTCTAATGCGTCTAATAACACATACTTCTCGCGCGCCGCCATCAAACGTAAGCATCGATGGATACGGTGCTGTTCTTTTAAAATAGGTATAGAGTGATCTGCGATACTGATCTTCACCTTCCGATAATTTCCAAGTATCACCATTATAGGGTGAACGCCATATACCCTCTGGTTGATACGGCATTACACTTTTGCCATACATTTTAGGACTTAACAATGTGCTTACGGCAAGTGTTTGGTCTCTAATTTGCTCTGCCGAAAGTCTTACCCTTGGACCTCTTGCGTATAATTTATTGTACGGATCTTTTTTAAGAAGTTCTTTGGTAAACATCGATTGTTGCTTGTACGTTGCAGAGAGTACCATTTCTTTAAGCGTTTTTTTAATGCTCCAATTGTTCGTGTACATGAGTTGCCATGCTAAATAATCAAGCAAGCTTTGATGTGTTGGAGATAAGCCTTGCGTGCCTAAATCTTCGAGGGTTTCTACAATGCCGGTTCCAAATAATTGCTCCCAAAGTCTATTAACAAGTGTACGCGAAACGAGCGGATTCTTTTTATCTGTTAACCACATGGCAAGTCCGAGTCTATTTTTGGGTGCATTTTTTGGAAGGCCTGGTAATACGGCCGGAACATCAGGCGTAACTATTTTACCTTTAGAAAGCCAGCTGCCTCTTTCAAAAACATGTGTGGGTCTAAACAGGTCTGCGTTGGCTTCCATCATAATGGGTGTGGTTTCTGCGCCAGCTATGATAAGGTCATTAAAATATTTATAAGCGCTATCGTAACCAGGTTTTTCTTTTGCAGGAAATGGATTACCAAATGAAAACCATTCAAATAAAATTCCGTCGTCGGTGTTGTTTTTTATTTTAGGTGAATAGTATTTAAAATATAAAGTGTGGTTGCCTTTAATGTCCGGAATGCTTGTACTCGTGTTTACAAAACCACCACCAGTATTTTTTACAGGCACTTCTTTTACAAGTGGTCCGGTTAAACTATCTAAATAAATGCGCCACACGCCTTTGTCTACCCTTGATGCGTATTTAAATAAGAGTTCTGATTTTCCAGTGAGCGCAACATTTTTTAAATTACAAGTACCATTGTTACGAAGTGTTGCATACCAGCCATTGGCGCCATTTACAAATTTGTCGCACTGAAAAGCGTTGATGCTAGGTTGAAGCGTACGTAAAAAGGTAATCCAATAATTAGCCGTTGGTTCAGCTGCATTTTGTTGCAACCATTTTTTTACAGATTCAAACTTGGCACTATCTGCTCCTTTGTATTGACGTAGTACTGGGTTTTCGAAAGGAGAATCTTCGTCGCGGGTATTGTTAAAAAATGCCATGAACTTATAGTACTCGTCATGCTTAAAAGGATCGTAGGGATGACTATGACACTGCACGCAATTAAAACTGGTGCCCATAACGGCGCTCCATGTGGTATTAACACGGTCAAGTACGGCAGCGGTTCTAAATTCTTCATTGTCGGTACCACCTTCGTCGTTGTTCATGGTGTTTCGGTGAAACGCAGTAGCAATGTACTGAGCATCAGTAGGGTTGGGTAATAGATCACCTGCAATTTGCTCCGTTAAAAAATCGTTGTAAGTTTTATCTGCGTTAAAAGCATGGATAAGCCAGTCTCTATATTTGTAAATATTTCTACCTCGGTCTGCCTCAAAGCCTTTGGTATCAGCGTATCTGGCAAGGTCTAGCCAAAGTGCCGCCCATTTTTCGCCATATGCGGGAGAAGCCATTAAATTATTAATTAAATTTTCGTAAGCCTTATCTGAATGGTCGTTTAAATATGTAGTCGCAATTTTTTTACTAGCAGGAAGGCCTGTTATATCTAAACTAACACGTCTTAAAAGTGTAGCCTTATCGGCTTCTTTGGAAGGACTTAATTTTTGTTCTTCTAATTTTTCTAAAATGTATTTGTCAATATTATTGTTCACCCAATCATCATGTATGCTAGGTACTGCTGGCTCTTTCACTTTTTGATACGCCCAATGTGACCCCCACTTAGCACCTTCTTTAATCCAAGTGGTTAAAATTTTAATTTCTTGGTTACTTAGTGGATCATGCTTATACGGCATGCGTTCTTCAGGATCGGTGAGGTGCAACCTTCTAATAAGTTCACTCTCTTCTGGTTTGAATCTAATGATGGCTGGCTTGCCGGATTTGGTGGGTGCAAAAGCTTCTTCTTCAAAAAGCAAACTAAAACCCGCTTCTTGTTTTACGCCACCATGACAGGTAATACATTTTTTATTTAAAATGGGTTTTACCTCGGTGTTATAATCGATAGGATCCGAAGGATAGATAATAGCAGCAGTGATGGCAAGTACAATGAGTACTGCAGAACTATAAAAAAGTTTTTTGCTAGGCTTTAAAAACATAAGGCATCATTCGTAAGCCTAAATTTAATAATTACTTACGAATGACGCCTTAGTATTGAAATATAATTATCTACCCATCCAGCCACCATCTACGGTTAAGATGGTGCCGTTGACATAGTCTGAAGCAGGAGAAGATAAAAAAACGAAAGCTCCGGTTAAATCCTGAGGGGTTCCCCATCTATTAGCCGGGATTCTGGCCAAAATAGAAGCATTTCTGTCCGGATCGGCCCTTAACTGTGCCGTATTGTCTGTGGATATATATCCTGGAGCAACACCATTTACGGTAATGCCTTTGCTTGCCCATTCGTTGGCAAATGCCTTAATTAACGAGGCAACTGCTCCTTTACTAGCTGCGTAGCCAGGCACGTTGATGCCGCCTTGGAAGCTTAAAAGAGAGGCCGTAAACACTATTTTACCAGCGCCATTGGCAATCATTTGTTTTCCAATTTCTCTAGTGATAATAAATTGCGCATTTAAATTGATGTCAATGATATTATCCCAAAATTCGTCGGGGTGTTCGGCGGCAGGACTTCTTTGAATACTTCCCGCATTGTTAATGAGAATATCAATTGTTGGATGGTTTTTTATTACCGCATTTAAAAATGCATAGATCGAATCTCTATTTGAAAAATCGGCTTGGTACGGATAAAACTTTTTACCTGCAGCCAATACCGCTTTTTCTACATCACTTCCAGATGCAGGCATAGAACCACTCACACCAATAATATCGGCGCCGCTGTTAGCAAGTTCAATGGCAATGGCCATACCAATACCTTTACTGCAACCGGTTACTAAAGCAACTTTATTGTCTACTCTAAAATTTAGCATAGGACTTATTTTAATAACTGAATGTTTACAAAATCCATATCAGCAAACGACATGTTTTCGCCAGCCATTGCCCAAATAAATGAGTAAGAAGCCGTTGCAACACCACTATGAATACTCCATGATGGAGACACAATACCTTGTTCATTGTTTAAGAACATATGTCTTGTTTCGTGTGGCTCACCCATGAAATGAATGACACGTTGTGTTTCAGGTAAATCAAAATAGAAGTAGGCTTCCATACGACGGTCGTGCAGGTGCGCTGGCATGGTATTCCAAATGCTACCTGGTTTAAAATTGGTAACACCCAGTACAAGCTGGCAACTTCTTAAACCATCTGCGTGAATGTATTTATTAATGGTTCTGTGGTTAGCTGTTTCTGCACTTCCCATTTCGGCAGGGGTTGCATCTTTACTTTGCATCAGCTTTGTAGGGTAGGTTGCATGCGCTGGGCAAGAGAATAAAATAAATTTAGAAGGGTTGCTCGGATCTGTGCTGGCATGAAAAGTTACTTCTTTATTGCCCATACCAATATATAAGCAATCAATTTTATCTAGGGTGTACATTTGACCTTCTACAGTTACACTACCAGTTGCGCCAATATTTACAATGCCAAGTTCTCTTCTATCTAAAAAGTTTTCAGACTTTAAAGCGTCGTACGTGCCTAGCTGAATAGCAGCTGTAGTAGGGGTTGCGGCGCCCACCACCATTCTGTCATAATGCGTATACACAAAATTAATAGCACCTGGTTCTACTAAATTGTCTAGTAAAAACTTAGCTCTAATTTGATCGGTTGTATACTTTACAAAATCTTCGGGATGTACTTGGTGAATAATTTTCATGTTGATTTATTTATTAATGACGAATTTATTTTCTTGAATAGCGCCGCTTTCGAGTACGCTATTATTTTTTTGATAATGAAATGCTTTAGTGTTATCGGTGTACACAATAATATTTCCAGATTTATTAGAAGCCGTAAACATATTGTTGTTGATGTTTGATTGCTGTACCCCAAATAAGCGTATAAGCGGTTCATTTGCACTGCAATTTACGATTTTATTAGCGGTGAAGCTAAAGATAGGCCCCATGGTACTTTCGTCATTTCCGCCCCTGTAAATATCGGCTAATGGTCCGACATGGTTTATAAAGTTATTGCCTAAAACAATAATTCTTTCGGCGTTGTAATAACCTTTATTATCATCTTCGTCTTTAAGCGATAAAAGCGTGCCCTTGTTGTTTTTAAATGTATTGTTTTCGATGGTAATGTTATCTAAATACGCAGATTTTGGCGCTTTAATGATGGTTGTGCCAGTAAAATTTTCAATGTTGCTTGTGCTGATATGAATACGGTTGTGAATACCTGTCCCATCGCTATTAACTGCGATAAAATTTTGCGCATTTACCGCACTCGCGTTCATATTTACATTTTGCAAATTTAATTGCGCGTTTTGTTCGATGGTGAATAAATTAATAATGGCGCTGCTTGTTGCAAAAGTTAATGCATCCCCATTGCTTGTTATTGTAACACTACTTTTAACAACAATGGGTTGCGAAAAAGTATAGGTCCCTGCTTTTAATATAATTCTTGTATTGGCACCCGCAGCAATTGCAGTTTCTAGTTCGCTTACAGTTGCGCACATGATAGTTTTTTGTGAAACATTAGTGGCGCTAGCATTATTGGTGCCCATTTTTTTAGACTCCCAACGATTGCCAAGTTTAGGTGCGTTTGCAAATAAAGCTTTAAAATAGGAGAGCGAGTTTGCGCCTACTTTTTGGGTTAGTGGACTGCTTAATCTATTGGCGCCAATCTTGTTGAGTGAGTCGAGCATTTTTTGGGTATTATTGGCGCCGGAGGCGCCAATAATAGGGAATCCTTTGCTGTCCCATTTTTGCATCGTAATAGCACCCACACTAAACCCGCTAACACCAGGGTTTGTAAGCGAAGCACTAAACACGTTACCGGAAGCAAATACGCTGTCAATTGTTGGAACTGTATAACAAAGAGCGCCTGGGGTATTCGAGTAAAAGAGGTTATTAAGGAGCAGCACGTTTTTTGGATCTACACTGCGCTCTGCATCTTTTCCTTCACTAATACTAAAAGGGCTGCAATTTAAAAAAGTGTTATTGGCGATTACGGCGTCTCTAACAGGAAGGTACCTGTTGGCTGGTGAATTGAATACTCCCGCCATAATGGCAAGTGGTGATCTGAATCCTTGCCCTTTACAATGACTCATAAAATTATTTACAATCCAATTGCCTTCATTGATAACCCTTACACCGCCAGTTCCTTCTTTGTCATTACCATAAAATAAATTGCCTTCGATGGTGTTGTTATTACCGTGTCTTAAAACAACCGCGCCCTGACATTCTTTAAATACATTACCCACTACTTTATTGCCGCATGATTTAATAGATATAATTTCTGTTTCACCATCACAGTATTCAAAAAAGTTATTTTTAATAATTGTGTTGCTGTAAAAAGTGCAGTGTTGTGAAACGCCAACTCTAATCATTTCACCGGCATTGCTACCTAATGGTTTTCTAATTCCAAAATAGTTGCTATCAATACTATGATTATTGATTCTGCTTCTGTCGTCGTCTAATAAAACGGCAACTAACACTCCTAAATTTGTTTTGTCGGAAAAATTACAGTGGTCTACTCTATTGTTCTTACCAGATAAGGTGAGCCAATGGTTTTCATCCAAACGTAAAGGATTATTGAAACTTTGTATGCTAGACGCTGTTATCCTGCAATTATTTGCTACTTCATTGCCATGATTAAACTGCCAAACATGATTTTTTCCAGCATATCCATTTCTAAATACAATACCACTGATTGTAATATAGTTGCCGTTGATGTGTAAAAAACTGCTACCTGTAATAAATACAGTTCCAGGTTTTTCGGCTAAAAATACAATTGGATTTTCCTTGGTTCCCTTAGCACTCAGTACTAAGTTACAATTATTGTAATTGCCACTTTTAATAAGAATGGTATCGCCTGCTTTGGCTCGAACGCCAATATTTATAAGGGCTTCGGTATTACTCACATTAATTTTATTTGCTAAGAGTTGCAAATTTGCCAGCAATAAAATAGCAATTAATATTTTTTTCATATTATTTTTTTTAACGTCTTTTTGAAGAGGTTCTAATAAAAAGCTTAGGCTTGATAATTATTTCTTGATCCGACATGCCTGCGGCTCCACTCATCATTTCTATGTAGGCTCTAGCAGTTGCTTTTCCAATTTCAAAAGCATACATTTCTACACTTGATATACTAGGCGTAACCAAACTCACAATAGGTTCATTGTTAAATCCTACCAGACCAATGTCATGTGGCATTGAAAGCCCTTTTTCTTTAATGGCAAGCATAGCACCTATTGCCATACGATCACTAATGGTAAAAATAGCGTCAGGTCTATTTTTAGAAGCGAGTAATTCTTTGGTTGCCTCGTAGGCGTATTGTTGATTAAAATCGCAATGAATAATATGCCCCTTATCTGCACGTAATCCATGCGATTTAATGGTTTGAAGGTATCCCTCCATTCTTTTATTACTGATATTTAAATTTTCGGGCCCTGCTAAAATGGCTATTTTTTTATAGCCTTGTTCGATTAAATGTTCAGTTGCTTGAATCCCGCCATCAATATTATCTAATCTAATTTTTGGTGCATCTATATTATTTACAATTCTATCAAAAAGCACCAATGGAATTTTTTTGTCTTGAATTTTTTTAATGTGTTCAAATACTTTTGTTTCACTTGATACAGAAACAATAAAACCATCCACTAAACTATCTAGTAATCTTTTTGTATTAACCATTTCTCTTCCATAACTCTCGTCACTTTGGCAAACCATAACGGTATAGCCAGCCTCTAGCGCAACTTCATCAATACCCTTTACCATGGTTGCTAACACATAATCCAAGTTGGGAATGATTACACCAATGGTATTGGTTTGTCTATTCAGCAAACTTAATGCGAGTCTATTGGGTTGGTAATCTAGTTTTTCCGAAAGTGCTTTAACTGCAGCTTTTGTTTCTGCCTTTACATCCGGCGCATCTCTCATCGCTCTACTTACAGTGGAAGTAGAAATATTGAGTGCAATGGCTATATCTTTTATGGTGGTTTGTTTTTCCATAGAACAGTATAAAAATAGGGGGCAAAAGATACAATTTACGGGAAAATACCGGTAGCGTTGCCGGTAACGTTGCCGGCCTTTATAAAGTTAAAATATCTAATATTTATTCATATTTATTAGATATTTTCAAATAAAATGACCAAAAATATAGATAAAATAAGAAGCGATTCCTGACACTAACATCTGTTTTTGCGCTTAATATTACCTTACGATATACTGATTGTTAACCGCCTTATGAAAAAGACTGTATTAATTCTTCTGGCATTTGTGCCATCTATTTTGATGCAAAGCATTGTCTTTGGGCAACATCACCCTATTGCTTTTACAACAGCAACTGATATTACACTTGTTAAAAAAAGCATTTCTAACAACCCAATGCTCAAGGAGTCTTTTGATGAAATAAAAAAATCCGTTGATGCTAGTTTGGGAAAAGATATTGACGTGCCAGTTCCTAAAGATGCTGGTGGTGGTTACACGCATGATAAACACAAGGATAATTACAACCTTATGTTTAATAGCGGTATGCTATATCAATTAACGGGCGATGTTAAATATGCAAAACTTGTAAAAGATTTGTTTTTTAAATACGCAGTGCTAAATCCAACACTAAAAAATCATCCAGAGGCAACCAGTACTTCACCTGGCCGAATCTTTTGGCAAGCACTCAATGATGCCAATTGGCTCGTTTATACTGGTCTTGCATTCGATTTAATTCATGATTATTTAACGCCTGCCGAAAGAAGTCAAATTGCTGCTGGCGCATTTAAACCAGAGGTTGATTATTTTACAAAAGATATTACATCTTGGTTTGATCTAATTCATAACCACGCTGTTTGGGCTTGTGCTGGCGTTGGTATTGTTGGCATCGCCACAGACAATGACGATTATGTGCAAATGGCGTTGTATGGCTCTAAAAAAGACGGGAAAGCTGGATTAACAGCGCATTTAGATGGACTATTTTCTCCCAATGGTTATTACAACGAAGGCCCATATTATACCAGATACGCAGTGCTACCTTTCTTTTTGTTTGCGAATGCGGTTAATCATGCAAAACCTGAACTTAAAATATTTGAGAGACGCAATAAAATTTTAAAACAGGCATTAGAAGGTGCATTGGAGCAAACAAATTTAGACGGCGGTTTTTATAGTTATAACGATGCATTAAAAGAGAAAACATTTATATCCAATGAAGTTGTTGTAGCACTTAATATTGCTTGGGATGTTTACGGTGCCAACCCTGCTTATTTGCCAGTTGCAAAAGCGCAGGGCAGAGTTACACTTAGTAAGGGTGGCCTTGGTGTTAGTCAAGCACTTTTGCAAAATAAAAATATTGCTCCTTTTTATCCTTACAAATCTGTAGTATTTACAGATGGTGCAAAAGGGGATATGGGAGGCGTTTCTGTTTTACGGACAGGGAAAGACAAGCGCTTAACTTCTTTAATTTTTAAGTATAGCTCGCACGGTTTATCGCATGGTCATTACGACAAACTAAATATCAATTTGTACGATAACGGAAATGAAGTGTTGCAAGATTATGGCGCTGCTAGGTTCATTAATATTGAACAAAAATGGGGAGGCAGGTATTTGCCTGAAACCAAATCCTATGCACAACAAACCATAGCGCACAACACCATTACGGTAGATGAAACCAGTCATTTTAATGCGATTGAAGCAGTAAGCGAAAAATTTCATCCTATTCCTTTGTACAATGTAATTGGAGATCAATTATCAGTTCAGGCAAGCGCGGCTTTAGATACAAATGCTTATAAAGATGTTAAGCTCCATAGGTGCGTTTATCTCATTACATTACCAGGCACTCAAAAGCCTCTTTTAGTAGATTTCTTTAGAACAATGGCTGATAAAGTGCATCAATATGATTTGCCATTTAATTACATAGGAAGTGTTATTTCTACCAATTTTAAATATGCTACGCATAATACTGCAATGCAAACACTTGGGAAGAAAAATGGCTATCAGCATATTTGGAAAGAGGCGTCTGCAACTGTTGCATCTCCTCTAACCCAATTTACTTTTTTAAACAACCAATCTTTTTATACGATTTCTGGATATGTAAAAGATTCAGCTCAAGTATTTTTTACTCGAACGGGTGCTAGCGATCCAAATTTTAACTTACGTAGAGAACCGTCTTATATTGTTAGAACCAAAGCGGCAAACATGTTGGCTTTACATGTAGTAGAGATGCACGGCAATTTCAATCCAATTTCAGAAATTACTACAAACTCTTATGCTACTGTTACATCTGTTTTACCGATTGTAGATACAGATGATTATAGTGGTGCAGAAGTTATAATAGGTGGGAAGCATTTGATTGTATTTCAATCCAACAAAATATTTGATGCAAAAAAAATGCATCAGCTTGCAATTAAAGGAATATCATATAGCTGGGAAGGTCCTTTTGCTGTATACTTAGATAATAAAAAATTATAAAATAGAATATATGTCAGTAGAATTAAATGGAGCGAAGCGAACGGGCTTTATTAGCAACGAATCTATGACTTCAGAACAAATGGCGCCAGGATTGTCACGAAAAATAATGGCTTACGATAATTCAGTCATGCTTGTGCGAGTTGAATTTGAAAAGGGTGGCATTGGTGCATTACACCAACATTATCATGTACAACTTACCAATGTAGAGAGTGGTGTTTTCGAAATCGAAATTGATGGTGTAAAGCAAATTTTGAAAGCAGGTGATGTGTTTCATGTGCCTTCCAATGTGATTCATGGAGCGGTATGCCTAGAAAAAGGAGTACTTGTAGATGTGTTTTCACCGATGCGCGAAGATTTTTTTAATTAATTAAGTAATTTACCAGTCGTTTGAAAAAATACATTTCGATATTATTATTTTGTTTAGCTCAACAATTTTTGTTTGCGCAAACTGCTTTCAATTTCAATTCTAATGATGAATTGTCTTTGAAAAAAGTAAAGACGTTGATAGGCGCAGGAGAACCAAAAATGAAAGCTGCGCTTACTGAGCTAATAAAGGCTGCAGATGCTGCACTTAGCTACAGGCCTGTGAGTGTGATGGAAAAGAAAAATAACCCACCAAGTGGCGACAAGCATGACTACATGAGTTTGGCGCCATATTTCTGGCCCAATCCGGAAACCAAAGATGGTCTTCCGTATATAAGAAAAGATGGTCAAGTCAATCCAGAAGTAAACGAATACAAAGACAAAGAATATTTGCCTCAACTATGTTCTGTATTAGAAACACTTGGCCTGGCCTATTTTTTTACAAATGACGAACGTTATGCAACGCATGCTTCTAAACTTATCAATGTTTGGTTTTTAGATGCAGCCACTAAAATGAATCCTAATTTAAATTATGGTCAGGCCGTTAAAGGTGAAAACGAAGGGCGTGGTGCAGGATTGATTGATACTAGACATTTAATAAAGGTAGTGGATGCGGCAAGTTTTATTGGGACATCACCGGCATGGACTTCAAGTCAGGATCAACAACTAAAAAGCTGGTTTGCCGATTTTTTAAATTGGATGCAAACAAGTAAAAATGGCACTGCCGAATTAAATGCTACTAACAATCATGGTATTTGGTATGATGCGCAAAGACTTTCATTTGCTTTATATACGAGCAATAATAAAGTAGTTAATGAAGTGATGGAGAGTGTTAAAAATAGAATTGCATCGCAAATGAATCCAGAAGGATTTTTTCCCGCAGAGCTTGCTAGAACAACTTCGCTGCATTATTCATTGTTTGTTGTAGAAGCGTTTATTAAAATGGCACAATTGTCAAAAGGTGCTGGATTTGATTTTTGGAATTATACCGCTGCAAACGGAAATTCTTTACAAAAAGCCTGTGATGCACTCATGCCATATTTATTGAAAGAGCAAATATGGACAGGACAACAAATTAAACCTTTCAATTTTGATGAAACAACCTCTTTTTTTATTGCAGTGGCTGCTAAAAAAAATTGTACACCTTGTTTTGACAGGATTGTCAAAAATTCAAAGTTTAAACTATTGCAAACTATTTATTAACCTAACATAATACGATTGATTTAAAATTTAAAAACTGCCCATATGAAAAAAATGAGAATTTTATTTTTTCTGTTTTTGCTTTGTTTCACCTCAGCAGTACTAGCACAGAAAAAAGACATAACCGGAAAGGTTATCAACAAAGAAACAGGAGCGCCGCTAGAAGGCCTTTCTGTAATGGCTGATAAAACAACACAAGGTGTTGTAACAAAGGCCGATGGTACGTATAGTATTTCAGTTAAAGCTGGAACAACTTCCTTGGTCTTCTCTTTTATTGGCTTCGAAACAAAAGTTATAGCCATTGGTACCAAGAAAAATATTAATGTAGAAATGACTGTGGCAATAGCCGAAGGTACCGAAGTGGTAGTTGTAGGTTATGGTACGCAAAAGAAATCTAGTTTAACAGGTGCTATTGCTAAATTCAAAAATGAAAAATTAGATGAAGCACCGGTTTCAAGACTAGACCAAGCTTTGCAAGGTAAAATTGCTGGTGTACAAATCCAGAATATTTCATCTGAAGCAGGCGCTGCTCCAAAAATTAGCATTAGAGGTATCAGCTCTGTTAACGCAGGTGCCAGCCCATTAGTTGTAATTGATGGAATGCCAGTTGCAGATGGTTTATCTTTTTTAAACCCTGCCGACGTTGAATCTATTGAGGTTTTAAAAGATGCCGCTTCTGCAGCCATTTATGGTTCTAGAGGTGCGAGTGGTGTAATTATTGTTACTACAAAAAAGGGTAGTGTTAGTAAGACGAAATACAACTTTAAATATGCAGCTGGTCAGAAAAAAGACTACAAACGTTATGATGTAATGTCTTCTAAAGATTATGTAGGCATGCTATTTAAAGAAATGCAGTCTAGAGCCGTTGACCCTACTGTAGTTCAATCTACAAATACTGTTGTAGACGCTGATAGGGCTTCATATATTATTGAAACTCAATTAATGCGTGGACAATCTACAGATTGGCAGTCAGAATCTTTAAGACCAGGTACTTTTAAAAATATCCAATTGAGTGCGTCTGGAGGATCAAAAGATGTTCGTTATTTTATTTCTGGTGGTTATCAGAATGATGAGGGCATGATGAATAAGAGTAACTACGAAAAGTTTAACATTAGAACAAAAGTAGACGTGGATTTTAGTAAAAAAGTGAAGTTAACTATTAACTTAAATCCTTCATATGCTAAAAAGATTTCTCCATCACAAAACTTTACAAACTTTTGGAGAATGCCTCGTTGGTTACCAGTTTACCATAATGATTTAACTGCAGCGCTTGTAAGAACCAATCCTCAGTATTCAACTATCTTAGAAGGAGATTTTTCTCATCCAAGACATTATTCTGGTTTAAAGTATACGGGTTTAATGCCCGATGGTACTACCTGGACATCTCCTACTACATCTAACCCTAGTGGTTCTGCGCAACAGAATCCATTATCAGATGTGATGAGATCCGATATTGCTAGTAATGAATATCGACTTCAGTCATCTGCAGAATTAAGTATTCAATTAGCGCCTGGATTGTTGTTTAAAACGCTAGCTTCTAGTATGATGAATTATACCAATGGTTTAAACTTTTATGAACGTGATTATAATAGTGAAGGGTCAAATAATAGCGGAACTTTTATCAATAATAATTACACCGATTTATTATCTGAAAATACTTTCAATTATACAAAATCGTATAAAAAACATGATTTTGCATTGCTAGGTGGTTTTACAACTCAAACAACTAAAGTTAGAAATCAGCAAACAACTGGACTTGACTTTCCAAGTGATGATATTAGAACTTTAAATAGTGCAGCACAAATTGATGCATCAAAAACAACTGGAGTAAATAATCAAATTGGGTTACTATCATACCTAGGCCGTTTAAATTATGGGTATGATGATAAGTACTTATTATCTGTAAGCTTTAGAACAGACGGTAGCTCTTATTTTGGAACAGGAAAAAAATGGGGAAGCTTCCCATCAATTTCTGGAGGATGGGTACTTAGTAAAGAAAAGTTTTTAAGCGATATCAAATGGTTGAGCAGTTTGAAAGTGAGAGCTAGCTATGGTGTTTCAGGTAATAACCGTATCGTTGACTTTGCATTCTTAGATTTATTATACGGCGCCAACTATAACTATGGTGGCGGAACAGGTGTTTCATCACCTGGACTAGTAAGTTCTAGTTCATTTTTATCTAATCCAAATATTACTTGGGAAAGTACTGGGCAAAACAATCTAGGTATTGACTTGTCCATGTTTAAAAATAAAGTAAGTATTTCATTAGATATGTATAAATCTAAAACCGATAAATTGCTATTGCAACAATCTGCTATGGCATTTACGGGTGTACCGCAGTTTTGGAACAACTTAGGTAGTTTAGAAAACAGAGGATTTGAATTAGAAGTGACAACCAAAAATATTCAAAATAATAAATTTAGTTGGACAACATCTGCCAATATTTCTCACAACCAAAACAAAATTTTACAACTTGGAACAGAATCTTTCTTGTTAAACCAAGGCGAGCGTACCGAAGTATATCGTAATAAAGTTGGAGACCCGCTCGTAGTTTACTATGGCTTCAAGACAGACGGCGTTTGGTTGTCTCAAGAGCAAATTACAAAATCAGGTTTAACCTCTTCTTTGTCAAGTATTTTTGTACCAGGAGGTTTAAAAATTGTTGACGTTAACGGTGATGGCAAATTGGATAACTCAGATAGAACAGACTTAGGAAGTCCTTATCCAGATTTTAACTGGGGCATTACCAATAATTTCAAATTTGCTGGATTTGATTTTAGCTTTTTATTACAAGGTGTACAAGGTGGAAAATTAATTAATGGTGATCCTAACTACAACGAATCACGTAGAACAATTACTACCTACAATAAAAATAGATGGGTAAGTCCTAATTTTCCAGGTGATGGCAAAACGCCGTTTTCTACCAATGGGTACAACTGGATGCTAACCGATTATGTAATTGAAGACGCTTCTTACTATGCATTAAGAGAAGTGAATTTTGGATATACATTACCTAACGCTGTAATAAGAAAATTAAAAATTAATTCTTTGCGTTTTTATTTTTCTGCTCAAAACTTATTTTTCCATACAGCAGAAGGATATAGAGGCCTGAATCCTGAAGGACGCACTAATAGTGGACCCTATTCATCAGTGCTAATTGACGGATACCAAAGAGGTGCATTCCCTATTCCTCAAACAATCACCGCAGGTATTGATATTAATTTTTAATTTTAAACAAAGAAAAAATCTTTTTATATGAAAAACGTATTAAAATTATTTGTTCTTGCTACGATATTTTTAACCTCATGTAATAAAAACATTGAGCTATATCCGCAATCAAATATTACAACCGAAAAATTTTATACCAACAGTTCGGAAATTCAAATTGCTATTAGTGGATGTTACAATGCACTTAGAAATCCTTTATTAGAGGAGTGGAAGCTAACTGAGCTAAGAAGTGACAATACCATTATGGGAAGTGCAGCAAGTAAATCGGTGCCCAATAGAGATTTAAGTGATTTAGATTTGTTTATTCCTAATACTTCTCATCAGGCAATTTATAATTACTGGATAGCCAATTACTTCAATATTAGAAATTTAAACGTAATTCTTAACAGCTTAAACGTAAACTACAATTCAAATACAGGCGCATTGGTTTCTGATTCTACAACAGTAAAAATCACGCCAGCCGATAAAAAAACAGCTGTCGCAGAAGCGGCATTTATTAGAGCCTATCATTATTTTAATTTGGTTCGTTTATTTGGTGGTGTCTTTTTGGTTCATGAGCCAGTAGATGCGTTTGCTGCAATTGATATGAATAGATCTTCAGTAGCAGATACGTATAAGCTTATCATTGCTGATTTGCAATATGCTGCTGCTAATGGATCTGCTCTTAAATATTCATCTATACCCGTAACGAGTTTAGGTAAAGTAAATAGTTGGACAGCTAAGGCGCTACTTGCTAAAGTATATCTGACTTTAAACCGAAAGGCAGATGCTGTAACTTTATTAACAGATATTATAGCTAATAGTGGATATAGTTTAAATGCAGCATACGGCGATATTTTTGCTACTACCAATGAAATGAACAAAGAAATTATGTTCGCTATTCGTTATAAATCAGGTGGCATTGGCCAAGGCTCTCCATTTCCAAATTACTTTGCACCAGAATTGAGCGGTACAGCAGTTATCAATGGGGATGGTTCAGGATTCAACACGCCAACTTCAGAACTTTTTGCAAAGTATGATGTGCTTGATTTACGCAGAGATATTAGCATTGGTTCTTATGGTACTGCTAAAATGCTTTACCCTAAAAAAATGATTTCTCCTGTATCTATCAAAGGTGATGGCGAAAGTGATTGGATCGTTATTAGATATGCAGATGTGTTATTGATGTTAGCAGAAGCACAAGGCAATACGGCGTCTAGTTTAGCCCTTATCAACCAAACAAGAGCTAGAGCAGGCTTACCAGCATTAACTGCCACAACTGTAACAACAGATGCGATATTTGAAAACGAATTGGCTACCGAAAGAAAACTTGAATTTGCATTTGAAAACATTAGATGGTTTGATGTTTTGCGTTACAAAACAACGCTTCCTACGCTTGATCCAGTGTTAACGATGAAAAACAATTTTAGCGCAATATTTTCTGTGCACTATTCTAAATATCCTTCACCAGCGCCTAACCTTGTTACAATTCAAGGGTATGTAACGAGTGATAAAATGTTATTGCCTATTCCACAACGTGAAATAGATAATAATTCAAAATTAGTGATCCCTCAAAATCCAGGCTACTAAATAATATAACTCCCCTGACTGTAATAAGTTGGGGGAGTTTATTAAACGAATTCGCTTTAAAAGAGTCGAACTCAATAATATTATGACAAAAGCAATATTGATAAGTTTACTATGTTTAGTTTTTATAACTAAAGGGACTTGTCAAAACAGCTTGGTTCAAAAGGTTACAAAAACACTATCAAAGCAAATATTGCTAGATGCCAATCAGGCTTTAAAAGCCGAACCAATCACGGTCACACATTTTAGTTGTGAAAGATCTAAAGGCGGAAAACATGATTTTTTTTCTGAAGGAGATTATTGGTGGCCAGATTCACTACATCCAAATGGCCCATACATCCAGCGCGATGGTTTTACCAATCCACAAAATTTTACAGCACATCGTAAAGCGATGATTCGCTTTAGTACAACGGTGGGCACTTTAACTTCTGCATACTTGCTTACAAAAAATAGCAAGTATAGTGCTGCTACTATCAACCATTTAAAAGCTTGGTTTATAGATACGGCTACCCTTATGAATCCTTCTCTTTTATATGGTCAAGCTATCACTAATAAAGTTTCGGGAAGGGGCATAGGTATCATTGATATGATTCAAATGATGGAAGTGGCTCAAAGTGTTGCTGTGCTTGAAAAGTACAAACAATTAAATCCTGCAACTTTAAGCAGCATAAAAAAATGGTTTTCAAATTATTTAACATGGGTTAACACGCACCCTTATGGAATAGAAGAGCGAGAAGCAAAAAATAATCATGGAACTTGTTGGACCATGCAAGTGGCCGTATTTGCTAAATTAGTGGGGGATACTAGTTTACTTCAATATTGTACAAAGCGTTATAAAGGAGTATTGTTGCCTGGTCAAATGGCTAGTGATGGAAGTTTTCCATTAGAATTAAAAAGAACAAAACCTTATGGCTATTCTTTATTTAATTTAGATGCCATGGTTACGCTTGTTACTGTGTTGTCTATTCAACAGGAAACTAGTATTAAAAAGGCTATCGATTTTATGTTTCCTTATATAGCCAACAAGCAAAGTTGGCCCTACCAAAAAGATGTAATGTATTGGGATGAATGGCCGGTGGCACCCATTGCACTAATTTTTGGTGCACAAACATTCAATAATACGGATTGGTTAGATACTTGGATAAGACTAGAACACTTTCCAAAAAATGAAGAAGTGATTAGAAATACACCTATAAGAAATCCACTCATTTGGCTCTATAATTAGTAATAAAAAATATAAAATAAACATACATGAAAAAGCATGCCCCCTTACTTATTTTGCAGCTACTATTATTGATAGTAGGCGCAAGTGCACAAACAAAAAAGCCCAACATCCTATTTATCGCTATCGATGATTTAAAACCGGAGCTTGGTGCATACGGCAACAAAATGGTTAAAACACCTAATATTGATAGGCTCGCAAAAATGAGCACTGTTTTTATGAGCAATTATTGCCAACAAGCAGTATGTGGCCCAACGCGTGCAAGTATTATGACGGGGATGCGTCCTGACTATACAAAAATTTGGGATTTAAAAACCCAAATGCGTGATATGAACCCAGATATTGTAACCCTTCCACAGTATTTGATTACACAAGGATACAATGCTATTGGCGGTGGTAAAATTTATCATCCAAGCAGTGCCATTAAAAAAATCGATCCTGTTTCTTGGAATATGGCATATATGGAGCCACTTGCATCTGATTATGCAAATGGATTAGGATTCCCTGCAAATAAGCAGTACCAAAAACCAGAAAACAAAGCCCTCTTTGTGGCTAAAAAAGAAAGAGAAACAAGAGACAATGACGACGAAGAGCCAACTAGCATTAAAGGTCCTAGTTCAGAATGTATTGACGTGCCAGACAATGCTTATGAAGACGGTGTTTTAGCATTACTCGCTAAACAGCAGCTTATTAACATGGCAAAAGATACCAAGCCTTATTTTATGGCAGTAGGTTTTCATAAACCACACTTACCATTTGTTGCACCTAAAAAATATTGGGATTTATACAATAGAGAAGACATGCCATTGGCTAGCTTTCGTGAGCATGCTAACAATGCGCCAGAAATTGCGTATCACAAATCGGGTGAGTTAAGAAACTATATTGACATTCCAGCATTTGCAACATTTAATCAGCCAGGTAACCACGTTTATTTAAAAGAAGAAAAACAAAAAGAACTGATACACGGTTATATGGCTGCAGTTTCTTACACAGATGCACAAATTGGCATTTTGTTAAACACGCTTGACTCTTTAGGAACATTAGATAATACCATCATTGTTTTATGGGGTGACCATGGTTGGCATTTAGGCGATCACGATTTATGGGAAAAACACACCAATTTAGAAAATGCTACAAGAGCTCCACTCATTATTGCTGCACCAGGTTTAAAGCCAGGTAAATCAACTTCTTTAAGTGAGCACGTAGATATTTTCCCAACAATTTGTGCATTAGCGGGTGTGCCTGTGCCTAGTCAGCTCATGGGTAAAAGTTTAAAGCCAGTAATGCAAAATAATAAAGCAGTGGTTAAAGATTTTTCTATGAGTCAATATCCTAGAAAGTTGAGCAAAGAGGACATGAAAAAGTTTGGAACAGAATCCAATAAAATGATGGGTTATAGTATGCGTACAGATAAGTACCGTTATACGATTTGGATGAATGACTTTACTACAGCCGATGCTTTCAGCGATAAAAAAATATATGCACAAGAAATGTACGACTATACAAAAGACCCGCTAGAAAAAGAAAATGTTTTTGCGGACAAGAACTACAGTAAAGTTGCGCAAGAAATGCATGAAAAAATGGTTTCATTTTTTGCGTCTCAAGTAAAAAAATAAATGGATTTATTCAATACCATACAAATGAAAAAGATAATTACAGTAGGTGTTTTAGCGGTGTTGCTTCATGGCGTAAGTATGGGCCAAACGGCTAAAAAGCCCAATATTCTATTTATTGCTGTAGACGATTTAAAGCCAATTATTGGCGCCTATGGCAATACATTTATTAAAACACCTAATTTGGATAGGCTTGCTAGTAGAGGGACTACCTTTTTAAACAACTATTGTCAGCAAGCGGTTTGCGGCCCTACACGTGCAAGTATTATTACGGGTATGCGCCCCGATTACACAAAAATCTGGGATTTAAAAACGCAGCTCCGTGCCGTAAGTCCGGACATTGTAACGATGCCTCAATATTTAATAACACAAGGGTATTCTACGCAAGGAATTGGTAAAGTTTTTGATCCTCGAAATGTTGATGCAAGTACCGATAAACTTTCTTGGAGTGTTCCTTATTATAAAACAGACAAAAAATACTATGTGCCTGGTTTAGGTGAACCCGCAGAAGGTCGTTACCAAGATCCAGCAACTAAACTAGCCGTAGAAAAAGTGATTAATGAGGCGCTTGCTTCAGGTAAAACAAAAGCGCAAGCAAATGATGAAGCGGGTATTAAAATAAAGCCTGCCACCGAATCATTAGATGTGCCAGACAATGCCTACAACGATGGAGCCAATATTTTACAAGCAAAAGATATTTTGGGAAAGTTGAGTAAATCTGATCAACCCTTTTTCTTTGCAGTGGGTATTGCTAAGCCACACTTGCCTTTTGTAGCTCCAAAAAAATATTGGGATTTATACAAAAGAGAAGATATCGTTGTGGCGCCATTTCAGGATAAAATCACCAACTCTGTTAGTGTTGCTTATCATAATGCAGGAGAGCTAAGAGCCTATACGGATATACCAGCCGATATTGCTGCAACAACGCAAAAAGATTTTGGTCTTACATTATCTATGGATAAACAAAAGGAACTAATTCATGGCTATTATGCTGCCATTTCATACACCGATGCACTTGTAGGTAAATTACTGGATGCATTAGACTCGCTGGATTTATCAAAAAATACCATCGTTGTATTATGGGGAGACCATGGTTGGCATTTGGGCGACCATAATTTATGGTGCAAGCATAGTAATTTTGAAGACGCTACGCATGCGCCACTTTTTATTAGTGCGCCAGGTATTAAAAGCAATAAAACAAAATCTTTTTCTGAACACGTAGACGTTTTTCCAACACTTTGTGATTTAGCTGGCATACCTATCCCTACTCAATTACAAGGTAAAAGTTTAAAGCCTTTAATGAAAAATGCAGTAGCTACTGTAAAAGAATATTCTTTGAGTCAATATCCGAGAAGTAGTGTTGATGAGGAGAATGATCGTTTGGGTTATGCAGATGCCAATGTAATGGGTTATTCCATTAGAGAAAAACAATTCCGTTATACGATTTGGATGCGTAATAGTTTTAGATCTACCATGCCATTTAATAAAGCATCTGTTATTGGAGACGAATTATACGATTACAAAGCAGATCCCTTAGAAAAGCACAATGTGGCAAAAGATAAAAAATATGAGCTTACTGCAAAGCGTTTAAAAGCAGAGATGCTTCGTTATTTTGAATCCCAAGTAAAAAAATAAAAAATGAAATTAAGAACATTGTTACTTGCGTTGCTTGTTGCTAATACAGCATTATTGGCGCAAACAAAAAAGCCTAATATTATTTACATTCTAGCCGATGATTTAGGAATAGATGGCCTTAGTTGCTATGGCGCAGATTTGTATAAAACGCCTGTAATAGATAAACTAGCCAAAGAGGGCATTAGGTATACCAATGCCTATACAGCGCCACTTTGCGGCCCATCACGTGCACTTATTTTAACGGGTAGATATGCTTTTAGAACCGGTGCGGTAAATCAAGATATGACAGGTGAAATGAGTCCTTCTGTAGAAACCATGATGCCTAAAATTTTAAAGCAAGCAGGCTACACAAGTTCTATGATTGGTAAGTGGGGACAGTTGCCACTTGGCCCTGCCGAATTTGGATTTGATGACTATCTACGATTTTTTGGAAGTGGTGTTTATATTAGCACCACCGAAAAAAAGCAAAAATATGTGCTTAACGGGCAGGAGTCTATTTTAAAAGACAAAGAGTACATGCCTGATTTAATGCATTCACATGCAGAAGATTTTTTGTCTAAACATACCAAGGATCCGTTTTATTTGTATTACTCAATGGTTCATGTGCATGGTGAAATTATTGCGACACCAGATACAAAACCAGGCACTTTAGAATTTAAAGATTTATATACAGACAATATAAATTACATGGACAAGCTTGTAGGAAAGCTTTTAAGAACTTTAGATAGTTTAAAACTCAGAGACAATACTTTAATTGTATTTATGGGAGACAATGGAACAGCGGGTCAGGCTGCTGCTATTGGGACAGTTAATGGTAAAAAAATTATTGGTAAAAAAGGAACGATGCAAGAGGGGGGGAGTTTGGTTCCTTTTATTGTAAACTGGCCAAATGTTGTTAAAAAAGGCAATATTTCAAAAGATTTGATAGATGCCACTGACCTGATACCAACTTTTGCAGAATTAGCAGGCGCGCCACTTCCAACAAACAATGTATTAGATGGAAAAAGCTTTGCGTATCAATTAAAAGGAGCAAAAGGAACTTCTAGAGATTGGATATTTACAGAACTTGGTAACGATTGGTACGTAAGAACAGCAAATTGGAAATTAAATAGAGCGGGTCAATTGTTTGATATGCGCAATGCTCCTTTTGAAGAAAAAGAAGTAGCGATTGATGAAACAAATAAGGCTGAAAAAGAAAAATTGCAGTTAATTTTAGATGGCTTGAATCCTGCAGGCGGGATTTTAGATAAAGGCGATGGCAGTGGACGACATGCCACTAAAGTAAAGGCAAAAAATAAAGGCAAAGAACAATAAAAAAATATGAAAAAGATACGGCTAGTTGTATACGCTTTAAGTTGTTTTTGTTCCATTGGAATTTCGCAAACAACATCAACTGTTGCGACTGAAGTAACGGATTCTTCTAAAATTAAACCAGTTGTTGTACCGGCAGGTTTTACATCACAATTAAATGTGGTGTACGCCAAAGTAAATGATTGGGATGGTCGTATGGATTTGTATTTGCCTCCTACAAATGGTGCGCCCACGCCAGTCATCATTAATATTCATGGTGGTGGCTGGAATCATGGTGCCAAAGAAGAGCAGGGTGGATTTACACCTTATTTTAAAGCAGGCTTTGCGGTTGCAAATATGGAATACCGTTTAACGAGTCAAGCTACTGCACCTGCCGCCATCGAAGACACACGTTGTGTACTTATCTATCTTATCAAAAATGCAAAAGCACTGCATATCGATCCAAATAAAATTATTATTATGGGGGGTTCTGCTGGAGGGCATTTGGCATTAATGGGCGGCCTTCTTCAAAACAACCACATTTTTGATACCAATTGTAACGGTATCGAAAATATTAATGTTGCAGCCATTATAGATAAATATGGTATTGCTGATGTGAATGATTGGGCATATGGTCCTTACATAAAAAGTAAGTCTGCCACCAATTGGTTGGGCGTTAAAAAAAATGATCAAGATTTTATTAAATCGGTGTCGCCTATAAATTGGGTAAAGCCTACAAGCCCCCCAGTATTTATTGTGCATGGAGATGCAGATCCTACTGTCCCTTACCAAGAATCTGTTGCACTGCATGAGGCGCTTGTTAAAGCGGGTGTTAAAACCGAATTTATTACCATACCAGGAGGCCTTCATGGTAAATTTGATAAAGATCAAAACGCCATGCTCAATACTGCGATATTTAAATTTATAGAATCGCTCGATGCATTTAAAAAATAATTGATAGCGATGAAATTAAAAGGCTTGCGTTGGTGGATTTTAAGTTTGATAGGACTTGCTACTGTTGTTAATTATATAGACCGTAATGCACTTGCTATTATGTGGCCTGGCATTGCTGCAGATTTGCATATGAACAAATCTGAATATGCATTTATTGTAAGTTGTTTTACCATTGCTTATGCCATTAGCCAGGCCTTGAGCGGGAAATTATTTGATGCGATTGGAACCAGACTTGGTTTTGTTGTTTCAATTGTTGTTTGGAGTATTTCTGCTGCTTTTCATGCAGCTGCTAGAGGTATTATGAGCTTTTCTATTTTTAGAGCATTGCTAGGTTTAGGAGAAGCAGGCAATTGGCCAGGTGCTGCAAAGAGTAATGCCGAATGGTTCCCTGTAAAAGAACGCGCACTTGCGCAAGGTATTTTTAATGCAGGTGCTTCTATCGGAAGTATTATTTCTGCACCGCTCATTGCTTTTTTATATGGGTTTATTGGTTGGAAAGCAACATTTATTTTAATTGGATTACTGGGTTTATTGTGGTTGATTCCATGGTTATGGATGAACAAAAAAACACCGGATGCCCATCCTTGGTTAACCGAAGAAGAGCGTCAATATATATTAGATGGTCAGGCCGAGGCTAACCCGAACGATAAAGGACTTTCTTTCAAACAAATATTACAGCACAAACAAAGTTGGAGTATTTTATTGTCCCGTTTTTTACTTGATCCTGTATGGTGGTTGTTTGTTATTTGGTTGCCCCTTTATTTAGCAGATAAATTTCATTTTGACATTAAAGCCATTGGTGCATTTGCATGGTTCCCTTATGTAGGAGCTATGATTGGTGGTATTGGTGGTGGTTGGTTGTCTGGCTTATTATTAAAAAAAGGCTGGAGCGTTACTAAAACTAGAAAATCTATAGTACTACTTGGTGGCCTATTTATGTTTCCTGCGTTATTAACTATTATTAGCCTTAACAATCCATCCTATGCAATGATTGCTATATTTTTTGCGCTCTTTGGATTTCAAATTATCATTGGTACGATTCAAACTATGCCTTCCGATTATTTATCGGGCAAAGCAGTTGGTTCATTGTCCGGGCTTGGTGGGTTTGCAGCTAATATGGGTGTGCTTGCTACCACATGGATGGTACCTGCGCTAACAAAAACTTCATACACGCCGTTTTTTATACTAGCAGCTACACTTGTGCCACTTGGTATCGCGGTTTTATTTATCTTCAGTGGAAGAATTGAAAAAATAAAACTATCATGAATTTACGATACCTGCTAACCGTACTTTTTATATCTGCATCTTCATTCGTAATGGCGCAACAAGAGTTTTCTATTTACGAAGGTCCTGTGCCTAACGCACTGCCTTGCAATAAAGAAGAAACGCCAGGAAAAAATGCCAATGGTAAATTGTTTTTCGCAAATGTTACAAACCCTACGGTAACTGTTTTTAAGCCTGTTACACCCGACGCCAATAAAACAGCAGTTATTGTTTGTCCGGGTGGTGGCTATGCAAGAGTAGTAGTGGGGCATGAAGGCAATGAAGTAGCCGAAGCCTTTAATAAAATTGGCGTTACCGTTTTTGTATTAAAATACCGCTTACCTTTTGATAGCTGTATGACGAATAAAGAAATTGTGCCCTTGCAAGATTTGCAGCAAACCATTAAGCTGGTAAGAGATAGGGCGGCAAGTTTTGATATTAACCCTGATATGCTTGGTGTGGTTGGGTTCTCTGCGGGCGGTCATTTGGCAAGCACGGGTATTACTAAATTCAATACAGCTTTTATCGAAAATACAAGCTTAACAAACTTAAGACCTAATTTTGCGATTTTGGCATACCCTGTTATTAGCATGGACTCTACCATTTGTCATAAAGGGTCTAGGGATAATTTATTGGGTAAAAAAGCCACTACCTCAAAGCTCAATTTATTTTCATCAGAATTACAAGTAACGGATCAAACGCCCCCTACTTTTTTAGTACATGCTTCTGACGATAAAACAGTGCCTGTCGAAAATAGTATTCGGTTTTACCAAGCGCTAATTAAAAATAAAGTAAACGCTGAATTACATATTTACCAAAATGGCGGTCATGGATTTGGATTAACCAATGCAACTACCACAGACGTTTGGTTTGATAGAGCTGCAGCTTGGTTGTTAGCAAATCATTTTATTAAAGGGAGTTAATCTACTTGTTTTTTTCTTTTTCCATGTGTGCTAAAATTTGAAGTATCAATTTATTTTGATTTTCCAAATGCACCAATATTGTTTCAATCTCTAATTCTGCTTTTTTGTTAATCAGGTAGTCTTCCTCTGCTCTAATTTCTGAATGTTTCGATTGTAAATTTTGACCTACCATAATAAGGGGCATCAAAAATATTTGAATCATATTGGAAATAAATAACCACAGTACAAAGGCTGGAAAAGGATCAAAGCGTAAATGAGCTGCCGCTAAAGTGTTCCAACTTAGCCAAGTAGCTGTCCAAATAAAAATGAGCATAAAAAACCCCATCGACCCTACTTTGGAAGTTATCCATAGGGCTAATGTATCAAGTTTAGAAAGCTTTTCTTTATGACGAATATTGGCATTTCTAGAAGGCACATGCGTGTTCTTGATTTCTTGTAAACTTAATGGGTTTGCGTTTTTCATAAAACAGGGGTATTTATGGGTAAAATTAGCTAATAACTAGCTTCATAGTATTCGCATACTTCTATATCTTTAAGTACATCAAGTCGTTTGCTATGTCACAATCAAATTCAAGACGTAAATTTTTACGTAGTACTGCTGCTATTGCTGCAGGAATAACCATCATTCCAAGACATGTATTAGGTAGAGGCTTTATCGCCCCCAGTGATCAATTAACCAAAGGTATTGTTGGTTTAGGCGGCATGGGTAGAGGGCATATTGGTTATGCAGGTACTAAAGTTATTGCGCTTTGTGATGTAGATCAAAGTCATTTAGCACAAGCGGCTAAAATAGTTGGCGGCGGGGTAAAAACGATGGTAGATTATCACGAACTTATTTCAATGCCTGAAGTAGATATTGTGCATATTGCAACACCACCACATTGGCATGGGATTATTTCGATAGAAGCGGCTAAAGCAGGAAAAGATATTTGGTGTGAAAAACCAATGACAAGGACCATTGGTGAAGGAAAGCGTGTGGTAGAAGCCGTAAAGCAGCAAGGGCGCATGTTTCGTTTAAATACTTGGTTCAGGTTTCAAGATGAATTTTATGGTATGAAAACAACGGTGAAGCCCATTAAAAAATTAGTGGAGTCGGGTATGTTAGGCTGGCCGTTAACAGTTACTGTTAGCAAGCATACAGGATTTGATTGGAAATTTTATTGGGTAGGAAAAACGGGTATGGAAACGCAAGCTGTTCCTTCAGAATTAGATTATGATAGATGGTTAGGCCCAGCGCCATATAAACCCTATCATCCGCACCGCGTGCATGGAACATTTAGAGGTTATTGGGATTATGACGGTGGTGGACTTGGCGATATGGGTCAACATTATTTAGATCCTATTCAATACTTTTTAGGAAAAGACAATACCAGTCCTGTAAAAGTGGAGGTAGATGCAGATCAGCAGCACCCAGATGCTTGTGGCACGTTTAGAAAAATTGTGTACACCTATGCTGATGGTTGTAAAATTATTTTAGACGGAGAAGCCAAAGATGAATCGGTAGCCTACATCGAAGGACCAGAAGGCAAATTGTTTGCTGGCTTTAAATCAACCATTCCAAGCTTAAAAGAAAAGTTGGCATTACTACCAGATCCTGCACCACAAGTAACAGATTTTTTAGAATCTGTAAAATATAGAACGCCTTTTGCGCTTAATGAGTCCAATGGACATAGATCTTGTACCATTATTAACCTAGGTAAAATTGCTTTGCAGTTAGGAAGAACATTGAATTTTGATCCTGATGCGCAAGTATTTTTTGGAGATGACGAAGCTAATAAAATGATTAACCCACCTATGCGCGCACCTTGGGGCATTTAGTATTATCCAAATTTTGACAAACCGATCACAATGAAAAAAATATTTTTAGCTTTTACATTTTCTGCATGCTGCTTGCTTAGTGCTAGTTCATTATTTGCGCAAGGCAATGCTGCTTCTGTAGGGACAAACGTTGCAAAAATGCAAGCTTGGCAAAAATCAGACTGGGTTGCCTTTTTTAATGTATTTAACACTACTGCAGCTGGAGCGGATGCCCCACACGTAAAAGCGATGTATGAACTTGATGCTTATTTCCATGCAGCGGCAACGGATAAAGCGTTAGCAGATAAGGCCGAAAGTGTTGTTGCGCATGCCCTTGACCAGCTAAAAGACATACAAGAAAAAAATATTTTAGTGCGTGCTTATTTAATTGAAAGACTTGGTTATTTGGGATCAGATAATGCAGTAAAAAAAATTGCAAGTTTTATTGAGGTCCCGTCATTTGCTGATGTTGCAACAATGGCACTTGCAACGCTTCATTCAAAAAAATCAATGGCTGCACTTGAAGCAGCCTTAGCAAAAGCGTCACCAGCTACAAAGCCTGCTATTGAAGCGGCCATCAAACATGCAAGCGCTGCATTACCTAATTTACAAATGGTTGCATTAGCGCCAGCCATAGCCGTTAATCCGGTGCAAAGATTACTTGATTTACAAGATCAAATGGTAGCCGCAAAAAGTCCAACGGCTCAAAAAAATATTATCATTGAAGCTGGCAAAGTGAATAAGCTTGGAGCGCTCATGTTTGCAGCTAAATATTTAGAAACCGCGTCATTGCAATCTGATGCAGCACTTGTGGTGGCTAAATTAGCACTTGCTAACCCTAGTTTTAAAGGCCCCATGGTAATGCCGGTTGTACAAAGAGCACTTACTTTATTAAAAGGAGAGGATAGTGCTATTTTGGCTAAGCAATTGGCGTATCATATTAAGGCAATGCCTTACGATTACGGTTTCGAAAATTTATTTAATGGAACTGATTTGACAGGATGGAAAGGACTTGTTTCAAATCCTATTGCGCGATCAAAAATGACCGCGCAACAACTACTCGAAGCGCAAGCAAAAGTAGACGCAAAAATAAAAACAGATTGGATTGTAAAAGATGGCCTTTTAGTTTTTACAGGGCATGGCGATAATTTATGTACCCAAAAACAATACGGCGATTTCGAACTTTTTGTAGATTGGAAAATAACCGAAAAAGGAGATGCTGGTATTTATTTACGCGGCACACCTCAAATTCAAATTTGGGATACCAGCAGACGTGAAGTGGGAGCGCAGGTTGGTTCTGGCGGACTTTACAACAATCAAAAAAACGAACGTAATCCAAAACTTGTTGCAGATAACAAAATTGGTAGTTGGAATAATTTTCACATCATTATGCGAGGTGCTGTAGTTACCGTTTATTTAAACGGCGTTCTCGTAACAGATAAAGTAGTGCTTGAAAATTATTGGGACAAAACACTTCCTATTTTTGTAAAAGAGCAAATTGAATTGCAAGCACATGGCACCTATGTTGCGTACCGTAATATTTATATCAGAGAATTGCCAAGCGCTGAGCCAACCACACTTTCTGATCCCGAAAAACAACAAGGGTTTAAGCTTTTGTTTGATGGCACGAACCTGGATAATTGGGTAGGCAATAAAGCGGGCTATTTGTTGCAAGATGGTGCAATTGTGGTGAATCCGCAGAGCACGGGCGGTGGTAATTTGTATACCAAAGACGAATACGCTGATTTCGAATACCGTTTTGAGTTTCAGCTAACTCCTGGCGCTAACAATGGGCTAGGCATTAGAGCGCCATTAGAGGGTGACGCGGCTTATGTTGGTATGGAGCTTCAAATACTAGACAGCGAGGCAGATATATACAAGAATTTACAGCCTTACCAATACCACGGCTCTATTTATGGCGTTGTGCCTGCTAGAAGGGGCTATTTAAGGCCTATTGGTGAATGGAATGAAGAAGTTGTTGTGGTTAAAGGAACGCGCGTTAAGGTGATTCTAAATGGCGAAACGATCACGGATGCTGACATTAAAGAACCTTCTATCAATGGTACCATGGACCATAAAGAGCACCCTGGACTTAAAAGAACAACGGGTCATATTGGGTTTTTAGGCCATGGCGATGTGGTTCGATTTAGAAATATTCGGGTGCTTCCGCTTTAAATTGTCCAATACCTGTTTTTACCCGGAACGATTGCTTTTAGTAAATTAAAGTAGTAATTTCCATCTTCTTAAACTCAATCTCTTTTTATGAAAAAAGCAGTCTTCTTATTTTTCCTACTAACTATTTTCCTTTTTGGTTTTGCTCAATCTAAAAAAAACACTGAAGTAGTGGCGTCAATAGAAAAATTACGTCTTGCTATGATAAGTGGAGTGAAAGAAGATTTGGAAGCGATTGTTGATGACAATTTAAGCTATGGGCATAGCGGCGGAGCTGTAGAGGGGAAAGCTCAATTTATTGAAAAAATTGCATCTGGCAAGTCAGATTTTGTAACCATTGATTTGTCTGAACAAACCATATCTGTCTATGGTAACATTGCGATTGTTAGACACAATTTATTTGCAATTAATAACGATGGTGGAAAACCTGGTGAAGTGAAATTAAAAATATTATTGGTCTTTAGAAAAACTGGGAAAAACTGGAAATTATTAGCTCGTCAGGCTGTAAAGCCTATTTAATTTTTTGAAACTATATCAACAATATTATATAGTGTATTCTATTTTCTAAATAAACTATGAAGCATTTATTTTTTTTATTTGTTGTAATCGCAAACATGCAATTTGCAATTGCGCAAAGTAAATCGTTGGCGGCGGAGTTGGCGTCAACTGCCATGGCTACTTTATGGAAAGGGTCAGTTGGCGCAGATACTGCAAAGCCAAACAAGTGGACTTATGATCAGAGCCTGGTATTACTTGGTATTGAACACTTGTGGATACAAACTGCCAATCCTGAATATTTTTCTTTCCTCCAAAAAAGCCTGAATTTTTATAAAGCACAGGATTACGATATTGATAATGTCTTATGCGGTAGAATTTTATTGACACTTTATAATATAACAGGCCAGGTAGAATATTATAAAGCAGCATCCTTATTAAGAGATCAATTAAATGGGCAACTACGTAGAAAGGAAAGCGGGCTTTATATGGCTCAGCCATTTTATACCACCTATGCAAAACAGTTTCATGAGCCTGAAGCTTTTGATGATATCGCCAATCAGTTTATTTGGATAGAAAAGTACACAAGTGATGCTAAATCTAGCGTCGCAGGTTGTTACGAAATGTCTATTGTGGATGTACTAGAAAATTTTCCTGCCACCCATCCAAAGCGGGATACGCTTGTAGCTATTTTAAAAAGGTTGGCAGATGCTATTAAAAAAATGCAGGACCCAGTAACTGGCCTTTGGTATAATATCTTGAACTTACCTAAAGAAAAAGGGAATTATTTAGAGGCTTCTGCAAGTGCCATGTTTGTATGTGCAACAGCAAAAGCGGTGCGTTTAGGTTTATTGCCTGCAAGCTATTTGGCGGTTTCAAAAAAAGGATATGCTGGTATTGTAAAATATTTTATTAAAAAAGATGAAAAGGGTCATATAAATATACAAGGAGCTATAAGTGGGGACTCCAAAGAGGTAGGTGCATTTATACAAGCTGCTAATGAAATGGAGTGGTATTCCAGTCCAAAACTTGGTAAGCAACAAATTTTTTTATTGGATGATTATTACAATGCTGAAAAGAAAAAAGATATTAAAGGTGTTGAATATGCCTATCATTACAAGTGGCCTGAAATGTATAACAATGGATTTTCATTTTTGGGAAATGTAATTACCTCTAATGGATTACAAACTAGAACATTATCTGAGGCACCAACTACTAATAATTTAAAAAATGCTTCTATTTACATGATTGTAGACGCAGACAATATAGCAGACAATCCTACCCCCAATTATATGAATGACAAGGATGCCCTGGAGATTTTTAATTGGGTAAAAGCTGGTGGGGTTCTCGTTTTATTTCACAATGACAAACCCAATGCTGATTTTACCGCTATTAATAAGTTAGCTGATTTATTTGGCATTCATTTTAATGAGGATACTTATAATAAAGTAGTTGGGACAGATTATATGGGTGGGCAAATTGATGTGCCTGTAGGAAATCAAATCCTTAAAAATGTTCAAACCATCTACCAAAAGGAAGTGTGTTCGATAACTGTTAAGGCGCCTGCTACAACAATGCTGACAAAAGGGGATTTGGTTGTTTTTGCAACGGCTAAAATAGGCAAGGGTAGTGTTTTTGCAACTGGTGATCCATGGCTTTACAACGAATACACCGATGGTCGAAAGCTTCCTGCAATGTATCAAAATGCTCAGGCGGCAGATGACCTTGTAAAGTGGCTCATTAAGAAAATGCCTGCTAATGCGTATTATGGCTGGAAAGACAAATAATCTACTTTTTTATTTCATTTCATATTATCTTGTAAATCTAACGGGTAAGAAATTAGTATGAAAAAAGTATTTTGTTTTGGGGAGATTTTACTTCGTATGTCACCCGTATTAGATCAAACATGGATCAACAGCGCTACTATGCCTGTGCACTTAGGTGGCGCAGAACTTAATGTGGCAAAGGCTTTGGCTGGATGGAAGCAGCCTGTTACCTACATGTCTGCAATGCCAGACAATTATTTATCCAAAGAAATTGCAGCATCTATTGCTGCTTGTAATATTGATATAGAAGCTATGCAGTTTTGTGGTGATCGTATAGGTATTTACTTTTTACCACAAGGTGCCGATTTAAAAAATGCCGGCGTTATTTATGACCGCGCACATGCTTCATTTTCAACCGCTTTATTCCCGGGAAAAATAAATTGGGATCAATTGTTTGAAGGGTCTGATTGGTTTCATTTTAGTGCCATCAGTCCGGCATTGACGGAGCAGGCCGCTGCACTTTGTTTGGATGCATTGCAGGCGGCAAAGCGTTTAGGGCTTACAATTTCTGTAGATTTAAATTACCGCGCTAAACTTTGGAAATATGGCAAACAACCTGCACAGGTAATGCCTGCGCTTGTTGCATACGCTGATGTTATTATGGGGAATATTTGGAGCGTTAGAGATTTACTCGGTATAGATGTGCCTGCGGCTGCCGAAACAGCCACTTCTAAAGCGGAGTTTGCCGCCTGTGCAAAAGAAACGGCATCCGTATTGTTTGCGCAAAATCCTGCTTGCAAAGTAGTTGCCAATACCTTTAGGTTTACGCCTGATGGCGAAGGTGTAGATTATTTTGCAACCCTTGATACTAGAACTGAGCAAGCTGTGGCTGTTAGCTTTCAAGCAAATTCGGTGGTAGATAAAGTAGGTAGTGGAGATTGTTTTATGGCAGGGCTTATATATGGTATTCATAATGACTTTGATCATCAAGAAACGATAAATTATGCAGCTTCGGCAGCTTTTGGTAAATTGCAGGAACTCGGGGATAGTACCAAACAAACTATCGATCAAATTAAATCAAGGTATTAATGGAAAGAGAAGCCGCTTTAATTAGTCAAATAAAGACAGCAGGTATGTTGCCTTTGTATTATCATGACGATATTTCAATTTGTGAAAATGTGCTTAAGGCCTTATATAATGGAGGTGTTAGATGTGTTGAGTTTACCAATAGAGGGGCACATGCATTAACTAATTTTAAGCACCTTGTTTCTTTGAAATCTTCAATGCCTGGTCTAATACTTGGTATTGGCACCATTAAAACGCCGCAAGATGCTACTTCATTTATTGAAGCCGGCGCCGATTTTTTAATTAGCCCATGTTTTGATGCCAGTGTTGCTGACATAGCATACATGCATAAAATTTTATGGATTCCTGGTTGTATGACACCCACAGAAATTCATGTGGCGCAAAAATCTGGCGCAACCATGGTAAAGCTTTTTCCTGGCAATGTACTTGGTCCTGGTTTTGTGGAGGCTATTAAAACCTTATTTACTGGAGTAGATTTTTTAGTAACGGGAGGCGTTGAGCCAAACGAACAAAATATTGGTGCTTGGTTTAAGGCAGGCGTTGCTGGCGTTGGTCTTGGCAGTAAACTTATTACGAAAGAGGTATTAACCAATCAAAATTTTGCGCAATTAGAATTGCAAACAAAAGAACTTGTACAACTTATTCATACAATAAAATAATTACGATTTAAAGTTTACCCATATGGAACAAAAAATTGGTCGTTACCGCTGGACAATTTGTAGCTTGGTATTTTTTGCAACTACAATTAACTACTTAGATAGAGCCGTAATTAGCTTATTAAAATCTACACTTACTTCTGAGCTAAAGTGGGATGATGGTGATTATACCAATGTTGAAATTGCTTTTAAAGTTTCGTATGCCATAGGCTTATTGTTGGGTGGAAGATTTATAGACAAAATTGGTACTAAAAAAGGGTATGCATGGGCTACCGGTTTATGGAGTGTTTCTGCAGTACTTCATGCTGCTGCTAAAAGTGTATTTGGTTTTTCTGTTGCACGTGCCGCATTGGGTGTAACCGAAGCGGGTAACTTTCCGGCTGCTATCAAAACTGTAGCAGAGTGGTTCCCACGCAAAGAGCGAGCATTAGCAACAGGCCTATTTAATTCTGGTGCTAATATTGGTGCCATTGTTGCACCACTATCTGTTCCATTTATTGCGGCTGCTTATGGCTGGCAATGGGCATTTATTGCAACCGGGTTACTTGGTTTTATATGGTTGTTTTTTTGGAATAAGCATTATTTTAAACCTTCGGAGCATCCAAAATTAACAGCTGCAGAACTTGCTTACATCAATAGTGATGCAGATGCAATTGCAGAAGGCGATGCACTTCAAACCAAATCATTTAGTTGGGGTGCTTTATTAAAATACAAGCAAACTTGGGCTTTTGCAATAGGTAAATTACTAACCGATCCTATCTGGTGGTTTTATCTTTTCTGGTTGCCTGATTTCTTAGAAAGTCAGTACCATATTAAAGGAACAGCAATCGCTTTACCGATTGCTGCCGTTTATACGATGTCTGCGGTGGGTAGTATTTTTGGTGGCTGGCTACCTATGTATTTAATTAAAAATAATTGGCCTGTATTTAAGGCGCGTAAATCTTCTATGTTACTTTATGCGTTTTTAGTACTCCCTATTTTATTTGCACAGGTACTTGGTGGTATGAATATGTGGTTCGCTGTTTTTGTAATTGGAATTGCAGCAGCAGCCCATCAGGCATGGAGTGCTAATATATTTACAACGGTGAGTGATATGTTTCCTAAGCGTGCGGTAGGCTCTGTAACGGGCATTGGTGGTATGTTTGGCGCGATTGGCGGCATCTTACTATCAATGGCTGTACAAAAGAATTTATTTGTGCATTACCGTGCTATAGGACAAATTGAAACGGCATATTATATCATGTTTATTGTGTGTGGATCTGCTTATTTATTGGCCTGGGTGATTATGCATTTATTAGTGCCTAAGGTAAATGTAATTGCAGCCGAAGATTTAGAATAATAAATTAATATTTTCTAGTAGAATCTCGAATTGTTAATTCAGATTTTAGAATAATATTTTCATTTATTATAACACTTCTTCTTTTTGCTAAATACTTAAAAAGTATAGTAGCGGCAATCTTACCCATCTCAAACGCAGGTTGCGTAATAGTAGTAAGGGAAGGGTTTAAAAGGGCAGCTGTTCTTAAATTTGAAAAGGAAATAACTTTTAGGTCCTGTGGAATTTTTATTCCTATCTCATTACAAACAGTATAGGTTAGCAGTGCTAATTTCTCGATTGATGCAAATATAGCGTCTGGCTTATAGGGACCAGTTAATAGTTGTTTAATGCTATTTATGTTTTTATTTTCATCATTAGAACATTTTGTTACTAAACGCTCATCGATTTTTATGTCATGTTTGTTGAGTGCTTCAAAATAGCCTTGCTTTCTTTTGTTGTCTATCGAAAGGTTTTCGGAAATAGATAAGTAGGCTATTTTTTTAGAGCCATTGTTTATTAAATGTTCTGTAGCCATAAATCCACTAGCGAAATCGTTTGTTGTAATTTTTGCTGTTTCTATTTCATGGCAAATTCTATCAAAAAATACAATTGGAATACCTGCTTCTATTAAATCGGTTAAATGGTTGTAGCTACTTGTACTGCTCGCCAAAGAAATGATAACGCCGTCTACGCGACCATTCATTAAATGACTTGTAATGCTTTTTTCTTTTTCAAAGTCATCATTTGTCGTATATACTAAAATGTGGTAATCGTGCTCTTGTGCGATAGTTTCTGCCCCACTAATGGCTTGAATAAAAAAATTATTGGTTAATTCTGGAGCAATGAGCGCAATCGTTTTACTTTTTTGATTTCTCAAAAAACCGGCATACGGGTTAGGGGAATAGCCAAGTTCTAAAGCCAACGCTCGAACCTTTTTTTTGGTTTCTTCAGCAATTTCGTGGCTGTCTCGTAAAGCTTTAGAAACTGACGAAACAGATATATTTAATTTTTTAGCTAAATCTTTGAGGTTAATCTTAGACATATCTTTAAAATTACGAAAATTTGTGATGTAAAATACGAAAAAATAACGAAAACGATATCGTAAAATTTACTTCTGTTTGATTTCTTACAATGAAAAATCACTCAAATTGTGTTGCTATTATATTTGAACCATTACAAACGATTCGCTTATGCCAAAGTTACAGTACCCTAAATTTGGGGTAATAAGTAGTTTATTCTTGACAATTTTTCTCGGAATTGGAATTATTAGCAGTGCTCAAACTGTTTCCGGGAAGGTTACCGATGTTTCTAAAAATCCACTTGTAGGAGTTAGTGTTTCTGTAAAAGGACTTCCTTCTAGTGGTGTTACAACAACCGATGATGGATCTTTTAAATTAAATTCAATTAAGCCTGGTGCAACAATTGTTTTTACGTCTGTTGGTTTTGCAACAAAAGAAATTGGTTACTCTGGAAACAATAGTCTAACTGTTGTTTTAGAAGTAGAAGTAAATGCCCTCAATGATGTTATTGTTGTGGGATACGGTACTCAGAAAAAAAGAGATGTTACCGGTTCTGTTTCAACAATTCCAAAAGAGCGTTTACAACAGTTGCCTAACACAAACATTGCCCAAGCACTTCAAGGATCAATTCCTGGATTGCAAGTCAATACCAATGGTGGTGGCGCAGAAGGGAATAACCTTTCTATATTAATACGCGGTAGAAATTCAATTAGTGCAAGCAATAGCCCTCTCATTATTTGGGATGGAATTCCTTACGTTGGAGGTATTTCAGAAATAAATCCAAATGATATTGAATCTATCGATGTTTTAAAAGATGCATCAGCTGCTGCAATTTATGGAGCAAGAGGTTCTAATGGAGTTATCTTAATTACTTCCAAGCAAGGTAAAAAAGGTCGCTTTGTAGTAACCTATGATACACATTTTGGATCTCAGGAAATAACAAATAAACCAAGACTCTTAACGCCGGATGAGTTTTATACTTTTAAAACAACTAGGTTAAATACATCCAATGTTTTAAGTGCAGCTGAGCAGGCCATATATACTTCCAAAACAGGTATTGATTGGTATGCTTTAGCAACGCAAACAGGAACACGTGCACAGCATTCATTAACAGTAGCTGGTGGTAATGATAAAGCCAACTATTATGTTGGTGCAACTTTTGCTGATATAAAAGGCGTGTCTGTAAATGACAACTTTAAAAGATATTCTTTACGACCTTCTATTACACTAAATTTAAAACCTTGGTTAACTTTTAGTTCAAACTCTCAATTGTCATTTCAAGATAGAAATGGTTTACCTGTAGAATTTGATGATACAAGAAATACAGGCGGAGGTGCTAACTTCTTTAATCCATTAACCAATCCTTACACAATACCTCCTTTCTTAATTAACAATACAGGATTGCTAGCTATTTATGCTTACGCAGATTATCCTCAAGCAAGAAATCCATTAGCAAATACACTTGTAAAAAACATAGATAATTCTTACAGAATTTTCACAACTAACAGTTTTAAAGTGGATATGCCATTTTTACCTGGACTTTCTTACAGGTTAAATACAGGTATTGAGTATGAAAGTGTGAATCGCAAAACATACTATGGAAGAAATGTGGCGTTAGGATATGAAAAAAATGGGGATGCTATCAATTACACTTCACTTGATAGAAATACAACCGTAGAAAATATTTTAAACTACACTGCAGATTTTGGTAAAAACAATGTGAATATGACCATGTTGTACAGTGCCCAATCTGAAGACTTTGATAGAGATGAAGTGGAAGGAACTGGGTTCCCTAATGATGTACTTACAAACTATCAAATGTCATCTGCTGCTTTATTAACGCCATCTTCTTATTATTTCAAACAAAATTTACTTTCTCAAATGGCTCGTTTGAATTATGGATACAATGGCAAATACTTGCTAACATTAACGGCAAGAAGAGATGGTTATTCTGCATTTGGTAAAGGAAGAAAATACGGTGTATTCCCTTCTGCTGCCATTGCTTGGAATATCACACAAGAAGATTTCATGAAGCAAGTAAGTTTTGTGAATAATTTGAAATTTCGAGTTTCCTACGGTACCAATGGTAACCAAGCCGTTTCTAGTTACAGTTCTCTTGCAACATTGTCATCTGCGCCTTACCAAAGTGGAAGCAATGTTTATCCAGGATATATTCCTAATAGTTTAGCAAATGGTGAATTAAGCTGGGAGTCAAAAAAGACATTGTCTTTTGGTTTAGACTATAGCTTATTCAAAAATAGAATTCAAGGAACACTTGATTTTTACAAATCAGATACTAAAGATCTTTTATTAGATAGAAACATATCTTCTGTACAAGGATTTACCTCTGTTTTACAAAATATTGGTAAAACAGCAAATAAGGGCGTTGAGTTAAATATCACAACAACCAATATTCAAAAGAAAGACTTCAAATGGTCTACTAGCTTTAATATTTCCTACAACGAAAATAAAATTGTTGACTTGTATGGTGATGGTAAAGATGATATTGGCAACAAATGGTTTATTGGACAACCTATTCGTGTAGCGTTTGGCTTACAATCAGATGGTATTTTTAAATCTGCTGCTGATGTTACTGGCTCTGCGCAACCAACAGCCTTACCTGGACATGTTAGAATTAAAGACATTGACAAAGACGGCGTTATTAATACCGGATCAGATAGAACATTATTAGGAAATCTAGATCCTAAGTTCTTATATGGTATCACCAATAACTTTAGTTACAAAGGGTTTACATTAATGGTATTTTTCCACGGCGTAGGTAATGTTACCAAGCTTAATCCGTTGGAGCAAGACGATGTATTTACAGATACTAAGAGAAATACAACTTTAAAAGACTGGTGGTCTCCAACCAATCCAAATGGAACTCATTTTGCAAATGATGCCAATGCTAATAAATTGGGCGTACAATTTTATGAAAACGCTTCTTTCGCAAGATTAAAAGATATTTCTTTAGCGTATAACTTGCCAGCATCACTTTTAGAAAAAATGAAAGTTAATTCTTTTAAAATGTATGTATCAGGCAGAAACCTTGCAACTTATACAAAGTTTAGAGGCGTAGATCCTGAGTTGACAAACCAATATGGATTGCCACTTCAAAGAGAAGTTATTTTTGGATTGACAATTGGATTATAATCAAAACATAAAAAGTTATTTATGAAAAATATATTTACAAATATACTCCTAGTTACTATTCTATCAGTAACGCTAAATGGATGCAGTAAAGAATTTTTAGAAGAAAATCCATTAGCGAAAATCGCTCCGGATAATTTATACGTTAACAAAGCTGGTTTTGAAGCTGGCTTATACGGTGTTTACAATTTAGTGCGTGCCGAGCGTAAAGGTATTGCAGGTGCTAGTAATGATATTGCTAACACAGCTGCGGTAATTGGTGTTGATAATGCGTATAGCATTTTCCCTGCAAGTGGTGCTGCAGAATCTGTATTTAATGATTTTGGGGTAAGATTAAATCCTGCTAGTTCATATGTGAGAGATATGTGGGCTTGGTTGTATCAAATCATCAATTCTACAAACACTATTATTGATAGGGCAGAAGCTGCTAAAATTAGTTGGTCAAGTACAGATAAAAACCAAATTATAGGTGAAGCTAAATTAATAAGAGCATGGGCCTATCGCCATCTTACCTATTTATGGGGCGCTGTACCATTAACTTTAAAAGAATCTACAGGTTCAAATATCAAAACAGATTGGGAACGTGCATCTGTGGCTACAATCAGAGCTGCTATGGAGTCTGATTTGTTGTTTGCAGAAGCAAATTTACCAGACGTTCCTGTACTAGAAGGTCGTGTTTCAAAGGCAGTGGCAACACATTATCTAGCAGAATTGTATTTAGCGGTTGGTGCCAATCAAAAAGCATATGATAAAGCGCAGTCACTTGTATCAAATACAAAATATGCGCTTATTACAGCAAGATATGGTGTTCAAAAAACTTTGCCAGGCACTGCTTATACGGATATGTTTATAGATGGAAATTCTAATAGAGCAGAAGGTAATACAGAAGTTTTATGGACATTCCAAAATCAGTACCTCTCTACTGGCGGTGATGCAAATATCATGCGCAGATGGTGGGTAAATAGATATAACACCATTAAGGTTGGCGGCAAAACTCCAATTACGTATTCTAAAGAAAATGGCGGTAGAGGACTTGGTCGTTTTGGTGTTACCAAATATGCATTGTCTTTATATACGCCAACAGATGATAGAGGTTCTGGCTATGCATGGCGTATGTTTTGGATTATGAATAATCCAGCGTCTTTGCCTACTGGTTCTTTAGCAACTACAACTTGCGCTAGCCCTGGTTTTACGGGCGGTAAAATTGGTGATTCTGTTAAATTAAGTATTGCATGTAATGAGCCTGCTCCATCAGCTACAACTGCTCAAAACTGGCCTAATATAAGAAAGTGGGACTGGGCTCCTGATGATATTGCAGATGTTCAAAACTCATCTGGCTACAACGATCAAATTTATCTTCGTTTAGCAGAAACCTATTTGATTTTAGCTGAGGCTCAATTTAAATTAGGCGATGCTGCAGGAGCTGCTGCAACCATCAATACGCTACGTGCAAGATCAAATGCTCCAGCTATTACCGCTGCACTAGTAACCTTAGATTTTATTTTAGATGAAAGGTCTCGTGAATTAGTTACGGAAGAGCATAGAAGATATACGTTAAACAGAACAGGTACATGGTTTGCTAGAACAAAGCAGTACAATATGTATACTGGCGCATTAATTACTTTGCGTGATACGGTTTTGCCTATTCCTCAAGCAGTTATAGATGCTAACTTAACAAAAGTAATGCCTCAAAATAACGGCTACTAATAACTATTAATACAATCTATTATGAATCGCTATTTGTTTTTATGGATGCTCGTGTTTAGTAACGCCAACGCTCAAAAAAAAACATTTAGTGATTCAATTATTGTACAAGCAAAAATTTGGAATAAGGATTCTTTAAAAAACATTACTTATTCTGATTGGAAGCCATTTAAGTCTTACACTGTAAAAATGTTAGATGGTTTTCAAGAAAAAAAGATATTGTTTTCGCGTTTTGGGGGAAACGCGGAAACGAAAACCCAGGCTAGTGGTTTTTTTAAAGCCACAAAAGTAGGTGCTCGTTGGTGGGTTATAGATCCTGATGGGCACCCCTTTTATAATTTGGCAGTCAATAGTATTAGGCCTGGTAGTTCGCAGGCCAATAATACTTTTTTAATCGAAAAATTTGGCACACTAGATAAGTGGCAGACCGTAACTGTTGATAGTTTAAGAAGTTTAGGGTTTAACGCATCAGGTTCTTGGTCTGATACCACTGCAATTTTTTCTTACAATAGCAAAAGCGCTTCCCCTTTCCCTTATACTTTGCAATTAAATTTACTCAGTAGTTTTTCTCAGTCTGGTGTAAAAAAAGAAGTAGGAACATCGTATCCTATTCTTGCGCATTTATTCAATCCTGCTTTTGATGCATTTGTTAAAGAAAAATTATACCGGATAGCATCTCATAATAAAGATCCTTTTTTGTTTGGTTATTTTTCCGATAATGAACTCGCTTTTCAGGAAGATCTGCTGTCTAAGTTTTTAGCCATAAATAATCAAAACGATGAAGCCTATGTTTTTGCAAGTACATGGCTTACTAGGAATGCGCCTAATTATACAGCCGTTACCAAAGAGTTAAAAGAGCTTTTTTCAGGAGCAGTGGCAAGTTATTATTATCAGCATTGCTGTGACCTACTTAAAATAGCAGATCCAAATCATATGTATTTAGGCTCTCGACTTCACTCTTCAGCAAAAAACAATTTATCCATACTTGCCGCAGCTGAGCAGTATTTAGATATCATTTCTATCAATTATTATGGAAGCTGGAGTGTGTCTGAAAAAAATAGTAAACAGTGGGCTTCTTTAAAAAAGCCCTTTATGATCACCGAGTTTTATACCAAAGCAATGGATGCTAATATGGATAATATTTCTGGTGCTGGTTGGATTGTAAAAACCCAGGAAGAAAGGGGCATTCATTATCAAAATTTTGGACTTACACTTCTTACAAATAAAAATTGCGTAGGATGGCACTGGTTTAGGTATCAAGACAATGATCCTTCCGATAATACGGCAGACCCATCAAATAAAGATTCAAATAAAGGTGTTGTAGATACAAAATACAACTGGTATGCGCCTTTGTGTAATAAAATGAAAGAATTGAATACCAATATTTATACTATTATTAATTTTTTAGATCAAAGTAATGTTTCTTTCCCTCGCTAAAAAACAGTTTGTTTTTATTCTATTATTTTCTTTTTCATTGCAAGCTACAGTTGCTCAACAGCCTACTTATAGTATGTATAAGAGCGGTTGGATTGATTTTAATAAAAACAACAAAAAAGATATTTTTGAAGATCCAAGTCAACCCATTGAAAAGAGAATAGCCGATTTGTTGTCTCAAATGACACTCGACGAAAAAACTTGTCAGTTGGCAACGCTTTATGGATACGGCAGGGTGTTAAAAGATGAATTACCAACAGAAGCCTGGTCAAATAAGATATGGAAAGATGGTATCGCAAATATTGATGAGCATCTAAACTCCACAACATTTAGAACAGCCACCTATACAAAATATTCTTTCCCTTATAGCAGACATGCTTCTGCCATTAATGATGTTCAAAAGTGGTTTGTTGAAAAAACAAGACTAGGTATCCCAGTAGATTTTACTAATGAAGGCATACACGGGTTGGCCAACGAAAAGGCAACTGGTCTTCCCGCGCCCATTGCCATTGGTTCTACATGGAATAAGATGCTTGTGAACAAAGCGGGTCATATTGTAGGAAGAGAGGCGCATGCATTAGGATATACCAATGTATATGTGCCTATTTTAGATTTGGCCAGAGATCCAAGGTGGGGTAGGGTTGTAGAGTGTTATGGTGAAGATCCTTTTTTAGTTACTGAATTGGGTAAGCAAATGGTTTTGGGTGTTCAGTCTGAAGGGGTGGCTTCCACTCTAAAACATTATGCAGTATATAGTGTTCCAAAAGGTGGCCGCGACGGTAACGCAAGAACCGATCCACACGTTTCAACACGTGAGTTGTATAACATGTACTTGTATCCGTACGAGCGCATCATTAAAGAGGCAAACCCATTAGGTGTAATGAGTAGTTACAATGATTGGGATGGTCAGCCGATTACAGGCAGTTACTTTTTTTTAACTGAATTGCTTAGAAAAAAGTTTGGGTTTAAAGGATATGTGGTGAGTGATAGCGATGCGGTAGAATTTATTTATACCAAACATCATATTGCTAAAGATTCTGCAGATGCTGTTAGAATTGCGTTGGAATCTGGACTTAACGTTAGAACAAATTTTCAAATACCTGAAACATTTATTTTACCCACTCGTAAGCTTGTTAAAGAAGGTAAATTAAAGATGTCTGTTATAGATAGTCGTGTAGCAGATGTTTTAGGCGTGAAATTTAAATTGGGTCTTTTTGACCAGCCATTTGTGCAAAATCCTGCCGCTGCTGATTCTATTGTATATAATATTGACGCAAAAAAGTCTAGTAGCCAAATTTCAAAAGAAGCCTTGGTGTTATTGAAGAATGAAGGTGGGTTATTGCCACTCGATAAATCCAAGTTCAAAAATATTTTAGTGACCGGTCCATTGGCTGCTGATACATTAACATCCATGAGCAGGTATGGTCCATCTAATATTAAAGTTGTTTCTGTGTTAGAAGGGCTGCAAAACTATGATCCTAAAAATGTACAAGTTAAGTATACAAAAGGATGTGAGTCTGCAGATGCCAATTGGCCTGAATCAGAATTGTACCCTTTTCCAATGACGGAAATTGAAAAAACTGAAATTAAAAAAGCGGTTGAAATGGCTGCAAATGTTGATATTATTGTTGCGGTGATGGGTGAAACAGAAAATCAATTTGGAGAAAGTAGAAGTAGAACAAATTTAGATTTAACGGGTCGTCAATTGGATTTATTGTATGCACTGTATGCAACAAAAAAGCCAATAATAGTAGTGCTTATTAATGGGCAGCCACTTACAATTAATTGGCCTGCAAAATATATACCAAGTATATTAGAAGCTTGGTGTCCGGGCGCAGATGGTGGGAATGCTATCGCAGAAACATTATTTGGAGATTACAATCCTGGCGGAAAGTTGCCAGTTACCTTTCCTAAGTCTGTGGGGCAAATAGAACTAAATTTCCCATATAAGCCAGGCTCACAAGCAGGGCAGCCGGGCGATGGGCCTAATGGTTTTGGCAAAACCAATATTTATGGAGCACTCTATCCATTTGGTTACGGCTTAAGTTATACAAGTTTTGAGTACTCCAATTTGGTTTTTGAAAAGGATAAAATAATGCCTGATAGTAACGTTATTGTGCACGTTACAATTAAAAATACCGGTAGTAGAAAGGGTGACGAAGTGGTACAGCTTTATGTAAAAGATGAAGTAACTTCAGTAACTGTGTATGAAAAACAGTTAAGAGGTTTTGAAAGAATTTCTTTAGCACCTAATGAATCAAAAACAGTTACATTTACTTTAAAGCCTTCAGATATTAGCCTGCTCAATTTAAAAATGGAGCGCGTTGTGGAACCCGGATATTTTGAAGTACAAATAGGATCTTCTAGTGAAGACATTAAGTTGAAAAAAAGGTTTGAAATTATAAAATAGTTTAAAATGGGTAATGATATGTTTTCATTAAAAGGTAAGGTTATTGTTGTAACTGGAGCAACAGGTATATTAGGTGGCGCATTTATTGAAGCGATTGCAAATGCCGGTGCAGTAGTGGGTGTATTGGGTAGAAATGAAAAAGTTGCAAATGAAAGAGTAGAAAAAATAAATGCAGCAGGCGGGAAAGCAGTAGCATTGATTGCAGATATATTGGATGAAAAACAACTAACCGCTGCAGCTCATACAATGGTGGATTTATACGGTAAAATTGACGGGCTCGTTAATGCAGCTGGAGGCAATATGCCTGAAGCCATTGTTCAGCCCGGCGACGATTTGTTTTCATTAAATATGGAGGGGCTGCAAAAGGTGATGAACCTTAATTTATTTGGTACGCTGTTGCCTACTCAAATATTTGGAGCCATTATGGCTAAATCACCCAAAGCAAGTATCGTAAATATTTCGTCTGTGAGTGCAACAACAGCCTTAACAAGGGTATTGGGTTATAGTTTGGCAAAATCTGCTATTGATTCTTATACCAGGTGGTTTGCTGTAGAATTGGCTGCTAGATATGGGGATCAAATTAGAATGAACGCAATTGCTCCTGGCTTTTTTTTAACGGAACAAAATAGAGCGCTACTTACCAATCCAGACGGAACACATACGACAAGAGCAGCAAAAATTATTGATAATACCCCTTATAAAAGATTTGGATCTCCGTCAGAGCTTAACGGAGCGCTGATATGGCTTTTAAGCGATGCTTCGACATTTGTAACTGGAACAATTACAAATGTTGATGGCGGTTTTCTTGCTTTTAGTGGTGTATAATTGTATAAAAATTGATTGGAAATGAAAGAGTCAATGATTCAAACAATGCGCTGGTATGGACCAAATGATCCAGTAAGCCTTTGGGATATTAGACAAGCAGGATGTACAGGGGTGGTTTCGGCACTTCATCAAATACCAAATGGTGAAGTATGGTCTAAAGAAGCGATTCGTGAAAGAATTGAAATGATTGAAGCTGCAGGGCTCAGTTGGGATGTTGTAGAAAGTGTTCCTGTGCATGAAGCTATCAAAACGCAATCAAACGGGTTTGAAAATTATATTACCAACTATATTCAAACCATTAAAAATTTAAGTGCTTGTGGGATACATATTGTTACCTACAATTTCATGCCGGTAATGGATTGGACACGTACAAACCTTGCTTACCCAATGCCAGATAAATCTTTGGCCCTTTTGTATGAGCAGGCTGCTGTTACAGCATTTGACTTATTTATTTTGGAAAGAGAAAATGCAATTCAGGATTATACTTCAACTCAAATTGAAGCTGCAAAAAAATGGTTTGCATCAAAGTTGGATCAAGAAAAAATGCAGGTTCAATTAAACATGATCAAAGGCTTGCCTGGAAGTGAAGAGAGTTTTACAATGGAAGCTTTTAGAGCAGCACTTAAAACCTATGATGGTATAGATGCACAAAAACTACGAAGCCATTTAGTTTATTTCTTACAAAATATTATTCCTGTTGCAGAAAGTTGCGGCATCAAAATGGTGATACATCCTGATGATCCTCCATTTCCTATTTTAGGATTGCCACGTGTGGTGAGCACTGCATCTGATTTGGATGCAATATTCAATGCAGTGCCTGCTTTAAGTAATGGCTTGTGTTTTTGTACAGGATCTTTTGGTGTTAGAGCAGACAATCATTTACCTGATATGGTAGCTGCATTTGGCGATCGAATTAATTTTATTCATTTGCGTAGCACCAAACGAAATATAGATGGGGACTTTTTTGAAGATAATCATTTAGAGGGTGATGTAGATATGTATGCGGTAGTTAAAGAAATTTTAGCCGTAATGAAAAAGAGAGGTCTTTCAATTCCTATGCGTCCTGATCACGGTCATCAAATGTTAGATGACTTAAAAAAAGTAACCAACCCAGGTTATTCTGCCATTGGAAGGTTGAGAGGTTTGGCAGAATTGAGAGGACTAGAAATGGGTATTAAAAAATCATTATACTAAATAACTATGCCAGATTTTATTCATGAAGATTTTTTGCTAGAAAGCGAAGTTGCTAAAAGGCTGTATCATGATTACGCTTCAAAAATGCCAATCATCGATTACCATAATCATTTAAGTCCGGCAATGATTGCCAACAATCATAATTTTAGTAACATCACTGAAGCCTGGATTGATGGCGATCATTACAAGTGGAGAGCCATGCGTACAAATGGGATGGATGAAAAATATTGTTCTGGTTCAGCGTCTGCAATTGAAAAATTTAGTGCTTGGGCGAGTACGGTTCCTAAAACAATTAGAAACCCACTTCATCACTGGTCGCAATTAGAACTCAAGCGCTATTTTGGAATATCAACTTTGTTGGATTCCCATTCTGCGCTATCTATTTATGAAGTGGCAAATGAAATATTATCTAAGGAGTCACATACACCGCAGGGTTTATTAAAAATGATGGGTGTAGAATTTGTTGGTACTACAGATGATCCTACCGATTTATTGGAGCACCATAAATTTTTAATGGATCATCCTATTGGGATACAGGTTGCGCCTACCTTTCGTCCGGACAAGGCAATGGCAATTGACATGACCGCGCAGTTTAATTTGTATTTATCCAAATTAGAGCAACGAACAAATACTTCTATTCATAGTTTTAATGATTACCTAGAAGCGTTAAAATTTTGTCACGACTATTTTGAAACGATGGGCTGTAAGGCGTCTGATCATGGCATTGAAATGGCTTATTACGAACCATATACACATAGTGACGTAGAAAAAATATTTAACAAGGCAAGGGTTGGCACTTCGCTATCAGCATTAGAAGTGGCACAATTCAAAACAGCCATGCTTATTCAGTTTGCTGAATGGGGTTATGAAAAAGGATGGGTGCAACAATATCATATAGGACCCATTAGAAACAATAGTACACGCATGTTTAACGCAATGGGTCCAGACACAGGTTGGGATTCTATTGGCAGTAGCGTGAATCCAAAAAAATTAAGTCTTTTTTTGAATCATTTGGATACAAATAACAAGCTTGCAAAAACAGTATTGTACAGTATTAACGCCGCCGACAATGATATGCTAGCAACAATGGCAGGTAATTTTAATGACGGGTCTTATGCTGGTAAAATTCAGTCTGGCGCAGCATGGTGGTTTAATGATCAAAAGGATGGCATCACTGCTCATTTAAATGCAGTTAGTAATATGGGGTTATTGAGTAGATTTATTGGAATGCTCACTGATTCTAGAAGTTTTTTATCATTTCCTAGGCACGAATATTTTAGAAGAATTCTCTGTAATGTATTAGGCAACGAAATGGAGCGCGGATTAATTCCATTAGACTATGATTTAATTGGTGGGATGACGGAAGATATATGCTACAAAAATGTAAAAGCTTACCTTAACTTATAGAAACCTGATGAACTTTATATACAAGGCCACAAATTATGCGCAAAAAATTGCCATTGTATCAGGCGGCAACCATTATAGTTATCAGACATTATTTGATGAAGCAACTTTATTTGCAAAAACATTATTAGGCGACGCTGCTGATTTAAATCAACAAAGGGTTGCGTTTATGGTGGATCCTGGTTTTGATTACGTTAAAGTACAATGGGCAATATGGCTAGCTGGCGGCGTTACCGTACCCCTTTGTTTGTCTCATCCAATACCATCTTTGCAGTATGTTATGGAAGATACAGGCGCAAGTGTTATTGTATCATCTGATCATTATACAACATTTTTAGAGCCATTAAAGAGCACGCCTGGTATTCGTTATTTTAATATTAATGAAAAGTACCCGAGTGTAGAAATAAACCTTCCTGAGGTGGATGCCACTAGAGATGCCATGATATTGTATACAAGCGGTACAACCAATAAGCCTAAAGGTGTTGTTACAACGCATGTTACGATTGATACCCAGGTTGAATCACTCATCCGTGCTTGGTCATGGGCTTCTTCTGATACGATTTTATGTGTTTTGCCATTACACCATGTACATGGAATCATCAATGTAGTATGCTGCTCTATGGCAGCAGGTGCTACTTGTGAATTTGTGAGTTCTTTTTCTGCCTCTGCTATTTATACAATGTTTATGGAGGGTAAGATCAATGTATTTATGGCAGTCCCTACTATTTATTATAAGTTAATTACACATTGGGAAAGTTTGCTGCCAGATGAGCAGTCTAGGATATTTAGGGCGCTACAAAAATTTCGTTTAATGGTTTGCGGTTCTGCTGCGCTACCCATTTCTGTGATGCAAAAATGGGAAACAATTAGCGGTCATTTATTACTTGAAAGATATGGTATGACTGAAATTGGCATGGCTATCTCAAACCCTTATATAGGTGAACGTAGACCAGGTTTTGTAGGGGTACCGCTTCCTGGTGTTGATGTAAAGTTGGTGGATGAAAAGTACAACGAAGTTGAAGCAGGAACGCCAGGAGAAATTGTTGTGAAAGGGAAAACAGTATTTGATAGATATTGGCAAAGACCCGAAGCAACCGCAGATTCATTTACAAGTGACAATTGGTTTAAAACGGGCGATGTTGCCATTGTAGAAAATGGTTACTATAGAATCCTCGGTAGAAATTCGGTAGATATTATAAAATCGGGCGGGTATAAAATTTCGTCATTAGAGATTGAAGAAGTATTAAGAACCCATAATGACATAAGTGATTGTGCAGTGGTGGGCATCGAAGACGTAGAGTGGGGCGAACTAATTGTTGCCTGCTTAGTATTAAATGAATCTGTACCTATTGTTGAGTTTGATGCTGCAATGTTAGACGCTTGGATGAAAGAAAATATTGCACCGTATAAAAGACCTAGAAAATATTTGGTTGTGCAGGAACTTCCACGCAACGCCATGGGTAAAGTGGTTAAATCTGAAGTTAAAAAATTATTCTAATGATAAAGAATGCCCTGTTTTTTTTGTTTTTTGTTGCTACAATAAGTTTGCAAGCACAACAAAGGTATCAGTCAGAAATATTTTCTTCCATTGATTCTGTTACTAATATTGAATATGGGCAGGCAGTAAATATAAAAGGTAGCAAAGAAAAGTTGCTACTTGATATGTATATGCCAAGCGCTCAAATGGATACTATTAAAAAAAGGCCTGTACTTTTATTTATTCATGGCGGTGGATTTCAAAACAATTCAAAAACAGGTGGTTTTAGTAATATGCTATGCTTGTCTTTTGCAAAGAGGGGCTATGTTACAGCATCCATTGATTATAGGCTAGGTATTGAAAACGATAAGTCAAATGCTGATTATGCTGCTGCTTTGTATAGGGCGCAGCAAGATGGCAAAGCGGCTATCAGGTACTTGCGTAAATATGCAAATTTGTACAACATTGATACCGCTCAAATTTTTATAACCGGAAGCTCTGCGGGATCTAAAACATGTTTAGCCATTGCGTATATGGATGAAGATGAAGTGCCTGCAACAATTGATCAAGCAAAATGGGGCAGTTTAGAAGGAACAAGTGGAAACGAAGGGTATTCTTCAAAAGTGAGTGGGGTTGTAAATAATTGGGGTGCCATCATAGATTATAATTGGATCAAGCAAGGCGATGCGCCATTATTTAATGTGGCAGGAACAGAAGATAAAACGGTGCCTTACGATAGCTCTTATGAATATCATGGATTCAAGTATGGCCCTTATATTTTATTTCAGCGCTGCTTACAAGTGGGTGTGTATTCGGGTTGGCGACCTTTTTATGGGACAGGACATACCCTTGATAATAAAAAAAACAAGCAAGACAGCGCGATACAATCTATTTCTGAATGGCTCTATACCCAATTGAAAATTAACAAGCCAAAAAGTGAAGAGGGTGTTTTGCGTTATCTAAAAGACATCAACAAATTTGATAGTTTAAATAGGGCAGAAGTATACAGTAAAGACGCCGTGTTATTTTTGGGAAGCTCTTATATAAGAATGTGGAAGAATATTAGACAAGACATTGGATACAACGACATTATTCATAGAGGTTTTGGAGGATCTAATTTGAGAGACGTCGCTTATTATCTAAAAAGAATTGTATACCCACATCAGCCAAAAGCGATTTTCATGTATGTAGGTAACGATATTGTCGATAGCCCCAAAGACAAGAGCCCGGATCAGGTTTTAGAGTATTTTAAATACGTTGTTAAAATAATTAGAGAAAAGTATCCTACAACACCTATAGCATGGCTACAAATTTCTCCATCCGAAAAAAGGTGGGGCGCCTGGGATAAAGTAAAAGCCGCTAATAACCTTATTAAAAACTATTGTGAAACCCAGCAACAGCTTTATTTCGTTTCTTTTGAAAATAGTTTCTTGGATCAAGATAAGCAGCCCATAAAATCTTTATATCTTTCTGATAAGTTGCATTATAACGAAGAAGGTTATAAGGTTTGGGGTGCCGCTATAAAAGATCAGTTTTTTAAAATCATCAATCCATAAAATACTTTATATGAAAATATATGGCGTAGCAATCCTCGCTGGCTGTTTTTTAATAGGCCATATAGTTGGAGACTATTTTGGAAAATTATTTCACTTAAATGGTAATTTAGGTGGGGTGGGTTTTGCCATGCTATTACTCATTTTTGTATATGATTATGCCAAAAAGAAATCTTGGTTGGCAAAAGAATCTGAAACAGGAATTTTGTTTTGGAGCACCATGTATATTCCGGTTGTAATTGCGATGTCCGCAACGCAAAACGTAAAAGCCGCTATGTCTGGAGGTTTTATGGCGCTTCTAGTTGGCATAATAGCAACTTCTCTCTGCTATTTGATCATTCCTATTATTTCTAAAATTGGTAAAAAACAATAAAAATGGGAGACCTTATAAAAATTTTAGAAAAAAATGGATTGGTTTTTGCTTTTTTAATTGTTGGATCAATTATGTGGGCTTCCTATCAAATATCAACTAGGCTTACAAAAAATAAAATACCTGGTGCGGCCATCGCAATTAGTATAGGCCTCCTTATTGCATATTATGGGCAAGGTGAAAAAGGGATTGCAAGTATTCCAGCATTTTCTGGATTGGCAATTTTGGGAGGTTCTATGTTAAGGGACTTTTCGATTGTTTCAACTGCACTTGGTGCTAGCTTTTCTGAGATAAAGAAAACGGGACTTGTAGGTTTGTTAAGTTTAGTAATTGGAACTTGTATTGCATTTTTTGCAGGCGGAACGATTGCCTATTGTATGGGCTATACCGATGCAAAAAGTTTTGCTACTATTGGTGCAGGTGCTTGTACTTTTATTGTTGGTCCTGTAACAGGATCTGCTGTTGGTGCCAGTTCCGATGTTATAGCCATTAGTATTGCTATTGGGGTAATAAAATCTGTTTTTGTAACCATTGTTACACCCTTTGTAGCGGGTAGGTTTGGCATTAATAATCCGCAGTCAGCCATGATTTTTGGAGGATTGGTAGGTTCTACAAGTGGGGTATCTGCAGGACTTGCTGCTACGGATCCTGCTTTGGTACCATATGGTGCGCTAACAGCAACTTTTCATACTGCCGTGGGTTGTTTACTATGCCCTTCAATTTTATACTTTATTGTAAATGCAATTTTGTAATTAGGGTGTATTCATAACAATGCCTTTTTGTGCGGTATATTTCCCTGTGACGATTTTTTTGTTTTGAATATGGATTTTAAAATCCAGGTTCCAGTTTTTTGGCCAGGCAGCTAGCCATTGTGTTTGATTTATTTCAGATTGAACAAGCATGTTTTGAAGTGCACGCATGTTAACAGTGCCATGGTCTTGATCCGGCACCCAGTCATAATTGGGTCCCCAAAATGCAGGGAATCTGCTCCCACTATGTTTGGTTGTAAAATTATGAACCACCATTTTTTTGGCCTCTTCTGTTAAACCTAAATAGGCGGCAAAAATGGGATCTTGTTGCCAGCCGCTATATTCATTATTGGCTTTATGGTTCCATGCTATAATGGCTTCTTCTATTTTTGGTTTGCCAACCCCTCTTAAACGGTAAGGGAAAACAGCATACAATTCTGGTTTTTCTACATTGGTTCTTGGTCCTAGGTTGTACCCAGCTGCAAGTGCCGTTTGCCCTTCAATGGTGCGCGTTGGTATTGGAGGTAATTGTGCAAATAATACCTGAGCTTTTTTTACAAAGACGGGGTCATTAACTATATTTTTATAAGCGGTTATTTTTTCTAGTACAGTGGTAAGTCCTGCAATTTCTGGTAATGGATTAATAACGCCTTCAAAATAAGACTCTAATGATTGTGCAGGTTCAATACGAATATGGCTTGTACTGTCTTGTTTATAATGTGCATTATAAAATAATACGATCTCTTTTATAAATGGAAGATGCTCTTTTATAAAAGTGTTTTTGGCATTTGTAAACTCATAGTAATCAATCATGAGTTTAGATAATTCCAAACTACCTTCCCATAAATAACGGATATACATATTTTCAGAAACACCATCTGCTAATTTTTTTCTATCCCAGCCATAATTGTCATTGGTGTAAGTGCCCCATGGTGTCATGGTTTCAGGGAAGTAGGCTCCTTCGTGTTTAAAATATTGCTGCGTTCTATATTTTGCTAGTGGTAGTGCATCTGTATACATTTTAAAGAGTGGCTTTATCAGTGTAAAATCACCACTGTATAACATCGAATAATAGGGGAGTCGGGTGTTTTGAAACCAGAAATTGGCACCCCAGTCTCTAAAGTCTGCGTCGTAGCCTGTTAGGTTTCTTTTGCCCATGCTTTCGTCTACGTCAACGGTAAAAATGGACCCATTAAATTTAATGGGAAGTCCGCCTCTGCCAGCACAGGCGTTCATGTAGCGCTGGAGTTGATATCCTTGTGTAACAGCAAAAGTTTCTTTTTTGGTTTGTTGGCTACTATCTCCAGGAGTAACAATCATGAAATGGGCGTTCCAAAATTTTGCCCACCAATTTTTATGCGCATTGAATCTTTGGATTGCAGGCTGATTATTCGTTTTTTTATGCAGCGATACGGCTGCTTTTTTCCATTCAATGACATTAGCTGTTTGCTTTTTTAGTACTGTAATATTTATTTCAAATTCTTTTTTTGATTTGTTACTAACTGATTCATTGGCACTAACAACGGCTCCAAAGTTTTGATATAAGAGCGGATCTTTGCCAATTTCATTAAACTTTGAGAGGTTTTGGTTGTCTAAGGTAGACTGCCAAATAGATGATTTATTTTGGTGAACCCAAATAAGTGTGTTGGTATTTTCAAGTACTGTATCTCTTTCTCTTAAGAGCGGAAAAGGTGCGCCAATCATTCCATAGGCGCTTCTTTTTTCTCCGCCTTGTAGCGTATCTAATTTATTGCGCCACATTTCATTTATAATCGTTAACGTAATGTTTGTATTTGCTTTTCCTATAATAGTAACGGCTGGGTTATTGGCATCTGCAAAAATGGTAATGGTGAGGCTTTGTTTTTTTGCATTGATCGCTTTTATAATAATGCTGCCGGTTTGTATATCGAGTGTTTGCGTAAATGATGCACCATCCAGGATAGACGGGCTGGTTCTAATAGATATTTTTCCAATTTTTAAAAGACGGCCAATTTCGGAGTAGGCGTCTGTTTTTGAAATATACAATTGTAAAAGACCGCTGCTATCTACCCACACATTGGCGCCAATGTCGCCATTGCCGATGGGCATAGAGCCAGAAGGCCCACTACTTTGTGAAGCCCACGCTAAGTTGTATGGCGCAAGTTTCACTTGCGCCATACAAGCCCAAGGCCTAAAAAAAATCGCCAGCACCACAAAAGCTACACACGCACTTCCAATTAAATTTTCTTTTCTCATACCTAATTAATTTCGATACTTGTTTTTATAAAGCCCCATTTTGTCAAATGGGACAGGCTCAAATCCTTTTATTTTTTTAAATACTTCCGAGTTTGGTAGTAATGTAAAATTTTCGTGTTCGGCATCTACAAAGCCCGGGTTAGTGGTACATCTATAATTGTCTCTTTCTGTGATCGTAGCATATTGACCGCCAATAAGTTTAGTAGGACTTGTTGGGCCACCAATAATTAGGTTGTCTGCAAATACGTTACGGTTGGCACGCATCGCTTTCCACTGCTTGGTGCCGGGTATGGTATCTAAATAGTCGAGTAGCCATGGGTACTTACTCGCATAAGGTTCTTGCCTGTAAGAAACGCTTTTTGTTAAGCGCGCTCTGATAAGACCGTCTTCTCCAAACATCGATTTTTCGGAACCAGCAGCCCAGGTGTAGTAGTGTGCCGATATTTGAGCCGTAGCATCGGTGGGTTCTATAATAATATTATTTTTCATTACCAAGTCCCAGCCGCTATTGGTAAATAAAATGCCATGCTTGGTTTCCATTTTATAAAATACGTTTCCAAAAATAAATACATCGGCAGATGAGTCGTCACAATAAATGCCCATGTTCATGCGGTTGGGATTACCAATGTGATGAAAATAATTATAACGCACTACGCTTCCTCTATCGCTTGGGTCTCTGCCAATATACCATGGTGAGGTATCGTCCGAATTTAAAGTGACATGGTGGATATTGTTGTATTCAAAAACGTGTTCGTTGCCGTGTACAAAAATACCTTGCCAGTCGGAATTGTATATTTCGCAGTGTCTTATTTTATTGCCACATCCATCTACGCTGATGCCCGACCAAATAAATTTATTTCTTCTATTAAAATCGTGGACTTTACAATTTTCAACAATGTTGTTTGCTTTTGTCAAGCTTCTTTTATCGCCACCACTTAAATAAATACCACCGCTACCGGTGTTGTACACGTCGCAACTTAAAATTTGTTGATCGTATCCTGCGTTTCTATTCCAGCTTGTATTTTTATAAAGGTAGTTTTGTAAGCTTCCTATAATGCCAGAAACAGGATGACCTTCAAAATTATCAATACGCATGGGTCCTTTATTGGCTTCTGCACCTTGGCCCATAAAAATGCCAGACGTGCCTACGTTTCTAATGGTACAGCCAACAATGGTATTGTGGTGTCCACCTTCTACATAAATGCCCATGCCCCTGCCAGCCTCAATGGTAAGGCCTTCTAGCGTGGTATAGGTTTGATTGATGATGGATACAATGGGTGTTTCAAGCACCGAAATACCAATGCTAGCAGTTTCTAATGTGCTTGGCGGCCAAACATATAATATACCTGTATTAATATTAAGCCACCACTCGCCAGGGCTATCTAGTTCCTCTAAAATATTGTATGCGGTGTAGGCCTGAAAATCTTTGCCATTTCCAAGTCCGTACAAATGTGGTGTTGCTAATTTAATTTGTTTTTTAAGGGTATCTATTGTTTCGATATTAATATTATCATCTGCAAAACCGTAATTAAAAGTGCCTTGTAGCCATATATCTTTTTGCCCTGCCCATTTAGCGTGCCTTGTGTCTGTGTATTCAAATATGCCGCCTCTGTTGCTTGTATCACCAATACGAGGCACAGATCCTTTATCAATGACTTTACCAATTTTGATGCTGCCACTATTGGGATAATGCGCAAGTGTAAGCGGTTCGTTGTTAAAAAAAAGTTCAAGTGGCGCAGGAACAACGGGCTGTCCATGTCCATAACTTTGGTGTTTCCCAAAATTTAAAATTCCGAGTTCTTTAAGTGATACTTGGTATAAAGCTGCACCTGCTGTTTTACCTACCCGGATTAAAATAGCCGGATCACTTACTTTTTTAAATGCGCTACTTTTAATTTTTTTTCCACCCGAAATAATCACATCCTCTTTATTTGCGCCTCTCCAAATAATAGGCGTTTGTTTACTGCCAGTAACTGCCTCGTCTAATACAAAACCTTGTTGCAGTTCATAATTCCCGGCTCCTATATGCACTACAATGTCACCCACGTAATTTGGGTTAGCAGCCTTAAATTTTTTAATCAATAACTGCGCTTTTGAAAGTGATGCTACTGGTGCATTGGCGGCACCAGTATACGTATCATGACCAGATGGTGATACATAAAATTGTTGCCCCATTGCCTGGTTAATAACGAGTAAAAAAATGATGGTTTTAAGGAGCTGTTTCATGTGTGTATCTTGAGGTTTGCGGGTGCTGTATTATCTATTATTTATTTTATATTGTATAAAATTTAACGGTTATGGAAACAACACCCATTTCAATAAAAGAGGCGCTTGATCAGGCGTATAGCGTAACGCCTGAGCAGGCTTCGTTTTTTGCGCAACATGGTTTTATAAAAATTAAAAACATTTTTGACGCCTCCGTTATTGATTACATGAATATAGTAATTTCCAAAGAGGTGGACCGTTTAAATAATCAACAAATTCCATTAGAAGAACGGGACACATATGGTAAAGCATTTCTGCAAATCATGAATTTATGGATGCATACCACTGTTGTAAAAGATATTGTTTTTAGTAAAAGAATTGCTCAAATTGCCACTGACTTAATGCAAACAAAGGGGGTACGTTTATACCACGATCAGGCACTTTTTAAAGAACCCAAAGGTGGTCATACCCCTTGGCATGCCGATCAATATTATTGGCCATTAGCCACCGAAAATACCGTTACAGCTTGGATACCATTACAAGCAACGCCCCTTCATTATGGACCACTCGAGTTTAGTGCAGGCAGTAACAGATTAACGGCTGGCAGAGACAAACAAATTAGTGATGAGAGCCAGGCTTTTTTAGAATCAGAATTAAAAAATCACAAATTTGAGCAAGTGATTGAACCCTTTGATGTTGGTGAAATAAGTTTTCATAGAGGTTGGTTGTATCACCGCGCAGGCCCCAATGTTTCTGGTAACATGCGAAAGGTAATGACCATGATTTATATGGATAAAGACATGGCATTAAAAGAACCTGAAAACCATAACCAGCTTGCCGATTGGGAAGCTTGGTGCCCCGGTGCTACTATTGGTGCCACTATAAACACGCCCCTAAACCCAGTATTGTATGAAAAAGCATAGTAGCATTTTATTCTTGTTGATTTTTTTGACCATAGTTCAAAAAACGGTTGCGCAGCTACCCATTATTCCTTACCCCAATAAAGTGATTGAAGAAAAAGGGTTTTATACGGTTACAAGTTCTGTAACTAAAGAGGCGGTTGTGGTTATTGACTCAAGTGTTGGATCTATTGTTACAAATCCCGAAGGATATTATGTAACGGTAACGCCAAAACAAATAAAGCTGGTGGCTAAAACAAGTGTGGGTGCCTTTTACGGCATGCAAACGCTTTTGCAATTACAAGCGGCGTCTAAAAAAATTCCGGTGGTAACCATAGAAGATGCACCAGCATTTGGTTATAGAGGTCTTATGTTAGACGTGGGTAGACATTTTATGCCAATTGGTTTTATCAAGCAATTACTGGATGTTATGGCCACGCAAAAGATGAACAATTTGCATTTACACTTAACAGAAGATCAAGGGTGGCGCATCGAAATAAAAAAATATCCAAAATTAACGAGTGTAGGATCTGTGCGAAGTGGAACTATAATTGGCAAGTATCCGGGGAGCGGCAATACCAATGCTCCCTATGGTGGTTTTTATACGCAGGCGCAGTTAAAAGAACTTGTTGCTTACGCGGCTGCCAAGCACATTACTATTATTCCTGAAATTGAAATGCCAGGCCACGCTAGTGCTGCAATTGCTGCGTATCCGGAGTTAAGTTGTTTTCCAAACGAACCTACACAGCTCACCAAAAATATGTATGCAGCTGCCACAGAAAATAAAATAAAAACGTCGGGTGGTAAAATTGTACAAGAAACCTGGGGCGTTTTTGATGATGTATTTGCCCCTTCCGAATACACGTTTAATTTTATTGAAAATGTATTAAATGAAGTGATGGATATTTTTCCATCTACTTATATTCATATTGGCGGAGACGAGTGTCCTAAAACTGCATGGAAGCGCTCAAGTTATTGTCAAGCCCTTATGAAAGAAAAAGGTATTGCAAATGAGCATGCACTTCAAAGTTATTTTATTCAACGCGTAGAAAAATATGTAAACAGCAAGGGTCGAAAAATAATAGGATGGGATGAAATTTTAGAAGGGGGTCTTGCACCCAATGCAACCGTCATGAGTTGGCAGGGTGAAGAAGGTGGCATTACTGCAGCCAAGCAGCATCATGATGTTATTATGACGCCGCAGGGTACTTGTTATTTAAACTTTTATCAATCGTCTGATCCTCGCGACTCCATTGCATTTGGAGGTTTCTTGCCCATTGAGGCTGTATACAATTACAATCCAATACCTGCGGCACTCACCCCACAAGAGGCTACTTATATTAAAGGGGTACAGGGTAATTTATGGACCGAATATATTGCTAACAAAGACCTAGCTTCTTTTATGTTGTATCCGCGCGCTATGGCCATTGCCGAAAACGGATGGACAAAAACAAAAACAGGATTTGATCATTTTACAAGTCGCGTAACCAAGTGGCAGCCTTTATTAAAACAAAAAGGACTTCATTTTTCGGACCATTTGTACAATGTGCAAATTACTAGTAAGCCCATAGCTGGCGGCATCAATGTTTCTATTGGTGGTGTAGGAAAGGCTTATAAAATCGTATACAATACAAATGGTAAACTGCCTAGCATTAACGATCAAATGTATACAGGGCCCATCACTATAACCGGCGACGCTCATTTACAAGCTGGTGTTGTTGTCAATAATAAAATAACGGATGTAGCGTCTGCTTCATTTTCTATAAATAAAGCAACAGGTGCAACGCTTGTGTCATTAGTGAATGTACCAAAAGCACCCTATAATAAAAGCGGCAATACAGGATTTATAAACGGAATCATTGCAAATGATGCTAGGTTTAGCGATGGCGAATGGCTTGCCTGGGAAGGTAAAACAATCAATGCCATACTTGATTTGGGTGAAGCTACAAAGGTTACACAAATTTCTACGCGTTTTATGAATAGCCGCGGCAGTTGGATTCATTTACCAACAAGGGTAGAAGTATTAGGCTCTGAGGATGGTAAAACATTTACGCGCCTTGGCCTTCAACAAAATTTTGATAATAGTAAAGAAGGCGCTTTAACGGTATCTTTTAGGATGCCACCTACCACTATTAAATTTCTTACATTTATTGCAGATCCGGTAACCATTATTCAGGCAGGTTTTGCTGGGGCAGGAAATCCTTCTTGGTTATTTATGGACGAACTCATTATAAAATAAACAGATGGCAAAAGTGATTGATACCCACATGCATAGTTGGGACTTACAAAAAGTGAGGTATCGTTGGCTTGATGGCGATACGTCTATTTTAGCAAAAAATTATTATCCATCAAATATTGAAGGGCAATTAGCCGCTGCTAATGTTAGTGCAGCTATCATGGTGCAAGCTGCAAATAATATAGAAGACACCGCTTTTATGTTTGATTGTGCAGCGCAGTATCCTTGGATTATTGGTGTAGTAGGTTGGGTAGATTTATTGGATCCAGAAGTTGCCAAGCAGCAACTTAATGCGCATCTTCAAAACAAATATTTTAAAGGGATTCGTCATTTAATACATGACGAACCAGATACTAACTGGCTATTACAACCTGCTGTAATTAAAAGTTTAGAGATACTTGCAAATCATGGACTTCCTTTTGATGTGGTGGGTGTTAAAATAGAACATATGAATGCAGCCATACAAGTGGCCAAACATATACCGCATTTAAAAATGGTATTTGATCACTTAAATCATCCACCCATTGCTACGCACGAACAGTTTGGAGCTTGGGGAGACGCCATAGCCGAAGCTGCATCTATGCCTAATTTTTATGGAAAAATTTCGGGGCTAGGCACTTGTTGTGAAAATTTTAATGATTGGTCCACTATTACGATAGAGCCATATCTGGCCTATGTATTACAGCATTTTGGGGTAGATAAATTAATGATAGGTGGAGACTGGCCCGTGTCTTTACTAGCTGGCGATTATGTAACAACGCACCACAGGTACCAAAACGTTATTGAAAAATTAGTAGCGCAACAAAATCAACAAAAAATATTTGAAAGCAACGCTACTGCTTTTTATAAGCTGGGCTAATTTTTTACAATTTCAACTTCAATGCGTCTATTCCTAAAACGGTTGTTGTCTGAATCGTTAGGGGTTAGTGGGTCTGTTTCGCCTTTGCCAATAGTAGCAATACGGCCTGCAGCAATGCCTAATTTAACGAGAGCGGCTTTAACAGATTCTGCCCTTCTTTTAGACAAATTGATATTGTAATCTTCTTCGCCAAAATTGTCAGTGTGTCCACTTATGATAATGCTAAGCGTATTATTTTTAATAAGGTAGTTAGCCATCTGCGCAATTTCTTCTTGGTACCTTGGCATGATATCATCTTTGTCAAATTCAAAATTGACATTGAGTGAAATCGTTTCTCTAATACCCTTAAATGTTTTTTCACCGGATGCTCTTAACTCACTAACTGTACTTGAAGTAATGCTTAATTTTTCATAATCAAACATGCAAGGCATCATGCTTACTTCATAATAACGGTTGAGTGAAAATAGTTGGTTGTTAAATACTTCTTCAAATTCGGATCTATCGTAACAATGAAAATACATACCGTTGGTTTCATTTGCGATAGACCTTAAATACACAGAGTCGGCACCACCGCTAAATGCAATGGTAAAAACCGGAATATTGTTTACAACTGCTTTTTCAACAAGGGCTTTGGTGTTTTTATTTTTTGATGAATTTTCGTATCCATCGGTAAATAAAAGTAAAACAGGTTTGTATTTATTGTATTTGGCCATGGTGTCTAAGGCGCGGTCCATAGCGTCATTGATGGCTGTACCACCTCCAAATCCATCCATGCCTCTTTTGCGGTACAACATTTTTTGAATGGTAGCGCTATCGTATGCAGTGCCTTCATAAGAAATATTTGAGTCAAATTTCCATAAACTTATAAGATTGCGTTTACTCATTTTTTTTAAGCTAGCGGAAAGGGCATTTTGAAGTTCAGTACACCTTTCGTCACCCATCGAACCGCTATGGTCTAATATAATTCCAATATGATAGATACTGCTATCTCGAACTTCTTTTAAAGTGTATTTGGTAACGTAGCAAGTATCGTTGTATTTATTAATAAACCTAAATGCGTTTGTCGTATCTGAAACATTAATTTTATGATATTGCCCTTTTAAATTAGTGGGGTAGCTCATCCTAAAATTTATTTCTCTTTTATTTCGAGAGAAAGCATAGGTATTAATTGTGAGCTTTTGAGGAACATAGGGTTCTCCAGCTTTTCTTATAATAACTGGCTTTTTTGTTATAAAAACAGGCTCGTATATAAAGGCGTAATTGGCAGGAAGACAATCAATGCCATCAAAAGGTTCATAACTAGGCCTTGTGTTAAATGTTTTCACATATGTAGGCGCTACTATTGTTTTTTTAATTTTTTTAGGAGGAGAAACTTCAGCAATAATTTCTCTAGACTCTCTACAGGCAATTACAAAAAATAAGATTGTTGCTAATGCAATTTGATAAAGGGATGTTTTAGAAATTTGATTGCCCATATCTTGTATTTTGATTGGTAGGGTAAGTTAATTTATTCTGGACAGTCTATCATGGTCTTAATTTTTTTAAGACTAATAGGATGTACGCTAAGCATGATATAACCACCGCCCGACACATTGCTCATGGTACTCGAATTGGTGAGCCATCTGAGTCTATGAACGCCCACCGTAAGCGGCCCTAATTTAATGGCACCACCCACCATCAATTGCCCCTGTGTATTGTACTGAACAGGCATGTAAACGCCTAAAAGCAGTGTTTCATAACGTGGGGTAATCGTAATTAAATTGAGGTCTCTTACCCTAAGTTTTGTTAAGCCTCCACTGGCGTGCATATTAACGGTAAGGTCTGCGTTGATATAAAAATTGTTGCCAATTGGCTTGTCAATATTTATATTAAAACGTGTTGGTTTAGTGATGGTAAATGTTTCTGGCATTGGTGTCGTGGTCGCAAATGCAGTAGATAAAGAATCCCTCAAGCGTTGGCTATTAACAAGATTCCTTGTTTTGCGATCTAATAAAGGGTCTGTAATACTCGGTTGTACGCCATTAAAAACGCTACTAAAGGCACTATTTTTATAGCCTACGCCACCAATGTCCATAATCGAAACGCCAATTTTTAATCCATAATTTAATGCGTGATTGGTTTCAAAGCCATTCGATTCTGTATTGTAGAGTAGGTACTCTGCGCCAATACTTAAACCCATACTTGTTTTGCTGTTTTTTATAAAGTCAGAGCTGCTAGTGGTTGAGCCAGCAACGGTTTCGTCATAATTGGAACTGTATCCGAAGGAAGCGCCCCCTGCTGTTAATGTGTAGGATGTGTCTATGCCATTGGTGCTTTCTAGGTAGCTTAATTTATTAATGGTTGCATAAGCGCCTGATATACTTTTATTGATCTGTAAAGTAACACCTGCAGTAACGGTGCTTTTTTGATCTCTATAAATTTCTTGCGAATAATTTAGATTGGTTTCTAACCATCCGCTATGCGTAACAAAACCTTCTATATAAGGGGTTTGCCTGTTAAGCATCAAAAAATCATGCATGCTTTTGATGCCCGTTAATGCAACAAGGGGCTCGGTTTTAACATGGTTAAATGTTCTAGCCCTAATGCCTACACTAAACGCTTGCTTGTTGTTAGGCTTGTATAAAAGGTTTAATAAGTTAAGGTCAATATTGGCATGAAAATATTTTGGATACATGCCCTCATGAAATCCAATAGAATCGTTTTGGATATAAAACAAATTGCTATTAAAATTTGCCTGCGCACTTAAAATAGTAGCTTCCCATTTAAATGCTTGATTCACACTAGAAGCTGGGTTGTTAAAAATACTGGTGCTGCCTGCAAACGCAGACCCATAAGTAGGTTTATAGCTTTGCGCAAAAGCATTTGTAAATACAAAACCCAGCGTAACCATAGCTACAAAAAATGATCGCAATAAAAATGGTTTGCTTTGGTTCACTAACATGTATTTATTGTATAAGACCCGGATAAACTTTTAATGCTGCCTCTAAGCAGTTCATAGCTTTGTTAATGTCTTCTAAATTTAATACATAGGCAAGTCGTACTTCTTGTTTTCCAAGTCCTGGTGTGCCATAAAAGCCTGTTGCAGGCGCTAGCATCACGGTTTGGTTTTCAAAAGCAAAATCTTCGAGTAGCCACTGGCAAAACTTGTCGGCGTCGTCTATGGGTAATTTAGCCATGGCATAAAAAGCACCACCCGGATTTGGACAAAAAACGCCTTCCATCGCATTTAATCTAGTAACAATAAGATCTCTTCTAGATTTATATTCGGCCTTGGTATTATCAAAATAATTGGCCGGTAAATCAATGGCGGCTTCACCAGCAATTTGCGCAAAACTTGGCGGGCTTAAACGAGCCTGCGCAAATTTCATGGTAGCGTCTAGTAAGGCTTGGTTTTTGGTAATAAAAGCACCAATTCTACCACCACAAGCGCTATATCTTTTGCTAATGGTATCCATGATTACAACGTGCTCGTCTACACCTGTTAAGTGAAGCGCACTAATTTGTTTGCCTTCATAACAAAACTCTCTGTAGGCTTCGTCAGAAAACAAATACAAGTTGTGTTTTAGAATAATATTTTTTAGCTGCTCCATTTCGGAAGCACTATATAAATAACCCGTTGGATTGTTAGGGTTGCAAATTACAATGGCTTTTGTGCGTGGTGTAATTTTTGCTTCAAAGGCCTCAATCGGAGGTAAAGCAAAACCGTTTTCGATGTTCGATGTAATAGGCACAACCGCTACGCCGGCTTCTACTGCAAATCCATTGTAGTTGGCATAAAAAGGCTCTGGGATAATAACTTCATCACCAGCATCTAAGCATGCCATAAATCCAAACAAAATGGCTTCACTACCACCCGTGGTAATAATGATTTGAGTTTCATTGACATCAACGCCAACACTTTTATAGTAACCCACTAATTTTTTACGGTAACTTTCGTTGCCTGCACTGTGGCTATATTCTAGTACTTTAAAATCACTATGTCTTACCGCATCGAGTACCATTTTAGGGGTTTCAATGTCGGGCTGACCTATGTTTAAGTGATATACTTTAGTGCCTCTTTTTTTTGCAGCTTCTGCGAAGGGAACTAGTTTTCTGATGGGTGAGGCGGGCATTTCTGTGCCACGTTTGCTGATCTGTAACATGATGCAAATATAAGTTTACAATTTGAGGCAGGGGCAAAAAAACCGGCCTCCGAAGGAGGCCGGTAAGATCATTATAGAAATCTTAACAATTATTTTTTAGCGGCAACAACTTCGCCGGTAATTGTAATAATTACTGGGTCTGCAACACCTACCATTTTAACGGTAACACGCTTTGTAAAATTACCCATGTTAGCAGCGTTATAAGTCACTTTTACAGTGCTTGATTTGCCTGCTAAAATTGGTTCTTTGGTTACTTCTGGAGTAGTACAGCCACACTCTGCAGTACAATACTCAACAACAGCAGGCTTTCCACCGGTGTTTTTGAAATTAAAAATATGCGTTACAGGGGTTCCTTGCACTATTTTACCAAAGTTAAAAGAGCCTTCTTCGAATTTAATGTCTTGTTGAGCAAAAACGCTTAAAGAAGCAGTTAGGGCTACTAGAGTGAGTGCTAAAATCTTTTTCATATTCGTACTTTGTTTATTGTATAGGGCAAAAGTATCATTTAAAGTTCAATTCAGACCCAAAATACCCTTAAAAAAAGGTGAAATCGTTAAAAATAGGGGTTGCCGAGGGTAGCTGAGATTTATCCCCAAAATCAAAAATACACGTTATCTATTGGGTGCTGAATGTTATTTTTGCCTCATGGAATTAATAGCTTCGCCAGCGCCACAAACCGAGATGTTATCCTTTGAGGGATTTCGCAATACGGTGATTCAGGATTACAAAATTTCGATCATTAGTAGGGAGGTTAGTTTGCTGGGCAGAAGGGAAGTGTTAACGGGTAAAGGGAAATTTGGAATTTTTGGAGACGGAAAAGAAGTAGCACAAGTTGCTTTAGCTAAATATTTTAAGAAAGGAGATTTTAGATCGGGTTATTATAGAGATCAAACTTTTATGTTCGCTACAGGTATTGCAAGTGTCGAACAATATTTTTCGCAACTATACGCAGACCCTGATATCAAGAATGATATTTTTTGTGCGGGTAGACAAATGAGTTCTCATTTTGCAACACCAACAGTTGATAATAATGGTAATTGGCTAGACTTAGTCAATCAAAAAAATACGTCTGCCGATATAGCCCCAACGGCTGGACAAATGCCGCGTGCATTGGGTATTGCTTTTGCCTCAAAATGTTTTAGAGAAGCGCAGCAAAAAAATCAGGATGTGCATACGCATTTAAGTAACAATGGGAATGAAATTTGTTTTTGTACCATTGGTGATGCAAGTACTTCGGAAGGACATTTTTGGGAGACAATCAATGCAGCGTCTGTATTACAAGTGCCGTTAGCTGTTTTTGTTTGGGACGATGGGTATGGAATATCTGTCCCTAAAAATTTACAAACAACAAAAAATTCGATTTCTGATGCGCTTGCTGGCATGCAAAAATTAGCAGACACCAACGGTATCGAAATATATAAAGTAAAGGCCTGGGATTATGCAGGTATGTGTGAAGTTTTTGAAGAAGGACTACAAAAAATGAGAGATACGCATACGCCGGCACTTTTTCATGTAGAAGAAGTGACGCAACCACAGGGTCATTCTACCAGTGGCAGTCATGAGCGCTACAAATCTGCGGAGCGTTTGGAGTGGGAAAAAAATTGGGACTGTATTAAAAAAATGCGGGAGTGGATGTTAGCATCTGGTCTCGCAACAATTACTGAGTTAAATCTTATAGAGGTAGAGGCTAAAGATTTTGTAAAAGATGCAAAAGCGGCTGCCTGGGATAAATTTATTGGCCCTATTCATAAGCAGGTACAAGAAGCGGTGCAGGCTATTAGCGGGCTACAAGTAATGAGTCCTGCGGTACAACAAATAGTAGCAGCGTTAACAAGTAACAAAGAGCCACTTCGTAGAGATGTTTTAAAAACACTTGCTAGCGTAAGTGAAGCTGCGGCGGGTGTTAAAGGCATTGATAAAGTGACACAGTTTGCGGCGCAATTAAAAAATGAAGCAGCCGGATTATTTAATACTTATTTATACAACGAAGGCCCCAAGTCTGTGTTAAAAGTAAATACTGTTTTACCTACGTATGCCCCTGATGCGCCTGTTGTAAATGCATATGAAGTACTCAATAAATATTTTGATGCGTTATTTGCAAGCAACAATAAAGTATATGCCTTTGGCGAAGACGTTGGATTTATTGGTGACGTAAATCAGGGTTTTGCAGGTCTTCAAGAAAAGCATGGGGTAGACCGTATTTCAGATACAGGCATTAGAGAGCTTACTATTATAGGACAAGCCATAGGTATGGCTATTAGAGGGTTGAGGCCTATTGCAGAAATTCAATATCTAGACTATTTACTCTATGGGCTGCAGCCTCTTAGTGACGATTTAGCCACTACGCATTATAGAACCTTTGGTCAACAAAGTTGTCCTGTTATTATTAGGACAAGAGGCCACAGGTTAGAAGGTATTTGGCATAGTGGATCACCCATGGGTATGATTATAAATGCACTGCGTGGTATGTATGTTTGTGTGCCCCGCAATATGGTGCAAGCAGCAGGTATGTACAATTCACTTTTGCAATCTAACGACCCTGCTATTTTAATTGAGTGCTTAAATGGCTACCGATTAAAAGAAAAATTACCATCAAATTTATTAGAATTTACTGTTCCACTTGGTATACCTGAAATTATCAATCAAGGAACCGATCTTACCATTGTGTCTTATGGTTCTACACTTAGAATTATTGAAGAAGCTATAATACGTTTGGCGCAGGAAGGCATTTCCATAGAACTTATTGATGTACAAACTTTACTTCCATTTGATATTCACCACAGCATTGTAAAATCGTTGCAAAAAACCAATCGAATTTTATTTGTGGATGAAGATGTTCCGGGGGGTGCAACATCTTATATGTTTAACCATGTAATGGAAGAACAGGGTGGGTACAAGTGGCTCGATGCAAGTCCTAAAACCCTTACTGCAAAAGCACATAGGCCAGCTTATGGTAGCGATGGTGATTACTTTAGTAAGCCAAGCACAGAAGATGTGATAGATGCAGTAAGAGCTATTATGGCAGAGTAACGCAGCTGTGTTTACCCCATATTATGGAATACTTTATTTACGTCTTCGTCTTCTTCTAAGCGATCAATTAATTTGCTAATATCTTCTGCTTGCTCATCTGTAACAGGAACTGTTGTGCCAGGGATCCATTCAAACTCGGCGCTAATTACATTTAATTTTTTTGCCTCTAATTCTTTTTGCAGGTTACCAAAATCGGTAAAAGCACATCTTAAAACAATAATTGGATTACCATTATCGTCGTTGCTATCTCCAAGTTCATCTAGTCCGTGGTCAATGAGCTCTAGTTCTAAATCATCCATTTCAATACCTTCGGGGCTTAGTTTAAACACACCCATTTTTTTAAACTGGAAACTCACGCTTCCGCTATTCCCCATAGTGCCGCCACCTTTGTTAAAATGACTTTTTACATTGGCCACCGTTCTTACGTGGTTGTCGGTAGCAGTTTCCACTAATATAGCTACACCGTGCGGCGCGTAACCTTCGTATAATATTTCTTCATAGTTAGAAGTATCTTTGCCCATGGCGCGCTTAATAGCCGCCTCCACTCTATCCTTAGGCATGCCTACACTACGTGCATTTTGATAACACCTTCTTAAAGCAGGGTTGTCGTCTGGATTGGGTCCACTCGATTTTACTGCAATTACAATTTCTTTACCGATGCGGGTAAACTGTTTTGCCATGCGATCAAAACGCTTGAACATCGTGGCTTTTCTTACTTCAAATATCCGTCCCATAGTGTTTCTTTAAGGTCTGCAAAAATACGGCAAAAAAAATAGTCCCGAAGGTCGGGACTATTTTTTTTAAATATATGTAAAGGGTTAGTTTAAATTGCTATGCTTGCGGCTGTATGCAAAGTATACAACTAGGCCAAGCGCCATCCAAGCAAAAGCTACTTTTAACGTTTGCCCATCTAAGGCAAAAATCATAGCTAAGCATATGATAGCGCCTAAAATAGGTACTAATGGTACGAGTGGTGTTTTAAATGGTCTTTCCATTTCTGGAGATTTAACACGTAAAATCCAGATGCCCGCACTTACGAGTACGAAGGCAAATAGGGTTCCAAAACTTGTTAAATCACCGGCAACGCTTCCTGGTACAAAAGCAGCAAAAGCACCTACAAATACAAATAAGATCCAGTTAGACTTGTACGGTGTGCGATATTTAGGGTGAAGTTCAGAAAACACTTTAGGTAGTAAACCGTCGTTTGCCATTGAAAAGAACACACGAGATTGACCCATAAGCATTACTAAAATTACAGAGCTAAATCCTGCTAAAATAGCGACGGTCACTGCAGTAGCTAACCAGCCATAGCCAGTCATATAATTAGAAATGGCATAGGCTACAGAAGCTTCGCGACCTTTTAATGGATCCACAAAATCTTTCCAGTTTGCAACACCTGTTAATACGTGACCAAATAAGATGTATAAAATAGTACAAACAACAAGAGAGCCTAAAATACCAATTGGCATATCTCTTTTAGGGTTCTTTGCTTCCTGCGCTGCTGTTGATACCGCATCAAAACCAATAAAGGCAAAGAATACGATAGCCGCACCGCCTAATACACCACCCCAGCCATGTTTAAATGCACCAGAATAATCTGCAATCACTTTACCTGAAGCATCAAGTAATGGTGGTTGATTTGCTGGAATGAAATACGGTGTATGGTTTTCTGGTCTAATAAATTGCCAGCCTAAAATAATAAATATAATTACAATGGCTACTTTAATAAATACAATTACAGCATTTACAATCGCAGACTCTTGTGTTCCTCTGATGAGTAATAAAGTAAGAAGTAATAATATAACTAGGGAAGGTGCATTCATTATTCCTTGGTGCAAAACACCGGCGGTATCCGTAATGCTTTCAAAAGGCGAGTGGCTCCACTCATAGGGGATACCTCCGCCCAGTAATTTATTCAGGTATTCACTCCAAGCAATTGAAACCGTTGCAGCACCTAGTGCATACTCCATAATTAAAGCCCATCCAATAATCCATGCTACTGTTTCTCCCATGGTAACATAAGAATATGCATATGCACTTCCAGAAATGGGAATCATAGCAGCAAATTCTGCATAGCATAAACCCGCAAAGGCGCATCCAATAGCAGCAACAATAAATGATAAAGTAACTGCTGGTCCAGCAGCTTGACCTGCAGCCGCCGCTGTTCTTACAAATAACCCTGCTCCAATAATAGCACCAACGCCTAAAGCAACAAGGTTACCTGCACCAAGCGTGCGTTTAAGACCCTTACCGCCATCTTCTGCTTGTGCTAACATGGCAGACAAATCCTTTTTTCTAAATAAACTCATAATTTTTGGGTTTGATTTCTAATCAATTGATTTCGAAAAATAGCACTTTTTTCCCAAAATACCCCTCCTTTTTTACAAAAATCACCACGCAGGCGCCTACCTTTTTTAGCACTTAAGTCTTATATTGCAATACTTATATACCTTATGAAAAAATCTAATAAACTTACCCTCTATATCATCATTGCCATGATTGCTGGGGTCGTTCTCGGTTATTTTGTACATCAAAATAGTGAAGCAGTATTTATTCAATCTTTTTCAAAAAACTTAAAGCTACTTACGACCATCTTTTTAAGATTGGTTCAAATGATTATAGCGCCTTTGGTGTTTTCTACCCTGGTTGTAGGTATTGCCAAACTTGGCGATTTGAAAACGGTGGGCCGTGTGGGCGGAAAAGCATTGTTATGGTTTTTAACAGCCTCACTCGTTAGCTTGCTAATAGGGCTTTTACTGGTAAATGTTTTTCAACCGGGTGCTGGTATTAATTTAAGCAATGCCGATGTAAGTGGAGCGCAGGATTTAGTGGGTAAAACCCAGGAGTTTAGCATTCAAAAATTTGTGGAGCATGTTTTTCCTAAAAGTGTTATTGATGCTATGGCCAATAACGAAATTTTACAGCTCGTAATTTTTAGTATCTTTTTTGGTGTGGCCACGGCTTCTATGGGCGATAAGGCAGCTGTTGTAGTTAAAGCACTAGATGCAGTAGCGCATATTATTTTAAAGATGGTTGGCTATGTTATGAATTTTGCACCACTTGGTGTATTTGGAGCCATTGCCGCAGTGATTGCTACCAAAGGGCTTGATGTATTTGTTTTTTACGGAAAGTATTTAATGTATTTTATTTTAGGTATTGTAAGTTTATGGATGGTGCTTTTAACCGTTGGATTTTTAATTTTAGGCAAGCGCTTGCCAGGATTGTTGAAAGCTATTTTTCCGCCATTAATTATTGCATTTAGTACCACTAGTAGTGAAGCCGTATTTCCTAAATTAACAGAAGAGTTGGAAAAGTTTGGCTGCAAAGACAAAATTGTTTCTTTCATATTGCCGCTTGGTTACTCCTTTAATTTAGATGGCAGTATGATGTATATGACATTTGCTAGTTTGGCCATTGCGCAGGCGTATGGCATACATATCGATTTGGGTACGCAGTTTACCATGCTTATTGTACTTATGCTAACAAGCAAAGGTATTGCAGGTGTGCCGCGCGCATCACTTGTAGTGGTAACAGCTACTTGTGCTATGTTTAACATTCCGCCAGAAGGCATTGCCTTAATTTTACCTATCGATCATTTTTGTGACATGTTTAGAACCGCCACCAACGTACTTGGTAATGCGCTTGCAACAAGTGCCGTAAGTAAGTGGGAGGGTTCATTAGAAAACTCTACCGAAGTAGTCGCTTAATTTTACTTTTTAAATAACCATCATGTTCTTATTGGATAGTTTTCATTGGAGTCAATTATTACAGCCCCAGTATTATATAGAGCATGGAGGCTTGTGGCTGATACTTTTTGTTGTATTTGCGGAAACTGGACTTTTTGCTGGCTTCTTTTTGCCAGGAGATAGCCTACTTTTTGTAGCAGGCATTTACAGTACCAACCTAGCTGCCGAACTTTGGACTTCAGGTAACGAATTTGCAGATTTATTTTTACTGATGGGGCTTATTGCGGCAGCTGGGATAGCTGGTAACGCAACTGGTTATTGGTTTGGTAAAAAAGTGGGTCCTGCAATGTTTGGTTGGAAAGAAAATTTATTATTCAAAAGAAAATATTTAATACAAGCACAGGAGTTTTACAATAAACATGGCGGTGGTGCCATCATTGTAGCAAGGTTTATTCCTATTGTAAGAACTTTTGCTCCCATTGTAGCAGGCATTGTAGGGATGAATCAAAAAAAGTTTGTAAGCTTTAATATTATTGGCTCTGTTGCCTGGGTGTTTAGTATGTTATTTGCTGGACACTTTTTACAAAAATGGATTTTAAGTCAGTTTGGTTTTGATTTAAAAAATCATTTAGAAATTATTGTGCTGGGAATTGTAATTTTTACAACAGCACCTGTTATCATCAAACTCTTTTTTGGAAAATCAAAGCAAGCATAATCATGAATGCATCTGATAAAAAAATATCCATTTTTTCGCTTCCAGTCATTGTGGCTGCACTGGGTTATTTTGTTGATATTTACGACCTGCTTTTATTTACGATCGTAAAAAAAACAAGCATACTCGGTGTGGGTTCCACCGAAGCCACACTTTTTGATGATAGTACACGTGTTCTTAATTGGCAAATGACGGGCCTTTTATTAGGCGGTATTATTTGGGGGGTGCTCGCCGATAAAAAAGGAAGATTAAGTGTACTTTTTGGTTCTATCATTTTATATTCTGCTGCCAATTTTGCAACAGGGTTTGTAACCACAGTAAATCAATATGCATGGGCTAGATTTATTGGTGGCCTTGGGCTAGCAGGCGAGCTTGGTGCTGGCATTACACTCGTAAGTGAACTGCTCCCTAAAAATAAAAGAGGGATTGGTACCTCACTGGTTGCTGGTATTGGACTTTTTGGTGCAGTGGCTGCCTACTTTACCTATCAATACACGCAGGATTGGCGCTTATGTTATAAAATAGGAGGTGTGCTTGGTATATGCCTCTTACTACTGCGTGTAAAAGTAGCAGAGTCTGGTATGTTTGCTGCTGCAAAAGCTTCTGAAGTTGTAAAAGGAAATTTTTTCATGCTCATCAATAATGGCAAACGATTTAAAAAATACTTTTTTGCTATTTTAATTGGTTTACCTACTTGGTATGTTATTGGAATATTACTCAACCAAAGTGATCGTTTTGGTAATGCCATGTTTGCTAGCACCACGATCGATTCTGGAAGAGCCATCATGTTTGGCTATGTTGGTATTGCCATTGGAGATATTTTAATAGGTTTGGTTAGTCAGTATTTTAAGAGTCGTAAAAAAGCCTTGCTTTTATTTTATGGGCTTACCATGCTTGGCTTATTATTTTATTATAGTAATTATAACAACTCCGATACTACCATGTATTTGGTGGCCGGATGGCTTGGTTTTAGTACTGGCTTTTGGGCCATATTTGTAACTATGGGTGCTGAGCAGTTTGGCACCAATTTAAGAGCAACGGCAGCCACGACCATTCCTAATATGGTACGCGGCGCACTTCCTTTAATGAATATGATGTTTTTGGATTTATTTCAAAAATCTTGGCAGTGGTCTATTGTGTACAGCGGGATTGTTACTGGTGTTATTGTTATGAGTATTGCCTTTATCGCCTTCGCATTTACACAAGAAACATTCCATAAAGATTTAGATTATATGGAACTGGACTAATCAATTAAGCCCCAATGAAATTTTTAGTAATCCGCTTTTCTTCTATTGGTGATATTGTTTTAACAACGGCTGCTATTCGTTGTTTAAAACTGCAAGTGCCGGATGCTGAAATTCATTTTTTAACCAAAGAAAGTTTTAAAGCGGTCACGCTTCATAACCCATATATTTCACGATTTCATTATTTTGATAATGATTTAGCTGAAACAATTACAGCATTAAAAGCGCAAAAGTTTGACTGGGTAATTGACCTCCATAAAAATTTTAGAACCTGGCGTATTAAAAAGGCGCTTAAGGTTCCTGCATTAACCTATAAAAAACTAAGTTTTCATAAGTTTTTACTTACAAAGCTGGGTATCAAAAATAAAATTACTAATCGTCATATTGCAGACAGGTGTATCGATACACTTGCGCCGCTGGGTGTCCACAATGATGGTAAAGGACTTGATTATTTTATTGCACCACAAGACCAAGTAAAAGCAGAGGATTTACCTACTGCGCATAGTGCCGGTTATGTGGCTATTGTAATTGGCGCATCGTATGCAACCAAAAAATTGCCGCTTATAAAATTACAGCAGCTTTGTAAAAAAATAAATTTTCCAATTGTATTAATAGGCGGTAAAGAAGATGCCAAAGAAGGAGATGCTGTTGCAGCGATTGACCCGATTAAAATTTACAATGCCTGCGGAAAGTTTAGTATCAATGAATCGGCAAGTATTGTTCAAAAAGCTAGGCTTGTTATTTCCCATGATACTGGGTTGCAATACATTGCTTGTGCCTTTAACAAGCCCCTGCTGGCTATTTGGGGCGCTACCTCTCCAATGTTACAGGTAGAGCCTTATTATGGCGAGGCAACGCTTGCTGCAATGGGTTTAACCTATCCACCCTATCAAAATTTTATAGTACCTCATTTGTCTTGCCAACCTTGCTCCAATTACGGCACAAAAAAATGCCCAAAAGGGCATTTTAATTGTATGATGCTACAAGACACCACTGCAATTGCAGCAGCCGTAGAAAAATATTTATAGGTATTACTGGGTTGGTTAAACCTTTGTTTTGTGGATTGGTCAAAGTGTAAATTTGCCATATGAAAAAGTCAATCATTTTTTTATTCGCGTTCATTTTTATTGTAGAAACCACAAGTGCGCATGTGGGCGGACATTACCATAGTGGTGATGGTACCGTGTTTAATAGTTGGACCTTTAAAAATGGTCAACAAATATTTGGCAATTTCATGTATAGTAAAGGCGATCAAATATTTGTTGAAGCAAATGAAGGTAAAATAATTGCCATTCAAATGAATGATCTCATGCCTGCCGAAAAAAAATTAGCTGCCTTTAAAGTTTCGCAACTTGAAAAAATAAATCGCCAATATGAACCTTCAGTTTCTTCCAACATTTTTGATTTCAAAAAATTTATAAGGTTGGTTATATGGTTTACAATTGCATTAGGGCTATTGTCTTTAATAGTAAAGTATTTTCATATTGAATTAGTAAAACGAAATAGGTATCAGTTTTTGGTGGCATACGCTTCTGTTATATTGATTGTTGCATGTAGCAAATCTGGAACTTCTAGCGGGATAGTCACGCAACCAACAATTGTAATAATTCCAAAAACGACCACTACTTTTTTAGATTCTGCATTTGCTGCATTCAAGCCTTCTTTGTCTACAAAGTTTGATGCGACTTATTTTTATATCGCATCCTCAGGTATTCCAAATCATAATATGATGATTGGCATTACCAATTGGCAACAGCAAGTACCCATTTTACAACCGTATACTGATGCTAATAGTTGGTCCATTCCATTGCAGCCGGTATATGCTACAACACCTTTAAGTACAAAAACAAATTTGATGAAAGGGGCTGTTGCGATTGCGGTAAATGGTATTCCTATTTTCAATGCATTAAACAACCGTGGAGAAGACTCTTATTTGATTGGTGAATTAGATAATTGGGGTGGACATTGTGGGAAAGGTGATGATTATCATTATCATGCAGCGCCTATGCATTTGTCAACAATCAATGGCTTAAAGCCCATTGCCTTTGCATTAGATGGATTTGCAGTATATGGTACTAAAGAGCCAGATGGAACAAGTATGACAACACTAGATACTTGTCATGGACATGTTGGTACTAGTGGCGTTTATCACTATCATGGAACACAAGATTATCCATATGTTGTAGGGGCTATGAAAGGGAAAGTTACTTTAGACCCGAGTACACCGGCTCCAGAAAATCAAATTTTACCACAAGCATTTACAAAACCTGTTAGACCCGCTACCAATCCATTAAAAGGAGCATATATTACTGATTTTGCTGCTGTTGGATCTAATGGGTATTTGTTAACGTATAAAGTAGGGGCAAAAACGGGCTATGTAAAGTATAGTTGGGATGCTGGTAATAAATATACGTATATATTAACTGATACACTAGGGAATGCAGTATCAACAAACTATCAGCGGTAATTAAAAAAGCCCCGCATGTAGCGGGGCTTTTTTAATGCATTGTAAACTTTTAATTATAAAGTTTTTAAAACGTCGTTCATACTTCTAACAGCATCTGCGCTTTTGTTAAATGCTGCTTGCTCGTCTGCAGAAAGGTCCATCTCAATAATTTTTTCGCAGCCATTCTTGCCAATTACAACAGGAACGCCAAGGCAAATATCGTTTTGACCGTATTCGCCATTTAAGCTTACGCAACAAGTGAATAATTTTTTCTCGTCACGAACAATGCTTTCAACTAAAGCAGCGCCTGCAGCACCTGGTGCATACCACGCAGATGTACCTAATAGTTTAGTTAAAGTTGCACCGCCAACCATGGTGTCAGCTATAATTTTTTCTTGTTGCTCACTAGATAAAAACTTAGTTACCGGAATACTGTTCCATGTAGCATGCTTGATTAAAGGAATCATGGTTGTATCACCATGTCCACCAACTACAAGCGCATTTAAATCTGCGGGACTACAATCAAGTGTCGTACTTAATTGATATTTGAAACGAGCGCTATCAAGTGTACCACCCATACCAATAATTCTATTTTTAGGTAAACCTGTAGATTGTAATGCTAAGTATGTCATCGTATCCATAGGGTTACTAATCACAATAATGATAGCGTTAGGAGAGTGCTTTAAAATATTTTCGCAAACACCTTTTACAATACCAGCATTGGTGCCAATTAATTCTTCGCGGGTCATACCTGGTTTACGTGGTAAGCCAGATGTGATCACTACAACATCTGAGTTTGCTGTTTTTGAATAATCGTTGGTGCTACCAGAAATGCTGGTATCAAAACCAAGCAATGCAGCTGTTTGCATCATGTCTTGCGCTTTACCTTCTGCAAAACCTTCTTTGATGTCTAATAAAACAAGTTCACTTGCTAATTCTTTGCGCGCAATATTGTCTGCACATGTTGCTCCTACTGCTCCAGCGCCCACTACCGTGATTTTCATATAAAATGTATTAAATGGTGAATGTTATTTTCAGGCGCAAAGGTACGAATAGAATAGCATTAATAAGGCTTAATGATTGCCAATTAATTTGAGCAATTCAGGAATTTCTACCCCCATTTCGTAAGAACGGACAAACTGCTTTTTGCTGTCATAAACGGCTACAAAGGGGGTGTATTTTACTTGATAATAGGAAGGAATACTATAATGCTGGTCTTGCCCGTATACGATATTAGGGCAAGCGTTAAAACCATATTTTTCTCCAAAGGCTTTAAGCTCTGGAATGCTTCTGCTGCCGGCCCACACCATAAAAACGTGCTTAAGACTATCCATGTTTTTAACCACTTCTGTGGCTTCGTGCTGACAATGTCCACAGTCAGGACTAAAGTAAATGATAATCGTATATTTTGATTTTGGGATATTGAGGTAGCTAAAACTGCTACTGTCTGTTAGTTGGAGCGTAAAGTTTGGTATGTTTTTATTTGTCAAATAAGGCGCATCGGGTCTTACCGGTGCGTTGTCTTGCGCGGTTACTTTTTGAGATGCGCAAAATAGCATTGCTGCAAAAAAAAGCGAAATTATTTTTTTCATTTTGGTGAGTGGGGGTTATTTTTTTGCTTGCTCGTCTTCTAGCATACGCATTTGTTTGGCATCTTGTAAAAACGAAGAAGCAAATATGAACTTATTGAGGAGCTCGTCTTTTGAATAAATAATATCTTGGTTGGTACCTTCCCATTGTTTTTTTCCTTGGTGCAGGTAAATGATATGCTCTCCAATTTCCATCACACTATTCATATCGTGGGTAACAACAATGGTGGTAATATTATATTCGGCGGTAATTTCTTGGATGAGTTTGTCAATCACCATCGAGGTTTGCGGATCTAGGCCCGAGTTAGGTTCATCGCAAAAAAGATATTTTGGGTTTAATACAACAGCACGCGCAATACCCACTCTTTTTTTCATACCACCACTAATTTCGGCAGGGTATTTTTTATGCGTGTCTACTAAATTAACGCGGGCTAATACTTCGTCTACTCTTTTTTTCTTTTCGGCTAGGGTCCAATTGGTAAACATGTTAAGCGGGAACAAAACATTTTCTTCTACTGTCATAGAATCAAAAAGCGCGGTGCCCTGAAAGAGCATGCCAATTTGTTGCCTTAATTCTTTGCGCTCATTGTTATCCATGAGCAGCATGTCTTTACCGTCAAATAAGATTTGCCCTTCTTCTGGTTTAAATAAACCAACCATACATTTGGTAAGCACCGTTTTGCCGCTACCGCTTGTTCCAATAATCAAATTACATTTACCAGCAATCATGGAAGCACTGATGTCTTCAATGATTCGTCTTTCTCCAAAACTTTTGCTGATATTTTTTAATTCAATCATGGTACTATCTATGGTTTGATGCCTTTATAGAACTTCAATCTGATTTCTAGTAAGGTCTTTAAAGGTATCTCTTTGTCTAATGAGTTTGGCTTCGCCTTTTACAATCATAACTTCGGCTGGCTTATAACGTGAGTTAAAATTACTCGCCATTTCAAAACCGTAGGCGCCTGCATTTTCAAATACCAAAAAATCGCCTTCTGATATCGTTGCAATTTGTCGATCAGAAGCAAAAGTATCTGTCTCGCAAATATTACCCACTACATCATAGGTTACTAAAGCGCCTTCTGGATTAGAGAGGTTTTTAATTTCATGGTAGGCTTCATAAAACATAGGCCTAATTAAATGATTAAAGCCACTGTTAACACCAGCAAAAGTGATCGTTGGTGTTTGCTTGATTACGTTTACTTCTGTAATAAAATAACCCGCTTTGCTTACCATATATTTGCCCGGTTCAAACCATAATTCAAAACTGCGCGCATACGTGCTTTGTAGTTTTTCTTGAAATTTTTGAATTTCAGATGCTAGTTCTGGTAAATTAGTTGAAGGATCGCCTGCTTTATAGGGCACTTTAAATCCACCCCCTAAATCTAAAAATTGCAAATGCGGAAATTTAGGAACCAAATCAAAAAATACGTCGGTGACTTTCATAAACACAGACACGTCTTTAATTTCACTTCCGGTATGAATATGTAATCCTGCAATATTAATTTGATAAGCATCAACAATAGTAAGTAACTGATCTAGTTGCTCAAGTGGCACGCCAAACTTGCTTTTGTCATGACCCGTAGAAATTTTTAAATTACCACCTGCCATAATGTTTGGGCGAAGCCTAATGCCAACAGGGTAGCTGCTGCCATATTTTTTTCCAAACTTTTCTAAATTCGATAAGCTATCTATGTTTACATGAATACCTAGCGATACAGCTGTTTCTATTTCACTAAAATGAATGCCGTTACTGGTGTATAAAATATTTTTAGGAGCGTGTCCAGCATTTATGGCAAGGTGCGCTTCGTTGATAGAACTACAATCAACTGCACAGCCCATGTTGCGCATGAGCTTTAAAATATTAATATTGGTAAGGGCCTTACTAGCATAAAAAATTTTTACAGGTTGACCTCCAAAAGCAGTGGTTAACGCACTGTATTGCGCCTCTATATTAGCGGCGTCATACACATAAAGTGGCGTACCAAAACTATTGGCTGCTGCAAGGAGCTGTTGGTTAGAAAGTGAATGTGACATAGGTTCACGAAGATAACACTTCGGGGCATTTATTATGCAGGATCCTTCTCTGAATTCTCGTCATCTTCTTCAGATGTTTCTTCAGCGTCTTCGTCAGAGGCTTCAAAATTATCAGACTCATTAAAATTGCCATCATCCTCGGTGTCTATTGCCTTTTCTTCTGCAACAGCTAGTTCATCGATAGGATCTTCGATAGAAGCCGTTTTGGTGTCAATGATTAAATTTTGTTCTTCAAATTCTGAAGCGTTGGCAACGTTTTGATCTGTAAAGTCTTCGGGATTAATGATGGTACCTTCAATTAATTGCTCGGCTAGTACTTCTCTAATTTTAGGTAAGTCTTCGGCACTATTGATGCCAAAATAATCCATGAATGTCTTGGAAGTAACGTATAAAAGTGGTTTGCCTGGCATGTTTTCACTGCGGCCACTAATTAAAATAAGTTCTTTTTCTAATAATTTCTGAATGCTATAATCGGTATTAACACCTCTGATAGATTCTATTTCACCTTTGGTGATAGGTTGCTTGTAAGCAATGATGGCAAGTGTTTCCAGCGCCGCGTTGGATAAGCGCTTTAAAAATTTGTCGCCATTTAGTTGTGCAATGGTTTGGTGGTAATCTTTTTTAGTTAAAAACTGCCAGCCACCGCCACTTTCTTTTACTTCAAATGGATAAAATTCTGAATCATACTTTTCTTTAATTCCATTTACTGCCGCATCCACTTGATCTAAACTAATGCGCTCTTCTAAAAAGCCAAAAGTATTGTTGATTAATTCAACAATATCAAGAGATGTAAGTGGTTTTTCACTTGCAAAAATGAGAACTTCTATATGAGGTATGATTTCACTAATCTCCATAAGGTAATATTAAGGTTTATCCTTGAAGTGCTGCTGCGCCACTTACAATTTCTGTAAGTTCTGTGGTGATGGCCGCCTGACGCGCTCTGTTGTAGCTAATTTTAAGCGACTTTAAGATTTCGTTTGCATTTTCGCTCGCCTTGTCCATTGCGGTCATACGGGCACCATGCTCACTTGCATTACAATCAAGCACTGCTTTAAATAATTGCGTGTTTAATATTTTTGGCATGAGCTCTGCTATCAATTCTTCTTTTGCTGGCTCAAAAATAAAGTCCGATTTTTTTGCAGCAACTAAGCCTTTTACTTTTTGAATAGGTAAAAATGCTTCTGCTTTATATTCTTGAGAAGCTGCATTTTTAAATTCAGAATAAATGACTTCTACAGCGTCAAATGTTTTTTCTTCAAATGCTTTCATAGCAGCTGCTGCAGCGGCTTGCACATTTTCGAAACTAAGTTGTAAAAAGATATCTTTAAAAGTAGCATCGGTGATGTAACCAGCTTTGGTTAAACTCTCGTATCCTTTTTTTCCAATGTTCCAAATGGTTACTTTTCCATTTTTATATTGGCTGCTATATTTTTCGTCGATGGTGCTTTTTGCAAGCTTTATAAGGTTGGCATTGTAACCGCCACACAAACCTCTATCAGAAGTGATCACAATTAATAAAACGTTTTCTACCGTTCTTGTTTCTGCTAATTTAATAGACAAATCACCTTCGGTGGAACTCACAATATTGCTCAGCATTTCTTGCAATTTTTGTGCATAAGGGCGCATTTGCGTAATGGAGTCTTGCGCACGGCGTAATTTTGCCGCACTCACCATTTTCATTGCCTTTGTAATTTGCTGCGTACTTTGTACACTTTTAATTCTATTTCTAACCTCTTTTAGTTGACCTGCCATTGCGTTAAATATTACTCGTTTTCGGTGGCAAAAATAGCAGAAAGACGCTGAAATTCCATAAAGAAGTTTTCAAGAATAAGTGAACCGTCCTTTTAGCTTTAAAAACGGTACGAAAGGCCCATGCCTGTAGTGGTGGGACCAAGGCTCCAAACACCTATTTTTTGGCCCAGTCTTTTGCCATTTTTATGGTGCGCACCGTATTGTAAAAGGTCGTAAACCAGTAAAAAAGCGCCTTGTAGCATAATACTGCCCCCATAACCCTGCGTTTTTGGATTGAGGTTTTTGATGCCATTACCTCGTAATAAAAGGCCCGTAGCAAAATAACCAACGTCTAAAGCACTGTTAATGAGCAGTATTTTTTGAATTTGTCGTTGCGCTTGGATTTCTGATGACAGGGTATTGGTTTTTAAAAGCTGCTTTTTGATCCCCAAAAAGCCAACAGCGGCAATTCCAACATTCACCGCATTAAAATAGGCACTCATTTGGTGAAAATAGTGCTCTGGACCCACGGTGTTGGTAGCCGAAATGCTGCCCTGCACCACATTTAAAAGACCCCAAGCACCCAGGGCGGTCATATAATTGCGAGTTATATCAATACGCTCCATGGCAACAGCCTCCGGCAAGGGTATTTGAATACTGTCGTTTCCCCCTATTTGAGTCGAATCGGGCGGGTTATTTTGGCTAAATGCAGGCACACTCAGTAGCAAAATGGCTAAAAATGCCCAAAACCTAATAATCCATAATTTGCCGCTTATAATCTTGTTCATAATCAGTTCTTTGTAACCCGTTTACAACCGCTCTAAAATCTTTACCTTTGGCGGCCTTGATATAGAGTGCCAAATTGACGCAAATTTATTTCCCGCACTCTTTTTGAGTAAGTTATTTTTTTAAAAACAGTTTATTTAACAATATGTTGAAATTTATAACCAAATTATTTGGAAGCAGTAAAAGCGAGAAAGATGTTCAGAAGATACTTCCTATTGTAGAAAAGGCCAATGCTTTTTTTGCGTCTTACGCTCGTTTAACCAACGATGAACTTCGTGGAAAAACGACTGAGTTTAAGCAAAGAATCCAAGATCATTTAACAGCTATTGATGCGCAAATTTTGGAGAAAAAAGAAATTGCTGATGCTTTAAGCGATACTGAAATTCATAAGCGTGATGCGATCTATAAAGAGGTGGATGTTTTAAATAAAGAGCGCGATCAAAAAATAGAAGAAGTACTTGCAGAGATTCAACCAGAAGCATTTGCAGTAGTAAAAGAAACAGCGCGCAGATTTTCTACAAATGAAGAATTGGTTGCAACAGCCACCGAATTAGACCGTGCCTTTAGCGTTAAAAAAGATTACATTTCTATAAAGGGTGATCAAAGTGTATTTAAAAATACTTGGTCAGCTGCCGGCGGAAAAGTTACCTGGAACATGATACACTACGATGTTCAGTTAATTGGTGGTAGCGTATTACATGAAGGTAAAATTGCCGAAATGTCTACGGGTGAAGGTAAAACGCTTGTGTCCACACTGCCAGCTTATTTAAATGCACTTGCTGGTGAAGGCGTGCACATTGTAACGGTGAATGATTACCTAGCAAAACGGGATAGTGAATGGAACGGAACCATATTTGAATGGCTTGGACTTCGTGTAGATTGTATTGATAAGCACGAGTCCAATAGTGAAGCTCGAAGAAACGCTTATTTAGCGGATATTACCTACGGAACCAACAACGAATTTGGTTTCGATTATTTGCGTGATAACATGGTGCATACACCACAAGAAATGGTGCAACGCAAACATCATTTTGCGATGGTGGATGAAGTGGATTCGGTATTAATTGATGACGCGCGTACGCCACTCATTATTTCTGGTCCAGTAGGGTACAATACAAACGAGCAACAATTTTTTGAATTAAAGCCACGCATCGAAAAATTAGTAGATGCACAAAAGCGTGCTACCAATCAATTTTTAATTGAAGCAAAAAAGAAAATTACAGAAGGCAACGACGATCCAAAAGAAGGCGGCCTTGCATTATTTAGAGCACATAGAGGACTTCCAAAAAACAATGCCCTTATTAAATATTTAAGTGAGCCTGGTATTCGTGTAAAATTACAAAAGGCCGAAAACTATTACCTCGCCGATCAGTCTCGCGAAATGCCTATTGCCGATGAAGAATTGTATTTCTATATCGATGAAAAAAGTAATTCGGTAGAGCTTACGGATAAAGGGATTCAGCTCATTACAAAAGCTGGCGAAGACCAACAGTTTTTTGTGTTACCTGATATTAGTTTAACACTATCTTCTATAGACAAAGGCAACTTAGCTGCCGACGAAAAGCTGCAACAAAAAGAAGCGATCATTAACGATTACTCTGTAAAGGCCGATCGTATTCATACCGTTCAACAATTACTAAAAGCGTATACGCTTTTTGATAAAGATATTGAGTATGTAGTAATGGAAGGTTCGGTTAAAATTGTTGATGAGCAAACAGGTCGTATACTAGATGGTCGTAGATATTCTGATGGCTTACATCAAGCCATTGAAGCCAAAGAAAACGTAAAAATTGAAGCGGCTACACAAACCTATGCGACGGTTACTCTACAAAACTATTTTAGAATGTACCACAAACTTTGTGGTATGACGGGTACTGCCGAAACAGAAGCGGCAGAGCTTTGGGACATTTATAAACTGGATGTGGTTTCTGTTCCAACCAATGTAACAGCTATCAGAATTGATGAGCAGGATTTAGTGTTTAAAACCAAGCGTGAAAAGTTTGGTGCTGTTATTGATGAAATTGTAAAATTAAGAGAAGCGGGAAGACCGGTACTTGTTGGTACCACAAGTGTTGAAGTGAGTGAGTTATTGGGTCGTATGCTTCGTCAAAAACAAATTCCCCATAATGTATTAAATGCCAAGCAGCACGCGCGTGAAGCACAAATTATTACCGAAGCAGGTTTAGCAGGCGCTGTTACCATTGCCACCAATATGGCGGGTAGAGGAACCGATATTAAATTGGGCGAAGGCGTAAAAGAATCTGGTGGTTTGGCTATTTTAGGCACTGAGCGTCACGAATCAAGAAGGGTAGACCGTCAGTTAAGAGGTAGAGCAGGACGTCAGGGCGATCCAGGGTCTTCTCAATTCTTTGTTTCATTGGAAGATGATTTAATGCGCATGTTTGGTAGCGAGCGTATTGCTAAAGTGATGGATTTTGCAGGCTACAAAGAAGGCGAAGTCATCCAGCACAGCATGATTACAAAATCAATTGAGCGTGCACAGAAAAAAGTAGAAGAAAATAACTTTGGTATTCGTAAGCGTTTGTTAGAGTATGATGATGTAATGAACAAGCAGCGTACCGTTATTTATGCAAAACGTCATCACGCACTATTTGGCGAAAGATTAGCACTTGATTTAGACAACGCTTTTTATGGCGTTGCCGAAGGACTCATTTATAGTTTTAGAGAGCAAAGTGATTTTGAAGGATTTAAATTAGCTGTGATTGTAAATTTTGGACTAGATACAGCTATTAACGAAACGCAGTTAAATAAAGAGAGCGCACATACCGTTGCCGAATTATTATATCAAGAAGCCATTGCGCATTACAACCGCCGCCGTGCCGATATGATGGTGCAAACCATGCCTGTATTTAAGCGCATTCGTTTTCAGCAAGGCAACCATATCGAAAATGTAATTGTTCCTTTCACGGATGGTAAAAAAGCCATGGAAGTGCTTGGCAATATGGATAAAACATTGGCTACAAATGGCGCAGCGCTGATTAATGCACTTGAAAGAACCATTGCACTGGCACATATTGACAATGCATGGAAAGAACATCTTCGTGCAATGGATGATCTAAAGCAAAGTGTACAAACGGCAACCTACGAACAAAAAGATCCGCTCGTTATTTATAAAATGGAAGCTTTTGAGTTGTTCAAAAAAATGGACACCGAAGTCAACAAAGACATCATTGAGTTTTTGTGTCATGCAACCATCCCTTTAACGGAAACGGATCAGGTTCAAGAAGGTCGTCAACAAAAAACCGACATGAGTAAGATGAGCGTTACCAAGCAAGATGCGGGTGCGCCTCCAACCGAAAATGATTATTACGATCCAACACCAGAAAAGCAACAGCCAATTAGTGTGGGTCCAAAAATTGGAAGAAACGATCCTTGTCCTTGCGGCAGTGGCAAAAAATATAAAGCTTGCCACGGTAGAGACGCCGATTAATTTAATTTTTTATTGATGACATTAAACGCCTACATCGACCATACCATTTTAAAACCTACAACACTTGTTGCAGATATAGAAAAATTATGCGCCGAAGCAGTTGAGTATGGTTTTGCAGCCGTATGTGTGCCACCCAATTTTGTTAAAACAGCAAAAGCACTTGTGTCGGGTACACCTGTCAAAGTAGCAACTGTTATTGGTTTTCCATTTGGATATAGTGCTGTCGAATCAAAAATTGCTGAAATTATTTTAGCAGTGGTGGACGGTGCCGACGAACTAGATGTAGTGGCAAATATTAGTGCTATTAAAAATGGCGATTGGACGTATTTGGCAAATGAGCTGGGTCATATTTTACCCATTATCAGAAGTAAAGAAAAAGTGATTAAGATAATTATTGAATCGGATGTACTAACAAACGAGGAGATAATTAAGTGTTGTGAATTATATGGAGTAGCAGGAATCGATTATTTAAAAACCTCTACAGGCTACGCCGAAAAAGGAGCGACCATTGAGGCTGTTCAACTCTTTAAAGCACATTTACCTGCAAATGTTCAAATAAAAGCGTCCGGCGGTATTAGAGATTATGCATTTGCTAGTGCGCTTATTGCTGCAGGTGCCACCAGGCTGGGTTGTAGTGCAAGTGTAGCCATCGTTACAGGGGCACCAGCTACTGGAAACTATTAATGTTGTAACTTGGTAACACTACAAATTGTTTGTAATGAAAAATAATGCTGTTTCTTCTATCTCCTTTTTTATAGCCGCTTTGTTTTTTTCGGTGGGGGCTAGTGCAGCAGATACCATTATTGTTATTAAAGATCCACGCTTAGATGTATTATCACAAAAGCAGGCTTTTATTAATAAACGCACATCGGTGCTAACCAGCAATGGTAAAATAAAAGGGTTTCGAATTCAAATTACAAGTACAAGCAATCGGGATCAGGCTTTTAACGCTAAAGCTGCGGTTCAATCAAAATTTCCAGATCAAAAAGTATATACTACTTATCAGGCGCCACTTTTTAAAGTGCGTGTTGGTGACTTTTTAAAAAGGGAAGATGCGGAAAAGGTTAGAAAATTAATGCTCTCAATTTTTCCAGAAGGCATGTATGTTGTAGAAGATGTAATAGAAGCAAGTTTAGAAGATATCGATCAATAAAATGACAATTTATTTATGAGTCAACTACAAGAAAAAATTAAAGCATTGGCAAAAGAATTTGCGCCTGCACAAATTGCAGTGCGTCATCATTTGCATGCACACCCAGAGTTAAGCTACAAAGAATTTGAAACGGCTGCCTATGTAAAAGCGCAATTGTCTCAAATGGGTATTGCTTCCGAAGAAAAAGCAACCACCGGGCTTGTAGCAATGATAGAAGGAAAAAATCCTGCAAGTAGGATTATAGCGCTTCGTGCCGACATGGACGCGCTTCCTATTCAAGAACAAAATGACGTGCCCTATAAGTCAACGGTACCAGGCGTTATGCACGCTTGTGGTCATGACGTACATACTTCTATATTGCTGGGCGCTGCAAAAATTTTACTCGCTACTAAAGATAGTTGGGAAGGCACTGTAAAATTATTTTTTCAACCTGGTGAAGAAAAAAATCCGGGTGGTGCTAGTTATATGATTAGAGATGGTGCGCTTCAAAATCCAGCACCCGAAGCAATCGTTGCACTCCATGTGCATCCAGGACTTGAAACCGGTAAGTTAAGTTTTAGAAAAGGCCGTGTGATGGCAAGTGCCGATGAAATTTATATGACCATCAAAGGGCCGGGTGGTCATGCGGCATCTCCGCATTTAGCAGCTGATACTATTTTAATTGCATCGCATGTGATTATAAGCCTACAACAAATTATTTCGCGCAACAGAAATCCTGTTTCACCATCTGTACTTTCTATATGCTCGGTGCAGGGCGGTAATACTACTAACGTAATTCCTTCAGAAGTAAAACTGATGGGAACCTTTCGAGCCATGGATGAAACCTGGCGCTATAAGGCACATGAATTAATTACCAAAACAGCAAAAGGTGTGGCCGAATCGATGGGTGCCACTATTGATGTGCTTATTGATGTTGGTTACCCAACCGTAGACAATGATCCTGCTTTTACCGAAACAGCATGGAAATTAGCAGATGATTATATGGGTGCCCACAATGTTTTGGAAACTGAAATGCGCATGGGTGCCGAAGATTTTGGTTACTACACCCAGCAAATTCCGGGTTGCTTTTTTAGACTGGGTGTGCGTGATGAGGCTGCTGGCATTGTACACAATGTACATACCCCACATTTTAATATTAATGAAAACGCTATTGAAATAGGCATGGGGATGATGGCCTGGCTTGGCGCAACGGCTCACAAATAGGGTTTTACGTATTTTAGGCAAACAAGTGTTAGCCTTTAAGAATTAATGGTAAATTTGTAATTCGAACAAAACAATACAGATGGCAAAAAACAATGACCTCCGCAGAGAACAAGCCCTCGAATACCACGCAAGTGGAAGACCGGGTAAGATAGAGGTAGTGCCTACAAAAGAGGCTAAAACCCAGCGAGATTTGTCGCTTGCGTATAGCCCCGGGGTTGCAGAGCCTTGTAAAGAAATTCATGAAAATATTGAAGAGGTATATAAATACACAGCTAAAGGAAATTTAGTAGCTGTTATTACCAACGGAACCGCAGTACTAGGGCTTGGTGATATTGGTCCAGAAGCGAGTAAGCCGGTTATGGAAGGAAAGGGTGTACTCTTTAAAATATTTGCAGACATTGACGTTTTTGATATTGAAATTAACGAGAAAGATCCCGAAAAGTTTGTTCAAATTGTAAAAGCATTGGAGCCAACATTTGGCGGCATCAATCTAGAAGATATTAAAGCCCCCGAATGTTTTTATATCGAGCAGAAGCTCAAAGAGCAAATGAAAATTCCGGTAATGCACGACGATCAGCACGGAACAGCAATCATTAGCGGCGCTGCACTTTTAAATGCATTGGAACTTCAAAAAAAGAAAATAGACCGTGTACGTTTTGTAGTGAACGGGGCTGGCGCAGCTGCTATGGCTTGTGTACAGTTGTATGTGGCACTTGGCGCGCGTTACGAAAACTTTATCATGTTTGATAAAGATGGCGTTTTGCACGAAGGCCGTACCGATTTAGACGCAACCCGTAAAAAGTTTGCTGTAAAAAAATCTGATAGTACGCTTTCAAAAGCGATGCGTGATGCGGATGTTTTTTTAGGTTTAAGCATAGGTGGTGTGGTAACACCCGACATGGTAAAATCGATGGCCAAAAATCCAATTGTTTTTGCCATGGCTAATCCGGATCCAGAAATTACCTACGAAGATGCAACAGCGGTTCGTAAAGACATTATTATGGCAACTGGTCGTACCGATTATCCAAACCAGGTTAACAATGTATTAGGGTTCCCTTATATTTTTAGAGGTGCACTTGATGTGCGTGCTACTAAAATTAATGAAGCCATGAAATTGGCTGCTGTAAAGGCTTTAGCAGAACTTGCTAAAACCGCAGTGCCTGATATTGTAAACCTGGCGTACAATCAAACCAGTATGAGTTTTGGGCCAGAATATATCATTCCAAAACCACTTGATCCGCGTTTACTTTCTACAGTAGCACCTGCGGTTGCAAAAGCAGCGGTAGAATCTGGTGTTGCACAAAAGCCCATTCAAAACTGGGAAGCCTATACACTTCAATTAAATAAACGTTTAGGTCTCGATAACCAACTTATTCGTGTTATTGGCAACAAAGCAAAACGTGATCCTAAGCGTTTGGTTTTTGCTGAAGCAGACAATCAAAAAGTATTAAAAGCAGCAAGTATTATTTATGATGATGGTATTGCGTATCCAATTTTATTAGGGGATCCAATCAAAATAAATGCAATTGCAGAAGAATACAATATTGATTTAACGGATATACCTATCATCGATTCACGTAGTGATGAAATGGAAGCGAAACGCGAATTTTATGGTGAGTTGTTCTTTAAAAAGCGCCAGCGTAGAGGGTTTAATCATTACGAAAGCATCAAAATAATGAAAGACCGCAATCACTTTGGTTGTATGATGGTTGAAACCGGTGATGCAGATGCCATGCTTTCTGGGCTTACTAAAAATTATGCCGAAGCCATTAGGCCAGCACTTCAAATTATTGGTACCGAAGAAGGCGTTAAAAAAATTGCTGGGATGTATTTGCTGTTAACCAAGCGAGGTCCTATATTTTTAGCGGACACAACGGTTAATTTTAATCCTACAGCAGAGGAGCTAGCTGATATTGCTATGATGGTGGCTAAAGAAGTTAGAAATTTTAATATCACGCCACGTATTGCCATGTTAAGTTATAGCAACTTTGGTAGTTCAGATTCTGAAGAAGCAAAAATAGTTTCCGAAGCCACACGCATTTTAAAGCAGCGCAATCCTTCTTTAATTGTGGATGGAGAAATGCAGGCTAGTATGGCATTTAACAAAGAAATTTTAAAAGATAATTACGGATTTAGTGACCTGGTAGACGAAGACGTTAATGTACTTATTTTCCCAAATCTTACTTCAGGTAATGTGGCATACAACCTTTTAAGAGAAATTGGTGGAGCAGATGCTATCGGTCCAATTTTATTAGGTCTTAAAAAGCCAGTGCACGTTTTGCAGTTAGGCAGCTCCGTAAGAAGTATCATTAACATGGCGCTTGTTGCTGTTGTAGATGCGCAATTAAAATCTCGCATAGATACAGACGACGCCGTGCAGCGCAGTAGCTGGTGGAAACGCCTCAAGAAGAGAAAGAAATAGATATTTAGTATATGAATATTATTACGCATTTCGGGAATTATTTGCTCATGTTAAAGGGGATGTTTACGAAGCCCGAAAACCTGCGTATGTATTGGAAGGAGTTTGTGCATCAAGCAGTAGAAATTGGTGTAGGCTCTTTACCCATTGTTGTAATTATCTCCGTTTTTTTAGGCGCCGTTACGACGGTTCAAACAACCTATCAACTCGTAAGCCCACTTGTGCCACTTTCTACCATTGCGCAAATTGTTAGAGATGGTTTATTGCTTGAATTATCGCCCACCGTTGTATGTATTGTTCTTGCTGGTGTTGCGGGCAGTAAAATTGCAAGTGAACTTGGTAATATGCGTGTGAGTGAACAAATTGACGCGCTTGAAATTATGGGCATTAATACCAAGAGCTATTTAATTTTGCCAAAAATACTAGCTTCTATGTTGGTGATTCCTTGCCTTATCACACTTTCTGTGGCGCTTGGTATTTGGGGCGGCCGGTTGGCAGGACACTATACGGGGCTTATTTCTACAGATATTTATGACGCAGGCCTTCGCCAAAATTTAAACACATTTTATATCAATTTTGCACTTTATAAAGCCTACACATTTGCATTTATTATTAGTACCATTTCGGCGTATTATGGCTATTATGTAAAAGGAGGTGCGTTAGAAATTGGACGAGCAAGTACTAGCGCTGTTGTAGTGAGTTGCATTTTAATTTTGATTTCCGATTACATATTGGCATTACTTCTTTTAGGTTAAACAATTTTTATGACACCTAATTTTTCTGCATTTAGAGCACTAATTATGCACCCGGTTAAATTCTGGTTGTACATGCTTGTTAAACTTCCTATGGGATTTTTAGCGGGGTTAAAGCTTACGCAACTTGATCCAGAAAAAGCAGTGGTAAAGGTAAAGTATAAATGGCTTACGCAAAACCCTTTTGGGTCGATGTATTTTGCAGTGTTGTCTATGGCTGCCGAATTTAGCAGCGGCATTTTATACCTCGCTAATATTTACAAATCAGATCCGGCCATTAGTATGCTTGTGGTAAAAATGGAATCACATTTTTATAAAAAAGCATTAGGGGTTGTTACGTTTACTTGTTCCGATGGTGATGCCATTATTGCTATGGTGCAAACTGCCAAAGAAACAGGCGAAGGTGTTATACTGGTTAGTAAATCTACAGGGGTTAATCAAAACGGCGAAGTTGTTGCCGAATTTTTTATTACATGGAGCCTTAAAGCAAAGCCTAACAAAAGTCTCACAGCAAAATAAATTGCATGAAAATTTCCTTTCACGGAGCAGCGCAAACAGTTACAGGTTCAAAACATTTAATTACACTTAATAGTGGGTTTAAAATTTTACTTGACTGTGGCATGTTTCAGGGAATGGGAAGAGAAACCCAGGTGCTTAATAGTACCCTTGGTTTTGAAGCTGCAAGTGTTGATATTTTAGTGTTATCACATGCGCACATAGATCACTCCGGACTCATTCCTAAATTATACAAAGACGGATTTAGAGGAAAGATTTTTGCAACACCTGCAACCAGAGATCTAGCAGCGGTTCTCCTCGAAGATTCTGCTGTAATTCAAAGAGATGATACAAAGTTTATCAATAAACGTAGGGCCAAGCAAGGGCTGCCTCCCTTTGAAGCTTTATACAATTTAGAAGACGCCGCCGAAGCGCTTACATTATTTGAAGTAGCTGCTTATGATAAGTGGACAAGCATTGCGCCTGGTGTTGAACTTTTATTTACAGATGCAGGTCATATTATAGGGAGTGCATCGGTGCATTTAAAAATCACCGAAAATGGCGTTACTAAACAAATAAGTTTTAGTGGAGATATTGGGCGCTATAACGATGCTATCTTAAGAGCGCCAGCTGTTTTTCCACAGGCCAACTATATAATTATAGAAAGCACTTACGGGAATAAGCTACACGACGAAGTACATGGCACACCAGATGTGCTGTTATCTTGGATCGAAAAAACTTGTATTCATAAAAAAGGAAAATTAATTATTCCTGCATTTAGTGTGGGCCGTACACAAGAATTATTGTATGCACTCAATCAACTCAGTATCGAAAAAAGGCTGCCGTGTATTCCGTTTTTTGTAGACAGCCCACTTAGTAAAGAAGCTACTGAGTTGTTAAAACGCTATCCTCAATACTTTAATAAAACCATCAAAAAAATTATGGAGCAGGATTCAGATCCATTTGATTTTGATGGATTAACATTTATAAGTTCGGCAGAGGAAAGTAAAAGACTTAATACACTTGATCAGCCATGCGTTATTATTTCGGCAAGTGGTATGGCAGATGCCGGCAGGGTTAAGCACCATATCATGAATAATATTGGAAGCAGAGACAATACCATATTAATTGTAGGATATTGTGAGCCAAGGTCTCTTGGAGGTCGTTTGTCAGGTGGTGTAGAAGAAGTAAAAATTTATGGCGAATATTATAAGGTAGGGGCAGAAATAGGTCAGATGCGCAGCATGTCTGCGCATGGCGATTATGAAGATTTATGCCAATATTTAAGCTGTCAAAACCCGGCATTTGTATCACAGCTATTTGTAGTCCATGGCGACTATGAAGTACAGCAAGATTTTGCAAAACGCCTTGAGCGTAAAGGCTTTGCAGAGGTTATCATTCCAGAAATGCACCAAACAGTCCAATTGAACCCATAATTATTGGCTTCTTTTTGTTTAGGCATTAGCCCTTTTATCTATTAGATACCGGTAATTATTTGACAATCACCGAATTTTGATGCAATTTTACCCATATCTAAAATGGGCCTCCCCTTAAAAAATACCATGTTAACCAATACCCGCGTACCAGTACTTACTGTTATCTGGTTTTTGTTTCCGATGCTTGCCTGCATTGCAGAAATAAGTAGAGGACTTGGTGATATCAACAACTTCTTAATTTACAAACAAGTTTTTTGGCATACCCTCGAGCAGCGTCATTTGTATTTGTCTTATCCGCAGGAATATGCCGATGTAAATCATTACGGACCTTTGTTTAGTATATTAATTGCGCCATTTGCTTTAATGCCCGTTTTTATAGGTTGTTTTTTTTGGTGCTTGTTAAACGTGGCTGTTTTATTTTATGCAATTAAAAAATTACCTGTTACTATTTTGCAGCAGCGTTGGATACTACTCATTGGCGTATTTGAACTCATTACTTCTATACACTCTGTTCAGTTTAATCCCATGCTTTGTGGGATGATTCTTTTAAGCTATACAGCCTTAGAAAAAGAAGATGTAGCACTCAGCACTTTTTTAATTGTTGCGGGGACATTTATAAAAATTTATAGTGTGGTAGGGTTATTGTTTTTCTTATTTACACCGCACAAGAAAAAATTTATACTATACAGCGCAGCTTGGTTTGTGGTGCTATTTTGTTTGCCTATGCTAATTTCTTCTCCAGCTTTTATTATTGAATCGTATAAAAATTGGCTGACAGTTCTTATAGAAAAGAACGGACAAAATATTGTTTCTAGCATGAACGCTGGTATGCAGGATATATCTGTGATGGGCATGATCCGAAGAATATTTGGGGCATATCAGATGCCAAACCTTTATGTAACACTTCCAGCCGGAATCTTAATGTTACTTCCGTTGCTTAGGGTTACATTTTGGCAAAATCAGACCTATAGGCTTCACTATTTAGCACTTTTATTAATTGGGATTGTGATTTTTAGTTCCTCTGCCGAGTCGCCTACCTATATTATTGCAGTTATTGGCTATTTAATATGGCATGTTCAACAGCCTTATAATACAACTTTTCCATACAAATTACTAATGGCACTTGTTTTAATACTTACTATATTTTCGCCCACCGACTTGTTTCCAAGGTTTATGAGGGAGCAGTATGTTTTACGTTATTCTCTAAAAGCGTTACCTTGCTTTATAGCTTGGCTGGCAGTTGTATATACACTTTTTTTTGGCCAGTTTAATAAAAAAATGGCATGAGTAATTTAGTTGAAATAGTAATTCCTGCACACAACGAAGAACACAATGTACCGGTTATCTATTCCGCTATTAAAAAAGCGGTTGAGGGTACAGGGTACGTTTGCAAGGTTTTATTTGTGGACGATGGTAGTACCGATGGCACACTCGATGCCATACAGCATTTAGCGCATAGCAATGACGACGTTTTTTATATTTCTTTGTCTCGAAATTTTGGACACCAAAATGCTTTAAAAGCAGGTTTAGATGTATCAAGTGCAGATGTTGTAATTATGATGGATGCCGATATGCAACATCCGCCAGCGCTGATTCCTTCATTATTAGCAGCACATCATGAGGGCTATGATGTTGTGTATACTGTAAGAAAAGACAATGAACATATTTCATTTACTAAAAAATTTACTGCTAACTTTTTTTATAAGCTCATGAATTATTTATCTGAAATAGAAATTGAGCCGGGCTCTGCAGATTTTAGACTCATGAATCGTAAAACGCTTGATGCTTTATTGTCACTTCCGGATCAAGAAATATTTTATAGAGGGCTTGTGAAATGGATTGGGTTTAAGCAAATAAAAATTGAATACGAGCCGCAGGCCAGACATACAGGGGAAACCAAGTATTCTACTAAAAAAATGCTTCAGTTTGCCATTACTGGCATTGCTACTTTTAGTAACAAGCCGCTTTATTTTGCAGCATATATGGGATTAGCATTTGCATTTTTATCGCTCCTTTATATTCCGTACATTATTTATGCATTTTATAGTGGCACAGAAGTGCATGGCTGGGCTTCTATTGTGGCAACGCTTGCATTTTTTGGAGGCATCATACTGATGATGTTAGGTATTGTTGGCATTTATTTAGGTAAACTTTTTGAACAAAGTAAAAACCGTCCTCAATATTTAGTGAAAGCAGCCAAACTATGACACCTCAAATTTTATTAAGTTTTGATGTTGAAGAGTTTGATATGCCACTCGAATATGGTCATCAATTACCGCCACAAAAGCAGCTAGAAATAGGAGCTAAGGGGCTAGAAGCTATTACCCCTTTGCTTCAACAAAACAATATCGCTGCTACGCTTTTTACGACAGCTAATTTTGCAGATCATTTCCCTTCATCTATACATGCATTGTCTGAGCGTCACGAAATTGCATCGCATACCTATTATCATAGTTTTTTTGAACTCGAACATTTACAAAATTCTAGAGAAAGGCTTGAGCAAATAACGGGTAAGTCCGTTACGGGTCTTCGTATGCCACGTATGAAACAAGTGCCCATGGATGCTATTAAAGCGGCAGGTTATGGCTATGATGCGTCAATGAATCCAACATGGCTGCCAGGTAGGTATAATCATTTAAACGAACCGAGGTCATGTTATATAAAGGAAGGCGTGTTCCGTATTCCTGCATCAGTTTCTGCGAATCTAAGACTCCCACTTTTTTGGTTGAGTTTTAAAAACTTCCCATACCGGTACTATTTGCATTTGTGTAAGCAGGCCTTAAAAAAAGATGGGCACCTCAGTTTGTATTTTCATCCTTGGGAATTTGTAGACGTAACAGGATATGGCCTGCCTGCCTATACTACAAAGCATGCTGGACAACCATTACTAGACCGCTTGTATCAATTATTACAAGATTTAAAGCCTTATGGCGCATACAGTACCATGCAAGACTTTGCAGCTAAGCATCCTTTATATACTACCAATAAATAAGACCTAACAATTTAGCGTATTCGATATTGGCTAAACAAAGTTGATACTCATATTGTAGCGCCGTAAATGCAGCTCTTTGCAAATTGGTACTTGCATTGATAAGTTCTAAATGCGTGCCAACTCCATTTTTATAACGTACGGCTGCTAAATTTTGTGCATAAGCCGCTTGTGTAATTTGTGAGCTTGTGTTTTTTAATCGGCTGCTATTGCTATTGATATCAGCAACCGCCCCCGCAATGTCTTTTTTATAAGTATTGGTTAAGCTGTTAAGGGCTAGTTCTTGTTGTGTAATTTGTCTTTGTTGAATTTTAATTTGTTGTTTTGTTTTACCCCCAGTATAAAGTGGTACCGAAAAGTTAACTGCTGCAACACCGTTTAACTGAAACTTATAGAGTGAAGGGAGGTAACCGTTTCTAAAGCCTAGTGCACTTGAAAGGCCAATGGTAGGCTTGTCCATAAGCTTAGTAATCGCTAAGTCTTGTTTGGCTTGATTGATTTTGTCTGTGGCAATTTTAAATTCAGTTAACTGATGATTGCTGGTATCTATAGCAGTAAGTGTTTTGCTCGTCGCTACTGTAAAATCAAATTGATTACCCGCAGGCGCCAAAGCACCCGTTGCGTATTGTAATAAATTATTTTGTTTTTCGAGGCTATTTTGTAAATCTATCTTTTTATTTTCTTCGTTGTCGATGCTAGCTTGTAGGTTTAATAAATCTATTTTTAATGCTTCTCCTTCTTTAAATTTATTTTCAGTTACTTTTTTATTTTCCGCTAAAAATGCAATTACCGAATCTTGGATAGCAATCGCTTTTAGTAAGTATACGCGGCTATAATAAATGTTTGCTATCTGCGCTGCCAATTGGTTTTTAAGGAGCGTTGAATTGTCTTTTGCGTATTCTAAATCCAATTTAGCGCGTTCTACACTCGCTTTTAATCTGCCAAAATCGGCAACTACATAATTGGCATTCACACCAGCATTGTAATTGTGATCAGGCATGAATTTAACCGTTTGATTGGTGCCATTAATAGGTAAAGTGGCTTTAGACACTGGTGCTAAATAAGAGTACCCAACTTGCGCCTGCACAAAAGGGTTTTTATTAAGGTCTGTTAAAATAATTTTATCTGCAGCAATGGCTTCTATATTGGCCGCCTCTTGTATTTTGGGAAAATAAGCAAAGGATGCGCCAATGAGTTGCTGCAAGCTTTTTGATGTGCTTACTTGAGCAGTTAAACAACTAATGCTAACTAGCGTGAATGTAACAATGAATACAATTCTTTTCATGTGTATATTTTAACTTCTTTTCAATTATTTTAATGTGCTTCTGATGCTGCTTTCATAGTGGCAGCAATTTCTTCAGCAGATTTTTTCTTAATCCTTAAAAAAAATATGAGTGGAATGATGGCAATAAAAAAGATGCCAACAAGTCTAAACGTATCTAAGTAGGCGAGGTAATACGATTGTCTTTCTACGGCTCCATTAAGGAGGGCAAGTCCTTTGTTTTGTGCAATAGTTGCTGCATCACCGGTTCTTGCTATTATGTTTTGAGCAATATTATTAACCTGTGCTTGTCCATTTTGCATGCCGCTTACTAAATCGGAACGGTGTTGTGCATATTGGCGAGCGATATAATTATTGGCAACGGCAATACCAAAAGCGCCACCAATTTGCCTAATCATATTATTAAGCCCAATACCGGTGGCATAATCTTTGGGGTGTAATCCTGCCACAGCCTGGTTAATGAGCGGCAGTTGACTCATGGCAATACCCATAGCTCTTATTACAAAAATCCAAAACAAATCTCCTTTACCAATATCTAAACTTACCCTTGCATTTAAAAAAGAATACACGGTAAAAAGTAAAAAGCCTATCGCAATAAATGGAAGTGGAGGCACGCCTTTACTAAGTAGTATACCCATAATTGGCATGGCAATAACGCCAAATAAAGTAGGTGCTAAAAGTGTTATGCCTGTTTCGTAAGGTGTAAAACCTAGTACACGCTGTGCTAAAATGGGATATACAAAAACCGATGTAAAAAGGCCAAAGCCAGCCACAAATGTAAATATGGTGGTGATACCTAAATTTCTGTTTCCTAATAATCGAATATTGACCGCAGGCTGTTTAATTCTTAATTCGTGCCAAATAAATAGCCCAATACTAAGGGATGCAATGAGCGAACAAAACCGGATGGACTCACTGCTAAACCAATCTTCTGTTTCGCCACGTTCTAAAACAAATTGCAAACAACTCACGCCGGCCATTAATAAACCTATACCTACAAAGTCTATTTTAATTTGATCTTTTTTAGTTCCCTCTCCTGGTTTTTCTTCAATAAAAATAAGAGAGAGGGTAGTGGCAATAACACCAATAGGGATGTTTACTAAAAATATTAAAGGCCAGCTAAAATGCTCCATAATATAACCGCCAATTGTGGGTCCTAGGGTTGGACCTAGTACAATACCCATTCCAAATAAGCCTGCTGCTTTACCTCTGTCTTTTGGTTCAAACGCGTCAAATAAAATAGATTGAGATGTCGATAATAGCGCTCCGCCTCCAATACCTTGGATAAAACGCCAAGCGACTAATTCTATCAAGCTATGCGATTGACCACACATATACGATGCAATGGTAAATAGTACCATTGAAACGATATAGTAATTTTTTCTACCAAAGTATTCTGCTAAAAAACCGGTGAGTGGAATGATAATAACGTTGGCAATGGCATACGATGTAATCACCCAACTTACGTCTTCGATGTTTACGCCAAGGCTACCACTCATGTCTGTGAGCGCCACATTAATAATGGACGTATCTACCAGTTCCATTACAGCTGCTGCTATAGTGGTTATAACAATAATTGCTTGCGCAAAACCTTTAGGTGTAGCCATGTTTATTTATTGCTAGCTTCTACAGATACAGAAAGTCCAGCGCGGAATAAATTTTTGTGCGCGGCTACATCGTCAATCCAAATTTTTACCGGAACGCGTTGTGTTACTTTTACAAAGTTGCCACTCGCGTTGTCTGGAGGAAGTAGTGCAAATTTTGCGCCGGTTGCTTCACTTAAACTGGCTACGGTACCTGAAAAATTAATATTAGGATAAGCATCAATTTTTAACAACACTTTTTTACCTGGTGTTAATGCGTACAATTGATTCTCTTTAAAATTGCCTACAACCCAATAAGTACTATCGTTTACAATAGAAAATAGCGGTGTTCCTGCTTGCACAAACTGACCGTCACTAATTATTTTTTTACCTATTTTGCCAGATTGCGGCGCGTAAATTTTAGTGTACGAAATTTTAAGTTGTTGTTGGTTGATACGTGCTTGTTTAACCGCCATAGAAGCCTCTGCTTTTTTTACATTGGCAACGAGTACCGCAATTTTGCTTTCTGCAGCTGTTAATTCTGTTTTGCTATTAAGCGCTTGTTGATTGGCCGTTTCTGCTACAAATTTTGCGTCTTCAACTTGTTTTTTTGTAATCGCTTCTGCCGCAAATAAGTTTTGATCTCTTTGCAAATCAGCATTTGCTTTTTTAAGACGCATATTGCTCATGTCAATATTGCCTTTGTTAATGTCTAAAGAAACTTTTGCATTTTGAAGTGCAGCTTTTGCATTTTCGATGTCAACGGCTGTTTGGTTAAAATCGGCCTGCATTTCTTCAAGCTGTTGCTGTAATTCTGCATCGTCTAATTCTACCAAAAGTTCACCAGCTTTAACGCTGTCATAGTCTTTTACGTTGATTGTTTTAACGTAGCCAGCTACTCTGGAAAGTACCGGTGTAATTTGGGTTTCTATTTGAGCGTTATCGGTGGTTTCGTGGTTTAAGGCAAAGCTTACTTTATTAAAACCCCAATATCCAGCAGCTAATAAAAGGCTACCCAATATGATAAATTTAACGGGCGATTTCTTCTTTTGTTGATTGCTTGTTTCCATTCGTTTATTTTATTCTAATTTAGAATGCAAATGTCACTCAATTGTTGAAGGGTAGCAAATGTTTAAGTGAAAGTTCACCTATAAATAATAACAATTCAAATCTTATGTTAAAAATAATTAATAAGTATACGCTGATACTGATTCTTTTGCTGCCAATAAATGCATTGCTTGGGCAGTCTAAGAACCTCAATTTTATATTTAAAAGTGGAGAAGAGGGGTATGCTTGCTTTAGAATCCCTGCTATTGTAAGCACGAAATCAGGGGTATTGCTTGCTTTTGCTGAAGGTAGAAAAACAGGTTGTGGCGATGCCGGTGATATTGATTTGGTACTTAAACGGTCGTTAGATTTTGGAAAAACTTGGTCTTCAATACAAGTGGTGTGGAGTGATAGTACCAATACATGTGGCAATCCAGCGCCTGTTGTAGATCAAAACACGGGCGATATTGTTTTGCTTTCTACATGGAATTTAGGAACTGATCATGAATGGCAAATTATTGATCAAAAAAGTAAAGACACTAGGCGCATATTTGTTCTGCGCTCCAGTAATGAAGGGGATTCATGGTCTACGCCCAAAGAAATTACCGAGCAGGTAAAACTTCCAGATTGGACCTGGTATGCAACTGGTCCAGGTAATGGAATTCAACTCCAGTCTAGTGTTCATAAAAATAGATTGGTGATTCCTTGCGATCATATAGAAGCGCAAACCAAAAAATACTTTTCACATATTATATTTTCTGATGACGCTGGTGCAACCTGGCAGTTGGGTGGTACCACGCCCACAGATCAAGTAAATGAATGTGCAGTAGTAGAACTTAATAATGGTGAATTGCTATTAAATATGCGTAATTATAACAAGCAGCGTGTGCGTCAAACGTCTAATAGTAAAGATGGGGGTGCAAGCTGGTTAGCATTTATACCTGATACTTTTTTAATTGAACCCGTTTGTCAGGCTAGTTTAATTGCGTATCCGGCTTTTGGTAAAAAAGCAATTGCATTTTCGAACCCTGCAAATACAAAATCTAGAACAAACATGACGGTTCGTATTTCTACAGATGCGGGTAAAACCTGGAAAAAGCAGGCCTTATTGTATGATGGGCCTTCGGCTTATTCAAACCTCGTAGTGCTTGCTAATAAAAAATTGGCTTGTTTGTATGAAGCAGGTGTAGCATCTGCCTACGAAGGCATTGTATATGAGGTATTTATGAAAGGTCAATTTAAACGCGACCAAACCAAGCATACCTATTTTTAGCAATCCATTGGTATATACGATCTCTCCATTTTTTTGGTAGTAGCTTACCAACTGCAATTAGTTTGTATGGAAAAGAAAGTTGTTGCGCTATTTTAATAATAGCATCTGATTCTATAAAGACCTGATTGTTGGCAATAAAAACAATTGAATTGATGTTTTGTATTGAGGGGTACTTGGCAATAAACGCTGCGCCTTCTGAGCTAGATAGTGCCATTTGTTGTATTACTTGATGCTTGTCGCCCTTTGTAACAAATTTGATGCTAGTATTGCATAATTTGCATCCGCTGTCAAAAAGTAGTATGCCCTTTTCCATATCCAAAAGTAAGTTACAATGTTTACAGATCCACAAATAATTATTAAGCATGATGGAGAAGCAATCTATTATCCATGCGTATTTGATGGAGCTACTGCTATAAATTTGTTAGCGGAGCTTGTACAAAATATTGAGTGGCAACATGATCAGGTGATTATGTTTGGAAAACAAATTACAACCAAACGAAAAGTAGCATGGTATGCCGGCGATGGCATCAGTTATACCTACGCTGGTAAAAGAAAAGATCCTTTGTTTTGGACACCACTTTTATTATCCATTAAAGAAAAAGTAGAAAAGCAAACGGGCGCCAAATACAATGCTTGTTTGTTAAACTTATATCACGCTGGTGACGAAGGCATGTCTTGGCACCGCGATAATGAAAAAGAAATTGTACCAGAAAGCTCTATTGCCTCTGTAAGTTTTGGTGCTGCCCGCAAATTTGCTTTTAAGCATGTGTCTGATGATCAAAAAATGGAAGTCATACTTGAGCATGGTTCTATATTAGATATGCGTGGCTCTATACAACAGCATTGGTACCATGCATTACCACCAAGTAAAAAAATAAAGGACTTACGGGTAAATTTGACCTTTAGATTGTTAATAAAATAGAAGCCTTTTGCGCTTCTTTGTTTGGGCTTAGTATTATATTTAAAATATCAATACAAGCCATTATGAAAAAATTATTCAGCCTTTTCTTGTTCGTTGCTTTTGCGCTTAGTAGTACAGCTCAAACATCCATGTCTAAAGATGCGCGTATGCAGTGGTGGCGCGATGCTAGATTTGGCATGTTTATTCACTGGGGAATTTACGCAGTGCCTGCTGGCGAATATAAAGGCGATAAAAATCATGCCGAGTGGATCATGAATACGGCAAAAATTCCTATTCCTGAATATGAAAAATATGCAGCTTCCTTTAATCCAACTTCTTTTAATGCAGATAGTTGGGTGGCGATGGCCAAAGATGCAGGTATGAAATACATAGTGATCACTTCTAAGCATCATGATGGATTTTGTATGTGGGATAGTAAAGTATCCGATTATGACGTGATGGATAAAACGCCGTTTAAGCGTGATATCATGAAAGAGTTAAGCGATGCTTGTAAAAAATATGGCGTTGTTTTTTGTATGTATCATTCTATCATGGATTGGCATCATCCACTCGAAAATAAAAACGATATCAATAAGTATAACCAGGAGTATTTGCGTCCTTGTTTAGAGGAACTTGTTACAAAGTATGATCCGGGTGTTTTATGGTTTGATGGTGAATGGGTAGACGAGTGGACCAAACCAAAAGGAGATTCGTTGTACAATTGGCTGCTTACTTTAAAGCCTAATTTAATTATCAATAACCGGGTAAGTAAAGGTCGTAATGGCATGCAGGGTATGAACAAAGATGATGCAGCTGGTGATTTTGGAACCCCAGAGCAGGAAATATTAACCGAAAAATCGACCGATGATTGGGAAAGTTGCATGACCATGAATGATCATTGGGGCTTTAATAAAAATGATAACAATTTTAAATCGAGCAATCAATTAATTTGGAATTTAGTAGACATCGCTTCTAAGGGCGGCAATTATTTATTAAATATCGGGCCAACAGCTGCTGGGTTGTTTCCTGATTCTAGTGTGCTTCGTTTAAAAGAAATTGGAGAGTGGATGCGTATTAATGGAGCAGCTGTATATGGCGCTAAAACCTGGGATAGTTTTGGTGAAGGCGCTAATGTTAGATATGCTACAACAGCTGCCGGAAAATTATTGGTGTATTTAAACGGCTGGCCTAAAATATCCATCACACTTAAAAAAGTAAAGCCTGCCCCTGGAACTAAAATAATGCTTAGTGGATTAGAAACACCACTTGAGTGGCGTCAAACAGAAGAAGGATTAGTTATTTTCTTTCCTTCTGTACCTCCAAGTAATCCAGGATGTGCAGGTGTTTATGTACTTAATTTAGAAGGCACCGCGCAGTCGCTAGCGACTGCGCCACAAATAGGCAACCCCGATGAAGCAAAATTAAAATCTAAAGTAGTGTCGGGTGTTTCTGAACGTGTTGCTATCTATAGCCCAGACAATAATGCAACCATTCGTTTTACCACCGATGGTATTGAACCCAATTTAGGATCTGCGGTGTATGCTTCACCTATTTTGGTAACTAAAAGCGGTTTATTAAAAGCGGTAGCTTATGTGCCTGGTAAAATGCCAAGTGAAACATCAGAACTTACCATCGTTAAAGGAAAGCATGCGCTTACCCTTGCGCCAAATTATGCAGCCCAGTATAGTGCTATGGGTCCGGTAAGTTTAGTGGATGGGATTAAGGGTCACGAAAAAGACTTTCATAAAAACTGGTTGGGGTTTGAGCAAAAAAACATAGAAGCGATTATTGATTTAGGTGCTATTAAACCTATTAAAAATGTTTCTGGCTCTTTTTTAAAAAGACATAGTGAATGGATTTTTTTACCAAAACAATTTAGTGTGTACACATCGGTGGATGGAAAAAAATATCAGCTACTAAGTACACAAAAAGTTGCAGTGCCACAGAGTGCAGAAGCTGCTGGTGTTGTAAAAATTAGTGCTGCTAAAAAAGTGCAGGCCCGTTTTGTAAAAGTAGTAGCAACAAATACGGGCTTATGCCCTAGCTGGCACGCTGGTAATGGCGGAAAGGCTTGGCTTTTTTGTGATGAAATTACAGTTGAATAATTTGATGTAAACAAAATATTATATGCGGTTTATTTATTGTTTTTTACTTATTTTCTTATTCATTGCTAGCGCTCAAGCGCAAACAAAGAATTATAATAACGAAACCATTAGTTGGAATCATTCGTGGATTGTAAAAAGTACGCCCGCACAAAATTTACCTAATGTGCTTTTAATTGGAGACTCTCATGTTGAACGCTACTATCCGGTGGTAAATAACCTATTAAAAGACAAAGCAGTTGTAAGTAAAATTACTACCTCACTAAGCATGGGCGATCCAACTTTTTTACCACAGCTTGCTGGTTTATTGGCGGGTCATACATTTGATTATATCTTTTTTAATAATGGACTTCATGGCGTATTGTATTCGCCGGCTTTGTATGCTTCTTATATTAGCAAAGTATATAAGCTACTCAAAAAAAATAACCCTTCGGCAACCATTATATGGGTAAATACCACTGCTAGGCGTGTGCCCAATAAGCTGGATACGTTTGATGCCTACCAGCTAGATGTTATTGAACGCAATAAATATGTTGCCGCCTTTTGCGCCAAAAAAAATGTAAAAGTGTTGGATTTTTTTAGCTTAACCGTTAATGATAAAAGCCTTTTTACCCAGGACGGTATTCATGTAAATGAAGCTGGCGTTGCTGCGCAGGCCAAAATGATTGCTGAGGAGGTTAAATAATTATTGTAGGCTAGTAAACCAAACGTCCATTCCATTGTTATATCCAGCAATGGACGTAATTACCACCGATAGAATCATAGAAATGGCCTGGGAAGATAGAACCCCTTTTGAGGCTATTTTATTTCAATTTGGCGTGTCGGAGGCCCAGGTTATTGAACTCATGCGCCGTAACCTTAAGCGGAGCAGTTTTAATTTGTGGCGAAAGCGCGTTAATAGTGGGGTTAGTCAAAAGCACTTAGTTAAAAGAAGTGCCGCAATATCTAGGTTCAAATGCACCAGACAGCGGGCCATTACCCATAATAAAATTAGTAAACGCTAGTTGTTTCTTTTTTTCTTGCACCCCTCGCTGCAATAAAGTACTTCGTCCCAGCAGCGTTCCCATTTTTTACGCCAAGTAAATGGCCTTTTGCAAGCCGCGCAAATTTTAGTGGGTAGGTTTTCTTTTTTAGGTTTTTTCAAGGGGTAGGGGGAGTGTTTAAATCACTTGTTTATTATTTGTTATATGAATTATTGATGCAATTTAGTAATTTTTTTAAGCATTATATTTGTTTGAATATTAAGATTGCTGTCATATGCAAAATTTTCCTATCGTATTAAATTATATACATGCTATAATAGTAGCCTTGTCAATCCTTTCATTTATTGAGATACTAGTTAAATATAAGAGGCCATTCGTATTAAAGATTTTATTGCTTGCAATGGCTTTCAATATTGGTTTTTTTGGATTCGGTAAATTGTACATTTTTGTTTTTGGTTATAATAGAATTCTAGCAGAGTTACCAATTGTGCTTTTAGGGGTGACATCCGTTAATTTTTTATATCAATTATACCGAAATAAAATAAGTGTATTTGTAATTATTAGTTGCTTGTTTTTAATGGCAAGCATTGTTTTAGTACCATTGTATTTTCACTTAAAATATAATTTAAGTTTTTTACATGAAGATTTTTACGTCAATCCTCAAACATCTTATCAGATTAAACTGTCAAGATTAATTGCCGTTAGTTACTTTTTATTTTTAGGAATAAATCTGCTATTAAAAATAATCAAGGAATACGAAAATGACAATATCTATTACAAAGCGCTTAGAGGCTGGTGCATAGCTATTATATCAACACTCGTTATTGCCATGACATTAAATGTGTTAGATATTGTATACCCTCGTTTGCCTTCCTTAAAAATATTAACCAATACCCTTTTGTGTTTATTTCAGGTTGTTATTATCATGTATAGGCCAACTTTCATGAATAATATACCCATTGAAATTTCTATTTTCAAGCTATTTTCAAGTAAGCGCCACAATGTATGTCGTCAAAGAAAGTGGACAGTTTAGTTGTAGAGGGTTTCGTTGTTTAA
>JBBAKI010000004.1:0-188632 GCA_040403595.1 Sediminibacterium sp. | reverse complement strand
TTTAGGAAACTTCTATTCTATCCATTGAACTACGGGACCATCCCTAAAAGGGAAGCAAAAATAATAGATAATCCCGTACCGCCACAAAATGCTTGTGGGTTGACCGCTTTTCATAAAACCAATGTATCTTAGCGGCTCAAATTTAAAGGGATGCAATTCTATAATATCATTATAAAATACCGTTTTTGGCTAAGCTTATTGCTACTAGTGCTTGGCCTTGTATTAAATTTTACAGGAACTGGTTTTTGGCCAACATCCCCTATTTATTTCGTTTTTATCATCGGAATCCTAAGCCATTTCTTTATTGGCCCACTTCGTTTGATTCAAGAACCCATGGAGCAGGGAAATGTAGAAAAAGTAGAAAAAATCTTACGCTCGGTTTGGTTTCCGGGCTTACTCTATAAGCCTGTACGTTCTACGTATTATACCATCAAAGGAAATTTAGCGATGATGTCGCAAGATTTTGATAGTGCCGAAAAGCACCTAAAAATGAGTAACGAATTAGGCTCGCCAATGCCAGAAGCAGAAGGTGCAAATAAATTACAACTGGGAATGATGGCGATGCAAAAAGGTGATCTTAGGCAAGGCGAATCATATATCAGATCTGCTATTAGACTTGGTATTCCAGACAAAGAAAGTGAAGCAGTTGCTTATTTAACGATGTGTCAAATTTTTATCAATAAGCGTGAGTTTAGAGCGGCTAAAGATTTTTTTAGAAAAGCAAAAGCTTGTAAGCCAACTACCAAACAAGTGCTGGATCAGGTAAAAGAAATTGAAAAATATATTTCAAGAATGCCTGGTTAATTGCATTTGCTACTACCCATGTTAGACATTCAAAAAGTTACCACAGAGGGTCCTGCTTTAGAAAGTATTAAATTGCTTTTTAAAGCGTATTTACTAGAGCTCAACGAAGACCTTTGCTTCCAATCTTTTGACAGCGAAATAGACAATCCTTTGTACAAATACAGCGCGCCTACCGGCGCGCTTTTTATTGCCTACCATAATGCTATGCCCGTTGGCTGCATTGCGTTACAGCCATTGCAAGAAGCGCAAACCTGCGAAATGAAAAGGTTGTATGTTGATCCCGAGTATCGAAATTTAAAAATAGGAGACGCGCTTGTACAAGCTTTATTACAAGAAGCGCAAACGCTTGGTTACTCGACCATGAAATTAGATACTTTAGAAAGGTTACAAGCGGCATTAAAACTCTATCAAAAATTTGGATTTGAAACCGTAACGGCGTATTACAACAATCCACTTCCGGGCGTCGTGTATATGCAAAAAAAATTATAACCTACCTTCAATCACATCTTCTACAACGGTTGCAAAATGCGCATGTTCTAATGCGTGCACTTTAGCAGCAAGTGTATCTGGTGTATCGGTTGCATCAACGGTGCAAGTGGCCTTAAACAAATGTTCTCCTTCGTCGTACTGCCCATTTACGTAATGTATGGTAATACCAGATTCTTTTTCGCCAGCAGCAATAACAGCTTCATGCACGCGTGAACCGTACATGCCTTTTCCGCCATATTTTGGAAGGAGTGCTGGGTGAATATTAATGATGTGTCTTGGGTATGCATTTAAAAAAGCTTCCGGCATTTTCCATAAAAATCCGGCGAGCACGATAAATCCTATTTCGTATTTAGCAAGCTCTTTGACGTACATATTACCCTGTTCAAAGTCCTTTTTTTCTATCATAAGAACTGGCACCTGGTTATCGGCCGCAATTTGTAAAACCCCAGCGCCTGGCTTATTGCAAACAATCAGTGCTACCCGAATAGAAGGGTGCCCTTTAAAGTGTTCTAATATTTTTTGGGCGTTAGAGCCTGCTCCAGAGGCGAAAATGGCCAAATTGCGCTGTTTGATGCTAAAACTCCCATTTTGGGCTTTTGGAGGCTTACTGGACAGTCCAAAAATGGTTTGACTCATTTTTCGGAGGTAATTTCTGAAAAATCCAAATTGCCCCATGGGTATACTCACTACAATCACACAAAGAGGCCAAAGTAAACAAATTAAAACTATATATAATGTATAGTAAAGGCCTCCTAACTCAAGCCCAGTATAGCTTAGGATCTTTCTGCCTAGGTACCCACAACTACTCCCACCTATGGCAAAAGTGCAAAATACCAGTACAAAAGAAGTCCAACTAATTTTCCATTTTTCCTTCAATCGCTTAAACATGGGTCAAAATTGCAGAAAATTACCGACAAATACTTGAAAGTCAATAATGTGTTGGTTAAAAAAAAGTGAGATAGTATTCGCTATTGTCAGCTTACTGACATATTTTTGCGCGCAATTAAGGATATTTTTCCACTCCAGAACCCGTTTGTGTATATGACATCTTTTAGACGCAACACAAGTCGCATCGTCAAGAACTGCTTATTTACTGCAGCTTTCTTGTTGGGCCTTTTAGTTACAAATACCGTTACCGCCCAAGACGGAAAAACCTTGTTTAACACCAATTGTGCTTCCTGCCATCAGGTACACAAAAAGTCTACAGGTCCCGCGCTTGCTGGGGTTGAAGGCCGTTGGGAAAGTAAGGCGAAGTTGTATTCTTGGGTCAAGAATAGTGCTGCCTTTTTAAAAACAGGTGACGAGTACGCGAACAAATTATACCTCGAGTATAATAAGACAGCGATGAACCTTTTTCCGAATTTAAAAAATGAGGAAATCGATGCCATTTTAAAGTACATCGCTTCTGTTCCAGCACCAGGTGCCGGGGGAGCTGCAGGTGCTACGGCAGGTGCTCCAGCTGAAGATGATAACTCCTTATTATTTGGGATTTTATCCCTGGTTTTAGCAGTCGTTGCTGTAATCTTACTCCAAGTAAATGCGGGGTTAAAAAAACTATCAGATGCCCGCGAAGGAATTGACCCTGAAGTGCCAGTTCCATTTTGGAGAAACAAAAGATACCTAGCTTTTTTAGCGATCCTATTTTTTATTGTAGGTGGATATCAAGTTTCTAAAAGTGCAATGGGACTTGGTAGAAGCAAAGACTATCAACCCGTTCAGCCTATTTACTATTCACATAAAGTACATGCGGGCATTAATCAAATTAATTGTCAATATTGTCACATAGGTGTTTACCAAGGTAAACAAGCCACCCTTCCTTCTGTAAATGTTTGTATGAACTGCCACTTGGCCATCAACGAATACAAAGGTGAAAAAATGTTTACTGAATCTGGAGAAGAAGTAAATGGCACACAAGAAATTGAAAAATTGTACAAGTACGCAGGTTTTGAACCAGGTAAACCTTGGGATGCTTCAAAAGCAAAACCAATTGAGTGGGTGCGTATCCACAACTTACCGGATCACGTTTATTTCAACCACGCGCAACACGTAAAAGCAGGTCAAGTTGCTTGTCAAACATGTCATGGCGAAATCCAAAAAATGGGTGAAGTAAAACAACAAAATGACCTTAGCATGGGCTGGTGTATTAACTGTCACCGCGAAACTAAAGTTCAATTTAAAGACAATGGTTTCTATAGCATCTACGAAAAATACCACCAAGATTTAAAGTCTGGAAAAATGGATAGCACCAAAGGTGTTACCGTAGAAAACATTGGTGGTACGGAGTGTCAAAAGTGTCACTATTAATATAACATTATACCCGATAATAAATATATCATGGAGCAAAAAAAGTACTGGCAAAGTTTTGGAGAAAAGAATCAGTCTGCTGCTTACAATCAAGAAGTAAAAGATGAGTTCAAAGAAGAGCTTCCTTTTGTTGAAGACGAAGGCAAAAGTTTTCTCGAAACTGCTGCACCACGCAGAGACTTTTTAAAATATGTAGGTTTTAGCACTGCAGCCGCCGCTGTTGCAGCAAGCTGTGAAATGCCTATTAAAAAAGCCATTCCGTTTGCAAATAAACCTGAAGATATTGTACCAGGCATTGCAAATTATTACGCAACTACATATGTGCAAGATGGTGATGTGGTAAGCGTTGTAGCTAAAGTACGCGATGGTCGTCCTATTAAAATTGAGGGTAACGATTTAAGCCCGGTAACCAAAGGTGGTACGTCTGCACGTGTGCAAGCATCTGTATTAGATTTATATGATACAGCTCGCTTACGTTACCCTACTATCGATGGTAAAGAAGTAACTTTTGAAGCTGCAGATAAAGCTGTTGCTGCAGCTATGGGTGGTAATGTTGTGGTGGTTTCAAGCACCATTACTTCTCCAACTAGTAAAGAAGTCATTGCTCAATTTTTAGCAAAATATCCGGGTAGCAAATACGTGACGTATGACGCTGTTTCTTACAGCGGCTTAATCGAAGCAAATGCTGCAACAAATGGTGTTGCTGCAATTCCTGATTACCACTTCGAAAATGCAAAAGCCATTGTAAGCTTAGGTGCCGATTTCTTAGGTACTTGGTTAAGCCCTGTTGCATTTTCTAAGCAATATGCTACTGGTAAAAAAATCAACGAAAAAAATCCTAGTATGAGTAAGCACATACACTTCGAAAGTGTAGCGAGTCTTACGGGTTCAAATGCGGATGAAAAATATTTACACCGTCCTTCAGAAACAGGCGCTATTGCAGCTGCTTTATTAAGCGCTGTAACAGGTGGATCTATAACTGGTATTTCGGATGCTACTTTAAAAGCAGGTATCCAAAATGCAGCAAAAACTTTAGTAGAAAACAAAGGCGCTGCACTTGTAGTAGCTGGTAGTAATGATGTGAATATTCAAATCATCGTAAACGCTATTAATAATGCAGTCGGTGCTGGTGGTTCTACCATCAACTGGGCTGCGCGCAACAATACTCGCGCTGGTGTTGATGCAAATTTTGTTCAACTCGTTAAAGACATGAACGCAGGTAGCGTTGGTACTTTAATTTTAGTTGGTGCAAACCCTGCATATTCTTGGCATGATGCTGCTGGTTTTACAGCTGGTCTTGCAAAAGTTAAAACAACCATTTCATTTGCAACCAAGCAAGATGAAACTGCGGTGCTTTGTAAGTTTGTTTTACCAGATCATCATTACCTAGAAAGTTGGGGTGATGCAGAAGCGGTTTCTGGAAACGTTTCATTTATTCAACCTACCATATATCCTTTATTCAAAACACGTCAGTGGCAAGACAGCTTATTAAAATGGAGTGGTAACACTTCAGATTATTTAGCGTATTTAAAAAGCTACTGGTCTACTAAATTAGGTGGAGACGCAGGTTGGGATAAAACATTACAAGATGGTGTATTGCCTTCTGCACCTGCAGCTTTTAGTGCTGGAAGTTTTTCTAGTGCAGCTGTTGCAAACGCAGTATCTGCAGCAACGTCAACTAAAAAAGGCGGTGCACTAGAACTCGTATTATATGAAAAAGTTGGTATCGGTGCTGGTCAAGGTGCTTCTAACCCTTGGTTACAAGAATTACCAGATCCGGTAACGCGTGCCACTTGGGACAACTATGTAATCGTTTCTCCTGCACTTGCAAGAACATTATTAAAAATTGATTTAAATAACGGCGGTCAAGCAGATGCCTACGAAGTAAATCCTCCTAAGCCAGTTGTAAAAGTTACAGTAGGTGGTAAGACGATTGAACTTCCTGCATTAATTATTCCGGGCACACACCCTGAAACTATTGGTATTGCAGTGGGTTACGGCCGTTCAGAAAATATGGGTAAAGCAGCAAACGGCGTTGGTAAAAATGCGTTTGGTTTAGCTTCTTTACAAGGTAATAACATTTCATACGTAAACACAAGTGTAGAAGTGGTTGCAACTGGCGAAAAATTTCCAGTAGCATTAACACAAACGCATAGCCGTTACGATACTGAGCAAGGTAACCGTACCGAGGTGATGAAAGAGTTAACACTTGCCGAGTACAAACACCATCCTAAAGAAATTTTTGAAGAGCGTGCAAAAGAATTACGTGGTCAAATTTCTGGTGGCGAAAAATTAAACGACGAACAAGTTCTTCAAAAATTTGAAGGTGCAGGAACTATTTATCCTGTATTCGATAGACCGGGTATCAAATGGGGTATGAGTGTTGACTTAAATGCTTGTACAGGTTGTGGCGCTTGTGTGGTTGCATGTAATGCAGAAAACAACGTTTCAGTTGTTGGTAAACCAGAAGTACTTCGTGGTCATGAAATGCATTGGTTACGTATTGACCGTTATTACAGCGGCGATATGGATAATCCAAATGTAGTATTCCAACCACTCATGTGTCAACATTGTGATAACGCTCCTTGTGAAAACGTTTGTCCGGTTGCTGCTACCAACCATAGCTCAGAAGGCTTAAACCAAATGACCTATAACAGATGTATAGGTACCCGTTATTGCGCTAATAACTGTCCTTATAAAGTACGTCGTTTTAACTGGGCAGATTATACAGGTGCGGATAGCTTTGGTGACAACCAAACAGGTCACGTAAACGATGTGGTGTTAAATATGAATGACGATCTAACACGCATGGTATTAAATCCAGACGTTACGGTTCGTTCTCGTGGTGTTATTGAAAAATGTTCTTTCTGCGTTCAACGTTTACAAGAAGGAAAATTAAAAGCGAAAAAAGATTCTCGTCCTTTAGAAGATACAGATGTAAAAGTTGCTTGTCAACAAGCTTGTCCTACAGAGGCTATTACTTTTGGTAATGCCAACAGCAAGCACAGTGCGATCACTAAAGTACGTTTAGACAATCCTAATCGAAGCTTCTATGTACTAGAGCAGTTACACGTTTTACCTGGCGTTACTTACTTAGCTAAAGTGCGTAACACAGAAGAAGGAGCAGAAGAGAAAAAAGCATAATTAAAATAATTGAAATAGAATAAGATGCATTTAAAGTACGAATCACAACTTAGGGAACCATTGGTTAGTGGTAATAAAAATTACCGCCAAGTAACCGAAGATATTGTTCGCCCTATCGAAGCCAAGCCAACAAGGTTATGGTATGTCGGATTCTTCATTGCTGTTGCGCTTTTATTATTTGGTGTGTACAGCGTTTACCGTGAGGTAACTTATGGTATTGGAGAGTGGAACTTGAACAAAACAGTGGGTTGGGGATGGGATATCACCAACTTCGTATGGTGGGTAGGTATCGGTCATGCGGGTACCCTTATCTCAGCAATCTTACTACTATTCCGTCAAGGATGGAGAACAGGTGTAAACCGTGCTGCAGAAGCGATGACCATTTTCGCCGTCATGTGTGCGGGTCAGTTCCCTATCTTCCACATGGGTCGTGTTTGGATGGCATTTTTTGTACTTCCTTACCCTAACACGCGTGGTCCATTATGGGTGAATTTTAACTCACCACTTTTATGGGACGTATTTGCGATCTCTACTTATTTTACCGTATCCTTATTATTCTGGTATTCTGGTTTGATTCCAGATTTTGCAACCGTTCGTGATAGAGCTTTCACAAAATTACGTAAGCGTTTATATGGTCTTGCTTCATTTGGTTGGACAGGTTCTACCAAGCACTGGCAACGTCATGAAAGTTTATCTTTAGTACTTGCTGGTTTATCTACACCACTTGTATTATCGGTACACACCATTGTATCTTTTGACTTCGCAACTTCAGTAATTCCTGGTTGGCATACAACCATCTTCCCTCCGTATTTCGTTGCGGGTGCGATCTTCTCTGGTTTTGCCATGGTGCAAACCCTCATGATCATTGTACGTAAAGTATTTGCAATGGAAGATTATGTAACCCTAGGTCACATCGAAGCCATGAATAAAGTAATTGTACTTACAGGTTCTATTGTAGGCATCGCTTACTTAACAGAATTATTTATGGGTTGGTACTCTCAAAATAAATATGAAGGGTATACTTTCTGGTATTCTCGTGCGTATTTATTTAGTCCTTATGGATGGAGCTATTGGGGTATGATGGCTTGTAACGTATTAAGCCCTCAAATTTTCTGGTCTCGCAAAATGAGAAGAAATGTTTTTGTAACATTCTTCATGAGTATCATCGTTAACATTGGTATGTGGTTTGAGCGTTTCGTAATTATCGTAACGTCTTTATATAGAGATTATTTACCGTCTAGCTGGTCTGTGTATTATCGTCCTTCTATTTGGGAGATTGGTTTTTATGCAGGAACCTTCGGATTGTTCTTTACATGTTTCTTCTTATTTGCTAAGTACTTCCCAGTCATTGCAATTGCAGAAATTAAATATGTATTAAAAACAACCGGCGATGGTTACAAAGAACAAATGAGTGGGATTGAAGCGCAACCACTAGAAGCATTTGTTAAAGATCAAACACACCAACACTAATCATTTACGTTGAACCAACGATAAAATAGAACACATGGCAAAAAAGAAATTTGTAGTAGGCTGTTTTGAGGATGAAGCGGTGCTTTTTCCGGCAGTAAAAAAAGTGCGTGCTGCAGGATATAAAATCCATGATGTGTACACGCCATTTGCGGTACACGGTTTAGATCATGCAATGGGCTTAAGAGAAACAAGCATACATACAGCAGGGTTTATTTATGGCATTACGGGTACCACAACTGCCCTTAGTTGTATTAGCTGGATCCTTACAAAAGATTGGCCTTTAAACATTGGTGGTAAGCCACACTTTGCTTTACCAGCTTGGATTCCAATTATGTTTGAGTTAACAGTACTCTTTGCAGCAGTGGGTATGGTACTTACTTTTTGCTACTTGTGTCAATTGGCACCAGGTGTTAAAAAACATCATTTTCATGCACGTGCTACCGACGATTTATTTGTAATGGCCATTGAGTGTACAGATACTACAAATACTGATGACTTACAAGCATTCTTACAAAGCAACGGCGCAATCGAATTAAGCGTTCAAGTTGCCGAAGAAGGCTGGTGGTTTGGTCGTTACGATAACGAAAATGTTCCTTTTCAAAACAAAGAAATTGTTGCAGCATAAATTATTGAATAGAAATCCGATGAAGAAATTATTTATCATACTCGTTCTTGCCATCACTGCTATCATTAGCAGCTGTAATGGTGTTAAGCGTGAACCAGGTTCTGTGTATATGCCAGATATGGCTTACAGTCGTGCATACGAAACCTACGCAGACCATAGTAACCTCACCGAAAAAGGTATCAACTACACATCCATGCCTGTTGCAGGAACAATGGCTCGTGGTGTAGAAATGCCTTTTCACATCCAAAAAGATGTGCCAGGCGATACGACCAATTATTACGCTTCACGTGCAGTTAAAAATCCAATCGATTCTTTATCTGACACAGATGCAAAAGAAGCAGAACGTTTATACCTAATAAACTGTGGTATTTGTCATGGTAAAAATTTAGATGGCAACGGTCCATTATGGAAAAATGGGGATGGTCCTTATCCATCTGCACCAAAAAATTTGGTGGCTGATCCTATCGTTTCTGTAATGCCAGAAGGACAAATGTTTTATTCTGTTGCTTATGGTAAAAACTTGATGGGTTCTTACGCATCACAGTTAAGTCGCAAGCAACGTTGGATGGTGTTGAAGTATGTAAAAAACAAACAATTGGCTGCAAAAGCTGCTAAATAAAAATTTTTTAAAAGAGTAAAGATGGCTTCTATCAAAATGCAATTTGAGGTACCTGCAAAGATGAAAACTTGGTCATTGGCATTAATTGCTGTGGGTCTTGTTGCTTTGGTTACAGGTTTAGTGACCAAAGGTTTTAGTGCAGACGAACATGAGCAAACTCAGTTTTGGGGAACACTTATGTACAACAGTATTTTTTGGACTTTGGTATGTAACGCTGCTATGTTTTTCATTGGCGTAACAACCATGGCCATGGGCGGTTTCCAACAATCATTCCGCAGGGTTCCTGAGGCAATCTCTACGATGGTACCTATTTTTGGCGCTATTACCTTTGCTGTTTTAATGTATGTAATTTTTGGTCACAAGCACCATATCTACCACTGGTTAGATACAGAAGCTGTGGCCAATGATCCAATCCTAAAAGGCAAGTCTGGATTTTTAAATCCGGTGTTCTTTGTGGTTTGGTCAACCCTTGCCATCGCTTTATGGAGTTTATTTGGATGGCGTATTCGCAAGCTCAACGAGCAGGCCGATGGTGAACCAATGACTGCACAAGAGGGCGCTACTTTTATTTATAAAAACACCGTACGTGCTGCTACCTTTTTAGTGTGGTTTGGTTTAACGGTTGGTTCTACGATTCCTTGGTTATGGATGATGAGTATTGATCCACATTGGTACTCTACGATGTATAGCTGGTACACATTTGCAAGTTCATTTGTGTCTGGTATGAGCCTTATTGCACTTTGGGTAATCTACCTAAAAAACAAAGGTTATTTAGAATTAACAACACAAGAACACTTGCACGATATTGGTAAATTCATGTTTGCGTTTTCTGTGTTTTGGACATACTTATGGTTCTCTCAGTACATGCTTATTTGGTATGCAAATATTCCTGAAGAAACCATTTACTTTAAGCATAGAGTACAAGGTCCTTACAAAGGCATATTCTTCTTAAACCTTATCATCAACTTTCTTTGTCCATTATTAATATTAATGAAACGTTCTGCTAAAAGAAACTATACTCTAGTAACTTTTATGGCAGTATTAATTTTATTTGGTCACTGGATCGATTTTTACCAAATGGTAATGGGTTCTTTATCTAAAGAGCACGTAACGCTTGGTTGGTTAGACTTTGGTATTTTAAGTTTATTTGTGGGTCTTATGATTTTCTTTGTAAGCCGTGCGCTAGCAAGCAAGCCGCTGATTCCAAAGAGTCATCCATTCTTAAAAGAAAGTATCATACACCAAGTATAATTATTTAGAGGATTAATATTTAGAATCAATAAAATATTGATAGCATATGACAATGTTTTTAACAATAGCCGTAGTAGTTCTCATTTTTGTAGTCATTTTTCAGATTGCAAAAGTTAGTGAGTATGTGTCTGTATTAAAAGGCGAAGAAGTAAGTCGCAAGCAAAGCAATAAAATCAATGGTTTCTTGATGGCTGCGTTTTTAGTTTTGGGCTTGGTAGGTGTTTGGTATTGCAACAATTTGTTGTTTGACAAAACATTACTAGCCCATGATAGTGCAAGTGTTGAAGGCGCTAGAGTTGATAGTATGCTATGGGTAACACTCGTCATTTCTGGAATTGCATTTGTAGGAACGCAGGCACTTCTTTTTATATTTGCCTACAAGTACCAAGAAGACACAAACCGTAAAGTGGTGTTTTTTGCACACAGTACTAAACTTGAATTCATCTGGACCATTATTCCTGCCATTACTTTAACAATCTTAGTTGTTATTGGTCTTCGTAACTGGTTTTTATTTACCGGTGAACCTCCTAAAAATGCAATGGTAGTAGAAGTAACCGGCAAGCAATTTGGTTGGATATTTCGTTATCCAGGGAAAGATGGTTCTTTTGGTAAAAAGTATTATAAAAATATTGACAACGCTAGTAACAGCTTAGGTCTTATTTGGGATGACGAATTAACACACGACGACCTCGTAATGGAGCAAACCGTTTACTTAGTAAAAGGTAAGCCCGTTAAATTTGTGTTGGGTTCTCGTGATGTTATTCATGACGTAGGTTTATCTCATTTCAGATTAAAAATGGACGCCGTTCCGGGTATCCCAACAACCATGTGGTTTACACCAAAGTATACCACAAAGGAAATGAAAGAAATCACGGGTAATCCAAACTTTGTGTATGAAATTTCATGCGATCAGTTATGTGGAAATGGACACTATTCTATGAAGGGTATTATTGAGGTTATTGATCAAGAAGAATTTGATGCAGTAATGGCAAAGCAAAAGCCTTATTACTACACAGCATTTCCTGAAAAAGATCCTAGCGCCGTAGCAGACACAACAGTGGTTGCGGCAGTAGTAAAAAAATAAATTTTAAAAAACGAATTCACTTTTATAAATAAATAGGTATGAGTCACGAAGCAGTTTTACATGGAGAGGCACATGGACACGATGATCACGGTCATCATGAACACCATGATACGTTCCTAACTAAATATGTATTTAGCCAAGACCATAAAATGATTGCGAAGCAATTCTTAATCACAGGTATGATATGGGCAGTGATTGGTGGTTTGATAAGCGTACTTTTTCGTTTACAATTAGGCTATCCAGATTCTACATTCCCATTCTTAGAAGATCTATTGGGTAAATGGGCCAAAGGTGGACATATTTCACCAGAAGCTTATTATGCGCTTGTTACAACCCATGGAACCGTACTGGTATTCTTTGTATTAACAGCTGGGTTATCCGGTACATTTGCCAACTTTTTAATTCCACTTCAAATTGGTGCACGTGATATGGCGTCTCCGTTTATGAATATGCTTAGCTACTGGTTTTTCTTTGCTGCGAGCATTGTTATGTTATCTTCTATGTTTGTAGAAACAGGCCCCTTTAGTGGTGGATGGGTAGCATACCCTCCATTATCTGCACTAGGTGATGCATCACCAGGTTCTAAAACAGGTATGGATTTATGGTTGGTTTCTATGTCGCTATTTGTGGTATCCTCTTTATTAGGAGGGCTAAATTACATTACGACCATTTTAAACATGCGTACCAAGGGTATGAGCATGACGCGTTTGCCATTAACCATTTGGGCGTTATTCTTTACAGCAGTCCTAGGGGTTTTATCTTTCCCTGTACTATTTTCTGGTTTTATCTTATTAATTTTTGATAGAAATTTTGGAACAAGTTTTTATTTATCGGACATATTTGTAAACGGCGTAGGTGCACTACCTAATGAGGGTGGTTCTGCTATTTTATACCAACACTTATTTTGGTTCTTAGGTCACCCAGAGGTATATATTATTTTGTTACCAGCACTAGGGATGGTTTCTGAAATCATTTCGGTGAATTCAAGAAAACCAATCTTTGGTTACATGGCGATGGTGGGCTCTTTGTTTGCTATTGCTATCCTTGCCTTCTTGGTATGGGCGCACCACATGTTTGTGACAGGACTCAATCCATTCTTAGGATCTGTGTTTGTACTCTTAACTTTATTGATTGCCGTTCCATCTGTCATCAAAGTGTTTAACTGGTTAACTACTTTGTGGAAAGGTAATATTCGTTTCACGCCTGCTATGCTATTTGCCATTGGGTTTGTAAGCTTATTTATTTCTGGTGGTTTAACGGGTATTTGGTTGGGTAACTCTGCGCTCGATATTCACTTGCATGATACTTATTTTGTAGTTGCACACTTTCACATTGTAATGGGTGTAGCTTCCATGTTTGGTATGTACGCGGGTATTTACCACTGGTTCCCTAAAATGTATGGCAAGCAGTTAAACAACACTCTTGGTTATATTCACTTTTGGGTAACTATTGCGGGCGCCTATATGATTTTCTGGCCTATGCACTACGAAGGTTTAGCGGGTATGCCACGTCGTTATTACGATTTTAGTATTTGGGAAAGCTTCAAGCAATTTGGCGAACTCAATAAATTTATAAGCCTTGTTTCCATGATTGTATTTATGGTTCAATTATCTTTCTTATTTAATTTCTTCTATTCTATTTTTAAAGGAAGAAAATTATTGGATCCTAACCCTTGGAAATCAAATAGTTTAGAATGGACTACTCCTATTCATCCGGGACACGGTAACTGGGTAGGTGAAATTCCTGAAGTACACCGTTGGCCTTATGATTATGGTAAAGATGGCTTAGACTTTATTCCACAAACAACACCTGTGGGAGCAGACGAAAGTCAGCACTAAAATGGATAACGAAAACAACCGTTCTAGTACTTTTGCTTCTAAAGCCAAAGACTATTACCAGCTAATTAAATTTACGCTGAGCTTTACGGTTGTGTTTTCATGTGTGGTTTGTTATTTGTTAGCGCCAAATATTAAGGAGTTTGATTGGTGGATGATTGCCATTTTGTTTCTAGCAGGAATGCTCGTTACTGGAAGTGCAAATGCGATCAACCAAGCAGTTGAAAAAGATACCGATGCGTTAATGAAACGTACGGGTTCAAGACCTGTTGCTGCAGGCAGGATGCGTCAAAGCGAAGCCTACACATTTGCATTGATTGCTGGACTTCTTGGCGTAGGAATGATGTGGTACTTTTTTAATTTGTCTGCTGCACTTTTATCTGCGTTTAGTTTATTTTTATATGCGTTTATTTATACGCCGCTTAAAAAAATAAATTCAATTGCAGTGTTGGTGGGTGCTTTACCTGGTGCACTACCTTGTTTAATTGGTTGGGTTGCGGGCAATGATGATTTTAGCCTAGGCGGTTGGATCTATTTTGGCATTCAATTTTTATGGCAGTTTCCACATTTTTGGGCGATTGCTTGGGTGGCACACGAAGATTATAGCAAAGCTGGATTTAAATTGTTACCTGCCGATAAAGGGCCTACTAAGTTTACAGCCATTCAAGGTATCATGTATTCTGTGCTTATGATTCCTGTGGGTTTTTTGCCGTATTATTTTGGGTACACAGGACTTACAAGTGCGATTATAGTGATGGCTTGTAATGTTTTTATGGTGGTGCAAAGTATGAGGCTGTATCAGCAAATGGATGTTAAAGCAGCCAGGCGCGTTATGTTTAGTAGCTATATTTATTTACCAATCGTTTTACTAGCATTGCTCGCAGACAAAAATTAAAGAATAAAATAAAATACATGTCATCACTTACAACAACAGAACCGCAAAGAATTCACCCGCAACGTTTTTTGATGTGGGCAGCAATTGGAAGCATTGTAATGATGTTCGCTGGATTAACGAGCGCTTATATTGTAAAAAAGAACCAAGGTAATTGGTTAGTGATTGAACTACCTGTATTGTTTTGGTATTCTACGGCTGTTATAGTTGCCAGTAGTGTAACTATGTGGTTGGCAAGTGCCGCAGTAAAGGCAGGAAAGTATGCTACTTACAAATCTTTAATTACCTTAACCTGCATTTTAGGTATTGTATTTGTGAAACTACAATGGGAAGGCTTTAAAGACCTAGAGTTAAGGGGTTTTGCACTTATTGGTCCTCAAAGTAATTCTGCTTCTTCGTTTTTATTCATAATCACGGGTCTTCACATGTTACACGTATTAGGTGGTGTAGTTGCACTTTGTATTTTGTTTTTTAGGGCTTTTTGGATCAAATCAAGCCAAATTAACATCGTTCCAGTTCAAATTATAGCTACCTATTGGCATTTTGTAGATATACTTTGGATATACTTATTTGTATTTTTTCATTTGATCGCTTAATTCTAATAAAAAGTTACCCGGAAATCGTCTTTTTTGACTGATAGCCGATATTTTTGCAACGAAATTTTTAATAAGACATGTCAACAGCAACAGTAGAAACAACAAAGTCTTGGGGTGGCGGAAAAAGCCCGTTTAACGTCGAGTACGGTAAATTAATGATGTGGTATTTTTTAATGAGTGATGCCTTTACATTTGGCGCCTTTCTAATCTCTTATGGTACTATTCGTTTTTCAACCAATGGATGGCCTGACCCTAACCTAGTATTCAAAAGTTTTCCTTTTGCGCCAGAAGGGGCCAATGCGCCGCTCGTGTTTGTGTCTATCATGACTTTTATTTTGATTGTTAGTTCTGTAACCATGGTACTTGCGGTAAAAGCGGGCCAAGAAATGGATAAAAAGTCTGTGGTTAAATACATGATTTGGACCATCATTGGAGGTATTGCTTTTTTAAGCTGTCAGGCTTGGGAGTGGAATCACTTGCACCATGAAGGTGCTTGGTGGGGTCGCAATCCATTTTTAAATGCTGATGGCACCGCTTCTTCAACCAACTTTACCAATTACTTTTTTACCATTACTGGTTTCCACGGATTCCATGTGTTTACAGGGGTTCTCATCAATACTATTATGCTCATTATGACGCTACTAGATAAATTTGAAGAGCGTGGCCATTACCTGATGATAGAAAAAGCAGGCTTGTACTGGCACTTTGTAGATCTAGTATGGGTATTTGTATTTACCTGTTTCTACCTGGTATAATTTATTTTTCAACAACATTAATTTCGAACCTAATGTCACATACAGCTCAACACGAAGAAAACCACGGAACTGGTGAAATAAAAAAAGTTACCATCATTTTATCTGTATTAACCATTGTAGAATTAATCCTTGGTTTTTGGATGATGGGTATTCATAACGCAGGCATGCGCCTTGCTATTAAAGGTTCTATCATTATTTTAATGATGTCTAAGGCTTTTTATATTGTTGCTTATTTCATGCACTTAAAGCATGAATTAAAGAACCTAATTATGACCATTGTTGTTCCTTTAGGACTATTTGTATGGTTTATTGCTGCTTTTTTATATGATGGCAATTCATTTAAAAACCTACGTAATACCTACGATCCTTATTTTAAAGAACGATCTGAAACGAAGGTAGAAAAAAAGGAAGAAGGACATGGTGGAGCTGCACATGAAACTGGCGCAACACACGAAGCGGTAGCAGATACAACTGCGCATGCATCAGATACTGCAGCGCTAGAGAACAAACACTAATCTAAATTGTTATTCAATAAGAAAAACCACCGACCTTTGTTTGGTGGTTTTTTTATACCAACCGGTTTACCATGAGTAAAAATTCAATTCTAGGATTATTAATCGCTTTAGTTCTTCCTATAGCATGTTATTTGTGGCTTAAATCTGCAAGTGACCATGTGGTAGATATGCCACGCAAGTATTTATTGGATACGGTTGTTACAAGGATAGAAAACGGAAAAGAGATAACCGACAGCGTGTGGCATAAAACAGCCAATATTAGCCTTGTGAATCAATTAGGTGACACAGTTAGCATTTATGATAAGGGCTCTAAAATAATGGTGATCGATTATGTTTTTACAAGTTGTAGAAGTATCTGCCCCAAGCTCACTTTTAATATGCAAAAACTCCAGCACTCTTTTAAGCTTGGAGGCAACGTGCGTAATAAAATAGATACGACTGTTGTGCAGTTTGTTTCTTTTACTGTAGATCCTGAGCGTGATTCTGTTTCGGTACTTAAAAACTATGCCGATTTGTTTGGTGCCAATCATGATAACTGGTGGTTTTTAACGGGTAGTAAAGACAGTATTTACAAATTTGCTTTTGAAGAATTAAAAGTTGATAAATTTAGCGAAGAGCCTATCAGTCCTGATTTCGTGCACACTTCAAGGTTTGTATTATTAGATAAAGACCGTTATGTGCGTGGCTATTACAATGGGCTTGATTCAAACTCGCTGGCCAAACTTGCAAGAGATATTGGCCTACTTATGTTGGAAAAAGACCCTAAAAACAAAGGTGCTTTATTTAGACAAATACTAGACCTGGCTTGGCTTTGGTTGATTATTATTTCAGCGATATTATTTTTTGTGGTGTATATGCGTCAGCGCAGAAAAATAAATGGTTAATTTTATTATTTAAAAACAATACTATGTTACAAGCATCTATTTCAAAAAACGACAAACTAGCAAAATGGCTTATCGGAATTTTTTCTGTAGTCGTTTTTACGGTTGTAGTGTTGCTTAGTAAATTTAAATTAGATATCGATTTAGGTTTTGACGTGCACATTTTTGCAACTGCCAATGCTGTCATTAATTCAATCATTGCAGTTTTATTGGTAGCAGCACTAGCTGCGGTTAAAAATGGCAATTACCAACTACATAAAAAAATGATGATGGCGGCACTTGTGTTATCTGTACTATTTTTAGTGTCTTATATCGCGCATCATTTATTAGCTGGGGAAGCTAAGTTTGGTGATACGAATCATGATGGTCTTTTAAGTGAAGCAGAAAATGCGGCTGTGGGTTCTTACCGAACTATTTATTTACTTATTTTAAGCACGCATATATTTTTAGCAGCGGTTATTTTACCATTCATTTTATTTACAGCATACCGCGCATTAACTGCCGAGTTTGCAACACATAAAAAGTTAGCAAAAATTACATGGCCTTTATGGTTTTATGTAGCCGTTACAGGGCCTATTGTGTACTGGTTTATTGCGCCTTATTACGTGTAAGTTCCTCTGCGTTTGCTTATAAGCTAAGCGCTGAGCTGGGGTCCCAAAAATGGTTGGCAAAATTTACGATGGTTTCATCTTTCACCTTCACACCTTCTTTTTCAAGGAGTTCTTGCATGCGTGTTGGCGTTTCAAAATGCGCTTTTCCGCTTAACATTCCATTTCTATTCACCACTCTTTGTGCGGGTACTTTGGGCCTAATAAAATGTGCGCCATTAAGTGCGTAGCCAACTGCTCTTGAACTTTGTTTGCTTCCTAAATATGCTGCAATAGCACCATAGGTTGTAACGCGGCCTTTTGGAATAAGCCTTACCACCTGATACACCCCTTCAAAAAAACTGGGTGCTTCTGCTTTATTGCGGCTCGCGGTATTCATGGATTTCTTTGTTCAGTAGCATTTGTTTGCGTGGCTCTGGTACCGCTTCGTAGGCATAGGGGCAGTGCCTGCAACCATGACCACAACAGTATCCTTTTGCAAGGTGATACGCTTCTGTAAATACAAAATTACCAGAACAATCGGTATAATAATCTACGTCTTTAATCAGGTTCTTGTTCACTTAATAAACTTTTTAATTGCGCATCTATGGCAAGTGGCAATTCTTTGTTAATGGTAAAAGACAAGTAATGAATACGGTTGCTTCCTGCAATGTCTAAACCCTCGTAATGTGTTTTTATGTGCAATTCAGGTTTGATGTTTGCGCCTGCGTATACATTATCCATATCCTCTAACAACGGAAGTTCAAATAAGTTGATAACAAGCTTGGTAAATTGATATAAATCTGGACTATCGGTTTTTAAATGAATGGCGCCCCCGGGTTTTAAAATTTGCTGGTATAAACGCAAAAATTTAGGGTGGGTGAGGCGTTTTTTTGCCCTAGCGCCCTTTAGCTGCGGATCCGGAAAAGTGATCCAAATTTCCTCAATCTCTTGAGCGGTAAAGTAATCTGGCACTTTATCAATGTGCGATCTAATAAATGCCACGTTGTTAAGGCCTTGTTCAAGTGCATTGGTGGCACCTCTCCAAATACGGTTACCCTTAATATCTATGCCAATAAAATTTTGGTTAGGGTGCATTTTGCCCAGGCCAACGGCGTATTCTCCTTTGCCACAAGCAAGTTCAAGTATTATGGGGTTATCGTTTTTAAAATAGCCGTTCCAGGTGCCCTTGGCATTAACCGGGTATTCAAATACGTTTTCGTACCCTTTGATGGCTTCAAACCGGATTAATTTTTTCTGTCCCATGAGTGCAAAAGTAAGTCAATGCCAATATCTCTAAAAATTATTATAAATTACAATCATTAGATCCACCTAAACCACATTTTGGTATGGCAAAGCAAAATATTTTTGATGCAATTGTAGTAGGCTCTGGAATTTCTGGAGGATGGGCTGCTAAAGAGTTAACAGAAAAAGGGCTCAAAACAATTTTATTGGAACGAGGCCGTAATGTGGAGCATATCAAAGATTATGAGGGCACCGAAAAAAATCCTTGGGAACTAGAACACCGAAATGGTGCCACGCAAGAAGACAAACACAATTCACCCATACAAAGTAAGTGTTACGCTTACGACGAAGTTTCAAAAAAGTTTTTTGTAAACGATAATGATCATCCGTACAATGCGGTAAAACCTTTTGATTGGATTAGAGGCAATCATGTGGGTGGTCGTTCACTCATGTGGGGCCGTCAAAGCTACCGCTGGAGTGATTTAGATTTTGAAGCGAATGGGAAAGATGGCCATGGTACTGATTGGCCTGTTCGTTACAGCGATTTAGCACCATGGTATAGTTATGTAGAAAAATTTGCCGGCATCAGTGGTAATAGAGATGGACTTTCGATGTTACCTGATGGCGAGTTTATGCCTGCTATGGAAATGAACTGTGTTGAGCAGCTTGTTGCCAGTGAATTAAAAACAAAAATGGGTCGTCCCATGATTATTGGACGTTCCGCCAATCATACTGCAAAAATTGGCACGCGTGGTCCATGTCAATTTAGAAACAAGTGTCATCAAGGTTGTCCATTTGGTGGATATTTTAGTTCCAATGCAGCAACGCTTCCTGCTGCTTTTGCAACGGGTAATTTAACGCTCCGCCCAGACGCTATCACTACCGAAATTTTATACGATAAAGAAACGGGCCGTGCAAAAGGCGTGCGCATATTAGACTCGAACACCAATTTGACAGAAGAGTATTATGCAAAAATTGTTTTCTTAAATGCATCTACATTAGGTACTTCACATATTTTACTCAATTCTGTTTCGGAAGTTTTTCCAGAAGGTTTTGGTAATAGTAGTTTGCAAGTAGGACATAATTTAATGGACCATCATTATGGTGTGGGTGCTTCAGGAACGTACGAAGGCTTTTTAGATAAGTATACGTATGGCCGAAGACCCAATGGTATTTATATTCCAAGATTTAGAAATTTAGATGGCGGTTCCTCTGCAGGTTATGTTCGTGGCTTTGGTTATCAAGGTGGCGCGGGTAGAGGCAGGCAAGAAGGGGAGGGTATTGGGCAGGCGTTTAAAGAAACCATTACCGAAGCAGGTAACTGGTCTATGGGCATTGGGTCATGGGGTGAGCATTTACCTTATTACGAAAACAAAGTAACCTTAAGCAAAACTAAAAAAGACAAGTGGGGTTTACCATTACTTGACATTGATTGTGAATTCAAAGAAAACGAAATGAAGATGCGCGTGGATATGAAAAATAGCGCAGCAGAAATGTTAGAAGCAGCAGGCATCAAAAATGTTTCTACTTACGATTCGATGCCAGCACCCGGATTTTGTATTCATGAAATGGGTACGGCGCGTATGGGTAAGGATCCCAAAACCTCTGTGCTTAATAAATGGAACCAAATGCATGATGCAAAAAATGTATTCATTACAGATGGTTCTTGTATGGCGTCATCTGCCTGTCAAAATCCTTCATTAACCTATATGGCGTTTACAGCAAGGGCCACCGATTTTGCGGTGAGTGAATTAAAGAAAGGGAATTTATAAATATTTTATATTCGAAAATGTATGAAAAATAGAATACTACTTTTTGTTTTTTTGTTGTTAAGTGGTTTTGCATTTGCGCAATCTAGTCCGGAGAGTTGGGATGCTTATTATTATACATCTTTCTCTTTAAATTCATTTAAGCAATAGCCTGCAGTACATCAAAAAATTGTAGGATCACAATTTAATTATCGGCTCATGGATGCTGCTCTTTTTTTTAGAACCAATGAAGAGCGTATCAGATACAATTTGCCAGAATTTTATTATTCAATTGCACTTGAAAAGGCGGCACTTGGGCACTCTATAGATATGGTGCAGCAAAATTTTTATTCGCATCAAAGTCCTATACCTGGTAAAGAAGATATGTCTGATCGCTTAAAAAGAGTGGGCGTTGATTATATGGCTTGTGCTGAAAATATTTATAATTTTAATGATGAAGACCCAACCTATTGGTCGCTAGCTGGAAAGCTAGTAGAGGGTTGGATGAATTCGAGCGGGCATAGGCGTAATATCTTAAATTCAAGTTATAGATACCTCGGCTGTGGCGCTTGGCCCTATAGTAATCCTGAGTGGCCAGATTATAAATGGTTTAAGTCTACGCAGGACTTTTCTGACAAAGATGCCCGTTAATTAAAAAAAATTATATAAAACATTAAACTTATATAAATAAAACTAGATTTGAGCTTCAATCCTTTTGAATGTATCAGTCTAGGAATTTCTACTTACTTTATTTATTGCCATTAATTTGCATGGTAGTGTCTTGTAAAGCTTTACAACCTATAGTAAAAACAAGTGTCGAGCAAAACAAAATTGAAGGAGAGAGTTTTGTTCTAGCTGCTGAGCGTCCGTCTAATTTTTTATACAGTTCGATTGTTAAAGGTTCAGCTACGGTAAGCAGTACTTATTTGCCTTCCGATTCGGGGGCTATCATTTATGCAGAAGACGAGGATTACACCATCGATTATAATAATGGTACGATTGCTAGAACTGCAGGTTCACGCATTCCTGATTATGCGAAATACAATTTGTTTGAAAAAAAAGATTTTGACCACAACAACTTTCCAAATTATAGCAACAATCCCTATTTTATTTGGGTCGATTATACCTCTAAGCAGAAAAGCATATTTACGAATAATACTCTTCAAGAAAATCAATTACCAAAGTTTACGGGTAAACTAGAAAAAGGCGAACCTGTTTTGGTATTGTCCTATGGCAATAGCATTGCTGCTGGTTCCGAAGCGAGCAGCCCTCGATTTAGATTTCAAAATCGATGGGTGCAATATTTATAAAATCTGTATCCTGCTGCTAAAATTGATCTTCAAGATGCTTCAATACCAGGTTACACTTCATTAGAAGCCATAGCGTATTGGGAGACTTATATTGGCAAAAAAAATCCGGACTTGGTATTGTTAGGCTGGGGTATGAATGAGGCCAATGTTGGTGCTATGACGCCTAGCGCTTATAAAAGTAACCTTATAAAACTTGTGCAAATGTCAAGGGAGCAAAAAAATGCAGAAGTAATTATTTTTTCATGTTTTAGGCCCAACGATAACTGGCATTATTCTAGCCACTCTATGGAGTTGTATACCCAGGCAGCAAAAGAAGCGGCTGCAATTAGTGGTTGTGCATTTGTAGATGTGTATGATATTTTTGAAAAGGTATTTGCCCGAAAAGATCAACCTTCTATATTGAGTAACAATATAAACCATCCCAATAACTTTGGACATTGGTTATATTTTCAGGCGTTTAAAAGTTTGAAGTTTTAATTCTTCTACAAACAAAAAAGCCACTCCAATTAGAAGCGGCTTTTTAAGTTGCTGTAGGGGGAGGGATCGAACCTCCAGAAGGCAGTTAGCTATAACACAAAGTTCAGTGGTCGGCCCTGGTCGCTTATTGCTAAGCGGCTCTATGTTACGTTTATCCCGTTATCCTCACCTCCGAGACAAGGAGGCATGTTTGCCAAAAATTTCATCACCCCACAATAGATAAGAACTGTTTGTCGATTGTTGACCATACAATATTAAAGCATTTCACCTATTGGTTACAAATAATTTAATCGATTATCGTAAAGTATAGAAATAGTTTAATAAATTAGCTTTAATTTAGAAATATACAAAAAACAGGCCCCATTATGAACCCAAAATTAAATCTTGACAAACTCGATTTACAGATCATTCAGGAAATGATGGAAGATGCAGAGGTCTCTTACGCCGATTTAGGCAAAAAACTCTTTGTATCGGGCGGTACCATCCACGTGCGCATTAAAAAGTTAGAAGAGCTGGGTGTGGTAAAGGGTAAAAAACTATCTGTCGATTTAAAAGAACTCGGTTACGACGTGATAGCTTTTATTGGTATTCATCTCGAAAAAAGCTCATTGTATGATAGTGTTGCCAAAGAATTAAAAAAAGTGCCGCAAATTGTGCGCTTAAATTATACGACTGGAAATTATAGCATGTTTGCAGAAATTGTTTGTAAAGACATTCAGCAATTAAGATTTGTATTACAAGACGAATTACAAAAAATAAAAGGTATTGAAAGAACCGAAACATTTATTTCGCTCGAAGAAAGTTTGGTTAGAAATGTAGTTGTATCACCTACCGAGTAATTTATTTCTCTTTTACATCAAAAGCATCCCTTAATCCATTGCCTAATAAATTAAAGGCAAGCACTAGTATCATAATAGCAATGCCTGGTGCAAGTGCAAGTGCAGGATTGTGCGTGATAATAAAATTGTAGTTTTCTTTAATCATCAGACCCCAGCTCGGTTGTGGCGGTTGCACACCCACACCTAAAAAACTTAAACCAGCTTCAATTACAATAGCTGATGCAAAATTACTTGCAGCAATCACTAAAACGGGTCCAATAATATTGGGTAAAATATGAATAAAAATAGTGCGCATATCGGAGTAACCTAGTACACGCGTTGCTTCAATAAATTCTATGTTTTTAATGGACATTACTTGACCACGGACAAGCCTTGCAACGTTTACCCACATCGTTAATCCAACAGCAATAAATACCTGCCAAAATCCTTTTCCTAACACTAGTGTAATAGCAAACACAAGTAATAATGTTGGTATGCTCCAAATAACATTGATAAACCACATAATGCATTCATCTATCCAACCTCTATAAAAACCAGCAAGTGCTCCAAGTAAAATACCAATGGTGAGTGAAAGTAAAACAGCAATGGTACCCACGCCTAAACTTACGCGCACGCCAATAATAAGGCGGCTTAGCATGTCTCTTCCAAATTTATCAGTACCGGCGTAATAGGTTTGTGTTATAACAGGATTGTTGGCTAGAAGTCTTAGTGGCATTACGCCAGGCTCTGTAATGCCTTCGTCAATAAATTTTTGATAATGAATATTGGTTCCTTTTACAGCATACGAACTGATTGGAATAAAAGTATAAATGTCTTCTTCTCCACCAATAAGTTTTTCAAAAAATGAACCACGTAGCTTTTGTCCAATGCGTTTTACTTGTAATAATTGAATGCTAAAGCCTGGCTTCATACTTCCTATTTCAGGAATCATGCGGTTGGCGTTTGGCGAATGTTCGGGTGCAATAAAATAAGCAAATACAGCCATCAAAAAAGCAGCGGCTACAATATATAGTGAAACACTCGCTGCTTTATTTTTGCGAAGCTTTCTAAAAAAAGTTCCTTCTTGTTGTTGCATTACGGTTCGGCCTTTCCACTTATAAGAACCAAAGGTGCCAAACCAGCCTGCAACCACTGTATATACCATATGAAATGGTTGCATGAATGTAAACCACACCAGTAACTTTTGTTGTTTAAAAAATGTTGCTGACGCGTACATGAACGGTATTTCAATGAGCGTTTTACAGCCTATTAATAAAAGCCAATTATTAATATTTCCTGTTTGTGCAATGCAAATGGGTAAGTACACCAGTAACGATGCATTTACAAGGTATACCAGTAGTAGTATCCAAAATATAATTTTATCTTGATACCCATAAGCCTTACTAGCCCAGCGTATCCGCTGTTGAATAAACAAACCGAGTGTTGCACTTGGGGCCGTTGTAACCACTGCATCCTGCGTAAATAAATAGCCAATTTTACCTGGGTAGGATTTTTTCATTTTATGCATCAGTAGCATGTCATCGCCACTAGGTAAATGATCAATGCCACTAAATTTACCAACGCTTTCAAAAGCATTTTTGGAATAGCATAAATTAGCACCGTTGCAAAGTGTATGTGATCCCGAAGCAACAGCTGCTGCTGTAATGCCTTGTAGACTAATAAAATCGAGTACTTGAAAAACAGATAAAAAACTTCCAGTGTTTGTATAGGCTACGGGTGCTGCCACCATTACACAGTCGTTCTCTTGAATATATGCATCATAAGTAGCTAGCCATTTGTTTGTACCACTGCAATCGGCGTCTGTGGTAACTATCCAATCACCATTGGCCTGACCAATCGCAATTTCTATGGCTCTTTTTTTATACGCAACTAAGTTTTCATTTTTTGTAAAATCTTTTAATTGCAGTAAGCGAACATTGTTATGTTGTAAAGCGAGTGATGCAACAATGTTTGCCGTTTCATCTTCAGAAAAATCATCTACCACAATTATTTCAAATAAATGCGTAGGGTAGTTTTGTGCAAGTATACCGCCAATACAGGCCTCTATATTAGCAGCTTCGTTTCGGGCCGGAATCACAATCGTAAACTTGGTAATGGGTGTTTTTCCGCTTGCCACAAAAGGGCGCATATTACAGTACCCTCTTGTATACAAGGCCATCAATACACCGTAGGCAGCCAATAAGCAAATGGTTACTGTAAAAAGGTACATGTAACAAAGAAAATCAATAATTGGGCTATTTGTTAGGCCGGCACCTTCATTTCCCAATTTTTTCTTGGTTTTATGCAAAAAACGGCCGTACTTTGAAATAGTTGCATAACTAACTATATGTCAAACAACCAATTTAAAAGAGGCGAATTATACAGTGTTATCAATGGTATGGCGTCTACCGCTGTGGCTCGTCGTTTACAAAAAAACTTTAGACTAGCCGGTCTCGAAATTACCATAGAGCAGTGGAGTGTACTGTATCATTTATGGAAGCAAGACGCACTAAGCCAGCAAGAATTGTGTAACCGAACATTTAGAGACAAGCCAAGTATTACGCGCCTCATTGACAATCTCGAAAAGCAAAAATTAGTAAAGCGTATGCCTTCTAAAGAGGATCGACGCATTAATATCGTGTGTTTAACAGAGTCTGCAAAATTACTCCAAGACAAAACTATCGAGCTCGCCAATCAAACTATGGATGAGGCACTTATTGGCGTTCATAAAAACGAAATTGAAATTGTGAAACTAGTGTTTCAAAAAGTGTACGATAATTTATTATAAAAGTCTTTTAAAATTATACATATGGAAATTTCAAATCAACAACCATTACTAGGTGGTGAGTGGATCATTAAAGAAAGTACGCTAGCGGCTACTTTTATTCCAGAAGAATTTAATGAAGAACAAAAAATGGTAAAAGATATGTGCGATCAATTTATCGACACAGAAATTTTACCTATTGTAGATCGTATCGATAAAATGGAGCCCGGTTTAATGCCGTCACTCATGGAAAAAGCAGGTGAGCAGGGGCTTTTGTCTACTTCTTGTCCCGAAGCATACGGCGGACTAGGTAAAGATTTTATTACCTCTACCATTGTTAATGAAGCACTTGGTGGTGGCTATTCTTTTTCTGTGGCGATAGCTGCACACACGGGTATTGGTACCCTTCCTATTTTATATTTTGGTACCGAAGAACAAAAACAAAAATACATTCCAAAACTCGCAAGTGGCGAGTGGAAAGGTGCATATGGTTTAACAGAGCCTAATAGCGGTAGTGATGCACTTAGTGCAAAAACAACAGCGGTATTATCTAGTGATGGTCAACACTATATTTTAAATGGTCAAAAGTGTTGGATCACCAACGGAGGTTTTGCAGATATGTATACCGTTTTTGCAAAAATTGATGGCGATAAATTTACAGGCTTTATAGTTGAAAGAGGTATGGAAGGATTTACGCAAGGTCCCGAAGAACATAAAATGGGTATCAAAGGATCTTCTACCGTTCAACTTTACTTTCAAGACTGCAAAGTGCCTGTGGGTAACGTTTTGGGCGAAATTGGCAAGGGTCATATTATTGCATTTAACGTCTTAAATATTGGCCGATTAAAATTATGTGCGGCAACACTTGGTGGCGCAAAAAGAGCTACTACAGTGAGTGTGCAATATGCAAAAACAAGAGAGCAGTTTAAATTGCCTATTGCAAAATTTGGTGCCATCAAACATAAAATGGCAGAAATGGCCATAAAAATGTGGGTGTGCGAATCGGGCCTTTACCGAACTGCAAAATGGATTGATGATAAAGAGCATGCATTATTACAAGAAGGAAAAACATTTGCACAAGCTTTACTAGGCGCAGCAGAAGAATATGCTATTGAGTGTGCGATGCTAAAAGTATTTGGTAGTGAAGTACTCGATTTTGTTGTAGACGAAGGCTTACAAATACATGGTGGTAATGGCTTTAGTGATGAGTATCAAATTTCTAAAGGGTACCGCGATAGTAGAATTAACCGTATTTACGAAGGCACCAACGAAATCAACCGTTTGCTTACCGTAGACATGGTATTAAAGCGCGCCATGAAAGGAAAGCTTGATTTAATGACACCTGCTATGGCGGTTCAAAAAGAACTCATGAGCATTCCAGATTTTGGAGATACCGACGATGCGCCATTTGCAAAAGAGCGTAAATATATTACCAACTTTAAAAAAGCAATATTGATGGTTGCAGGAGCTGCCGTTCAAAAATTGATGATGCAACTTGAAAAAGAGCAGGAAGTATTAATGAATATTGCAGACATGGCCATTGAGGTATTTCATACCGAGAGTGCGCTGCTAAGGGTAATTAAATTAACAGAAAAAAATGGAGAAGCTGCCACCAGCATTCAAGCAGATATGATGCGCACCTATTTATACGATGCTGCCGATAAAATTAATAAAGCAGGTAAAGACGCCCTCAATAGTTTTGCGGATGGTGATGAACTTCGCATGATGCATATTGGTCTTAAGCGTTTTACCAAAGTAGATCCATACAATACCAAAGAATCTCGCCGCAGAATTGCAGATAAATTGGTGGCAGATGATGGATACAAAATGTAAGGGAATTTTATTTTTTGTATCTTGGCTACATGAATTATGTAAGGTCCATTGTATTCATTACAATTCTTTTTGTACAGTCGGTTGCTGCGCAAACCAGCGGCTATCCTAGTTTTTGGGCCAGAACAGCCGGTAAACTCCCTGCGCTCGCTTATGGTTTAGGAGAAGATAGGCTGGGTGGGGCTAAAATGGGCTACCTAGACACGAGCGTGTTACTTAAAGTGGTGGATACGGCTAAATCCATGTTTCAGGTGCAGCTTTCAAAAAACCGTTATGCATACATCGACAAGGCGTTTATTGTTGTAGACACAAGCGCGCTTGATAAACCGCTTACGCTTTTTCCATATACAAGTAATTCCATCATTGCAAAAGGCGATTCTTTATTTGATTATGTTTCTATTCGATTACCAGAAAAATTACCCTATCAATCTTGGATGGATATCAATCCTTCAAAAATTAACATTGATATATATGGCGTGGCATCCAACACCAACTGGATTACACAACTATCTAGTTTGCAAGAAGTAAAAAATGTATACTACCATCAAGTAGACGACGATATATTACGTGTAACTATTGAGTTACAGCACAAGCAGCACTGGGGGTATTCACTCCATTATAGCAGCAAGGGGCTTGAGCTTATGGTAAGAAGACAACCTCAAGATTTGGACTTAACAAAAATGATTATAGCCATTGATGCCGGCCATGGTGGTTCCAATGTAGGTGCCGATGGTATTTGTACCAAAGTGAAAGAAAAAAATGCCACTTTATTATTTGCCAAAGCGCTGGAGCAACATTTGCACGATGCGGGTATCGAAAATGTGCTCATGACTAGAAACGCTGATACTAGTTTTGATAACAAAGACCGCATTTTGTGGCTACAAAATCAGCTTCCACATGTGGTCATTAGCTTACACTTAAACTCGAGTGGCAGTCCTAACATTAGTGGTACTAGCACCTATTATAAACATGTTGGATTTAGGCCCCTTACGCAAACCATTTTAGCGCGTATGCTAGAGCTTGGGCTCAATGAATTTGGCAATGTGGGCAGTTTTAATTTTGCACTGAGTCAACCAACTGAGTTTCCCAGTTGTTTAGTAGAAATAGCCTTTTTATCCAACCTCGATGATGAGCAGCGTATTATTAGTCCCGAATTTCACAAAGACGTGGCTAAAAAAATTCATGCTGGATTGCAAGATTGGATCAGAAGAATGGACCGTTAAATCATTTTAAAATAGTACAAATGGATAGTTCAATACAAGAATTCAATGATTACCGTCAAAAAATGAATGACGTTATTTTAAGTAAAGACAACCTCGTTTTAAAGCGTCTGTGGAATTTAGACACCAATACCTACGACGATGGTGTACTTGATAAAAAAACAAAAGAGATGTTAGGCCTCGTGGCAAGTATGGTACTTAGGTGCGACGATTGTATCAAATACCACCTTCAAAAATGTCATGAGCTTGGGCTTTCTACCAACGAAGTGTATGAAATATTTGCAGTAGCCAACATTGTTGGCGGTACCATTGTTATACCGCATACCCGCCGAGGTGCCGAATTTTGGGAAGCACTAGTTAATGGGTAAAAATTTTACCCTCTGTATTAAATTTAGTCGGACCTTTAGGGCTCCAATCATTCAAATAATACCAGATGTCTACAGATACTATTATAGAAGCGCCCATTTTAACTGCTAAAGATTTTGCAACAGATCAAGAGGTTCGTTGGTGCCCGGGCTGCGGAGACTATTCTATTTTGGCGCAGGTTCAAAAAGTAATGCCCAATATTGGTGTTCCCAAAGAAAATATTGTCATTATTAGTGGTATTGGATGTAGTAGTCGTTTCCCTTATTATATGAACACGTTTGGTATGCACTCCATTCACGGACGTGCTACTGCGATTGCTAGTGGTTTAAAAGCAACTAGACCGGAGTTAAGCGTTTGGATTGTTACTGGAGATGGAGATAGTTTAAGTATTGGTGGTAACCATACCATTCATTTGTTGCGTCGAAATTTTGACGTAAACATTATGCTATTCAACAATCAAATTTATGGTTTAACAAAAGGACAGTATTCACCAACTTCCGAAGAACATAAGATTACAAAAAGTACGCCTTACGGCAGTATCGATCATCCATTTAATCCAGCAGCATTAGCACTTGGTGCCGATGCTAGTTTTATTGCACGCAGTATGGACCGTGATCCTAAGCATTTACAAGCAATGCTTACACGTTCACACCAGCACAAGGGCGCTTCATTTTTAGAAATTTACCAGAACTGCAACATCTTTAATGATGGTGCTTTTGAAATATTTACAGAAAAAGCAACCAAGCAGGAAGAGTCTTTATTTTTAGAACAGGGCAAGCCATTAATTTTTGGTGCCAACCAGGATAAGGGTATCAAATTTGACGGATTAAAACCTGTGGTTGTATCACTTGGTGATGGTGTTAGTGCCGATGATTTATGGATCCACGACGAAAGAGATTTTTATAAAGCACAAGTGCTTGTTCGTTTATTTGATTCGCCTACAAAACCGGAAGGACATTTTCCAAGACCTTTTGGTGTATTCTTTGAAACAGATAGAGCTTGTTACGAAGACGTAATGGCCATGCAAATTGAGGAAGTTATTGCGACCAAAGGGAAAGGCGATTTGGATAAAATGCTACGTGGCCGCGAAGTGTGGGAGATTCTATAATATGTTATTAGAAATACATCCTAACAACCCCAATCCCCGACATATTGCTACTGTAGTAGACTGCCTTAAAAGTGGCGGTATCATTGCATATCCCACCGATACCATTTATGGATTGGGTTGTGATATTTTTCAGCCAAAAGCCATCGAAAGAATTGCCCAAATTAAAGGGGTAGATCCGGCAAAAGCGCAACTTAGTTTTGTTTGTGCTGACCTTTCAGATTTAAGCAAATATGCAAAGTCTATTTCTACGCCACTGTATAGGCTACTAAAAAATTATTTACCGGGTCCTTTCACATTTATTTTGCCAGCGAGTAAGCAAGTGCCCAAGCTTTTGCAAAACAAAAAAAATACCATTGGACTTCGTATTCCTGACAACCCTATTGCTAGCGCGATTGTTGCTGCGCTAGAACATCCCATTTTATCTGCGTCTTTACCTGGTGAAATGGTAGAAGACTACACCGATCCATATGTGATTCATGAAAATTTTGAAAAACTTGTTGATATTGTTATTGATGGCGGTATAGGCGGGATGATTCCTTCTACCATTATCGATTGCACCACCGATGATTACACCGTTATTAGAGAAGGTGCGGGAGTTTGGGAAGGATAGCAAAACTTTTTCTATGGTGTTCGCATAGGCCGTACATCTCAATAGCAGCGCGGTGTACAGCCGTTCCGTATCCTTTATTTTTATTCCAATCATATACTGGGTATGCTATATGCAGCATATCTAAATAAGCATCTCTATGTGTTTTAGCTAAAATACTTGCAGCTGCAATAGATGCATATTTTCCATCGCCTTTAATAATACATGTGTGTGGAATATTTTTATAGGGCATAAAACGGTTGCCGTCTACAATTAAATATTTTGGCTTTTTTTTGAGTGCTGCAACTGCTAAGTGCATGGCTTTTATAGAAGCTTGTAAAATATTAATCTCATCAATTTCTATGTGTGATACACTAGCAACTGCCCATGCAATGGCTTCTTTTTCGATGATGGGTTTTAAAATAGCTCTATTTTTTTCTGTTAGTTTTTTACTATCATTTAAAAGTGGATGATAAAAGTTAGGCGGTAAAATAACGGCCGCTGCAAATACAGGACCCGCATAACAACCCCTGCCTGCTTCATCAAGCCCTGCTTCTAATAGCGCTGTTTGATAGTTTAGTTCTAGCATGGTGCCCGGGTTCCACAATTTGATGCAAAATAGGTAAAAAATAACATGCATCTAATTGCTACCTTTGTATGTATGAATACTACAAATCGATCCAACAAATTGGTAGCTACTTGGCTTTTAGTGGGTGTTGTTATGACCATTATTCAATTTGTACTAGGTGGTGTTACGCGCTTAACAGGTAGCGGGCTTTCTATTACCGAGTGGGATGTAATAACAGGCGCTTTGCCGCCGCTCTCGGAGCAGGCATGGTTAAACGAGTTTGCGAAATACAAACTAACGCCACAGTTTCAGCTACTCAATTTTGAATTTGACTTGCAAAATTTCAAATATATTTTTTTCTGGGAATGGTTTCACCGTTTATGGGCCAGAATTATTGGTGTTGTTTTTGCAGGTGGCTTTATTTGGTTTTTAGTGGCCAAGCATTTTAAAAAAGAAATGATAAAGCCACTCGTGGTGTTGTTTTTTTTAGGCGCTATGCAAGGTGCTATTGGTTGGATTATGGTAGCGAGTGGATTAGAAGGCGATGCAGTATATGTAAAGCCTACGCGCCTCGCACTGCATTTTATTTTTGCACTTGGGTTACTCTCTTATACATTTTGGTTTGCACTTCAATTACTAATTCCTGCGGCGTCTTTGCAGGCTTCAGTTAAGCAAAATAACGCGGATTTAAATGCGCTTCAAAAAGCGAAGGGCTTTAATGTGGTGTTACTTGTCATTTTAGTGCTGCAACTTATGTACGGTGCACTTATGGCGGGCCATAAAGCAGCGATGGTAGCACCTACTTGGCCAACCATTAATGGAGACTATGTGCCAAGCAATTTATTTACAGATTCTGTATTCTTATTAAACTTTATTGAAAACAAAATACTCGTGCATTTTATGCACCGCGGCATCGCCTATATTTTGCTCCTGCTCATGGCAATTTGGACCATTCGATTATTTCGTATCAATGGAGGTTCAATTTTTAACCGCGTTAAAATAATCCCTATGCTGCTTGTGGTGCTGCAAGTATTACTAGGTATTGCAAGCTTACTATATGCGCGCAGTATTATTCCTGGCGTATGGGGTATTTTTGAATGGATGGCGCAAATACACCAACTGGTAGGTATGAGTTTGCTACTTAGTTTGGTGGCTACTTATTACGTGATGCGGGCACAAACAAAGTAAAATAACTGGGCAACACTTTAATGCTCAGTTGCTTTGCTGTTTCAACGGCTTCGCCGTCTATATGTAAGGGTGCTAATTGAATATTATTGATTTCTAAGCTGGGCGTTTGAAAATACACAATGTTTTTACGCTCCATGTCTTGGACAAGTTTTTGCATTTTATTATTGCCACTGATTTGTTGCAAAATAGCATAAGGTAATTTTACTTTATGCATTTTTTGCACCACAATAACGTCTAAAAGGCCATCATTTAATTTTGCTTTTGGTGCAATGGTTACGTTGTTGCCAAACTGGTTGCTATTTGCAATACTTATTAAAAAAGCGTCTGTAAAAAAACTAAAATCAGGAAGTTTAATTTCAAAGCCGTAGGGCTGCGCCTTAAAAAATTGAATTAAACTTTCTTTGGCGTAATTTAATAAACCACGTTTTGCTTTGCGTGCAAAATTATGTGCAACTTGGGCGTCAAAGCCAAGTCCACTAAGCATGCATGAAAATTTATCATTTATGGTAAATGCATCAACGGGCATGGTGTTACCTTCAATAATAACCTGCAATGCTTTTTTAATTTTTGTTGGAATGCCTGCCGCTCTAGCGAGTCCATTACCAGAACCAACTGGTAAAATACCAAAGCGAACAGGTAGCGCTGCAAAAGCTTGCACCACCTGGTTAACAGAGCCATCGCCACCAACAATTACAATATCTGTATATCTATTTGCAATGACCTGTTCTTTAAGTAAAGTATAATTGCCCGTAGCGTTTGTATAGTCAATGCAAAAATTAATAGTAGCCCCTTTTACTTTTTCTGTTATAAACGCAATGAGTTGTTCTTTTTTGCGCGTTCCAGAAATAGGGTTTACTAAAAACAAAATATTACGGCTCATCATTATTACCATTTAATAAGCGCACTAGCCCAAGTAAATCCACTTCCAAATGCGGCTAAACAAACAAGGTCACCTTCTTTAATTAAATTATTTTCAAAAGCTTCACAAAGTGCAATAGGAACAGATGCTGCCGTTGTATTGCCGTACTTCATAATATTATTATACACCTGGTTGTCTCTAAGTCCTAATTTTTGTTGTACAAATTGTGCAATCCGCAAATTGGCCTGGTGTGGTATCAGCATATTTAGATCAGCAGGCTCGTAACCATTATTGTGTAAGGCTTCTAGTATGACTTCCGGAAATTTTACAATCGCTTTTTTAAATACCGATGGCCCGTCCATAAATGGAAAATTTTCTGCGTTGTCAATCATTTTATGACTCAAAAACATCTCCCCAATGGCTGCTTCGTCAAAACTTGCATAGTTACCCCAATGATTGGCGTGTGTGCCAGGGTTGTACATCGCTAAAATTTCTGCAGCAGCACCATCACTGTGTAAGTGCGTACTTAATATGCCTTGCCCCTCATTATTTGCTGGTTGCAACACAACGGCTCCGGCGCCATCGCCAAAAATTACAGAAACGTTTCGACCTCTGGTGCTAAAATCAAGCCCAAACGAATGCTTTTCACTACCCATTACAAGTATGTTTTTATACATGCCTGTTTTAATAAATTGATCGGCAACGCTAAGTGCATATAAAAATCCACTACACTGATTTCGAATATCAAGTGCACCAATTTCTTTCATGCCCATAGCTCTTTGTACAAGTACCCCGCAGCCCGGAAAATAATAATCGGGGGAGAGGGTCGCAAACACAATAAAATCAATTTCAGCAGCAGTTGTGCCGGCTCTTTCGATGGCAATTTTTGCAGCTTCCACCGCCATGGTTGTAGTAGTTTCTTCGGTGCGGTTTGCGTACCTTCTTTCTTGGATGCCCGTTCTTTCAACAATCCATTCGCTACTGGTTTCCATATAGGTAGTGAGGTCCTCATTGGTCACTACATTAGAGGGTAGGTACTTTCCAATACCCGCAATTTTGCTACTTAACATGGGTAACGGGTTTGAGTTGTAAAATTTGCTGCATAAAAAGGGATGTTTCTTTTTCTACAGTTACAATATCATTAGACTGAATAGGCGATGCTAATACGTGATTACCTGCTTCTGGTATTGGAACCATTCTTTTTAAAATGGCAGGTGTACCAAGGGCTTCAAACATTTCTTTCATCGCGGACACTTTTACTACAGAGTCCTGATTTTTTTGGTCCTTAAAATAATAAAGTGTTAGCAACGGACATTTAATTTTACTAAAATGACTAGGAATCATGGTGGTTTCTAATAATTCTTGTAACTCCATAATTGATTCTAATCGGTAGTGATCATTCCAATATTTTTTAAAATCAGGTGGTTTGTTTTTTACAATATTTTCTTTTCCGCCTATCACCATTCTTGCAATTTGTAAACCCCAAGGATTGTTACTTAAAAATGCAATAGGGTTATTGATAGCAATGTTGGGCGAATATAAAACCAGTCCGGCAACATCATTAAAATTTGAAGCTAGTTCAAGTGCTACCGTTCCTCCCGTAGAAGTGCCCATTAAAATAACCTTATCGCCAAGTTGTTTGCCGATGGCATAGGCTTCCTTTGCAGACTCCCACAAACTAGTAGCGGTCATATTTACAAGCGGATCAATCGTGTCAATACCATGTTCCGATAATCTTGCGAGGTACATATTGCATCCAAATTGTTTGGCAATATTTCTATGTACAGGGTTACCCTCTTCCTGACTGGCGCTAAAACCATGCAAATACACAATCACATAGGGTGTTTTGGCTTTGGTGCTATCGTTGGCCCAAACAATGCGGGCTTCATTACCTGGTTTTACTTTATGTGCGGCCTCATTAGCCTTAATATAGTCTTCCAGTGCAGCTGGTTTCGATGGCACCTGTATTAAGTTATTGTTATAAATGGGTGCCGCAGGCTTAGGGCCTAAAAAATATACAATGGCAAGCAGGGCAACCAATACAGCTATAATTTTTAGAAAACGCTTCATAGTTAAATTTATAGGCATAAATATCTTCTTTTAGCCTGATATTAGGGTAAACTAAGCGTTAATTATTGGCATTCTGGTCTATCCTTTGCTTTTATGGGGTTTCTTAGCTTATAATCCTTACCTTTGCAGCCTTAAAAAAGCACATGGAAATAAGAAACATCGCCATTATTGCGCACGTTGACCACGGTAAAACGACATTGGTTGATAAAATTTTACACGCAACAAAGGTGTTCAGAGACAATCAAGAAACTGGTGAACTTATCATGGATAGCAATGAGCTAGAACGTGAGCGTGGTATCACCATTTTAAGTAAAAATGCATCGGTAACTTATAAAGGCGTAAAAATTAACGTTATTGACACCCCAGGTCACTCGGATTTTGGTGGTGAAGTAGAACGTGTATTAAAAATGGCTGATGGCGTTTGCTTGTTAGTAGATGCTTTTGAAGGCCCTATGCCTCAAACAAGATTTGTATTACAAAAAGCTTTACAATTAAACCTAAAGCCAATTGTAATTATCAATAAGGTAGATAAACCAAACTGTCGTCCTGACGAAGTGCATGATGCAGTATTTGAATTATTCTTTAACCTAGATGCTACCGAAGAGCAATTAGATTTCCCTACTTTTTACGGTAGTGGAAAAAATGGTTGGTTCAACGATAGCCTAACACCTTGGGATAATATTGATCCATTACTGGATGGCATTTTAAAGTTTGTGCCGCCACCAAATGCGAAAACAGGTCCTACGCAAATGCAAATCACTTCACTTGATTATTCAACTTTCCTTGGTCGTATTGCGATTGGAAAAGTAGAGCGTGGTGTAATTAAAGAAGGACAAAATGTTGTGTTATTACAAGCTGATGGCTCTATCAAGAAAAGTAAAGTGAAAGAGTTGTATGTGTTTGAAGGAATGGGTAAGCGTAAAGTAACAGAAGTTGTTTCTGGTGATTTATGTGCTGTGGTTGGACTTGAAGAGTTTAACATTGGTGATACAATCGCAGATCCTGAAGCACCTGAGGCTTTACCAATTATTAGTGTAGATGAACCTACCATGAGTATGACTTTTAGTATTAACAACTCTCCATTCTTTGGCAAAGAAGGTAAGTTTGTTACTTCTCGTCACATTCGTGATCGTCTCATGAAAGAAACAGAAAAAAACTTAGCACTTCGTGTAGAAGAAACAGATAGTGCTGATAGCTTTTTAGTATACGGTCGTGGTATCTTACACTTAGGTGTACTCGTAGAAACCATGCGTAGAGAAGGATATGAATTAACAGTGGGAAATCCGCAAGTACTCGTAAAAGAAATCGACGGAAAAAAACACGAACCTTTTGAAATATTAGTTGTGGATGTGCCTGCTGAATTTAGTGGCAAAGCCATTGATTTAGTGACACAGAAAAAAGGTGAAATGTTGGTGATGGAATCTAAAGGAGAAATGCAACACTTAGAGTTTGATATTCCTTCTAGAGGATTGATTGGACTTCGTTCACAAATGTTAACCCAAACTGCTGGTGAAGCTGTAATGGCGCACCGTTTTAATGAGTACAAGCCTTGGAAAGGACCAATTCCTGGTCGTAACAATGGGGTGCTTATTGCTAAGTTTGGTGGAACAACAACTGCTTATTCTATTGATAAATTACAAGATAGAGGACGTTTCTTTATCGAGCCAGGAGACGAAGTATACGTAGGACAAATATTGGCCGAGCACATTAAACCAGGTGATTTAAATATCAACGCTGTGGAAATGAAAAAGCTTACCAACCACCGCGCAAGTGGATCTGATGATAGCGTTCGTATTACACCAAAAACACAGTTCACCCTCGAAGAGTGTATGGAGTACATTCAACAAGATGAGTGTATCGAAGTAACACCTAAATCTGTTAGAATGCGTAAAACGTATTTAGATGAGAATGATCGTAAAAACGCATCAAGATCTAATGGGTAACTTCTAAAAGTTATATAATAAAAAAGGCCTCCGCAAGCGGAGGCCTTTTTTATGCAAAAATTTTCGCTAATTTATTTATTAAGCGTATCCCACAACAAATCTTTCAGTGCACTTAGTCCTGTATTGGTCACAGAAGATATAAATACGTGTGGTACATTTTTTGGAAGTTCTTTTGCGATGGCTTCTTTTAATTCATCGTCTAGCATATCAGATTTGCTAATCGCAATGATAAAATCTTTTTGAAGCATGTCGGGGTTGTACTGCTCTAATTCGTTGCGCAAAATGTCAAATTCTTTTTTGTGGTCATCGCTATCTGCGGGGATCATAAAAAGTAAAATGGCGTTGCGCTCAATATGCCTTAAAAACCGGTGTCCTAGACCTTTTCCTTCTGCGGCACCTTCAATAATACCGGGTAAATCGGCAATACAAAAAGAGCGTGAATCTCTATATTCCACCATGCCAAGTTGTGGCGTTAAAGTGGTAAATGCGTAGTTGGCAATTTTAGGGGTAGCCGCTGTTATAGAGGATAGTAAAGTTGATTTACCAGCGTTTGGAAATCCAACAAGTCCCACATCGGCCAATACTTTTAGTTCTAAAAATTTATAACCTTCGGTACCTTCTTCTCCTGGTTGGGCGTGATCTGGAACCTGGTTGGTAGGGGTTGCAAAATTGCTATTACCCAGTCCACCTCTGCCGCCTTTTAACCAAATAATTTCTTGGCCGTCATATAAAATTTCGGCTTCTATATTTCCTGTTTCTTCATCTTTTGCAAGGGTACCTAATGGCACTTCCAATATGATGTCTTTTCCATCATGTCCTGTGCAATTGTTTTTACTTCCACCTTCACCGTTTTCTGCTAATACGTTTTTAAAATAACGCATGTGAAGGAGCGTCCAAAGTTGTGCATTTCCTTTTAATATGATATGGCCACCTCTACCACCGTCACCACCATCTGGCCCACCTTTTGCAGTGAGTTTATTGCGCATAAGGTGTCTAGCACCGGCACCGCCATGGCCGCTGCGGCAAAATATTCGGATGTAGTCAATAAAATTATTTCTTTCAGACACTGATTTCGTGCAACACGTATTTTGTTAGGATGCAAAGGTACAAGGTTAAATGGTTAATCCACCTACTAAAATGGTTACCATATTTTCTTCTAAGGCAGCTGCCGTAATTTTTTGTTTAGAACGGTGCCAGCTTTCAATACCGCTAATTGCGTGTAATAAAATAAGCACTGCAGTTGGTGCATCAATCGCTTTAATTTCTTTGTTTTTGATACCCATTTCTATAATCGCAGCAAGGCGCTTACGATAAATGCGGCGCTGGTTTTGAAAATTAGATAGGTAAGGATCATTTAAGTGTTTCCATTCTCTATCACTAACATACACTTCTTCATAATTGTTAACCATTTCAACAATATGGAAGCGAAGTATTTTTTCAATTTTTTGAATCGCAGGAATTGGTTCCGATTCTATTTCGTCGAGCTTTTGTAAAAAACGGTTGGCAACACTAAAACATAGTTCATGTAAGAGCTCTGTTTTGGATTTAATATGGTTGTATAAACTTGCAGCTTCTACACCCACCGATTCGGCGAGGTCGCGCATACTTGCTGCCTTAAAGCCTTTTTCTCTAAAAAGGATGGCTGCTTTACTAACGATTACGTCTTTGCGAGATGTATTTTTCTCTGTTTTTATTCTGGCCATATAGACATATTTACGCTAACAAATGTTAGCGGTTTATGCTAAGTTATTAGTTTTTTCCGTTAGTTTACCCATTTGCACCTAAAAGCCTATTTTCGCACCCGTAATAAATCAAAAAATATGTCTTTAGTTGTAGTAGGTTCGATGGCTTTTGATGCAATCGAAACACCTTTTGGAAAAAGTAATAGAATTATTGGTGGTGCAGGTACTTATATTGCCTGGTGTGCTTCCAATTTTACGCCTGTAAAACAAATTTCTGTGGTAGGTGGTGATTTTCCGGAATCGGAACTTGCTGCATTAACTGCTCGTGGTGTAGATTTAGAAGGTGTTCAAATCAAAAAAGACGAAAAAACATTTTTCTGGAGTGGTCGTTACCACATGGATATGAATTCACGTGACACCCTCGAAACACAATTAAACGTGTTGGAAAATTTTGTACCGGTTGTGCCAGATAGTTTTCAAGATTGCGAATTTTTGATGCTTGGTAATTTAGTGCCTAGCGTGCAAAGCAGCGTAATCAAACAATTAAAAAACCGTCCTAAGCTCATTGTCATGGATACCATGAACTTTTGGATGGAAATTATGATGGATGATTTATTACACACTATCAGCCTTGTTGACGTGTTAATGGTGAATGATAGTGAAGCGCGTCAATTAAGCGGCGAGTATAGCCTTGTAAAAGCAGCTAAAAAAATCATGGCCATGGGCCCTAAATATTTGATTATTAAAAAAGGCGAGCACGGTGCGCTTTTATTCCATGAAGACCAAGTGTTTTTTGCACCTGCACTTCCATTAGAAGAAGTATTTGATCCAACCGGCGCTGGTGATACCTTTGCGGGTGGCTTTATTGGACATATCGTTCGTACCAAAGACATTTCTTTTGAAAATATGAAAACCGCTATTATAGTGGGTTCTGCTATGGCTTCTTATTGTGTAGAAAAATTCGGTACCGAGCGTTTGAGAGAAATTAGTAAAGCAGATATTAGCGATCGTATTGCTCAGTTTGTGGATCTTGTAAACTTTGATATTAACCTGATTGGATAAGAGGGGTAACTAAAAATAAAAAAAATGAAAGTAGCTGTTGTAGGCGCAACTGGCCTGGTGGGTACAAAAATGTTACAAGTACTTGCCGAACGTAATTTTCCTGTCACTGAAATTGTACCGGTAGCATCAGAAAGATCTGTTGGTAAAGAAGTACAATTTAAAGGCAAGGCGTATAAAGTGGTTAGCATGGAAGATGGTATCGCTGCCAAACCTGCCGTAGCTATATTTTCTGCAGGAGGTAGCACTTCATTAGAATGGGCACCAAAGTGTGCAGCAGCAGGCATTAGAGTGATTGATAACTCTTCGGCGTGGCGTATGGATCCTACAAAAAAATTAGTGGTACCAGAAGTAAATGCTGCTGTGTTAACACCAGAAGACTATATCATTGCTAACCCCAATTGCTCTACCATTCAAATGGTAGTAGCACTTCAGCCTTTACATACTAAATATAAAATTAAGCGTGTGGTTGTAAGTACCTACCAAAGTGTTACCGGAACTGGTAAGCAAGCTGTTGATCAGCTCTTTAATGAGCGCAAAGGTGTCGAAACTGAAATGGCTTATAAATATCAAATCGATTTAAACGTAATTCCGCAAATTGATGTGTTCTTAGACAATGGTTATACCAAAGAAGAAATGAAAATGGTTCTAGAAACCTGTAAAATTATGCAGGATGACAATATAAAAGTAACGGCTACAACGGTGCGTATTCCGGTAGTAGGTGGTCACAGCGAGAGTATAAATGTGGAATTTGAAAATGAATATGATTTAGCAGAAGTAACCGCTTTATTAGCAGCAGCGCCAGGTGTGATTGTGCAACAAAATGACAATGAGCAACTTTATCCAATGCCATTATGGGCACATGAAAAAGATGAAGTGTTTGTTGGAAGATTACGTAGAGATGAAACGCAACCTAAAACATTAAACATGTGGGTGGTGAGCGATAACCTACGTAAAGGTGCTGCTACCAATGCGGTGCAAATTGCAGAATACCTTACAAGTATAGGTATTTTAGCCTCTTAAGATTTACCCCTCAAGGGCTTCATTTAAAAATGAAATGAGTGGTTGTAAATATTCAAACGCTTTTGTGAGCTGCGTTGTAAGGTTTTTATCTTGTAACGCAGTGTCGCTTAGTGGAGCCGTTGCAACCCAGCTTTTTAATTTCAGGTACTTTATAGCAGGGTTTTCTTTTTCATACCCTTTAGGTTCTCTTACCAAACTTAACCCCTCCGAGAAATCAAGCCCACCATACTGCACAACAAATTTTTTGTTTTGAACAATCTTTAAAAATTCGGTGTAATTGTAGTCAATCTCCTGTCTTATTTTTCCTACAATGGTAGCATCCGGCATATAAAGCCCACCTCCAACAAAACTTTTACCCCCTGGTTCTAAATGAATATAATAGCCGGCTGTCAATGATTTTTTTCCGCCCGCTTTAATGCTGGCACCCATATTGTTTTTATAGGGTGCTTTGTTTTTACTAAAACGAACGTCTCTATTAATTCTAAAAACACATTCTTTGGGTTGCAATAGTGCAATAGTAGATTCTTTTTTGCCAAACTGTGTAATAACCTGCTGTGTGAGTTCTGCAAAATTTAATTTTGCTGCATCATACTGTTTGCGGTGCGCATCAAACCATGCTTTATTGTTATTTTTGTCAAGTGCTTTTAAAAACTGCAAAGTGGTTGGCGCTAACATGTTTATGGCTTTGAAGATTCAATGATTTGAATAAATTCTGCTTCCGAAATAATATGAATCGTATTTATTTTTTTTGCTTTTTCTAGTTTACTACCTGCGTCTTCACCCACTATTAAATAATTTAATTTACTACTAACGCCACTTGCTATAACACCCCCAAGGTCAGCGGCCATTTGCTCTGCAGCACTACGTTTGAGTGTTGGAAGCGTACCTGTAAATAAAAATGTTTGACCTGTTAGTGTACTTCCTGCAGGTGCTGCTTTTTTCTGATTTTTTAAATCTAACCCTAGCCCTTCTAACTTATGCAACAGCTCGATGTTTTGTGCGTCACCAAAAAAGTCTACAATACTTTTAGCTACTTTAACGCCCACGTCTTCGAGTGCTAATAAATCAGCTTCTGTTTTTGTTGTAAAATCTAATAAGTGATCTACAGCGTTGGCTAAAGTTTTAGCCGTTGTTTCTCCAATAAAACGTATACCTAAACCATAAATTAAACGGAAGAGTGGTTGTTTTTTAGAAGCTTCAAGTGCTGCCTGTAAATTTTCCATACTTTTTTTACCAAAGCCTTCTAGCACACCAATTTTTTCAAAGTCTAAACTGTAAATGCTTGGTACATCCGTAATAAATCCTAGCTCGTAAAATTTGCGAACGTTCGCCTCGCCAAAACTTTTAATATCTAGTGCATCTTTAGAAACAAAGTGAATTATTTTTTCTACCACTTGTGCTTCACAAGTAGCTCTATTGCAGCGCCATACGGCTTTTGTTTCTTCTTTGCTTAATGGCGCATTACAAGCAGGGCAATGTGTTGGAAAAATAATGGCTGTTTCGGTTCCATCTCTTAGTTCTGCTATTGATTTTACAATTTGAGGAATCACATCACCAGCTCTTTCAATTAAAACAGTATCCCCAATTTTTAAATCTTTTTCTTTAATGTATTCTTCGTTGTGTACTGATATACTAGACACTGTTACGCCACCTACGCTAACCGGTTGTAGTTTGGCAACCGGTGTAACGGCGCCTGTACGACCTACCTGAAACTCAATACCAATAAGCTTTGTAGAAGCTTGCCTCGCTTTAAATTTAAAGGCAATGGCCCATCTTGGATGGTGTGAAGTCATGCCCATTTTTTCTTGAAGCGCTATATTGTCTACTTTAATTACCATGCCATCAATTTCGTAGGGTAGGTTGTCCCTGCCTGCCTCAAATGACAAACAATAATCCACTACGGCGTCAATGCCGGTTACCGCTTTCTTTTCTTTTTTAGGTGATCTAAAACCCAGGTCCCAAAGCATATCAAGCATGCCATTATGTGTGGTTAATGCTGGATGAAGGGATGCATCACTATCAATTTTTGTATAATAACTGATATGGTATAAAAAAGCATCTAAATTTCGCTGTGCAACTTCACGGGGGTCCTTCATTCTAAGGGCGCCAGCAGCGGCGTTGCGTGGGTTGGCAAGGGGTGGTATATTGGACGCAGCAAGTGTGGCATTAAAACCGTCAAATGCTTTTTTATTCATAATTACCTCGCCTCTTATTTCAACTGTTTGTAATCCATACGATGCAAAGTTTGCACTTAATGGAATGGATTTAATTTGTTTTATGTTTTGTGTGATGTCATCGCCAGCAACACCATCGCCTCTTGTCGTAGCGCGCACCAACTGGTTGTTTTCATAAATCAATGAAATACTGGCTCCATCAAATTTTGGCTCAATCGAATAATCAATGTTATCAAGCCCTACCAGCCCTTTCGCTTTTCGGTCAAAATCAATTAAATCGGCCTCGTTGTAGCTATTGTCTAAACTTAACATGGGCACCAAATGCGCTACCGTTTCAAACTGGCCATTTAAACTACTCCCTACGCGCTGGGTAGGAGAATCAGGTGTTATGTTAGTTGGATTTTTTTGCTCGCAAGCCTCTAGCGCTTTAAATAAACGGTCGTACTCTCCGTCGCTAATAAGGGGTTCATTTAAAACGTAGTAACGGTATTCATGAAAACGTAAAACCTGCTGCAAATCTATTATTTCACCCTCGCTATATGCCAAACGATTGTTTGTTATAGCTGCTAATAATTGGCTGGTTAAAGCCTGTAAAATGCGCAAGTTTTCGGGTGTAAACATAGGGCTTATTTGCAGGCGTAAAGTTAATGTTTACGGCCTTAGTTACCTATGGTTTGAAACGATTTATATACACTATTCCTAAACTTTGTATATTGCCAAACCACAAAAAAGGGAGCGCCCTTGTACTTTATCCTATGAGCACAAAAAAAACACCTAAAATTAGCAACAACGACCAGGTAAAAGACGCCATTCAACTGGTGGTTTCTTACCCCAAAGTGCCATTAACGGTGGATTGCGTGATTTTTGGTTTTGAGGAGAATAAATTAAAAGTGTTGCTTATTAAAAGTGACCTTGAAATATACAAAGGCAAATTTTCTTTACTTGGTGACATTGTAAAAGACAACGAAGAATTAGATGATGCAGCTTACCGTGTTTTAAGAGAGCGTACCGGCATGAAAGATGTATATCTCGATCAAGTAAAAGCGTTTGGTCATCCCTCGCGTCATCCAGGCGGAAGGGTTATTACCGTAGCTTATTGCTCTTTACTAAATATCAACCACCACGAATTAGCCATTACTGCAAACGAACTGCACTGGCATAGTGTAGAAGACTTACAAGAAATGGCGTTTGACCACAAAGAATTAGTAGATGCTGGACACGCGTGGTTGCAAAAAAGAATTCAAGAACATCCACTTGGTTTTAATCTATTACCAGAAAAATTTTCACTGCGTGAACTTCAAAACTTATATGAAGCCATTTCTGGGGTAACACTAGATAGGCGAAATTTTAGAAAAAAGTTTGCATCCATGAAGCTCTTAATTGACATCAACGAAATAGAGCAGGATGTACCACACAGGCCCGGTAAATTATACAAGTTTGATTTTGAAAAGTACGAACAGCGTAAGCGGAATTGGGTGGGTATCGATTTTTAATTTATAAATAGTTACTATGTTATATTCGATGACAGGATACGGTAGAGCCGAACAAACCATTGGCGACAAAACTTTTTTAGTAGAAGTGCGTTCGCTTAATGGAAAGCAGTTTGATCTTCGTATCAATATTCCTGCTTTGTTAAAACCATTTGAGTTTGACATTCGGAATGCTTTAAATGAGGGTTTACAAAGAGGAAGCGTAGAATGTTTTATAACCATCAAACAAAATGGAACGGGTAAGCCTGTTTCTATCAATACAGATTTAGCAAAAGCTTATTACGAGCCTGTTGCAGCACTTGCAAAAGAGCTTGGACTTCCGGAGGGAGATTTGTTAAGCACCTTATTAAAACTACCAGAAGTTATTACCGCTTCTTCTGAAACCCTTTCAGACACAGATTGGGATGGTTTCCAAAAAGTATTAAAAGAAGCTATTTATCAATTAAACGAACACCGTAAAAATGAAGGCCTTTCTTTAGAAGCCGATTTATTATTACGTGTTAGCAATATTGAAAAGCACCAAGAAGCGCTAACAATACTAGCCCCTAAACGTCGTATCAAAATAAAAGAAGGACTTGTTAAGCTATTAGAAGAACAAGTGGGTAAGGATAATTACGACGGCAACCGTTTAGAACAAGAGCTTATTTATTATATCGAAAAAATTGATATCAGCGAAGAGCAAGTACGTTTAAACAACCACTGCGCTTACTTTAGGTCTATTTTGGCCGAAAAAGAACCAAGCAAGGGTAAAAAGCTTTCTTTTATTTTACAAGAATTTGGCCGCGAAATTAATACCACGGGCTCTAAAGCCAACGATGTTGAAATACAACAGCTTGTTATTTTAATGAAAGATGAACTTGAAAAAGCCAAGGAACAAATATTAAACGTTTTATAAGATTTGTGTAGGCAAGTCTGTAATTTTATATAAAATATGGCTGTGAAAAAATATAGCTTTTTAACGCTTTTAACAACTTGTCTTCTATGTTGCGTGTTAGTCTTTTCATGCAATACCATCGATGTATTTGAAAAGTTTGAAAGTTTTCCAAAAAATGAGTGGCATGTGTCTAAGCAGCCAACATTTTCATTTGAAGTAAAAGATACTTTAGCACGTTACTATATTTATTTTGTGATCAGACATACTGATGCCTATAAGTATAATAATATTTGGGTGAACATCAGTACGCAATCTCCAATGGGTGCCAAACAAACACAACTTGTAAATTTAAAACTCGCCGATAATACCAAAGGTTGGTTGGGTGCTGGCATGGATGATATTTTTGATAGTAGAATTAAAATTACAAATGCACCCGTTGCATTAAAAGCAGGGGTTTATAATTTTACCATTGCACAAGCTATGCGTGACGAGCCGCTAGCCGCTGTGTTAAGTGCTGGTATTCGCGTAGAAAAAGCAGCGCCATAATCACATGAAAAATTTTACGCCAAAAATCAATCGTAGGCTTGCAGCGGTTACCATCGTTTACTGGGCACTACTTACCTATATGATTGCGGCTCTTTTGTGGTGGTTTATTGCACTTGTCAAACAAAACGACACCCTTACTACTGTTCAGTTACAGCAAATTTCAGGGACTGTTCAAAATAGTACAATCCATCATCAAACTGCGAGGCAATTAATTCAAAAACAACAACGAAAGCGTGTTCAATACATCGCCGAGGGTTTAACATTTTTAGCGCTCATTGTAGTGGGTGCTGTTTATGTATATAGGGCTACTCGAAGGCAAATTAGAGCTTCTGTGCAGCAGCAAAATTTTATGATGGCAGTGACGCACGAATTAAAAACGCCTATTGCAGTTACGCAGCTTAATTTAGAAACGCTTCAAAAACGAAAACTAGAGCCTGCGCAACAAGAAAAAATAATTGCAAGTACACTCCAAGAAGCCAATCGCTTAAACATGCTTTGCAATAATATTTTACTAGCTTCTCAGTTAGATAGTAAGGCATATAAAGAGTCCCGCATAGAAATTAATTTTTCGGATTTAGTAGAAGGATGTATCGATAGTTTTAAAAGGCATTATCCTGCTAGGGAAGTGGCAGAACAAATAGAAGCCTCATTGTATTTAGATGGCGAAACGCTGCTACTCCAAATGCTCGTTAACAACCTTTTAGAAAACGCGCAAAAATATGCCCCTCAAGATTCTGAAATTAAGGTTGTGTTAGCGCAAGATGGCAATCTTGTAAAACTTGAGGTCATTGATAGTGGCAAAGGGATCCCTGACACCGAAAAGTCTAAAATATTTGAAAAATTTTACCGTATAGGTTCTGAAGTAACCCGAAATACCAAGGGTACAGGTCTTGGGCTTTATTTGTGTAAAAAAATAGCCCAAAACCACAATGCAAACATTTCTGTGACAGATAACAAACCACAAGGCAGTAAATTTGTTGTTACATTTAATAGCTAATGCCAAATACCAAAGCCTCCATATTATTAGTTGAAGACGAGGAAAACCTCCACGAAACCCTAAAGCTCAATTTGGAGATGGAAGGTTATGAGGTTACTTCTGCTTTTGATGGTGCGGCAGCGCTTAAAAAAATTTCTAATGAGTTTTTCCATCTCATTATCATGGATATTATGCTTCCGGAAATTGATGGCATTGCCGTTACAGAAGCGGTGCGTGTAGCAAATAACGAAGTGCCCATTTTAATGCTGAGTGCAAAAAATGCAAGTGCAGACAGGGTTCTAGGTTTAAAAAAAGGGGCCGACGATTATTTAACCAAACCATTTAATTTAGAAGAATTACTACTTCGTGTAGAAAAACTGATAGACAAGAACAAACGCATTCAAGATAAAAATACCATTGCCGATACTTACGAGTTTGGCAACAATACCATCGATTTTAAAGCACAAACGGCGACTTGCTATAACGGCGATCATGTCGAGCTCAGTAAAAAAGAAGTGATGCTTTTAAAACTACTCATCGAAAACAAAGGGGAAGTGGTAACGCGTGAAAAAATACTACAAGTGGTGTGGGGCTATCAAGTGTATCCAACCACCCGTACCATCGATAATTTCATACTCAGTTTTCGTAAATATTTTGAAGGGGATAGTCGCCATCCTCAGTACTTTCACTCGGTTAGAGGGGTAGGTTATAAGTATACAGAAATCTAAGATTCAAACGCAATTTTAAGGCTGGTTACACGTTATAGAGGCACAAATAAGTAGCTATGTCAAGTTCCTCTTTAGATTCTATGATTGATTTTCTGGAGCCCGTAAATATTGCTCAATTAACCAAGGATGAAGGCTTCAAAGACACGCAATTAGGAACCCATATTGCAGTATATGATCAACATTTTCCAGATCTTGAAAAAGCAGATATTGTTTTAGTAGGCTGTGGTGAAATGAGAGGTGCCGGCATTGAACATACCAGCACGGATGCACCAGATGCTATTAGGCTTGCTTTTTATAATTTATACCACTGGCATACTGCCGTTACGGTTGCAGATATTGGTAACGTTAAATGTGGTGCCACCCTGCAGGATAGTTATGCAGCGCTTCGCATGGTTATTAATGAGCTTAAGGCTATTGGAAAAAAAGTGCTGATATTAGGCGGCTCGCACGATGTTACCATGGCGCAGTATCAGGCCTATGTTCATGAAAATAAAATTATAGACGCCGTTTGCGTGGATGCCCGCATAGACATGGATATGGAAAGCGTTTTACCTGCAGATAATTTTTTAGTTGAATTATTTACGGGGATGCCCAATCATTTAAAGCACTACAATCATATAGGATTTCAAAGTTATTTTATGCATCCGCAAATGCTTGAAACCATTGATAAATTTAGGTTTGATTGCTACCGCTTAGGCAAGGTAAAAGAAGACATTTCAGAAATGGAACCTGCCATTCGCAATTCACATTTATTTTCCTTTGACATCGCTGCTATACAACATGCACACGCACCTTCCAATCATTTATCACCCAACGGTTTTAATGGCGAAGAAGCTTGTACGTTAACGCAATATGCGGGGATGAGCCATACATGCAACACCATTGGTATTTATGGCTATATGCCAGAGCATGATGTACATCAAATGACCGCCAAGCAAATTGCACATATGTTGTGGTATGTAATGGATGGTGTTAATAGGGGTAAACAAGAAGCGTCACTTGCAAATCGTAATGAGTTTAATGAGTTTACCATGGCATTTGCCGAAGTGCAAACCGTGTTTTTACAAAGTAAAAGAACGGGCCGGTGGTGGATGCAATTACATGATGGTGAATTTGTGGCTTGCAGCCTTAAAGATTATATCCATGCCGGAAAAAACGAAATTCCGGAGCGTTGGCTGCGCGCTGTAGAAAGATTATAGCCTTATATTTAGGGCATTAAATAACAATTCATGAATCGTCGAATGGATCGTATTGATAAACTAACCTTACTGGTAATTGCTGTTTTGCAATTCAGTGCATGTTCTGTGCAACAACAATTACAAAAAGCAGCTAATAAAAATATCATTAACGCAAACGAATTGTCGGGCGCGCATATTGGTATTCATGTGTATGATCCGGTGTCAAATACTAATTTATTCTCTTATCAATCCAATAAATATTTTGTTCCAGCAAGCAATACTAAAATTGTCACCTGCTTTGCTGCCTTAAAATATTTAGGGGATAGTGTTGCTGCAGCACAACTTATAAGTACCGATTCTGGTATGCATGTATATGCTACTGGCGATCCTACTTTTTTACAACCAGAATACGCATCCCATCCTCTTTTAGATATCTTAAAAAAGGCAAAGCAAATTTATTTGCATGCGCCAAGTTTTACAGCAAAGCCTTTTGGTCAGGGCTGGTCTTGGGATGATTATGACGCGTCCTATATGCCTTCACGTTCTGCATTTCCGATGTATGGCAATGTGGTACGTATTGCAAAAAATGCAGTACAATACACTATTACACCTTCGTTTTTCAAAGATTCTACCAAAGGCTTAAACGCTAGTACTAACAAGGGTTTTGGCGTGTCTAGACAAATGGCGAGCAATCAATTTTTGGTGCAGCCAACATCAGGTAATGCCACGCTACAAGAAATTCCTTACCGTACCTCTAATTGGACAAATAGTGCATTAACGCTAGAAGCGTCACTTTTATCAGAAGCACTTGGTGGAGGTATTAAAGTATCGGCTGTGGACCCCGCTAGTGATAAAAATGCACCGGCTGGAGCTACTACCATTTATTCGCGTCCACTAGATTCATTATTAAGGCCGCTCATGCACCGTAGTGATAATTTTTATGCAGAGCAAACACTCTTAATGGTTGGTAAGGGGTTACATCAAAGTTTTGATGATAAAAAAACCATCGCTTATTTACTTGCCAACGATTTAGCAGACCTCCTACAAAAACCATCTTGGGTAGATGGTAGTGGTTTAAGTAGATACAACTTATTTACACCGCAAGACTTTACAACCATTTTAGATAAAATGTATAAAGCCTATCCTTTTGAAAGGCTTCAGCATATTTTTCCAACTGGTGGCGAAACAGGTGGTACCCTTGGCAGCACTTATAAAAACCTGCAGGGTAAAATCTTTGCTAAAACTGGAACCCTAAGTGGTCAGGTAGCGCTAAGTGGTTATTTAATTACTAAAAAAGGCAAGACCCTTTTATTTTCGGTACTCGTAAACAACCATAATACTACAGCCTCAGCTGTTCGTAAAGCAGTGGAGCAGTTTATTCAAGTGTTGTACAACAAAAACTAGGTAATAATTTAGTGCAGGCTACTTCCCAAAAAGTTGGTCTAGGTAATCTTCTTTGTATTCGATGTACGTTGGGCTGCCAGAGGGTGTAACGCCTGGTGTGGTGCATGCAAAAAGAGATTCAATCAGTGCTTGCATTTCCTTTTGTCCTAAAGTTTGCCCTGTTTTAATAGCTTGTTGACGCGCCATGCACCTGATAATTTTTTCGCGCCTACTAAAATTGATTTCGGAACTATAATGTTTGTACTGTTCAATTAATAGTTCAATGGCATTTTTTTCATTGCCAGGTTCTACGTCGGCGGGGATACCTTGTATCACAAAACTATTGTTACCAAAGGGTTCTACCTGATAGCCAATTTGTTGTAAATCGGAAAGTAGTTCACTTAAAATTGCTGTATCAGAAGCGCCTAACGAAAGCGTTACTGGGAATAAACTTTTTTGCGTAGGCACTTGCGCTTTTTGCGCTGCTATCACTAATTTATCATACACGACTCTTTCATGTGCTAGTTGTTGCTGAACAAGTACAAAACCATTGTTGGTAGACGCAATAATGTAGGTTTTGTGTATTTGTATAAGCGGCGTATCCGCTATAATTTCTAAGCTTGGTTTTTTTGGCGTAAGGGTTTCGCCTTTAGACGGCATTTCATAAAAATCTTTCCAATGCCCTAAGTTTCCTTTGTGTTCTCTTTCAATAAAATGCGCTTGGTGCTTTTGTGTAAAGGTCTGGTACAAAGAACTTGAAGCAGTGGCTTCCTTTTTTTCTGAAGTAAATGGTTTATTGACGGCGTCTAAACCCTGTATATCTGCGTTTAAAGTAAAATCTAATGAAGGCGCAACACTAAACTGTGCAAGTGCGTGTTTGACAGCGGCACCCACAAAAGCGTACATGATTTTTTCGTCCTCAAATTTAATTTCCTGTTTGGTAGGATGCACATTAATATCTACTTGAGAAGGGTCAAGGTCAATAAATAACACATAGCCTGGAAATGATTCTTTAGGAATTAAATCGGCGTATGCGGCGTTAACAGCGTGGTTTAAATAAGCGCTTTTAATAAAGCGGTTGTTTACAAAAAAATACTGGTCACCCCTGGTTTTGCGGGCCGTTTCAGGCTTTCCAATAAAACCATAAATATTCATATAGTCGGTGTGTTCTGTAACGCTTACGAGTTTTGAAGTGTAGGTGTTTCCTAAAATTTGAACAATGCGTTGTTTGATATTCCCTGGCGCTAAAAGAAAAACTTCTTGACCATTACTTGTTAAGGTAAACAAGCGGTCGGGGTAGGCCATGGCTACTCTTATAAATTCATCAATGATGTGCTTGAGTTCGGCGGCATTGCTTTTTAAAAAGTTGCGTCGAGCAGGCACATTAAAAAATAAATTTTTCATCGAAATATTCGTACCCACCGGACAACTACATGCTTCCTGTTTTTGAACGGCACTATTTTCTATATCTACATTTGTTCCTAATTCGTCTTCGGCTCTTCTTGTTTTTATGGTTACCTGCGCAACCGCGGCAATAGAAGCGAGTGCTTCACCTCTAAATCCCATGGTTTTAATGGCAAACAAATCTTCAATGGCTTTTATTTTACTAGTGGCATGGCGCTGAAAAGCGGTAGCCGCATCTGATGGGCTCATGCCATTACCATTGTCTATGACTTGTATCAGTGCTTTACCGGCGTCCGATACAATGAGTTGAATAGAACTGGCTCCTGCATCTACTGCATTTTCCAACAGTTCCTTAACGGCACTAGCTGGGCGCTGAATGACCTCACCAGCGGCTATCTGGTTTGCGATGTTATCAGGCAGTACATGAATAATATTAGCCAAAGGGTCCTATTTTTTACGGGTCGACAAAAATAGCATAAAGAGGGGCAGGTTTGCAAACTTTTACCATTTTAGAAGCAATTTAGCAGCTACTTTTGTGCCTCAAACCCATTGATTATGACTTTAAGCGCCGATATCCAAAAAATACCACGTACCTATATGCCTGTTGGCTTTGAGCTTACCAACTGGGAAAGCCTCGAGCCGTATTTTAAAGAACTCGTGGATAGACCCCTTGATTCTATTCAGAAATTAGAGCAGTGGTTAAAAGATATGAGTGAAGTGGAAGCTGTTATTAGCGAAGACGCTTGTTGGAGACAAATCAAAATGACTTGCGATACCACCAACCCGGCACTCGAAGAAGCGTTCAATTATTTTTGCCTCGAAATTCAGCCCAAAATGCAACCCTTTGCCGATCAATTAAACAAAAAGTTTATTGATTCCCCTTTCACTGCATCGCTTGATAAAGACAGTTACTATACCTATATCAGGTCTGTCAAAAAAAATATTGAATTATTTAGAGAAGCCAATATTCCACTACAAGCTGAGTTGAGTGTGATGCAACAACAGTATGGCACCATTGCAGGAAAAATGACCGTAGAAGTAGAGGGAAAAGAATATACACTTCAACAAGCGGCTAAATTTTTAGAAAATAAAGATAGGTCGGTTAGAGAATCGATATATAAAAAAATTCAGGATCGAAGACTTATTGATAAAGATGCGATGCACGATTTATATTCGTCACTGATTCAAAAAAGACATCAAGTAGCCGTAAATGCTGGCTTTGCAAATTACCGCGATTACAAGTTTGTAGAACTTGGTAGGTTTGATTATACTAAAGAAGATTGTTTTCAATTTCATGAAGCGGTTAAACTTCACGTGCTACCACTTATTGAAAAAATTTATGCGCGTAAAAAACAAAAATTAGGGCTCGATGTTTTAAAGCCATGGGATACAGAAGCAGAGCCAGCAGGGGTTTTACCGCTTAAGCCTTTTACAAATGGGCAAGATTTGTATGAAAAAACGGTAACCTGTTTTGAACAGTTAGATCCGTTTTTTGCAGCATGCTTACGTACAATGAATGAGCTGAAACATTTTGATTTAGAAAGCCGAAAAGGAAAAGCACCGGGTGGATACAACTGTCCATTAGCAGAATCAGGTGCGCCTTTTATTTTTATGAATGCCGCATCACAAATGAGCGATGTTACTACTATGGTGCACGAAGGTGGTCATGCGGTACATTCTTTTTTAGCGCACCATTTAGAGCTTAGTGCATTTAAAGAGTATCCGATGGAAATAGCAGAAGTAGCTAGTATGGCTATGGAATTATTTTCTATGAATCACTGGCAGGCATTTTTTGATAATGAGGAAGATTTAAAACGTGCACGTGAACATCAATTAGAAAGAACCATTACCATATTCCCTTGGATTGCTATTATTGATAAATTTCAGCACTGGGTATATGAAAATCCGGCGCATACTGAAGCAGAAAGAACGGCTACTTGGATGGCTATTTTAAAAGAATTTTCTACGAGTAGTATTGATTATACAGGACTAGATGCTTACCGTGAAATTGGCTGGCAGCGCCAGTTACACCTTTTTGAAGTGCCATTTTATTATATCGAATATGGTATTGCGCAATTAGGTGCAATTGGACTTTGGATGCAGTACCAAAAAAATCCAAAACAAGCGCTTCAAAATTATATCAACGCACTATCGTTAGGGGGCACAAAAACGCTACCTGAATTATATAAAGCCGCTGGCCTCGAATTTAATTTGTCGCCAGATTATATTAAAACATTAATGGAGTTTACGGCTAAAGAAATGTAAGGGTATTACATTCTGCAAAAACGGCTGTATAGTTTTTCGTACTCCGGAATAATTTTACTGATGTCAAATAAACAAGCCTGCTCATAAGCGGCTTGTTTCATTTGCACGAGTTTGTTTTCGTCAGATAAAAGACCAACAGCATAATCACTCATGGCAGTAATATCTCCTACAGGCGCCATATAACCCGTTTCGCCTTGTATATTAATTTCGTGAAGGCCTCCAGCGTCTGAACTAATAACAACAGCGCGCGCCGCCATGGCTTCTAGTGCTGCTAAACCAAAACTTTCATATTCGGAAGGCAGTAAAAACACATCTGTTACTGCTAAAATATCTTCAATTTGCTCTTGCTTGCCTAAAAAACGAACATATTCTTCGATACCTAAATTTCGCGCTAACTCTTCTGTAGCATGACGTTCAGGACCATCGCCCACCATTAATAATTTGGCAGGAATTTCTTTAATGATATTTGCAAAAATATGCACCACGTCATCTACTCTTTTTACTTTTCTAAAATTTGACGCGTGTGTAATTATTTTTTCGTTGTTAGGCGCGATTACTTTTTTAAATGTCTCACTTGGTTTTTTATCAAAACGTGCTACGTCCACAAAATTGTAAATCACTTCAATTTCTTTCGTGATTTTAAATGTTTGGTAGGTAATGTCTCTTAAATTATTGGATACGGCGGTAATAGCGTCGCTCTCATTGATGGAAAATGTTACGACCGGCTCGTAGGTTTTATCTCTACCAACCAGTGTAATATCGGTACCATGCAGGGTCGTAATAACCGGAATATTTCTATTGATCTTTTGCTTTACAATTTGCTTGGCCATATAAGCAGCAGATGCATGCGGAATGGCATAGTGAACGTGTAATAAATCTAGATCATGATTGATAATAACATCTACCATGGCAGAAGCAAGTGCTACCTCATATGGCGGGTAATCAAAAAGCGGATACGTAGGAACCCTTACTTCATGGTAAAAAATATTGGCATTGAACTCATTGAGTCTAACGGGTTGTTGGTAGGTAATAAAATGAACCTGATGGCCTTTATCGGCTAAGGCTTTTCCAAGTTCGGTAGCCAAAACACCGCTTCCACCAAAAGTGGGGTAACAAACAATTCCTATGCGCATAATATGTTTAATGGGCTCTAAAATTGACCATTTCCTATGCAAGTAACAATTATTTTGGCATTCTGTTTATTTAAGCTGCTAGCGATGCCAATAATTTAGATAAATAGCTAACTTTAAGCCTATGAAAAAGATCATCTATCTCCTTTTATTAGCCCCTTTTTTTGGTTTAAGCCAATCTACAGAGCCATCTAACACAGATGCCGTATTTATTAAAAAAATATCCGATGAGATTCTTACGAGTGGCAAAGCATATGAGTTATTATATGAATTAACTAAAAAAGTAGGGGGTAGAATTGCCGGTTCTCCAGCCATGTATAAGGCAGAAGCTTGGGGTGAAAAAACCTTACAACAACTTGGGGCACCTGGGGTAAGTAAACAAGCATGTCAGGTGCCAAGATGGGTACGTGGCAGCGGCGATTTTGCTAGTATCGCAAGTATGGATGGCAAAAAATTAGTACGTGCATTAGATGTATTGGCACTCGGAAACTCATTGGGCGATGGAAAAAAAGTAGAAGCGACATTACTTGCTGTGCAAGATTTTGACGAGTTAGAAAAGCGCAAAGACGAAGTAAAAGGTAAAATTGTTTATTTCAATAATAGTTTTGACGCTACGCTTGTAAAAACATTTGAAGCGTATGGTAAGGCTGGAATCTATAGAAGAAGTGGGCCTAGCCAAGCTGCAAAATATGGCGCTGTAGGTTGTATTATACGTTCACTTACGAGTTCTACAGCTAACGATCCCCACACGGGTGGCATGTCGTACAACGATTCTTTTCCCAAAATTCCTGCTCAAGCAGTTGGCCCTCGTGACGCCGATTATTTATGGTCGCTTGCAAAAAAATCAAATGCTGTAAAAATTAGTATGGCCACGCATGGCAAGTTTTTACCAGACACCACAGGACATAATATTATTGCAGAAATTAAAGGATCTCAATTTCCAAATGAAATTATTACGGTGGGCGGACATTTAGATAGTTGGGATGTAAATGAAGGTGCACATGATGATGGTGCTGGTGTAGTGCATACCATGGAAGTGATGCGCGCACTACTTGCAGTAGGTTATCAGCCCAAGCGTACCATTCGATTTGTACTATTTGCTAACGAAGAAAATGGCTTAAGAGGAGGCAGTGCATATGCTGCTGCTGCAAAAGATAAAAATGAAAAACACATTTTTGCTTTAGAAAGTGATGAAGGTGGATTTACACCTAGAGGCTTTAGTTTTACGGCTGCTCCCGAAAAAGTAGCAGCTGCAAAGCGTTGGTTACCACTTTTAAAACCTTACGGTACAGATAGTATGGATGATATTGGCGGTGGTTCAGATATTAGCCCGCTAAACAGGCAGTTACAAGTGCCACTTTGTGGTTTTATGCCGGATCCGCAACGCTATTTTGATTTACACCATGCACGCACCGACGTTTTTGAAAATGTAAATAAGCGCGAACTCCTTTTAGGAGCCGTAAATATTGCAGGCATTATTTACCTGGTAGATACCTATGGTTTTTAATATTTGGTTGCGTTAGGCTTGTAGTAAAAATATAGCGAGGCGTTTATGGATGTCTACGGTTTCTTTTTTCCACTGTGCTACCGTTTTGGTTTTAATCCACTGTGTTGGAGCTGTAATATCTACTGCAATACAAATTTTTGTTTGCGGATGACAATTTTGTAACAAGTCTTTAATGAGTTGATTGTTACGATATGGTGTTTCAATAAAAATTTGCGTCGTATTTTTTTTAAGCGCGTCTTGTTCTAGTTGTGCAATGGTTTTTTTCTTTTCCAAACTATCAATGGGGAGGTAGCCATGAAAACTAAAATTTTGACCATTCATGCCACTAGCCATGAGCGCCAGTAAAATAGAGTTCGGGCCTACCAGTGGGCAAATTTCATATCCTTTTTCCTGGGCGGCTGCTACTAATATTTGGCCAGGATCTGCTACACCAGGGCATCCTGCTTCACTTATAATCCCAATATTTTTTCCTTCAGAAAGTAATTGAATAAATTCTGAAACTACACCATACTCGGCTTTATGTATCGTGCGCCAAGTGTAATGATCAATAATCATGTCACGCCAAAACTTTTTTAGATACCTGCGGGCCGTTTTTTCGTTTTCAACAAAGTAAGCATTGCATAATTTAGCTTGCTCTATCACATAGGGCGGAATGCTATTGTCTGCTTCTTCATGTAAAACGGTAGGTATTAAAAAAACTTTTCCTGCGGCCATTAGTCAATTTGTTTTTTAGGATCTAAGCTAAGCGTTGCAGCTATTACCGCATAGCAGGGTGCAAAAAGCCATCCAATAAAAGGAATTAAATGTAGCATGTAAAATATAACACCATTGCCAATAGCTAGGCCTTTATTGCTTCCAATAAAAAAGATACTCTCTTGGGCGGTTTTATTTTTTCTTTCCATACTATAATCAAGCATCGAAAATCCAAAGTAATAACACTCTATTAAAAGTGCCATAAAAGGGGTGAACCAACCTATAATTGGGATTAGGCAAATCACTAAAATGGTGAGTAGGTAAACCGTTTGCCATAAACTATTTCTGATAGCAATGTACATGCCTCTAATAGCTTGCTGTACAAAGTCTTTAAAAACAAAAGGGAACTCTTTTTCTGCTAATAATGCAGCAGTTTTTTCTGATAAATAAGCAAAGAGGGGAGCCCCAATAATTAAAAATAAATACTTAAAAAGCGAAAAGTAAAAAAGTAAAATCATAAACCATACCAGTGTACTGCCTACCACAAACAAAAATCCTGCAAAACTGTTGGTGAGGCTATCCATCCAAACTTTAAGACCAGACTTTAAGGTCATCCATACAATAAAATCACTAGCGGTACTGCTAAACAATTGGATCACCAAAAAAAACAATACCGTGTAAACAAGGCCCGGTATTAAAATCCATTTCCATAGTTTATGTTTCACAATAAACTGATGGGCTTTAATGTAGGATGCAAATGCTATTATAAGGTCTTTAAGCAATAGAAACGGTTTATTGTAAAGTTAACCAATGACAATTAAAACTTAGGACAAATAATAGGTTTATCTGTGCGGGGCTTTCTGGTATATATCAATGAAACTTCTATGCCGCCCATTGTTTCTGAAGCCGTTTTAACAAGGCTATTGTTTACGTCGTACGTAAGCCCCAATCTAAAATCATTGATTTCAATTCCAGCGTAAGGGATAAATGAATCTTTAAGTCGCATCCAGCTACCTATGTAAAGGCTTGCTGCACGGTCGTTTTGAGGGTCGGTACTTATTTGAAGTGCACCACCTACCATTGTTTCCTGCGCCCCCCCTTGTATTTGGTGCATGGCACTCACATGTAGAGTGGTGTTAGTGCCAATATAAAAATAACCACCTCCATGAATGGTAAACCTTGGATTTACGCTATAGTTACCACCCATAAATGTTTGCCTTGGTTTGTTAAGGTGGAACATGCTAAGTCCAAAGTAATAGTTGTTTTGTTCGCCTACCGTTCCGTTGAGTAATAAGCCTGCACTAATAGACATATGACTTGCTGATAGGGAAGGGTTGTTAAATATTTCGGTGGTGAGTCCGGTAAAGCCGGCGTTTGTTAATTGGTCTTCAAATTTTATTTGATTCGTATTGACAAGCATATTGGCCTGCGTTATTTGAAAACCAAAACCAATTTGTGTGTTGTTGTCTTCGTCTACGCCTTTATGGTAAGCAGTAGAAAAACTAAGCGCATTAAATTTTATCGCGCCGTTTGCATGACTATCAGAGTAGCCCGTAAAGCCAATGCCCCAGCTATCATTTTCGTTCAAATTTTTTTGCATCAGTTTGGTATCAAAAGATGCTGTGGTGGTTATAAATGCATTATTGATACTAGGCCACTGGTTGCGGTGATTGGACGCCACTCTATACGTCCCATCAAATTTTCCAGTAAAGGCTGGGTTTACTGTTAGGGGTGAAGCAAAAAATTGTGAGAAATGCGGATCCTGTGCGCTACTTTTTTGTACCGAAAAAATAAAACAACAAAGTATTAATATGAAACTTATGTACCGCAATGTACCTGCAAGTTAGCATAAACAATTAATTTTTAGGCTTGGCTTTTGGTGCCAAACGCTAAATCTCCAGCGTCACCAAGTCCTGGAACAATATATCCTTTGGCAGTAAGCTCATTGTCAATATCGCCGCACCAAATTTTAACATTTGTACCACAGGCTTTTTCGATGGCTGCAATACCCACCGTACTTGCGATGGCCACCACTATATGAAATGCTGCAGGGGTTCCTTCGCTTTTCATATGCTCGATGGTTTTAATAATAGAGGCACCTGTTGCAAGCATGGGGTCTGCTATAATAATAATGCGGTTGTCTAGTGAAGGACAACTCATATATTCTAAACAAATTTCAAAACTACCATCGGGGTGGTGTTTACGGTATGCCGAAATAAAAGAGTTGTCTGCTTTATCAAAATAATTGAGGAGTCCATTGTGCATGGGTAAGCCCGCTCTTAAAATAGTGGCAAGCACGGGTTGCTGCGCAAGCACTTTACTTTCGTGGATACCTAATGGCGTTTCTGTTTTTACAATAACAGAAGGTAGTTCTTTGCTGATTTCGTAGGCAGCAATTTCTCCTATACGTTCTAGATTTCTTCTAAAACGCATGCGGTCATTTTGCACGTTACGGTCTCTTAATTCTGAAACCCAATTACTTACTAAACTATGCGCTGCACTTAAATTGACTACCATGGTTCAAAGGTATTTGAAAGCTTAAAATATGTCAAAATTAAAATCGTCGCCATTAAATAGGCCTTTATCACTGAGTTTTAAATGGGGGATTACTAGTAATGCCATAAAGCTAAGTGTCATAAAAGGTGCTTCCAGCTTAGATCCTAGGGCTTTTGCTTCTAGGTCAACTTCTGTGTACTTAGCTGCCACTTCAAAACCATCTGCGCTACTCATGAGTCCTGCTACCGGTAATGGTAACACTAAACTTGCTCCGTTATTGTTTGCACTATTTGCGCAAGAAACTACACTTACGCCCCCTTTTGCTTCTATCACCAAATTAATAGCTGCTGCCATACTTTCATCCTCTACACCCACCGCAATAATGTTATGACTATCGTGCGCCACCGTAGATGCGATAGCCCCATGTGTAAGACCAAAATTTTTAATAAATGCTTTTGCAATGGGTGCAGCGTGGTATCTGTTCACCACTACAATTTTTAAAATATCAGTTGTGGTATTTGTTACCCAATTGCCATCTTGTAAAGTTCCGGCAAGCATTAATTTATTGGTAATGAGTTGTCCGTCGAGCGCTTCTATAACCGGAATAGTTCCGTTTTTATTTGGGTACTGATTTTCTGGAACAGCTAATGCGGCAACATTAATTTTTTCGCAATCAAAATTGTTGATAGCATTGGTAGCAACGCTATTTATTTTTGAAATTCCATTTTCCGCTACTAATTCACCATCAATATACGTGCTAAGTACTTCAAAATGTATCAGGTCTTTAACCATAATAAAATTGGCAGGATCTCCGGGGTTTACCATACCCACTGGTAGCTTGTAATGCGCTACAGGATTGATACACGCGGCCCTCAGCACATTAAATACGTCAAGCCCTTTGGCAACGGCTCTTGCACAAATAGTATTGATATGACCCGCAGCTAAACTATCCGGATGTTTATCATCACTACATAACATAATATGACTGGTATGCGAATCAATTAAAGGGTAAAGCGCTTCAAAATTTTTAGCAGCACTTCCTTCTCTAATTAAAATATGCATGCCGTAGTCTAATTTTTCTAAGGCTTCTTCGATGGTAAAACATTCGTGATCGGTACTAATACCTGCAGCTATATATTTTTTGGCAGCCTCGCCTCTTAATCCGGGCGCATGACCATCAACGGGTTTATTGTGTTTTTGTGCCGATTTTATTTTTGTCATTACTGCAGCATCGTTAAAAAGCACACCCGGAAAATTCATCATTTCAGATAAATAATAAATTTCGGGCCTCGCTAATAATGCGTCTACTTCTTTTTCATTGACCTCGGCGCCAGCTGTTTCGAAAATTGTAGCAGGCACACAACTAGGTGTGCCAAAGAAAAATTTAAACGGCGTTTGCTTACCATTTTCGATCATGTAGTTGACGCCAGCTACGCCACAAACATTGGCAATTTCGTGAGGGTCGCTAATAGTACCAATGGTTCCGTGAAGTACAGCAAGTCTCGCAAATTCTGAAGGCACGAGCATGCTACTTTCGATATGTACATGACTATCAATAAAGCCGGGCATGATATAAGGTAAACTAGGGTTAACTGGTTCGCTACTAGGTTCTATGCGCTTGATTTGGCCAGCTTCGATCCAAAGGGTAGCCCCATATATATGTCTATTAGGGATATCTACTAAATTGCCTGTTACGCTATAAGTATGGGTACTGCTCATGTGGGCACTAAGGTACAATAGAAGCCTAAGTTTTAATACCCCTTTAATTCAATTTTTTGGTAAGGCAAATGAGTAGTAAATTACTTTTCCAATTTAAACGTATATGAAAAAACTACATTTTGTATTGGCAGCTTTTTTGCTGCTTAGTGTAAGTGCAACAACGCAGGTTAACGCACAAAAAAAAGAAGCAAAAAAAATAGCTGTTACCGCGCCGGCTGCGCCGGCGCTCAGTCCTGACTCCATTTTATTTTCGGAGGTAAAATATAGACTGGTAGGCCCTTTTAGAGGTGGTAGAAGTGCCGCTGTAACTGGAAGTTACGTAAGCAACAATACTTTTTATTTTGGTGCTACGGGTGGTGGTTTATGGAAAACCGTAGACGGTGGCAGCAACTGGAAAAATTTGAGTGATAAAAAAATTGGAGGCAATATTGGCGCCATTGCCATGGCGCCATCCGACGAAAATATTTTGTATGTAGGGGAAGGTGAAAATACCATGAGAGGCAACGTGGCAGAGGGTTTGGGCGGTATGTGGCGCTCTAACGATGGCGGTAAAACCTTTACCAATATTGGATTAAAAGAGGGCCGACACATCATTAGAATTGTGGTGCATCCGCGTGATCCAAACACGGTTTGGGCAGCTGTTGTTGGACATTTATTTGGACCCAACCCAGAGCGCGGTGTTTATAAAACTACCGATGGCGGTAAAACATGGAAGCAAACTTTATTTGTCAATAACCAAACAGGTTGTTCTGATTTAGTGATGGAGCCAGGCAATCCATCTGTACTCTATGCAGGTATGTGGCGTGTGCAAAGAGCTCCGCATAGCATGGAAAGTGGTGGCGAAGGATCTGGTTTATACAAGAGCACCGATGGTGGCGATACTTGGGTTAATATATCTCAAAACAAAGGCCTTCCAAAAGGTGTTTGGGGTATTGTAGGCGTGGCGGTTGCCCCTTCCAATACCGATAAATTGTATACCATTATCGAAAATGCGGCTGGCGGTATGTTTGTGAGTAATGACGCTGGCGCAACCTGGGCATTAACCAGTAGCGATAATAATATTCGCCAGCGTGCATGGTATTATAGTAAAGTATTTGTGTCGCCTAACAACGAAAATTTAGTGTATGCGCCCAACGTTAATTTTATGCGCAGCACCGATGGTGGAAAAACATTTTCAGGTGTGAACACACCTCACGGCGATCATCACGATTTATGGATCGATCCAAAAAATCCAAACCGGATGATTGTTGCTGATGATGGTGGTGCGCAAGTAAGTTTTGATGGTGGTAATAATTGGAGTACCGAAAACAATCAACCTACTGCTCAAATTTATAGAGTAACCACCGATAACGCTTATCCTTACCGCATACTGGGTGCACAACAAGATAATTCTACCATCAGAATAAAAAGTAGAACGTCTGGCGCTGGTATTACCGATAAAGATTGGGAATCTACAGCGGGTGCAGAGAGTGGTTTTGTGGTCGCAGATCCGTTAAATCCGGATGTGGTGTATGGTGGCAATTATGGTGGTTATTTGTCAAGACTGGATCAACGCACCGGAGAAAATAGAGCCATCAATGTGTGGCCTGATAATCCAATGGGAGCAGGGGCTGACGTATTAAAGTACCGTTTCCAATGGAACTTCCCTATATTTTTTAGTCCGCACAATCCTAAAAAATTATATACCGCGGGTAACCATTTATTTGCCACAGAAAATGAAGGAAAATCGTGGGATATGATTAGTCCAGATTTAACCACCAACGATAAATCTAAACAAGGTCCAAGTGGAGGTCCTATCACAAAAGACAATACATCAGTAGAATATTATTGTACCATTTTTGCAGCTGCAGAATCGGTGTTGGAAAAAGATTTATTGTGGACTGGAAGTGATGATGGATTAATTCATGTAAGTAAAGATGGTGGTAAGCATTGGGAAAATGTAACACCACAAGAAGCAGGAAAACAAATGATGTGGAACTGCATCGAAACAGATCCATTTAAAAAAGGGACTGCTTATTTTGTGGGCACAAAATATAAAATGGATGATTATGCACCGTATATTTTTAAAACAGAAGACTACGGAAAAACTTGGAAAAAAATAACCAGTGGTATAGATCCGATGCATTTTACAAGAGCCTTACGTGCTGATCCTAAGCGTGCAGGTTTATTATATGCAGGTACCGAGTTTGGTATGTATATTTCTTTTGATGATGGTGCCAATTGGAAAAAATTCCAACTTAATTTACCGGAAACACCCATTACCGATTTAACCATTAAAGAAAATGATTTGATTGTAGCTACCCAGGGTAGAGCATTTTGGATCATTGATGATTTAGGTATGATTCAGCAACATCAAGCCGCTCATTATGCTAAAAGCATCCACGTATTTGAAGCCAATCCAGTAGTAAGATCTGAAGGTGGTGGTAGAAGACGCGGTGGCTTTGGTGGCGGCATGACAGCCAATATGGGCGCCAATCCAGCACTTGGTTCTGTGATCAACTACTATCTAAAAGGTGTTACAGATAGTAGTAAACTTTCTATAACGGTACTTGATAAAAAGAATAAGGTGATTAAAACCTTTAGTAAAAATGCAAAAGATCCGCAAGATAAAATTGAGTTTACCGAAGGCATCAATCAGTTTGAGTGGGATATGAATTATCCTGCAGCCGAGCGCTTCGACGGTTTAATTTTATGGAATGGTGGTGTGGGCACAGTTAAAGCGGCGCCTGGCAAATACACGGCGCGTTTTGTATTCCAAAAAGATACCGTACTCGTTCCATTTATCATTAAACCCAATCCTAACTATGCTGCTGCAGAAGCAGACTACGACGAGCAGGTAGCATTTTTATTAAGTGTGCGTGACAAGTTTTCTGAAATTCAAAAAGCCATTAAAGATATTAGAGCGGTGCGTACGCAAGTAAATGAGTTTACTGCAAAACTAGATGGCCAAAAAGAATTAAAAGCATTTGCTGATTCGGTGCTTAAAAAAATGACCGGTATCGAAGAAGTGCTCTATCAAACAAAAGCAAAGAGTGGTCAGGATGTACTCAATTATCCAATTCGTTTAAATGATAAAATTGCCGGTTTATTTAATGTGGTGGCAAGTGGGCAAACAGCGCCAAGCAAGCAAGCTGTGGAAGCATTTGCAGATTTAAAAGGTCAAGCAGATGTAGCTTTAACTAGCCTAAAAGCTATGATGGATAAAGATCTGAAGGCACTCAATCAAATGATTCATGAAAAAATGGTGCCAGTAATTGGCATCAAATAAATAAAAATTAATCTAACAAATCGGGGCGGCGTGCTTTTGTACGCTGCACCGATTGTTCGTATCTCCACGCTTCTACTTTTTTTGGATCGCCTTGTAATAGTACGTCAGGTACTTTGTCCCCTCTAAAATCGGCGGGTCTAGTATACACCGGTGGTGCTAATAAATTATCCTGAAAAGAATCCGTAAGTGCCGATGTTTCGTCATTTAATACTCCAGGAATTAAACGGCCCACAGCGTCTACAACTACAGCTGCTGCTAGTTCTCCGCCACTCAAAACATAATCTCCTATAGATATTTCCTGTGTAACGTACTGCTTTCTGATGCGTTCGTCGATGCCTTTGTAATGGCCGCAAATAATTAAAATATTGCCTTTTAAGGATAGTTGATTGGCAGCGCTTTGGTTAAACCTAACACCATCGGGTGTCATAAAAATAATTTCATCGTAAGGAGCAGGCGATTGTAATTCGTCTATTGCATTTGCAAGTGTTTCACATACAATAACCATGCCTGCACCACCGCCATACTGATAATCATCAATTTGCCCGTGCTTGTTAATGGCCCATTTGCGTAGGCTATGCACGTTTACTTGTAACAGTCCTTTTTCCTGCGCACGTTTCATAATGCTATGTGCAAAAGGGCCTTCTAATAGTTCAGGTAGTACCGATAAAATATCAATTTTTAGCATGCTTTATTTTTTATTCCATAAAACCCTCAATATCCCTGCGTTGTTTTTTGGTAGGTCTTCCTATTTTGCTTAAACGCTTTCCGGTTTGATACGAAGCCGCTTGGTAGGCAACGTGGTCCAATTCTTCGGGTGGTGTTTGATCTTCGTAATGTAAAATAGCTTCGGGGTATTGAACTCTTTTTTCTAGCAAGCCCGTTACTTTAACCACCCATCTGCGCGCTTCTGTTTTTACATCGTATATATCACCCAGGTTTACTACTTTGGCTGCTTTTACATTATCGCCATTACATTTAACCTTACCCTTACTGCAAGCGTCTCCGGCTTGGCTTCTCGTTTTAAATAAGCGAATGGCCCAGAGGTATTTATCAATACGAAGCTTTTCTTTACTTACTGCTTGCATAAAACTGGTGAAAGTAAGGAATGGTTTCTATGCCTTTGTAAAAATTGACGATGTCAAATTTTTCGTTGGGGCTATGTAAATTATCGCTGTCCAGTCCAAATCCCATAAACACAATTTTAAGGCCTAATTCTTTTTCAAACAACGAGCAAATAGGAATGCTACCACCACCTCTTACTGGAATAGGATCTTTGCCAAAGGTGGCTGCAATAGCACTCGCAGCAGCTTGGTATTCCTTAGAATGGATTGGTGTCATGTAAGGCTCACCACCATGGTGTTCCGACGCTTGTACGGTTACACCAGCAGGTGCAATCGACGTAAAGTAATTGATTATTTTTTCGGTAATTTTTTGAGACGATTGATTGGGTACCAGTCTACAAGAAATTTTTGCAAATGCTTTAGAAGGAAGAACTGTTTTAGCACCTTCACCAGTATAACCACCCCAAATACCATTGACTTCAAGGGTAGGTCTAATACCTGTTCTTTCATTGCTGCTATAACCTTTTTCGCCCCATAAGGTTTGCACGCCTAAATCCTTTGCATACGCCGATGCATCAAAAGGTGCTTCGGCCATTTTAGCTCTTTCGATGTCTGAAGAATCAACAACATCATCATAAAAACCAGGGATGGTAATATGGTTGTTTTCGTCGTGGCAAGATGCAATCATTTTTGAAAGCATGGTTATAGGATTGGCTACTGCGCCACCATAAACACCACTATGTAAATCTCTATTAGGTCCGGTTACTTCTACCTCGATATAGCTTAATCCACGTACGCCAATATCGATAGAAGGATTTTCCATGCTGATCATAGAAGTATCACTAATTAAAATAACGCTAGCGTCCAATAATGCTTTATTGGCTTTTACAAAAGTGGCCAAATTAGGGCTGCCTACTTCTTCTTCACCTTCAATTAAAAATTTGATATTGGTGGTAAGCGTACCGGTTTGTACCATGGTTTCAAATGCCTTTACGTGCATGTAAAATTGTCCCTTATCATCTGCTGATCCACGCGCATAAATTTTACCGTCTTTGATAATAGGGTCAAAAGGTCCGCTGTTCCATAGTTCTAGAGGATCTGCGGGTTGCACATCATAGTGTCCGTAAACAAGTACGGTCGGAAGTGCAGGATCAATTATTTTTTCGGCATACACAATTGGGTGGCCTTCTGTAGGATAAATAGTAGCTGTTGTAGCGCCTGCATCCAGTAAACTTTTTTTAACTGCTTCGGCGCAGGTAAGCATGTCTTCTTTATTTTCCGTTCTTGCACTCACACTAGGTATGCGCAGTAGCGCTAATAATTCTTCTAAAAAACGGTCTTTGTTTTTTTCTTGATAGTCTTTCCAAATTTGCATAGCATGTATTTTCTAGGGTTCTAATTGATGTTTTTTATTGGATAGGATATTATCGAAGGTCCAAGTTAGTTTCTTTTCAAATGTAGCTTGTCTTTCTGTGCAATTTTTATTGCAAATTGCACAGCTAATGGCTAAACATCCATCGGTATGCACAAAAAGTTCAATAGCATTGCCAAAATGTGATTTTATCAAATCCGACAAACTGTCTATTTCACGGTGGGCTTCATGCACATTTAAAAACCAAGGTACGGTTAAATGACAATCAATATGTAACAGGCTGCCATATTTGATCACGCGTAAATTATGCAGGTCAATCCAGTTTTCTACTTTGTTTTGATTGAGTACTTCAATAAATTTATTTAATAAATTGAGGTCGGCTTCATCCATAATGCCAGCAAACGATGACCTAATAATTTTATAACCGTTGTAAATAATCAGTGCACTCATGCCAAGCGCAATTACTTTATCTATCCAGTACACTTTCCAAATAAGCATGGCGCCAATGCCAGCAACAATAGCCAGGGTAGAATAGGTATCTATTTGCAAATGTTTACCACTTGCCTGAAGCGCCATCGATTTATTTTTTTTACCAATGTTAATGCAAACAGTTCCCGCAATATAATTGAGTAGGGCAGTTGCACTCACAAGCCAAATACCCGTATCGAGTGCATGCAGTGGAGCGGTATTAAAAAAATTAGCAAGGGTTTCGTACACAATTAATATACCTGCTGCTACAATTAATGTGCCTTCTGCAGCCGCCGAAATAAATTCTGCTTTACCGTGCCCGTAAGGATGATCCGTATCTCTTGGTTTTGCAGCAACATATAAACTATAGAGGCCAATAAAACCTGCTACTACATTGACAATACTTTCTAGTGCATCTGTTAATACCGATAAGGAGTGCGTTAAAAAATAGGCCACTGTTTTTACAATAAGCAGCAGTAGGCTGAGGCTTGTAATAACAATTTGAACCTTAAAATTTTCTTTGGCTAATTTCACTGCGGTTGCTTTATCACTTGTTTACACAAGTGCTATCGTATAATGAATAGGGCAGGTTTTTGCTAGCATGGCAGACACGCCACAGTATTTTTCATGACTTAAACTTACGGCTCTCGTAAATTGATCGAGATGTGCTTCTCCAACATCTGCCTTATATGTCATATGAATCACCGAAAACACTTTTGGTACGGTATCCGTTTGTTCTGCGGTAGCTTCTATCGATAAATTGGTGAAAGGCACTTTCATTTTATTGAGTATTTCAATAACATCGATACCGCTGCAGCCACAAAGGGAGGCGAGCATCATCTTTTTAGGATTCATGCCAGAACCTAAACTTCCATTTTCGATGGTTGTATCTAATCTTACGGTTTGTCCGGTGTCTGCGGTGATGTCAAATGCTAAATGACTTACCCAATTTGTAGTTACTTTCATTGATATGTATTTATTGAATGGCTTTTTCGTATCTGGCTGCTACAAAATCCCAGTTAACAAGGTTAAACCAAGCGGTAATATAATCGGCTCTTTTATTTTGATATTTTAAATAGTACGCGTGTTCCCAAATATCTAAACCAAGTAATGGGAAACCTTTAAAAGTACTAACATCCATGAGTGGATTGTCTTGATTGGCGGTAGAGCCAATGGCTAATTTTTTATCGGCAGTTACAACAAGCCAAGCCCAGCCACTTCCAAATCTATTTTTTGCAGCGTCTGCAAATTGCGTTTTAAAAGCGTCCATTGAGCCAAAGCTATTATTAATGGCAGTACCGAGTGATCCTATAGGAGTGCCACCTGGTGCGGCTTTCATACATTGCCAAAAAAGTTCGTGGTTGTAATGGCCACCAGCATTGTTGCGCATTTTTGCACTGTACCCACTTATTTTTTGTAGAACATCTTCTAGGGTATTATTGGTGTTTACGTTTTCTGCAGCGGCTGCATCTTGTAGATTTTTAGCATAAGCTGCTGCGTGCTTGCTATAATGAATTTCCATAGTAAGCGCATCTATAAACGGCTCTAATGCAGTGTATGCATAGGGTAAAGGTAGTTGTGTAAAGGAAGTGCCAACAAGTGTTGGAGACACCGCAGGGGTTATCAATGCCGCTGCTTTATCACTCGAAGCAAGGGCGTTTAACCCGCTACCTGCTAGTGTAGTAACCACCGCTACTTTAATGGTATTACCTATAAAATTCCGTCTAGAATTTTTGTTTGAGTTTTGCGCTGACATGGTAATAAAATTTAGTTACCTAAAGTTACTTTAAAACTTGCGGGTATAGGTGCGAATTTTAGTAAACAGCCTGTAGTAATACTCTTGGTTAAAAAGTTGTGCATCCGCCATGGCTTTTACTACTAAAAACACACTAATAGGGAGTAAAATAAAAGTCGAGAGCCACATCCCCATAAGTGGGCTAAGCTGCGCCGATTTTACAAACTTTTCTCCAAAGGTGTTAAAGAGGTGAAATATCACAAAAAAGATAATAGCAAAAACTAGAGGTGTACCTAATCCACCTTTTCTGATAATGGAACCCAGTGGAGCGCCAATTAAAAAGAGTACGAGGCATGCTGCAGATAAGGTAAACTTTCGGTGCCATTCAATTTCATGGAGTTGTAATGAGGTTTGTCGCTCATTAAAATCAATTGCTAAATAATTAACGTTGTTTTTGATGCCACTTATCTGGTTGGAAGCACTTTCGATACATTCGTTTTGTATAGAATCAGGAATGGCATCATCAAAGGTTGTATAATTTTTGTTGATACGCGCTTTTGCTGCTGCAGAAATGATCCATCCAGTATCTGTGGTGTAACGTGCAAACCTGATATAAGCGTTTACTTCTTTTCTTGTTTTTGCAGTATACAAGCTATCCACGTTGGTGAGTGAATCGATGGCATTATTGAGTTGTCGCACGCTTAACATTTTTGGATCGTAGAAACTACTATCTCCACTTTTTTTAAGCTGAAAACTTTTTAAGTCAAATATTTTTTTATACTGCTTAAAGCCTAAACGTATAAATTCAGTTTTGGGTGTTCCTCTAACGCCTCTCTCTTCGTAACGCCATCCATTTTTTAAAATGAACTCTAAATATTTTTTATCTTTTGTAACACGCATAATACCGCTTTCGGCAAAAAGCATATTGTCTTGTAAGCTGTAATTTTTTTCAAATAAAACGATGTCATGAATAACGCTGTCGTTTTTTTCTTTTCTACCTAGTTTAATAACGTAGCCATCCAGCTTATCATAAAAAACACCTTCTTTAATATCAATAGCGGGTTTGGCAACAATGATATCAAACTTAAGCGTGGCTAGCTTAAGCTGCGTTATGGGAATAATATTGTTGGCAAATAAAAACGCAAGACCACTTAAAAAAATAGTGATCACAACCAGTGGGCGCATGAAGCGAACCAGCGGTATGCCAGCTGCTTTGATGGCAACCAATTCAAAGGATTCGCCTAAGTTTCCAAAGGTCATGATGGAAGAAAAAAGTAGCGCTAGTGGAAGTGCAATGGGAACCCATGATAATGTTACCAGACCAATTAAATATAAAAGGGTAGGTAGGTCCAATCCTTTACCCACTAAATCATCGATGTACAACCAAAAAAATTGCATGGTGAGTACAAACAATGAAATTAGAAAAGCACCAATAAACGGTCCAATAAAAGAACGAATAATGAGTATGTCTAATTTTTTAATCAAAGCGCTGCAGGATTCTAATGAAGATAACTTTTGATAAGTAGCAGGCGCACAAAACTTAAAATCTAAGCACCTAATCTGTGAAACAGTTCTTTCACTTGGTATTCCCAAAGTTGAGTTTGATCCTTGATTTCATTTTTTTCGGCGAAATCTTTAATGGTCAAAACCGTTTGGTTTGAAATTTCTGTTTTTTCAATTCTAAATTCGAAGTATTCATTTTTTTCGGAATGAAGCCACTGGTACTTTATAAATTTATCTTGCTCTTTTTCAATTACTTGTGCCTTATCTGGCTCACCTCCGCCCCATGAAAAACTAAATTCACCGTCCCATTCGTCTACTTTGTCGGCAAACCACTCTTGTAAACCGGCCGGCGTTGATAAAAAATCGTATAAAATACCTGGAGAGCATCTCACTGGAAATTCTATTGTAAATAATTGCTTCTTACTCATTGCTTTCTCTATTTTACTACGCTTGTAGTCACGCAATAATATTAAATAATCTAACCCCGCCAAATGTTTTTTTATACCACTGGTGTATATCTGCGGCAAATATTTGTGTTCATTCTCGAAAACTTATATATATTATTGATAATCAAATTGTTATAATAATTTTGATCCTATGTAATTTTTGCAAATACTTGTCAAAAAATGGTTAAAATTAGTTTCAGTTCAACCTATATTTGCAGCCCGAGCCATTATTGGCTGGATTTATTATCGAAAATCAAACTGTTATGTTTCAAGGATTATCGGAAAAATTAGAAAGCGCGTTTAAGAATTTAAAGGGGGAATCGCGCATCAATGACCTCAATATTGCGAATACCATTAAAGATATTAGACGTGCACTCATTGACGCCGACGTTAACTTTAAAATAGCCAAAGAGTTTACCGAAAAAGTAAGGGACAAAGCGGTTGGTCAAAAAGTAATCAACGCAGTAAGCCCTGGACAATTGATGGTAAAAATTGTGCAAGATGAACTAACGGAATTGATGGGTGGTGAAGCTGCAACATTTAATGCAGTGGGAAATCCAGCCGTAATTTTAATTGCCGGTTTACAAGGTAGCGGTAAAACAACTTTTACCGGAAAACTTGCAAATCATTTAAAAAATAAACTAGGCAAATCTCCATTACTTGTTGCAGCGGATGTGTATCGTCCAGCGGCCATTGATCAGCTCAGCGTATTGGCAGCACAAGTGGGTGTAGAATTATATTCTGAAGTAGGCAATACAGATCCTGTTGCCATTGCAAAAGCAGCCATCGCACACGCAAAAGCAAACAATAAAAATGTAGTTGTAATTGATACGGCAGGCCGTTTAGCGGTAGATGAAGCGATGATGCTAGAAGTGGCTGCCATCAAGGCCGCAGTGAGTCCTACCGAAATTTTATTTGTGGTAGATTCCATGACCGGACAGGATGCTGTAAACACAGCAAAAGCATTTAATGACCGACTCGATTTTACGGGTGTTGTACTTACTAAATTAGATGGCGATACAAGAGGTGGTGCGGCGCTTACCATTAAATATACAGTAAACAAACCTATTAAGTTTGTAAGTAGTGGCGAAAAATTAGATACCCTGGATGTGTTTTATCCGGATAGGATGGCGCAGCGTATTTTAGGTATGGGTGATATCACTTCGCTTGTAGAAAAAGCGCAAGCACAATTCGATGAAGTAGAAGCTAAAAAATTAGAAAAGAAAATCAAAAAAAATCAATTCGATTTTCAGGATTTTTTAACGCAGCTGCAGCAAATTAAAAAAATGGGTAACCTCAAAGATTTAATGGGCATGATACCAGGTGTTGGTAAAGCCATTAAAGATGTTGATATAAACGACAACGCATTTGTGGGCATTGAGGCCATGATTAATTCCATGACCCCTTTTGAACGCTCTAACCCAGATGCACTTACCCCTAGCAGAAAGCAACGTATTGCAAAAGGGGCCGGAAAAGATTTGGCCGAGGTAAATGCCTTTATGAAGCAGTTTGATCAGATGAAACAAATGATGAAAACGATGAATAATATGCCAATGGGCGGCAGATTGCCGGGCATGAAAAGGTAGTTTTTATCGTTTTTAAAGGCTTTTTTAGGTTTTTTGGCACCAAAATCAGTGTAAATGCCTATATTTGCAACCCTTAACAATATTTCTTAACGCCTATAAATTTCTATTTAACATGGCAGTAAAAATGAGACTACAAAGACACGGTAGTAAAAAAAGACCGTTCTACTTCATCGTAGTAGCCGATGGTCGTGCACCAAGAGACGGTAAGTTTATCCAAAAAATTGGTACTTACAATCCATTAACAGTTCCTGCAACTATCAATTTAGATCGTGAAAAATCTTTAGATTGGTTAAACAAAGGAGCTCAACCCACCGACACAGTTCGTCGTATCCTTTCTTTCAAAGGCGTACTTTATTTAAAGCACTTATTACGTGGTGTAAAGCTTGGCTTATTTGATGATGCAACAGCAATGACTAAGTTTGAAGCTTGGCATAATGAGCATGAAGCAAATATTAGCCGCAGAAGCGATGCGCACAAATCAGAAATTCGTGCTAAAAAAGTATACGTTCCTGTTGTTAAAAAAGTAGAAGAAGTAAAAGTAGAAGAAGTAAAGATAGAAGAAGCGCCGGTTGCAGAACCAGTAGCTGAAGAAGCAGTTACTCCAGAAGCACCAGCTGCAGAAGTTGAAACACCTGCAACAGATGCTCCAGAAGCTGCTCCAGAAGCGACTCCAGAAGCGTAGCTCTATTATCACATTATAGCGAAACGCCTGCAACGCAAGTTGTGGGCGTTTTTAGTTCTGTAATATCCCAATTAATAAATAATTTGCAGCCATGAGTGAATACGTACATATTGGAAAATTAGTGGCCACGTTTGGTGTGAAAGGCGAACTCATTTTAACGCACGGGCTTGGTAAAAAAACAAACCTCAAAGACGTGGAAGTGCTTTTTGTAGAAGAACAAAAAGGTTCTTATCTGCCTTATTTTATTAGCGGCTCAAAAGCAAAAGATAAAGCAGAGATGTACGTATCGTTTGAAGGCGTGAACACCAAAGAAGCAGCGGCCCGTTTTGTTTCTCGTCAGGCCTGGTTGTTAGAAAAAGATTTTAGAGCACTGGCTGGAAAGTCGGCACCCATTGCATTATTAGGTTACGAAGTCATTACCGATGAAGATGAAAATTTAGGTCCCATCGAAGAAGTGATTGAACAACCGCATCAAGTGTTGTTAAAAATTTCGCTGGAAGGGAATGAAGCACTTATTCCACTTCATGCCGAAAGTTTAGACCGGGTAAATCATGCTGCTAAAAAAGTATACGTTATTTTACCAGACGGATTATTAGATGTGTATAGGTCTTAAATACTATGCAAGCCCCTCAACGTTATATTGCCCATTTTGATTTAGATTCTTTTTTTGTAAGTGTAGAAATGCTGCAAGATCCATCACTGCTTGATAAAGCTGTTGTAGTGGGTGGCAGTAGAGATAGAGGCGTTGTTACCACCTGTAGTTATGAAGCAAGAAAATTTGGCGTACGAAGTGCCATGCCTATGCGAAGGGCCATGGAGCTATGTCCGCACGCCATTGTTGTAAAAAGTTCGTATCCACTCTATTCAAAATATTCTGCTTGGGTTACGAATATTATTACAGCGAATGCGCCACTTTATGAAAAAGCATCTATCGATGAATTTTATATAGACCTAACCGGCATGGATACTTTTTTTAATCCACTCGAGTGGACCATTCGTCTTCGAAAAACTATTATGGATGAAACGGGATTGCCCATTTCATTTGGACTTGCGAGTAATAAGTTGGTTGCAAAAATTGCCACCGATGAAGCAAAGCCCAATGGTTATTTATTTGTTACGCCTGGAAAAGAACAAGAATTTTTAGCACCACTACCCGTAGAAAAATTAGGTGGTGTTGGAAAAAAATCGCATCAAACATTGCTAGCACTTGGGATTCATACCATTGGAGATATTTTACATTTTGATCCAGTGGTACTTGAAAAAGTATTGGGTAAATGGGGAACGCAACTCATTAGGCAGGCAAATGGAAAAAGTGATTCGGTCGTATCACCACACCGCGAGTCAAAATCTATTTCTGCCGAAAACACGTTTGAGGAAAACACTTCCGACATGGATATTTTATTAGCGCAACTAGTAGGGCAAGCAGAGCGCGTTGCTTATGAGCTTAGGCAAGAAAAAAAATACACTACTTGCGTTGCCATCAAATTTAGAAATGCAAATTTTGAAACGAGTACCAGGCAGGTAACCGTTCCTGCCACCATTGCAGATAGCGATATAATAAAAGCAGCCACCGATTTATTTACCAAACTATATGTGCCGGGTACGATGGTGAGGCTTCTAGGGGTTAGGCTTTCGGGACTCACAAATGTTGGCGCACAAACCAACCTGTTTGACAACAAAACGGAGCAAAATGCGCTCTATGAAGCCATTGATGCGGTCAAAAACAAATACGGAAAATCCTTGCTGCGCAAGGCTCGCACCATCAAAAAATAGGTGGTATTCTTAAAAGTCTACTAAAATAGTAGGAATTTAAAAAATAGCACTTATATTTGTGTTTTAAAACAAACAATATGAGTGTACAACTAGGCGATTTAGCCCCCAATTTTGATGCAAAAACATCGATAGGACCCATTAATTTTTATGAATATTTAGGTGATAGTTGGGGCGTTCTTTTTTCACACCCCGCAGATTATACCCCTGTGTGTACCACCGAACTTGGCAAAACAGCACAGCTGGCTTCTGAGTTTGAAAAGCGTGGCGTTAAAGTATTAGCACTAAGTGTAGATAGTTTAGAAAAACATGCGGGTTGGATTTCGGACATCAATGAAACGCAGCATACCCATGTAAATTTCCCCATCATTGCTGATGAAGATAAATCGATTGCAAATGCATATGGTATGATTCATCCTAACGCTTCTGAAACATTTACAGTGCGTTCATTATTTATTATTGGACCCGATAAAAAAATTAAATTAACCATTACCTATCCTGCTTCTACAGGGCGTAACTTTTTTGAAGTATTACGCGTCATTGATTCTTTGCAATTAACGGCGCAATATAGTGTTGCAACACCCGCCGATTGGAAAGAAGGAGAAGACGTTATTGTAGTGCCTGCTATTACCACAGAAGTAGCCATTCAAAAATTTCCAAAAGGGGTAAGGGTTGTAAAGCCGTATTTACGCTATACTCCTCAGCCTAATAAATAAACTACGCGTCCCATTTCCGAAGTTGTTGTAAGAGGGCGCGTAAATCTTTGGGAACCGGGGATTCAAAATTGAATGTTTCGGTTCCTAAGGTAAAGGTTAACGTTTGTGCATGTAATGCAAGCCTACCCATAATGGGGCGTTCTTCATCTTCCGTTTTGGATAGTTTAAATTTCTTTTTTAAGGACGACAACAAAATGGGTTCGTTGTTGCCATAGAGGGGATCACAGGCAATAGGGCTTCCAATATGTTGCATGTGCACACGAATCTGATGCGTTTTACCTGTATGAATTTGTAGCGATAGCCAAGCGTATTTTTTAAATCTTTCTACTACTTTATAATCTGTTAAAGCAGGTTTGCCTTTTACATGGGTAACCATTTTACCGTTTTTACCAGGGTGTTCCATAATGGATGCATCTATACTTCCTTCATCATTTACTGGATTACCAAGTACGAGGCCCACATAATGTTTTTCTACATCCCTTCCTTCAAATAATACAGAGAGCGCTTGGTGCGCTTCTTCGTTTTTTGCAAAAACGATAACACCACTGGTGTCTTTGTCAAGACGGTGCACCGTAAAAATATTTCCAAATTGTTGTCTGAGTATTTCTTTTACAGAAATATCAATACCAAATCTATCCGGAATACTTAACAGTCCAGAAGGTTTATCAATGACAATAAATGCGTCGTTTTCAAATAATACGGATAAGCGCATTGCAAAAATTTACTTTAAAAAACTAGGTTGAATAAAAATTAAGCTTCTTCTTGTTCTTCTTTAGATTTTCGAACAAAAGATTTATTCATAAACTTAAGTAGGCGTACTTCTTTTTCTTGTAAAAAGCGGTACTTGCCGCGGTCTACATTTTTCTTGGTAAGGTTGGCAAACATGACGCGGTCTAGGCCACGTACATCGTAGCCTAAATGTTCAAATATGCGGCGTACAATTCTGTTACGGCCACTATGAATTTCTATACCTATTACGTTCTTGTCTTTGCTGTTGGCATATCCACAAGCATCGGCTGCTACAAAACCGTCTTCTAGTGTAACACCTGCTAATACTGCTTCCAAATCTTTTTTAGCAACAGGTCTATCAAGTGTAACTTCGTATATTTTTTTAATTTCAAAAGAAGGGTGGGTTAATTTTTGTGCCAGTTCGCCATCATTGGTGAGTAACAAAACACCCGTTGTGTTTCGGTCCAGACGACCAACAGGGTAGACCCTGTCTGCGGTAGCGCCCTTAATAATATCTAACACTGTTTTGCGTCCTTCTGGATCATTTGCCGTAGTAATATAATCTTTGGGTTTGTTGAGTAAAATGTAAACGGCATTTTTTTGTAAATACACCTGTTTGCCTTTTACGAGTACTTTATCTGTTGGTGCTACTTTAAAGCCTGGTTCAAATATTTTATCGCCATTCACCACCACTTTACCACCCTTCACAAGTTCTGCTGCTTCTCTACGTCCACATACGCCTGCATGCGCAATAAATTTATTGAGCGGCATTTGTTCTGCAGTTTTTAATGTAATAGGAACGGGCATACCTGCTACTGGAGCAGCTTGAAAGTCTTTATCACGTGAAGTTTTAGCGGGTGTAATAGGTCTTGCAGATCCTGTAGGTTTATCGCCTGCCCCGCTTGGTCTTGCAGCACCTGCTCTTGGTGCGCGTTCATCTCTTTCAGTTGGAGCGCCTTTGCGCGCTCCAGGCTTAGCTGATTTTTTTAGTGGCTCAGTAACAAGCCCGCGCATTTTATCTTTTTTACGTTGGCGCATTTCTTCGCCAGCAGCTCTTGCTTCTAGTTTATTTTTTTTCTTTTCTTGTCTGAAGGCTTCTTTTAACGCGCTTCCTTTTTTCTGATTAGCAAATTTGCTAAAGTTGTCGGTTCTTTTTTGCATAGCATTGTTTTGCTGTTTTTCAACAGGATGTTTGGTAATTATTTACCCTTATTGGCTAGTTGACCACAAGCCGCGTCAATGTCTTTACCCCTGCTTTTTCTGAGGCGGGCATTTACACGATTGGCATCTAGGTAGTTCATGAAATCTTCTATGCCTTGTTCGTCAGGCTTGGTCATGTGAAACGAATCGATAGGGTTGTATTCGATAATGTTTACAAGGTCTGCGGGCACTTGACGGAATAATTTCACAAGTTCTTCTGCATCTTTTTGAGAATCATTAAAATTCTTAAATAAAATGTATTCGAACGTGATTTCATTGCCGGTTTGTTTGTAAAAATAATTCATGGCATCCGTTAACACCTTAATGTTATTGGTTTCGTTGATGGGCATGATTTCATTTCTCTTTTTGTCATTGGCGGCATGTAATGATAAGGCTAATTTAAAACGCACTTTATCATCACCAAGTTTTCTAATTTGTTTAGAAACACCAGCCGTTGAAACAGTAATTCTGCGCGGGCTCATAAAAAGTCCATCCTCCGCAGAAATGCGTTCCACTGCTTTTAGCACATTATCATAGTTAAGTAAAGGTTCACCCATACCCATAAAAACAATATTGCTCAATTTTTTCTGAAAAATTCTCTCGCTTTCTTTATTGAGCAATACCACTTGATCATAGATTTCATCGTAGGTTAAATTTCTTTTGCGTTCCATGGTGCCGGTTGCGCAAAATTTGCAACTTAAACTGCACCCAATTTGCGAAGATACACAGGCTGTTTTTCTTTCTTCGGTAGGAATTAAAACGCCTTCAATAAAATGCTTGTCAAATGTTTTAAACCTAGATTTTACAGTGCCATCTTCGCTGACTTGTGTTTTGTCTATGGTTAATGCAGGTAAAACAAATGTTTCGTTTAATTTGGCGCGCAGCTCTTTACTTAGGTTGGTCATGTCATCAAATGAATGCGCATGCTTTTGCCAAAGCCACTCGTGTACTTGTTGAATTCTAAATTTTTTCTCGCCCAGTCCCTCAAAATACTCCGTTAGCTCGCCTAGGCTCAAATGCCTGATATTTGGTAAATCCGTGTTCATAACTGCAAAGATACCTTTAAAGCCCTAAAAAGCCCCGATTTCCCGGTTTTGAAGCCTCTTAACACAAAAATAATTGGTTCGTTAAAACAATTTGTAGGCCGTGTGGTTATATTTGAAATCACATTTAAAGAAATCCTATGAAAAAAATCCTTTTGTTAAGCACTTTATTACTTGGCATTTTTATAAGTATTCAGGCGCAAGACAGCACCTTAACACAGCTAACAGGCAAGTTTAAATTTGCAGAAGGCAGCCCTGTACAAGAAGTAGTGATTACAGTAGACAATGGAGCGCTTGTTGCTGTTTCTGCGATGGGTTCTTTTGTACTTCAAAAAACCGGAGAAGACCAGTATTTTATTGCTGATTTTCAGGCACCAGTTGTATACAAAAGAGATAGTAATCGAAAAGTAATTGGACTAACAATTAGTGTAAGTGGCATGGTACTAGAAGCCGTTAAAGTAGAAGCTGCTTCTTTTGTAGATGAAAAGATGGTATACTTTACGCGTTAATTAGACCTGCTTATTTTCTAAAACAAATACATTAGCAGGGCTTCTCTGCTGATGGTTTCTTGGTTACCTGTTGTTAAATTTTTAACTACACAGTTGCCTGCGGCCAGTTCGTTTTCTCCAATGATTACCACGTAACCAATATTCTTTTTTTCGGCGTATTTAAACTGCTTGTCAAACTTTGCATTTTCATGAAAAATTTCGGCAGCAATGCCTCTATCTCTAAGTTCTTGTAATAGTAAAAAGGCACTAGCACTTTCGGCTGCACCTGCATTAAAAAATAACACTTTGGTACTGCTTTCAATAGTGTCCGGAAATAAATTTAATTCTTCTAGTACATCGTACATACGGTCTACACCAAAACTAATGCCAACACCTGGGATATCCTTGACACCAAAGAGTCCTGTCAAATCGTTGTAGCGTCCACCACCACCAATACTACCCATACTAACACCTACCGCTTTTACTTCAAAAATAATGCCGGTGTAATAATTAAGGCCACGCGCTAGTGTAAAATCAGCTACCAAATTAACATCCGGAAAAGCTTTAAAATGTTCGAGCAATGTATTAGTTTCTTGGAGCCCGTCCATACCTTCAGGTATAGCCCCAATAAGTGCGGTTAGCTGATCTACTTTTTCAGTATTGGAACCACTGATTTGTAAATATTTTTCGATGGTTGCAATTTGTGTTTCGTCAAGGCCGCGACCACTTAATTCTTCCTTTACTTTTTCGATTCCAATTTTATCCAGTTTATCAATTGCTACTGTTATGTCAATCATTTTATCGGCGCCGCCACAAAGTGTAGCTAGTGCCATTAAAATTTTTCGGCTATTGAATCTTATTTCTACCGGTAATTTTAATTTTTCAAATACCGATGCATACATATGTGTGAGCTCTACTTCATTTAACAAACTACTACTACCCACCACATCGGCGTCGCACTGGTAAAACTCACGGTATCTTCCTTTTTGAGGACGATCGGCTCTCCATACCGGTTGCATTTGGTAACGCTTAAATGGCATGGTTAACTGCGCGTGGTTCATGGCTACATAGCGGGCAAATGGAATGGTTAAATCGTATCTTAGGGCTCTTTCGGTAAGGTCTTTGGTACTTTTTCCAGCCAACACTTTATCAAAAGCAGCTGTGGCTGCTTCGTGTTTAGCCGGGTTATCCAACCCATTATTTAAAATTTTGAAAATTAATTTATCTCCTTCCTCGCCATATTTCCCCATTAAGGTCTCCAAATTTTCAATCGCCGGTGTTTCAAGTGGTTGAAAACCATATACTTGGAACACTTTTTGGATGGTTTGGAGGATGTAATTACGTTTATGAACAACGGAAGCACTAAAATCTCTGGTTCCTTGTGGTAGCGATGGTTTGCTCATAAAAAAGGGTTGGTTATGGGTGTAAAGATACTCAATCTTGTAAAATGGGGTCCATTTACTGCTTTGTGGAATTTAAATGTCACTGTATCTTATTATAAATCAGCAACTATATTGGAAATTGAGGGTAAAAATAGGGTGGGTCATTTAAATAATTAAGTAAATTACTCACCCCATTAAAAACGTATTGTTAAATGGATAACGATTTTAGGTCTAGACAAGAGAAAAGTTATATTTTGATGCGGAGAATCTATGATTTTTCGATGTCATTCTTAATTTTAGGCATGGCGGTAGTCATGCTCTTTGCAGCAAAGCTTGGCATTGTGCAACTCATAGATGTAGATCCATTATTTAGATATTTATTTGGTGGCATTTGTTTATTGTATGGTGGGTTTAGATTGTATAGAGGGATCTATCCAAGCTATTAGATTTTAAATTGTGTGTATGAAAAAGAAGTGGGGTAGACTGTTTTTTGTAACGGTTGTTTTTTTTACAACTGCATGCAAAAACGAAAACAAAATATCTTCGGAAGATTCTCCTACTGCGGGTACCATTCATATCAGCGTAGATGAGAGTTTCAAGCCAGTGATGGAGCAGCAAATTAAAGTGCACCATTCGTCTTTTCCGAATACAAAAATTGAAGTCTCTTACAAATCGGAAGCGGATTGCTTTAGAGACTTACAACAAGATAGCACCCGAATGGTGATTGTAGCTAGAGGGCTCAATAAACAGGAGGATGGGTTCTTTGAAAATCAATTGTCTTACCCCGTTCAATATGGTGAACTCGCATATGATGCAGTTGCTATTATTTATAACCGGGCAGGAAAAGACAGTGTATTCAACGTTGATAAGCTGCGTAAAATTTTAAGTGGCCAAACAGCAACCACGGTGGTGATGGATGGGAATTCTGCTACCAGTACCGTTCGGTATTTGCGTGATACTATTTTACATGGAGCTCCATTTGGTTCCAATGTAGTAGCCGCAAAAAATAGCGAAGACGTATTAGCCAAAGTAGCTGAAAGAGCTGAAGCTATTGGCTTTGTAGGGCTAAGCTGGATTGGTGATTCTTACAATGCAACACAACTTGAATACTTAAAAAAAGTAAATCTAGGCCTTGTGGAATGTACCAAGTGCGAAGAAAAAGGCTTGTATGCTAGACCTTCGCAAGCAACTATTTCGAGAGGTCAGTACGCACTTTCTCGTCCGGTGTATTATATCCTAAAAGAAAATGCAACGGGCTTAGGCACTGGATTTATGAATTTTATGAGTCTCGAAAGAGGACAATTGATTTTTAGGCGTGCAAGTTTGGTCCCGGCAAAAATGGGATTTAGCAGGCGTACTGGAACCATAAAAAACGCAGATTAAAAACAACTATAAAAACCGACAAATGAAGAAGATCGTTTCTTTGATGGTAACAGCATTTTTAGCTGTTCAGTGTTTGATGGCTCAAGTTTCGGAAGGAATTAGACATCTCGATTATGAAAAATATAAGAGTGCGCGCACATCTTTAAAAGCAGCGTATGACGCCAATCCAAAAGATCCACAAATTGTGTATTGGTATGGTCAGTCATTAATTGTTTCTGAAGTTGGTGAAACACCAAAACCAGAAGATGTTAATAGTGCAAAGGCAGTGTATCAAAAAGGAATCCAAGATATTCCTAACGATCCATTATTAATTGTTGGTCTTGCGCACATCGAACTTTTGCAAGGAGGCGATATCAACAGTATCAAGCAAAAATTTGAGCAGGCTATTACGACTGCCACAGAAACCAAAGTAAAGTTTAAGGGCCGTGTAAGTAGTGCGGTTTTAAATGCTATTGGTCGTGCCAACGCTAGCGTAGGTGCTAACCAAGGTGATCACGTATATGCCATTGAAAAACTAAAGCTTGCTGCTGATCAAGAATTAGCCCCTGCCGATGTTTTTGTAAACATGGGTATCAACCATTTAAGAATGGGTGGTGAAAATGGTGGAGAAGCGGTTAAAGCTTTTACAGAAGCAGCGTCTCGTGATCCAAAAAATGCACGTGCGTTCTATAGAATTGGTAAAATTTACCAATCACAAAACAACAAAGAATTGTTTGAAGAATTTTTTAACAAAGCGATTGCTGCAGATCCTAGCTTTCCGCCAGTATATTATGCATTATACCGTTACTATTCTGATAAAGACGTTAACAAAGCAAAAGAATATTTAGACAAATTTGTAAGCACTGCAGATAAAGATCCACGCAACGAAATTTTGTTTGCAGATTATTTATTTAGAGCCGGTAAATACTCGGAGTCTTTAGCAAAATTAAAAGAATTAGAAGCAGGACTTGGTATTGCACAAGTGCCACGTATTGCTGTTGTATATGCATACAACTACGACCGTTTAGGCGACTCTGTTCAAGCCAAAACCTATATCCAAGGGTTCCTTGATAAGGCTGCTGCTATTGACATTCAGACCGCCGACTATGAACTTGGTGTAAAAGTATTAGCCAAGTTTCCGGGTAGCGAAGCCCAGGCTTCTGCGTATATCGAAAAAGCCATTTCATTAGATTCTGTTAAGCAAAATAAAATGGCGTACATGAATACGGCTGCCGATATTTTTGGTCGTGCAAAAGCATATGGTGAGCAGTTAAAGTGGATGAAGCGTCAATTAGAAATGAAAGGAACTTTAACAGAAGCAGATCATTATAAATTATCTAATATTGCATTTAGTGCGGGTGCGTTTGCTGAAACACTCGAGTATTCGAGAGCATATATGGCCGCTTACCCTGACAAGCCACAACCCTATGGTTTCTTTAAAAGAGCTGCATTAAAAAGCACTACTGATACTGCAAAAATTGTAACCTTATTGGATGAATTAGATGCGGTGTACACTAAAGTTGGCGTAGATAAGAATAAAGTAGAGATTTTTAGAAATGCATACTTTAAACTGGTGTACTTCGTAAGTGTATTTAACAACCTTAAAAAGAACCCCGATTTTAAAGTAAAATCGGATGGTACCCGTACGGCCGTTGTGGACCAATTTTTAGCAACTTGCCAGAAAGCGTTAAACATTACAGATCAAATGATTGCGCTATATCCAGACGCTACAGACGAAAACAATAAGTTTGCCACCGAACAGCGTACAGCGATCCTTAAAAACATTGATTATTACACTAAACCACAGGGCAAAGCAACTGCTACGCCAGCTAAAAATGGCTAATCAGCGGTTTTTGTAAAATATTAGTAAAAAAGACTCCCCAAATTGGGGAGTTTTTCGTTTATATCCCTTTCGCGGTGTATTTTTGCGGCGACTAAAACAAGTATATGACTTGGAGTACACTTTTGATGGATGCATCTGCTACCAATCTCGCCTCTAACTATCTCCCAATTGGCATACAATTAATTTTTGCGGCTGGCTTTGTGGCTTCCATGATTGCCCTTTCTCAATGGGTAGGACCTAAGCGTAAAACTTCAGACAAATTAGAAAACTTTGCCAGTGGTATTGAAACCCACGGAGATGCGAGACAGCCTATGGCGATCAAGTATTTTTTAGTCGCTATTTTGTTTGTTTTGTTTGATGTAGAAGTTATTTTCTTTTATCCGTACGCGGTTAATTTTAGAGAACTAGGATGGGCTGGATATAGCGCTGTGCTTATGTTTGTAGGCTTTTTCTTAGTGGGCTTTATTTACATCATTAAAAAGGGTGCACTTACTTGGGAAGATTAATTTTAATATAGATAATATGTCACGTCCAGTACGATTTAATAACTCACCTATTTTGGCTTCCACTGCCGATGCAGTAGGTGCTATAGAAGCGCCTCCAGGATTTACAGGAGATGGTTTTTTTACCGCACAGCTTAGTACTGTAGTGGGTCTTGCACGTAAAAATTCGATATGGCCTTTACCTTTTGCTACCTCTTGTTGTGGTATCGAGTTTATGGCAACCATGGGTTCGCATTACGACCTTGCTCGTTTTGGCTCTGAGCGTGTTGGTTTTTCGCCACGCCAGTGTGATTTACTCATGGTGATGGGAACGATTGCGAAAAAAATGGCGCCCGTTCTTCGTCAGGTATACCTTCAAATGGCCGAGCCTCGTTGGGTAATTGCTATTGGCGCTTGCGCCTCTAGTGGCGGCATTTTTGATACCTACAGTGTGTTACAAGGTATTGACCAAGTGATTCCCGTAGACGTTTATGTACCAGGCTGTCCTCCAAGACCAGAAGCTATTTTAGATGGCTTCATGAAAATTCAGGATTTAGTAGGAGAGGAAAGCATTCGTCGCAGACATTCTGAGCAATACAAAACATTATTAAACTCTTACGGTATTCAATAAAAAAGTATGGCACTAACCAACCAATACATTCAAGAAAAACTGCAAGAAAAATTTGGAGACGTTGTTTCTAATTTCGATGAATCGTATAATATTTTAAGTTTTGAAGCAACCGCTGCAAACAATTTAAAAGTGTTACAGTTTTTATTTGACGAGCCAAGTTTACAATTTCAATTTTTAACGGATTTATGTGGCGTTAATTTTCCAGATGATGCAGGGCGTGAAATTGGGGTGGTATATCATTTGCATAACCTCACACAAAATATTCGTTTGCGGTTTAAAATATTTGTACCCGTTGCAACGCCAGATGTTTTTACAGCCAGCAATTTATTTTCTAGTGCCAATTGGATGGAGCGTGAAACCTACGATTTCTATGGTGTTAATTTTGTAGGTCATCCCAATCTAAAAAGAATTTTAAACGTGGATGAGATGGATTATTTTCCGCTCAGAAAAGAATATCCTTTAGAAGATCAAACAAGAATTGACAAAGACGACGAAATGTTTGGAAGAGGATAATAACCAAAATAATTAAATGACATGTTAGCGCATCACCAACAACATATAACACTGCCTGAAGGTTCTATCGAAAAGCAAACGACTACCTTAAACGTAGGTCCTACGCACCCTGCAACGCATGGTGTGTTTCAAAATATCATGGAACTAGATGGAGAGCGTATTGTTTCTACCGAGCAAACCGTGGGTTATATCCACCGTGCGTTTGAGAAATTAGCAGAACGTAGACCGCTCAATCAAATTACACCTATTACCGACCGTTTAAATTATTGCAGTAGCCCAATTAATAACATGGGTTGGCATTTAACTTGCGAAAAGTTTTTAGACGTACAAACACCAAAGCGTGTTGATTATTTGCGCGTGATTATTATGGAACTTGCGCGTATATCGGATCACCTTATTTGTAACTCCATTGTGGGTGTTGATACAGGCGCATATACAGGCTTTTTGTATGTGATGCAATACCGTGAATTAATCTATGAAATATATGAAGAAGTATGTGGGTCCCGCCTTACTACTAATATTGGGCGTATTGGCGGTTTTGAAAGGAATTTCACAAATACAGCGTTTACGAAACTCGAGAAATTCTTAGTTGAATATCCAAAAGTTTTAAAAGAGTTTGAAAACCTCTTTGCACGTAACCGCATATTTATGGAGCGTACCATTGGTGGTGGTGCTATCAGTGCAGAGCGTGCTTTAAATTATGGTTTTACAGGTCCAAATTTAAGAGCAGCTGGTGTAGATTATGATGTGCGCGTTCACCAGCCGTATAACAGTTATCAGGATTTTGATTTTACCATTCCGGTAGGCAAAACAGGTGATAACTACGACCGCTTTTTGGTGCGTAACCAGGAAATGTGGCAGAGCTTAAGCATTTTAGAGCAGGCCTATAAAAAAGTACAGGAATTTAAAGGCACCGACGCGGAAATTTTCCACGCTGATGTTCCAGAATATTACCTTCCAAAAAAAGAAGACGTTTATACCAAAATGGAATCTTTGATTTGGCATTTTAAAATTGTGATGGGCGAAGTAGATATGCCTAAAGGCGAAATCTACAACGCAGTAGAAGGTGGTAATGGTGAGCTTGGTTTTTATTTGGTAAGTGATGGTGGTAGAACACCTTTCAGGCTTCATTTTAGAAGACCATGTTTTATTTATTATCAAGCATATCCAGAATTAATTACGGGTGGCATGTTAAGTGATGCCATCGTAACAATGAGCAGTCTTAATTTAATTGCGGGCGAGTTAGACGCATAAAATATAGTAACAATGGCAAAATTTTCTGAAGCACAATTAGCGGAGTTTAACAGGCTTGTAGTCCGTTATCCAGAAGGAAAGCAGAAGAGTGCATTACTTCCTGTTTTGCATTTAGCGCAAGATAGTTTTGATGGCTGGTTAAGTAGCGAAACCATGGATTATGTAGCGGAGCTATTAAACATTACACCTATCGAAGTGTATGAAGTAGCTACCTTTTATAGCATGTACAATACCAAACCCGTTGGTAAGTACATGTTTGAAGTTTGTCAAACAGGTCCATGCATGTTACGTGGTAGTGATGACATTATCGCGTACATTGAAAAAACACTTAGCATTAAGCCGGGTGAAACAACATCAGACGGACTATTTACTTTAAAAACAGTAGAGTGTTTAGGTGCTTGTGGTTATGCACCTATGATGCAACTTGGCAAACACTACCGTGAACATTTAACCAAAGAAAAAGTAGATACTATCATTGACGAATGCAGAAAATCTGCAGGCGTACTCAACTAGAAATATATGAGTGTAAAATTATTATTAGCAAAAGCACATGTTGAGGGTATCAGAGGGTTTGACGTGTATAGACGTGAAGGTGGTTACCAAAGCGTAGAAAAAGCGCTCAAGCAAATGAGCCCCGACAGTATCACAGAAGAGGTTAAAAAAAGCGGCCTGCGAGGTAGAGGTGGAGCGGGTTTTCCGGCTGGTATGAAATGGAGTTTTATTGCAAAGCCTGAAGGTGTGCCTCGTCACCTCGTGTGTAATGCCGATGAGAGTGAGCCAGGTACTTTTAAAGACCGCTACCTCATGGAATTTATTCCGCATTTGTTAATTGAAGGATTGATTGTTTCAAGTTTTGCACTTGCTAGTAACGATACCTACATTTATATCCGTGGTGAGTACGCATGGATTGTTGATATTTTAGAAGATGCGATTAACGAAGCCAAAGCAAATGGCTTTTTAGGAAAAAATATTTTAGGTACTGGGTTTGATTGTGAAATTCATGTACATCGTGGTGCAGGTGCGTATATCTGTGGTGAAGAAACGGCCCTCATCGAATCATTAGAAGGCAAGCGAGGTAACCCACGTATTAAGCCGCCGTTCCCTGCTATTGAAGGTGTGTGGAAAAGACCTACAATGGTTAACAACGTGGAAACACTTGCTTCTGTTGTTCCTATTATTAATATGGGTGGCGAGGAATATGCAAAAATTGGTGTTGGAAAATCTACGGGTACTAAATTAATTTCTGCATGTGGTAATATTAATAAGCCAGGTGTGTATGAAATAGACATGACTATTTCTGTAGAAGAATTTATTTATTCCGATGAATATTGTGGGGGCATTGCAAATGGTAAAAAATTAAAAGCTTGTATACCGGGCGGATCATCTGTACCTATTTTACCTGCTAACTTATTATTAAAAACCGCTAAAGGTGAAACACGTTACATGAACTACGAAAGTTTAAGTGATGGTGGTTTCGCAACAGGTTCTATGATGGGTTCTGGTGGATTTATTGTACTCGACGAAGACCAGTGTATCGTGCGCAACACATTGTCACTTGCACGTTTTTATAGACACGAAAGTTGTGGACAGTGCTCACCATGTCGTGAAGGAACGGGATGGATGGAAAAAATATTACACAACATCGAATATGGCAAAGGGAAAATTTCAGACATTGACCTGCTTTGGGATATTCAAAGAAAAATTGAAGGCAATACCATTTGTCCTTTAGGAGATGCTGCGGCTTGGCCAGTAGCAGCTGCTATTAGACATTTTAGAGATGAGTTTGAGTGGCATGTAAATCATCCGATCGAAGCACAAGAAAAAAATTATGGTTTAGCACATTATGCAGATCCTATTCATGTGCCAGTAACCGCTTAATAAATTAAAGTATGTCCGAACAACAACTTTTTAAAGTAACCATCGACAACATTACCATTGAAGTGCCAGCAGGTACTACAATTTTAAATGCTGCTAGACAAATTGGAGGCGACGTTACGCCACCAGCAATGTGTTATTATAGCAAGCTAGAAGGCAGTGGCGGTAAGTGTCGTACCTGTTTAGTAGAAGTAAGCAAAGGTTCTGAAAAAGATCCGCGCCCGATGCCTAAACTAATAGCTTCTTGCCGCACTGCTGTAATGGATGGCATGGAAGTAAAAAATATTACCAGTGAAAAAGTAGTAGACGCGCGTGCCGGCGTTGTTGAGTTTTTATTACTCAATCATCCGCTCGATTGTCCTATTTGTGATCAGGCAGGAGAGTGTCATTTACAAGATTTAAGTTACGATCATGGTAAAGAAGGTACACGTTACGAATTTGAACGTCGTACTTTTAAAAAGCATGATTTAGGTCCATACATACAACTGCATATGACGCGTTGTATTTTATGTTACCGTTGTGTATATACTGCCGATCAATTATCTAAGCAGCGCTCACATGGTGTACTCGATAGAGGGGACCACGCACAAATTGCAACCTTTATTGAAAAAAGTTTAGACAATGAATTTATTGGTAACGTAATTGACGTTTGTCCAGTAGGTGCATTAACAGATAAAACATTTCGCTTTAAAAATCGTGTTTGGTTTTTAAAACCAATGAATGCACACCGCGATTGTCCTACTTGTTCTGGTAAGGTAACGCTTTGGAACAGAGGGGATGAAGTGTATCGCGTAACATCACGTAAAGACAAATGGGGTGAAGTAGAAGATTGGATTTGTAACACATGCCGTTTCGAAACAAAAAATACAAATGACTGGGTTATCGAAGGTCCACGTGCCATTGACAGACAATCTGTTATTGCGCAGGGTCATTACCAAGGATCTGTGGGTATGCATAAACCCACAGAAACATTTGCTGCTGTAAACGGTGGACGAACGCCACATTTGTTAATGGATATTCATAGTGTGAGTGAAGTAAACAAAGATTCATCTTTATAAATTAGATTCAAACATGACATTACTTGCTGTAGATTGGCTTTTAATCATCGAGAAATTAATACTCATTGCAATCATTGTGTTTGCAAGCCTCGGTATTGCCTTATATACGACTTTTGCAGAACGTAAAGTTGCGGCTGTTTTACAAGATCGTCCAGGACCTAATAGGGCTGGACCTTTTGGTCTCTTGCAACCTTTTGCAGATGGATTAAAATTAATTATGAAGGAAGAAATTATTCCTTCGCATGCCAACAAAGCTTTGTTTGTGTTGGGTCCAGGTCTTGCCATGACGGCAGCACTTATGACATGCGCTGTTATTCCTTGGAGTAGTCATATCGAAATTTTTGATCGTAAAGTTGATTTACAAATTGCAGATATCAATATTGGTATCCTATACATTTTTGGTGTGGTAAGTATGGGTGTATATGGCATGATGATTGGTGGATGGGCTTCTAACAATAAGTTTTCACTCATGGCGGCACTGCGTGGTGCGTCTCAAGCCATTAGTTATGAACTTGCCATGGGCTTATCACTCATTGCAGTTTTAATGCTTTCAGGATCACTTAGTTTAAAAACAATTGTAGATGGTCAAATGGCCGCAGGTAGTTACTGGAATATTGTATACCAACCACTTGGCTTTATAATCTTTTTTGTTTGTGCTTTAGCAGAGTGTAACAGAACGCCTTTTGATTTACCAGAAGCAGAAAACGAATTAAACTTTGGTTACCACCAAGAATATTCTTCTATGAAACTTGGTTTCTACTTGTTTTCTGAATATATCAATATGATTATGAGTAGTGCGGTAATGGCCTCTTTATATTTTGGTGGTTTTGATATTCCGTTTTTAGACGAAAGTACAATAGCTCCAAACATTGCGGCCCTTTTAGGTGTGGCGGCACTACTTACAAAAATTGCCATTTTCATTTTTGTATTCATGTGGATTCGTTGGACGGTTCCACGTTTTAGATATGATCAACTCATGAACTTGGGTTGGAAAACAATGATTCCACTTGCACTTTTTAACATGCTTGTTACAGGTGCACTTATTTTATTAAAAGCAGGGGTTTAAAATATTAATCAATTAGCTATGCAGGCGTTAACCAATAGAGCACAGGAAGTATCCAGAAAGCCCATGACATTTATGGAGCGCTTATACATTCCTGGTATTTTAAAAGGAATGGCTATTACGTTTAGTCACATTTTTAAAAAGCAACCAACCATCCGTTATCCGGAACAAAAACGTGAGTTTAGTCCGGTGTTTAGAGGGCTTCATGTTTTAAATAGAGATGAAGAAGGCAGAGAGCGTTGTACCGCTTGTGGCTTATGTGCGGTGGCTTGTCCTGCCGAAGCTATTACCATGGAAGCTGCAGAGCGTGAAGTGGGTCAAGAAAATTTATATCGCGAAGAAAAATATGCAGCTACGTATGAAATTAATATGCTCCGCTGTATTTTTTGTGGACTCTGCGAAGAAGCTTGTCCTAAAGACGCTATTTATTTAAGTGAAACTTTTGCGCCAGCTAATTTTACGCGCAGTGGTTTTATTTATGGTAAAGATCATTTATTAATCCCTAATCCAGTAACGGAGCCGGAAGCATACGCTGCAGCAAAGGGTCAAAAAAATTAATAACGAACGCATGAATATTTCACAATTCTTATTTTACTTTTTAACCGTGCTTGCGCTTTTTAGTGCAGTGATGGTCGTAGTTAGTAAAAACCCAGTGCATAGTGTGCTTTGGTTGATTGCTGTATTTTTTGCCATCTCTGGACATTATATTTTACTCAATGCGCAGTTTTTAGCCATTGTAAATTTAATCGTTTATGCAGGTGCAATTATGGTACTATTTCTATTTGTAATCATGCTTATGAATTTAAATGCATCTGCAGAACCGCAAAAAAACAATTGGCTAAAACTAGCGGGTGTCATTGCAGGTGGTTGCTTTATGATGGTATTGGTATCACTTGTAAAACAAGCAAACGAATTAAACAATATCGCTGTAACGATGGGTTCTGGTGATATTGGACTTATTAAAAACTTGGGTAAGGCACTCTTCAATGATTTTGTAGTTCCTTTTGAAATTAGTAGTGTTTTATTTTTAAGTGCCATGGTAGGTGCCGTGGTTATTGGTAAAAAAGCGTAATAAAAAATTAAAGTAGTAGCATATGCCTATTCAATATTATATCTATCTCTGTCTTGCCTTATTTAGTATTGGCATTATTGGAGTTTTAACACGTAGAAACGCAATCATTGTTTTTATGTGTATCGAACTTATGTTAAACGCCGTGAATTTACTATTGGTGGCTTTCTCTAAAGTACACAATACCATAGCGCTTGCTGGCGATAAAACTTCTATGATTGGCATCGAAGCGCAATTATTTGTGTTTTTTATTATGGTGGTAGCAGCTGCAGAGGTGAGTGTAGGGTTAGCCATTATTGTAATGATGTACAGAAATGTACATAGTGTAGATATTAACTTCTTGAATAGATTAAAAAACTAACTAGGATATGAGTAAGCTTGTTTATTTAGTGCCCCTTTTTCCGTTGCTCGGGTTTCTGGTTAACGGACTCTTTAGAAAATCATTGTCTAAGCAACTGATTGGTATCATTGGATCTGGTGCCATGCTAGCTTCTTTTGTAGTGAGCCTACTGGTATTTTTTGATGTAAAAAATGGAGGCGGTACTACCGTACATTTATTTAATTTTATTCATGTTGGCAGTTTAGTTATTCCATTCGAATTTTTAGTGGATCCATTGTCTTCTTTATTCTTACTCATTATTACGGGTATTGGATTTTTAATTCATTTGTACTCGACTGCATACATGCACGAAGAAGAGCCCATGCATTTTGGTAGGTATTTTGCCTATTTAAATTTGTTTGTGTTTTCGATGCTCTTATTAATATTAGGCGCCAACTATGTAATTATGTTTATTGGTTGGGAAGGCGTTGGTTTATGCTCTTATTTACTCATTGGTTTTTGGTTCAAAAACAATAATTATAATGCGGCTGCTAAAAAGGCATTTATCATGAACCGTATTGGTGACCTAGGGTTTTTACTTGCTGTATTTTGGTTGATTGTTAAATTAGGAACTGTTTCATATGCTTCTGTTTTTGCTGCAGTGTCTCAGTTACCTACTTCTGATATTACCATCATCACTACTTTATTATTTGTAGGTGCGATGGGTAAGAGTGCTCAAATTCCTTTGTATACCTGGCTCCCGGATGCGATGGCGGGTCCAACACCTGTGTCTGCGCTGATACACGCTGCTACCATGGTTACCGCTGGAATTTATATGATTGCTAGAAGCAACATTTTATATTCCATGGCACCTGCTACGCAAACACTTGTTGCGATTGTTGGTTTGTCGACAGCCATTTTTGCTGCAACCATTGCACTCAAGCAAAACGATATTAAAAAAGTGCTGGCATATTCTACCGTAAGTCAGTTAGGTTATATGTTTTTAGGTTTAGGCGTTGGCGCTTATACCGGTGCGGTGTTTCATGTAATGACGCATGCATTTTTTAAAGCCTTATTGTTTTTAGGCGCTGGATCTGTGATTCATGCGATGCACCACGAACAAGATATTACTAAAATGGGTGGACTTAAAAGTAAACTACCTATTACGCACATCACTTTTTTATTAGGATGTTTAGCTATAGCAGGTGTTCCTCCTTTTTCAGGTTTCTTTTCTAAAGATGAAATTTTAATGGCTGCTTATAACGCTAACCCTATTTTTTATTATGTAGGAATGGGTGGCGCGTTACTCACTGCGTTTTATATGTTTAGGTTGTATAGTCTTACTTTTTTAGGAAACTTTAGAGGTACGGCGCATCAACAGGAGCACTTACACGAAAGCCCTTCAGCCATGACCATTCCTTTAATGGTGTTGGCGTTTTTTGCTGTGGTAGCGGGCTTTGTTGGCATTCCTGAACTTTTTGCACCGGATGCACACGCGCTTGAGCACTTTTTAGCACCTGTTTTTGCTGGTTCTGCAGTATTAGCACATGCGCATCATTTAGAAGCTTCTACCGAATGGATTTTAATGGGTACTGCAACGGTACTTATTTTAATTGTGATTTTATATGCGATCACTACGTTTAAAAAATATACCACCACAGAACCTAATACCGGCATTGCCAAAGTATTAGAAAACAAATGGTATATCGATGAATTGTATGATACCATTATTGTAAAGCCTCTTTTTTGGGTAGCAAACTTTCTAAAAAGTACCATCGAAAAATATGTGATTGATGGTGCTGTAAATGGTGTTGGAAAATTAGTAGGTTATGGTAGTCGTCAATTTAGACTAATACAAAGTGGTCAGGTTGGAAGTTATATTTTAATGATGGTCATGGCAGTTGCCTTTTTTATCATCATTTGGTTTAATGACAATACCATTATGCATTTTATTCATAAAATATTTTAGTAGATTATTTTAACCGTTCTATTAACGTTAAATAAAAGATATGATTCCTGTTTTATTACTTTTTATTCCGCTGGTTGCAGGCATTTTAGGATTCTTTGTCAAAGAACAAAAAGGGGCGAGCAATGTAGCAATAGCCGCGTCAATAGTTACTTTGCTAACTGCTGTAGTAGGTATTTATGCCATGCCTGCATCGATGCATCAGTTTGAAGCAACTTGGTTGCCTAATATTGGTGCCAGCTTTAGCGTTTCATTAGATGGTATGTCTAAAATGCTCGTATTGTTAACGGCTATTAGTATGCCGCTTATACTCATTGCAACGCGTAATAATAATTATAGTAACCCTGGCGCATTTTATGCTTTAATGTCTTTGGCACAAGCAGGTTTAATAGGTGTGTTTATTTCTATGGATGCGCTTTTATTTTATTTTTTCTGGGAGCTTGCTTTAATACCTGTTTACTTTTTGTCTTCTATTTGGGGTGGCGAAAAAAGAATTGCAGTTACCTTTAAATTTTTCATTTACACATTTATAGGTTCCTTGTTAATGTTGGTAGGCATTTTACTTGTTTACCTACATACCAAAGATCATAGTTTTGCTTGGTCTTCATTTACCAATACCAATTTAACAAGTGGCGAAGAAACACTTCCTTTCTTTTTATTTTTTATTGCTTTCGCTATCAAAATGCCCATCTTTCCTTTACATACCTGGCAGCCAGATGCATACGAGCAGGCGCCAACCGCCACTACCATGGTACTTAGTGGTGTGATGGTGAAGATGGGATTGTTTGCAGTAATACGCTGGGTGTTACCTATGTTCCCATTTGCGGCAAAAACTTTTGCAATGCCAATTATTATATTATCTGTGGTAGGCATGATTTACGCTTCTTTAATTGCCATTAAGCAAGACGACATCAAACGCTTAATTGCTTATTCATCTATTGCGCATATAGGACTTATGGCTGCAGCAATATTTGCTGGTGGAACACTTGGTTTACAAGGGGTACAAGTGCAAATGTTTAACCACGGTATCAATGTGATTGGTCTTTGGATTATTGCCAATGCCATAGAATCTACACTTGGTACACGTAAATTATCTGAACTAGGTGGCCTTGCTACTAAAGCACCCACCATGGCAATATTATTTGTAGTACTTGCATTCGCAAATATTGCATTACCCCTTACCAATGCATTTATTGGTGAATTCTTACTTTTTAATGGGCTGTTCCAGTATAATATATGGATTGCTGCATTGGCAGGGGTGAGTATAATACTAGGTGCTGTTTATACATTACAAATGGTACAAAAGGTACTTTTTGGAGAAGTATCTGCTGTTACCGCAAACGCTACCGAAATCAACGCTTATAGCAAATGGGTACTCATTGTTATTGTTGTATTTATAATAGCGCTTGGTGTGTATCCACAACCATTAATTGATTTAACCAAAGACTCTGTTAACGCTTTACTCGTTATAAAATAATTTCTTATGAACGCAATTATTGTATCTGCTTTATTGGGTGTGGTGATGATGTTTAGTGGTATTTTTACCACCAACAAGTCACTTATAAAAAACATTGCCGCTGTTGGTGTATTGGTATTATTTGCTGCCAATTTAATGGAAATGTATGATGTGTTTGCGTTTAATATTAACACGCACGACTTAATTGTTACGCAGCGTTATGGTTTATTTTTTAATAGCATTGCCTATTTTGCAACTTTCATTTATATTTTATTAAGTGGAAATGATATTACAGAAGTAGGCGTTAATGTAGCAGAGTATTTTGCGCTAATCTTTTTTGTGCTTTGTGGCGTAGCTATTTTAAGTTCATTTAATGGACTACTCATGTTATTTATTGGTGTAGAAATCTTATCGATTCCACTTTATATTTTAACAGGGTCTGACAAAAGAAATTTAAAAAGCAACGAAGCGTCATTAAAGTACTTTTTAATGGGTTCTTTTTCTACGGGTATTATGCTTATGGGTATTGCCTTAATATATGGTGGTACGGGTAGTTTTGGCATGGTGCATACAACGCTTCATGGTGTGGTAACGGCTTCTCAACCTATATCTTATTTATTAGTTGCAGGCTTACTTTTATTATTTGCTTCTATGTCATTTAAAGTATCTGCTGCCCCTTTTCATTTTTGGACGCCGGATGTATATGACGGTGCACCAAGTGTTTTTACCTCATTTATGTCTACCATTGTTAAGGCGGCTGGTATGATTGCTTTTATTAGAGTATTTGAAAATCAGTTTACAGTACTTGGGCCTACCTGGCGAATTGTGGTTGATTTTGTAATTGTGTCTACTTTACTTATTGGAAATATTACGGCTGTGTTTCAGCAAAGCGTTAAACGGATGCTTGCTTATTCAAGTATTGCGCAAGCGGGCTTTATGCTTTTTGCTTTATATGCCAACAATACAGAAATCGCAAAAGAAGGTATATTATTGTATGCAGCTGCGTATAGCATTGCTACCATTGGTATTTTTGCAGTGCTCATTAAATTACATGACTACACTTTAGACGGATTTAATGGTCTTGCTAAAAAAGAACCCGTACTTGCATTTACAGCAACTGTTTCATTGCTCTCTTTATCTGGTATTCCGTTAACGGCTGGATTTTTTGCTAAATATTATGTGTTAGCAGGAGCCATGCAAGCAGGTGGCGCTTTATGGTTAATTATTGTAGCCGTTCTTTTAGCAGCGGTAAGCGTATACTATTACTTTAGAGTTGTTCAGGCTATGTATTTTAAAGCTGGAGATCCACAAACGCTGCCTATAACAGGTGGCTTTAAGGCGGTTTTGGTGGCCGTTGCAGCGCTCATTATACTACTAGGCATTTGGCCTTCCGTTTTATTGAGCTGGCTTTACTTTTAATTTTTACCATACTTAATTGTTTGGTTACCGCTCCTCATTTTTTTGCTGCTACTGTTTAGGGGCTGCTCTTTCTGTGCTATCTTTACAGCTATAATGCTACTGTTATGGCCGGAATGACTTCTTTAGATTCTTTATCACTTGCATGGCGCACGGTTCGTGCCAATAAATTACGCACCAGTATTACGGTAGCCATTATTGCATTTGGTATTATGGCCCTTATTGGTATTATTACTGCAATTGAAGCCATGAACCAGAGCTTAAAAGAAAGCTTTTCTTCGATGGGTACCAATGCCTTTAATATTAGGTATAAAAATTCGAGGGTAAGAATGGGCGGCGGCAGAGGCTCAGATGTTGCAAAATCGGTAAGAGGTCAGAAAGAAAAAAAATCAAATTTAGATAAGCCTATTCGTAAAGAAGACGCTGAGTTTTTTAAAAATACCTATAGCTTTCCAAATGCTTTTGTAAGTATTTATAGAAGGGGACCGGGTGGCCAGGAAATTCATTACCAAGACAAAAAAACAAATCCGCAAATTACCATCATGGGTGGTGATGAAAATTATTTGGCGGTAAGTGGCTACACGTTAATTCAGGGAAGAAATTTAAACGAACAAGATTTACAAAGTGGACGTAATATTTGTATTTTAGGAAATGCGGTTGCGGTTACTTTATTTGGTGATAAGCCAGAAAGATGTTTAGATAAAGTGATTCATGTTAGTGGTGCGCCTTACCGCGTGGTTGGATTACTTAAAGCAAAGGGTTCTAGTGCTATGATGCGTCAAGACGATGTAATTGTAACCACGTATAATAATATTAGAAAGTACGGCAACGCCAGCAACTCCTATTTAATGGGCGTGATGGTTGCTAATGTTAAAGACATTGATCCGGCAGCGGGTCAGGCCACGGCATATTTTAGATCGATTCGTAAATTAATGCCTACCGAAACCGACAATTTTGTGATTGAAAAAAGTGACAAGTTTGCCGAACTATTTATTGGCTTTTTAGGTAGCATTACCGGCTCTGCTGGCGCTATTGGCCTTATCACACTCATTGGCGCTGCGATAGGACTTATGAATATTATGCTGGTTGCGGTTAATGAAAGAACCAAAGAAGTGGGGCTTATAAAAGCAATTGGCGGTAAAAGTAAAAACGTGCGTCAGCAGTTTTTATTTGAGAGTGTTATTATTAGTTTGCTTGGCGCCTTTTTTGGAATTTTATTAGGTGTTGGCGTAGGTAATATTTTTGCAGCATTTTTAAATACCGGATTTATTATTCCATGGGGATGGGTAATTACGGGTATTGTAATTTGTACAGCTGTTGGTTTAGGTGCTGGTATATATCCTGCCATGAAAGCTGCTAAACTCAATCCAATTAACGCACTTCGTTACGAGTAGGCTTATAATTTTTAAGCTGCGCATTTATATAATAGATCAGATCCTCTTTGCCTAAGTTGCTTCTTAACCAAGTAGAAGATGGCCTGTAGGTTTGCATAAATTCTTGTAACACATCCTCTTTAAATCCTGTTAACGAAGCTACTAGTTCTGGTGTAAAACGGTAATTGATGTATGCTTCGTTTTCGTTGGACTCATAAAAAGTATAGGCTCTTCTTTTATTTTTTTCATGTCTAGAAAAACGGTCAATATTGAGCGCGATACCTGCGCCTGAGTTGGCAGCCGATACAGTTGGTATCATATAATTAGCAATGCCTTGTAAAAATTGTTTGCGGCGCTCTATACTATCTTGTTGATACCTATTAAACCCTTTACTACTTACGGTTACGTTACCCAAGTATGCACCTAATGGTTTTAAATAAATAGGAAACGAGTCGATACTATTTGTATTTGTAACAGTGAGTGTATCAAAATAATAACCTACTGCTGCAAAAGATAAAATGTCTTTGGGTTTTACAGCAATCAAAAATTTACCTGCACTACTTGTCATTACGGTAACCTTTGTGTTAAGGTTGGTAACACTGGCAAGTACAATGGGCATTTGTGTTATACTGTCTATTAAAAAACCTGTTCTTTTGTCGTTTTTTTGGGCAAAAGAATAGCTGCTTGTTGTTAAGCAAGCAGCTATTACAAATATGGCTAGGTTAATTTTTCTCATACCTTAAAGGTACGCTTCACTTGTTAACTAGTCTATGATAATTACTTTTTGTGTGTATGTTTTTTTGTTGTGCTCAACTTTTAAAAGATAATACGCAGAGCTTGGTTTACCCAAGTTGATCTCTTTGTTGTATACCCCATTAAAGCCAAGCGTAGATTGGGTAAATACTTTTTGACCACTTGCCGTTAAAAGATCTACTGTTAAATCGGCCTTTGTTTTTACTTCAAAATGAACGTTAAACTTTCCGTTATTTGGATTAGGTGATACGCTCAATTTAATTTCTCTAGCCACTACTTCTGGCGGTAAAGCCGTTACTACATGGTTGATAATATTTGAAGTTTGAGAACAACCTGTTGCATCTGTTACCACAACTTTGTACGCACCTGTTTGTCTAAGCTTGGTTTTTTGACCAACTTCACCAGCTATTGGCGCGTCGTTAAAATACCACTGATTACCCGCTACGGAACTACTTACAAGTGAGTCCGCCACTTTTGTAATAGTGGGTGCTGTAACCGTTGTTGCAACAATGGTTGCTTTATCACTCACGCAACCAGCAAGCGTACTTACTTTCATGTTGTAGAAGAAATAGTAGTAAGGGTTAGGGTCGTTGGTAGAACCCCAGTTCACACTATTGCCGGTGATGCTAAATACGCCAGGAACTGGCATTGGATAAGTAGATCCAACAATATTATTGTTTCTGAAAATAGAAGCACCATTAGAACATTTTACCATGAGTACGTGATCACCTGGTGTGTTTACAGGAATATTTAATTGATAAATTGCGCCAGTGTCTGCAGCTGGGTTACCTGTAACAGCTCCTGTAGCTGGTGTTGGGTTGGTAGCCGTTACGTTTAAATTAATAGTATTAAGTGGGTAGTAGGTGTAACTGCCATCTGCATTGAGTGTGCCTAAATCTGCTAAAATAATTTGCACGGTTCCTGGGTAACCAATATAGAGCCTTGCGCTCTCAATCATTACAGGTACGGTGTTATTGATACGAACAAAGTTTCCGCTAAAGCTATTATAGCCACCTTCGGGGTAAGCCATTTTTGTAGTTGGGCCTACAATGGTTTTTATTTCCCTGCCTACATAATAGGTTTTGTTAGCAGGAATAGTGGCGCTATTATACGTTGGACCTGAAGCAATTGGCGTGTTGCTAGTGGCACTGCTGTACCAAAAATAGTTGGCGCCCGCTTCTGGATTATTCACTTTTAAAATAGCATTGCTACCGCAAATACTTCCAACAGCAACCGGTGTTCCAGATTTACTACTTATGGTAATATCGTTACTAAGTGTATTGTTATTTGGATTTTGATCCGCTGCATAATTTACAGTAACCGTAATATTATACGTTGTATTTGCTTTGGTAATAAATGGTTTTTGTAAAGTAAGGTTGGCGTTTGTTTGTCCAGGAATGGTTCCAGGATAAGGCGCGTTAATAGTACCTACAACGGTTGTGCCTTCTTTGATAACTGCAGTAACACTTACATTGTCTGCAGGTAAAGACCCCGCATTTTTTAGAAGCACAGTCAAATATTGTGTACTATCTGCGCACTCAATGGTACCCGGATTGGTAATGCTTGTAATAGAAACGTCGTTAGAAGGATTGATGACAAGTAATCTATAATCTTGCGTTTCTCCTTTTGCATAACTGCCGCATGGATTGATGTCCGCTGCATTGGTTGTTTCTTGTAATACAACACGCATTCTTAAATAGTTGCCAATGGTAACCGTGTTTGGAATAGCGATATTTCCTGTAAATGCTGCAGCATTAGCTAGGTTGCCACTTGTTGCAACAAGTTCATTATCGTCTGTAAATGTTCCGTTATTGTTGTAATCAATAAAAATTTTAGCCATTTTATTGATGTTGGTAGCATCGGAACTATTTGCTTTAATATAGAACGGAATACTTTGTAACGGTTCAACGTAGGTAATTAATTTTGTATTATCGGTGTAGGTTGTGCCGCCAGCTGGATTAGAAAAACGAATGGTTTTAAAACTTACACTATCAATTCTACCACCAGCATTAGAAGTAGGAGCAGATGCGCAATATGCTGCACCACCAGCGCCACTTACAAGAAGTGCGTAGGCTTGACTACCTCTTTGTAAAGTATTTTTATAACTTACAGTAACCGTATACGATTGACCAGGAATGGTACTATCCACATCTACAACTTCTACGTTGTCAAGTACGTTATCGCCAGGAGAAGGATCGCTACTAGGACTAGAAGGAATCATGACCCAAGGCTTGTGTACTTTAGTGCCACTATTAGTCGTAACACGAACGTCTAAATCGTTTACAAGTTTTGGTGTACGGTCGTTTAATACATTTACCGTTTCTACATTTCCTTTTGGATCTGTCCAAGAAATGGTAGCACGTAATTGACCTTTACCAGATGCAATTACATTTGTAGAAAAAGTGGGGGTAGTTGCATTTAAAACATTTTCAAACATTAAATGCTCGCTACTTGTGCTATTGTTATTTGCAACGGATGCAGCTATAACAGCTGCTGCTTTTTCAACGTTTAAAAGTCCAAAACCATATTTATAATCGGGTCCTGGTGCAGTTCCTGCTTCGCTGGCTGTGTGCACTGCTAAACCTTTAATGGTAGAAGCTCTTAAAAAAGAACCCGCTTTTAATTTAGAATATAATTCTTGTAAAAGTAAAAGTGAGCCTGCGGCATTTGGAGAAGCCATAGAAGTGCCACTATAGCTCGCATAACTTGTAGTTGAAGTAGCAATACTTGATAAAACGCCTACACCATCTGCTACGATATCTGGTTTGATACGACCATCATCGGTAGGGCCCCAGCAACTAAAACTACTCATGACCACATCTTCTGGGCGGCCGTAGGTAGAAGAAATACCATTGACAGCACCTACTGTTAAAATATTTTTTGCATTACCGTCCCAAGAAATAATTTCATAACCATCGTTGTTGCTAATGCCATCAGGTCTGTTACCAGCTGCTGCCATCGAGCCACTAGCGTTTAATCTGTAAAATGGCTGACCCACTGCTGGTCCATTGACGTTCCTGCTATTTCCCGCAGATTTTACATACAAATAATATGGTGCGTTGTATGCGATGGAATCTAGTAATTGTGCGTCGTTACCATAGTATCCAAATTTATAATCTTCGTTGTCTGTAGATTTGCCATTAAACTCCCATCTACTTTGGGATGAATTGTAATTCCAACCAGAAACAATTCCGTAGGAGTGATTTGAAATTAACAAGTTAGCAGCTTCTGCGGCAATCTCTGGCTTATCACCCGAAAAGTCATAGGCTATAATGCCTTGTAAGCCATATGCCATACCCTTTGCACTTGGATTAACACCACTAGCAATCAGGGTGCCTGTTGTATGTGTACCATGATCTGTAAGAGTTGCAGCATTGTCTTTTTGTGTAACACGTCCTGCTAATTCTACATGTGTTTCTAAAACTTTACCACCATCCCAAACGCCTAATTTATTTTTCATATTGGCAGAAGATCCAGACAAGTTTAAACCTGACGAACCACCCGGCCATAACTGATTGGCTCTTGTAGTGTTGGCTGCAATGGTGTTATTATGTGTGATATAATATTTAGGTAAATTAAAAGCGTCGACACCAACAAGTGTTCCTATGTTGCCTTCTTTGTCGGTGATGGTTAAAGACCAGCCTTTTTGTTTGGCAAGCGATAATGCTTTTATATAATTTTCGTTTTCTGCAATACGCAGGCCTTTAGCAGTACGCTCTAAAATAGTAGGCTCTGTATTCGTTTGCGCCAACATTATTTTGGGTGCAAACATGCAAATACCTGCCATTGCAAAAACAGGGATAATGGATCTAACCTTAATTCTTTTCATATATCTTCACATTAGAACCCCGAGGGGCTTTGATAGAATTACTAAAATACTTAATTACCATTTAATTTAGCCAGATGAAACGAATTCTTTTCTATGTATTTATCCTGATTTTTTGGGGGATTGCTTGCAAGACCCCAAAAGGGACGAACACCAACAAAGCTGCTGACAATCAATCTAGTACGGAAATTCAAGGCATAGTAGGTGAGGTAACAGAAGTTTCTGGCAATCAAATGCCCATGGTGGGCGGGTCTGCGGGTGCCCCCAAACCTTATAGAACTACCGTTTATATATACGATTCTACTAATATATCTCAAACCAAGCAAATTGGGACGAGTCCAATGTTTTTAAGCGTGAACACGCGGTTGGTACAAAAACTTGATACCAACGAGGCCGGGCAGTTTAGCGTTGCACTTGAGGCGGGCACATATTCCGTTTTTGTACGAAAAGGCGGGGCCTTTTTTGCCAACCAATTTGACGAGAAAAATAACATTGGCTTGTGTAGGGTGGAGGTTGGCAAGCAAACGCGACTTCAAATAAGCGTCAATGTGGACGCGAGTTATTAATTATGTAGCTACTTATAACTTTGGGTGCCGTTTTGTTATCTTTGCGGCGGAGAAGACGTTATGAATTTGGATGTGTTGCTAGCGCAGTTTAATAATGCCCCCCACCTCAATCAATTGGTGAGCAGCCTTTTATTGCCTAGTCCCCAAAAAATCTTTTTAAAAAACTTACAAGGTAGTAGCCCCGAATTTTTTGTAGCCGGTGTGTTTGCACACGCGAGCACTGATTCGCTCAATCATATTGTGATACTGCAAGACGCGGAAGAAGCGGCTTATTTTCATAACACGCTCGAAAATGTTTCCAAGGGCTTAGACGTATTTTATTTTCCTTCGTCTTTCAAAAACAGAAAAAACTTTAAGCTTTTAAACAGTTCACATGTGATGCTCCGGACCGAGGCGCTAACGAAGTTAGCGGCGGGGGGCAACAAAAAAATGTTGGTCACGTATCCCGAAGCTATTTTTGAAAAAGTAGTGTTATCGGAAACGCTAAAGTCCAATATTATTTCTATCAAAACCAATGACACCATCAATGTAGAGAGTTTGCTAGAACTCTTTGTCATGTATGGTTTCAAGCGTTCCGACTTTGTGTATGAGCCGGGGCAGTTTGCGATTAGAGGGGGTATTTTAGATATCTATTCTTTTGGTAACGAAAAGCCATACCGCGTAGAGCTTTTTGGAAATGAAGTAGATTCTATTCGAATTTTTGATCCAGAAACACAGCTCTCCGAACGAAAATTATTACAGGTTAATATCATACCCAATGTTGAAACGCAATTTACCACCGGTGAAAAAGTTTCACTCTTTGAATTCTTAAAAGAGAACACAGTTGTATGGACCAAAGACTTTTCTTTTATTGGAGAAAAAGTAGACCAACAATACGAAGACCTCGAAGGTTTTGTTTCGTTATTAGATAGCGGGTACCGCATGCAAAATAGCGACGACGAAGATGACACCCGCGTCATGAACGACGTTACCCTGCAAGATTTTATTACTTCTGGGGAGATTATGGCGTCCCTTGCGGGCCGCCACCACATTGAGTTTGGCATGCATCCAAATAATGCCACGCTCGAAATAGAATGCCATACCAAACCACAGCCTTCTTTTAATAGACAGTTTGATTTACTCATCAAAGATTTAAAAGCACACGAAGGTGCCGGGTATTCGTTGTATATTTTTGCAGAGCAAGTCAAACAATTAGAGCGGTTACATAGCATTTTTGTAGACCTCAAAACAGAAATCAATTTTGTTCCGGTTCCTACTAGTATTCATGAAGGGTTTATAGACAACGATTTAAAAATTGTTTGCTACACAGATCATCAAATTTTTCAGCGCTACCATAAATACAAGGTTAAGCAGGCGTATAATAAAAATAAAGCCATTACGCTCAAAACCTTACGAGACTTGCAACCTGGCGATTATGTAACACATATCGATCATGGTGTAGGAACCTATTCGGGACTTCAAAAAATTGAAGTGAATGGTAAAACGCAGGAAGCAGTGCGTATCATTTATAAAGAAGATGATATTTTATATGTAAACATTAATTCACTTCATAAAATATCAAAGTATACGGGCAAAGAAGGCACGATGCCTAAAATTAATAAGCTAGGTTCCGATGTGTGGGCCAAGCTCAAAGAAAAAACAAAAATTAAGGTTAAAGAAGTGGCTTTTGATTTAATTAAATTATATGCCGCGCGTAAATCACAGATTGGTTTTGCACATGCTCCCGATAATTATTTACAAACCGAACTAGAAGCTTCTTTTATTTACGAAGACACACCCGATCAATACAAAGCTACGCAGGACGTTAAGCGCGATATGGAGTCTACGTCGCCCATGGATAGGCTTGTTTGTGGAGATGTGGGTTTTGGTAAAACAGAAGTGGCCGTGCGTGCAGCCTTTAAATCGGTGGTGGATGGTAAGCAGGCCGCAGTACTTGTGCCTACTACTATATTAGCGTTTCAGCACTACAAAACTTTTAAAGAAAGACTTTCTGATTTTCCGGTTACCGTAGATTTTATCAACCGTTTTAAATCGGCAAAAGAAAAAAAGGAAACCTTACAAAAATTAGCGGAAGGAAAAATTGATATCATTATTGGCACCCATGGCATTTTAGGTAAAGAGGTTAAGTTTAAAGACCTCGGCGTTATGATTATTGATGAAGAGCAAAAATTTGGGGTAGGCCACAAAGAAAAATTAAAGACTTTAAAAACCAGTGTAGACTGCTTAACGCTTACTGCCACGCCTATTCCACGAACCCTTCAGTTTAGTTTAATGGGTGCGCGTGATTTAAGTATCATTAATACGCCACCACCCAATAGACAGCCCATTCAAACAGAAGTACTGGTTTTTAATGACGACTTTATTAGAGACGTCATCTATTACGAGACAGAGCGCGGTGGTCAGGTATTTTTTATTCATAATAGGGTACAGGGCTTATCCGAAATGTGTGCGTTTATTCAGGGCCTCTGCCCCGATTTAAGCATTGGCTTTGCGCATGGGCAACTAGAAGGGCACGAATTAGAAGAACGCATTTTAGATTTTATAGACAAAAAATACGACGTACTGGTTTGTACCAATATTGTAGAGAGTGGGGTAGACATACCTAACGTTAATACGATTATTATTAATAACGCGCATCATTTTGGGTTATCGGATTTACACCAGCTTCGTGGGCGGGTAGGGCGTAGTAATAAAAAAGCGTTTTGTTATTTGTTAGCGCCGCCTATGAGTACACTTCCATCCGATTCGCGCAAACGTTTACAAACACTAGAACAGTTTATAGATTTAGGAAGTGGTTTTCAGATTGCCATGCGTGATTTAGATATTAGAGGAGCTGGTAATTTATTAGGTGGTGATCAGAGCGGTTTTATGGCCGAAATAGGTTTTGAAATGTACCAGAAAATTTTAGAGGAAGCTGTGCGTGAATTAAAGCGTACTTCTTTTAAAGATTTATTTAAAGAAGAAATTAGCAAGCAGGACGATTTTGTTAAAGACTGTACCATCGATACCGATTTGGAAATTTTAATTCCTGATTCTTATGTAGAGAGTATTGCAGAGCGCCTTAGCTTATATACCCGCCTCGACAATTGTGAAACAGATAAAGACTTAGAAGAATTTAATAAAGAACTGATAGACCGCTTTGGCGCGCTGCCCCCGCAGGTTACTGATTTATTTACAACGGTGCAGTGCCGCTGGCTCGCTGTAGACCTGGGTTTCGAGAAAATGACCTTAAAAGAAAACACACTGCGTTGTTATTTTATTAATAGACCCGACTCACCGTATTTTGAATCGGAATTATTTAAAAAAGTACTCGACTATTTACAAACAGGCACCAACAAAGCACGCCTCAAACAAGTAGGTAAATTATTTATGCTGGTAGTGGATCAGGTAAATGATATGGATGCGATGCTCCGTTTTTTAAAGCTCATGCACAAGGGTATAATTCCAAATGAAGCATAAAAAAACCCGCCAAACGGCAGGTTTAATTATATTTTCTATTATAGAAAAATCTAAACTAGAATCCTTTTGTAGCAACGCCATCAGCAATTGCTTGTAAAGCTTTTGCTTCTCCTAAGATAGCAGCCATTTTATTTCCTTTGCCATCATGACCAGCAGCCATGTATCCACCACGAGCAGTTTTAGTTACTACTGCATCTTGAAGTGGAACGTTTTTTTCTTTAGTCTTAAGGCAATATGCTTTAATCATTTTTGAAGTGTCCATTTGTTCAAATTTTGTTGGGTTAGTTAATGAGCAACCGAATTGCTACCACAAGCTAGCTAATTTCTACAATCTAGCCATAAGTTAGCAGGCTGTATTGTGCAGATTTTTGGCTGGTTTATTCACAATTTGGCGGGTTTTACACGTCAATTTTAGCATATTTAGCGTGCGTTTCAATGAATTCGCGGCGTGGAGCCACGTCATCACCCATGAGCATACTAAATACACGGTCTGCTTCTGCAGCACTTTCGATGGTTACTCTTTTAAGGGTTCGGCGAGACGGATCCATGGTTGTTTCCCATAATTGATCGGCGTTCATCTCACCTAAACCTTTGTAACGCTGGATTGTAACGCTATCATCTTTTCCGCCACCTAGTTTTTCAATCCACATTTTACGCTGCTCTTCGTTGTAAGCGTACTGTTGGTCTTTGCCCTTTTTAACAAGGTATAATGGGGGTTGCGCAATGTAGATGTAGCCCTGTTCTACTAATTCTTTCATATAACGGAAAATAAAAGTAAGAATAAGGGTTGCGATATGCGAGCCATCTACGTCGGCATCGGTCATAATAATTAACTTATGGTAACGAAGCTTTACAATGTTTAATGCTTTAGGATCATCGGGGGTACCAACGGTTACGCCAAGCGCAGTATACATATTACGGATCTCTTCGTTCTCGTAAATTTTATGTTCCATTGCTTTTTCTACGTTTAAGATTTTACCACGTAATGGTAAAATTGCTTGGTAGCTTCTGTCACGACCTTGTTTAGCCGTTCCACCCGCAGAGTCTCCTTCCACTAAGTATAATTCACATCTTTCTGGATCACGCTCAGAGCAATCCGCTAGTTTACCAGGTAAACCACCGCCACTTAAAACGGTTTTACGTTGTACCATGTCACGTGCTTTTTTGGCAGCAACACGGGCCTGAGCGGCTAAAATAATTTTAGAAATAACTTGTTTAGATTCACGTGGATTTTCTTCTAGATATGCTTCTAAAGCTCTTGCAACCGTTGTTTGTACCACACCACTTACTTCAGAGTTGCCCAATTTAGTTTTGGTTTGCCCTTCAAATTGTGGTTCAGGAACTTTTACAGAAATAATAGCGCTTAAGCCTTCTCTAAAGTCGTCACCTTCTACAGCAACTTTTGCTCTTTCGAAAAGTCCTTCTTTATCACCGTAGCTTTTAAATACACGCGTTAATGCCTGTCTAAAACCAGTTACGTGTGTACCACCTTCGATGGTATTGATGTTGTTTACGTAAGAAAAAATATGTTCTTTAAAATCGTCGTTGTACGTTAAGGCAACTTCTACGGCTACATTGGTTGCTTCGTCCAAACCCTCTACATACAAGGGTTTTGGGATAATGGCGTTACGGTTTGCCTGCTTATCTAAGAGTTCTACAAAATCAATAATACCTCCTTCACTGTAAAATGTACTAACGAAAGGCGCACCATTGTCATCTAGTTCTCTAAGGTCGGTAAGGGTAATGGTAATACGCTTATTTAAAAATGACAATTCGCGTAAACGACTTTCTAAAATCTCTCTTTTATAAACACTTTCTTGAAAAATTGTTAGGTCCGGCCAGAAATGAACTTTGGTACCCGTAATAGCACTTTCGCCAATTTCACGAACCGCATATTGTGGTGCGCCAATTTTATATTCTTGCTCAAATATTTTACCTTCTCTGTGAACGGTTACTAAAAGTTTAGTACTAAGTGCGTTTACGCAACTCACACCCACACCGTGTAAACCACCCGATACTTTATAGGTATTCTTATCAAACTTACCACCCGCGTGTAACACCGTCATTACGACTTCTAGTGCCGATCTTTTTTCTTTGGTGTGCATAGCCGTAGGGATACCACGTCCATCATCTTGTACACTAATTGAATTGTCTTCGTGAATGTATACAGCAATGTTTTTGCAATAACCAGCAAGGGCTTCATCGATAGAGTTATCGACCACTTCATACACGAGGTGGTGCAGGCCTTTTACGCCTATATCTCCAATGTACATAGCGGGTCTTTTTCTTACCGCTTCTAAACCTTCTAAAACCTGAATACTGTCGGCACCATAATTCTTATTCTGTGCTTCGTTGCTATCTAATTGTTCTTGGCTCATAAAATGCTTGTCTATCCTGAGTTTAGATGAAATGTCAGGACTGGTCAAAGCTAGTTAAAATAAGCTGTTTTTAGGCCCAAAATGGAGCCGTGTTTTCCACATAAATTTGACAGTTCTGTGACCGTTTTTAGGGCCATTTTGAGGCTAAAAAGGGGCTTTTAAAACAAACAATTTAGAAGGCTCCGTTGGAATGCATTAAATTTGCAATTAGATGGTACAAGTAATGGACATATTAAAAGTAGCGCACCATAGTGGCATAGAACCCAGTATGAAGCTGTTATTGAGCAAAGAACAGCAGGTTCCGGGCTCTGTTCAGTACCAAATCAAGCGTTATTATGCCCAGCATCCTTGGGTGGCCGAAGACACTGGCATGCTCATTTACCACTACGACGCTAAAAAACCCGCCGATAATTTTTTAGAGCTCCGTTTTTGCATCACCGCAAACCGATATTGTGAAGAAAAAAGTTGTGCACATTGTGACCAGCTTCCTACCAATCAATGTTCGGGAAAACATGAAACGGTAGATACTTTTACCTTTCATTTTACCTCCACTTTTTTACGCCCATACGTGCACAATGTTAAAGTAAGCAATTACAAAGACGACGTGCTTGCATTTAAACATCCAAATGCATTTACCAAAGTGTTTTCATTGTGTGGTAAAAAGCGGGCGGTACTGGATTCGCTGCTTAATAATAGTTATACCGGCGCCCTCGAAAATATTTTTGTCAACGCCAAAGTGCATGAACTATTACTCTATAGTTTAGCCTGTTTGCTAGACGAAAAAGAAGAAGGCTTTAGTTGTAAATTTTTAGCTGATCCTTCTGGTAGAGAGCGTATTTACGAAGCCCGTGAAATTTTATTGCAACATATTGGAGACCCTATTACCATTAAAGAATTAAGCCGTAAAGTAGCCATGAATGAGTGCTACCTTAAAAAAGGTTTCAAGGAAATTTTTGGTACCACCATCTTTGATTTTTATCAACAACAACGCATGGAGCACGCTAAGTATTTGCTCTATGAAAAAGGCCTTAGTGTAACAGATATTTCGGCACTACTGGGCTACTCTTCTATATCGCATTTTTCGGCTGCTTTTAAAAAGCATACGGGTCTAAAGCCTTGCGAATTACTAAAATAAAAAACTATCTTTCCTTTTATAAACTTATCCTATGCGCATCCGTACATTGTTTGCTACCACTGCTATTACCCTGTTTTTAACAAGCTGTGGCGGTCCTAAAAAAGTTGATACGATTGTTTTTAACGGCGTCATTTATAAGGTAGATAGTAGCTTTTCTACAGCGCAGGCCATGGCCATTAAAGAAGGCATCATTGTGGCCACTGGAACCGACGCGCTAATTTTAGCAGACTATACCGCACCCGAAAAAATCGATGCAAAAGGTCAAGCCGTATATCCAGGATTTATAGATGCGCACGCGCATTTTGTGGGGTATGGAAAATCACTTTTTCAAGTAGATTTATTTGGTACTACTAGTTGGGAAGAAGCTGTAGAGCGCGTAAAAGTTTTTGCTGCTGCGCATCCTAATTTGGTATGGATAGAAGGGCGCGGTTGGGATCAAAATAAGTGGCCGGGTAAAAAATATCCAACCAATGCACTATTAAATACTTTGTTTCCGAATACGCCGGTTGTGTTACAACGCGTAGATGGGCACGCGGCTATTGCCAATCAAAAAGCATTTGATATAGCAGGTGTAAAGCCAGGTCAAACTATTGTTGGGGGTGAGGTTGAAACAAAAAATGGCGTTTTAACGGGTGTATTAATTGACAACGCAAAAGGCCTTGTATACGGTTCTATCCCGGCTGTAACTAAACAAACGTATACGCAGTGGCTAGAGGCGGCGCAGCAAAATTGTTTTGCGCAGGGGCTTACCACTGTTACCGATTGTGGTTTGGATATTAGCGATATTAATTTTATTGATACACTGCAACAAGAAGGTAAAATTAATATGCGCCTTTTTGCAATGCTGAGCGATAATCCTGAAAATCTTACTGCATATTTAAAAAGAGGCCCCTACAAAACCGATAAATTATTTGTGAACGGCTTTAAAGTATATGCCGATGGAGCCCTTGGTAGCAGAGGCGCTTGCCTTTTACACAATTATGAGGACAGAAAAGATTGGACCGGATTTTTATTATCCAACAAATCGCATTATGACTCCTTGGCATCGTTACTTGCAGCGTCTACATTTCAAATGTGTACGCACGCTATTGGCGATAGTGCTAACCGTCAAATATTAAATATCTACAACAAATATTTACAAAAAGGAAACGATAGACGTTGGAGAATAGAGCACGCGCAAGTTGTCAATGAAAATAATTTTAATTTATTTGGTGCGGCTTCTGTGGTACCATCGGTGCAACCAACACATGCAACAAGTGATATGTATTGGGCGTCTGAAAGACTAGGTCCTATGCGTGTTAAAGGCGCGTATGCATACAAGCAATTATTAGATCAAAATGGATGGTTGCCACTTGGTACTGATTTTCCGGTAGAAGATATCTCGCCATTTAAAACATTTTTAGCAGCGGTTGGAAGGGTTGATGCCAAAGGGTTTCCGGAAGGGGGCTTTCAATTTGAAAACGCTTTAACGCGTGAGCAAACCATCATGGGTATGACCATTTGGGCCGCTAAAGCTAGTTTTTTAGAAAAGGAAGTAGGCAGTTTAGAAGCAGGGAAAAAAGCAGACTTTATAATACTTGCACAAGACTTAATGCATGTGCCAGTCAATAAAATATTGGATACTAAAGTAGTTGCTACATTTAGTGGAGGCAAAAAGGTGTTCTAGTACTTACTAAAAACCTACCATCTCTGCAGGAATAACCCATGCATCAAATTCTTCTGGCGTTACATAACCTAATTTAACTGCCATCTCTTTTAAGGTAGTGCCTTCTTTATGTGCTTTTTGTGCAATTTCGGCAGCTTTATAGTAACCAATTTTTGTGTTGAGTGCAGTAACAAGCATGAGTGAATTGTCTACGTGCTTTTTAATGTTGGCTTCAATAGGTTCGATACCAACTGCACACTTATCATTAAAGCTTACACAGCCATCACCAATTAAACGCGCAGAGTGTAAGAAGTTATAAATCATGACGGGCTTAAATACATTGAGTTCAAAATGTCCGTTGGCGCCACCCATATTTATCGCTACATCGTTACCCATCACTTGCACAGCTATCATAGATAAAGCTTCACACTGTGTAGGATTTACTTTACCTGGCATGATCGAAGAGCCTGGCTCATTGTCCGGAATAAATATTTCACCAATACCGCTTCTTGGACCAGAGCTTAACATTCTAATGTCGTTGGCAATTTTCATAAGGCTTACTGCCACTGTTTTTAAAGCACCATGCGCTTCTACAATTGCGTCGTGCGCAGCAAGTGCTTCAAATTTATTTTCGGCAGTAATAAATGGAAGCCCTGTTAAATGAGCAATATGCTTGGCTACGTTTTCTGAATACCCTTTTGGCGTGTTAATACCCGTACCTACTGCAGTTCCACCTAGCGCTAGTTCCGATAAATGCGCTAATGTATTGTTGATGGCTTTAAGGCCATGGTCTAGTTGTGAAACGTATCCGCTAATTTCTTGACCGAGTGTTAATGGAGTCGCATCCATAAAATGCGTACGACCAATTTTTACCACATGCATAAAGTCTTTGCTTTTTTGCGCAAGGGTATCTCTTAGTTTTTTAATTCCTAGAATAGTGGTTTCCAATAAAATTTTATAAGCTGCAATATGCATCGCAGTTGGAAACGTATCGTTAGAAGATTGAGATTTATTAACGTCGTCGTTGGGGTGTAAAAACTTTTCTTTATCGGTTAAGCTACCACCTTTAATGACATGACCGCGGTAGGCTACTACTTCGTTTACATTCATATTAGATTGAGTACCACTGCCGGTTTGCCATACTACTAATGGAAATTGATCAGTATGCGTGCCTGCTAAAATTTCGTCACAAACCTGTCCAATCAGTTCACATTTATCAGCTGCTAAAACACCCGCGTCAAAGTTGGTTAGTGCTGCTGCTTTTTTCAAATATGCAAAAGCGGCTATAATTTCTTTGGGCATGCGGTTGATGTCCTCGGCTATTTTAAAGTTTTCGATACTACGCTGTGTTTGAGCACCCCAGTAAACACCTGCTGGTACTTTAACTTCCCCCATTGTGTCTTTCTCAATTCTAAATTCCATAATTGCTATTTTAATAATTATTAGCTAATTGTTATCTTTTGCAAAGGTAAGGATGTAGGCGCTACATTTTTGCTTATTTTAGAAACGACAAACCGTTATAAACTATGAAAAATTTACTCCTTGTTTTATCTTTGGGGCTTTGTTTAGCAGCTTCTGCGCAGCAAAACCAAAACATTATCATTATCACTACCGATGGTTTTCGTTGGCAGGATTTGTTTAAAGGAATGGATGACACCATTGCGCAGCAAAAAAGGTTTAATGAAGGAGATAGTATAGGACTTATTCAAAAATATGGTGGCGCTACCATCCAGGAGCGTCGACAAAAGTTGATGCCATTTTTTTGGAATACGATTGCTACAAAAGGGCAGGTATATGGTAACCGTTTATTTGGTAACAATATCAATACCGAAAATCCACACTGGTTTTCTTATCCGGGTTATTCAGAAATTTTTACTGGTTATGTAGACCCGCGTGTTAATAGCAACGAATATCCGGACAATCCAAACACCACGGTTCTTGGTTTTTTTAATGCGCAGCCTGCCTTAAAAGGTAAGGTGTACGCATTTAGTGCATGGGAGGCTTTTAATAGAATTTTAAATGAAAAAGCTTCTGGAATACCTGTTGTGGCTGCGTTTGACACACTTGCCTTTAATAATTTAACGGCAAATGAACGCTTACTCAATAAATTACACCAACAAAGTTACCGTCCATGGGCGGAGGAATGTTTTGATGTGTTTACGCATTTTAATGCGATGGAAACGTTGAAAAATAGAAAGCCACGCGTGCTCTATATTTCTTATGGTGAAACAGATGAGTGGGCACATGCAGGTAAATACAAATCGTATTTAAACGCTGCCCATCAATTAGACAAATGGCTAGAAGAAATTTGGAATTTTGTACAATCGGATCCGCAGTATAAAAATAACACTACATTACTTATTACTTCTGATCATGGGAGAGGGGATGTGGTAAAGGAAAAGTGGACCAGTCATGGCGATAAAATTGAAGGGGCGAGTCAAATTTGGATGGCTGTTATGGGGCCTAATACACCAGCTTTAGGTGAGGTAAAAACACCGGCGCAATACTATCAAAAACAGTTTGCGCAAACCATGGCTCATTTAATGGGTTACAATTTTACGGCGGAGCATCCAGTTGCAGATCCTATCAAATCTACAAAAGCTATTTCCCAGTAAAAACGGGCTTTCTTTTTTCTAAAAAAGCAGTAGTGCCTTCTACCATATCTGTGGTATCAAAGCAGGCGCTAAAACCGTTTAGTTCTGTTTCGTAACCGTTTAGCGCTTCGTTGTGCACGGCGTTAGCAGCTTCAATGCATTTTGCAACCGCAACAGGCGCTTTACTTTGTATAAGGGTTGCAATTTCTTTTCCTTTAGTTCGTAATTGATCTGGCATTACCACATGGTTTACAAGCCCCGATGCAAATGCAGCAGCGGCGTCAATCATGCCACCGGTAAGCATTAATTCGAGGGCTCTTCCTTTACCAATAAGCTGCACCAGTCTTTGCGTGCCACCATAACCCGGCATGATGCCTAGGTTTACTTCTGGTTGGCCAAATTTCGCATTTTCTGATGCGATTCTAAAATGACATGCCATAGCGAGTTCGCAACCGCCACCCAATGCAAAACCATTCACACATGCGATGACCACTTTTGAACAGTTTTCGATTTTAAAAAACAAGTCTTGACCACGACGCGCTAGTGTTTTACCACCTGCAGATCCCACCCCAATAAATTCTGAAATATCAGCGCCTGCCACAAATGATTTTTCACCGGCGCCCGTAATAAGTACCGAGCCAATAGCAGGATTGGTATAAACTTCATGCATGACTGCTTCTAACTCGGCAATCACTTGTCCATTTAATGCATTTAATTTTTCAGGTCTATTGATGGTGATGGTAAAAACACCTTGATCAAGACTGGTAAGTAAAGTCGTATACATCGTTAAAAATTTCGGTGAGTAGCAACCCATTCTGCTATATATGCTGCAATGGTAGTGGTAGGTGTGCCTGGCGCAAAAAGTTTGCCTACGCCTAAATCCTGTAATGTTTGAATGTCTGCTTCTGGAATAATACCGCCACCAGTAACAAGCACGTCGTTCATTCCTTTTTCTTTTAATAACCCCATAATTTTTGTAAACACTGTGTTATGCGCGCCACTTAAAATGCTCACGCCAATAGCGTCCACATCTTCTTGGAGTGCAGCGTTCACAACCATTTCGGGGGTTTGTCTGAGTCCGGTATAGATGACTTCCATACCTGCATCACGTAGGGCAGTGGCAATTACTTTGGCACCTCTGTCATGTCCGTCAAGTCCAACTTTAGCAACGAGTACGCGAATGGGACGTTTGGTTTGGCTCATACTAGGCAAGTTATTTGTTTTGTAAAAGTACAGTTTTACGGTGGTATTGGTAGCGCATATACCCTGATACAATAACCGCTAAAAGTAGAAGTTCCGAAAACGCTTTTTCGGCGTCTAGCCAGTCTAGCGGACGATCTTTTAACAAAGGGTCCATCAGTAAGCCATGCACCGCAAAAAGTAGCGCCATCGTATAAGCCGCCAGGTGAATATTTTTCCAGGTTCTAAAACCTAGTTTTTGTTTCACCACTTTTTGTGTGGTGATGATTAAAAGTAATAAACCTATAAGGGCAATAAAACCAAGTATTACAATATTAGATTGATGCGGCGCAGTCCAAGGCATTATTAAGTTACTATATGTAAAATTGCTAGTGCTATCTAAAGGTATGAGTAAGATATGTCCTAGGGTAAAAACCAGCGCTGCATAAGAAGTATAGTTATGCAATTGATACACGTCTATTGCTTTAATTTTTTCAGGTAATTTTTTGTAACGAATTGATTTTTTATAAGCGGTACTTAAAAACATACCTAGCACCATGTTTACAAATAATATACCACTTGCTATTAAGCCAAGTGCTCCCGAAATATCAATAATGGCGATAGGTTCCATATTATTCACTTAATAATTGTAACGCATGTTTAATACGTACCACAGTATCTTTTAACCCAATGGTAGCAGCAATTTCAAACACGCCAGGACCAAATTTACCGCCTACTAACATGATGCGCATAGGCAGCATCAGTTCACCAGGTTTTAACCCATGTGTAGCGGTTAATTCTTTAAAAAGATTTTCTAAAATAGTGTGGTCGTTCGTGTTTGTATTTTCATATGCTGAACAAAGCGCTTCAAAGAAATTCTTTTTGGCATCGTCCCATTTAGGTGCAATAGAAGCGGTATCTATTTGCTTTGGCGCACCAAAATAAAAACCAGCTTGTGTAATAAAATCAGGAATCAGTATACAGCGTTCTTTGTTTAAACCTATTACTTTTTCTAAATAAGCTTGTTCATGCACTATGATACCTGCTTCATCAAAGTAAGGTTGTACAAGTGAGGCCAAATAAGCATTATCAGCGTTTTTGATCCATTCGGCATTAAACCATTTTGCTTTTTCGTAATCAAATTTTGCGCCGCCTTTGTGTACGCGCTCCATCGAAAATTTTTCTATCAAATCAGCCATACTAAATATTTCTTGATCGGTACCATCGTTCCAGCCAATTACGGCGAGTAAGTTTACAAATGCTTCTGGTAAAAATCCATGCTCTTTAAATCCAGTGTTTTTTTCATTTGATTTTGGGTCGGTCCAGTCCATGGCAAATACAGGAAATCCTAAACGGTCGCCATCTCTTTTGCTTAATTTTCCATGACCATCTGGTTTTAAAATAAGGGGTAAATGCGCCCACTCAGGCATGTCACCTATCCAGCCTAAATATTTCCATAATAAAATATGCACCGGTGCAGATGGAAGCCACTCTTCGCCTCTAAATGCATGGCTAATTTTCATGAGATAATCATCTACCACCACAGCTAAGTGATAGGTAGGCATACCATCGGCTTTTAGTAAAACTTTATCATCTACTTGTGCGGTATTAAATGAAACCTCACCTCTAATCATATCGGTAAATGAAACGTCTTCGTTATCAGGCATTTTAATACGTACCACATGTGGCGAATTGGCACCTAATAATGCATCCACTTCCTCTTTACTAAGCGATAAGGAGTTGCGCATTTTAGCACGAATGGACTGATTGTATTGAGGCGAAGGATTTTCGGTCGTTTTAAAATTTGTACGCATTGCTTCTATCTCGGCGGGCGTGTCAAAAGCATAATACGCATAGCCTGCATCAATTAACTGCGTAGCATACTGTTTGTACATGGCTTTGCGCTCACTTTGTCTGTAAGGCGCATAAGGGCCGCCAGCCACGGGGCTTTCATCTGGCGTAAGTCCACACCAGTTCAGCGTTTGTAAAATGTATGCCTCGGCACCGGGTACAAATCTAGATTGGTCGGTGTCTTCGATACGTAATAAAAAGTCACCACCATGCTTTTTAGCAAACAGGTAATTGAATAAAACGGTTCTTACGCCACCAAGGTGTAGGCCTCCAGTTGGGGAGGGCGCAAAACGGACACGTACTCTTTTGTTCATGGCGCAAAGATAAGATTTATATTTGCCACATGTACCTCGTAAAAACACCTTGGTGGCTAAGGGCACTTTACCCTTCACTTGTTTGGCGTATGCCCAATAGGTCCAAAGTGTTGTACCTCACATTTGACGACGGTCCGCACCCCAGTATTACGCCTTTTGTGCTGGATACTTTAAGGGCGTATCAGGCCAAAGCCACTTTTTTTTGTATTGGCAAAAATGTAGAAGCTTACCCCGGCATTTATGCGCAAATTATGTTTGAAGGACATGCCGTGGGCAACCATACCCAGCATCATGTAAATGGCTGGAAGGTTTCTGATGAAGAATATTTACAAGATATTACTACTGCGGCTAAACTTATCAAATCAAATTTATTTAGACCACCTTACGGCCGAATAAAAAGAAGTCAAATAAAAAAAATAAAACAGCAATTTCCAGGCATGCGCATTGTTATGTGGGATGTGCTCAGCGCCGATTTTGATACTTCTTTAAACGCAGATGCATGCCTTGGTTACACGGTGTATCATAGCAAAAGTGGATCTATTGTTTTATTTCATGATAGTGAAAAAGCGTTTCCACGATTAGAAACAGCACTTCCTAAAATGCTAGCCCATTTTGCTAGTGAGGGCTATACGTTTGAAGCCATTAAATTTAATTTATAAAAGATATTTATACAATGTTGCCTATACTCATTGATACGCACACACATTTATATTCCGACGAATTTTTGGGTGATGTTGACGCCGTTATTGCACGCGCACAAAAGGATCATGTTCAAAAATTTTATTTGCCTGCTATAGATAGCAACTCGTTAGACGCAATGCTAGGGTTAGAAAAAAAATATCCAGGTGTTTGCATAGCCATGATGGGGCTACATCCTTGCTATGTAAAAGAAAATGTGGGTGATGAATTAGCCATTGTAGAAAAATGGATTAACACTCGAGATTTTGTGGCTATTGGAGAAATTGGACTTGATTTTTACTGGGATAAAACTTTTGAAAATCAGCAGCGTAGTGCATTTGAAACTCAAATGGAGTGGGCACTTGCAAAAAACTGGCCCATTGTTATTCATACCCGTAATGCCATGCAAGAAACCATTGAAATGGTAAAACCTTTTGCAAAAAGAGGGCTGCGTGGAATTTTTCATTGTTTTAGTGGATCCGCTGAGACGGCAAAACAAATTATTGACCTTGGTTTTTATTTAGGCATAGGCGGCGTGATTACTTATAAAAATGCAGGGTTACCTGAAGCGCTTGCTAATATACCGCTATCACATATAGTTTTAGAAACCGATGCACCTTATTTAACGCCCGTTCCTTTTAGGGGCAAACGTAATGAATCGGGGTATTTGATGTACATCGCCGAAAAATTAGCGGAAGTAAAGCAAACGATAATAAATGAAGTAGCGGCAATTACAACCGCCAATGCCCAAAAAATATTCGGTTCCTGAGCGCCGAACCTTTATTTTTGCCCTCCCAATTAATTATTGGAACATTAAATCATTTTAGAGAGGTGTCCGAGTGGTTGAAGGAGCACGCTTGGAAAGCGTGTATACGGCAACGTATCGAGGGTTCGAATCCCTTCCTCTCTGCGAAGTCTTTTAAAATGCGAAGTTGCGAATCAAGCTTGCTTGAATGAGCAAATGAGCGTTTTAAAAGAGAAACAAAAGTTTCACTTTTGTTTCAAAGGCTTCGATCCAAGAATCACTCAGGGATGGCAATGCGCAGCATTGACAATCCCTGAACCAAATCTACAAATGCACCCTAACCATTAATCCAACAGATCTTCCCATCGCATATACTCCAGAACCATGTGTTTTATATTTCTCGTTCAGTATATTTATAAAATTGAGATTTACATCTAGGTGTTTCAATTGTATACTAGCATCCACATTAAGCGTATTCCAAGAAGGCGTTCCTGCTATCCCAATTCTATTATCGTCAATATCTCCTTTAGCAAGTCTGGTTTGTTGTCCCGCAAATTGATGCCTGCATGCAAGAGTTATATTTTTGTGTTTCCATGAAAGAGATGTTTGTCCAAAAAATGGAGGAATCCTTCTCATGGGTTCATTTTTAGTTAGGTTTTGACCGTAGGTATAAGTAGCATTTGCCTGGAAAACAAAGCCCGAATGTAATACCTGCGTATAAGACAATTCAGCTCCTTTGATATAGGACAACTCAATATTTTTTTTATTGTAAACGTTGTATCCATTAATCACTTTGCCATCCACTAACACTCTTGCTATAATATCTTTGAGTTTCATGTTAAATGCAGAAATAGCAAAACTGCTTTTCCTAGAATTGTATTTATATCCGATTTCTAGGTTTAAAGATTTTTCTGGTTTTAAATCGTAGCTGGGTATTTCATATCTAAAGTCTACAATACCCAAAGTTCCTAAATCATCAATATTTGGCGCCCTGTAGCCATTTGTAAATGATCCAAAAAGAGCGTTTTTATGATTGAATTGATAATTAAGTCTAAAGTTTGTAACAAGTGCAGAGGGTTTTAAAACTACGTTTCCTAAATCTGTATCGGTTATTTTTATGTTTAAAAAATTATAACGAATGCCAGAGATAATTTTAAATTTCCCAGCACTTATATAATGAATAGTAAACACCGAGCTATTGCTATAAACAGCCTTATTGGGATATAGTCCTCTTTTTGAAATTAGTGCATTTGTACTTGTATTTACTTCAGTTGCTATACTATTTACTTTGTCTTTGTAGTAGTCGAATCCTGTATTAATAGTCCAAAAATTTGTTGGTTTTGAAATAATTTCTGCTGTTACACCTGTAGAATGAATAGTGTCATTTTCATTTCTTAGCATTACAGCATTATTTTTTTGAAGAGATCGTTTTTCTATAGAACGCTGTGTTGAAGCATTGAAAATGAACTCATTAAACCATTTATTGTTTCCTTTGAATTTATACTTGAGGTAATTTAAATTATGAATTTGCTTATCTACCTGATTAATTTTATAGTTTTCTAAAACAATTTTGTGATATATAGGTACATTGCTTTGGGCTGTATTTTGGCTAGCGATTGTTAATTCTTGCCTATCGTTAATTTTTATTTTTGCTTTTAAGTCATAATTCTTTTCTGTGTAGCCTGTGGGTGTTTGTTTTCCAATATTTGCTCCTCCCCATAAATCACCGTAATTTTTAAAACTAATACCACCAATAAAATTCCATTTATTTTGAGCAAATTGTATTTCCGTTCTATTGGTACTTTCCATTTGGTTGGTAAGAAATTTGCTTGCATTGCCAACGTATAACTTACCAGTATGTTCTTGTGAATTTTGTTTGGTTTCCATTTGAATAACACCGCCCATCGCATCTGAACCGTATTCAATAGCGCCGATGCCTTTTAAAATATCAATTTTATTTAAGGTAAATAAGTCAATGGTATTTAAATATTGGTTGGGTCCATATCTAAATGTTGCATTGTTAATTCTAATCCCATCTATCACAATTAGTGTTTGATTGCCGGTTAGACCTCTAATAAATGCCGAACCTCCTCCATGATTGGTTTTTTGTAGAAAAACACCACTTGTTCCAATGAGCGCTTCAGGAGTGGTTCTAGACCCATTTTGTTGTATTTGTTTTGCTGAAATGGAACTTACAATAAATGGGTTGGATAATTCATTGATTGTAATATTTCTACTTTCAACAATAACAGAATCTAATGTTAAATAAGCTGAATCGATTTTTTGTGCAGAACCTTTATGGCTTATTAAAATAAGAGCACATATAAAATACCGTATCATTTCTTTTGAGTTTATTGGTCATTATTGCTGAATAATGGTTCCTGAGGTTTTATAATGCTCAGTTCTTTGTTCTTCTTCATTATCCATTTTAGGTCCTTGCTTAATTTTTCTCCAATCTATGAGTTGATTGTATTTTTTCATGGCTTTATCCCAATCAAAAACCTCTTGGCTCGGAAATTCAAAATTGTACGGCGTAAAATCGGGTTTGTTGGTGAAAAAGTCACTCAATAAAGAAGCGGTTACATCGTATTGGTTCACGTACGGAATCCCTAAAATATTATAGATCACTTTTAAAATAGATCCAAAGTTGGTGTGCGTTTGGGATACGTAATTCTTTTTTACATAAGGCCCTGCCATGAGTAAAATACTTCTGTGTGCATCTATATGATCTACGCCGCCTTGTGGGTCGTCTTCAGTTACAATCACCAACATGTCTTTCCAATACGGAGTTCGACTTAAAAAGTGGAGCGTTCTGCCTAATGCCAAATCATTGTCTGCCACAAATGAAGCACTATACGGATAGCCATCTTCTGGTCTTGGGCCAGCTGTATGGTCATTTGGAAGCATCACCGTAATTATTTGAGGCAAGGTGTCTTTTCCGTTGAGCCATTTTTTAGAAAATTCTTCTTCAAATTGTTTAGCTCTAAATTGATCAGGGATATTGGTATTGTACCCAGCAAAGTTATGCGATGTCTTTTCCCAAACGCTCTTTTGCATAGGCACCATAACAATATGTGCTGCGCCCGTTGCGGTATCGTCCCAGTCTTCTCTAACATGGGCTGTTTCATTGGCCTGGCCAAAATTATAATAACTAATCTTTTTTCTATCTAGGGCTTCCCATAAACCTCCAATTTCTGCATAGTCTTCTGGATCCATACTTCCGGTAGAGCCAGGGAATCTTCTGCCAGGTGCGGTAGAAAAATAGTCGGCCTTTTTTTCGGTACTTGAATTGGCTTCCACCCATTCGTTAGGAATCACACCCATCATCCAGTGGTGCCCATGTATAGATGCATCACTATCACAATAAAAATTATCGCTTACCGAAAATTGTTTTGCAATTTTCTGGTGGTTAGGTGTCACATTTACATTTTTTACGAAATCTTTTTTCCCATATACATTAACATCTAATCCAAATCTAGCAAGGGTATTGTCGCCTCTTACAGTATTTAGTTGTCCAAACACTTCATCAAATGTTCGGTTCTCTTTTGTTATAAAAACAATGTGTTTGATAGGGCTTGCTTTACTCCCAGGTAAAACAGGAAGTGGTAAACTATCGGTTTGCGATTTTGTAATAAAAGTATTATTAATTACTTGGTTGGTATAGGCTTGTAATATTTGTGGACTAGGGTTTTCGATTTTTTGAAAACTACCCAATTGAATATCGCCAATATAGCTTCCTTGAACTGGAATTGTAAAGTTCTTACCTCCATTTGGCCCAGCACCTAATCCTCGGCAAGATGTTACATACAAATTTGAATCATTACTCGATAATTTAACTCTAGTTGTTCCCCATCCAGTTGGAATGAGTCCTAATGTTTTTTCGGTTGCCAATTCAATTTTAGCTACTGCATTAAAGCCAAGTAGAGCTACAAAAAGGTATTTTTGGTCTTTTGAAAGGTCAATGCCAAAAGGTAATAGACCTCTTAATTTATCGATGCGTTGATCAACTTTTATTGGAATGTGTTTTACAATGCGTCCTTTTTTGTAATCAATAACGGCAATATTATCGTTTGTAGCATTTGTGACATAGGCATATTTACTGCCTACCACAATTGAGTTAGGGCTTGCTCCACCAATTACTTCTGCGTCTTCAACAAGTTCGCCTAAAAGCATGCCTGTTTTGAGTTTTGCAATTGTTTTGTTGGTTACTAAATCTATACAAAATACACTCATCGCATCAGGCACATTAGGATCCCCTAATCCAGGAATCTTTTTGCCATCAATTTCAGTGCCTTCAATAGATTCTTTGGTGTTATTGCCGAAGGGATGCCAATTAACGTATTGCGTTTTTATATTTTCTTTTGTTGTTCCTTCTACTAGAGGATATGCGTACATGCCTACGTTTGCTACCAATACAGTTTTTTGATCTGGCGACATGGCAAGACCAAATGGTTGTCTTCCGGTAGGAATAGAAGCAACTATTTTTTTGTTGGTTAAACTATAACGCACCAATCTAAAATTGCCTCTATCTAAAATAAGCAATTCATTTTTTTGCGCATAATAAATCAAATCACTTGTAAAGCTACCTTCATATTTTTTACCATTAAATATCCCATCTAATAATATAGAGTCTACTTTTTTTCTTGCAACATAATCATACACCATAACAGAACCTTCGTCACCACCACTTAAGTAAACTATACTTTTATGGGTGTCAAATGCAAGGCCTAAAAAAGATCCCTTTAATAATGGACTTTCCTTTTTATTATAATATTCTGGAATTCTTTTTTGATCCATGGTAGCTAAATCAATAATAGTGATTGCATTCTCATGCATGGTGATGGCTACTTTTTGGTCTGGCGATATGGCTAATCCAAAAGGATCATGTGTAATTCTAATGCTCTTTCCAGCAGGTGTAACGTACCTGCCACTTGGTAAAATCGAATAGCCGTTTGTGTCAATTTTAGCCATTTCATTGTATCCTGGTACAGATAAATAATTTATCTTTTGTACTTGCCCAAAACTGGCTATACTTAATAGTAAACTTGCCAATAAAAATGTATTCTTTTCCATAAAAAAGTGTATGTTGGGCAAACCTATTATTTAATACCTAAAAGAGTTTAAAAAATCAGTTATTTTATTGTTACTAAAAGAAGCTACTAAACACTCTTTACCTTAGAACTCCAATCTTAATCATATGCGTTTATCTATTATGCTTTTTTTGTCTTTTATCATGCATGTAAATGCTTCAAAAGCAAATCAAGTAAGTATTTTTGAAGTGAAAGACAGTATGGTTGCTCCAAAACTAAAATCACCTTTTTTTAAAAATGCTGACACGCTTAATATAAAACGTTTTGCATTTGTTAATGGTACTTCACTTTTAGCGTTATATGGTAGTTATCATTATATTAATACGGCTTGGTGGGCCGATTCTAAAAAAACTTTTCATTTTGACGGAGGAGGTTCTAGCATAAAAGAAGCTTTTGATTTTGGAAGAGACGCCATTTATGCAAAGGGCTTAGATAAAATTGGACATTTTTATGGCGCCAGAATTACGAGTGATATTTTTGCTAGAGGTATCAGATGGTCTGGTAAAACCGAGCAGCAGGCACTATTGTGGGGTGGACTTTTAGGAACGGCGGTGCAAGGCTTTATTGAAATTAAAGACGGGTACTCTCCAACTTGGGGCTTTAGTGTATACGATTGGATGAGTGGGTCGCTAGGAAGTTTTTATCCTTACTTTCAAAGTAAAAGTAGATTTTTAAAAGCATTGGATATAAAATATAGTTATTACCGAAAGGATAATTATTATTTCGATTTTATTAAACGCAAAAGCAATTTTCAGGACGATTATATGAATTCTATTTTTTGGTTTACGTTTAATCCTAAACGGTATAAGCCCGAAAGTAAATGGCCCAAGTGGTTGGGAATTTCTATGGGTGTAGGGGTAGACGCAACGCTTAATAATTATTATGTCAACATGCCAGGCGGAACATCTGATTGGGGAAGGGGCGGATACGAAGTATACCTAGCACCAGACATCGATTTTAAAGGGTTGCTTCCTAAAAAACCATTCTGGCAAACACTTGCGCATATATTAAACTATATAAAAGTGCCGTCGCCGGCGCTCAGGTTTAGTAAAGATACTAAATTCATGCCCATACATTTTTAGTAGTACTAATTACTTCACTAAATAAGGCTCAATTATGCCTTGCCATATTTTATAGCCTTCTGTATTCATGTGCAGTTTGTCGGCAATAAAAATATTCGTGAGCATCTTTCCATTTGCATCAAACATGCTAGGGTACACATCTATAAAATCAGTATGCTTATGTTGTGCTAAAAAGTTTTTAATGTATTCATTCCCTTTTACATAAATAGTTAAATACTTTTCTCTACTTGGGCTTGGCTTCATGGAAATGTATGCGATGGGTACTTTTTTAAATTTACTTCTGATAATTGTATAAAGTGTTTTAAACCTTTCCAAAACAGTATCTGCTGTTACACTGCTTGACCCTGCAATGTCATTTTCACCACAATAAATAAGTATTTGTTTGGGTTTGTATTTTAAAACCACATCATTGGCATAGTAGATAACGTCTGTTAATGACGATCCGCCAAAACCTCTATTAAGCATTGTGTGTTCCGGAAAATAATCTTGTACGTCTTTCCATTTTGTAAAACTTGAACTGCCAATTAATAATACTGCATTTTTAGGTGGTTTGGCAATAGAATCAGCTTTTCTAAAAGCCTTGATTTCATTGATGAAAGGTTGTGCAAAAGCATTGCTGGTATAAAAAATCCATATTGTAATAACAGTAAAGTATAGGAACAGTTTTTTCGCTACTAATTTTGACATTCAATAAGTTTTAATAAATGTAGCTATTTTAAAAGAACCACAACATATATCCGTAACAATTTGTTTACATTTTGATAATATACAAGACCTGATTTATTTAACAGGAATGTGCAACTTCACAATGTTAGATTAACCAATACCCAACTTGTATTCATGTACATACTATTAAACAAAGAGCGAGCTCCAATTGCGTACATAGAAAACATGATGATTTTGGATGTATCTAAGCAAGACGTAATCGGAATTATTATTGGTGATTGTTTTTTTGGAAAAAAAGAGCAGGTTATTGGTAAAATATTTAACGAGCACGCTTATTTGGTAAGTGGCGAAATTGTCGCCTTTGTTATACGTAACCCCAATTATATTAGCACTTCGCCCACAAAAGTACAAATGTCTGCCGCCTGGGATATTTTGTCTCATATTACAAAACACACATCCGACTGGATTGTTGAAAAAAATAGCTGGGCTGCTATGTCACTTGAAGAATCATTATCTTAGGTAATTAAAAAGTTTTACTCATGTTTCGTATTCTTGTTGTGCTTTTGTGCAGTTTCCAATTAGTGCAAGCTCAAAATAAAAAAGTTTTATTTGTAATTGCAGATGGTATTCCCGCAGATGTTATGGAATATGCGAATAAGCCAGCGCTACAAAAATTAATTGATAAAGGGGCTTTTTTGCCTTGTTATGTAGGTGGTGAAAAGGGCGGCCCTTCCCAGTCTCCAACTATATCTGCTGTAGGATACAATAGCTTATTAACGGGCACTTGGGCTAATAAGCATGGCGTAGTAGACAACTCAATTAAAAATCCCAACTATAATTATCCTACCATCTTTAAAGTTTTTAAAGAACAGTATCCTAACAAAAAAATTGGCGTATTTAGTACTTGGCTGGATAACCGAACCAAACTAGTAGGGGATGGATTAGCGCAAACGGGTAATATTCATGTAGACTATTTTAAAGATGGTTACGAACTTGATACCGTTCAATTTCCACACGATAAAAAAGCATGGTATATTCATTTAATTGATGAAAAGGTTGTGCACGAAGCCGCACAGGTTTTAAAAGACAGCGCACCAGATATGTCTTGGGTTTATCTAGAATATACAGATGATATGGGTCACCGATATGGGGATAGTCCGCAATTAGATTCGGCCATCACAATGTTAGATCATCAAATGGCCACTATTATGAAGGCCGTTCATTATAGAGAAAGAAAGTATAAAGAAGATTGGTTGGTTATTATTACCACCGATCATGGCCGTGATGCCAAAACCGGAAAATATCATGGTGGTCAATCGTATAGAGAACGTAATACTTGGTTGATCACAAATAAAAAGCCAAGCGAAGGGGTTAATAAAACAGCTATTGTAGATATTTTCCCAACGATTGCCGCTTTTTTAAATATTTCATTGTCTACAAATGTGGCTCAGTCTATAGATGGCGTTTCTTTTCTTTTAAAATAAGCAAAAGCCAAAAGGCCTAATAGGGTAATACCCAATCCAATTATCCAAGCAGTAGTTGTAAAAAATGGAAGCCAATTATAACCCTTGGTCCCATAATTTTTATAGAGTAGTACTAAAACGCTTCCAAAGTAACCTACCGAATCTGATATGTACATAAGGTATCCTAGGTTTCCTTTGTATTTAAAAAAGGCAATCCATCTTTCAAATAAAATGGTATGAAAAATAAGGTAGGGTAAATACATAAGTAAACCCATTAATACCATCCAATAAATTGGGTTAATATACTTCGCATCAAATAAGTAGGTGCTAATTAAAAAACAAATACCAGAAAAAATACAAAGCGAAATCGATAAATAAAAAGCCTTTTTATTGTTTTTGATGACTATCATACTGCCAATAATAATAAGCACAATTATGGCAATGGGAATTTCAGCAAAAACGAGTATCCAAGGTGTTTTTAAATAACCAAGCTCTGTCCAAAGCTCTACAGCAAAATTGTCTCTTAGGTCTCTAAATACTGTTAATCCAACGTAAATGGCAACTACTAAAAATATGCCAGGCCAAAACAGTACAAAAAATTTCTTTCTATTGGCTGCGTCCATGGGTACGCGCTCTGTTCGAAGCGCAATATCCTCTTGGTTTGGTTCGGGTATACAATTTAGCATCCAAATACCTACAATTAAAACTGGAACAAAAGCAAGTGCAGCATAAAATGGCATCCAAGTTTCTGAAATGTTAAATTGTTGAATTAAAAATAAGCCAATAGATTTTACAACACCTGATGCAATCATAAAAGAACTTGCCATAAAAGCACCTAAAATTTCTGTAAATTTTCGGCCTTCTAAAAAACTAAATACAACCCCCCAAATTAAACCAAGTGGCAGCCCGTTTAATAGCATAAACGCCGCATTGTAGGGGTAGGGCACAAGTCCAAACCCAAGCAATGATAAAAAGGCTAGCCCCATTAATACGATTAAAGTTTGTACCCTTTTTTGTGGAGAAAGCTCGGCAATAATTTTTATGCCTATGAATTTTGAAAGCGCATATCCAATTAGTTGAAGTATGATAAGTGCCACTTTATAGTCTACGCCAAAAAGGCTGAGTCCTTTGTAGGTACCCGCTGTAAATGGTTTTCTAAAAGCATACATGCTGCAGTAGGTTAAAAAAGCAGCACTGCTACAAAATAGAATAAAAATTTGTGGTTTTGCTTTACTTAAAAAAGCAGGTATTTTTTTTAACTGATTCATTAGGGGTAATTATTTTAGCGCAATGCCTACTCTATAAGGGTGTTCTTCGATGGCAAAGTCAAAAGCAAGTTTACAGCTATCTAATGTAAATCCGCCCTTTATTAAACTGGCAATTGGAAATTCTTGATAATAGTTTTCTACAAAATTTACCGCCTCAATAAAATCCGTTTCATTATAATTGTGTAGGCCTTTAATGGTCCAAATATTTCTTACAATTGTTTCTGCGTTTAAGGTAATATTTTGTTGAGGGTAGGTGGATCCAATAAATATGGCAGTGCCTCCAATCGTTAATTGTTTAAGTAACAAGTCTATGGTAGTAGGCTCGCCGCTAAAATCAATAAAACAATCTATTTGTAGTTTATTATACGTTAACCAGTTTGAAAAATTTTGAACACTATTGATGGTGTCTAAATGTACGGTATGCGTTGCACCAAAAGCCCTACTCATTTGTAAGCGGTTGTCTTCTATGTCAATGGCTATAATATTTTTTGCGCCTTTTGTTTTTGCCATTGCACACCCTATAACGCCTAGCATACCAGCGCCTGCTATCACAACGTTCGCGCCTTCAATATTTCCAGCTATTCTAATAGCACCTGCGGCAGTTGCTACCGCGCAGTTTACAATGGTTAATACCTGGAGTGGTAAGTTAACCATGGGTTTAATAATAGGCGTGTTAGGCCTTAATATAATATATTCGCTAAGGCCTCCATGTAAGTGACTGTTTGTGGTAATTTGTTCGTGACCGTATTTAAATAAATCACTTGTTTTTTGTGGAATCCCTTTTATAGACATCTTATCAAGCGGATTACTGGCATAGATTGCCCAAGTTATTCTGTCACCAATTTCTAGCGTATTGTTACGCGCGTCTAATTTAATCGCTTTATTTCCAAAAGCAACAATGCTTCCGCAAATTTCATGACCTAAAATGGTTGGATTTTTTTCTTTTCTTTTTCCTGTATAAGTTAAAATATCAGATTTGCACAAAGTAGTGAACTCAACCCTTACTAGTATTTCAAAATCTTGCAAAGCAGGGATTGATATTTCCTCAATTTTCAATGACATAGATGCATTATCAAAAACTGCGTATCTCGAGATATTCATATTCCTTAGATTCTGTTTAGCGAAAAGTAAGTTAGCTTACTTTTTTTATAAACGCATAAATTGGTGTTATCTAATTGTAAACAAAGGCCTTCTAAATACATCACATTAGCATAACCTTACGTTAACAATTCCTTTACATAACGCGGGTAGTTTTAGCCTTTGAAAAGAAAACTAAAACCCTGTTTATGAAGCAAACAAAAAGAAATCCCTTTCGTTTACTGATTATTGCTTGCACATTTTTGTGTTTTGCATTTCAGTCGAAAGCGCAAACCCTTACTGTGTCTGGTAAAATTTCAGATGCTGTAACAGCTAAAGCTGTTGAAGGTGCTACTATTGCAAATGGTAGTCAAAAAGTACTTTCTGCAGCTAATGGTACTTTTACTATTAAAGCAGCAAAAGGTTCTAAGTTAACAGTTACTTCTGTAGGTTATCAAACCTATAGCGTTACTGTAAATGGAGCTACTGTAGACATTAAATTAGCTACTACTGTAGAAAACTTAGAAGACGTAGTTGTAACTGCACTAGGTGTTAAAAAAGAAAAAAGAAGACTTGGTTATGCAACCCAAGATATTAAAGGTGCAGACCTTGTTAAAGCTAGAGAAACTAACCCTATCAATGGTTTAGTGGGTAAAGTAGCTGGTTTAACGGTTGGTATTAACCAAGAAATTTTAAGAGCGCCAAACTTAGTTTTACGTGGTGGTCGTGTAAACTTAATTGTTGTGGATGGTGTGCCTATCAATTCTGATACATGGAACATTAGTCCTGACGATATCGAAAGTTACAACGTGTTAAAAGGACCTGTTGCCTCTGCCTTATATGGTTATAGAGGTCAAAATGGTGCCATCATTATCAATACTAAAAAAGGTACTAAAGATAAAAGAGGATTTTCTGTAGAATTTAATAGTTCTACTCAAGTTCAAAGTGGATTTATTGCGCTTCCTAAAACGCAAGATTTATATGGTCCTGGTGACCACGGTTCTTATGCATTCGTTGATGGTTTAGGTGGTGGTTCAAATGACGCTGACTATGATGTTTGGGGTCCAAAATTTGAAGGTCAATTAATTCCTCAATATGATAGCCCTGTAGATCCTGTTACTGGAAAGCGTTCTGGTACGCCTTGGATTGCTCGTGGTAAAGACAACTTAAAAAGATTTATTGAAGCTGGTGTTTTAAATACAACCAATATTGCAGTTGCTTCTTCTACCGAAAAAGCAGATTTACGTTTTTCTGTAGGTAATACATACAATAAAGGTATCATCCCTAACACTGGTTTAAATACAACCAATATCAATTTAGCATCTACTTTACGTTTTAATTCTAAATTAACGTTAGACGCTAATATCAATTTCAACAAACAATACTCAGACAATTTCCCGGATGTAGACTACGGTCCTAACTCAGTTATTTACAACATGACTATTTGGGGTGGTGCAGACTGGAATATTGATGACATGAAAAACTACTGGCAGCCTGGTAAAGAAGGTGTTCAGAGTATTTATGCCGAATATCAAAGATACCATAACCCATACTTTATGAGTTATGAGTGGACAAGAGGTCATTACAAAAATGACATTTATGCATACACTAGCTTAAACTATAAAGTAAATCCTTTTGTAGATTTATTTGCTAGAACTTCTGTTACGACCTATGATTTAATGAGAAATGAAAAAATGCCTTTCTCTGCTCACCCTTATGGTAGAGAAGAAAACAAAGGTGATTATAGAGAAGATAAAAGATCACTTTTTGAAAGCAACTCAGAATTTCGTGCTAATTTTAAAACACCTGTTGTAGCTAATTTCTTTAAAGCAACTGGTTTTGCAGGTGCAAACTTTAGAACTTTCAATTACAATTCTTCGTTTACAACAACCAACTATTTAAATGTTCCTAACGTATATACTTTTGCAAACAGCAGAAACCCAGTTATTGCTTACAACTTTGCATCTGAAATGCGCGTTAATTCATTATTATACTCTGTAGATATTGAAGGTGGTAAATATTTTAACTTAAACATTACTGGACGTAGCGATAAATTATCTGCACTTAAAAAGGATAACAATTCATTCTTCTATCCTTCATTAAACTTAAGTACAGTATTAAACGACTATATTACTTTACCTAGTCAAGTTAATTTCTTAAAATTAAGAGCTTCTTATGCTAAAGTAAGAGGTGGTGGTAGCTTTGTATCTGATTACATTGGCGCAACACCAAATAACTCATTCCCATTAGGTTATGGTCAACAGTATTCTTCTACCTATGGTGGACCAACTTTTACCTATGCCGACGTTTATTCTACAGGTATCGGTTACAACAACACTACACAAGCGGCTTTCACAAATACTTTAGTAGATGCAAATGTTCAACCAGATGATAGAACTTCATTTGAGTTTGGCGTTGAAGCTAAAGCGTTTAAAAACCGTCTTGGTGTAGAAGCTTCTTTCTTCCGTTATACAGATGGTCCTCAAATTTTCTCTAAGTCTATTTCTCAAACTTCTGGTTATGCTAGTTATGTTGTTAATGGTACAAAAACACAGCGTACTGGTTGGGATTTAACGATCAATGGATCTATCATTAAATCTACCAATGGTATTTCTTGGGATGCAACGCTTAACATGGGTGCATTCAAAAACGTTTACAAAGAATTACCTGCTGGTGTTTCTAACTTAAATACTTTCTATACCGTTGGTTCAAGAACTGATGAAGTATGGTTTAAGAAAATGGCAAGAACTACCGATGGACAAATTATTAATGATGCTGGTGGTCGTCCAATTTATTTACCAGTTGCTCAGTACGTTGGTAATTCAAATCCTGATCTTGTTTGGGGATTCAATAACAAATTAACGTACAAAGCATTTACTTTCAATTTCCAAATTGATGGTAGAGTAGGTGGTGTGATGGAAGATTATGTTCGTAAAAAAACATTCCAAGGTGGTCGTCATATCGAAACGGTAGAAGGTGCGATGGGTGAAGCACGTTACCAAGATTATAAAGGTGTTAAATCTTATGTTGGTTCAGGTGTAGCGGTTGCTTCTGGTACCCCTACTTATGACGCTGTAACTGGTAGAATTTCTAACTACAGTGCACTAACTTTTGCTCCTAATACAACTAAAACTTATTTACAAGATTATATCAGCCGTTTACATGGTAACCCTGAGCCTAATATCATGAGCAAAACATACATGAAGCTTAGAGAAGTAATGTTAACGTATGAGTTACCGCAGGCGTTGGTTCAAAAATCAATCTTTAAAAAGGCAACGGTTTCTTTAGTAGCGCGTAATTTATTGTATTGGATGCCAGACTCTAAATTTAAAGATGTTGATATTGATCAGTATCCTGGCGAATCTAGTATTGGTTTACAAACACCAACTACAAGATCTTATGGTATTAACATCAACTTTATATTCTAATATAGAAAATCATACATTATGAAAAAGATATTTCAAATATTTACACTCATTCTAATGATTGGATCGTTAGGAGCTTGTAAAAAATCATTCGACTCATTAGCAGCAGATCCTAATAGAGCAACTGCTGTTCCTGCTAACCTTATTTTTAATAACGTATTAGGTGGTCTTAACAAAGGTGCTTTTAACGGCACACAACGTGCCAATCAGTTTTATGCTTGTAACTATGATTACTATGGTAACAACGAGTATAACTGGACTGGTTATTCATATGGTAATTACAATACATTAAAAAATATTGTAAAAATGGAACAAGAGTCTACTAAGTCTGTTCCTTCGCCAAACCCATATACCGCTTTAGCAAAGTTTTTTAAAGCATATTATATTTATGAGTTAACCATGAATTTAGGTGACGTTCCGGTTTCTGAAGCTTTAAAAGGTTTAGAAAATGTTACTCCTAAATATGACACTCAAAAAGATGTATTTAAAGCTATCTTAACATACTTGGAAGATGCAAATACAGAAATGGCTAGCGTGGTTACAAAAAACTACGTACTTGCTAACGATTTCTATTATGGAAATAACTTAGCTAAATGGCAAAAAGCGGTGAATGCTTTTAAATTAAGGGTATTAATTCAGTTAAGCAATAAAGAAGCGGATGCTGATTTAAATATTAAGCAAAAGTTTGATGCCGTTATCAACAATCCTACTAAGTACCCGTTGTTTGCTAGTGCTGCAGATCAAATGCAGTTTGTACACAATAGCCAATACAATAAGTATTCTACCAATCCGGATAACTTTGGTTTTGATGCAACGCGTTATAATATGGCTGCTACTTACTTAAATACTTTGGTAGCAATGCAAGATCCAAGAACATTTTTTGTTGCTGAGCCTGCTGCTGCTAAAGTTGCTGCTGGTGCTGCTCCAAATACATATGCTGCATTTAACGGTGCAAGTAGTGGTGAAGATTTAGCTACGATGAGTAAAAATGCTGGTTTAGGTCAATATTCTTTCATCAACAGGAAGCGTTATTATCAAACCTACACTGCAGAAAATACAATTGTAGTTGGTTATTCTGAAATGTGTTTTAACATTGCGGAAGCCATGAACAGAGGTTGGATTACTTCTACTAATGCAGAAACTTGGTACCAAAATGGTATTAAAGCGTCTCTTGCTTTTTATGGTATTAAAGATGGCGTTAACGCTGTAACTTTCCAAAAGCCGGGTGGAGGTTTATTTGAATCTGTAAACTACGATGTTAACTTTTTATACGATACTTATTACAATCAAGCAGATGTAAAGTATAAAGGCAACACAGTAGATGGTCGCAATCAAATTTTATTGCAAAAGTATTTAGCGTTCTACCAAAACTCTGGTCAAGAAGCTTATTTTAACTGGAGAAGAACAAGTGTTCCAACATTTTTAGTTGGTTCTGGTTCTGGAAACAGTGGTAGAGTTGCTTTACGTTACCAATATCCTTCAGTAGAAAGAAGCATCAACAAAACAAATGTTGAAGCTGCAATTACTGCTCAATTTGGAACATTGGATGATATCAACGGTAAAATGTGGATTATCAAATAAGGCTCATAAGTTTGGTTAAATAAAAAATGAATTGTGGCAAGCAATCGTTTATAGCGAAGTCTTTACAGGCTTCGCTTTTTTTACTATATTTAATTGCTAATTTATTTTATGATTACAGGACAAAAAGCAATTGTAGTTGGTGCCGGTATTGTTGGCTTAGCAACGGCAAGAGCCCTTTCTATCAAGGGTTTTAAGGTTACAGTAATAGATAAAACACAGGAAGCCATTGGGGCTTCCATTAGAAATTTTGGGATGCTATGGCCCGTTGGTCAACCGGATGGAGCTTTATACAGCCGCGCCAAAAGATCAAAAGAGATTTGGCTGGAATGTTTGAAAGGAATGGGCTTGTCTTATAATGCTTGTGGTAGTGTGCATTTAGCATACCATCAAGATGAATGGGATGTTTTAACTGAAATGCAATCTATCTTTTCGGATAATCATCGACCTGTTTCTTTATTAACGCCATCCGAAATTGTCGAAAAATATAGCGGCATCAATCAACAAAAATTAATAGGTGGATTGTATAGTGACGATGAAGTTATCATCGATCCACGCGCTGGCATTAAAGGGTTACCCGCATATTTAAGTGAAACCTACGGTGTTGCGTTTATTTGGGGTACAGCCATTACGCAGGTTTCTGCACATAAAGTTGCATCATTTGATAAAAGTTTTGAGGCAGATCTTATTTGTGTTTGCTCTGGTTCAGATTTTGAAACTTTATATCCTTCTATTTTTGCAAGTTTGCCTATCACAAAAAGTCGTTTGCAAATGATGCGTTTTGTGCATGAAAATCCAAACTTCGAAATTGGCACATCGGTTTGTGGAGGCTTGTCATTACTTCATTATAAGAGTTTTGCCGTGGCTAGTTCATTACCTGTTTTAAAGGCGAGAATAGATGCTGAATTATCTGAATACGTAAAACATGGTATTCATGTAATGGTATCACAAAATGCAAATGGTGAATTAACGGTTGGTGATACGCATGAATATGGATTAGATTTTGATCCATTTGATAATCATTATCAAAATCAGCTTATTTTGGATTATCTTAAAAAAATGATGCATATAGATGACTGGCGTATTAAACAAAGTTGGAATGGGATTTATCCAACCATGAAAAATGGGGATACCGATTTATTTATGGAAATAGAATCAGGCATTTATATTTTAAATGGCATAGGTGGGCATGGTATGACGATGTCTTTTGGTTTTGCAGAAGAAATGATCAATAAATTATAAATTATGGTACAAAAAATTGTTGCTTTATTTAAAGAAAAAGGTCACTCGTTATATGGTGGTGAAGCGGTAACTCAAATGGAGCATGCATTACAGGCTGCAACCTTTGCCAAAAAAAACAATGCTTCCGATGCATTAATTACAGCCAGTTTATTACATGATATTGGGCATTTGCTACACGAATTACCTGATAATGCACCAGATCATGGAGTAGATGATTTACACGAAGAATTAGCTGCTTTATTTTTAAATAAATATTTTATTCATGCAGTTGTGGAGCCTGTAAAATTGCACGTGCAAGCGAAGCGCTATTTGTGTTTTGTAGATGCTCATTATTATGACAGTTTAAGCGAACCGTCGCGTCAAAGTTTAGCATTACAAGGAGGGATTATGAACGCCGAAGAAGCCGCCGATTTTGAAAAATTCCAAAACTATAAAGAAGCCGTTTTACTTAGAACCTGGGATGATTTAGCCAAAGATCCTGCGATGCAAACAGATCCGATTGAAATGTTTGCACCTCAAATTGCTAACTCACTAAAATAATTTTTATGATAATTTCTATGGTTGTTTTTGATATGGCGGGCACCACAGTGGATGAAAACAATGTGGTGTATAAAACACTACATGCGGCTATTGTTCAGGCAGGTGTTGAAGTTACATTAGATGATGTGCTTTTACATGGTGCAGGCAAAGAAAAACTACAAGCCATTAAAGATGTTTTAGTAGCGGTGCAAGCAGCAAATGTTGATGCTACTGCTATTTACGAGCAGTTTGTTGTGTTATTAGCTAGTGCCTATGCTAATTTGGAAGTAACGCCTTGCTCAAATGCGGAAACTGTTTTTGCACTTTTAAAAAAGCAAGAAATTAAAGTTGTTTTAAATACCGGTTATAATAGAGCTACGGCCACAGATTTGCTACGTAAATTAAACTGGACAATCGGAGAAGATATTGATTTACTCGTTACTGCTTCTGATGTATCTAACAATAGACCAGCGCCAGATATGATTGACTATGCTATACGCCATTTTAATATTCAAGACCCTGCAACTGTAGTTAAAATAGGAGATTCTGCCATTGATATTGAAGAGGGCAAAAATGCAGGTTGTGGTAAAACTTTTGGGGTTACTACTGGGGCTCAAACCAAAGATCAAATTACAGTAGCAAATCCTACAGCAGTTTTGGATGATTTATTAGAACTCATGGACAAAATTTAACCCATTGCAAAAAAAAACATTTGTAGCATCTGATTTTGGCAATCGTTTTAAATGGGGGATAGGTATGGCCGCGCCTCAAAATGAAGGCGCTGCTTTTGAAGACGGCAAAGGACTTTCTATTTGGGATGTTTTTGCCCGCAAAAGAAATACCATCAAAGGAGGGGCCAGGCCCACTGTTGCCGCCGATTTTTACCACCGCTACAAAGACGATATTTTATTAGCCAAGGCACTTGGCTTTACTGTTTTTAGATTTTCTATTGCATGGAGTAGGGTGTTACCGGAAGGTGTTGGAAAGGTTAATAAATTAGGTATCGCCTTTTACCACAACGTTATTGATGAATGCATTACCAATGGGTTAGAGCCCGTGGTTACTGTTTACCATTGGGATCTGCCCCATGCCCTTGAGTTACAAGGGGGCTGGACAAGTAGAGACATGATCAAATGGTTTTCTAAATATGTAACCCTGTTAACGGAGCATTATGGTAAAAAAGTAAAGCAGTGGATTGTGATGAATGAGCCATTTGCTTTTACGGCACTTGGTTATATGTTAGGCATGCATGCGCCCGGTAAAATGGGAACCACCAATGTTTTTCCTGCCATATTTAATGCTGCTTATTGTACAGCAGAAGGAGGAAGAATTATTAGGGAACACTGCCCAAACGCGGTTATTGGCACTAGTTTTTCTATATCTGAAACAAAATCTTTTACCAATACCGATAAAGATATTGCTGCTGCTAATAGAGCCGATGCACTCTTAAACCGTTTGTTTATTGAGCCCGTTTTAGGGATGGGGTTTCCGCAAATGGATCAGTTTGATTTTTTAGATAAGTTGCATATTGGAACTACCGCTTGGCGCTTTATTGATAAAATAAAATTTGATTTTGATTATATAGGGCTTCAAAATTATTTTTCGGTCACTATCAAGCATAATCCTTTGATACCCTATGTTTCAGCTTCCGAAGTTAGTGCTAAAAAAAGGGGTAAACCGCATACGGCAATAGGTTGGGAGATAGATCCTACAAGCTTTTATGATATGCTAAAAAGGTTTGGAAGTTATGAAGGCGTAAAGCAAATTATTGTAACAGAAGGTGGCGCTTGTTTTAAAGATCATTTGCATAGTGGTGTTGTAAATGATCAAGAAAGAATCGATTATTTTAAGGCTTATTTAGCGGCTGTATTAAAAGCTAAAAACGAAGGTGTGCCTATTGGTGGCTATTACGCCTGGACACTTACCGATAATTTTGAATGGGCTTATGGTTACAGTACAAGATTTGGTCTTGTACACACCGATTTTGAAACACAATTGCGTACCGTAAAAAATTCGGGTTATTGGTTTCGCGATTTTTTAAATGGCAAAGCTGTTTAAGCTTTCATTTTCTAGCCTATCATTTGTAGAAGGCATTAAAGCTTTTGCTTGTTCAATTACTTTTTGTACCAGCTGATAGGTACTGTATTCAAGTTTTAATGGAGTTGGTGCAGGCAGGTCATACCATTTTGCAATGTCTACAAAAAATGTAGGGTGCATTTTAGGTACGACTGGAACACCTAACTCTTCTAGTGCTGCAGCATTGCATAACTGCTCGTATTGTCCTCTAATAGGAAGACACATTAATTTTTTACCTAAATATAAAGCCTCTGCAGGTGTTTCAAAGCCAGCTCCTGTGATAACGCCAGCACTTTCAATCATGCTTTTTGTAAAGCCTTCGTTTGAAATAGGCATGAACCTAATATTTTTTTCGATGGTTTCTGTTTTTACTTCTTTGGTAAATACTTCAAATCTAATACCGGGTGCTTTGTGTAATTGTGCAGTAACAACTTTTTTAGAATAATGTGACAAGTAAACAGTTACATGTCCATTATTGATTGGCGTTGCAGCAATAATGTCTGCTTTGATTACAGGGTTGTAAATACCTTTATCGTAGGCATTAAAATGAAGACCAAAATAAGTAGTAGCTGTTGCATAATTTTTTAAAATCCACTCTCCAATCCATTCCTTTTTTTGCGGGCGTGGTGCGGCGCTACTTCTAAAACTTGCTTGGTGACCAAATTGAATACTTGGCTTGTTTTTAAATTTACAAGCTAGTGAAGTGATACATTCAAAATCATTGATAACAATATCGTAATCCTGAACGGGTAAGGCTTTGGCTTCTTTCCAAATTCTTTTAATGGAAAACTTTTGCCACATTTTAAAATAGTTAAGACCACCTCTGTTGCCATAAAATAAGGAAACGCCCCTGCTTTTGTATTTTACCGGTAGGCTTGTTGGTAAATGGCTGTTTTCGCCACTTAAAAACACGTCTACCTGCCCGTATTGTTGTAGGTAGGGCAATAGTTCTACTGCTCTACTAATATGGCCATTTCCGGTAGCTTGTACAGCGTAAAATATTTTCATTTAGTGGGCAATTAAACTATTAAAAAATAAGGCAACGTCTTTAGTAAGTACATTAAGCTCCGGAAGTTTATTTTCATGACTTAAAATAGGTACTACTTTAGCTGCTTGCTCTTTTTCGTTGTATTGGTGAATATTCCACTCGCCGTTTACATATTCGAGTGACGTTAAATTTTCGATCCAATCACCACTGTTCAAATACATTACGGATCCGTGCTCGTTGGTTACCATTCTTTTTTGAGGCTGGTGAATATGTCCGCAAATAACATAGTCGTAACCCTGCTCTATAGCAAGCTCTGCGGCTGTTTGTTCAAAATTACCAATCCAAGACACTGCTTTTTTAACGCTATTTTTTACTTTTTTGCTAAAGCTCATTTTTTCTTTACCCAATAATTTAAGGGCCCAGTTAATGGCGCTGTTAAGCATAATTAAAAGATCGTAACCATGTCCGCCAAGCTTAGCAATAATTTTAGCGCTTCCCTTTGTGGTGGCATCAAAAATGTCACCATGGAATATCCAGGTTTTTTTACCATCTAGTTCTAGTACTACTTTATCGGTGAGTGTAAATCCACCCATTTCTAAATCTGTGTAACGGCGAAGGGCCTCGTCATGATTACCCGTAATATAATACACTTTGGTACCCTTGCTGAGTAAACTAAAAATTTGCTTGATTACTTGCATGTGGGCTGCAGGAAAATAATGTTTCTTAAACTGCCAGATATCAATGATATCGCCGTTTAGAACAAGTACTTTAGGGGCAACACTTTTTAAATAGGTAACAATTTCTTGTGCGTGGCAACCAAATGTGCCAAGGTGTAAATCGCTAAGTACGAGAACGTCAATGTCTCTTTTTTCCATTATGGTAGTTTGCCAAAGTAATAACTCTAATATGAACAAATCTTTACCGCTATGTTAACAAATTGTAACTTTAGATAGGTTCATACGTATTTGCATGGCTTGTTTTGTAATATCGTGAACCACAAATTCTAATTATTTATGCCCAAGTACACCTACATACCTAGAGACTTAAGTTGGTTGAGCTTTAATGGCAGAGTGTTGCAAGAAGCCAATGACCCATCGGTTCCTTTAAAAGAGCGCATACGGTTTTTGGGTATTTTTTCTAATAACCTCGACGAATTTTTTAGAGTACGTGTTGCTACTTTAAAACGAATGATAGAATTAAAAGGCAAGGGGAAGAAGCTAGATATGCATTTGGAAGCTCATTCGCAAAGTATTTTGGATGAAATACAAACCATTGTACTTGAGCAGCAAAATGAATTTAACCGCATTTGGAAAAACATTGTTCGCGATTTAAAAAAAGAAAATATAACGCTTGTAGATGAAAGTCACTTATCTAAAGAGCAGCAAGTTTTTGTAAAAAACTTTTTTGACACGCAGGTGCGTGGTAATGTGATACCGCTAATGGTTGAATCTATTGCGCAAATGCCTTACTTACGCGATAAGAGTATTTATTTAGGCATCGTAATGCGTAAAAAAAATAGTGCGTATAAAAGTAAATACGCATTAATTGAAGTGCCTGTATCAGTGGTAGGAAGATTTGTAGAGCTTCCTACTAAAACAGGGGGACATCAAATTATATTGTTAGAAGATATTATCAGATTTAATTTACCAATTATATTTTCTTACTTCGATTACGATTATTTTGAGTCTGCTATTTTTAAAATAACCAAAGATGCAGAAATAGATATTGATAATGGCCTTACCAGCAATTTGATTGAAAAACTTGAAAAGGGTTTAAAAAATAGACGTAAAGGAAAGCCAGTTCGTTTTGTATATGATAGAGAAATGGATGCCGGCTTACTTGATTATTTAATTAGACGTTTACAGCTCAATCAAAAAAGCAATATCATTCCGGGCGGGCGTATTCATAATTTTAGACATTTTATGGATTTCCCAGATTTAGAAATGGAGAAAAGTATTCGTAAAGCTTCATTAACGCATCCTGATTTATTAAAAAGTTTGCGTGTGACCGATATAGTGTTAAAAAAAGATGTGATGCTGCATTTTCCTTACCACAGTTTTAATTCGGTGATAGATTTACTAAGGGAAAGTGCCATGGATCCAGATGTGCTTTCTATTAAAATTACGGCCTACCGTTTGGCACCTGCATCCAAAGTAATCAATGCACTTATTAATGCAGCACGTAATGGGAAAGAAGTAACTGTAATGCTTGAGGTAAAAGCAAGGTTTGATGAAGAGGCCAATTTAGAGTGGAAAGATGTGTTAGAGCAGGAAGGTATAACCGTACTTTTTGGTGTGCAAAATATGAAAGTGCATGCTAAGGTATGTGTGATTAAAAAGCGAGACAAAAATAGAACGTTACAATATGGGTTTGTGAGTACTGGAAATTTGCACGAAAAAACAGCGCGTGTATATGGCGATCATTGCTTACTTACCAGTAACCGAAATATCATGGCCGATATTAATAAGATTTTCCAATTTTTAGAACATCCCGAAAAAGGATATGGCCCATTAGAAAGTTGTAAAACACTGGTTGTATCACCTATTTCTATGCGTCCTACGATTGTAGCTTTAATCAATCATGAAATTAAAAACGCAAAAGCTGGGAAGCCTGCGGCCATTACCATTAAATTAAATTCATTAAGTGATGTGGATTTAATTAAAAAGTTAAATGATGCAGCAGTAGCTGGTGTTACAATCAATATGATTGTACGTGGTATATTTTGTGCCTTAGTAGACCATAAAAAATTTAATGCAAAGCCAAGGGCCATTAGTATTGTAGATGAATATTTAGAACATGCTCGTGTTATGATTTTTAGTAATGGCGGTAAGCCAAAAGTGTATATTTCTAGTGCCGATTGGATGGTTCGTAACATAGACCACCGCATAGAAGCTGCCGTGCCTATTCTTGATCCAGCCATTAAGAAGGAATTACAAGATATTATCCACATTCAGTTGCAGGACAATGTTAAGGCTAGGGTTTTAGATAGTACACTATTAAATAACTATGTAACTTCGGGGTCTAGAAAAAAAGTACGATCTCAAATAGAGACTTATTTATACCTCCAACAGAAAATGAATTCTAAAAAGTGAAGTTAGCCGCAATAGATATTGGAAGTAATGCCGCCCGTTTATTAATTAGTGAAGTTACCAAGCAGCCTAAGCAGAATCCCGTTTTTAATAAAATTAATTTAGTGCGTGTGCCACTCAGGCTTGGGTTTGACGTGTTTGAAACCGGAGAAATATCTAAGCCCAAGGTTAAAATGCTGATGGAAACCTTAAAAGCCTACAAGCATTTATTAGAAGCATATCAAATTAAGCATCTATATGCATGCGCTACCAGTGCTATGCGGGATGCAAAAAATAGTAAAGACATTATCAGAAAAGTAAAGCTCGAAACGGGGATCGAAATTAAAGTAATATCTGGGCAAGAAGAGGCATCCTTTATTTATGAAAACCATGTTGCCGAAAATTTAGATTCGGATCACTCTTATTTATATATTGATGTGGGTGGTGGTAGTACTGAGCTTACTTTTTTTGCAAATGGAGCGCTAGTTTCTAAAGAGTCTTTTAATATTGGAACCATTCGGCTTTTAAAAAACCAGATTAAAGAAAATACCTGGGATGAGGTTAAGGAGTACGTTAAAAAGAACATTAAAAGTACCCTTCCTTCTATCGCCATTGGAAGTGGCGGAAATATTACAAAAATATTATCTATGAGTAAGCTAAAAGAGGGTAAGCCCCTTAGTTTAGACCTACTTAAAGACTTTTATAAAGAGCTTTCGAGCGTTTCACTCGAAGACCGTATGAACTTATACGGCCTTAAAGAAGACCGCGCCGATGTTATTGTGCCGGCATTACTTATATATATACAGGTTATGAAATGGGCCAATATAGATGAAATTTACGTTCCTAAAATAGGCCTAGTAGACGGCCTCATACATCACTTGTATGAGCAGGTTGGTAACATTCCGGTAACATAGAAGTAACATTGCCGTAACATTGCCGTAACATTGCCGTAACATTGCTAGGGTAGTTTTACTTCATAAAAGAAATACCCAGTGAAGCAATTATTATCTATCGTTTTTTTACTTGTTATTAGCGCCTCTTTATTTGGTCAAAAATCTAGAATTGTTGGTAAGGTTACCAATAGTAGAAATGAAGCGTTAGCGAGTGTTACAGTAAAATTATCAGGTGCTGCAACTGCCATGACTAGAACAGATGTAGAAGGTCGTTTTTCTTTTGTAGTTGAGGTGCAAAAAAAATACACAATATCATTAAGCTATGTTGGTTACCAAGAAAAAGTAATTGATGAAATTACGGTTACAAAAGCTGGTGATGACGAAACTGTAAATATTGTTTTAAACGAAGGTGGTAAAGTGTTATCTGATGTTGCCGTTAAAACATCGACCAGAACAGCTACTGCAAAAGGTGAAACGGTTAATGCCCTCATTGCGTTTCAAAAAAATACAAATACTGTTGCTTCAGTAATTTCTGCAGAAGCAATTAAGCGTTCTCCAGATAAAAATACTGGTGAAGTTATCAAGCGTACACCTGGTGCAAGTATCCAAGAAGGTAAATTTTTGATCATTAGAGGACTTGCAGAGCGTTACAACTTGGCACTATTAAATGGTGTTCAATTAGGTAGTACAGAGCCTGATAGAAAAGCGTTTTCTTTTGATTTGATTCCAGCAAACATGATTGATAATATCGTTATCAACAAAGCATTTGTTCCAGAACTTCCGGGTGAGTGGGCTGGTGGTTTAATTCAAGTAAATACTAGAGATATTCCTACTAAAAACTTCTTTAACATTCAAGTGGGTACCGGATTTAACTCACAAGCTGTGAAAGGAACTTTTTATGAAAATAAAGGTGGTAAAACAGATTATTTAGGGATAGATGATGGCACGAGATCATTACCTTCTACCTACACTACAAAATCTGCTTTTGATGGATTAACAAATGCCGACAAAACATATATTGGTTCTACGATGCAAAACAATTGGGCGCCAGTAGCGGCTAATAAATCTAACTTGGTAAATGGTCAATTCCAAACAAGTGGTGGTTTTGTAAAAGAGTTTAAAAACAATAGAAAATTAGGTGCCATTTTTGCACTTAACTATAATAAGTCTGTAAGATTAACCAAAGGAACCAACAGTGGTTTTAACTTTATTGGTAACGGTTCTTACACACCAGATTTTAACTACAACGATGATCGTTACAGCACCGACCTATTATGGGGTGGCTTAGCTAACATATCTTATCAGATTAATAGCAATAACAAAATTTCTGCTAAAACATTATTTAATGTTACTTCTAACGACTTCACTACTTTAAGGACAGGTGTAGAAGGTAATGGTAACCAAAAATTAGATAGTGCTAGGGGTTACGAATATGGCTTTAAGCAAAATACTTTTTGGAACTCACAAATTAATGGAGAACATAATATTAAGCCAAATGTGCTTAAATTAAAATGGTATGGTTCATTTACATTGTTAGATGGATATGTGCCAGATCAACGCAGATTGTATTACTTAAAAAACAATGATGTTGCAACCAACAAGTATGTAGCATTGTTATCAAATACTTTATCTCAAAAAAGCGGCAACCGTTTTTATCAAAACCTAAACGATTATGTGTACAATGCAGGTGCAGATCTAGCATATACATTTAATGCTTTTGGTAGCAAGCAAACATTAAAAGGTGGTTACTTATTCCAAGTAAAAGACCGTTTATTTGACGCTAAGCCTTTTTCGATTTATTTACCAAGAGATAATGCTGCCCTTCGTTTGTTAGGTCCAGAAACCATTTTTGCTCCAAGCAATTTTGGTAGAGGTGAAGTGTACAGTACTTTACTTGCTTTTGATGCGATTAAAGGTAATTTATACCGTTATTTAGCTAATACCATATTAAACGCTGGTTATGTTCAATTCGATAACCAATTTGGCAACAATTTTAGATTGGTTTGGGGTGTAAGGGTTGAAGATTACGATCAATTGGTTGGAAGTGTTTATAAAAACGACCCTCGTCATAACTACTCAAAAGTTACCGACTTTTTACCTGGTTTAAATGCAACGCTTAAGTTAAATAATTTAACCAACTTGCGTTTGTCTGCATCTCAAACTGTTGTAAGACCAGAGTTTAGAGAGCTTGCTACTTTCCAATACTACGACTTTGATTTAAACGCTTCTGTACAAGGTTTACCTAGTATTGAGCGTACTAAAATTACCAATTTAGATTTACGTTATGAGTTGTATCCTGCTACTGGTGAAGTGATTACGTTTGGTGCATTTTACAAGTATTTTGATAAGCCTATCGAAATGATTTACAACTTTGGATCAGGTGGTTCTAGTACCTTTAACTTTGCAAACCCTGCAAGTGCACAAGCGTATGGTGTCGAATTTGAAATCAGAAAGAAGTTAGATTTTTCTGAAGCACTTAAAAACTTTACAATTCAAGCCAACGGAACATACATTAGCAGTAAAGTAAAAGATAACAACCTAATGTTAGATCGTCCATTACAAGGCCAGTCTCCATACTTAATTAACTTTAGTGCCCTCTACGATTTACCATCTAAAGGCATTACTGCTACCTTATTGTACAACCAAATTGGCAAGCGTGTAACTTTTGTGGGAAGTTTAGATCAGCCAGATATTTACGAATCTTCAAGACCTGTTTTTGATTTCCAGTTAAGCAAAAAGTTTGCGAACAACAAAGCGGAATTAAAATTAAACGTTCAAGATATTTTAAATAAGACTTTATATTTCTACCAAAATCCTGATGGTAACACTGCTTTAGATAAAGCAAAAGATCCATTCCGTTTAAGCCGTCAAACAGGTACAAATATTGGAATCAGTTTCTCATACTCTTTATAATACTTTATAAAAATTTTTAAAAAACAATAAAATGAAAAAATCGGTTTTGTTAGCAGCAGCTTTCGTTGCATTAATCGCTACAAGTTGTAGAAAAATTGAAATGGATGGTGGAACTAGCACTGTAGTTACACAGCCAACTACTCCAGGTGTTCAAACCATTATCTTAAAAGGTCGTATCGATAAGGATACCGTTTTAAGAGAAGGTAACAACTACATCTTAAGTGGTCTTGTATACATGGTAAACAATGCAACCATGACGGTGCAACCAGGGGTTACTGTAAAAGGTGATTACACTGGTGCTAACGTTGCCGCACTTATTATTACGCGTGGTGCTAAATTAATTGCAGATGGTACGCAAGAAAAACCAATTGTATTTACTTCAAATTCACCTGTTCCACGTTCTGGTGACTGGGGTGGTATTGTACTTTTAGGTAAAGCAAGTGTAAATACTGCATTTACGGGTACTGGCGGTGGTACTGGCATCTATCAAGCAGAAGGTGGTATTGACAACTCTTTTGGTGATGGTTTAGCTGGTGGTGGTGCGTCTCCTAACAATGCTGACAACTCAGGTATTATACGTTATGTAAGAATTGAATATGCAGGTTATGCATACCAACCCGATAAAGAACTTAATAGTTTAACAATGTGTGCTGTAGGTAGCGGTACCATCATTGATTATGTTCAGGTTACGTATGCAAAAGATGATGCTTTTGAGTGGTTTGGTGGTACTGTAAACTGTAAGCACCTTATTGCATACAAAACACAAGATGATGATTTTGATACCGATAACGGATTTAGCGGTAAAGTACAATTTGGTATTGCTTTAAGAGATTCTACTATTGCAGATATCTCTCGTTCAGAAGCATTTGAATCAGACAACGACGCAAGTGGATCTATTAATAGCCCACAAACTACTGCTGTTTTCTCAAACATGACTGTGATTGGACCAAGAGCTACATTAGCTAACAATGGTAACAGTTTATTTTTAACGGCTGCTCAAATCAGAAGAAACTCTGGAATCTCTATTTTTAATTCAATCTTTTTAGGCTGGCCTTCTGGTTTATTAATTGATGCTAGAAATGGTCGTGCCGAAGAATTAAACGTATTAGATAGTACTGTACGTTTCAAAAATAACATTATTGCTGGTTGTGGTCCATTATCTGGAACGGATGTAACTTCTTTAAACTATATCGGAACTGCTACTGCTGTTTGGGCTGTTGATTCAGTGAAAACTTTCTTTGGTAACACTGCTTTTGGAAACAAAGTATTAACGAACGTTTCTGATTGTAAAATGATTGCTCCATTTAGCTATTCTGCTCCAGACTTTTTACCATTTGCAGGTAGCAATGGTAACCAAGATATCTTAACGGGCGCAAGCTTTACAGATCCTAAATTAACTTCTGGTTTTAATGTGGTTAAATTTAGAGGTGCATGTGACGCTGCAGGTATCGATGCATTTTGGTGGAAAGGTTGGACTCGTTTTATTAATAACTAATAGTTTGTTCTAATTAGATTTTTATAAAGTTTGTTTACAAAAGAGGCCCCGAATTTTCGGGGCCTCTTTTATTTTTTCCAGTTAGGATCATATTTTACAAACAAGCTGAGCCATAAAGAGCGGGACAGTCTCATTAGGAGTGGCTGCACTGCAAAGAGCAGGACAAAAGCCGTTCCCATCCAATAAAAAATGCGGTTATCATCTATGTCAAAAGTCATGCCTATTAAAACTTTCCAGGCAACAAATGTAGATACTATAAATGCAACCGATAATGCATAGCTCATATAGCCGGTGCCATAATAGAAGCCTACTTCAATTTCGGTGGGTTGACCACACACCGGGCAGTGTTCGTACATGTCGGTGTTGGTTTTAAATTTATAGGCTTGTTGGCTTTTAAAAATATAACCTTCTCTGCAACGGGGGCATTTGTTGGTAAGTGCAGCGGTTAAAAAGTACTTTTTTTTATTGGAAGCCATAGGAATAGCTATTTAGAGCGGCGCAAAGGTAACTTAAATGCAGAACTTAATTATTAATAGAACAACTGCCGCCACCGTAACCGCAACCTGTTTTGGTTTTAGAAGCGTAAATGCCAATTACAATCATGAGTATGCCAAATAGGGCGGGTACCCAGTCTTTAAACTGCCAGGCAATTACTAAAAACATGCCACCCATTATTAATCGGATCACGAGTACAAAGTCTATTTTTTGAAGTAAACGTATCATAGCAGTTATTTTAGAACACAAATATCGGCTTTATTACGCGCCTAAAACGTGACTTTTGTTACGCAGGCTTATATAACTATATTTGTTCTACTTAAAAGGCAAAGGCGCATGCGTATTTCAGAAATTTATGATATTTACTTGCAATATCCGAGTGTGGTAACCGATACGCGCAAACTAAAGCAGGGTGATTTTTTCTTTGCTTTAAAGGGTCCAAATTTTAATGCCAATACATTTGCGTTTAAAGCCATAGCGGCAGGTGCTGCTTATTGTTTGGTAGATGAACCGCTTACCACCATTGAGGGTTATTATGAAGGAAATAACGAAGCCCAAAAAGAAGCTGCACTTGCAAAAATGATTGTGGTGGAGGATGTGCTTACTACGCTACAAGCATTGGCAGGTCATCACCGCAGCACATTTGATATTCCATTTATAGCAATTACCGGAAGCAACGGAAAAACCACCACCAAAGAGTTGGTGTATGCGGTATTGGCTTCTCATTTTAAAACCTATACTACCCAAGGGAATTTAAACAACCATATTGGCGTGCCGCTTACGATACTTAGCATCCAAAAAGATGCACAAATGGCGGTGATAGAAATGGGAGCCAATCATCAAAAAGAAATTGAAGGCTATTGCGTGTATACTAGGCCTTCGCATGGGATTATTACCAATTGCGGTAAAGCACATTTGGAAGGTTTTGGTGGTGAAGAAGGGGTTAAAAAAGGCAAAGGCGAACTATATAATTTTTTACGCGGGCATCATGGCACTGCTTTTGTATATACTGGGTACGATTATTTAGTGGAAATGAGCGCCGGTATACAAAACATTGTGCCTTATGTAAATGGAAGCATACAAAGTAGCGAACCATTTTTAATGGTATCGGCAAGCATAGACAATAACAACACAACGGTTGCATCACAGCTAGTAGGATCGTATAATCTTCCTAATATATTATGCGCGCTTACGATTGGAAAACATTTTGGTGTGCCGCAACATAAAATGGCGACAGCTATAGAAAATTACGCGCCATCCAATAGCAGATCGCAACTTATTACAAAGGGCACCAACACCATTATTTTAGATGCGTACAATGCCAACCCGAGTAGCATGAAAGTAGCCATCGAAAATTTTGAAAAATTAGTGGGTACTAATAAAATTGTTTTACTGGGTGCTATGATGGAACTTGGCGAACACGCTGCAGTAGAGCATTTGGCGCTACTACAACTTATTGCCAACTGTCATTTTGCACATGTGGTGCTTGTAGGAAAAGATTTTGAAGCACTACAAACACAAGTGCCTCAATTTATTTATTTGCAAAACGCAGTAGAAGCAAAAGCTTGGTTGGTGGAACAAAATCCAACGCATGCGCAGCTATTAATTAAAGGATCGCGTAGCATGCAAATGGAAACTGTACTTTCATAAATGCGCCATACGCGCAACGCATGCGCATAAAAAAACCACCACTAAATAAATAGTGATGGTTCTCTTTTATTTTCTTTTCCTTTCCTTTCCTTTTAACGTTTGTTCTTTTTGGTAGGCATAAATATACCTGTTTTAGCTTTTTTAGAAGTTCCTTCCGATGAACCGTAGTGGTTCATCGCGCATCTAAAACCAATGGTGTTAGTACTCTGATCTTCTTCTAAAAATCTTCTAGTTCCAGGGCTTAACCAATAAGCCATGTCATTCCAACTTCCGCCTTTAATCACTCGTGATTTATCGGAAATAAGGGTTGTTTCACCATATATATATCCGGCGTTACTTGCTGTATCACCGTCTTTATAATTTACGGCGTATGACTTTTGGTAATTACGACGATTTTTTAAAGAATCATCATTTTCTTGTTTATAGATAATTCGACCTTTTTGATCTCTTAAATTTCCGGCACCTAATTGAGTATCTATTTGTTTGAATACGTTACCTCTATAGGTGTTGAAATCATCCCCATCAAGTGAGGTCATCGGTCTGTAAACATCAGCAACCCACTCACTTACGTTGCCTGCCATGTTATACAATCCGTATCCATTTGGAGTATATGTGTCAACAGGGCCAGGAATTGCTGCATTGTCATTTAGGCCTCCAGCTACACCCATATAGTCACCATTTGTCCTCTTAAAATTTGCTAACATTGATCCTTGATATGACCCCTTTTGAACGTAACGAACGTTGTCGTATCCGTTGTCTTTCCAAGCGAAAATTTGCTTGTTAGAAATTAATTCCTCGCCACGTTTGTTATTTTTAGATTTCCGTTGTGGATTACTAGCGATGTAGCCATATGCAGCATATTCCCATTCTGCTTCTGTTGGAAGGCGATAGTCGCCAAATAAAATGCCATCTTCGAAATTCACTTTTGTACGTGGTTTCCCGTCAACAGTTTTTAATGGGTTACTTTTTTTAGTTACATCTTTACCGGGTGTTGCTTGGTATTCCCCCAATAAATAGGATTTCGTATTAAAATTTTCTTGTCCAGTTCCCTTTAGTTGCTTTTGGATTTGGGTTTTAGGATCAAGATATCCGCTTTTCATCAAAGTCAATTCGTTAACACGGTCTGTACGCCAGATACAATAATCAGTTGCTTGTTTCCAACTTACACCAACTACTGGAAAATTATTGTAAGATGGATGACGGAAATAGTATTCAATCATAGGTTCGTTGAACGCTAACTCTGACCTCCAAACAAGTGTATCAGGGAGAGCGTCCCATACAATACTATCCATGCCATTCTTGGTTGGCCCAGTTGATGTTCCCTCAGGGAATACATTTGATAACCAGTATAAATATTCGCGATAGTGAATGTTTGTTACTTCTGTTTTGTCAATAAAAAATGAATTCACTGTTATTCTGCGTTGGATATTATTCCAATCACTCATAACGTCTTCTTGGGTGGCGCCCATAGTAAAAGTACCTCCTTGCACAAATACAAGTCCAGGAGCTGATTTAATGTCTTTAGGTTTTGGTACGTTAAAATTTCCCATGGATTTGTCGTTGTAATTCCATCCAGTAGCCGTAGAAGTTTGGGGCTTTTTCTTAAATGGATTACATGAAACAACGGCACCTGTTAGGGTAACCAACAAAACTAAATTGCGTAATGTTTTTGTGAACTGCATATACTTATAAATTCAATAAAAAATTGATTCTAATTTACCTCTGCGAATATATAATATTTCTGTCAACTAAAGGGGGCTGACAGGCTTCATGTTGTTACAAAAAACTTAAGATTAGGAGGCTAAAGGGTGTTTTTGACCCTATTTTATGATTTTTTTAAGGGAAAGGCCTGCCCTTGGCCATGTATCAGTAGCTTTGGCATCAAACTTTATTATAATTGTATCATGGTTAAAACCCGCCGCTATATTTGGTTGATTTTGGGCCTTTTAGGGGCTTTGGGTTTGTCCAAAACAGCCCTGGCGCAGGGAAGTATTTTTAAATCGGGCGCTTGGGGCAAAGTTGGGGTTACGGCTAGGGGCATATATAAAATTGATATGGCCGCTCTTACAAGTATGGGGCTGGTGTCATCTGGCGGTACAGTTGCTTCAGATAAAATAAGACTTTTTGGGTCTGGGGGTGCTATGTTACCGGAAGCGGTGGGTGCGCCAAGGCCAGGTGTTTTTACAGAAAACGCCTTACTTATAAATGATGGGGGCGATGGTGTATTAAGTGGGCCCGATTATATTGTTTTTTATGCACCTGGTCCACACCGCTGGAATTATGATAGTAGTACTGCAAGTTTTTTTTACACGCATAATTTATACTCAGATACTGCATTTTATTTTATGAATGTAGATGGCGGTTTAGGCGGAAGTTTTACGGGTGTTGCTAAAAGAGTTGGTGCCGGTAATGCCGCGTATGTTAGTGCTACTGCGGGTTTGCGCGTTACTCGTTTTACGGATAACTGGGTGTATGAAAAAGACAATACCAATTTATTAGCCTCCGGAAAACTTTGGTTGGGTGATGGATTTAGTACCGCTTTTGGTGGAACAAATACGCGAACTTATAGTATAGATGTGCCCGGCATAGTAAGTACCGATAGTGTTACTTTAAAAGTGTATGCTGCTGCACGCAGTATTGGTGTGCCTGCAAATTTTGCGGTACGTGTAAATAATAATTTGGTTCAAAATATTACGCTTCCGGCAGTGAGTGGTGGCTTTTTAGATACCTATGCTAGTTATATTATTGCCCAATCAAAATTTGTAGGGAGCTCGAGTCCTTTGCAGCTGAATTTGTTGTTGACTGCGGGTGCAGGCGCAGGCATTGGTGCCGAAGGTTTTTTAGATAAAATAGAATGCACGGCTACAAAGGAGCTTAGTATGAGTAGCGCCTCAAATGGTATAGGGGGCGGAATACCCGGCGGCGGCGTTGGCGGCCCTTTGTTTTTTAGAAGTGCTGCTAGTATTTTGGTTGTGCCCGCTGCGTTTGTTTTAAACGCTGGTGGCATTACAAATTTTGCAAATACAACGGTCCTGAATGTAACAGATTTTGCTACGCCAAAAAAAATGGAAGGAAGTTTTAGTACTGGCACTTCGTCCGATTTTGTTTTTAATAACGATGCAAGTTTTGCGCACGAGTATGTAGCGTTTACGCCGGCACAAATTTTAGCACCTGCATTATTTTCGGCGGCGCCCAATAATAATTTGCAAGGGTTAGCACTGGATACTACGGCTAATTATTTAATTATTACGCACCCAAATTTATTGGTGGCGGCTAATAAATTAGCAGCGTTTCATGCATCGCAAAAGGCTGGCATAAAACCACTGGTACTCACTACAACGCAATTGTACCAAGCATTTGGGAGTGGATCGCCAGATCCTACGGCTATTAGAGATGGGATTGCGAATTTTGCGAGGGCCTATGGAAGTTTGAGTGGAGGCGGCGCGGGAGTTGTTGGATCTGCCGTGCAAAAGCAGTTTTATGTTTTACTACTTGGCGCGTCTAGCTACGATTATAAAAACCGCATGAATGGTAATGTAAATTTGGTTCCGGGTTATCAGTCAAGTGCATCGCTAGATCCTTTAAGTAGTTATACATCTGATGATTATTTTGCGCTGCTGGACAGCAGCGCAAACATTAACATTGAGCCACTGCTCACAAATATTAATGCAACAAATACACAAGTAAACGTAGGTCGTATTCCTGCAAAAAATTTGAGCGAGGCTAACACGGTTATCGATAAAATTATTTTGTACCACAGTACCCAAAGCCAGGGCCCATGGCGCTTACAGCAGCGTTTTATTGCCGATGACAAAGATTTTAATTTGCATGTTCAAGATGCCGAAGCAGTGTCTGGTGCGGCACAAAAGGCAAACCCATTATTTAACCAGCAAAAAATGTATTTAGATGCGTACCCGCTTGTGAGTGGGAGTGGAGGGGGTAGGTATCCGGCTGTAAATGAAGCACTCGTTAATGCATTTAATAGTGGATCACTCGTAATTAATTATAGTGGCCACGGCAATTATTTACGCCTTGCCGGCGAAGCCATTTTTAGCAGTACCGAAATTCCATTAATTAATAACTCAAGTAAATTACCACTTGTAATAACGGCTAGTTGTGATTTTTATCCGTACGACGATCCTACAAAAAGTTCGCTTGGACAACAGTTGTTGTTTGGTGCAAACGCTAGTGTTGTTGGCGGAGGTTTTGGCGCCGCTGCAAGCGGCGCCATAGCGTTACTTACTACGCCACGTTTAGTATTTGCCTACAGCAATAAAATTATCAACGAAAATTATTTTGTTGAAGCGTATAAGCCTGACGTAAATACGGGGTTACTTCCTACACTTGGCGAGGCGGTTAAAAACGCTAAAAACCTTACGGTGCAGCAGTCTCGAGATTTTGTAAATACAAGAAAATTTGCATTATTAGGCGACCCTGCCATGCGCCTTGCATACCCTTCTAGCAACATTATTTTAGATAGTGTAAACGCTAAAACTATTGGTGTAAATGATACGCTTGTGTCTGGTAAGCTCTACACATTTAAGGGTAGCGTTATGGCGCCGCGCAGCGGCGCCATAACGGGCAATAACATCAACACCTCATTTAACGGCACCCTATACTTCACACTCTACGACAAACAAATTACGCGCACCACTTTACAAAATGACCCGGCTACGCCAGCCGCAAACTATCATGCGCAAGAAAATATTTTGTATGCTGGGCAAGTGAGCGTAGCGAACGGGAAGTTTAAAGTTTCATTTGTGCTTCCTTTAGATATTAGTTATGCGCCAGGCAAAGCAAAAATTAGTATGTATGCGCAGCAAACCATTAACCCAACACTCATAGCGCAAACTTTACCTGATGCAGCAGGGGTAGACACTAGTTTTTATACTATGGCTAGCGGCGCTACCATAACAGATAAAGTTGGTCCTGTCATTGAGCTTTTTTTAAATGACTATAATTTTAAAAATGGTGGACTCACGCATTCAGATCCCGTGTTACTTATAAATCTGCAAGATGTTTCGGGTATCAATACTTCTAGCAGCGCCATAGGTCATGATATTATTGTTACCCTCGATAATAATCCGGCCACCACGCGAAGCCTCAACTCGTTTTATCAGGCCAATATCAATACTTACGAGTACGGTACAGTTAGGTATCAACTTCCTACTTTATTGCCTGGGCCACATACTTTAAAAGTAAGGGCATGGGATAATGTCAATAATTCAAACACCCGAACTTTAGGGTTTACCGTGGCCGCAACAGCCGGAATAAGCGGCGCAACAGCTGGTACCACAGGCGCAAGCGACATGTCCCCACTAGTAATAGACAAGGTTATCAACTTTCCTAACCCGTTTACGGATCAAACAAGTTTTTCGTTTGAACACAATTTTCCGGGGCAAAACATAGCCGTAAATCTGAGTATTTATACCCAAAATGGCAAGCTGGTCAAACAAATTAATAAAACCGTTAATACAAGCGGCACCCGTATTGTGCAAATTACCTGGGACGGGAAAGACGCGTCTGGTTCTAAAATTGCAAGAAATGTTTATATTTACAAAATACAAATAAGTGCCGCCGGTACCCATTATGAAAGCTCCGGAAAGCTTATTTGTTTGTAACCTCCTTTTGTACCAAATGTTTTGAATGATTTAAATTTTACTTTAAATTTTTTACTGGTTTCTCACAAAACATTTAACTATGTCTACATCTCACGCAATGTATAAAACGCAATGCAAATTGCCATTAACTGCGGCAATCAAAAATGCTGTCAAACTTTTTTGCGTAGCCATCGCAACAATCACCATTAGCACCACCGCAATTGCACAAGCAGATTCTATCAACATTGTGTCTACGGCGGTTCCATTTTTGCGTATTTCTCCGGACGCGCGCGCAGGTGGTATGGGCGATGTGGCCATTGCAACCTCTCCAGATGCCAACGCTTCTTTTTGGAATATTTCAAAAGTTAATTTCGCAAAAAAGCGCAGCGCCATTGCAGTTAACTATACACCATGGCTTAAAGATTTAGGTTTAACAGATGTTTATTTAGCAACGGTTGCGGGCTATCATCAATTAGATGACAAGCAGGCCGTTACAGGATCACTTCGTTTTTTTAGTTTAGGAAATATTCAGTTAACAGATTATTCTGGTAACTTATTAAACTCTGTAAAACCTTCGGAGTTTGCCATAGACGCGGGTTACACACGTATGATCAACGATAAAATGAGTGTGGGTGTAGCGCTTAGGTATATTAATTCACGCCTAGTTGTGGGTGATGTAGGAACGGGGGTTTTATACAAAGCGGGTAACGCAGTTGCTGCAGACGTTTCTGTATTTCACGATGGTACCGACGAAGGAGAAGGTTTACGCTGGGGTGTGGTGCTTTCTAATTTGGGAACAAAAATTGGGTATACCAACGATGCAAAAAATAAAGATTTTATTCCTGCAAACTTTGGCGCAGGGGTTTCTTATACTAAAGATGTAGACGCTAGTAACAAAATTACTTTTGCACTAGACATGAACAAACTACTTGTACCTGCAGCTCCCTCTGCAACGGGTGTTTACAGTGTAGACTCTGCCAACTTATCTAGTTACCGCACAGGTGGCGTTGTTTCTAGTTGGTTAAAATCTTTTAGTGATGGCACAGGTGTTGGAAAATCTATGCAAATATCTGTGGGTGCCGAGTATGCTTATAACGAACAATTTTTTGTACGCGCTGGATATTTTTATGAAAATAAAAACCGCGGCAATAGAAAATATGCAACGGTAGGCGCGGGCTTCAAGCTAGACTTTATGGATATCAATTTATCGTACCTCGTGCCTTCAGGTGCAGGCGTTACGCGTAATCCATTATCCAACACCATGCGTTTAGGCGTGTCTTTTAAACTTGGTGAATAAGACAAACGGCGTGAGCCACTAGGCCCTCTTGGCGGCCAACAAAACCCATTGTTTCGGTGGTGGTTGCTTTAATAGAAACATCTTTTATTCCTATACCTAAAATACCTGCAATGGTTTCTTGCATGGTGGTAACGTAAGGTTTAATTTTTGGTGCTTCTAAACAAAGTGACGCGTCTATATTTCCAATCGCATATCCTTCGGCCTCAATAAGTGCGCGTGTTTTAGCAAGTAAAATTTTGCTATCAATATTTTTAAATTCAGACGATGTATCTGGAAAATGAACACCAATATCTCCAAGGCATGCAGCCCCTAAAAGTGCATCGCAAATAGCGTGTAATAACACATCGGCATCGGAGTGGCCCAGGGCGCCTTTATGGTGCGGGATGGTAACGCCACCAATAACCAAATCTCTTCCTTCTACTAGTTGGTGAAAATCAATGCCGTAGCCAATGCGTAGTTTCATGTATTTCAAATTGTGTTTCAAAGTTACGTTTTTATATCTTTACCGGGTATGAAGCAGCAGCCTGTTATTGCCGTTATTGGACTTGGATATGTGGGACTCCCGCTGGCTACTGCGTTTAGTGCTAAGTTCCGGGTTATTGGATACGATATAAATGAGGAGAGAATACAGCAGTTAAATAGTGGTTTCGATGCAACGCATGAAGTGTCGCCGGATGTTTTGAAAAAGGCCATGAGCGCCATAAATAGCAATGTAGGTTTAACCCTCACACACAATAGCAATGATCTGGCCGTCGCCAATATTTTTATTGTAACCGTACCCACACCACTTACACCAAACAATTTACCTGATTTAAGTTTTTTAACCGCTGCTAGTGAACTAGTAGGAAAACATATAAAGCCCGGAGGCATTGTGGTGTATGAATCTACAGTCTATCCAGGTTGTACCGAGGAGGTTTGTGTGCCGGTGTTGCAAGAGCATAGTGGGCTTGTATATAATCAGGATTTTTTTGTGGGCTATTCGCCAGAACGCATTAATCCTGGCGATACACAACGTCCATTGCATTCTATTATTAAAGTCGTTTCTGGAAGTACGCCAGCTGTTACAAATGAGCTTACAAGTTTATATGGGTCCATTATTACGGCGGGTGTATTTGCTGCATCTAGTATTAAAGTGGCCGAAGCAGCAAAAGCGATCGAAAATGCACAGCGCGACGTAAATATTTCGTTTATGAATGAGCTGGCATTACTTTTTGATGCTTTGCAAATTGATACGCAAGAAGTGCTAGCAGCGGCGCGCACCAAATGGAATTTTTTACCCTATAGCCCTGGGCTAGTGGGTGGGCACTGCATAAGTGTAGACCCACATTACTTGGCTTTTAAAGCAAAAGCAGTAGGGTATGAGCCGCATGTTATTTTATCTGGAAGGGCTGTTAATGAAAAAATGGGTGTGTTTGTTGCACAAAAAATTATTACTGCACTAGCCACAAAGTTTAATGGAAACATAGCGCACAAAACAGTGTTAATAGCTGGCCTTGCCTTTAAAGAAAACTGCCCCGATACCCGCAATACCAAAGTAATTGATATTTATACAACCCTTGCTGCTACTGGGTTACAAGTGAGTGTGTATGATCCGGTGGTGGACGCTGCCATGGTGCAAAAAACCTATGATATTTCGTTAATGTCAATTGATCAGTTAGCCTCTAATTACGACGCCATTATTTTAGCTGTCCCTCACGAGCAAATACTTGCAAGCATCAATTTTGAATCTTATAAAAACGCAGGTTCTTTTATTTACGATGTTAAAGGAGTACTACCCAAAGCCATTGTAGATGGAAGGCTTTAGGTTAACACCCCAAAACCCCGCTTTTTAAAGGTTTTGAGTCAAATTCTTTATCAATAAATGATATAAAAATATAATAAGATTTTTCGCCGGTTTTTAATTGACTTTCACTGAATTAGCTTTATATTTGCATCAGTTGTGTTAAGGGCGTTATTTTTACCCCCCCCCAATACCCTTAATCAATTTAAAATCAATTAGTTACGTGTAAAAAAATTGACCTATCCCCCTAGTTAAAAACACTACCGAGGATGGGTATTTTATTTTAAGCGCTAAACGATTAACAATTTACTTGGTCTAAGGCAGCGGTAAGCTGTTGTTTGGCATCTGCTATCTGTGACTGAGAGTGGCGGAGCCCTGCGCTGGAAGCAACAGTCGCCATAAACCAACCAACTAAATTCAATAACACCCACCCCAAAATTTTTTAACCCAACCTTTTTCATGCAAATACAACAACTCATAAAAAAAGCAGGTTTCATTATTCTAACCATTATGTTAGTTGCCACAACAGCAACTGCACAGGATTTATTTAAAGGCAATAATCTAGCAAACATTAAAGTAGACCAATTAGCAGATGCAGATATTGCCAAATTAAAAGCGCAATTGTCGTCTCAAGGTTTGACAATAGATCAGGCCGAGCCTATGGCTATTGCAAAAGGTATGAGTGCCGCCGAGTTTGCAAAACTTAAAGCGCGTATAGGCGCCACAGCAAACGCAGCAGGGGCAAAAAAAACAAAAGCACCAGAAGCGCGCTCAGCCAATGAAACCGATACAGCAGATACCGAAAAGTATACCGAAAAACTACCTAAGCCATTAATCAATCCACTCATTTTTGGATCTGAATTATATAACAGTGTGGCGCCAAGTTTTGAACCTAATATGTCATTAGCTACACCGCTCAATTATGTGTTAGGCCCTAACGATCAAATTGCGGTGAGTGTATATGGGGTGCAAGAATATAGTGGCGATTTACTGGTAAGTCCAGAAGGAAACATCAGTGTTCCTAATGTTGGCCTTATTAGAGTTGCAGGATTAACCATCGAAGATGCAACTCAAAAAATTAAAAACACAATGGGTGCATCGGTATATTCTTACCTGCGCAGTGGTGGGAGTAAAATTTCTGTAACGCTTAGTAAAATACGCACCATTAAAGTAACTATTATTGGTGCTAACCTCCCAGCTACTTATAGGCTGTCAAGTTTAGCAACAGTATTTAACGCATTGTATGTGAGTGGTGGTCCAACAGCGTTTGGATCTTTTAGAGAAATTGAATTACTACGTGACAACAAACTATTTAAAAAAATAGATTTGTACCGCATGCTTATCAACGGCGATCAATCTGATAATATTGGTTTAAAAGACAATGACGTTATTAGAATACCTTCTTATAAAACAAGGGTATCTATGGATGGCCAGGTAAAACGACCAGGTATTTTTGAAGTATTACCAAACGAAAACTTCGCTAATATTTTAGCTTTTGCATCTGGCTTTACAGATACTGCCTACCAAGCTAGCGTTAAAGTATTTGCACAAACAAACAAGGAAAGACAAATTAAAGATTTACAACAATCTCAATACGATACCTACCAACCTCAAATTGGAGACGTATTTGTAGTAAGCAAATTATTAAACCGTTTTAGCAACCGCGTAAAAATTGAGGGTGCAGTATATAGGCCCGATGTGTTTGAACTAACCCCCAATTTAAAAGTTGGCGACCTTATCCGAAAGGCAGATGGTTTAACTGGAGATGCTTACACGGGTCGTGCACAAATAAATCGCTTACAAGAAGACCTTACGCGCTCTGTAGTAAGTTTTGATGTGGCCAAGGCGCTCAATAATGATGCAGCAAATAATATAGAATTACGAAGAGAAGATGAAGTAGTTATAACTTCTAAACAAGACCTTAAAGATTCTTTAAGCGTTTATATTCAAGGAGAAATACGTAAGCCTGGTACTTTTGATTTTGTAGAAGGCATTACCTTAAAAGATCTTATACTAAAGGCAGGCGGTTTTACAGACGCTGCTTATAAAAGTATCGAAATTGCCCGTTTAATTAAACGTGACAGTATCGAGCAAAAAGATTTTAGAGCTGCAGAAATTATTAGTACCGAAGTGGACGGTGATATTAGCACTGCAGCAGCAAGTATTAAGCTTACTCCTTTTGATGTTATTACCGTTAAAAGAAAAGCAGGGTATACAGTACCAGAATCTGTAAAGATTTTCGGACAAGTACAGTACCCTGGCCCTTATGCATTAAGTGCTAGAAACGAACGTGTAAGTGCGATATTAAAACGTGCAGGTGGTTACACCCCAGATGCTTACATACAGGGCGCATATTTAGTACACAATAAAACCGCCGAAGAAAAAAAGAAAGAAGAAGAAGCGATAGCGCGGTCAAAAAAAATAGTAAAGGATTCTAGTGGTATTGAGGACTTGGAAAAAGAAAAAACCGTCACGTTTATTAAAGTGCCTTTAAACTTACTAGATATATTAAATAACCCAGGTTCCGAAGAAGACATTGTTTTAAAAGTGGGTGACGAAATTTTTATACCTAAATACGATGGTCAAATTAAAGTAGGCGGTGCGGTACTTTTAACTACGCAAGTGCCTTTTAGTAAAAATAACAGTTTTGATAATTACCTTACTGCAGCGGGTGGTTACAGTGCCGATGCTATTAAACGCAAAGCCTACATTGTTTACGCCAATGGAGAAGCTGCTAGGTCTAGCAAGTTTTTATTTTTTACGTTTAGACCCAAAGTAAAACCTGGTGCCGAAATTGTAGTGCCTAAAAAGGCCGAAGGTAAAAAAGTAAGTACCGGTGAGCTAATTGGCATTAGTAGTTCTATTGCCAGCCTTGCCGGTTTAATTATAGCCCTGTTAAGATTATAAATAATCCCTCATGCAACAAAATAACAACGACGTACAGCATATAGTAGAGGATGAAATTTCTTTAAAAGAACTCATCTTTAAATTACAAGATTGGTACCGCTTTTTATTAACCAAGTGGCTTGTAATAATTACAGCTGCTATTATTGGCGGCGCTATTGGTGTGGGCTATGCTTTTACACAAAAACCAGAATATACCGCTAGTTTAAGTTTTGCACTGGAAGACGAAAAATCTGGAGGTGGAGGATTATCTGGAGCATTAGGCCTAGCCAGTAGTTTAGGAATCGATTTGGGCACGAGTGCAGGTGGTGCATTTAGTGGTGCTAATTTAATAGAGCTTATGAAAAGCCGTAAAATAGTAGAAAAGGCTTTGCTTAACCCTATTAGCATTAATGGAAAAACACTAAGCCTAGCTCAGTACTTTATTAATTTTAGCGAGCTCAATAAAGAAAGGTCCGATAACCCAGCATTAAAAAATATTGTATTTGAAGTAGACGCCAACAGGTCAAAATTCACTTTACAACAAGATAGTATTTTAGGAAATTTATACGCATCTATTGCAGGCGCTAACGGACTTTTAAGTGTTGCGCAAAAAGATAAAAAAGTATCTATCATTAGCATTGAGGTAAAAAGCACCAACGAGCTTTTTAGCAAGGCATTTACAGAAAGCATTGCACAAGAAGTATCTGGATATTACATAGAAATAAAAAGTAAAAAGGCCAGACAAAATATGGAGATTTTACAACACCAAACAGATAGCATTAGAGCCGAGCTTAATGGTGCAATAGTTGGTGTTGCCGCTGCCGCCGATAATACATTTGGGTTAAACCCTGCCATGATGGTGCGTAAAGCTCCTGGTACACGAAGGCAGGTTGATGTTCAGGCTAATACGGCTATTTTAACACAGCTGGTAGCCAATTTAGAAATGTCTAAAGTGAGCCTTCGTAAAGAAACGCCACTTATTCAGGTAATTGATAAACCTATACTGCCGCTTAAAAAAGACAAGGTAGGTAAAATAAAATCGTTATTACTTGGCGGATTTTTAGCTGGATTTTTAACGGCTCTTGTACTTGTATTTAAAAAATTGTTTGCTAACATTTTGGCCAACTAATAATAATTACATTCATTAATAGCCCCCACTATAATGGTTTCATCTAAAAAAAGTTTTATGCTTACCAAAATAAATATTGTTCCCCGCTGGGTCATATTTGCTATTGACCTGGGGGTTACTACAATGGCACTGCTGCTTGCTTTTATTGTAAAGCAAAATTTAACACTAGTGGGTGTTAATTGGGGAAACCTACTTATTACAATAGCTATTATGCTTATTGTAAATGCGTTTGTATTTACAAGCATTAAAACCTGTGCGGGTATTGTGCGTTATACGGGTATGCAAGATGCGCTCCGTATTGCAGTATCGATACTTTTTTCTAGTGTAGTTTTATATTTATTATCCATTATTAGTAGCCCAATTCAAAATAATTTGGTACTTAACAATGTGGTCATTATTGTTTATGCTACGTTTAGCTTTTTAGCACTGTTAACGTATAGGGTAGGCATTAAGTTTGGTTTTTCTTATTTGCGTTCTTATAAAATGAAACGTAAAACGGTTGTTATTTTTGGGGCTGGCGAAGCGGGTGTGGCTACCAAAAGAGTGCTAGAGCATGATGGACAAAATCATATTAGCATATTAGCCTTTATAGACGATGATCGTAAAAAAACAAAAAAAGCACTCGATGGAGTGCGCATTATATCCTTTAACGACCTTGCTGCTTTGGCGCAAGAAGATCCTGTAGATGAACTTATTATTGCTTCTTTTACTATTACTGCCAAGCGTAAAAACGAGTTAGTAGACTTTTGTTTAAATCATGATATTAAAGTGTTGGTTGTTCCGCCATATAGCAACTGGACCGAGGGTAGTTTTTCTAGCCGTCAACTACGTTCTATCAATATTGAGGAATTATTAGAGCGTGATGCTATTCATATTAACAACAACCAAATTCGTGCTCAAATAAAGGGTAAGCGCGTGTTAGTAACAGGTGCTGCCGGGTCTATAGGGTCAGAAATTGTGAGGCAGCTCATGCATTATAACCCAGAGCTTATTGTGCTTTGTGATCAAGCGGAAACGCCTTTACATAATTTAGAAATAGAAATACAAGAAATGGGTATATCTATTAATTGTATTTCATACCTGGCTAACATTACCAACGAGGCGCGTATGCGTCAAATGTTTGCCAGTTTTAAACCGCATTATGTGTATCACGCTGCTGCCTATAAACATGTACCTATGATGGAGCTTTGCCCTACCGAGGCGGTTCGTAACAATGCATTAGGCACCCAACTTATTGCAAATTTAGCCAACGAATACGGCGTAGAGCGCTTTGTTATGGTTAGTACCGATAAAGCCGTTAACCCTACCAATGTAATGGGTGCTAGTAAACGCCTTGCCGAAATTTATGTGCAAGGTTTAAGTAAGCAAAATACTAGCACTAAATATATTACTACTCGTTTTGGTAATGTACTTGGTTCTAATGGATCTGTAATTAATAGGTTTAAACAACAAATAGAAAGGGGTGGACCTATTACCGTTACCCATCCAAATATTACGCGCTATTTCATGACCATTCCGGAGGCTTGCCAACTGGTACTCGAAGCAGGAAGCATGGGTAATGGTGGTGAAATATTTGTATTTGATATGGGGCAACCTGTTGCCATTGCCGACCTTGCTAAAAAAATGATACGTTTATACGGCCTTATCCCTAATATAGATATTGATATTGTATATAGCGGCCTCCGCCCTGGTGAAAAGCTTTACGAAGAGCTTTTAAACGATGGCGAAAATACGGGTAATACCTACCACGATAAAATTATGATTGCCAAAGTGCGCGAGGTTGAGTTTGTAGAAGTGTCTAAACATTTTAACGAACTCGTTACACTAGTAAATTCCGAAGAAAGTGACATGTACCTGGTTGCTAAAGTGAAAGAAATGATACCTGAGTTTGTGAGCAACAACAGTGTATTTGAGAGGCTTGATATGGGTGGGAAAGTAGTTGAAATGGAATAGTGTGGTCCACACTAATTTGGAGTATTTTCAGATAAACATAAATCATCAATAACTTGAAAATCAACCACTTTATATGTTTGATTTTTTGTTTATGGGTTACTAGAAAAGGTTGAAAAATAGGTTAAATGTGCGCAGTTTTGTGCGTTATTTTAAAGAATAATATATGAAAATGAAACCCAAAGCTATTATAGTTAGCGGCTATTTTAATCCGATTCATAAAGGGCATATTGAGTATTTTCAAAATGCAAAAGTAAACGGAGACATGTTATTTGTGATAGTAAACAGTGATTTCCAAAGAGCATTAAAAGGGTCTAAGGAGTTTCAAGATGAAAATGAGAGAGTTTTTATAGTTGAAAGTTTGAGGTTGGTAGACAAGTGTTTTCTTTCTATAGACAAGGATAGAACAGTGGTAGAGTCAATTAAAATGATATTCAATCAATTTGGGAATGAGTATCAACTTGCATTTGCAAATGGAGGCGATCAAAACAATGATACTATTCCAGAAAGAGCAATTTGTGAAGAATTTGGAATTGAGTTAATTGATGGATTGGGAGGAAAAATTCAATCATCTTCTTGGTTGTTAAAAAAATAATAATTTAAATCGTAAAATAGTGAAAAAAGCAATTATCACAGGAATCACCGGCCAAGACGGAGCTTATTTAGCAGAATTTCTTTTGAACAAGGGTTATGAAGTACATGGAATTAAGCGAAGGTCCTCTTTGTTTAATACGCAAAGAATAGACCATATTTATGAGGATCCTCATACTCCACATAGACATCTTCATTTGCATTATGGAGATTTAACTGATAGTACTAACCTAATTCGTATTATTCAAGAAGTTCAACCAGATGAAATTTACAACCTGGCTGCAATGAGTCATGTGCATGTAAGTTTCGAGGAGCCAGAATATACTGCTAATGCAGATGGTATTGGTACACTTAGAATATTAGAAGCAGTTCGTTTATTGGGCTTAACAAAAAAAACAAAAATATACCAAGCATCAACTTCTGAATTATATGGATTGGTTCAAGCGGTTCCACAATCAGAGACCACTCCTTTTTATCCACGTTCTCCATATGCTGTTGCGAAATTATATGCATATTGGATTACAGTAAACTACAGAGAAGCATATAATTTGTATGCTTGTAATGGTATCTTATTTAATCATGAATCACCACAAAGGGGTGAAACATTTGTAACGAGAAAAATTACAAGAGCAACTGCACAAATTGCATTAGGCCTGGATAATTGCTTGTACTTAGGAAATTTAGATGCCAAAAGAGATTGGGGGCATGCAAAAGATTATATAGAAGGGATGTATTTGATATTGCAACAAGAAAAACCAGAAGACTTTGTATTGGCAACTGGAATAACAACAACTATTCGTGATTTTGTAAAAATGAGTTTTGCAGAATTAGGAATACAATTAGGGTTTAGAGGAAATGCTGAAGAAGAAGAAGCGTATGTTGTAAAAAATATTGGTGAATACAAATTGGAAGAAGGGCAAGTTGTTGTGAAAGTTGATCCTAAATATTACAGACCAACTGAAGTTGAATTATTAATTGGAGATCCAACTAAAGCAATGACTCAATTAGGTTGGAAACCAAAATATGATTTAGCAGCATTAGTAAAAGAGATGGTAGCAAGTGATGTTACTTTATTCAAAAAAGAATTACACATTAAACAAAGTGGATTATAATAATGGAGCAAACTGCTAAAATTTATATTGCTGGACATAGAGGAATGGTAGGTTCTGGATTAGAACGTAAGCTAAGAAAAGAGGGATATAACAATATTGTTACAAGAACTTCTGCTGAATTAGATTTAAGAAACCAGCAAGCTGTCAATGATTTTTTTGAAAAAGAAAGACCGGCATACGTAATACTTTCTGCTGCAAAAGTGGGAGGTATACATGCCAACAACACTTACAGAGCAGAATTTATTTATGATAACTTAATGATTGAGGCTAATATTATTCATGCAGCTTATTTGAATGGGATAACTAAGTTATTGTTTTTAGGCTCATCTTGCATATACCCTAAAATGGCTCCACAGCCTTTAAAAGAAGAATATTTATTAAGTGGATATTTAGAATCTACTAATCAACCATACGCCATTGCTAAAATTGCGGGAATTGAAATGTGCGATAGTTATAGAGCTCAGTATGGATGTAATTTTATTTCGGCAATGCCTACAAATTTGTATGGTACAAATGACAACTATCATCCAGAAAACTCTCATGTACTTCCTGCATTAATTAGAAGAATTGTATTAGCAAAAAAAAAGAATGATCCTACTGTAACTATTTGGGGTACAGGAACGCCAAGAAGAGAGTTTTTACATGTTGATGACTTGGCAGATGCTTGTTATTTTTTATTACAAAATTATAATGAACAAGGATTAGTGAATATTGGTTGCGGTGCAGATGTTTCAATTAAAGAATTAGCAGAACTAATAGTTTCAGAGGTCGAGTATGAAGGACAACTTGTATTCGATACAACTAAGCCTGATGGAACTCCAAGAAAGTTAATGGACACTTCGAAAATTAATAATATAGGTTGGAAAGCTAGAATAGGATTAAAAAATGGTTTACAACGTACTATAAAAGAGTTTAGTACGAGAGAGCAAAATATTGTAAATTAACAATGAGTAACAAGCATTTGTTATTTAAAGGTATATTATGGAGTACCTTGCAACAAGGCGGCACACAAATTATTAGCTTATTGTTAACTGTCGTATTATCAAGAATACTATTACCATCTCAATTTGGGCTCATTGCAATTATTAGTATTTTTATAAGTTTAGGTTCTTCATTAATCGATAGTGGATTAAGTCAATCTTTATTAAGAACAAAAAACATTGAGGACGATGATTATTCGACAGTATTTATTTTGAATGTACTAATTTCATTATTGGTATATCTTTTTATTTATATTTTTTCAAATTATATCGCTCAATTTTTTCATCAGCCTATATTAAGTAATATATTAAAATTATACTGTTTAACATTTGTAATAAATTCGTTCACAATTGTACAAACAACAAAACTTACTAAAGCATTAAATTTTAAAAAGCAAAGTTACATATACCTATTATCTATTTTAATCAGTTCATTGATTACAATTTTTTTAGCAAAAAATGGATGGGGGGTTTGGAGTTTAGTTTGGAAAGCAATAATTGAATCAATTTTAATTTGCGTATTTCACTGGACAAGCTCAAGCTGGATGCCGCGTTTAGCTTTAAATGCTGAAAAAGTTAAAACACATCTAAGGTTCGGTTATAAATTAACGATTTCTGGAATTATAGAAACTTTATTTATCAATTCGTATGCAATCATCATTGCAAAATATTTTTCACCAATTCAGGTGGCTTTTTATAACAGAGCAGATACTATTAAACAAATGCCGGTAAGTAATTTCATTTACATTATTAATAAAGTATTCTTTCCTGTGTTAAGCAAGTTCCAAGATGATGATATTAAGTTAAAGTACTTTTTTTCTAAAATAATAAAAATGGTTGTTTTTATAGTTGCACCGACTCTATTATTTATGGCAATTTTAGCAACCCCACTATTTAGATTTTTGTTTACTGAAAGATGGCTTCCAGCTGTTCCATTTTTCCAAATTTTATGTATAAATGGTCTCTTATATCCAATACATGCGTTTAATTTAAATATTTTATATATTAAAGGACAATCTGGAACTTTTCTTAAGTTAGAAGTTATTAAAAAAACAATATTGACATTAATACTTATAGTTTCATTCAAATGGGGAATTTATGGTATTATCTATGGAGGCATTATAAGTTCTATATTTGCATTAATTATTAACACATATTATACCAATAAATTTTTAAGCTATTCTATATTAAATCAAATTGTTGATGTAACTCCAACAATCATAATTTGTATACTAAGTGGGCTTGTTGTGTATTTAATTAATATTCAATTAATAAATCAATTAGATATTGTTAAAATAATACTTCCAAGTATTATTGGTGTGACTTTATATACAATATTAGCTTACTTATTTAAAATTGAATCTTTTTTTGAAATCAAAAATTTGATATACAAGCCTAATCATCTATCGTAGTCAAATGAATATCACAAATCTAATTATCAATAGTGCTGTAACCTTAAAAAATCAGTTTAATGACTTGAATCAAGTTGTGGATTGGGTGCAACAACAAAACAATAAAGTAAAAGTTGATGTAGAAAGAATTCCATTTAGTGAAATGAGGAATTGGAATTTCGAAAAAAATTCATTTAGAATTTCTCACAACTCTGGCAAATTCTTCTCAATCGATGGAATAAGAGTAAATACAAATTGGGGAGAAATAAATAATTGGGATCAGCCTATTATCAATCAACCAGAAATAGGATATTTAGGAATAATTACAAAAGAATTTAACGGCGTTTTATATTTCTTATTACAAGCTAAAATCGAACCAGGAAATATAAATTTTGTTCAATTGTCCCCAACACTGCAAGCTACTAAAAGTAATTATACACAAGTTCATAATGGTAAGGCACCTACATATTTAAATTATTTTCAAACTGCAAAACCAAAAAACATTTTAGTTGATCAGCTACAATCAGAACAAGGCTCAAGATTTTTAAAGAAAAGAAATAGAAATATTGTAATTAAACTTGAAGAGGAAATAGAAATTTACGACAATTTTATTTGGGTAACATTAGCTCAAATTAAAAAATTAATGTGCATTGATAATTTAGTTAATATGGATACAAGAACTGTAATTTCTTGTATACCACTTTCCAATTTTTCTCTAGGGGACGATCCTGATTTTTTAAATTTTAATGAAAATGGAATAAATTTAAATACAAAATTTATTAATTCCTTTCTGTTAAAGAATAATGCCAAATTCACATTTGAAGAATTAATCAAATATATAACAGAACGAAAATGTGAATATATACTTGAAGTTAATAAATCACCGCTTTCTAGTCTGAACAATTGGATAATAAGTAGTGACGAAATAAGACATGAGGAAAATAAATATTTTAAAGTTATTGCTGCTAGAGTTTCAATAGATAATAGAGAAGTTGTTAGTTGGGATCAACCTATGATTATGCCTGCACAAGAAGGCATATGTGCATTTATTTGCAAAGAAATTAACGGAATTTTACATTTTATAGTTCAAACAAAATTAGAGGCAGGTAATTTTGATATTTTAGAATTAGCACCAACAGTACAATGTTTAACAGGAAACTATAATAATACAAGAAGCATTGTATCTATTCCCTTTCTTTCTTATGTATTAAATGCAAGTAGTGATTCGATTATATTTGACACACTACAATCTGAGGAAGGCGGCAGATTTTTTAAGGAACAAAATAGAAACATTCTTGTAATAGCTGATGCATCTTTTGATGAACAGTTGCCAACTAATTATGTTTGGATGACATTATATCAATTGCAAATTTTTGCTCAATTCAATAATTATCTAAACATACAAGCTAGAAGCTTGATTGCTTCAATTCCTTTTGTATGAGTAAAAGGTTTAAAATAGGTATTTTAGGATTTGCAAATATTGCAAAAAAATCTATGATTCCTGCAATAGAAGCTTTATCTGATTCGTTTGAACTTGTAGGAATTGCTTCTTCACGGACAAATAACTATAATGATATTACTTTCTATGATAGTTATGAAAAAATATTGAGTAAAGATATATTAGATGCAGTTTATATACCATTACCCAATGCGTTACATTTTAAATGGGCCAAATATGCATTAGAAAAAGGCATACATGTAATTGTTGAAAAATCTATGTGTTGCACCTATGATGAAGTTTTAATTTTAAATAAAACAGCTTCCGTTAATGAGTGTGTATTGTTTGAAAATTTTCAATTTAGATTCCATTCACAATTAGATTTAGTAAAAAAAATACTAAATCAAAATGAAATAGGATCAATCCGCTCCATAATATCAAATTTTTGTTTTCCGCCTTTCGAAGATCCTAATAATATTAGATATAAAAAAGAATTAGGGGGAGGGGCTTTATTAGATGCAGGTGTTTACCCAATAAAACTTGCACAAGAACTTTTGGGTTATGAAGTTGATATTGTTAATGCAACTTTAAATTATGAGGGAAAAGAAGTCGATATTTGGGGAGATGGAAAAATAAAACAAATCAACGGAAATTCTTTTTTACATTTCTCTTTTGGATTTGACAACTATTACCAATGTAGTTTGGAAATATTAGGCACAAAAGGGAAATTAAGTACAAATCGAATTTTTACAGCTCCACCAGATTATACATGTAAAATAATAATAGAAAAAAATAATCAAACGAACATATCCGAAATACCTCCAGAAAATCAATTCGTCAAGTCCTTATTGTTTTTTTCAAAATGTATAGAAGATTCCAATTTGAGAACAGAACAATATCATGCAAATATTACTCAATCATCACTAGTTGAGAGATTTAAAAATATGTCAAATGTCAAATAAACAAATTTTTGTTACACAGCCATCTCTTGCACCATTAGAAGAATTTAAATCTTTATTAAATGGTGTTTGGGAAAGAGGAATTCTAACACATAATGGACCATTGGTTCAACAGTTAGAGAAAGAAATTCAAACCAAATTAAATTTAGATCATTTCTTAGTGGTTGCAAATGGTACACTAGCAATTCAAATGGCAATTAAGGCATTAGAATTAAAAGGTGAAATTATTACTACCCCATTTACATGGGTTGCTACTTTAAGTGCAATACAATGGGAAGGATGCACTCCAATATTTTGTGACATACAACCAGACACCTTAAATATTGATCCATTAAAAATTGAAGAAAAAATCACAAAAAATACAGTAGCAATTATGCCTGTTCATGTATTTGGAAATCCTTGTGATGTAGAGGCAATCGAAGCTATTGCTAAGCGCCATGATTTAAAAGTTATATATGATGCGGCACATGCAGTTGGTTCAAAAATAAATGAAAAAAGTTTGTTAGAATATGGAGACATTTCTGCAACAAGCTTGCACGCAACTAAATTATTGAATACAGGAGAAGGCGGTGGTTGTATAACCTCAAATAATGATTTACATGAAAAATTAAAAAGAGTAAGATTCTTTGGCCATGATAATAATAAAGAAATTGTTGAGGAAGGATTTAATGGAAAATTAACTGAAATACATGCTGCTTTGGGTCTAGCAAATCTGAAATACTTTGATTTAGTTCTAGAAGATAGAAAAAACAAATACACTCATTATTTAAATTCTTTAAATAATATTAAAAGCTTAACGTTTCAAAATTTAAAATTAGGATTTTCAAATTATTCTTATTTTCCAGTTATTTTTGAGAGCGAGATACAGCTTTTGAATGTTGAAAAAGCTTTAAACGCCACAAATATTTTTCCTCGTAGATATTTCTATCCTTCTGTTAATACCTTTGGTGCAATTGTTACATATGACAAAATGCCTATTGCCGAAGATATTTCTCAAAGAATCTTATGTTTACCGTTGTATTATTCGTTAACATATGAAGATATAAATTTTATCATTAGCGTAATTATTGAATCCATCAATTAGTAAAACAAGAATTTAAACAATTAATTTTAATTATATTATCCATTTAAAAATTACAAAAATGAAAAAAAAATTATTTATTTACGGTATGGGAGGATTCGGAAAAGAAGTGTTTGATTGTGCTAAACGAATGGATTATTATAATGAAATATTTTATATAGATGACTTTAGTTTTGATAACAAAATAGTTTTCAGTTTTGATTATTTTATTACTAATATAAATAATGAAAATTGTGAGTGTATTGTTGCTTTAGGTGAAGTTTCTTCGAGAAATGTTCTAAAGGATAAATTAATTTCACATGGTTGTAATTTTGCTACAATTATTGACCCATCCTCCATCATTAGTCCATTAGCTAAAATTGGAGTTGGTGTAATAATTTGTCAATTAGCATTTATTGGACCTGATGCCGAAATTGGTAATCATAGTTTGGTAAACACTGGGAGTATAATTGGTCATGACATTAAAATTTCTGAAAATTGTGTAATTTCTGCTTCTGTAAAAATTGGGGGTAAGTCGGTAATTGGGCAAAACGTTTACTTAGGGATGGGGTCAATTATTAAAGAGGGGATTACAATCGAAAATAACTCTATTTTAGGAATGGGTTCGGTTTTGCATAGTGACTTGCCTGCTAACTTATTAGCACTTGGAAATCCGGCAAGGCCAATTCGAAAAATAGAGGATGACTTTAAAGTATTTAGTTAACAATTTAAGTATTAAAAGAGCTCTTTCAAAACAAAAAATTTATTTATTATAAAACAAAAACCAAAAAAAATGACAAATCACAACAAATCAGACTATGATCAGCTTTTTATTGAATCTTTTTCTATTGAAGCAGCAACTTTAAACCAAAGTTTAATTTATCAGTCTATACCAGCATGGGACTCAGTTGGACATATGACATTAATAGCTTCAATTGAAGAAAAATTTAATATTACCATCGAAATCGATGATATTATTAATTTCAGTTCTTATACTGTAGGAATTGAAATTTTAAAAAAATATGGTGTAAATTTTTAATATGCTTAATGGTAAAATTATTTTAGTAACTGGATCTAATAGAGGGATTGGTAAAAGTATAGTTGAAAGATTTGCATTTAATGGAGCTATAGTTTATGCTAATGCAAAAAAACACGACTCAATTGAAAATACGTTTTTTGATTATAAATCAAACGGAAAAATTATACCTATTTATTTTGATGTTACTGATCGTGAAGCAATTCGGCAAGCATTTATTAGAATTAAAAATGAACAAGGAAGACTTGATTGTCTCGTAAACAATGCAGGAATTTTGGTTGATACAACAATTACAATGTTAAACAGCGCTACACTTAGAAAAATCTTTGATGTAAATGTCTTTGCAGTTTTTGATTTAATTTCATATGCTTCTAGAATCATGTCAAAGCAAAAAAGCGGTTCGATTATTAATATTTCAAGTATTTGTGGCGACGAGGGAGGCATGCGCGGGCAAACAGCATATTCTAGTTCAAAAGGGGCCATTATAGCACTTACGAAAACTGCAGCAAAAGAATTAGGTCAATTCAATATTAGAGTTAATTCTATTGCACCTGGATTTATAGATACAGATATGTTTCGTTCAGGTCCTACAAATATCCAACAACAATTAGTTGAGGGTGTTTATTTAGGTAAACGTGTTGGACTTCCATCTGAAGTTGCAGAACTTTGTGTTTTTCTTGCCAGCGACAATTCTAGCTATATAAATGGAGAAAACATTAGAGTAGATGGTTTTGCACATATTTAAATTATATATCAGTGTCACTTACTTTTTCTGAAATAAAATCCTTGTTGAAACATAGATATCCATTATTATTGATTGATGGGGTTACAGCAGTTGAGCCTTACAGCTTGTGCCATGCCTTCAAAAATTTAACATATAATGAATGGTTTTTTCCATCTCATTTCCCTACAGAACCAATTCTGCCAGGATCATTAATTATTGAGGCTTTTACACAGGCCGTTGCAATACCCATATTAATTGATAATAGCATCTTTAAAGGAATCGATATACCACTTCTTTTAGTTGCAGTTGATAAAGTACGCTTCTATAAGTCAGTTCACCCTGGTGATCGATTGGAAATAGTTGTAGATAATATACAACAAGTTATGGGGTTAATTACCTCTAATGTTTCAGGTTATGTAGATGGTGTTCTTATTAGCAATTGTAAAATCACTTACAAACAAAATTTATAATGGAAAATCAAATTATTTCTTTCAACACAATGGGAATTATGGCTTGTCAGCAAAATAGATACCCAATGTTGTTTATAGATCAAGTATCAGAATGTCTACCAGGGAAGTATGCTAAGGGGTATAAATTATTTTCATACAATGAATGGTATTTCCATGGTTATGATACACTTAATCCTAAGGTTTGGAATGTGATTCAAATTGAGGCTATGTCACAAATGTTCTTGATGACTTTTTTAAGCCTTGACGATATGCGTGGCCGTGTTGCAATGAGTAATAAATTTGACAACGTAAATTTTATTAGAAAAATTAGTCCAGGTGATAGACTTAATCTTGAAGCAAATTTAATTTCTTTTGGACGGGGTGTTGCGCGTGGTGAGGTAAAAGGTTATGTTGATAATATTTTATCATGCTCCATGGAATGTACAATTGTTGTACCAGATTTATTTATAAATAGGTTGGCTTCTAATGTTGAAAAAGCATCATTAAGTAATGAGAATATTTCTGATAAATGGGATGTTAAAGTCGATTTCGGAATTGAAAAAATACGCGAATGTCTTCTTAATAAATATCCATGGCTTTTTATTGATAAAGTTTTAGATATCGAGCCAGGAAAATATGTAAAGGCGATTAAAAACTTCACTAATAATGAACATTATTTTCCAGCTCATTTTCCAGACGATCCAAGTGTACCAGGTTTTATTCAAATTGAAACTTGTATGCAGGCATTTCTATTAACATTCTTGAGTTTGGAATCTTTTAAAAGACTCGAAACGGCCGATCGGTCATTAAAGAATGTATCTGTAAAACGTAAAATCCTGCCTGGGGAATGTCTACAGATTTTTGCTACTTTAGATAGTTTAGTTCGTGGAATAGCCCGCGGAAAAGTAGAAAGTTTTGTAGACGGAGAACCAGCAATTTCTTTTGAAATCACTGCTGTTATTCTCGATGAGTTTAATAAATTTATACCAAACGTAAAGAAGTAAATCTACGTTTTAAAACAAGGTTGATTTAATTTAATGATTATTTTATTTAAATTATATGTATTATGATGCGAGTTGCTGACTATATTATGGAGAGGCTTTGTCAAGAAGGTGTTACACATGTTTTTCAAGTTACTGGTCGTGGTTCTTTATTTCTAAGTGATGGTTTAGCAAAAAACACAAGCTTAAACGCTATTTCTTTGCATCATGAGCAGTCATGTGCATTTGCAGCAATTGGTTTTGCAGAAAGAAGCGGAGGACTGGGAGCGGCTTTAGTTTCAACTGGTTGCGCTTCCACTAATACACTTACTGGAGTACTTTCAGCTTGGCAAGACGGGGTCCCATGTATTTTTATTTCAGGTCAAAATATTTTAAAGGAGACTTCTAGATATACAGGAATTAATTTACGAACATACGGTCAACAGGAAGCTGATATTATAAAAATTGTTACACCTATAACGAAGTATGCACACATGCTAACTAAGTCTGAAGATATTGTAGAAGTTATGAATCAAGCAATAACTTCAGCACTATCTGGTCGAAAAGGACCTGTTTGGATTGATGTTCCACTTGATCTGCAAAGTGCTTTGATTAATCCTTCTAGTTTACAAAGTGATATGATTGGCTTAAGTGATTCAAAACCGATTGCTTCAGATGATGATATCAAAACAATGATTAAACATTTTAATTCTGCAATTCGCCCTATTGTGTTAATTGGAAAAGGAATTAGAGCTTCAAATACAGAGCAAGAGTTAATAAATTTTGTAAAGAAACATAATCTTCCCGTTACTTTTACAGCAAGTGCTACAGACACTTTCGGAGCAAGGAATTCAATGTCTATTGGTTCTGTTGGAGCTATGGGTTGTTCACGTGCTGGAAATTTTGCAATTGCAAATGCTGATTTTGTATTAGTTCTAGGTTCAAGATTAAATTCCTTGAATACTGGACCAGATTATTGTGACTTTGCCCGAGAAGCGAAAGTGGTTGTTGTAGATATAGATGCTGTAGAGCATAGTAAAAATTCAATAAAAATTGATCAATTTATTCATGCTGATTTAAAAGATTTTTTTAAGTTAATAGAGCATTCTGAATTTAATTCTGCTAATATCGAATGGGTTGAACGTTGTTTGCATTGGAAGAAATTATTTACAAAAATTGAGCTAAATTTTCAATCCCAATCAAAAGTTGATTTATATCAATTAGCAGATAGTTTGTCAAATTTATTACCACGCTCGTCCACAATTGTACTTGATTCAGGTCTTGCTGAAGTTATATTGCCTACAAATATACTATTCGGTGAAGGCATGCATTGTGTTCATCCTACTTCTCAAGGTGCTATGGGGTTTGCTTTACCAGCTTCAATTGGCGTTCAGTATGTATCTAAAGAACCCGTTTTAGTTGTTGTTGGAGATGGCTCAATAATGATGAATTTACAGGAGTTAGAAAGTATAAGATATCAGAAATTGCCAATAAAAATAATTGTAATTAATAATAACGTTTATTCTATTATACGCAAGAGACAAAAAGATTTATTTAGAACTCGTACTATTGGAACAGATCCAGGAAATGGAACGAGTTGTCCTGATTTCAGAAAGGTTGCTGAATGTTTTGATTTTAATTATATAAAAATTGACACAATAGAAAATCTTAATTCTGGTTTAACCGATTTGTTTAAAACGGAAGGGCCAGTATTATGCGAAATAATGGGAGTTGAAGATCAAGGTTATATCGAGGTTGGGAATGCTCGTAGTGAAGTTGATCGAAGAATCGTTCGCCGACCATTAGAGGATCAAATGCCTTTTTTAGATCGTCAATTATTTTTAAACGAGATGATTATAAATCCAATAAAACAATAAAAAATAATATCATGAATATAACTTTAAATAACGGAAAAATCATTGGTGAAAATAGAGAACCATATTTCATTGCAGAATTAAATACTAGTCATTTTGGTGACATTGAAAAAGCAAAAAAAATGATTGATATGGTTAAGGAATGTGGAGGAGATTGTGTAAAATTTCAATCATGGTCTGAACATACATTATATTCTGATGAATACTATAAACAAAATCCAATTGCAAAAAGATTCGTAAAGAAATTTGCAATTAGCGAGATGCAGCTAAAAGAGTTGTCAGAATACTCTAGAAGTATTGGAATTGATTTTGCATCAACCCCATATTCGAATGATGAAGCTAATTTTTTAATTTCCGAATGCCAGGTGCCTTTTATAAAAGTGGCATCTATGGATATTAATAATTACCCTTTTCTACGACATCTTGCAAAACTAAAAACTGCAATTATACTTTCCACTGGAATGTCTGATATTGAAGAAATTATCAAAGCAGTTGATGTACTAGAATCAGCTGGTGCTAAGAACATATGTGTTTTACATTGTGTATCAATATATCCAGTTGCTCCAGAATTTGTAAATCTCAATAATATTAAGACCTTAAAAGAAGCTTTAAAAAGACAACCAATTGGTTATTCTGATCATACATTAGGAATTGAAGTTGGACTTGCTTCTATTGCTTTAGGCGCCTGTGTAATTGAAAAACATGTTACATTAGATAAAAGTGTTATCGGAATGGATAATCAAATGGCTATTGAACATGACGAATTAAAAAATTTAATTTCTGGTTTAAAAAATGTTTACATTTCTCTGGGACAACACAATCGAGTGGTTAGTATAGATGAACTAGAACAAAGAAAAAAAATGCGTAGAAGCTTGATAGCAAATATCGACTTGAATCCTGGTGACATATTGAGTGAAGAAAATTTAGGTGCAAAGCGACCTGGTACCGGAATTAGTGTTAACGAATGGGATTCATATTTGGGAAAAAAAATTAACAAAAAAATTGATAAAGATTCCCTTATTACAAAAGATGACATAATTTAATTTATGCTGTCAAATAATAGTACATTAAAATTATTCGATCCTTTAGGCCAAATTATTGAAGATAATGGTAAACAGCACTATGTTAAATCAATACTATGTGATGGCAATATAATTTTTTCAAAAATTCCTTCAGGCTCGCTAGTACTTTTACTTTGTAAAAATCAATATGAATCTATATTTTTTTATATTAATTCGATTCAACGAGGTGTAGTTGTCATACTTGTTGATGCAAAAATAGATATTTCAATTTTAAATCCACTCGTAGAAGAATACGCACCTGATTTTATTTTTGCTCCGAAAGCTGATGTATTAGAGTTTAATCAATTTTCATTCTTATTTCAATTCAGAGATTACATAGTATCGGAGAGAAATAGCAAAAAAAATATTACTTTAAATCCTGAATTATCTTTACTTCTATCAACTTCAGGAACTACAGGTAGTCCTAAGTTAGTAAGATTATCATATAACAACTTAATTTCAAACGCGTCGTCAATATCTGAATATCTTTCACTAAATAAAAATCATAGAGCTATAAGTAGTTTACCAATGAATTATTCATTTGGCCTTTCGATTATAAACAGTCATTTATTTGCAGGCGGTTCAATTTTAATGACTACAGAAAGTATAACTCAGCGTCGTTTTTGGGATCTATTTAATGATTTTAAAATCACATCATTTTCAGGAGTCCCGTATACTTTTGAAATTTTAAAAAAATTTAAATTACTACAAATTAATTTACCATCATTAAAAATGATGACTCAAGCTGGTGGAAAATTATCTAATGAACTTGCTGAATATTTTACTGAATTCTCAAAAAATCATCAAGTTGATTTTTTTATAATGTATGGACAAACAGAGGGAACAGCAAGGCTCAGTTATTTACCACCCAGTTTGATCTCAGAAAAAAAAGGCAGTATTGGAATACCAATACCAAATGGAAATTTTCATATAATTGATGATTTAGGTAATAGAATTACTAAATCTGGTGTTCCTGGGGAATTAATATATGAAGGTCCAAATGTAATGTTAGGATATGCAGAAAATATAGATGACTTAATAAAAGCAAATGAAAATAATGGTATTTTAAAAACCGGAGATATCGCTTATTACGATAAAGATGGATTTTATTACATTGTTGGAAGAATAAAGCGTTTTATTAAGTTATTTGGGAATAGAGTCAATTTAGACGATATTGAAAATTTGTTAAAAAGTAAAGATATTGAATCCGCTTGTGTAGGTAGAGATAACTATTTGATAGTTTATATAATTGATGCTGAACAAATCAGTATGACCAAAGATTTTCTAATAACTAAACTCGGCATTCATTTCAGCGTATTTGATATTAGATTGATTAATACCATACCCAAAAATTCTTCTGGTAAAATTTTTTATTCAAAATTATCAGATTTATAAAAATGAAAAAGACTGATTTATCTAATCTTCCTGATATTCCATTATATACTTACACTAAAGATGAAAAAAATAAATTCTTTCTAGATCGTATTTTGCATTTGTTTAATCATCATATTAATGAAAGTAAAGAGTTTAAAAGGATGATGACATCAATAGATTTTGATATAAAAAATATACTTAATATAAAAGATCTCCCCTTTATACCAGTTCGTTTGTTCAAAATGTTTGAATTAGCAAGTATCCCTATTGAGAGTATAGTAAAGACAATGACCTCATCTGGCACTACTGGTCAAGCTGTGTCAAAAATTTTTTTAGATAGAAATACTGCTTCTTTACAAACTAGAGTGTTAAGTCGTATAATTTCTAGTTTTTTGGGGAGTAGTAGATTACCAATGATCATTATTGATTGTGAGTCAACGGTTAAAAACAGAAATCATTTTTCAGCTAGATCTGCTGGAATAACAGGATTTTCATTATTTGCTACAAAAAAATTATTTGCTTTAAATGAGGATATGTCCTTAAATGAAGAAGGCTTAAAAACATTTTTACAAGAAAATAAAGATAAAAAAATATTTTTATTTGGCTTTACTTTCATAGTATATCAACATTTTTATAAAGAATTATTAAAGTCAAATACAAAATTTGATCTATCGAATTCTGTTTTAATTCATGGAGGCGGGTGGAAAAAATTGATTACAGATTCTGTTGATAACAAAACCTTTAAACTGCAATTAAATACGATTTGTGGGATAAGTAGAATACATGATTATTATGGAATGGTAGAACAAACAGGCACTATTCATATGGAATGTGAAGAAGGGTATCTCCACACTTCAGAATATTCTGATATAATTATTAGAAATTCTAAAGATTTCACAGTTTGCGATTTTGGAGAAAAAGGAATAATTCAATTGCTTTCTTTACTTCCGTTAAGTTATCCTGGACATTCAATTTTAACAGAAGATATCGGAGAAATTCTAGGAGAGGATGAATGTAAATGTGGTAGAAAAGGTAAATATTTTAAAATTCACGGACGTTTAAAAAATGCTGAAGTAAGAGGCTGCAGTGATACTTATGGAGAAAAATTTAGATAAAGTAGAGTTTTTAATTGGAGACAAACTAGAGTTCAATCAAGGTTTGTTAATTGAACAAAGTTTAGATTTATTTTCAGTTGAGACGCTAGATTTTTTGTCTGACATTTCTGAAGTTTTATTTAAATCCCCACAAATAAGAAACTTTCCTGATGTTGCAACTTTCGCATTCTATTGTAGGAGATCAAATCTAAATTTATTAAAGAGAAATTACATAAATAATATAAATTCCAGAATAGGAAAAGGAATATTGTTTCATATTGCTCCTGGAAATGTTCCTGTAAATTTTGCCTATAGTCTTTTCGCTGGTTTAGTTACTGGAAATATAAATATTGTAAAGTTACCTTCAAAAGGATTTGAACAAGTTCATATTATACTTAATGCAATAAAAATTGTATTATCAAAAGAAAAATTTAATTTAATCTTTTCAAAAAGATTATTTTTATTAAAGTATGATCGTGACACCGAGGTTACATCATTTTTTTCTAAAATATGCGATGTGAGAATTATTTGGGGTGGTGATCAAACTATTAATGAAATTCGAAAATCACAAATACCACCTAAGTCAACAGAAATCACTTTTTCAGATAGATATTCAATTGCGCTTATAAATGCAAAAAATTATATTGATCTCTACGATAAATTTAAATTTACAACAGATTTTTATAATGATACATTTTTATTTGACCAAAATGCTTGTACAGCTCCTCAAACTATTTTTTGGCTTGGCTCAAATGAGGAAATAGACACTGCAAAGTTATTATTTTGGAAATTTTTAAAACAAAAATTGATTAAAATGCAATACGAGGTACTCCCAATTGTATCTGTTGATAAATTAGTTACATTTTATTCACAAGCAATAAATCAAGGAGACATTAAATTGGAATCATCTGATGCATCTGAAATATGGAGAGTTGATAATTATTCAATTCATAATGATATGAATTTATTTAAATGTGGCAGTGGTTATTTTAACGAATATAGTATTTCAAAATTAGATGAAATTCTGCCAGCAATAAATCGGAAATTTCAGACATTAAGTTATTTTGGTTTTCAAAAAGAACATTTATTTGATTGGATAAAGTCAAGCAAGCCATTAGGTATTGATAGAATCGTCCCAGTTGGAAAAACAATGGATTTTTCATTAACATGGGATGGTTATGATCTAGTAAATTCATTGAGCAGAATAATTTATATATAACAAAATTATAATTTTTAATTAAATCATTTTCTAATTAATGTATTTTTCAGATTTTACGTATAACAAATCAAATGATAAAGCTATAATACTAATTCACGGAGCATATGGGTCAGCTGGTTATTGGCTACCATATTTAAATTTATTCGATAATTATAAAATTATTGTTTTGAATATGGATTATTTAAAAATCCTTAATAAGCATCAAGATTTAAACAATACAAAAATACTTCTAAAGAAGTATCAAACAGAAAACAACATTGTTGCTGTCATTGCACATTCTTTAGGCACTATTTTTTCCAATATTATCTCAAATAGAAAGGATATTATAATCTACAATATTTGTCCAGTTGTTTATAGTAAAAGAATAAATATCCAAAAATTCAACATCGAATTAAAAGCTAAGCTGAATAATAAAAATTCAGATAGCAAAACATCTCCATATTTAATTGAAGAGCTTATAGAAGATTCTAAAAGATATATTTCTAAGAAATTATTTTACTATATACCATATTATGATCATTATTTTATTTATAACTTTCCTAAAAAAATACAATTTTTTAATTTTTTTGGTGACCATTTTGATATAAAAAATTCAATAATTGAAATTTCAAACAAATTAAAATCGATATATGAATAATTTGAAAGTTTCAATTTTTATGCTAGCATATAATCATGAAGATTATATTGAAACTGCAATTGAATCAATATTAATGCAGAAAGTAAATTTCAACTATCGTATTTACATTGGAGAGGATTGTTCTACCGATCATACAAGGGAGATATGTATAAAATATAAAAACAGCTATCCCGACAAAATTGAACTTATTTTACATGATTTTAATATCGGACCTTCAAGAAACGCAAAAATTATATATAATTCTTGTTCTAATTCGTTATCAAAATATGTTGCAGTCTTAGAATCAGATGACTATTGGAGCGATATATATAAGCTTCAAAAACAAGTTGATTTTTTAGACAATAATGATCAATACATTGGTTGTTTTCACAATACAGAAGAAAGGATTGAAAATTCTAATCAAGCCTCTTTTTTATATTGTAATTTACCAACTGGAAGAAATATTACATTTCAAGATTTATGTAAAGAAAATATAGTTCCAACCTGTTCAATTCTTTTTAGAAACAAGTATATTAACCAGTTACCTGAAAACCATTTTGAAATTTTATGTGGAGATTGGGCATTACATTTATTTAATTTACAATTTGGTGATTATTGGTATATGCCAGTTGTTATGGGTGTACATAGATATACAAATAATAGTATTTGGTCAGGTAAAAGCCAAAAAAAGAATCAAGAAAAAATTTTAGATACCTACGATAATTATATTAAAACTTACTCATCTGACTTTGAAAAGCTAACTTATTTAACGAAATCTAAAAAAATGTTCTATTTAAAATCTAATTACAAACTAATACGATTTTATTATCAACTCATTAATAAGTTTCAAAAAATATTTCAATCATAATCATTATTAGAAAAATATACAATTTCTTAAAAAGAAGAAATTTCATTAATAATCTCAAAGCGCATATAGCATTAAAAGTTGACGAAACAACTATTTGCTCCTTAAATACCACATTCCGATTTGATGTAGGATATGAGAATAGAATTTATGTTGAAATCGGCCAGAAATGTCTAATTACTGCAAATTTCATTTTTGAATCAAAACAAGGTTTAATTAAAATTGGAAATAATGTTAATATTGGAGGTGCTAATTTAATTTCAAGAAATCAAATTATAATTGGTGACGATGTTACAATGGCATGGGGAATAACAATATATGACCATGATTCACATAGTACAAATTGGACAGAAAGAAGTAATGATAATGAACAATGCTATAATGATTATATATCATCAAAAAACAATGTATTAAATAAGAATTGGACATATGTTAGAGGCGAAAAAATTGAAATCCAAGATAAAGTATGGATTGGTTTTGATGTTTTAATTCTTAAAGGTGTTACTATTGGTGAAGGTTCAATTATAGGAGCGAAAAGTGTAGTTACCAAAAATGTTCCGCCTTGGACAATTGTTGCTGGAAATCCCGCTCGAATAGTTAAATATTTAAAATAAAATGAAAAAATTCTTAATAATAGGCAGCGGTGGATTTATTGGAAATCATATAAGCTTGTATTTTAAAAATTTAGGATATGATGTTTATACTGCGGATATTTTAATTAAAGAAGAACCAAATTATTTTAATTTAAATAGCGAATCTTCAAATTTTTCTGATCTATTTAATTTAATTAAGTTTGATGTTTGTATTAATGCTTCAGGTGCAGCAAATGTAAATTTATCATTTGAATATCCAGAATTAGATTTTAACCTGAATACTACTAATGTATATAAATTATTGTCAGCAATTAGAACTTATAATCCAAACTGTAAATTTATTAATTTTTCAAGTGCAGCTGTTTATGGCGACCCTAAAATATTGCCAATAAAAGAAAGCTTTTCCCCTAGGCCAATTTCGCCTTATGGTTTTCATAAACATTACAGCGAAATTATTTGTGAAGAATTCTTTAATATTTATAAAATACAAACTATAAGTTTAAGAATCTTTTCGGTTTATGGAGAAGGTTTAAAAAAACAATTATTTTGGGATTTGCATAAAAAAATCAAGAACTCAAATAATCAACAGATTTCAATTTTAGGAAGTGGCAAAGAATCTAGAGATTTTATATATATAAATGATCTACTTCAAGTTTTGAATTTAATTATTACCAAGTTAAACTTTCAAGGTCAAAGAATTAATGTTGCTAATGGAGAAGAAATTTTAATTTCAGATGCTGTTGAAATGTTTATTAAAATAGTGAAGAAACCAATTCAAATTAATTATGATAATGAAGGACTTGTAGGAAATCCTAAAAATTGGATTGCAGACATTACCATATTAAAACAATTAGGTTATATAAAAAAATATAACTTATCAGACGGTTTAAAAAATTATATAAATTGGCTGAATGAAAATAATTAAAGTTGGCTTTCTTTTAAATCTATCCTATTCATGGATGGGTGAGATTAATTATATTAAAAGTATTCTTAACGTATTAAATAAGTACGAGGAGAATTCAATACATCCAATTGTCTTTTTTCCGACCAATGTAGATTCTAAATTAAAGTCTGATTTTGAAGAATTAACTGAAATAAAAACCACTAGTTTACTAACAAAAGGATCTTTTCACTACTTTTTATGGAGAGCTACTAGAAAATTATTTAATTCAGATTTTTATATTGAATTAATATTAAGTGAGTTTAACATAGATATATTCTCCCACTCAACATTAATTGGACTTAATAAGTCGAAAACAATAAATTGGATTCCTGATTTTCAACACAATCGACTGCCACAAATGTTCAAGGAAAATGAAGTACAACTAAGAAATAAATCAATTATAAATATTTTAAAAAAAAGTAATAGAATTATTTTAAGTAGTAATGATGCGAAAAACGATCTTATAAATTATTTTGGTGATTTTTATAATCAAAAGATAGATGTATTAGAATTTGTTTCAATTGTTAAAAAATATAATTTACAAAACCAACAAAATTTAAAACAGATAATAACTAAATATAACATTAATGATAATTTTTTTCTACTACCCAATCAATTTTGGAAACACAAAAATCATTTGGTAGTATTCGAATCTATGTTATTATTAAAAAATAAAGGTATTGAAGTTAATTTAGTTTGTACAGGTTTATTAGATGATTACAGAAATAAAAATTATTCAAACAGTATTTTAAACTATATAAAAGATAACAAGATTAATGTTCACATGCTAGGTTTAATAGATTATGATGATTTAATTTTATTGATTAAAAATTCTATCGCTGTAATTAACCCATCTCTATTTGAAGGATGGAGTACAATTGTTGAAGAATGTAAAACATTAGGCAAGAATTTGATAATTTCAGATATCCCAATTCACCGAGAACAAAATCCATCTTATGCATTATATTTTGAGCCCAATCAACCTAAAGAATTAGCTAATATACTGGAGGCCTATTTACTAGATCAAAATAAGTACAAAAATTTATTTGACGAGATAGAATATTATAAAGTGAATAATATGCGTCAAAGTGATTTTGCAAATAAATATAAAACCATTTTAATCAAAGCATTAAATAATTAAAATATGAAAGTTGTATTGTTAGCTGGTGGTTATGGAACGAGAATTTCTGAAGAAACAGATACAAGACCCAAACCAATGGTTGAAATTGGAGGAAAGCCTATTTTATGGCATATTATGAAAACATATAGTCACTATGGTTTTAATGATTTCATTATTTGCTTAGGATATAAAGGATTTTTTATTAAGGAATATTTTGCAAACTATTTTCTACATCAGTCAGATCTGACAATTGATTTAAGTGATAATTCAAGGCAAGTACATAATAATGCTTCAGAAAATTGGAAAATTACCTTGGTTGATACTGGTTTAAACACAATGACGGGCGGTAGAATTAAAAGAATTCAAAAATATATTGGAAACGAACCCTTTTTGCTCACTTATGGTGATGGTTTATCAAATGTAAATATTTCTGATTTAGTTGAAAATCACACAAAGAGTGGAAAAAAATGTACAGTAACTGGAATCAGGCCACAAGGAAGGTTTGGTTTAATGAAAATTGGTTCTAACAATCAAGTTATAAATTTTGCAGAAAAAAAAGATGAGGATAATTCCATGATTAATGGAGGATACTTTGTATGTGACCCAAGTGTGTTTGAATATATAAAAGATGATGATAAAGCAATTTGGGAAAAAGAACCATTAGAGACTTTAGCTAAAGATGGTGAGCTAAATTTGAATTATCATGATGGATTTTGGAAACCAATGGATTCGTTGAAAGATAAAATGGATTTAAATGAATTATGGAATTCTAATAACGCTATTTGGAAAATTTGGAAATAATGAATAAATTAAAAAGTAACTATTCCGGAAAGCGTGTGTTCATAACTGGCCATACTGGATTCAAAGGCTCTTGGTTAATTAAAATATTACATGATTTTGGTGCAGTTCTAAAAGGGTATGCATTAGCACCAGAAAACGGGATTAATTTATATACTGAAATCAATGGTGATGGATTGTGCGAATCTGTGATTA